>CAVSWK010000022.1:0-6408 GCA_963731525.1 uncultured Acidobacteriaceae bacterium
ATACTGTTTCAGACCTGGCGCGACTACAACTGCGGCCGCAGCTCGGCGTCGGCTATCTCACCCCAGCGGAGTTCGCGCAGAGGAGCGCGGCTCCGTCCGGCTGTGCTGGCATGGCTCGCCGGACGAGAGCCGCTTGTTCCGCTGGTGAGAGTGTGATTGCAGGTGTAGTGTTGGAGAACCAAAAACCGGAGAAAGTCTCATTATCCCTGGACTAAAAATGGGGGGCAGGTCAACGGCCGCGGCAGTGTAGGAATCCTGCAAAAACCCTTTATCGGAGATATGAGAAGCAAGAATATTGCGCGATTAGGTTTCGGATGATGAAAGAGAAAGATTCACCGGCTCCTGGGAAAACCTTATATGACCCACCGAAAAATGGAAATTCTTCCACTATGCAGTCTGGAGGCGGGTCCTCGGCTGTTCCGAACAAGCCATAAAGCGTGTTGTTCAACAAGGCACGCAATCTCGGCGCACTGATCTTCGTAGCGGAATTGGAGGGTGCGACGGATGCGGACGCGGTCAGCGAGCGCTTCTAATCGCACAATGTGATCGGCGTTGTCGGGCAGCAACTGCAGGCCACCTGCGGTAGCGGTTAAATCTGCCGGGTCGAATGGCGAAACTACCGCCAGAACTTCCGTGAGCGTGTTGGGCATCGCCCTAATTCTATGGGAAACAATTCCTTATGCTTTGTGAAGTCAACTAGCCCGGTGACGTCGAACGCTTCCCCATGGGTAGGCGCGGCAGGTTGGCTAGCAAATGCCATCCAGTCTAGCTTCCACTTCTAAGATCGTGCGCCCTTCTTCGAACGAGTGAAATGCACGACTCGCGCTTATATTGTCTTCATCTGCAGACGAATCCCCCACAAGGAAGCCGTGAAAAGACCCGTCAGTTAGCAGACCAATACAAGCGCACCACGAGCCCTGGCTTGGATTGTCGTATTTGATGAACCACCAGAGTCGATTCCGAACTGGATCTTCTTCCCACCTAAGAACGGGCATACGTCGCTCTTTTATTGTACTTTGGTCAACGCGGCGGTGGGCAACGCCTGCAACGTCGTCGCCGCCGCGCACTCCTATGACCTATACAGTCGGACGTACGCGGTGAGGCGCTCGCCAGACTTCGCGGCGCGACAGCGCATGCAAATCACCGGGCCGATCTCTTCGAAATAAGTCGTCGAAGAACATGGCCTTTCGACATCAGAGTCCGCTGGAGACATCCACGGAGAGGCTCAGATATGTTATCCGATGCTCTTTGCAAGTGATTGACTCTACATACACCAACTTGGGCCATTGCAAGTTAATTGCAAGCTGCAGCCGCGCTCGAACGGAATTGTCCTTGATACTTGCGAAAAGGGAAGCTGCCAGAGCTGCGATGACCCGATAAATGGCAACTTGTGGCTCCAGATACGGAAGGTTTCACAGATTTCCCAGAAGCCCGTTTGTGGATAACTTCCGGTTGGCCGCGCAATCGTCAACAATGATTGGGTTCGTTGGGGGTGAGGTCTCTCCTGCAAAACTCCTCAGATAAAGGAGCGGAGATAAACCGTGATTCGGAGCGCTAGTTGTCTCTTAGGCGTGTAACATTCTGTCTATTTCAGCCCATCCACAACGTACAGGTCAGAAAGGATTCGAAAATAATCGTACGCATAGGATTTGCGATCGGAACTGAAGCGAGCGCCTCCCACAGTAACAACGCCGGCTGGATCGGAGGGCGAAAAAGTCTTTACGTCCTCGACTTTCGAGGATCCAGATATACGCGAAAGACCTTTGCTGGAACTCCCGCTCTCAACACGAGAACGCTATTGCCATCTTTCTCCCATTGCATAACTTCGTCACCTGAAGCGAGCGTGGCAGTAAACGGCTGGCGATCGCCGCCTTCGAGGGGATACAACCAGCGCTTCCTCTGCGGGTCTGTGGCCAGAAGGAATTTGCTGTCGGGAGATACTACGAGGCCAACAGTGCCTTCGGGGGTTACGGATCGTGTTTTGCCACTCTCCACGTCCAGCCAGTATGTCCGGGGCGGGTGATTGGCCTCGTAGGCGCTGAACAGAAGACCTAGTCCGGATGGAAGCCAGCGCGGCCGCAAGTGTGCCAGAGAGTCATTCGTGACTACCCGCGGCTGGCCTGCACCAGTGGGTAGCAGCTCAATCTGTGCGGGTGAAGCAAGATTAATGGCAGCTACCCACTTGCCGTCCGGCGAAAGAGAGGGAAATGCACCGCTGCCCAAACGCACGGCCGCACTTCCATCCATTCCACGCATGAACACGGAATAATTGCTGCCTACACCTTCTCCACTTTCGAAAAAGATCAGGTTCTTGCCGTCAGGTGAAACGTCTCCCATCAAGCTCCAGTCAAACCAGGAGAGGTCTCGTTCATTTTTATCGCCATCATGAAAGCCAAGAATACCGAAATTATCACTTTCGATGGTTAAGAGGGCGCGACCGTTCCGCGTAATATCCTGCAAAGTGAGGACGCCGGGAACGCGCAGCACCAGGCGTTCTTTCCGGACAGATTCATCGCGTAAAGAGCTCGCGAGCTTCCTTCTTTTGAAGCGGTGAACCACACCTCCTTCTCGTCCGCCGACCAGGCCAGGCCTTGAACGGTGATAAAGAAGCTCGATGCGACTTTGATGTTGCCATTCCGATCGAGAACTACGACTCGACCATCGTCGCCCGTCGGTACATGGTCTTCGATTGCAATCAAGTCGCCACGCGGGGCGAAGCGTACATGGCTTACCCACCCCGGGGCTGGTAAATAACTTTTCCAACAGGGAACTCAAGATCAATCCGGCGGCCGGTGGCTCTAGCTACCGCGACTTCAGAACCATCGGGTGTCCAATCTGCCCAGGTGACTTCCTCCGCAACCTCACGCGGCGCACCGCCCGCGAGCGGCACTCGTCCCATGGTGCCCGCCGCCGCAAATGGGCGATAGTTGGTGCTGATCCATGTTCACGGCGAGGTCGCCATTGGCTGACACGCTCAGCAGTTGCGTTTTTTCCAGGCCCAGAGAGCGGGAGTCGGTGCTGTCGAAACGAGTGGTGAATAATTCCGTCGGCCGGCCCTCGAGCGCTGCACCGTAGATGATCGTCTGACCATCTGGCGAAAACCGCGCGGACAGAATGGTGCCACGGCGGAAAGTTAGACGATGAAAGTGGGGGATCGACGCGGCAGCGGAATGTTGACCGGCAAGGTAGACGACCACCAATACAACGCAAAGCGCAATTGCAGCAGCCTACCGGTAGCAGCCATCCTCGTCGGCTAGGTGCAGGTGCGATTCGCTGTACGCCCGATGTGGTCGGTCGATGAAATACCGGTGAGGACTTCCAGACCAAAGGCGACATCGCTGATGGAATGGAACCGTTGCGCCAGATTCTTCTCCACGCAGTGCCGCACAATACGTTCCAGTGCGGGCGGAACATTGAGGTGAGGATCGACGAGTTCTGGCGGTTCCTCCTTTAGGATTGCGCTCATGGTGTCGGCAGCGGTTTCACCATGGAATGCCCGTTTCCCAGAGATCATCTCGTACAGAATGGCGCCGAAGGAAAAAATGTCAGATCGAGCGTCTGCGTCTTTGCCTCGAACTTGCTCCGGCGACATATAGCCGACCGTTCCCATGACCAGGCCGGGTTCGGTGGCCACCTGAATGGTGGGTGCATCGCCACTTTCGCGCGCTAACTCGGGGCACGTCAGCTTTGCCAAACCAAAATCCAGAATTTTTACTCGACCGTCATCGGTGATAAACAGGTTTTCAGGCTTCAGGTCGCGATGGATAATACCCTTCTCGTGCGCGGCTGCCAATCCGCGCGCGACCTGGAATACATAATCAATAGCTTTTCGGAGTGATAGCGGACCACGTTTCAGGCAGTCTCGCAGAGTCTCTCCCTCCAGCAATTCAAAAACCACGTAGGGTGCGCCGCGGTTATCGCCGATATCGAAAATCGAGAGGATGTTGGGATGATTCAGCGCCGCGGCGGACCGTGCTTCTTGCGCGAAGCGTTGGAGCCGATCACGATCCGCCGAAAAGGAAATCGGCAAGACTTTGATTGCTACCGTGCGATCAAGGCGAGCATCATGCGCGCGATACACTTCCCCCATGCCGCCCGCACCGATTACTGACTGTATTTCGTATGGACCGAGCTTGGTTCCTGCACTGATAGCCATAGGTCGCTCGAATTATAGTCCAACACTAAGTTGCGTGATGCCGCCATGTTTTCGAATCACGGACAAACCGGAAGTTATGTTCCGATGAGGTAGTTTTCCAACGGACGTTAGCCAGAAGTCCTCTTCGGGGAAGTTTGGAGCGTCCTCGCCTCTCCGGCTGCCGCAGCTTCTTTCTCTCGCCGTCGATTTTATGGAATGATAGCGTCCTCTGTCATGAAAAACAGCTGGTTCTTTCCTGCCTGAGGAGAATTGGTTTGGAATTCCTCGGATTTCGCGCTGGGATCTGTGTGCACGCAAGATTGGTAGGCGGTGGAAGGAGCCGCCTCCTATGTCGCCCAAGAAACAGCCAAGCAAGTCTGCCAGTTGTTCGGCGAGTCTCACCGTACCAGAACTAGACCAATCGAAGACGACCGTGCTCAATATGCTGGCGTCTGCACATTCCCGTCGGAGCTACAAACACGCCATCGAAAAGTTCATTGCCTGGTATTGCTCTGAGCCTCGACTTGGGTTTAATCGATCCGTCGTGGTGCGATACCGCTCGTTCCTTGAGAGTCTTTCCCTGTCCGCCGCTACGATCAATCAGTAGTGCCCGCGACCGGTGAATGTTACGTGGCCGTTGCTGTCCGCGCCTACGTTAACGCCCAGCAGTTCGAAATTGGGCTGTTTCTTCTTCTCGATTTCGGCGGTAACCGCCTGTGCCACTTCGTCCGCGGAAGGCGGCTTGAGCGGCTGGGGCGGCGGCGGAACATTGTTCAAGCGGTTTTCCAGATCCTGTTGGTTCTGCTTCAGCCCGGCCAGCTCCTGCCGCAGCGCGGCGTTCTGATCCGCCAGATCCTTCAACATTTTGGCGATATCGTCCAGCTTATCCAGCCGTTTTAGTACCTCGTTGCAGCAGTCGTTGTTCGGCGCGGACGCGGGCTGGGCCTGAATCGCCCGGATCGCGTCACCGGCGCCACCGGCTCCTACCGTGCGCCCTTGCGCGTCCATCACCGTCAGCACCACGCGGCGGTTCATGTAGCGCGCTTCGTCGGTCTTCTGGTAGCCCGGCTTCTCTCCGGGGCGCCTTAGGACTGGTCTTGCCGCGCGAGATTAACTCGAACTGGCCGGTTCGTGCCCCGTACTTGACCAGGAAGTCGCGTACCTGGGTGGCGCGGGCCAGGCCCAGCCGATCGTTGTAACTGGCCGAGCCGATGCCATCGGTGTATCCCTCCACGCGGACGCGATAATCGGCGTGAGATTCCAGCAGTTCGGCGAGCCGCAACAGGCTGGGGAAGCGCTTCAGCGCGTCGAGGCCGGCGCCGGTTTTGGCGCTTACTTCGATAATCGGCGCGCCTTCGAGGAACGAGCCGCGCACCAGGTCTTCGACTTCGAGTTCGGCGAGGCCGCGGACATCTGGCTCGGCCAGATCGGATTTGGTGAGCGCGATGACCCCGATGCGGATGCCGAAGTAAGCGGCAAATGTCGAAGTGCTCGCGCGTTTGCGGTTTGACGCTTTCATCCGCGGCCACTACGAGAAGAACGAGATCGATGCCGCCTGCGCCGGCTAGCATATTGCGGACAAAGCGCTCGTGGCCCGGGACATCTACGAAGCCGATGCGGATTTCGCCGAGCGTCAGAAATGCGAAACCGATATCAATAGTGATTCCGCGGCGCTTTTCTTCTTCGAGGCGATCGGGATGAGTGCCGGTTAGCGCGGCGACGAGCGCGGATTTGCCGTGGTCAATGTGACCGGCGGTGCCGACTATGACGTGTTTCATTGCGGGGGGAATGATAGCGCGGGGAGGTTATGTAGCGCCGCCCTTTAAGGGCGGCATTTTAATCGTGCGCACGCTGATGCCACATGCGAAGAATTCAGCCAATACTGGGGCATGCCGATCCCCTCGCCGGCGCTTATGGGGAAAAGATCGGGACGAGTTGCTGCGCGGTGGAATCCTTCGCATCCGCCAACGGGATCCCGTGGGTGAGGTTGCAAAGGCGGCAGCGCAAGATCGACGCGACGCAGCCCTACCTGGACCGGCAGGCAGCCGCCTGCCGGTCCGGCGTGGCGGCGGTCGGGGTGGCGCAGGAGTTCCAGCGGGTCTGGGCCGCCTACCAGCGCGACACCCGGACCGCCGCGCCCCAGTACACCTTCGCCAAGGCCGACCGGCGAGTGACCTGCTACTACTTCTACCTGTGGGATGAGGACTTCGGCAGCGCGTTCATCAAGGTCTGCGCCTACTTCCCCTGCCCGGCCAAGATCTGGGTCAACGGGC
>CAVSWK010000023.1:0-399369 GCA_963731525.1 uncultured Acidobacteriaceae bacterium
ACACCTCGACGACGTATTGCACCATTGGCACGGCGCATGCAGGTCCGCCCGGATATTGGCTGGCGCCGGATAACCGTTAGAGGGCGTCGGGCAAGTGTGGCAGGCGCTTCCGCCTGCCAATTGCTTCGGCACTGGGCTGGCAGGCGGCAGCGCCTGCCCCACCGCTAGGCTACGATTGTGTACGTGGCCACCGCACTGGTGCTTTCCGCCGGCGGCATGTTTTCGGCTTGGGAAGTGGGCGTCTGGAAGGCGCTGCGCGACTATATCGCAATTGCCGGGGCTCTTACTGGCATTCAACACAAATTCATCGTTCGGCACGGTGAACTGTGGCCGGAACTACGAGAGATCATCCGACAAGAGAGCGCAGATCTCCTCGTTGTCGGCACACACGGACGACACGGCATAGCCAAGCTGTTTTTCGGCTCCATCGCGGAACAGATCTTCCGTCAGGCAGATTGTCCAGTCTTGACTTCGGGCCACATTCGGAGGCACTCCTTTCACCGTGAAAAGGTGCTCCAAACGCGGGAAAAATGCAAGGGCGGGGGTCACAGAGGGATGGGCTTGCTGGCGCGGCGGTTTAGCTCCCAGCAATTGGAAACTGGCCGGGGCAATGGGCAAGGTCGCCGATTATATGAAGTAAATGAATGGTCGGGACGGCGAGATTTGAACTCGCGACCCCTTGCACCCCAAGCAAGTGCGCTACCAGGCTGCGCTACGTCCCGATGGAATCCGCTGCCGAGGACGGCAGCGTGGGGTTTGACCTTCAAATTCTACACCAGTGGGCGGGCCGGGGCGAGGGCAGGGAACGGTGGCTCATTGGAGGAGGCGAGCCATGCGCGCGATTGGCGCCGACAAAAAGCAGGTCCTTCGCTACCCCACCCCATCGCGCCAAAAACCGGCGCGCTGGGGGCCCCGGCTTCGCTGCTCAGGATGACAATTCTTTAATTACAAATTACCCAATTGCAAATGCCTTTCGGATCCGCTCCCAGGTCACTTCCAGCGCCTCGGGCAGCACTCTGGTTTCGCCGATGACGCTGACGAAATTGGCGTCCGCGACCCAGCGCGGCAGGATGTGCATGTGGATGTGTCCGGCCACGCCGGCGCCCGCGGCTTTTCCTATATTCATGCCTAGGTTGATGCCGTCCGGCCGATAGAGAGAGCGCAGAACCGTCTCCATCCTCTGAGTCAGAACCATCATCTCCTGGGCGGCATCGGCGGGGAGCTTTTGCAGTTCGTCCAGGTGCGCGTAAGGCACGATCATGACATGCCCATTCGTGTACGGATATGTATTGAGAATGACGTAGCAATGCGCCCCGCGGTGGACGATGCGGGCCTGCTGGTCGCTTTCTTTGGGAGCATTGCAGAAGATGCAGCCCGACTTCTGGTCGGCGCCAGTGACATAGGCATAACGCCACGGGGTCCAGAGATGATCCATGGGGCGAGGGTAGCAGAAGCAGCCAGGGTGGGGCCAATCCCAGATTGCTGGTGGCGCGCCGGGCGTCTCCGCTCGGCTGGACGAGCGAGACGCCCGTCGCTCCACTGGGAAGAGAGTGGTAACCAGTTACCGATTGCCACACTGCGCGGAAGGACAGCAGTATGACGAGTCCATGAATTCTTCGCGGCCGGGTCGTTTCGGGTTTGACACTGTTCCAACGCGGTTGCTATAGTCGAAGGGTCCCTATTGGACGCGGTTTCGAACCAGCTGGAATTGTCCTAGGGTCGTCCGCCAGGTCGGCCTCAACGCAACCTAATGACCACGCCAGCAGTCCGCTACACCACGTCCCGCATGAGTTGCGCACCAACGCACGCGACACACAGTCTATGAACTTGTTCGAAGACAGCACCGCCCGCAATCTTGAATCCAGTCTTGAAACCATGACACCTGCACACGACAATCACACCGGCGGCTCGGCCGTAGTAGACGCTCCCGAGCCCGCACAACCTTCTCCCGCGGAAGCGCAGGCTTCCGCCCCTGAATCTCGTGAAAACGACGCTCATGAAAATGCCGCTCTCGGGAGCTCGGTCGCCGAGACCCCGGCGGCTGCCAGCGATGATTTCGCCGCCGCCCTGCAGAACTTCGAGACCGAAACCGAGGAAGCGGTGGGCGAGGACCACGTAATCAAAGGTCGCGTCGTGAAACTGACCGCGACCCACGTCGTCGTCGATGTCGGAGCGAAATCCGAAGGCATGGTCCCGATTGCCGAGATTCTCGATCACGAAGGCAAGCCGAAGTTCCAGCCCGGTGACGAGATCGACGTGATGCGCGAGAAGGGTGAAACCGAAGAGGGCTATGTCAACCTCTCGCACCTGAAGGCGCAGCGGCTGCGTTCGTGGGACGATATCGAGCGCGCTTACAACGAAAAGAAGCCGATCAAGGGCATCGTCGTGGAACGCATCAAGGGCGGCCTGACCGTCGACATTCATGGCGCGCGCGCCTTCTTGCCAGGTTCGCAAGTGGACCTGCGTCCGATCCGCAATCTGGATGGGATGAAGGGCCAGACGATGGAAGTCGCCATCATCAAGCTCAACAAAAAGCGCGGCAACATTGTGGTCTCGCGCAAACAGCTTCTGGAAGAGGAGCAGGCGGAAAAGCGCGGCAAGACGCTCTCGCACCTGGAAGAAGGCAGCGTCCTCACCGGTATCGTCAAGAACCTGACCGAGTATGGCGCGTTTGTCGATATGGGCGGTATTGACGGCCTGCTGCACATCACCGATATGTCGTGGGGACGCCTGACGCACCCGCGCGATCTCGTGAACGTCGGCGACCAGATTCAGGTGAAGGTCCTGAAGTATGACAAAGACAAGCAGCGCGTCTCGTTGGGCTTCAAACAGCTCACGCCCGATCCCTGGCTGGATGCGGAGCACCGCTACCCCGTGGGCGCGCACGTCCACGGACGCGTGATCAGCGTCACCGATTACGGAGCCTTCGTCGAACTGGAACAGGGCATTGAGGGACTGGTCCACGTGAGCGAAATGACCTGGTCAAAACGGATGAAGCATCCGTCGAAGCTGGTCAACGTGAACGACCAGGTGGACTGCGTCGTCTTGAGTGTGAACCCGACCGAGCGCCGGATTTCGCTGGGCATGCGGCAACTCGCGTCCAACCCCTGGGACACGCTGCATGATAAATATCCGGTGGGGGCGACGGTCGAGGGCCGGGTCCGCAATCTGACCGAGTTTGGCGCGTTCATTGAAATCGAAGACGGAATCGACGGCCTAGTGCATGTCAGCAACCTGAGCTGGACGACTCGCGTGAAGCATCCTTCCGAAGTGTTAAAGAAGGGCGATAAGGTCAAGGCTGTCATCCTGGCCATTGAACCGGACAAGCGGCGCCTTTCGCTGGGAGTGAAGCAGATGCAGCCCGACATATGGGATTCCTTCTTCGCGCAGCACCGCGTCGGCGACATCGTGCATGGCAAGATCCTGCGCGTGGCCAATTTTGGCGCGTTTGTCGAGATTGCCGAAGGCATCGAAGGTCTGTGTCACAACTCGGAAGCCGTCGACGCGAACGGGCAGCCGATGCATCTGGAACCGGGCGCTGAGTTCGACTTCAAGATCATCAAGCTGAATCAGGAAGAGAAAAAAGTCGGTCTGAGCATCCGGGCGGTCGGCGAGGAAGCATCGCGCCAGGAAGTCGAGTCTTACAAGCATCCGTCGTCGTCATCGTCCTCAACCAGCACCACCATTGGCGACTTGATCTCGTGGAAACGGGCCGGCGGGGACAGCAACTGAGTTCTGCTCACTAACATCAGAAATTCAGGCCACCGGCGGCGGTGGCCTTTTTCTTGCGCCGCCTGAGTCCACATTGAAACCGGCCTCATCCAACCAGCATGAATTTGGAATTGGACGGGAAGCGCGCTCTGGTAACAGGATCGACGGCGGGCATCGGATACGCGATTGCGGAAGCTCTGGCCGGGGAGGGCGCGGACGTCATTGTGAACGGGCGGACGGAAGATCGGGTCGAGCAAGCGATTAAGTCAATTCGAACTTCTCGCCCGCAGGCCAAAATGCGAGGTCTCGCCGCCGATCTTGGCAACGCCGACGGAGTCCGTGTCGCCGTCCAAAGACTCCCGGATATAGATATTCTCGTCAACAACCTGGGCATTTTCGAGCCCAAGCCGTTTGAGCAAATTTCTGACGAAGACTGGTTTCGTTTCTTTGAAGTCAATGTCATGAGCGGCGTTCGATTGTCCCGAAGCTATTTGTCCGGCATGAAGAAGCGGAACTGGGGACGCATCGTTTTCATTTCCAGTGAATCGGCGGTGCAGATTCCAGCCGAGATGATTCACTACGGCATGACGAAAACTGCGCAGCTCGCGATATCCCGCGGACTGGCGGAGACGACCGCAGGCACGGGCGTCACCGTGAATTCTGTGCTACCGGGGCCTACGGCTTCCGAAGGCGTGAATGAATTTGTGGATCGTATGGCGGCGGCTTCGAAGCAGACCAAGGCAGAACTTGAAACAGAATTCTTTCGCAACGTTCGCCCGAGCTCCCTGCTACGGCGCTTCGCGCGTCCGGAGGAAGTAGCAGCCCTGGTGGTTTTCCTCTGCAGCCCGCTTTCTTCGGCCACAAACGGCGCCGCCCTCAGAGCGGATGGTGGGGTTGTACGCTCGATTCTCTGAAAAGCCCGCAGAAGCGAAAGCGCCTACTGGGCTTCCCTTTCACCTAAGCCGCGGCACGCTAGCGGTCCCCGAACCTTTGTCCCGCTTCTCATCGGCATCGAACCCGAAGAACCTACCAACTTCCCGCTCCGATTCTGTCATCTGCTCATACCTGGCATCGATACTCTTGTACTCGTCTTTCCGGTTTTCCCGAAACGCCTCGTACGCCACCTCGGATGCCCAGAAGTCCAGCGTCAAATAGCGCCTTGCCTCGCGCACATCTTGAATCAACTCAGTTCGAATGTATGCCGGATCCTGCCGGAAAAGCCTCACCCACTCGCCGTGGAATCCACAAGCCTCTTCAAACTGCCTCTGCATACCTGGTCGAACCCTGAATTCCCAGACGATCACGTAAGCCATCGGGTTCCCCGTCGCTGCATTGAATTGCTAGGATACGACAGCCTTGCCCGCCGTCACTAATGTGGCGGAGTATGCTGGCAACGCGCGGGCCAGGCAGAAGTGAAAGGGCCTACTTGGTTTCGGCTTTGGTGTTGACCCTCAAACTGATGTAAACTTCCGCACGATCGTCAAATTGGCTGACCGTCTTGGTGCCGCTCTTGCGGTTGTTGTATTGCGCATACACTTCGTAATCGATGGTGGGCTGAAGCGCCGGGAAACGATAGGCTCCGTCCGGGCCAACGATATAGGTTTTGACGGCGCGGGTGTGGGTATTTGTCAGGTACACAACCGCGTTCGGCAAAGGATTGTCGCCGCCGTCCAGCACCTTGCCCGTGAGCAGGCGAGTTTTGTCTTTCTTCGAATCGCGGCCAAACAACTGCGCGGGCGCGGCGAAGGCTGATTTCGAGAGAACCGACGCCCACAACACAACCAGCGACAACGTGACCAGCAGCGAAGCCGCAATCGCCTTCTTCATGAGTATTCCATTTACCGCCGGCTCCAACTACACGCCGGCCATTACCAGTCTAAATGAAGACCGATGTCGGAGCGCTCATCGCTGTCGATATGTACGGTTACTTCGGAGCTCGGCTTCAACTTTCTGCCCGAGGGTAGCTTGTACCCTTTCACGTCCGCCCAAACGATGTAGTCGGCCTCGCCGACGGGCACCCGCTGGGCAAACTCGCCGGTGTGATTGGAATAGACTTCCCAGCGGGCTTTTTTCTCGTCCGCCCGCCGGATCTTCACTTTGACCCCGTAGAGCGGATGCCCGTCGGGGTCCCAAACTGTTCCGAAGATTAGAGCATAAGGCTGCGGCTTTTCGCGCCCGCTACCCGGCGCGCTTACGGGGGCTAGCAGAAACGCCAGGAACAACATTGATGTAGCCATTGCGACAGAGCGCGGTAATGCCCGAATATGTGCAGAATTCTTCAGGAATCTTCGTCCTCATCCTCTTCTTCGTCGGCGTCTTCTTCATCCTCGTCTTCTTCGATCTCGTCTTCGCCGACTACTTTGAGCTCAACGGGATTCACTGTAATCACCTCGAAGTCCGTGCCGCACTCCGGGCACGAGACGACCGCGCCTTCATCGACCTCATCTTCTTCGATGTCGAGATCCGTCTCGCATTCTGGACAGTACACCATGATTTCCTCCACACTCGGGGTACCCTGTTATATTTAGTTTCTTCGTGAGGAAAAGGTCAAGTGGCTTACCAAGAAAATTCCAAGATAGCCGAGTCTGGCAGCTCCGGTTGCTGTTGCACCAACCTTGTGGCATCCGTGATGGTTACCCTGGTGCTGGCGTCTAGCGCCCTTCTTTGCCGGGCCCAGGAAATGGGTCAGGGTCCGCCGCCGCGCTTGGCGTCCGACCCGCATGTTGACCCGCGCATCGCTGAGGTGGTCCGGCAAGTTTCGGCGGAGAGGATCGGCCTGACAATCGACAAACTGGTCAGCTTCGGAAACCGTTCCACGATTTCTCCGCAAGACGAATACTCGATCAAAGCGGGCAAGGGAATCGGAGCGGCGCGGGAGTGGATTAAGGCGGAGTTTGAGCGCTATTCCAAAGACTGCGGCGGCTGCCTGGAGGTGAAGACGGACGCGTTCACCGAGCAGCCCACCGAGCGCATTCCGAAACCTACCGAAATCACCAATGTTTATGCCGTGCTCCGAGGAGCTGACCCGAAGCAGGCGGATCGCATCGTGCTGGTGACCGGCCATTACGATTCGCGCAACAGCGATACTCTGAATGGCACCGACCCCGCGCCGGGAGCGAATGACGATGGTAGTGGCACGGCGGTGAGCCTGGAATGCGCCCGCATCTTGAGCAATGCCGCCAGCAAGCTTAAGTTCCCAGCAACGATCATTTTTCTGACGGTCGCCGGAGAGGAGCAGGGCCTGAACGGCAGCAAGCACTTCGCCCAGATGGCCAAGCAGCAGGGGTGGAAGATCGAAGCTGTTTTGAACAATGACATTGTGGGAGGCAACCTCGGCCCGGGACAGGATTCGAGCGTGGTGCGCGTCTTTTCGGAAGGGCTGCCGGCGGCAGCGAGCGAGGCTGAAATCAAGCGTATTCGAATGCTCGGCGGCGAGAGCGACTCGACCTCGCGCGAACTTGCCCGCTACATCGCCGATGTCGGGCGCTCCTACAACGCCGGAGTGAAGCCGCTTCTGATCTTCCGGCTTGACCGCTTCCTGCGCGGAGGCGATCACTACTCTTTCAATCAGCAAGGATTTGCCGCCGTGCGTTTCACCGAATTCCGCGAAGACTACAACCATCAGCATCAGAATGTCCGCAGGGATGAAGCCAACGGCATCGAATATGGAGATCTGCCGAAATTTGTGGACTTCGACTATGTGGCGCACGTCGCGCGGCTGAATGCGGCCACCTTGGCCTCATTGGCGTCCCCTCCAGCGCCGCCGGCAAGCGTGAAGATGCAGACCAAGAACCTCGAAAACGACACGACCTTGACATGGGAACCTTCGGTTAGCGCGGCCACCTACGAAGTGGTCTGGCGCTCGACCAGCGCGGCCGATTGGGAATACGTCCAAACGGTGAGTGGTGGTACGCGTGCAACCCTGAAGGTTTCGAAGGATAATGTGATATTCGGTGTGCGTGCGGTGGATGCGGCGGGACATCGCAGTCTGCCGGTGGTGCCGGAGCCAGAAAGATAGGAATAGTGAGTCGCGGACAAACCATCTCGTTTAGCTTCCCTCCCTTTGCAGGATGGGTTAGGCGCATCATTCTGACTTGCACTGGGATCTACCTGTTTCAGAAGGTGATGGAGAATTTTGCCCCGGATGTTTTCCTTCTGATGCGGGAGTGGCTGGCGCTAATCCCGGTTGCCGTAATGCACGGCAAGGTGTGGCAAGTAGTCACCTATTCGTTGCTGCACGCCAGCTTCGGTCACGTGTTTTTCAACATGCTCACGCTATGGTTCATCGGCGCGTACCTGGAGCGCGACTGGGGGCCACGACGATTCATTGAGTGCTACACGTTCTGCGTCGTGGGCGCTGCTTTGGTGACGATTGCTGTTTCCTACACCCATTTTCTTGGGATGGATCCAAGAACCGGAACGGTGGGCGCGTCAGGCGGAATTTTCGGACTGCTGATGGCCTTTGGGATTCTCTACGCCGACCACGAAATGTATTTGTTTCCGCTGCCGTTCAGGATTAAGGCCAAATACCTGGTTGGCATTTGGGTGGTTGTGGCGATCATCGCGGTTTTTGAGCCGTCGCAGGGCGGAGTTGCGGTTTTTGCTCATCTTGGCGGATTGTTCTTCGGCTTCGTGTGGGTGAAGTTCATGCCCTCTCGCGGGATGAGCTATGCGGCATCCGAGCGTTATTTCGGAGCGCGGAACTCTTACTATCGCTGGAAGCGGCGGCGCGCCGCGAGAAAATTCGAAGTCTATATGAGAGATCACGACCGCAAAGTTACCTTCGACGAGCACGGAAACTATGTGCCCCCCGACGACAACGACAAACCAAATGGCGGATCGAAATCAGGCTGGGTGAATTAGGTCAGTCTCACCGCTTAGACGCAAAGGGCGCGGAGAAACGCTTTGCTTTCTTTCGCGGTTCCGCGATTATCCGAACATCGCTTCAAATCTGGCTACAATGCTTGCCGGAAGTTCTATCGTCTGCGCCTTCCCTTTGAAACCCAAGTCGTGGCCTGCGCCTTCCACTTTCATTAATTCGGTTTTGGCCGAGATTAACTGCAAGGCTTTCGTTATTTCTTCCACGCTTCCGAAGGGGTCACGCGTACCGTGGACGAACACGCCCGGCGTGCGCAGGTTGGGCAGATGTTGAACACGAAGCTGTTCAGGTTTGCGCGGCGGATGCAAGGGGTAGGAGAGTAGGAGGAGGCCCGGAACGAGTTCTGGTTCAGGGGCGCAGAGAATCGTCGACTGACGTCCACCGTAGGAGTGGCCGCCAAGAAAAATCCGGCCGGTGACAGTCTTTCGCAAAACTGCAACCGCATTGCGCAGACCCGCACGATCGCGTTCCGCATTGCCCGGAAACGGCGGGCCGGTTCGTCGCTCCTGGCGGAAAGGCAGATCGCAGCGCAGAACCAGGTAGCCATGTCTGGCAAAAGTTTCGCTGAGCACCACCAGCAGAGGAGCAGTGCAATTCGAGCCCGCGCCGTGGGTCAGGATCAGCGCATGGCCGTTCGGGACAGGTGGAGTGTGCAGCCAGCCTCGTACTGCTGGATCGAGGGAGTGATCGAGGAATGATGTTGCAGCTTCCATCTGAGATCACTATTTCTTCCGCCGCCGCATCGAGAAAGCCCCTTCATTTTCTCCCACCGTGTGCAGCCGCATAAAGTTTGTGGCGCCCGAAGTGAGCTGCGTTCCCGCTACCAGGCCAAGCACGTCGCCGGGGCGGAGAAGACCTTTCGGTAACAGTTCCTTCTCGGCGGTCCGGAGCATTGCCTCTGCCGACTCCCACTCTTTTTTATGCACCGGATGCACGCCCCAAAGTGCATTCATACGATTGCAAACTTCCGGCTTTCGGCTGAAAGCGTAGATACAGACTTTGGGACGATGCTTCGAGAGCATGCGCGCGGTGTTGCCACTTTCCGTGAAGACGGCGATGGCGCGCATAGGCAGATCTTCGGCGGCATGTGCGATGGACTCGCAGATGGTTTCCGCAACGGAATAACGATGCTCTTCATGACGGCGGCGCTGCGTTGCGGGCAATTGTGCCATGCTGGCCTCCGCCTCCAGAATAATGCGCACCATCATGGCCACGGTCTCGCGCGGATAGCGGCCGCTGGCGGTCTCTCCCGAAAGCATCACCACGTCGGTGCCGTCAAAGATTGCGTTCGCTACGTCGCTCGCCTCCGCCCGTGTGGGACGCGGGTTCTCGGTCATGGACTCGAGCATCTGGGTGGCCGTAATAACCGGCCTGCGCCATACTCCCGCTCGTTGAATAACCAGCTTCTGGATGATTGGGACCCGCTCCGGTTGTAGTTCCACGCCCAGATCGCCACGCGCTATCATCACGCCATTGGCCACTTCCAGAATCTCTTCCAGCCGATCGATAGCCTGCGGCTTTTCCAACTTGGCGATGATGGGCACGGATTTCCCGAAGTCGCGCATGAGGCTTTTTGCCGTCCGGATGTCGTCGGCGGAACGAACGAACGACAGTGCAACCAGATCGACTCCATGCTTCAAACCGAACTGGAGGTCCAGTTTGTCTTTGGCAGTGAGTGCAGGGATCGCCACGGCCGCGCCCGGCAGATTAATCCCCTGGTGCTCTCCGAACATGCCTCCGTTCACGACTTCGCATTCCACATCGTCGCCAGGAA
Source organism: uncultured Acidobacteriaceae bacterium (assembly GCA_963731525.1). Lineage (GTDB taxonomy): Bacteria > Acidobacteriota > Terriglobia > Terriglobales > Acidobacteriaceae > Acidiflorens. The sequence continues at coordinate 10,365 of CAVSWK010000023.1, forward strand.
TCGAACGCACTTTGAGTTCAATGCGGCCGTCGGACAAGAGCACGCGCGCGCCGGGCCCGACTTCGCGCGCCAGGCCGGCAAAGTCGGTGGAAATCAGCTCGGCAGTTCCTGCCACCCTGCGCGGAGTGATAGTCAGCACGGCCCCGGCCTTGAGCAGCACGGCCTTCCCATCTTTCAGGCTTCCAGTACGAATCTTCGGGCCTTGAAGGTCCTGCACAATACAAATAGTTCTCTTCAGATGGCGCGCGGCGCGGCGCAGCCGCTGGATTCGCCGGGCGTGTTCGGCATGCGTTCCGTGGGAGAAATTCAGCCGGGCAACGTCCATGCCCGTGCGCATCAGGTCGCGAATCATTTCCTCGGAATCACAGGCCGGACCAATTGTGCAGATGATTTTTGCGCGACGCACTCGTTCCGCCGCTTCTTCCGGCGCGGCGCTGGAAGCCAGCAGCTCTCCTTCAACCAGATCGAGTTTGTGTTTCAAGTCGCGAATCCTCTCCGCAAACGGCTCCATCAATTTTATTGCAACGATCTTTATTGCAACGATCGCCCATGTGGGGACGAGGCTTTGCCCCGTTCAAGCGGGGCAGAGCCCCGCCACCACACCGTCAACGAGCTTCGGTTTCCGCCCGCGGAGCGGGAACTTTTGTGAGACAGCGAGGAAAGAGCATGGCATTGAATTCGGCGCCAATCAGCACCACCAGCGAGATCAGGTACATCCAGACAAGCAGCGCAATGCCCACACCGAGCGATCCGTAGATGACGCTGTAGTCGGCGTAGTGCTGCAAATACCATCCAAAAAGCGCGGTGGAGATAAGCCACATGGCGGTCGCAAGAACAGCGCCCGGCAATACGCTGTGCCAGGGCTGGGTGCGGGGCACGGCGTTGTGGTAGATAAGCTGGATCACGGCGATGCTGGTCATGATGGCAATGACCCAGCGGATCAATCCCCACAACAACAGAATCAAAGGCCCGAACTCATGCCCAATGTGAAACAGAATCCGCGTTTCAATGCGGCTGCCGAAGGCAACCAGAATGGTGGCGAACGTCAGGGGAAGACCCGCCATCAAGACCAGCGAAATCGCAATCGCACGCTCCTGAACGATTCCCCAAGTCTTGGGAAGCTGGTAGGCACGGCGAAAGCCATCCATCCAGGAGATGATGACGCCGGAGGCGCTCCAAAGCGTAATCAATGAAGTCGTGATGAGCAGGCCAACCGGCCGGTCCGTGCTGCCTCTCAGGTAGGCCAGGACGGTGGAGCTGCCCGCAGGCAGGATGGTGCCCAGGGCGTAAGAGATCTCGCGCAGGTAGACTTGGCCCCGACTAAGAGTGGCGAGAACCGCCCCCAGGACCAGTAAAGCCGGGAAAAAAGTGAAGAGGGAGGAATAGGCCGAGGCCTTGGCAGTCCCGAAAGCATCGTGCTCGAAGGCACGCCATATCGACAGGCGGAACAGTCGCCAGAACCGCCCCAGGGCGGGCGCCAGCACCAGTCCACCAGGAATCGGCTCCGGCTTGGGGTTCGGATCCTGCGGTGGCCCGGTCAGTCGCTGTGGTTCCAGTGCTAAAGCCATGGGGTCAAGGAAACGCTATTCAAGAAAATCAGGGGCGACTCGTGTCGCCCCTGTCCTGGATTCGTCTCGTCTTACTCCGCGGCGAGTTCTTCGGTCTCGCCTTCGTGCCGCATGAGTTCGAGCGCACGCTCGGCATCTTCGTAAGCCTGCGACACTTCCTCTTGCACCTTGCTTGCGGCCTCTTCCATTTCCGGAGAGAGACGCACGTTCCGGTAGTATTCCATGCCGGTGCCGGCAGGAATCAAGCGGCCCACGATCACGTTCTCCTTCAGGCCGCGCAGATGATCGACCGCTCCCTGAATCGAGGCTTCGGTCAGCACGCGCGTGGTCTCCTGGAAAGAAGCAGCGGAGATAAACGAATCAGTGGAGAGCGACGCCTTGGTGATACCGAGCAGTAACGGACGCCCGGTGGCCGGTTTGCCGCCCTGCGCGATGGCACGCTCGTTCTCTTCGTGGAAGCGGAACTTGTCCACTTGCTGTTCGAGCAGGAACTGGGTGTCGCCCACATCTTCGACCTTCACCCAGCGCATCATCTGGCGGACAATTACTTCGATGTGCTTGTCCGAAATGTTCACGCCCTGGAGCCGATAGACTTCCTGGATTTCGTTCACCAAGTAAGACTGTAGTTCCTTCTCGCCGAGCACGGCCAGAATGTCGTGCGGGTTGAGCGGGCCGTCCATCAGCGGTTCACCCGCCCGGACGCGCTCGCCTTCCTGCACGTTGATGTGGACGCCACGCGGAACGGAATACTCCTTTTCAGTGCCGTTGTCGGCTGCCACGTACAGTTTACGCTGTCCTTTTGCGACCTCGCCGAAGCGCACCACGCCATCGATTTCGCTGATGACAGCGGTCTCGCGCGGCTTGCGAGCCTCGAACAATTCCACCACACGCGGCAGACCGCCCGTGATGTCCTTGGTCTTGGTGGTTTCGCGCGGGATCTTGGCGAGCACGTCGCCCGGAAACACCGTGTCTCCGTCCTGCACCATAAGGTGAGCGCGCGAGGGCATCAGGTAGCGCTTGCTCGCCTTGCCTTTGATTACGATCGCCGGCTGACGCTTCTCGTCGGGCGAATCCGCCACTACGTGACGCGACAGGCCGGTAACTTCGTCGACTTCCTCGTGCAACGTGATGCCCTCCTGCAGGTCCTTGAACTGCGCCGTGCCGCCAATTTCCGTGAGGATGGCAAAGGTGTAGGGGTCCCACTCGACCAAAGCCTCGCCGAGCGTAACCGGGCCGCCTTCGGCGACTTTCACCTTGGCGCCGTACACGACTGCATAGCGCTCGCGTTCGCGGCCCTTTTCGTCAACGACTGCGATTGAACCCTGACGATTCATAACCACCAGGTCGCCGGTCTTGGACTTCACGGTCTGCAGGTTGACGAAGCGCACAGTGCCGTTGCTCTTGGCGTCGAGGCGGGACTGTTCCGAAACTCGCGACGCCGTACCTCCGATGTGGAAGGTCCGCATGGTGAGCTGCGTTCCAGGTTCGCCAATGGACTGAGCCGCAATCACGCCGGTAGCCTCGCCGAGTTCAACCAGGCGCCCGGAAGCCAGATTACGCCCATAACACATGACGCAAACGCCGCGCTTCGACTCGCAGGTGAGCACCGAGCGAATTTTTACTCGCTCGATACCGGCAGCCTGAATCGCTCCCGCCAGATCTTCGGTGATCTCGTGATTCACATCGACCACGACCTGACCTTCGTAGTCCTTGATCTTCTCGAGCGACACGCGGCCCACGATGCGGTCGCGAAGCGGTTCGATAATTTCGCCGGCTTCGACGATACCGGAGACGAAAATACCGTCCACGGTGCCGCAGTCGTATTCGCTGATGATCACGTCTTGCGCTACGTCGACCAGACGCCGCGTCAGGTAGCCCGAGTCGGCGGTCTTCAGAGCCGTATCGGCCAGACCCTTGCGGGCGCCGTGCGTCGAGATAAAGTATTCGAGCACGGTCAACCCTTCACGGAAGTTGGCCGTGATCGGAGTCTCGATGATTTCGCCCGTTGGTTTCGCCATCAGTCCGCGCATACCGGAAAGCTGACGGATCTGCTGTTTCGATCCGCGAGCGCCGGAATCGGCCATGACGTAAATCGGGTTGAGCTCGCCTTCTTTATCCCGTTTCTGCATCTGGCCAAACATTTCATCGGCAACTTTTTCCGTGATGGCCGACCAGATTTCGATCACCTTGTTGTAGCGTTCGCCGTTGGTGATCGCGCCGTCCAGGTACTGCTGCTGCACATTGATCACCTGTTTGTCGGCGTCTTTCACCAGCGTCTTTTTGTTGTCGGGGATGACCATGTCATCAATGCCGATCGAGAGGCCGGCGCGCGTGGCATAACGGAAGCCAAGCGATTTGATCTCATCGAGCATCTTGACCGTGACTTCAAGGCCGAACCGCAGATAGCAGTAATTAACCAGCTGGCCGACACCCTTCTTCTTGAGCAGGCCGTTGATGTAAGGCATACTCACATTGACCCCAGGCACTTCCTTGGGCAAATGGTCGTTTAAAATTGCGCGGCCGACGGTGGTATTGAGGTACTCGCGCTTAAGGTTGATGGGCTCGGTATGGTTGACGTCCTGATCGTCGTAGGCCTGGGTAAGGTCGATGACTTCGCCGGTGTAGCGCAGACGAATCGGGGTAAGCGTTTCCACCTCGCCCATTTCGAGCGCGATCACGACTTCGTCAATGTTCGCGAAGGAACGTCCTTCGCCCTTCGCACCTGGCTTCGCTTTCGTCAGATAGTAAAGACCGAGCACCATGTCCTGTGTGGGCACGGTGATGGGCTGGCCTGATGCCGGCGACAGGATGTTGTGCGAAGACAGCATTAGAACGCTGGCTTCCACCTGTGCCTCAGGCGAAAGCGGAATGTGCACTGCCATCTGGTCGCCGTCAAAGTCAGCGTTGAACGCCGTGCAAACCAGCGGGTGGATCTTGATCGCCTTGCCTTCCACCAGTACGGGCTCAAAAGCCTGAATGCCCAAGCGGTGAAGCGTAGGCGCGCGGTTCAGCATGACCGGATGGTCCTTGATGACCTCTTCCAGAATGTCCCAGACGATCGGTTCCTGCTGCTCCACCATTTCTTTTGCCTGCTTGATGGTGGTGCAGTTTCCGGTCTGTTCGAGACGGTGGTAGATGAAGGGCTTGAACAACTCGAGCGCCATCTTCTTCGGCAATCCGCATTGGTGCAGCTTGAGCTCGGGACCAACCACAATCACCGAACGTCCGGAGTAGTCCACGCGCTTGCCGAGCAGGTTCTGGCGGAAGCGTCCCTGCTTGCCCTTGAGCGTGTCGGAGAGCGACTTCAGTGGCCGATTGTTGGCGCCACGCAGAACGCGCCCGCGCCGTCCGTTGTCGAACAGGGCGTCGACTGCTTCCTGCAACATGCGCTTCTCGTTGCGCACGATGACTTCGGGCGCGTGCAGGTCCATCAGCTTCTTCAACCGGTTGTTGCGATTGATGACGCGCCGGTAAAGATCGTTCAGATCGGAGGTGGCGAAACGTCCGCCATCCAGCGGAACCAGCGGACGTAGCTCCGGTGGAATCACCGGCAGCACGTCCAGGATCATCCACTGCGGCTTGTTGCCGCTCTTGCGGAAGGCCTCGACTACTTTCAGCCGCTTGGTGTGCTTGAGCTTCTTCTGCTGCGAGCTCTCGTGCTTCATCTTCTCGCGCAGTTCTTCAGACAGCGAATCGACTTCTATGCGCTTGAGAAGCTCCTTGATTGCTTCCGCGCCCATCATGGCCTTGAAGCCGGCGGGTCGATATTGCTGATCGAGTTCGCGGTACTTGGCTTCGTCCTTGATGACTTCGCGTTCTTTCACCGGAGAATCGCCGGGATCGACGACCACGTAGGCCTCGAAGTACAGAATCGCTTCCAGATCGCGCAGGGAAATGTCGAGCAGATGCCCGATGCGGCTGGGTAAGCCCTTGAAGAACCACACGTGCGAACAGGGCGACGCCAGCTCGATGTGCCCCAGGCGTTCGCGGCGGACCTTGGACAGCGTGACTTCCACGCCGCACTTGTCGCAGATCACCCCGCGATGCTTCATGCGCTTGTACTTGCCGCAGAGACATTCCCAGTCGGTGACCGGGCCGAAAATGCGCGCGCAGAATAAGCCATCGCGCTCCGGCTTGAAAGTGCGGTAGTTGATGGTTTCCGGCTTGGTCACTTCTCCATGCGACCAACTCCGGATCTTTTCCGGGGACGCCAGACTGATGCGAATGGCATCAAAGTCAGCCACCGGATTTGCCATATCAAACGGGCTCGAACGAAACATGTTCCTCCGCTTTCCTGTGGATCTTACGCGCCCACCAGCGGCCCTCAACTTCAGTTCTCAGTTCCCGGTTCTCAGTTCTCACAGAAACCCGGTTTGAGATCATTGCCTATCCGCGGCACAGAGAGCGATTGCCTCGTAGGCTAATTGCACCAACCTTTTGAGCATCTCCCGGCCTAAGCCCCACTCATCTCTGTACCACTGAGAACTGGGACTGAGAACTGGGAACTACCGTCAGTCCGCTGCTACGGCCACCGGCTTCTTCTCCGTGGCCTTGATCAACTCGACATCCAGGCACAGCGCCTGTAATTCGCGAATCAGCACGTTGAACGACTCGGGCACGCCCGGCTCCATCGCGGCCTCGCCTTTGACGATAGCCTCGTAGATTTTGGTGCGTCCGTACACATCGTCCGACTTCGCCGTCAGCAGTTCTTGCAGGATGAACGCCGCGCCGTACGCTTCCAGAGCCCAGACTTCCATTTCTCCGAAGCGCTGGCCTCCGAACTGCGCCTTGCCACCCAGCGGTTGCTGCGTGATGAGCGAGTACGGCCCGATGGAACGTGCGTGAATCTTGTCGTCCACCAGGTGCGACAGCTTCAACATGTAGATGTAACCGACCGTGACCGGCTGTTCGAACTTCTCCCCCGTCATGCCGTCACGGAGCGTCGTCTTGCCGGAGGTGGGCAGGCCTGCGCTCTCCAGCAATGCCTTGATTTCCGACTCGCGGGCGCCGTCGAACACGGCCGATCCCATGAACACGCCCTTCTTCAGGGTTGGAGCCAATGCTTCGAGCTCATCTTCACTCATGTCAGCGATAGTTTCCGCCAGCACAGTGTCCTTGAACAAAGCTTTGAGATCGCGGCGGATGGCGTCGTTACGAGTGTTTTGCTTCAGCAATTCACCGATCTTCAGACCTAGTTCATAACCCGCCCATCCGAGGTGGGTTTCAAGAATCTGTCCCACGTTCATACGGCTTGGCACGCCGAGCGGGTTCAAGACGATCTCGACCGGCGTTCCATCCTCGAGGTACGGCATATCCTCTTCCGGCAGAATGCGCGCGATCACGCCCTTGTTGCCGTGACGTCCGGCCATCTTGTCGCCGACGCTCAGCTTGCGCTTCATGGCGATGTACACCTTCACCAGCTTGATCACGCCCGGCGGCAACTCATCGCCCTTGGTCAGCTTGTCTTTCTTTTCGTTGACGATTTTCTTGAGAACGTCGATCTGGCGCGAGGTCATTTCCTCGATCTCGTCAATCTGCTCATTCACCCGCGGATCCTTGTCGGCATACTTGATCCGCTTCAGGTTGCGGGTCGAGATGCGTTCGATGGTGTCGCGATCCAGAATCGTGTCCTTGGTCAGCAACCGCTTGTTGGTGCGTTCGTCGTGCAAGTCGGCTTGCACTTCCTTGCCACCCAGCAAGCCTTCCAGGCGCTTCAGGCGCTCGTCGGTCAGAATTCGGATCTCGTCCGAGAGGTTCTTTTCGAGCTTCGCGATCTGATTGCCTTCAATCGTCTTGGCGCGTTCGTCCTTCTCCTGGCCTTTGCGCGAGAAGATTTTCACGTCCACCACGATGCCTTCGATTCCAGGCGGGCAGTAGAGCGAAGCGTCGCGCACGTCGCCGGCTTTTTCGCCGAAGATGGCGCGCAGCAGCTTCTCTTCCGGCGTCAGTTGCGTTTCACCCTTCGGCGTAACTTTGCCGACGATGATGTCACCCTGCTTGATGCCCGCGCCGATGCGGATCACGCCCGCTTCGTCCAGATTTCGCAGCGTGGATTCACTCACGTTCGGAATGTCGCGCGTCACTTCCTCGGGACCGAGCTTCGTATCGCGGGCTTCGAGTTCGAACTCTTCGATGTGAACCGAGGTGTAGTAATCCTCTTTCACCATCTTTTCCGAAACCAGGATCGCGTCTTCAAAGTTGTAGCCACGCCAGGGCATGAACGCGACCAGCACGTTGCGTCCGAGGGCCAACTCGCCAAAGTCGGTGCACGGGCCGTCGGCAATCACTTGCCCCTTCACTACCCGCTGGCCTTTCTTCACAATCGGTTTCTGGTTGATGCAGGTGTTCTGGTTCGAGCGCTTGAACTTGGTGAGCTGGTAAATGTCGCTGCCCACTTCGCGCGAAAGCTGCATCGGATGATGCTCGCCCTCGACCCGAACAATAATGCGTTCGGAATCGACCGAATCGATGATTCCGTTACGACGTGCGAGAACGACGGCGCCCGAATCGCGCGCGGTAACGCCCTCCATCCCAGTTCCCACAATCGGAGCCTGAGCACGCAGCAGCGGCACCGACTGACGCTGCATGTTCGCGCCCATCAGCGCGCGGTTGGCGTCATCGTGCTCGAGAAACGGCACCAGCGATGCCGCGACTGAGACCAGTTGCTTGGGGCTGACGTCCACGTAGTCCACTTCGTCGCGGTGGACCAGCACGAAGTTGCCCGCCTTGCGAGCGTTGACCAGTTCGCCGGCGATGCGGCCCTTTTCGTCCAGTTCGATATTGGCCTGTGCGATGGTGTGACGGTCTTCTTCCCAGGCCGAGAGATAAAAGGAGAACGGCTCGACCTCGACCGGCTTCTTGCGCCGGTCTTTCAAATCAGCGTTGACCTTCTCCATCTCGCTTTTCTCGGCATAGTCGCCAACTTTGTAACTGCTGTCACCGGCGTTGACGACGATGACGTAGTCCACCACGCGCGCGCCTTTCACTTTGCGGTACGGCGACTCGATGAACCCGTAGTCGTTGATGCGAGCAAAGCAGCTCAACGACGAAATCAGTCCGATGTTCGGACCTTCCGGCGTTTCAATCGGGCAGATGCGTCCGTAGTGCGTCGGGTGGACGTCGCGCACTTCAAATCCAGCGCGTTCGCGCGACAACCCGCCCGGCCCCAGGGCCGACAGACGCCGCTTGTGCGTGATTTCCGACAGCGGATTCGTCTGATCCATGAACTGCGATAGCTGCGAGGATCCGAAGAACTCGCGGATCGCGGCCATCACCGGTTTAGCGTTGACCAGGTCGTGCGGCATGGCTGTCGACATTTCCTGGTACACGCTCATCTTTTCTTTGATCGCGCGCTCCATGCGAACCAGGCCGATGCGGAACTGGTTTTCCAGCAACTCGCCAACGGCTCGTACGCGGCGATTGCCCAGATGATCGATATCGTCCACCGCGCCGATGTTCTTGCGCAGCTTGAGCAGGTACTTGATGGTCGCGTAAAAGTCCGTGGGATCAAGCGTGCGCTGTTCCAGGCTCGTCGCCTCCTGGTTTTCAAACAGCTTGATGTTGAACTTCAACCGGCCCACGCGCGAGAAGTCATACTTGCGCGGATCGAAGAACATGCCCTGGAACAACGCCGTCGCCGTATCCAGCGTCGGCGGATCGCCCGGACGCAGCTTCCGATAAATCTCGATCAGAGCTTCCGATGGCGTGGTTACCGAATCGCGGCGCAGGGTCTGGCTGATTACCGTGCCCACGTCGTCGCGCTCCGGGAAGAACACGCTCAGCTCCACCACGCCCGATTCCATGATCTTGGCCACCTTGTCAGCCGTGATTTCGGAGTTGGCTTCGAGCAGCACTTCACCAGTCGTGGTGTCGACGATGTCGCTGGCCGCCCACGCGCCTTCGAGATCGCTCATGTCCACTTCGATCTCGGTGATTTTCGCCTTCTGAATTTCCTTCAGGGTCGCAGGGCTGATCTTGCGTCCGGAATGCGCCACTTCATCGCCTGACTTCGACTTGATGCTATGTGCCAGCTTCATGCCCAGCAAATTCGTGGGCTTTTCGCTCGCGGGGTCCAGCGTCCAAAACAGCCTCTTGTCGCGGACGACCAGGCGATCCGTCGTGTAGAAAGTCTTCAGAATGTCTTCGCCGGAACGCAGGCCGAGGGCGCGCAGAAAAATCGTGCCCAGGAACTTGCGCTTGCGGTCGATGCGCACGTAGAGAACGTTCTTCTGGTCGTACTCGAACTCAACCCATGAACCGCGATAGGGAATGATCTTTCCCAAAAAGTAAGTGCGGTTGGCGGCCGTCTCGAAGAACACGCCGGGCGACCGGTGCAACTGGCTGACGATGACGCGCTCGGTGCCATTGATGATGAACGTGCCGTTCTGCGTCATCAGCGGAACATCGCCAAAGAAAACTTCCTGCTCCTTGATGTCGCGGATGGAACGATTGCCCGCCTCATCCTTGTCCCAGATGGTGAGCCGCATCGTCACTTTGAGCGGCGCCGAGTAGGTCATGCCGCGCTCTTCGCATTCCGCCACGTCATACTTCAACTGCAGCCCAACCGGATCGCCGCACTTGTTGCAGAAGTCGGGAGTGTTCGCGTTGTAGGTCCCGCACTTGTGGCAGAGAACGTCGCCCGGGTGGAACGGGTCTGTAATCACCGTCGATCCGCAACTCTTACAAGTTGTGCGCAGGTGATGAAGCCCCTTCAGGTGACCGCACTTGCACTCCCAGTTGCCAATTGCGAAGTCCACAAACTCAAGCTGGGAAACGTTGCGGAAGTCGGTGATCGGAAACACCGACTGAAATACCGCCTGCAGCCCGCCGTCTTCGCGCTCGCTGGGAAGTTTGTCCATCTGCAGGAAGCGGTCGTAGGAGCGCTTCTGAACCTCGATCAGGTTCGGAATCTGGATGGTTGCTGGAATCTTGGAAAAATCGAAACGCTTGCGATGAATATTGTGCTTTGGCATTCTCTGGAACTCCTGCTTTCAGGCAGCCTGGGGCTGCGGTACAGCGCGGATTGAGGGGCGCAAAAAAATTCGCGCCAAAATACTGCTACGGTTACCGAAAACGAGCGGCGTTACGCGGAGAAAAGACACAGGCCCCCGCAAGGACAAGCTTGCCCCCGAGCGCCGTGTGTGACGCTTACTCTTGAATAACTTGTAAAATTCCGCGCCAGTTCAAAAGGCCTGTTTCCGTCCCGCCGCCCGCAGGACCGGCTGCCATACTTCTATTCCAGCGACCCTGTTCCGCTTCCTGGGATTATTTGGAGGATGCGGGTCGCTGTCGCCTCGCAGTGAAGCCAGGGTAAGCGGGTTATTTATTAGATATTAACACCACTCCCCAGGATTCAGCTACTGTTCGGTCAAATAATTGCAAGCCGGAACGGGGCTCGTGTGGTGACGGGGCTTTGCCCCGTCCAAGCTGGGCGGAGCCCCGCTTCCACACACCCTCCCGCGCTGCCACAAATTATTTGACTTCGACAGTTGCGCCTGCTTCGGTGAACTTTTTCTTGATGGTTTCGGCTTCGTCCTTCGAAACGCCCTCTTTAATGCTCTTAGGAGCGCCGTCCACCAGGTCCTTTGCCTCTTTCAGTCCGAGGCTGGTAACCTCGCGTACTGCCTTGATTACATTGATCTTATTGGCTCCCACTTCCTTCAGAACGACCGTAAACTCGGTCTTTTCTTCAGCCGGGGCTGCTGCGCCCGGAGCCGCACCGCCGGCAACCATCACCGGGGCCGCTGCCGCCGCCGAAACGCCCAGACGCGATTCCAGTTTCTTTACCAGTTCTGCCGCTTCCAGCAACGACAGGCCAACAATCGACTCTTCCAACTGCTGTAGATCCGCCATGTGACTCTCTCCGCTTTGCGTAAGATTTGCGATTTCGCCATCGCTCGGCTAGGTTTCCAGTGCGACCGGGTCGTCAATTCCGGCGCCAGACAACGCCCGAATTTCCGACCGCGCCACCCCGAGCTTCACGACAGCTAAATCTTTTTCGGAAGGCTTGCGCCAACCGGAACTTTTTTCGGTAGCGCCGCCGTCCCGGCGGCTGTAGCCGGCAAGATGCCGGCGCTACCCGTACTAGAGGCTTTACGCCTCTCTAAACTTTTTCTGCTCCACGCCCTGGCCAACCACCACCGCCAGGTTCCGCCCGACCGCATTCATCGCTGTAACCAGACGCTGCGATGGAGCGTTCAACAGGAACAGCAGCTTCGAATAAAGCTCGTCCTTCGACGGCATGGTGGCCAGCGACTCGATCTCCTTGACCGTAATCACGCGGCCTTCGACCACACCGGCCTTGAAGCTGAATTCTGGATTGTCCTTGACGTACTTCGCCAGCGCCTTGGCCAGAGCCACCGGATCGCCCTCGGTGTAGGCAATCGAAGTCACACCCTGAAGGTTCTTCAGCGCTTCCTCGACCTTCGTGCCTTTGCCGGCGCGCTCCGCCAAAGTGTTCTTCACCACGCGATACTTCGCCCCGGTCGGACGCAATGCCTTGCGCAATTCGAAGTCCTGCGTCACCGTCAACTTGGAGTAGGTGGCCACGATCATGCTCGAAGCGTTCTTCAGTTCGCCACCCAACTTCTCAACCTGCGCAATTTTCTTAGCTCGAGTAACCGCCATGTTTCAAACCCTCTCAAAATTCTGAAGTCTTGTGCGGGGACGGGCGACTCGCCCGTCCGCCGGGCAAAGCCCGGCAGCCTTGCCGAAACTATGCCTTAGCCGCAACCTCGATCGGAGTCGTATCCAGCGAGATCCCCGGCCCCATGCTCGAGCTCAGGTAGCAGGCCTTGATGTACTTGCCCTTGGCCACCGAAGGCTTGGCCTTGATGACGCTCGAAATCAAAGTGGTCGCGTTTTCGATCAGCTTGTCGGGCGTAAACGAAATCTTCCCCACCGGCACGTGCACCAGCGCCGTCTTGTCGGTCCGGAACTCAACCTTGCCGGCTTTGACTTCCTGCACGGCGCGCGCGACGTCCATGGTGACCGTCCCCGTCTTCGGATTCGGCATCAGCCCCTTCGGTCCGAGAACCTTACCCAGACGGCCGACCGATTTCATCATGTCGGGCGTGGCAATCAGCGCGTCGAAGTCGGTCCAGTTTTCTTTCGTGATCTTCTCGACCATATCTTCGCCGCCAACAAAATCCGCGCCCGCCGCTTCGGCCTCGCGAACCTTCTCGCCGCTCGCGATCACCAGAACTTTTTTCGACTTGCCCAGTCCGTGGGGAAGCACGACCGTACCCCGCACCATCTGGTCGGCATGCTTCGGATCGACACCCAGCCGCAACGTCACCTCGACGGTCTCGTCGAACTTTGCGTATTTCACTTTCTGCAGAAGTGGAACCGCCTCCTGCAGCGTATAAGGCCGCGGCTCGACTGCCTTCCGCGACTTCTCGATATTCTTTCCCGACTTCTTCATGTTCCCCTCAGTCTCCCACCGCTTCGTCGCTCGTCTGATGAGCCGTGGTGCGATTGACATGAGACGCGGCTAGCCGCGTCTCTACTATTGAATTCTGCCGGCGAGACGCCGGTGCTACCCTACCACTTCGATTCCCATCGAGCGCGCGGTGCCGCGCACGCTCCTGATGGCGGCATCGACCGATGCGGCGTTCAGATCCGGCATTTTCTGCTTCGCAATGTCCTCGACCTGCTTCAGCGTCACCTTGCCGACCTTATCTTTGTTGGGAGCGCCCGATCCCTTGGCGATGCCGGCCGCGCGCTTCAGCAATACCGATGCCGGCGGCGTCTTCGTGATGAACGTGAACGAGCGGTCGCTATAAACCGTGATCACGACCGGAACAATCAAGCCCTCAAGTTCTTTTTGCGAGGTGCGGGCATTGAACTGCTTGCAGAATTCCATGATGTTAACTTGTGCCTGCCCAAGCGCCGGTCCGACCGGAGGCGCCGGCGTGGCCTTGCCCGCCGCAATCTGTAACTTTACCGACCCTGTAGCTTTCTTTGCCATGATGCCTTTCCCAATTCACCTTCCTGTAGAGACGGGGCTTGCCCCGTCTCCGCTGCCAAGCCGCGGCAAGCCGCGTCTCTACGAAAATCGCTAAGCGACTTTCTCCACCTGGCCAAATTCCAATTCCACCGGAGTCGAGCGCCCGAAGATGGTGACCATGACTTTCAAGGTCTCGCGATCTTCGTTCACGTCGTCGACCACGCCTGTAAAGCTCGCAAACGGGCCCTCGCCGATGCGCACCGTCTCTCCCTTTTCGAATTTGACTTTGAGCTTCGGCTTTTCCCGGCTGTCCGCCACCTTATAAACAATGTGATTCACTTCTTCATCCGACAGCGGAGTCGGCTGCTGGCCGGTGCCCACAAATCCGGTCACGCGGGGCGTCGACTTCACGACGTGCCAGACGTGATCGTCCATGTCCATCTCCACCAGCACGTAGCCGGGATAGAACATGCGCTCCGACGTATACTTTTTGCCGCCACGGACTTCGGTGACCGACTCGGTCGGAATCAGCACCTTGCCAATCTTGTCCTGCAACCCGAACGCCTGCACCCGCGATTCGAGCGACTCCCGCACCTTGCGCTCAAATCCCGAATAGGCGTGGATGATGTACCACTTCATTTTCGGATTGCGCGCAGGTTCGCCGGCGGGAACTGTTTCCGCAGGTGACGGCGGCGCCGACTGGCCATCCACTTCCGAGCCAATGCCAACCGCAGCGCTTTCGTTTTTCTCTTTATTCGAATCCGTATCCGGCATTCAATCGCTTCCTTCACTCGCTGCCTAACGGCGCGAGAGATAATGCAGCATCCGCTCCAGGCTGTTGCTGATCGCCAGATCCACCACCCAGAAAAAAAACGCGAACAGGAACACGGTGATGATCACCACCGTCGTCGTTGCCTGAACTTCCTTGCGCGTGGGAGACGTGACTTTCTTCATCTCCGTGCGCACGTCGTTGTAGAAGGACTTGATGCGTTCCGGCCAGGACCGCAGACTGGTTACAACCGCATTTTGTTCTACCGCTGTTGCCATACCTTCCCGCTTTCCTCGACTACTCCCTCTCGGGCCTGAACTCTGGCAGGGGCGGAGGGATTCGAACCCCCAAGTTCGGTTTTGGAGACCGACAGTTTAACCGTTGAGCTTACGCCCCTAAAAACAGTTCTCAGTTCTCAGCTGTCAGTTCTCAGTCAAACCAACCCTTGACTACTGGCAACTGACGCATCACTACTTAACCTCTTTGTGTGGCGTGTGCTTGCGGCAGCGGCTGCAGAACTTCTTCAGTTCCAGACGATCCGGTGTCGTTTTGCGGTTCTTGGTCTTCGAATAGTTCCGCTCTTTGCAATCACCACACTGCAACGTAATAATCTCTCGGGGCATTGTTTCTTACCTGCCTTTGTTTCGTGTGGCGCGGGCGCCCTCGCCCGCGCGGCGTTCTCATCTGCTGCATGCGCGCGGGCGAGGGCGCCCGCGCCACACATGCAACTACTGAATAATCTCCGCGATCGTGCCCGCGCCCACCGTATGGCCGCCTTCGCGGATCGCGAACCGCAAGCCCTTTTCCATCGCCACCGGCGTGATCAGCTCGATCACCAGGCTTACATTGTCGCCCGGCATCACCATCTCTGTCCCCGCCGGCAACTCCGCAATCCCGGTCACGTCCGTCGTCCGCAAATAAAACTGCGGACGATAGCCCTTGAAGAAGGGCGTATGCCGCCCCCCTTCTTCTTTCGTCAGAATGTACACTTCCGCCTTGAATTTGGTGTGCGGAGTAATCGATCCCGGCTTCGCCAGCACCATCCCGCGCTCCACGTCTTCTTTCCCGATGCCACGCAGCAACAGGCCGGCATTGTCGCCCGCCATGCCTTCGTCCAGCTGCTTCTTGAACATCTCCACGCCCGTTACCACCGTCTTGCGCGTCTCCCGGAACCCGACGATCTCCGCTTCCTCGCCCACTTTGATCTTCCCGCGCTCGATCCGCCCCGTCACCACCGTGCCCCGCCCCTGAATCGAAAATATGTCTTCAATCGGCATCAGGAACGGCTTGTCCAACTCGCGCGCCGGCTGCGGCACGCTCTTGTCCACCGCCTCCATCAGCGCGTCCACCTGCTTCTCCCACTTCTCTTCGCCGTTCAACGCCCCCAGCGCCGACAACCGAATCACCGGCACATCGTCGCCCGGAAAATGATAGCTCTTCAACAGTTCGCGCACTTCGAGCTCGACCAAGTCGAGTAACTCGGGATCGTCCACCGCATCGCACTTGTTCAGCGCCACCACAATGTAGGGAACGCCCACCTGGCGCGCCAACAGCACGTGTTCGCGCGTTTGCGGCATCGGACCGTCGGTCGCCGCCACCACCAGAATCGCGCCGTCCATCTGCGCCGCGCCCGTGATCATGTTCTTGATGTAGTCGGCGTGACCGGGACAATCCACGTGCGCATAGTGCCGGTTCGCCGTCTCATACTCCACGTGCGCCGTGGCAATGGTGATGCCGCGCGCCTTCTCTTCCGGAGCGTTGTCGATCGAATCGAACGACCGGAACACAATCTTCGGGTTGTGCTTCTGCAATACCTTGGTGATGGCCGCCGTCAACGTCGTCTTGCCATGGTCAATGTGACCAATCGTCCCTACGTTGCAGTGCGGCTTGGTCCGTTCAAATTTTTCTTTCGCCATTTGCGCTTTTCCTTTGTAGCGCCGGCGTCCCGCCGGCTGTTTCGCGAATCAATCGTCGTCCTGAGATCCACTCAGTAGTATTGATACAGTTTGTGAAACTTCGCCCGCAGCGCCGGATCGACCTCTTCCACTTTCGAGAGATAAAACTCCCGCACCTGGGCCTGATCCGAAACCGGTAGTGAGCGGTACAAAGACCGCGCCGTTCCACCATTGTCGCCCGCTATCCGGTCGATCGTATCCGCCGCGAAAGCCGCATCCAGGTTGCGAACTCGAATGTTGCGGCGCTCAAGCTCTTTCAAATACTTCGCGACTCGATCAACCGCGAACGCTTTCTCCATCGCGGCCTTCAGGTCGCCGAACTCACGCTCGTTCTCGACCTTGATCACACCTTGCTCGAACTTCAGCGTTCCCATCCGACCACACCCAATTCAACGCTCAAACTCTGGAGCGGGAGACGGGGATCGAACCCGCGACCAACAGCTTGGAAGGCTGTGACTCTACCACTGAGTTACTCCCGCTCAGCCTCGAACCTTCTAGATCCCTCGCCAAAAACGCTCGGGATTTCGGCTGCGGGCTCCCGCTTCGCTCACGCCCGCAAAACGCCTCAAGTTACTCCCGCTCAGCCTCAGCGGCTCAAGCCGTGCCCTTCCACAAACCTCAACCCAATCTCCGCAACACCTTGTCGCGATCTTAAATGGAGCCGATGATCAGGATTGAACTGATGACCTCTCCCTTACCAAGGGAGTGCTCTACCAACTGAGCTACATCGGCTCACGGCACCGCGCAATGCCAAAATCAATTCCGCCGGATCAATCTTCAGTCAGCCTTGAATCGGCCGGCTTCGCGTTTTCCCGCTCTTCTTCGATCCGGGTTCGCCAAAAATACAGCACCGCGCGAAATGCGAACAATCCCAGGATCAGCAGCGTCCCGGTTCGCAGTCTCACATTCCAATCCAAGACTCGAATCGGCTCATCCGACAGCGTGGTCCAGGCTAAAACGCCCAGGACCGCATACGCGACGAGAGCCATCACGAACTTCTTCTTGATCGTCAACTTCTTGCTACCGTTTGTTATCGCCTCAGCGTCGTCCAGCAACTGAAGCATCGCCAGCATCGCCGCTTCTTTACGTCACTCTGGTGCACAGGGGAGGATTCGAACCTCCGTACCTCCTGAGAGGGACAGATTTACAGTCTGTTGGCTTTAACCACTCACCCACCTGTGCAAATCCGAAAACACCGCGCCGCGCGAAAAACAACACCGAAACTGCACAGCATCTCTCAGCTCGGGAAACCGAATGCGAGAACTCCCGCCTGACACCTACACTCGCCGGAAAATAATCTGAAGGAGTGCTTTATAGCTGCGCTGCGAACGCGCGTTGCCGCGTAAACCTCTTCTGCTTCCGGAATCTTGTTTTTCTGGAGCTGGCGAAGGGAATCGAACCCCCGACCCTCTGATTACAAATCAGATGCTCTACCGACTGAGCTACGCCAGCAGGTGGAAGCAAGTCCTTTCGGACACAACACTTCCCCGATCCCTTCCTGAAGTCCGGGACAATTATTTACGTTATCACAAGGGCATTTCACGTGCAACCGGGGGGCGCCCCAGGCCCCAGTGAGTCTCCCTTGTGCCGCGGGCAGACCTTGCAAACCCAACCGCCGCCAGAACCCAGTGCTATCATTAGCACTCTCACCCGCTGTTCATAGCGGATGAGCCGAGCACCCGCCGAATTCGATGCGCACCCGACGTCGCCTCCTCATCGCCCTGGCCGTTTTGCTGATTGTGGCCGCCGTAGCGTTGATCGTGACCCTGCGCAAGCACGCTCCGCCGGAAGCGGCCCGCCTGCTCCCGGGAGCGGACGGGTTCTTCTACATCAATCTAAAATGGATTCGGACATTCAACGCCACCGGTCCACTGCCGCCGGTTTCCCGCGAGCCCGAATACCAGAAGTTTGTCGAGGAGACGGGCTTTCAGTTCGAGCGCGATCTCGACCAGGCTGCTTTCGCCATCCACTATCCGCAGAAGTGGGGAGGCGGAAGCGCTGGCTCGGCTTCAGAACCGCGCTTCTCAGAAGTCTTCGTCGGCAAGATCGACTCCGGCCGGCTTACCGCGTACCTCAAGAAGATATCGTCTTCTATTGACAATTACCGCGGTTTTGACATCTACAACGTCCCCATCGAAGGCCGTACGGTTCGGGTTGTCATTCTCTCGTATGACAGCGTCGCGGTTTCGAACCATCCCGACCCGGACGTGATTCGCGGCATGCTCAACCGCTCCCGCAAACTGGCTTCGCCGTTTGGCGGACCATGGTTGCTGCGAAGGTTCTATCGACAAGTTCCTCTGGCGAGCCTGTCTTTTGCGATTCTGCGCGTGCGGCCCGAGATGAACTCCTTCGGCGGACTGGGCAGTTGGAGCCTCCTGTTTCCGAAGCCCACGGTCGCCGTGATTTCCGCCCGGTATCTACGTGCTCTTCACCTGCGGGCGGAAGCGTTCACTGACAGCGACGCTGACGCGCAGGCCATCACCGAAAAGATCGCCGCGTTTCTAAGCCTCTTTCATGCCGCCGAAGGCAACGTCGGCGCACATGGTACAGATCCCGATGTAAAGACGTTCTTCGAGAGCCTCAAGGTCGAACAGGCAGGAGATCGCGCGATTCTCACCGCAACCGTGCCCTCCGGATTTATCCGCAAAGTCTTGACCGAAGCTCCGCCCGAGACCGTCGCGCCAGCCGCGCCGGGAACGCCATCCAAGCAATCGCCCGCCCCGACGGGTCCACAGAAGCCCAGGTCGCGATAACAACGAGTACCTGACCTCGTCTAATGTATGAAAGGTCCAGCGTAAGGGAAATGCTGTATCAATTCCGCCGTTCGCCGCATCTTGTATTTAGGACGCTTGGTGCAAACTTCTGTCTTCGTCGCTACGGGTCGCTACAATAGACAGATATGACGAGTCTGCCATTACCGCTCGCTGCCTTCGTCGCAGGATTAATCTCGTTCTTGTCGCCTTGCGTGCTTCCGCTGGTGCCCGGATACGTTTCCCTGATTTCCGGCGTAGGCGTCGAGCAACTGAAGATGAAGGAAGGCCAGCTCTTCCGCAAGGTGATGCTGAATTCAGCCGCGTTCATCATCGGCTTCAGTATCGTCTTCATCACGCTGGGCGCGATCTCGACCGAAGTCGGCCAAATCCTTGCACAGTACAAATCGCTGCTCGCCCGAATCGCCGGAGCGGTCATCATTCTTTTCGGTCTCCACCTGACTGGCCTCTTGCAGATCAAGGCACTGCTGGCCGACACACGATTGCATAGCCTCAAAGGCAGTTCTTCCGCCTGGGGCGCGTTTGTCATTGGATTTGCTTTCGCCTTTGGTTGGACGCCGTGCGTCGGTCCGATCCTGGCGGTCGTGCTCGGATTCGCCGCCGCTCAGGACACCGTCTGGAAAGGCATCTTTCTTCTGGCCATCTACTCGGCCGGACTGGCTGTGCCTTTCCTGCTGACTTCGCTTGGCATCGAGCGCTTTCTCAAGTTCTACAACCGTTTCAAATTCCACATGCACGCTGTGGAAGTAGCGAGCGGTGGCTTGCTGATCGCGTTGGGCATCCTGCTGGTAATGGGCCGATTCGCGCTCATCTCCGGCTATTTCTCGTTCTTGAATCGCTTTGCGTTGTAGGAGGCTGCGAATGTTTTGGGTGGCGCAGCGTTAAGCGCGGCTTTAGCCGCCGAGGTTATCAGTGAGAGGTTATCAGTGAAAAGAAATCCTCTGATTCTGTTCTTCATCGCCGCCATTGTCGCGGCCATGTTATTCGCCGGCATTCGCATGGCCCGCAACAATCGCGCGAACGGTCCCGCTAAGGGACAACTCATGGGCAATTTGGCCCCTGATTTCGAACTCCCCGCGCTCGACGGAAAGAACCTCAAGCTCTCCGACCTGCGCGGCAAAGCCGTCCTGCTCAATTTCTGGGCAACATATTGCGAGCCCTGCAAGGTCGAAATGCCGTGGTTTGTCGAACTGCAAAAAGAATACGGCCCGCAAGGATTCCAGATCGTGGGCGTAGCCATGGACGACGCCAGCACCGAAGACATCGCTAAATTCGCGAAGGAGATGGGCGTCAACTACCCCATCCTGATCGGCAAGGAGTCCGTTGGCCAGAGCTACGGCGGCGTCAGTGTGCTGCCCACAACTTTTTTCTTAGACCGCGACGGCAAGCTCATCGCTCGCGAATTCGGCCTGCAGAGCCGCAGCGTATTCGTCGACCACATCAAAAAGGCCATGAGCCAGGGACAGGCGGTACAGGCTCGGAGGTAACTACGAACCTCATCTGCGCGTAGAGTACTCTGGAGGTGGGTTCGTATCCGGGCATCGCTTTAGCGAATCCGTAAGCTTCAGAATCAACGCCCCTTTAGGGGCTGGACGGTCGGTATCTGACTCTAAGAGCGGGGGCAGCCCAGTGAAAATTCTTCTCGCGAGCGCGCTTCTCCTGTTCTCCGCATGGTCGCGGGCGCAGGACGACCTCGGTCCGCAAGGTCCTGCCGTAAAGATGGCGCCCGCTCCGGTCGTAACCGTCGTGCAGGGCACGCCGGCGACCGTCCCGCTTTTGTTCCGCGTCGTCAGTGGTTACCACATAAATTCCAACCAGCCGAAGTCGGAGTTCCTGATCCCCACCGTGCTCAAGGTAGAAGCCACCACTGACCTCGTCATCGGCAAAACCACCTACCCCGAGGGCCAGGATATGAGTTTCGCCTTCGCTCCCGACGAAAAACTCAATGTCTACACCGGAGATTTCAAAGTGGATGTGCTGGTGCGTCCGCTGCACTCCGTACAACCCGGCAAATATGTCGTCCGCGGAACTCTGAAATATCAGGCCTGCGATGACGCAGCCTGTTACCCCCCCAAGCAGTTGCCCGTCAGCTTCGATGTGAAGATCGCCAAGGCCCCGCCGGCGCCAAGCAAAAACCCCGCCCAAAGTCCGCACGCGCACCAGTGACGCCACTTTCTCAAAGCACCACCGACCGCGCCTGATCCAGTTGACTCGTAAGCGTGTCAATCTGCGCCTGTAGCAGGTTGCGAATCGAGAGCATCCCCAGCAACCGCCCATCATTGTCGACGATCGGCAAGTGCCGGTAGTGACGCTCCACCATAGTGGCAAGCGCTTCGCTCGCCGCGGTAGCACGGGTCGCCATCTCGAC
Source organism: uncultured Acidobacteriaceae bacterium (assembly GCA_963731525.1). Taxonomy (GTDB): domain Bacteria; phylum Acidobacteriota; class Terriglobia; order Terriglobales; family Acidobacteriaceae; genus Acidiflorens. The sequence continues at coordinate 31,743 of CAVSWK010000023.1, forward strand.
TGGCGTCGTCATCACTTCGCGGACAGAAACTCTTCGCGGGTCGTGATCGCCCAGCGCCAACCGGTGCAGCACATCTCGTTCGGTGAAAATCCCGGCGACGCGATGGTTCTCGTCAATGACGGCGACCGCTCCCACGTGTCGATCCAGCATTGCCCGGATCGCCTGCTCGGCGGTTGCTGCCACTGGAACCGAAGCCACTTCCGAATCGCACATTTCCAGAATGTTCATCGCCTCACCTCTTCGGTGCAAGATCGTTCTTGAACACCTTGCCGTCCTTCATCACGAACCCGACATTTTCAAGGATCTTGATATTCGTCAAAGGATCGCCAGAAACCGCGACCACATCGGCGTAAGCGCCTGGGGCAATCACGCCCAGTCGTCCTTTCATGTCCAGCAGCTCTGCCGCCCGCGAAGTCGCGCTCTGTATCGCCTGCATTGGCGTCATGCCGAATTCGACCATTCGCGGAAATTCCTGCGCGATCGGTTCGCTCCAGGGAATGCCCCCCATGTCCGTTCCGAAAGCAATCTTCACTCCCGCCTTAAGCGCCTTGCGAAACGACAACTCGTGCTCGGACGCGCGCTTGCGGTCGCGCTGGCCTGCCGGAGTATCGGCCGGCGCCCAGTCCCCATAGTAAACACTCAGCGTCGGGCAGAGCCATGTGCCCTGCCGGATCATCTGTGCGATTTGCGCGTCGGTCAGAACCAACCCGTGTTCGAGCGAGTCGCAGCCGCCATCGAGCGCGCGCTGCAGGCCTTCTCCGCTGTAAACGTGGCAAGCCACTTTTTTCCCCCAGCCATGAGTCTCGTCCACAATCGCGCGCAGTTCCTCTACCGTCAGCGTCGGCTGTGATACCAGTTCGCCGTTCTTGCCGACCCACGATCGATGCGTCATATAAACCTTGATCCAGTCGGCGCCGCGCTCAAGCTGTTCGCGCGCCGCCTTGCGCGCCTCGACCGGTCCGTCAATGATCTGCACTCCCTTCGGCACTTCGATCTCCGGCGCGTAACCCTCCAGGGGATATCCTCCGGTCGTCGAGATCGCGCGCGTCGAAACAAACAAGCGCGGCCCGGGGATGTATCCAGCTTCAATCGCCATTTTGATGCCTACGTCACCGTAGCCCGCACCCTCGGTCTCCATGTCCCGCAGCGTGGTGAACCCCTGATCGAGCGCGCGCCGCGCCGAAACCGTCGCCCGCGCCGCCCGGAACGCCAGTGGATACTTGAGCAGCTGAATGTCGTACCCGCCCTCGGCGGGATCTTCGCCTTGCAGAAAAATGTGAGTGTGAGCATCAATCAGCCCAGGAAGCACCGTGGCCTGCGAAAGATCGATGAAGGCCGCGCCCGCGGGAAGGCTCGGCAGAGCACCCGCCGACCCGGCATCAGCGACATCGGTAATCGTATTTCCGCGAATGGTGATGATCTGGTCCCGACGAGCGGAACCCGACACGCCATCAATCAACGCGCCCGCCCGAATCACGGTTACAGACGCAAGAGCGGGCGCATTTTTCTGAGCCCAGCTCGCGGAGATCAACCACGGCAGACTCAGCAGAACAGTCAGGAGAATAGTCCAGCGCTTCACCGCAACCTCCGGAAAGGCTGGATTGTACTCCTCAGCAGGCTGCGGAAGAACTGCACTTTATATCAAGGCGACTTCAGTTCGTATCAGGACAACACAGGTTCGTATCAGGGCATCGCTTTGGCTTGCCGTAGGAACTGCGTTATCAGATGCCCTTCAGGGGCTGGGCAGCGGCTGGAACCGTCACGCAGGGAGCGCCCACCCGGCGCGGGATGCGAAGGACGAATCCAGCAGGATCGACTCCAGTAGGACCGCCATCGCCGAGCACCAGCGATGCTCCTGCGGTTTCAAACACGCGGCTAGCGATCGCGAGCCTCACTCTGCGCAAGGTCGATGTTGCCCCGGACAGCTCGCGAAACCCGCGTTCGCCTTCCGCCCGCAGCACCGCTCCCGCCGGGCCCTCCCCCAGCAGCAGCATTACTTTACCGCTTGCCGGTTGCGCTTCGATTATCGTCGTAATCAAGTACTGCAAAGCCAGCCGCAGCCGCGACTCCGGCACCGGCACGGTCGCCGAGCATCTACCCACAAGACGCAACTGAACACCGCGTACCGCCGCAATCGACGACAGTTCTTCGATCACACTCTGCATAGCCGGCGCCAGCGCTGCCGAGTAGGCTTCCGGCACGGGCTGCCCGGCGTCAAGATACTCCCGCATCAACTGGATCATGCCGATAACTTTTTCCGCCTGCTGCAGAGCGGCCGCAACACTCTCATGCTGCTGCTCCGCGACCTCCTTGATCGAAAGTTCGAGTGAATGTTCGAGTGGAAGTCCGAGTGAAAGTTCGAGCGAACAGCGCAAGCCCGTGAGCGGTTGGCTGAGCGAGTGCAGCAATTCGCCGAGCACGTCCGGACCGCGCGGCAGCTTCGAAAAAGAATTCGGACTCGTGCTCATACTTATGTCGATGCCCCTTCCGGACTCATCTGATACCCCACCCCGCGCACCGTGTGAATCAAAGACGGCGAGAAGCCGTCGTCCACCTTGCGCCGCAGGTAGTTGATGTAAACATCCACAACGTTCGTCGTGGAATCAAAAGTCAGGTTCCAAACGTGTTCGATAATCATCGCCCGAGTCAGCCGGCGCCCGGCATTGCGCATCAGGTATTCGAGCAACGCGAATTCCTTGGTCGTCAATTCAATGTGGCGCCCGGCGCGCGCCACTTTGCGTTCCACGCGATCCAAACAGAGATCGCGCACGGTGAGCACCGATTCTGATGGCAGGTGGCTGCGCCGCAACAATGCCCGCGCCCGCGCCGACAACTCAAGATACGAAAAGGGTTTTACCAGATAATCGTCCGCGCCTGAATCCAGACACTGCACCCGGTCTTCGACCCGGCTGCGCGCGGTGAGAATCATCACCGGCAAGTTCGCCTTCCGCTGCCGCAAACTCTTCAGGACCGACAATCCGTCAACCCCCGGCAGGTTCAGATCAAGCACCACCAGATCGTAGTCGAACTCCATCGCCATCGAACGGCCCTGGTTCCCCTCGCTGGCCACATCCACCGCATGATGTTCCGCTTCCAGCCCCTTCCGGATAAAGCTGGAAAGTGCCGTATCGTCTTCCACAATAAGGATTCTCATGAGCTTCGTCTAAGTCGGTTGACTCTGAACCGATTCTCATTCTCGACTTACTCGGCGTGGCACACAAGATAACCAGCCCGTACGAAGGGACGTACTTCCGGAAGTGAAAAGGAAAGTTGCAAAACGGGAAATCAGACAATTTATTATGCGCCCAGCGCCGACCGAATCGCCTCGACAATCGCTCCTGCGAGCCGATCCATCTGTTCCTTCGACTCCGCTTCAATCATCACCCGCGCCAGAGCTTCGGTGCCCGAGTAACGTACGACCACTCGGCCATTGCCGTCGAGTTCCCGCTCAGTTGCCGCGATCGCCGATTGCACCGCCGGAATCTCCGTGAAGGGCGTTTTATTCCGCACCCGTACATTCCGGATCGTCTGCGGAAACACCTTCAGATCGCCCACCAGGTCAGCCAGCGGCTTGCCCGTGCGAACCATGATCTCCATCACCCGCAGCGCGGTCAGCAGTCCGTCGCCGGTGGTCGCCTCCCCATCTCTAAACAGGATGTGGCCCGACTGTTCACCGCCGAGCGTCGCCCCCACGCGCTGCATTTCTTCGAGCACGTACTTATCGCCGACATTGGCTCGCAGCATCCGAATCCCAGATCGTTTGAGCGCCAACTCCAATCCCATATTCGACATGGTCGTCGCCACCACCGTGGCATTGGCGAGCGTGGCGCGCGAATGCATCTCACGCGCCGCAACGAGCAGAACCGCATCCCCGTTTACCACTCGTCCCTGGGCATCGCAAAAAAGCGCGCGGTCCGCGTCCCCATCAAAAGTGACGCCTACATCGAAGCGTCCCCGCTTTCCGGCGACAAACCCCGCCACCATTTCCGGATGCAGTGCACCGCAATTCTCGTTGATGTTCTGTCCATCCGGCGCGGAACTTAGAAACGTCGTGTTGATCTTGAGCGCCCCGAACAACTCCGGAGCTTCCGCAGTCGCCGCGCCATTGGCGCAATCGACCGCTACTCGCAGCCGGCTCAAGTCGGTGGAAATGCCACCCGCGAGCCATCGTACGTAGGCTTGTCGCAGTTTTTCCTCATCGGGAACGCTCGCAATCTCTGGAGTGGAATCCGGCGCCGGAACCGCCTCGGCCTGCAGCAGTGTGAAAATCTCTTTCTCAATCGCCAACTCGCGCGCATCCGGCAGTTTGTAGCCATCGCCGGAAAAAATCTTTATCCCGTTATCGGTCCACGGATTGTGCGAAGCCGAAATCACGACGCCGGCATCGAACCCCTGCGAACGCGCGAGAAAGGCGACGCCCGGCGTGGTAATCACGCCCGCGCTGCGCGTTTCCACCCCCACCGACGCCAGTCCTTGCAGAAATCGCTCGGCTATCCAGCGACTGGAGACGCGCGTGTCCTGCCCAATCACCACCCGCGCCCGGGCATTCACGTGCACCAGATCGTGCCCGAGTGCCCGCCCAATCCAATAAACACTGTCGCGCGTCAGCGGAAATTCCCCCGCCACGCCACGAATCCCATCTGTACCGAAGAGTTGTCTGGTTTGCGTCATGCAAGGTCCCAGGAAGAAAAGCGCTCGGCAACCTTATTGTTTCTTGTCTCCCGAACCTTCCATAGTAACCGTCACGCGAATCGAAGTGGGGTGTGCAACTTGGATCAGGGGATCGGTGACGTAGGCGTGGGTTACGAAGGTAGCCCGTGTCATGACTCCGGTAGCGTCTACTGGATCCGTGATGGCGGCTTCCTCCGCTTCGACGCGGCGGCGGGGGCCTGTGATCATCACATTCGGGGGATCGGCAATTACCTGCGCCACTCGCATACCACTCGCAAAAGTTCCGGTTACACGCGGTCTAACCTCGATCCTCCGAGTCGCGCGATCGTCAAAGGAGAGGTGAAACTGAGCGGGGATAATCTGTACGACTTCCAAGTCTTGCGGGACATGGATTTGTGAGCTGCTCAAGTCGAAAGTCCTTTCCCCCGGCCGAACCGTGGCCAGATTAATCTCCGCGTGCACATCCGCCGCCTGCAAGCGATGGATTACGCGCTCCGGCCCGCGTACACGGATCCGCACCTCGGTGTAATTGGCGGAATCGATCTCCAGCTTATCCGGAAGATTCTGGAACTCAATCGGAACCCTCACTTCCACCTCAGCAATGGGACTGCGCGCCAGAGTCAACCACAAGCCGATGGCAAGCAACAGGGAAACCACCTTGAGCCAAAAATCGTGAACGAAAATGCGTTGGAAAAAGCTGCGCTGCGCAAAGCCCGGCATCGTCAGTCGTCCCTTCCGGGGCGCAGACTGGTGTCCTGCCGGCGCGAGAGCTGCGAACTCGGCGGCTCCTCTTCGATAAAACTTTCTTCCACCGGACTCGGCAGCGTGGGCGTGGGAGCGTAGCGCCGCAGCAGAGCGCTCAACCGCTCTCGCAAACGCTCCACCGTCAACTCGCGTTCAATGCTCCCCGCCACCGCCATGCTGATGGTGCCCGTCTCTTCCGAAATGATGACCGCGACCGCGTCGGTTTCTTCGGTGATCCCGATGCCCGCGCGATGCCGCGTTCCCAGTTGGATCGAGAGCACAGGATTCATCGACAGCGGCAGGAAACAGGCGGCGGCTGCGATTCGGTCCCGCTGCACAATCACAGCGCCGTCATGCAAGGGAGCGCTTGGACGAAACACCGTGGCCAGCAGGTCGTACGACAGACGGGCGTCGAGCGCCACCCCGCTCTCGATGTAGGTGCGCAACCCAATCTCGCGCTCGATCACGATCAGTGCGCCCGTCTGATTCTGCGAAAAAAGATTGGCTGCCAAAACAATGTCGTCGTAAACGTCGGCCACCGAACGCGATGACCGCATCAGCGAAATGCGGCTCCCGAGGTTGGCCAGCGCGTGACGGATCTCCGACTGGAAAACGACGATGAGCGCGAAAACAACGTACGGAAGTAACGTGCTGAGCAGCCAGTTCAGGGTCCGCAATTCCCCCAGCCGGGCGAAATAGAAAGCCAGCCCCAGCGTGGCCACTCCGACCAGCATCGGCGCCGCCCGCGTGCCCCGTACCAGCGAGAGAAACTGGTAGATCAGGATCGCGACCAGCACGATATCCAAGATCGAAACGACCGAGATCCCCGAGATGTGCGACCAGACCTGCGACAGCGTCACGCCACCCTCACGTAGAAAATTGAATTAGCCTTCATTTTAATGCAGCCTCGCCGGATTATGGATCGCTGCGCTCAGTCGCAGTCACGCGGGCACGAACTTGTCCCCGAGCCAGTCGCGCCGACAGCTCATCCCCAGCTTTGAGTCGCGCCGCATCCTTTACCAGTCGACCTTTCGCATCGAACACCAGCGCGTACCCGCGATTCAGAATCGCCACCGGCGAAAGCGCCTCCAGGCTCGCGGTCTGGCGATCCAGCGCCCCGCGGCACTCCAGCAACCGCCTGTGCATGGCCGCGGCCAGGTTCGCAACCTGAACCGCTAACTGCTGCCGGATACCAGTTAGCCGCCGTCGCGCGTCATAGTGCCGGACGGCTGCCGCAACATTTTCGCAGCGCCGATGGCATCGCTGCAGAATTTGACGTTCCGCTTTTTCCAGGCGGAAACGCTGGTCATCCAATTTCTGCTGCCGCCGGTGGATGCCGTCCATCATGCGTGCAAACGCTCCGTGCTGTGCCCGCTCAGTCAGTTCCTGACGCGCCATCAGCAGGCGATACCGCATGGCGCGCTCCAGCCGCCGGTACAAATCCTCCGCCTGCGCTTCGATCTCCTGTCGCGACCGGATCACCAGCTCCGCCGCCGCCGAAGGCGTCGGCGCCCGCAGGTCGGCGACAAAATCCACAATCGTAAAATCCGTCTCGTGCCCAATCGCCGAAATCACCGGAATCTTCGACTCCGAAACCGCCCGCGCCAGCCCTTCATGATTGAAACATGCCAGGTCTTCGGCCGAGCCTCCGCCACGAGCAATAATGATGACTTCGACCGCACTGCTGCGATGCAAGTCCTGATGAAAGTATCGAAGCCCGGCGATCACCTCGCCCGGCGCCGCGTCTCCCTGCACCTGCGTCGGATAGATCAGCACATTCGCCGAGTGATGCCGCCGCGCCAGAATGTTCAGGATGTCCCGCACCGCCGCGCCCTGCGGTGAAGTGATAATGCCAATTCGTTGCGGCAAAGCCGGGATCGCCTTTTTTCGCGAAGCCTCGAACAATCCCTCCGCCTGCAATCGTGCCTTCAATTGTTCGAACGCCAACTGCAGGGCTCCCGCGCCCTTCGGCTCCATGAATTCAGCGGAGATCTGCAGCTCCCCGCGATCTTCATACACGGTAATGCGCCCGCGAACCGTAACGTGCAATCCGTTCTCCGGCCGAAACCGCAGCAGCTTTGCCGACGAGCGAAACATCACCACGCGAACCTGCGCGCCCTCTTCCTTAAGCGTGAAATACAAATGTCCGGAATCGGGAATGCGGAGATTAGAAATCTCCCCTTCTACCCAGCAGTCCGAATAATCGCGCTCGATGTGCGATCGGACTGCGGACACCAGCGCCCGCACCGTCCAGATGCGGCGCTCCGGAGGACGAAACTGGAACCCGAGTTGGTCCGCCATCTCCATAAAGCTTCTGCTGAGAAATTTCAGTTTACCCGAGACCCAACGTAGGGACGGACGCATTCGTCCGTCCCGCTGAGCTCGGCAGCGCCTGCTGAAGAAAGTGGGGCTTCGTATCAGGGCATTGCTTCAGCGATGCCGAAAGCTTCTGAATTCGGATGCCCCTTTAGGGGTCGGAATCGGAGACTGACTCTCGCACCCGATTACCGCTTTAGCCGTCCGATCAGAAAGAGAACAATAGAAAGCACGACACTAATCAGGATGGAACTCGCCAGCGGAAAATAGAAGGTAGTGTTCTTGCCCCGATACAGAACGTCCCCCGGCAGCCGTCCAAGCGGCAACCCCGTCCGCCCCAGCAGCATGACGACGCCCCCAATCACCACCAGGGCCACGCCAAGCATAACCAGCATCCGTCCCATTTCCGCCATGCTTCGAGTGTAACCCCGCCGATTGCTGGACCACATTCGGGATGGTTGGTGTAAATGCCTCTCATACTAGCCCCACAAGTGTGGCATCGAGTCGTTAGTGCCTGTTTTTCAGTCACTTCAGAAATGGGGCGTCCGTCGTCGCGTGGTCCGGTGGAGGTGTGGGCCGCTAACGAGGGCCACGCCCCAAAGCTCATAACCACCCGGACTGGCACTTTCGTAATCTTCTGTTAGTAACCACTTCCGCCACATACTGGGCCTAATATGAACAGCTCTCCCCAATCCCGCCCGCCGTGGCGTTTCCCGCGCGCTCATCTCGAGGGCCAAAATCCGGCCGTGCTTCGGTTTGCAAATGGCCAGACCACCGGGGCCAAGCTCCAGGTGATTTCTGTCACCGGTGGTCTGCTTTCGCTCTCTCAGCCCGTCGTCCAGGGATCGCAAGTCAAATTGATATTCCTGACTGGAGCCGGCGCAGTGCTCGGAGGTGCAGAGATGCTGCCCCCCGTCACCAATGGGCTGCAGCCCTTCCGCTTCGTCTCGCTGCCGGCCGACGATCACCGCCGTCTCGGGGCCCTCATCGGGCAGCAGTCAAGTCAGAGCGAATACGAGCAAGCTTGGATTGAGAAACTGCGCGCTGCGTCGGCGCAGCACAGCGAGCCGCGGCGCTGGCGGCTCAAAGTAGCGGAAGTGGTTGGTATGCTCATGATCGGTCTGGCCACTGCCGCATACCTGCTGCACTTCGGCTTGTTCAAGTAGATGGTGTTTGACGTTACTACCTCGAAATGGACTTGGCCAACACTCGCCGCTACCCCCGATATCGTATGCACACACCTGTCTTCGTTCCTGTCCCCGGCGCCGCAAACACAGTTGTGCCCGGATTGGTTTCTAAGTTAAGCCGCGCGGGTATGGAGCTCTACGCTGGGGTCAACCTGCAGCCCGGCGAGCTGATGGAAGTCGAATTTCGAGCGCCGGGCAGGACGATCCGTGTTGCTGGCACCGTATGCAATCGCTCCGGTTTTTGTTTTGGACTTGCATTCTGCGCTTTGCGGATCGAACTGGACAGGGCACCACAATCTGAGGAGTTCCTGACCCCACTGACATCCTGCAAAGCCCTGCCGTAGCTGTATTACACCCGGTTGCACAGAGAGCGCGGAAGCGATGGCAGCCACGAGCCGATTCCAGTTGTTCCTTGGTTCCCCGCATCGGCTCCCTTGCAAACTCAGTCTTGGTTTAATTTCCTCTCTTGCGGAGAGCTTGCCATCTGCGAGCATGGACCGCCGCCAGGGGCCACGCATGAGCAGCCGGAACCACTGTTATAGCGACACTGATCCCCCGGATGGCCATATTGGTCACAAACTGGATTGCCACATCCGGGGTACTTGGGGATCTTCATGCATGCAGAGTTTTGGGTAAATTTGTGTGATTGTTCCCACAAACCGATTTCCGGAGCTTCGAATCGCAATTCTTCATGACTCAGCACATGAAGCTCGACCCCTTGGGGGCCGTTCACCTCCTTCACGCCTCCGTTCACATCTAAGGAATACGGGCCTGAAATCGTAATGCGCGTGTCGCCTGATTTCGCTTTGCCTGGAACGAAGTTGATCGACACTGCGGTCTTGCCGTCCACCGCTCTGGTAACCGAGATATCACCGGCTGTGACGATAGTTACAGTTGCGCTACTGTCCTGTTTTGGCGTTGCCTGAGCTGGCGCGATGTTGACCATGAGCAGTGTGCATGCGGTGATTGTGAAACTCCATCTCAGCCGTGTTTTCATTAGATTCCTTGGTAGTATCCCAATTTGAAATCCTTATCGTTGAAGTGTGGCATGAATCGTGCTCCGAATCCATTCTGATAGCGTCGACAACAAGAATCGAAGATGAAGATTCTCGAAACCTCCCGTCTCCTGCTGCGCGAGTTCACTCTGCAAGACGCCGACGCTCTCGCGTTAGCTCTCTCCGATCCGCAAACCATGCGTTATTACCCCGCACCGTATGATCGCGCTGGTGTCGAGCAATGGATAGAACGCAACCGTCAACGCTACCAGGACGACCGCGTTGGCCTCTGGGCCATGGAGTTGAAGGAGACACAAGATGCCGAGGTCCAGAACTTCAGGGTCCAGAAAACTATCGGCGATTGTGGAATTATCCTGCAGCAAGTCGAGGGCGAGCGCCTCTACGAAATCGGATACCACCTGCGCCGCGACTTCTGGGGACAGGGTCTCGCGACCGAAGCCGCCAGCGCCTGCCGCAACTGGGCGTTCGCGCACCTAAAAACCGAGCGCCTGATTTCCCTGATTCGCCCCGAGAACTTGCCCTCACGCCGCGTCGCCGAGCGCGTCGGCATGACCCTTTGGAGAGAAGTGACGTGGCGAGGCCTGTCTCACTGTGTTTATTCCATAGAGAAGCCGTCCGGCATCCATCGCGACTAAAACGAACTTGGCCACCGAAGCAATCGCCTGCTAACCTCGCATCCGAGGATGCTCGCACGCATTAAGAACTCCATGCCCCCAAAAGCTGCCGCGCCTTTTGTTCTGTCCGAAGCTCTACTCTCGGCCTTCGACACCAACGACCGCATCAACCAGTACCTTCTCGATAATTTACCCACCGATGCCTGGCGCGCCGAGCCTCCAGGGAAAAAGGGCCGCGACGTTGCCGGCGTGGTTGCCCACATGCATAACGTCCGAGTCATGTGGTTAAAGGCCACAAAAGGCACGGCCAGGATCCCGGCCCAACTTGACCGATTCACAGTCACGCCTGCTCAAGCAAAAAAGGCGCTGGAGTCGAGCCGCGCTGGGCTGCGGGAAGTTCTCCAGTCGTCCCTCGAAGGCGATGGCCGCATTAAGGGCTTTCGCCCAGACGTGGCCGGCTTCTTCGGTTACCTGATCGCACACGACGCGCACCATCGCGGACAGATCGCCATGCTGGCCCGCCAGGCCGGACAGGCGATTCCACAGAAGGCCATGTTCGGCATGTGGGAGTGGGGCGTGCGCTAAACTCAAAAGCAGAGCTAGCTGACGCATGCACAAAGCCACCATTCTGTTCAATCCCAATTCTGGCCGCCGGGGAAGAAAGCGGGACGCGGAACTGAACCATGCCATTGGCATCATCCAATCGGCCGGCGTCCGCACCGAACTTACGGTTTGCCGCTCCAGCCAGGAAGCGACCGACAACGCCCGCTGCGCGGTGGCGGCCGGCAGCGACTCCGTCTTTGCCTGCGGAGGCGATGGCACGATCCACGATGTCATTCAGGGATTAGCCGGCACGCCCGTCGCGCTCGCCATTCTCCCATTCGGCACCGCCAATGCTCTCGCCCACGACATCGGACTCCCGCTCCGCCCCAGCGCCGCGGCGCAAGCCGCCGTTGACGGGAAGGTTCGTCGCATTCATCTCGGCCGAATTGAGTATGAGGATTTCAACGGCAAGCCTGCAGCGCGCTACTTCACTGTCGCCGCCGGAATTGGCGTCGACGCGCACCTGTTCTACAAGCTGACGGCTGCCCTCAAGAATCGCTCGGGCATGACCGCCTACTACCTCAAAGCCTGGCAGTTGTGGGCGACGCATCGCATGCGACGCTTTGAGGTCGAGTATTCCAACGGAAGCGGTCTGCGCCAACGCGCCTTGCTGACTGAACTTTTGGCAGTAAGAATCCGCTTCTTCGGAAACATCCTGCGCGAGTTGGTTCCTGGAGCTTCGCTCGACTGCGACAATCTCCGCGCGGTGATGTGCCGGACAACCAGCCGCAACGCTTATCTGCAGTACGTAGCCGGAGCCTTGCTCGGCCGCCAATGGAATATCGACGGCATCGATGTGGTCAGCTGCTCGGAGGTTGTCTGTCAGTTGCCGGAGAAAAGCGACGGGCATAGAGAAGAGCGCGTTTACGTCGAGGCCGATGGCGAACTCCTAGGCCGCCTCCCCGCCCGCCTGACGATGGTTCCCGATGCGTTGTCTCTGGTGGTACCCGCATGATTGCCTCGTAGAGACGTGGCTGCCCGTCTCGGTACCCCACGACATTATCGACCCAGGAAAGTCTTTGGAAGTCCGTGACACTTCGGTAAGCTTCCAGCCGCGAAGCGCTGTGTTATAAATCGCAAATGCCGAGCGCTCGCCAAGGATCGATTCACCTGTTCCAGTTCAAAGGGATCAATGTGTTCCTGCATTGGTCATGGTTTTTGGTGGCGGCGTATGAGATCCAGAGCCGTAACGGAAGTTATTCTTCTGTCGCCTGGAACGTGCTGGAGTATCTAGCCCTGTTTCTGATCGTGACGCTCCATGAGTTCGGCCACTCTCTGGCTTGCCGGCAAGTTGGGGGCCAGGCGAACCAGATCGTGCTGTGGCCCCTCGGCGGCGTGGCCTACGTGGATCCGCCGCCGCGGCCCGGCGCTACCCTCTGGAGCATCGCCGCCGGACCGTTGGTGAATGTAGCGCTCGTGCCGGTTTTGTTGGGGCTCGGCCTGATGAGCGGGTCGCTCGGACGGGCCGCGGCCATTCCGAACGCCAATACCTTGCTGCAGGCGGTCTGGTTCATTAACACGAGATTGCTGATTTTCAACATGCTGCCCATCTATCCCTTGGATGGTGGCCAGATCCTTAGGTCACTGCTCTGGTTTGTGCTGGGACGCGCTCGAAGCCTGATGGTAGCCACGATCCTCGGCTTCCTGGGCGTGGCCGGCTTCATCGGTCTCGCCTTCTGGATGCATTCCCCTTGGCTCGGGGTAATCGCCGTCTTCATGCTGTTGAATTGCTGGGGCGGACTGCGACACGCGCAGGCGCTGTTGCGCTTCGCGAAGTTGCCGCGCCGGGACGGATTTGCTTGTCCGGCGTGCAAAGCCAAGCCGCCGATCGGCGACTTCTGGAAGTGCGGGAAGTGTGGGCAGGCGTTCGACACTTTCCGGACTCAGGCCGTCTGCCCCAATTGTGCGACCCACTTCGGGGTGACGAAGTGCCTGGATTGCGGCGCGGTGCGTCCCCTGAGCGAGTGGTTTGCTCCCGCAATGAGCCTAAGTTCTACATTTCCCGCGCCTACAATCTAATTTTCTCAAATCCAACTTCTCATTTCAGCATTGCTCCCCATCCAGCTAAACTGGGTTGAGCTCCCTTGGAACCCGTCACCCACTTCCTATTCGGCGCCGCCATGGGCCGCGCCGGACTGAACCGCAAAACCGCGCTCGCCACCGCCACCTTAACCCTGGCCGCCGAAGCGGCCGACCTCGACGTCCTCAGCCGCTTCGGCGGTTCGGCGTTCGGCCTGAATCATCATCGAGGATTCACTCATTCTTTCTTGGGCGTGCCCTTGGTAGCCGCTGTGGTTGTCGGATTCGTGTATCTCCTCTGGCGTCTACGCGGCCGCAAGACGCGCAACCCTAACCTTCCCCCGCGCTGGGGACTGCTCTTTGCCTACGCCTGCCTCGCTGGCCTCAGTCACATCCTCCTCGACTTCACCAACAACTACGGAGTCCGTCCCTTCTGGCCTTTCTCCGAGCGCTGGTTTTCCTGGGACATCGTCTTTATCGTCGAACCCGTCCTCCTCGTCGTTCTCACGCTCGGCTTGATTGTGCCCGCATTGTTTTCGCTCATCAACGAAGAGATCGGCGCCCGCAACAAAGACGCCGCGCCAAAGGGAAGACTGGCCGCGACTCTCGCTCTCCTGGCCGTCTTCGCCTACTGGGGACTTCGCGACTACGAGCATCGCCGCGCCGTAGCCGCCCTAGAGTCGCGTACCTATCAGGGAGTCGATGCCATCAGAGTTTCCGCGTATCCCTACTGGGTCAATCCCTTTCGCTGGTACGGAGTAGTAGAAACTCCCGCTTTCTTCGCCACCATGGACGTCGATTCGATGACCCTCGATTCGATGTCTCCCGAAGTCGATCCCGAAGCCCGAATGCAGATTCGCTACAAGCCCGAAGAAACGCCCGTCACTCTAGCCGCCAAGAAGACATACCTCGGACGCGTGTACCTGAGCTGGGCTCAATATCCCATAACCGAAACCGAACAACTCGAGAACGATCCCGCGATCAATCCAATCGGCAACGCCCGCGCCGCCTACCTGGTCCGCTTCCGCGATCTCCGCTACGACTATCCTGGACGCGATGCCCGCGCCATGCTCGGGGCGACGGTCTTCCTGACCCGCGATCTCCAAGTGGTCGAGGAACGCTTCGGCATGGGGAGCCGCCATCAGGGCAGAAATAGGGAATGAGTCAAACGTCACTTCTGGGGAGACAACAGACCCGTCTGGGGAGGCAGCAAACCGGCCTGCCGCATCACCGTCAGCATGTCGAACACGCCCCACTCTTCACAGATCTTGCCGTCTTTGAAGCGAAAGATTGTCACCCCATCGCTCGCGATCTTCTTGCCCGTTGCCGGAAACCCCATCCCTGCCTGGGTGTTCGTGCCGCTCACAGTAAAATGCACGGCGACCAGATCCGTGTCCGCGACCATCCGGTTCACCTTGAAGATCATGTCCGGCAGAGCTTTGCGTTCTTCCCGGGCATAGGCCAGATCCTCCTCGAGTGTTCCAGTGCGATCGCCGGCATGGGCCACGAAGTCCTTGGAATGAAACTCCCCGTACTTTTCGAGTTGCCCGCGGCTGAGCACCTCCTCGAAAAAGCTTTGGGCAATCGCCTTGTTTCTATCCTGCTCGCTGCCTGGCTGAGCCAGAGCCGGCAGGCTGATCGCAAACAACAATAGCAACAGCGAACCTTTGCGCATATCGTTCTCCTTTGCAGCGAAACCTCATGGCTGGATCTCACAAATTGTCATAATTAACGTAACATATGTTACAGTAATTCGTCAAGGAGTTTTCCCCATGGCAAGACCTGCCAATCCTCGCATCCGCGAAAAGCTCCGCAACCTGGCCGTCGATTACGTGCTCTCCCACGGAGTCGGCGACCTCGCCCTTCGTCCCCTGGCGAAAGCCCTGAAGACCAGCGCTCGAATGCTTGTCTACCACTTCGGCTCGCGGGAAGGATTGATGCGCGAGATCCTTGCGGGCGTGAGGGAACGTGAAGATGAGCGCATCCAGGCGTGGTTTCAGGCCGGGAGGAAACCGCGCACTCTATCCGAGTTCCTAAGCTGGCTCTGGCGGTGGATGAGCGCGCCGCGGACACGTCCCGCAGCACGTCTGCTCTTCGAGTTGTACGCGCTGGCACTTCGAAACCCGCGCGACTACCCCGACGTCCTCGAAGCGCCGCTGGCCTACTGGCAGAAACTCACGAAGAAGGCCGGCCTCCGATCGGAGTTCGAAGTTGCCGAAGCAACCTTACTCCTGGCCGCCACTCGCGGTCTTCTCCTCGACCTCTGCGCCACCGGAGATCGGGCTCGCATCGGACGGGCGATGCAGTTGCTGGCTCAGTCTGTCGAATCGCGTTACGCGCAGGGACCAGTCGGGCGGCGAAACGGAAAGCCAATCGATAGCCGATGCACTGGTAAAGCCGGTCGACACCTGGGAAGGAGCTAGGCATCGCTTGACCAGCCGCACTCGTCCGCGCAACAATCGTACTTGACGTTCAACGAGGTGATCATGCTGGCTTATCTATTTGTTATTTTTGCCGTGCTATCGCGGATGCCGTTCATGCCGCATCCCTGGAATTTCACTCCGGTAGCGGCGGCCCTGCTCTACTTTGGTGCGCGCGGTTCCAGACGTCAGCTCTGGGTGCCCTTTGCCCTGCTCGCCGCCTCCGACGTTATCCTTACGAAATTCGTGTACTCCTATCAATTCTCCTGGGACCATTTCGTGACCTGGGCGTGGTATGCCGCGATTCTTTTCCTCGGCAGCCAACTGCGGGAAAACTCCAACTGGCTGCGGGTCGCCGGAGCCGCGCTGGCTAGTTCCATCTCGTTCTTCGCGGTCAGTAATTTCGCCGTCTGGGCCTGCTGGAACATGTATCCGAAGACCCTGTCCGGTCTGATGACTTGCTATGCCGCCGGCCTGCCGTTCTTCCGCCGCGGACTGGCGGGCGACATGCTCTTCACCGCAGTCATGTTCGGATTGCCCGCAATCGCCGCCGTGGTAGGCCGCTCCCTCCACAAGCCGCAAGGAGCCGCGACCGCCTAGCGGAGCTAGCTCGTGTGGGGACGGGCGTCCCGCCCGTCCAAGCCGAGCGCAGCTCGGCTGCGCTTCGCCCGCCGCCACATCAGCCACCCCACTACGATCACTCCCGCTCCCGCCAGAATCCACACGAAGTGGTGCGCGAAAAGGCTGCCTGTCAGCGTCACAATCTGCGGACCAAACCAGAGCGTCAGCAGCGCCTCAATCAGAAACCGCACGAACCGCCCGGCAAAAATTGCCAACAGAAAATGCCCGAAGTTCATCTCAAACGCCGCTGCTGCCAGCACGACAATCTTGAAAGGCGTAGGCGGCGGCAACATCGCCGGAAACATCAGCGCCCAGAATTCATGGTGATCGAAGGATTCGTGAATCTTCTCGAAGCGCTCCGCCGAAAGCCGTTTGCGCAACAGCACCTCGCCACCCGTGTATCCGATGACGTAGAGAACAATGCTTCCGAGCGCCGACCCGGCCGACGCCAGCAGCACATACATCAGGAACCGAGAGCGATCGTTGTAAACATAGCCTACGAAGATCGCATCTAGCGGCATGCCCAGGAACGATCCATCCACCGCCGCAAACGCAAGCATCCCCCACGGCCCCAGAGGCAAGAGAATGTGCTTGATCCACTCGCTGTAGGCGTGGACAAAATGTTTGATCTTGTTCAAGTAGGTAAGTTTACGCGAGAAGGTGGTGTGTTGACGGGGCTTTGCCCGGTAAAAGCGGGGCGGAGCCCCGCCACCACACGACCAGAGATTCAGCTATTCATGCGCCGTTTTTCCCGCAATCAGCTCCAGCGCATGCGGCAGCAAATCCATCACCGCCTCCAGAGACTCGACCGCCCCCGCCGGACTGCCTGGCAAATTCAATATCAGGCTCGTCCCCCGCACTCCGCACACCGCGCGGCTCAGCGCCGCAAAGCGCGTCTTACGCACTCCCTCGAATCGCATCTGTTCCGCGATCCCTTCGACCAGCCGATTGCACACCGCGTTCGTAGCCTCCGGCGTCACGTCGCGCGGAGCAATTCCCGTCCCGCCCGTGGTCACCACCAGCCGCGCCGACCGGCACAGCTCAATCAGTTTTTCCTGAATCGCGGCGCGATCATCAGCCACCACGCTGCGCGCCACCACTTGAAAATTGCGCCGACCCAGCGCTTCCGCCACCGCCGGACCGGAGAGATCCACTTTTTCGCCGCGCGAACACGAATCGCTGACCGTCAGCACCGCCGCCCGCGTTCCATCAGGTATCGAAGCATCAGACGTCATGGCATCAGGTGTCGAGGAGGACATCTT
This sequence comes from uncultured Acidobacteriaceae bacterium, assembly GCA_963731525.1. GTDB lineage: Bacteria > Acidobacteriota > Terriglobia > Terriglobales > Acidobacteriaceae > Acidiflorens. The sequence goes on from CAVSWK010000023.1 coordinate 49,216, forward strand.
CACCCTCAGCCGCTGCATCCCGCTGCGCCTCGTCCAGCAGCCGCAATCCTTCCATCAGCAGCCCCTGCGTATTCAGCGTGGTCGTCTCCAGCGCCGATTTCCCATTGAAATCAATCTGGAAACTTCCGTCCGTCCAGCGCAGCACTTTGAAAACCGCTTCGTCCCCCGCAATCGGACCATACACCGCGTGTTTGGCCTGCCCCTGGCTGAAATACATCTCGCACTTGTCCCCACCATTGGTCATCGTGAGCAGACAACTCTTGCGCCCCATCTCCAGCGATTGCACAAGGTCGATCACGTTCATCTGCGACAGGTTGCCCCGCAGCACGCCATCGGTCGACGCTGCCTTGCTCATTTTCTCCAGCGCGATCCTGTCCACCACGCGCTTGATTTTGTGCGTGGCATCCTTCAGGAAGAAGGGCTTTTCCAGATAGTCTTCAATCGGATCCTGCACCGACAATCGTTCGCTGATGTCGGCCTTGCTCGCCATCAGGATCACCGCGATCCCCGCCGTCGCCGGCCTGCTCTTCAGCTTTTCCAGCAACTGCCGCCCATCCATGCCCGGCATGCGATAGTCGCTGATGAGCACATCCGGAACATCTTCGACCGCTTTCAACAGCGCATCGGCTGCGTCGTTCGCAACCTGCACCTCACCCAGCGTCGACAGTGCCTGCTGCAGCATCCCCAGCACCATCGGATTGTCGTCCACCAGCAAAATCTTGACGTTGCTCGCCATAGATCAAAACAAAAAAGCCAACTATTTCCGCTTCGCGCCTCGACGGTAGTCTCCGCTCTTGCCCCCCGACTTCCGCTCCAGCACCACTTCCCGGATCTCAATGCCCTTGTCGAGCGCTTTGCACATGTCGTAAACGGTCAGCGCCGCTACGCTAGCCGCGACCAGTGCTTCCATCTCCACCCCCGTCTCCGCCGTAGTCTTCACTTTTGTCGCAATAGAAACGCCATTCTCGCACACGCGTAGGGTCACAGCAATGTGCGACAGCGCCACCGGATGGCACATCGGAATCAACTCCGCCGTCCGCTTCGCCGCCATGATGCCCGCCGTTCGCGCTACTTCCAGCGGATCGCCCTTGGGATTCTCCGGCAGCGCCCGCAACACCTCCGGCGTCATCACGACGAAAGCGCTAGCCTCCGCTTCCCGCGCCGTTCGCGCCTTCGAAGACACGTCCACCATTTGGGCCTGTCCCTGCGCGTCATAGTGGGAAAGTTTTCTCGCCATCATCACAGGTTATCGTACTCACCCCAGGCATTGCTCTTGGAGAGACGGGCGTCCTCGCCCGTCCAAGCCGAGCTTAATTCGAGCCCGTCCCGGAAATCGGACTCCCCACTTTTCACCGCATCAACAATGGCACCCATTCTCCCGCCTCAATCCGTTCCCGCTCCGGAGGAATCACCACATAGCAATTCGCCCGAGCCAGCCCCGCGACGTCGCCCGACCCCTGCCACCGCACCAACTCTAGTTCCGCATTCTCAAACTCTCCCGCAAGCACCGCCGGAAGAAATCGCTTCAAGCCTGTCTTCGTCCGAATCTCCGATTTCAACCGCGCCCGCAGAAAGATCAACGGCTGCGGCGTCATTCCCGAGAGCGCCTCAATCATCGGCCGGGCAAACAGTTCGAATGTCACCATGGTCGATACCGGATTCCCCGGCAGCCCAAAAAAATATTTCTTGTGTGGCGCGGGCGCCCCCGCCCGCGTGCTCGCAGCGTTATCGCCGTCAGCGCAGGCGAGGGCGCCCGCGCCACACGAGCCGAATACCACCGGACGGCCCGGCTGAATCTCCACTCCCGTAAAATAAAACTCCGCTTTCAACTCCCCCAGTACCTGCTCCACCAGATCGTACTTCCCCATGGAGACGCCGCCCGTCAGCAACAAAAGATCGCAGGCCAATCCCTCTTGTATCAAGGCCCGCAGGCGCCCCCGTTCATCCGGGGCAATCGCCAGCCGCACCGGATCTCCGCCCGCATTCTGAATCTGCGCCGCCAGCGAATAGGAATTCGAATTCCGGATCTGCGCCGGCCCGGGCGTGACGTCGATCTCCACCACCTCGTCACCAGTCGAAAGCACTGCCACGCGCGGCTTCCGGAAAACCTGCACCCGGTTCTTTCCGACAGACGCTGCAATCGCGATGCCCGCATGATCCAGCCGCCGTCCGCGGTTCAGCAGCAGTTGGCCCGCAAGCGCTTCCGCCCCACGCAGTACAAAATTCTCACCCGCACCCACCCTGCGGCGCGCCTCCACTGAATGGCCTGCCAACGAAGTATGCTCTACCATCACCACCGCGTCCGCCCCCGCCGGCAGCGGAGCCCCCGTCATGATCCCGACCGCCTGCCCGCGTCCCACCGTGCAAACACCCGGCTCCGACCAGTCGCCCGCCTTCACCTCGCCCACCACTTCAAGCTGCGCCGGAACCTCCGCCAGGTCCGCCGCCCGCACTGCATATCCATCGCGGGCGGCCCGGGCGAAAGGAGGAAAGTCACGGTCCGCCAAAATCCCTTCCGCCAGCACGTGCCCCAACCCCGCCATCAGATCGACCGTCTCTACCTGTCCCGGACACACGCCAACTGCATGTTCCTCAACTAGGCGGCGAGCCTCTTCAAATCGAAGCACCCCAGCCGTGGGTACTGAAGCGGAAAAGGAATGGGAAGAAGAGGAAGACATGCAAGAATCATACGCGCCGAGGCTTCCGGCTGGCTCTGCCGCGTGGGAACGGCCTGCCATTCTTGAGAACTGAGCTGCTCTACCGCGCCAGTTCTTGCCCCAGCACCGTGGCATTACTGGCAAAGCAAAGGCCGGTTTCCAGGTCCACCACGCCCGACCGGACAATTTTCGCGATCTCGCCATCGAAGTGCTGCATGCCTTCGCTTTCGCTGGCTTTGATCGCGTCCAGCAGCGTGCGGCCCGGCCGCTCGCCTTGTTCGACGCAGTCGCGAGTGCGCGAGTTGGATTTCAAAATCTCGACTACGGCGATGCGGTCGCCGCCATCCTTGCGCGGGATCAGCCTCTGCGCAATGATGTAGCGGAAAGTCTTGGCGAGGCGCTCACGCACCGCTTGCTGCTCGCCTGCCGGAAACGTGCCGACGACGCGCTCCACCGTCTTCGAGGCATCGACCGTGTTCATGCTCGACAGAACGAGGTGTCCGTTTTCCGCGGCTTCCAGAAGAATCTCGAGCGTCTCCCGGTCGCGGATCTCACCCACCATAATCACGCGCGGCGCCTGGCGCAGCGCCGCCCGCAGCGCCATCGTGAAATTCGGCGCATCGCTGTGCAACTCGCGCTGGTGCACCGTCGATTTCTTGTGCTTGTGCAGAAACTCGATCGGATCTTCGACCGTCAGAACGTGATAGCAGTACTGGCTATTGATGTGGTCTATCAATGCGGCGAGTGTCGAAGACTTGCCTGATCCCGTTCCCCCCGTTACCAGTACGATCCCGTTGCGGACCTTCGCAGCCTCCTCCAATTGCCCTGGCAGACGGAGCGAACTGATCGTCGGAATGACGGTAGGGATGACGCGCATCACAATCGCGCAACTTCCACGCTGGATAAAGACGTTGACCCGGAAGCGCGCCATTCCCGGCAATCCGTAGGAAACGTCGCAGGAACCCTGCTCGCGAAGCGTATTGATGGCTTGCTTATTGGTGCCGATCAGATCGGCCGCGATGCGACGCGTGTCATCCGCTGAAAGGGTTCCGCTGCCGGAGATTTCGACGGCCGTGAGTTGTCCGTGAATTTCCACCTGGGGTGGTCGCCCCGGCGAAAAAATCAGATCGCTAACCTTCTCGGAAGCGCGCAACATCCCGCCCAGCAGCACCGGCGTCGGGATCGAGCCTGTCCCACTGATGCCCTCGAAGGCAATCGCAATCGGGGAATTCCCCGGAGCAGCCATTCCATACACTCCCAGTTTTCAGCATTGACGCCACAGGGGAGAAACGTCGCGCAGCCGGGGAACCTATGACATCAATGTAGCGTGGATGTACGGAACACTGGAAGGACAACTAGGTCAACGACCTCGGTAACCGAAGAAAGGCTAAAGTCAAAAAGAGAAGAGCGGCTTCTGAGGCCGCTCTTCAAGCGTTCTCCGTGCATGCCGGAAGAGCAAATCGGGCGCGGCTTCAGTTTTTCTTTGCCGGTTTTTTCTTTCCGTACCCGGTTTCCACGGTCGCGCCGATGCTCGCCAGCATGTCTTTGGCGGGCTGTGCGAGCTTACCGTCGGGTTCGAGTTCAAGATATTTTTGAAAGGCCTCGGCGGTACCTTCCGGCGCGATCATTTTGTCGCCCTTGAGCGTGGCCTTGCCGATCAGGTTCACGCCCTTCCAGTAGTAAGCTGCGGCTTTGGTCGGATCGGTGGCAATCACCTTGTCGAAGGCCACTATGGCATCATCCACCCTGCCCGCATTGGTGAGAACGGCGCCCACGTTGAACAAGTATCCGGCGGCGTGCGCCGGAACCGGATCCAACTGCGCCGCCTTGTTATAGTTGGCCACGGCATCGTCGACCTTGTTGGACTTTGCATAAACATCGGCAAGGTTGTTGTAGTAGGCTGCGATTTTCACATTGTTGTCGGGATCCTTCTGGGCCAAGTCAGAGGCGTTGCGCAGTTCGATTGCCTTCTGGTAATCGGCAGCAGCCGACTCGTAGCGCTTCTGTTTTTCGGCGGGATCGGTCTGCTTGGGCGCCGACAAGCGGTAGGCATCGCCGAGCTTGAACCAGATGAGATCGCGGTTGCTGTCGATCTGGTTGGCTGCAGTCAACGTGGCGATTGCAGTCTCGTAGTCGCCGGCATCGGAAGCCGTCTTGGCGGCATTGAGTTTTTCGTTGAGCGTTCCGACGGTTTTCGCTTCATTGGCGGCTTTGGCGGCAGCCTCTTCTTTAGCCTTTATTTGTTCAGGAGTCAATCCCTGACCCGCGGCTTGGGTCGCCTTTTCTTTCTTCAGATCGATGTCCTGATCCGCTTCGTCCAGACCCACCGGGACACCGTTGAGGTGAAAGATTTCTTTGCCGTCCTTGCTGAGCTTGACGTTGTACTTGCCGGGGACGATGCCGAGCGAGAAGTACTCGCCCTTGTTGTTGGTTTTGAGGGTGTACTTGTGGCCGGTTTCGACCCCGGTCCACTCCACTTCGGCCTGGACGATCGGCTTTCCGTCGGCGTCTTTGCAGACTCCCTTTACGGAGCCCGTGGTTTGCGCGAACGCGAGCGGAGCGGACAGCCCCACGGCGAGAACGAGCAGCAGGGGTAAGATGAAATATTGCTTCATAATTTGGCCTCCCGGCATTGCATCTGATTATAGAACCATCGATTCATAGGACCCTCGATGAAGCGCCTCTAGTTCAATCGGGCGGCGGCTTCCGCGTACGGAATGGGATCCTCCGCGCCCGCTTCGCGAAACGCGCGCAGGCGGAGCACACAGCTGTCACAGACACCGCAGGCGTGATCTTCGCGCTGATAGCATGACCACGTTAAATCGAACGGGGCATTCAGTTCAAGGCCAAGCCGCACAATCTCGGCTTTGCGCATCGCAATCAGCGGCGTCACCACCCGGATTGTTCCTTCTTTGGTGCCCGCTTTTACGACTTCATTGAACGCCCGATAATACTCCGGCCGGCAATCGGGATAGCCGGAACTATCAGGTTCGACGGCTCCGATGTAAACCTTATCGGCTCCGAGCACTTCTGCCCAACTGACGGCGACGGCGAGAAAATGCGCGTTGCGGAACGGAACATAAGTGACGGGAATGCTGACCGACGCGCTGGCACCGGTGGCGTGCGTTTCGGGAACGGCAATGCTCGGATCGGTGAGGGCGGATCCGCCGATCGAGCGCAGAGCTTCGTTGCGTACCTGCAGCCGGTCACGAATTCCGAGCCGGTCGCAGATGCTTTCGAAGCAGCGCCGTTCGCGCTCTTCCGTGCGCTGCCCGTAGCTGATGTGGACGGCAGCTGCCTGGTGGTCGCGCACCGCAAGCGCCGCACACACGCAGGAATCCATTCCGCCGCTTAGCAGGACCACGGCGCGGTTTCGGTTTCTGGTTGAGTTCGATGCTGAGTTCGATAGCATGATCCACTCGCGAAGCGTCGCAATCGCTTCTATCTGATTTTATGCCAGGGGACGACGTTTTACTGACGGCGCGGAAGGATCCAGGCAACGGTAAGGCCATCTGGACGACGGTTTCCAACAAGGGCAAGAAACGAAGTAGTTCCAGTGTGGGTTGCGCAACTTTGACCTCCAGCTTCCTGCCGCAGCTATTTTCTGTTGTAATTCTCCGTACGGACGGCGATTCCGCAAACTATCGTCGCTTTCCCGTGGATTCCCTGCATCAAGAAATGGATCAGCACACTCTGAATATCAAACGTATTGTTGGCTTGTTGCTATTGACCGCCATCGCCCTTCTGATCCATGGCTATCATCCCTATGCGGAAGACTCGGAGATTTACCTTCCGGGTGTTCTCAAGATCCTGGATCCCAGCTTGTTTCCGGCAAACGCAGAATTCTTTGGCGAGCACGCCGGGCATACGTTGTATCCGAATCTGATCGCCTCTTCGGTTCGGGCCACGCATCTGCCATTGCCCTGGGCCGCTTTGCTGTGGCATCTGATCTGTATTTTCTTGTTGCTGGCGGCCAGCTGGCGGCTGGCGGCGGCCTTGTTTGAGGGAGAGAGCGCGGAAAAAGAGCCCGCGCGCTGGGCAGCAGTCGCTTTCATGGCGGCCTTGCTGACCCTGCCCATTGCCGGAACGTGGCTTTACATCCTGGACCAGTTTTTGAATCCGCGGAACCTGGCGGCGTTCTCGGCGCTGTTTGCGGTGGCGGAAGTGCTGCCCCGAGAGTCCGGCAGAAGATACGGGCGGGCGGTGCTGTGGCTGGCGTTTGCCGCCGTCATGCATCCATTCATGGCGAGCTTTGCGATTCTATTTTGTGCGTGGCTCATCTTGCTCGATCGGTATCGTCCGCGCCTTTTGGGATTCGCGGCCGCGCTTCCTTTCGGCATTACATTCGAGCCTCCGCCGGCTGCTTATCACGAGGTCGCGCTGCGGCAGCGTTCGCACTTCGTCCTGCGCTGGGAGTGGTACGAGTGGCTGGGGGTGGTCGGGCCGTTGCTGCTGTTCTGGTGGCTCGGAAATTTTGCCCGCCGGCGCGACATGAAGAACCTGGAGTTGATTTCGCGGGCGATGGTGCCGTTCGTGCTGTTGGCGTCGGCAGCCGCGATTGGGCTCGGAATTCCGGCTCGCTTCGAGGCTCTGACGCGCCTGCAGCCCTTGCGCTGCCTGGCCTTGTGCTACATGGTGCTGGTGGTGGCGGGCGGTGGGTTGTCGGGGCAATACGTCCTGCAGCGTCATGTGTGGCGCTGGCTGGTGTTGTTCGTCCCGCTCGGTTTCGGAATGTATTTTGCGCAAAGGCAAGTGTTTCCGGCAAGCCAGCACATCGAGTGGCCGTGGGCGCCGCCGCGCAACCAGTGGGCGCAGGCATTTGAGTGGATTCGCACAAATACTCCGGTGAACGCGCTGTTTGCGCTCGATCCCCGGCACATGGAGCTGCCGGGTGAGGACGAAAATGGATTTCGCGCTCGTGCCCAGCGCAGCATGCTGGCAGACCTCGTCAAGGACAAGGGAGCGTGTTCCATGTTTCCGCCGCTTTCGGTGAAGTGGGCGGAACAGATCGCGGATCAGAAGAATTTTGACCAGTTCGGGAAAGAGGATTTCGAACGCCTGCGAAACAAGTACGGCGTCAGTTGGGTGGTTGTGGAACAACCGGATCCAGCAGGGTTGGAATGTCCTTATGAAAACTCGGCGGTGCGCGTGTGCAGGGTCAACTAAATGAGGTCAATTGATCCGCCTGCGTAGCGTCCACCGCGTGTGTTAGCCTTACTAGCTTAGGCGCATGGCGGATCCGATTGTAACCCCGATAACTCGGCTGCTGTTTCCGTACGTGAAATGGTCGGCCCAACTGCCTAGCCTGCGGCGTCAGTTCCGGGAAGCCCAGCCCTATCCGCATGTACACCTCAAACAATTTCTGGACCCGGACGTCGCTGCCGAAATGGCCAGCCAGTTTCCCGACATGGCGACCGACGCCTGGACGCGCTACAAACACCAGAACGAAAACAAACTGGGCCTCGCGAAACGATCTCTTTTTCCGCCACTGCTGGGGGAAGTGGTAGATGAACTGAACTCGGAAGCGTTTGTGCATTGGCTTTCGCGGCTGACGGGGATTCCCAGCCTCTTGCCGGACGACATGCTGGAGGGCGGCGGCCTGCACCAGTCGGGCCCGGGCGGGTTCCTGAACGTACACACAGATTTCAGCAATCATCACTATCACCAGCATTGGCGGCGACAGGTCAATCTGATTCTCTATCTCAATCCCCAATGGCAAGAGCCATGGGGCGGCGCGCTCGAACTATGGGATCGCGACATGCGCCGGTGTGTGGTGAAAATACCGCCGTTGTTCAATGAAGCGCTGATCTTCCGCACCGATGAAATTTCCTACCACGGTTTCCCCGACCCCCTGCGCTGTCCCGAGCGCGAATCTCGCAAGAGCCTGGCCTTGTATTACTACACCGCCGAATCAGGCCCCGAGGTCAAGACGCGTTCCACAAACTATCGTCCGCGGCCGGACGACGGCCCGCTGAAGTCGGGCATGATCTGGTTGGACAAGCAGGCCGTGGATCTCTATTCGCGGGCCAAGGCACGCTTTGGCTTTTCGGATGAACTGGCCAGCAAGATTCTGGGCTTCCTGGCGCGGAAGCGCTGATTTCGGGACGACTTCTCAATGCCGCTGCGACGCAGTCGGCACTCCTCCCTCATAGTAAGGCTCAGAACCGGCATCGAGAGTCTTCCCCTTTTCGCTGAAGATGGGGTTGCGCACCATTCCGGCGCGCTGCAGCGCGAACTGAAGTGTGGTTTGCAGAACTTCGAGGCCATACCGAACACTGCGCCGGAAATTGATGGAAGAGGCTTCCTCAAAATACTTCGTCGGGCAGGAAACTTCGCCGATACGGAAGCCGAAGTACACGCATTGGGCAAGCATCTGGTTGTCGAAAACGAAATCGTCACTGTTTTCCCGCAGCGGAAGCCGGGTAAGTACATCGCGGCTGAAGGCGCGGTAGCCGGTGTGATACTCGGACAGCTTGACGCGCAGGAACAGGTTTTCAAAAGCGGTAAGCAGGCGGTTGGCGATGTATTTGTAGAGCGGCATGCCCCCGCGTAGCGCGGTGCCGCCGATGATGCGGGAACCGAGAACGACGTCATAGACGCCATAAGCGACCATGCTCGCCATCGCGGTTACGAGCAGCGGGGTGTACTGATAATCGGGATGGACCATAATGACGACGTCAGCGCCGGCCGCCAGAGCCTCGCGGTAGCAGGTCTGCTGATTGCGGCCGTAGCCGTAATTGCGGTTGTGGACGAACGACTGCAAACCGAGCCCATGTGCGATTTCGACGGTGCGATCGGAACTGTGGTCGTCGACAAGAATACGGATATCGACCAAGTCGGGCAATTCGCGCACGGTCGCTTCCAGCGTCTTTTCCGCGTTGTAAGCCGGGAACACCACGGCAATGCGTTTGCCGTTGATCATGCAGTTGTTTCCTCGAATGGACTGCTTGAATCATAACCGGAAACGCGGACTTCTGCTGGAGCGATCTGCACCTGTGGGGACGGAACTCTGCCCCGTCCAAGTTTGCGTAGCGACAGCCGCCCTCGGCTGTCCAAGCCGTGCGAAGCTAGGCAGTTACCGTGGCCAGCGCAACTCTCCATTTGCGAGTGCGCAAAAGTCGAAGTGGGAGATTGTGAGTCGCCAGCATTGGTAAACTATCGAACAGAACCTGCAGGCGCCGCGAAACTTCGCGGCCTTGAAGTATTGGCGAACTAAGGAAGAGACTGGAAATATGCCTCCTCGTACTCTGTTCGAGAAAGTCTGGGACGCGCACGTGGTCGCGGCTCCGGAAGGGCAGTCTGCACTCCTCTATATCGATTTGCATTTGGTACATGAGGTGACGTCGCCGCAAGCCTTCGATGGATTGCGCGCTTCGGGAAGAACGGTGCGGCAACCTCTGCGCACGGTGGCAACCGTCGATCACAATATCCCAACCACGCCGCGGGGCCTTCCCATCACCGACCCGATTGCGGCGAAGCAGATTGAAGCGCTGCAGAAGAATTGCCGCGAGTTTGGCGTCCCGTTGTTTGATATGGACTCGGCCGAGCAGGGCATTGTGCACGTCATCGGTCCGGAACTCGGCATCACATTGCCGGGGATGACGATTGTCTGCGGCGACAGCCATACCTCGACACATGGCGCGTTCGGATCGTTGGCATTTGGCATCGGAACATCAGAAGTGGAGCACGTGCTCGCAACACAATGTCTGCCGCAGACGAAACCGAAGACGATGCAGATCCACGTAGGCGGAAAGCTGGCGGAGGGCGTGACGGCGAAAGATCTGGCGCTCGGAATTATCGGTCGGATCGGCACCGATGGCGCCACCGGGTACGTGATCGAGTATGCTGGCGATGCGATGCGCGCATTGTCGATGGAGGGCCGCATGACGCTGTGCAACATGAGCATCGAGGCGGGAGCACGCGCCGGACTGATCGCCCCGGATGAAACGACTTTTTCGTATGTTAGCGGCCGACGCTTTGCGCCGAAAGGAAAAGACTGCGAAGAAGCGGTTGCCTGTTGGCGAACGCTGGCAAGCGATCCCGGAGCGCAATTTGATCGCGTGCTTGAGATTGACGCGGCATCGCTCGCGCCCTTCGTGACCTGGGGGACGAATCCTGGAATGGTGGTGCCGGTGAACGGGCGCGTTCCCGAGTTAAAGAGCTTCGCGCAGGAAGCCGACCGGCGCGCCGCCGAACAGGCGCTCGTCTACATGGGCCTCGATCCCGGAACGCCCATCGAGACCATAGCTGTCGACAGGGTATTCATCGGATCGTGCACCAACTCGCGCATCGAAGATCTGCGGGCGGCGGCGCGCGTGGCGAAGGGGCAGCACGTGCATCCGAAGGTTCGGGCGATGGTGGTGCCCGGGTCGCAGGCGATCAAGCGCGCGGCGGAACAGGAAGGATTGCACCGCATTTTCCTGGATGCCGGGTTTGAATGGCGCGAATCGGGATGCTCCATGTGTCTCGGGATGAATCCCGACATCCTGCAACCGGGAGAGCGCTGCGCATCGACCAGCAACCGGAATTTCGAAGGACGACAGGGCCGTGGCGGACGCACGCACCTGGTCAGCCCCATGATGGCGGCGGCGGCGGCCATTGCCGGGCATTTCACCGATATAAGGAATTGGCGATTTAACTGAGCAGAAAGCACTGAGTGGAGAATTATGCAACCGTTTCGCAAGCACACCGGCATCGTTGTCCCGCTCGATAAAGTGAACGTAGACACCGATCAGATCATCCCCAAGCAGTTTTTGAAGCGCATCGAGCGCACGGGATTCGGCGAATTCCTGTTCTACGACTGGCGTTTCTCGGGAGACGGAAAAGAGCTCGGGAAAAAGATCGGCGATTTTGTGCTCGACGCGCCGCGCTATGCCAAGGCCTCCATTTTGGTCGCGGGGAAAAACTTCGGCTGCGGCTCATCGCGCGAACATGCGGTCTGGGCGCTGGCGAATTTCGGGTTCCGGGTGGTGATCGCGCCGTCATTTGCCGACATCTTTGCCAACAACAGCCTGAAGAACGGCCTGCTGACGGTGCGGCTCAACGACGAGCAAGTGGTCGAAATCATGCGCCGTTCGGAAGAGATCGAAGATTACCAGCTAACGGTCGATCTCGAAACGTTGCGAGTGGAAGACGGGCGAGGATTTAATGCGACCTTCGCGATGGATGAATTCTCGCGTCATTGTCTGCTGAACGGTTTGGACGATATCGCGCGTACGCTCCAACACGAAGCGCAGATCGCGGCGTATGAAGCAAAACATCCAGTGCGCGTGGAGATGAAGGCAATTCTGGCGGGGAAAGCGGGCTTCTGACACGAACTTCTCCCAAGTTGTACACTTTTGAGTTTCACTGCTAGCGTTGTGTCCGGCACACTCGCGGTAGCAATTGTTTTGTCACCCGGAGCGAAGCGCAGGGCCTGCTTTTCTTGCCTGAGCAAAAAACGGCAGGTCCTTCGCTTCGCTCAGAATGACAGTTGGGATTTGTATCGCGAAACTTGCGGGACACGACGCAGTTTCGGGCCACACGTCATGCTGAATCGGAGCAAGCTCGTGAAAGAGCCTTTTCTCATCTCCACTCTTAGCCTGTTAGGGCTGCTTTCCGCGGGGCTCGCTCAAACCGTCACGCCAAAACAACTCACGATCGAACAGATCTTCGCGGAGGGCGGCGTTACGGGGCGCGCTCCGGAGACGATCAAGTGGAGTCCGGACGGCACCAAGGTCTCTTTCATCCAGCGCGACGACGCTGGCGAGCACGGTGAACTCTGGTATGCGGACGCGGTGACGGGCCAGAAGATGGTATTGGTCAGTGAGATCAAACTGTCGCAACTGGCTCCTCCTGTGAGCAAGATTCACGACGAGCGCGAGATCGAGCGGGTGACGCGGTATCACGTCGCCGCCTACTCGTGGTCGCCCGATTCCAAACACCTGCTCTTCGATGCGCAGGGACAGCTCTGGTACTACAGCCTGGATACGGGAACGGCGGTGCAGCTTACCTCGTCTCCAGACGCGAGCGAGGACCCGAAGTTTTCGCCGGACGGCAAACGGCTCGCCTTCGTACGCAAGCACAATCTTTATGTGCATCCGGTCTCCGGAGAGGAAGGCGAACGTCCGCTCACGCGCGACGAGAAGGAGAAAGACAAGGACCGGGATAAGGAGAAAGAAGACCACATTCTGAACGGCGAAGTCGACTGGGTTTACGCCGAAGAATTAGCAGTGCGCAGCAATTTCTTCTGGTCGCCGGAAGGGCGCGACATTATTTTTCTGCAGATGGATGAGAGCCGGGTCCCGACCTATCCCATCACCGATTGGCTGCCGACGCATCCCCGGGTCGAACAGGAGAAATATCCCAAGGCGGGAGATCCCAATCCCAGCGTGCGCCTCGGAGTCGTGAGCAGCAACGGCGGCAAGGTGCGCTGGATCAAGCTCACCGATGACGATGACACCTACGTGCCGCGTTTCGGCTGGATTCGCGAAGACTGGGCTTGGGCCGAGGTTCTGAATCGCAAGCAGAATGTCATGGACCTCTATTTCATTGACGCGAAGTCGGGCAGATCGCGCAAAGTGCTGAGCGAATCGGCACCGGATGCGTGGGTGAACGTCAATGACGACTTTCGCATACTGAAATCTGGCGACCGCTTTTTGTGGACCAGTTGGCGCGACGGCCACACCCACATTTATCTCTACAGCTTCAATGCCAACGACCCGATGGCGGCCGGTGTCAAACTCGAACGGCAGCTCGAAAGCGGAGACTATGAGGTAATTGCGATCAGCGGTGTGGATGACGTATCGGGCACGGTTTTTTTCATCGCGAATAAAGGAGACCCGCGACAGGAGAAGATTTTTTCCGTGAGGCAGGATGGCTCGGGGATGCAAGGCCTCTCATCGGAGGAGGGCCAATATGCCGCCAATTTCGCCGATGATGGCAAGCATTTCGTGGAAACGCGCTCTGCGACGTTGACGCCGCCGCGGATTTCGGTGTGCGCGACGGGCGGCTCGTGCCAGAAGCTCTGGGAAGGGCGCGGCGTAGCGGATTACGACCCGATTGCACCAAAGCCCCTGGAATTCAAAGCGGATGACGGCACAGTATTGTATGGCTATCTGATTCTGCCACGCAATTTGGATGCGCTGAAAGGTCCAATCCCATTGATCGTACACATCTATGGCGGTCCGGCGGGGCAGACCGTGCAGGACGCGTGGGGTGGAACGAATGCGCTGTTCCACCAGATGCTGGCGAACGAAGGCTTCGCGATTTTCTCGGTCGATAATCGCGGCACCCCGAATCGCGGAAAGAAATTTTCCGCGGCGACCCGCCTGCAGTCGGGTCCGGTCGAGCTGAAAGACCAGATCACGGCGCTCGACCAGTTGTACGCGCAATTTCCGCAACTCGACCGCACGCGCACCGGGATGTGGGGATGGTCGAACGGCGGCTCGATGACACTTTACGCGCTGACGCACTCCGACCGCTTCAAGGCAGGAATCTCGGTGGCGCCGGTCACCAATTGGCGCGACTACGATTCGATTTATACCGAGCGCTACATGGGACTGCCGAAAGACAACGCCAGCGCCTATGACGATTCGATCGTCAGCGCCGCCAGCAGTCTGCACGGGTCGTTGCTGTTGGTGCACGGGACGAGCGACGACAACGTGCATTTCCAGAATACAATCCAGATGACCGACGCGCTGATCCGGTTCGGGAAACAGTTCCGGCTGATGGTGTATCCGGACAAGACGCATGGAATTGCGGGGTCGGGCACGCGTACGCAGTTATTCCACATGATGGAAGATTTCTGGAATAAGGAATTAAAGTAGCTGTCAGCTCGCCGTCGTCAGCTGTCAGTTTTCGACTCTCGGCGGACGCGAGATTTGGCTGATGGCTGAGACCTGATAACTGGCCTTATGCATAGAACAACTCTTGGCGACTTCGAACTTACAATCGTTTCCGATGGAACTTACTTTCTTGACGGCGGAGCTTTTTTCGGCGTGGTTCCTAAGACCATGTGGTCGAAGAAGGTCGTGCCTGACGCGCTGAACCGGCTTGATGCGGGTCTCAATTCTCTGCTGGTGCGCACTGGCGAGAAGAACATCCTGATCGAGACTGGCATCGGCAACAAACTGCCCGACAAATTGGTGCAGATCTACAAGCAGCCAGCCAAGCTGCTCGACAACCTGCACGCCGCCGGCGTTGCACCGGAAGATATCGACATTGTCATTAACACGCATCTGCATTTTGACCACTGTGGCTGGAATACGGTGCGACGCGGCGATCAGGTGGTGGCGACGTTTCCAAACGCGAAGTATTACGTGCAGGAGCAAGAGTGGGAACATGGCCGTCTTCAACTGGAGCGCGACGCGATCAGCTACATGAGCCCGAATTACGATCCGCTAATTGAGACCGGTCAGATGGTGCTGCTGAACGGCGATCTGGAGCTTGCGCCCGGCATCTCGGTCAAGGTCTTTCCGGGGCACACGGCGAATATGCAGGCGGTGATCATCGAGAGTGGCGGCGGGGGCAGCGAGAAAAAGAAGGCGTGCTACATCTCCGATCTGATTGCGACCTCGGCTCATCTCGACGTGACCTGGGTGATGGCGTTCGACCTGTTTCCGCTCGAAACGATCGAAAGCCGCAAGAAGTACTATGCGTGGGCGATCCCGGAGAGATGGTTGACCGTGTTCACGCACGATGACGCCACGCCGTGGGGATATGTGGAGCGCGGGGAGCGGGGCAGGATGGCGGCGCTGAAGCTGCTTGCATAGGACAACGGCTGCACGGCATGCAATTGGGTATACTAGCGGGGCAACACGGGCAGTGCTCCCCATGAAATGGCTGAAGCAGCTCTTCGGCGCGTCACAAAAGGCTGACTCCCGCATTGAAACAGATTCGCATCGCCGAGTGACTTTCCGCAATCCGTTGCTCATTGTGTCTCCGCGAATTGGATTCTTCAACCTTCTCGGTTCGGCCGGCCGGTCGATTCTCGAAGAGGACAAAGTCGCGCTGGAACCAATGTTCGCCTCTTCACAAGAAAGCGAAACGACACCACCGATCTGTAGTGGAGTCGAGAACAGGCGCAGTAGCGGTAGTCTCCCGGTGGCTGCTGACGAGGCTTTCGCGTCGTCGCCTCAGTCCGGTTGGGCATGGCTCTGTTTCCTGTTCCCGCTCATCGAACCGGACAGGCGCATCTCGCGCATCCGGCTCTCGGAGAAAGGGTCACGGTTTCGCCCACGGAAAGCTGCTTGTCCGAGGAGTAAGCTCGACGAGGCCCAGCGCCTGATGCAGGGCAGTAATTGAAAACTGCTTGGTTGCCTGCCCTCGCAGCTTGTGCTTGGCACACAGCCACTGTCGCAACCTCTTGCGAGCATGTCGTTCGATAGCTCGATAGGCATTACTGACTGGTCCCAAACAGAAGTAGTTCGCCCACCCAATCATAATTCGATTGAGTGTCGTGATTACTGTTGCTTGGGCCAGGAGGGTCTTGTTCCGTCCGGTTTCCTGGCTGATTGCCTCGCAGATACGTTGCACTCGTTTCTTCGACGGAGTGCTGCCGAGATAGACCCGTCCCGTCTTTGGCGAGTAGCATCGTCCGAACGTGTACCCCAAGAAGTCGAACTTTTCTTCCGGCAGCTTGCAGACCCGCGTCTTGGTATCGTTCACCGTTAACTTCAGCTTCGTCATCATGTCTCGCATCGTGACCAAGGCCTCTTCGGCCCTGTCCCGACAACAGATCACAAGATCGTCGGCGTAGTTAACGATGTACGCTTTCAGACGTCTCTCGTGCCCCAGTTTCTTCCACCCGAGCACGAACCGGCGCATGTACAGATTACTCAGCAACGGGCTGATCGGAGAACCTTGAGGACTACCCCGACCTTCATCCCGATTTCGCGTGCTTCGACGCTTATTTCCACGCTCGTCCGTTTCCTCGACCGGAGCTTCCAGCCACATCTTGATCAGATGGAGCATGTTCCCGTCTACGACCCGGCGAGCTACCGACTTTAGAAGCTCGGAATGCGGAAGAGTGTCAAAGTAGGAGCTGAGATCTGCGTCTACGATTTCTCCATGGCCAGTGTTGATCAGCTTATGGACGTGTCTTACTGCGTCCAGTGCACTGCGGTCTTTCCGATAGGCGTACTGTTCCGGCTGCAGGTCGGCTTCGAAGATAGGTTCGAGCACCAGAACTGCCGCCATTTCCGCCGTCCGGTCACGGATAGCGGGCACCCCTAACGGACGCTGTTTCCCGTCTGGCTTTGGGATGTACACCCGCCGGACAGGAAGTGGTTGATAGGTTCGGTTCTTCAGCTCTTGCGCCAGTTCGTCCAACCATCGCTCCCTGCCGTACGCCTCGATGTCCTCGAACGTTTGGCCGTCGACTCCTGCCGCTCCGCCATTGGCTCTGCAGCATTCGTAGGCGAAAGCCAGAACGTCTCTGCGGTACACCTTGTCGTATAGCGCATAGAAGCGAAAGGTGGGCGCTTCCTTCGCTTTACCGTGCAACGCCGTCTGCAACTTCTGAACGCTTTCTGGGGTTGATAGACTCAACGCCAATCCCTCCGTCTTCGTCGCTTCTTGCGTTTCCTTTCAACTGAGGCCCCTTTGCTCGACCGGCATTGCCCGGCTTCATCGCTCATACGAGCCTCTCCGTCACCCCAAACGGCCCGGCCTGACTCTCGCGAGGTGCCAGTTGATCGCCGAGGCGATCACCGCTGGGGCTTCCCGTGTTGCAGCCAGTTCCTTTTGCTTACATGCCGTCGCCATTACCCCGGCAGGTTTGATGGAACTTATTCGCTCGTACTATTTCCATCAACGTCGGCCTTCCCCAAAAACACGGTGGGTCGGCTCCTGCATTAATCGTTTCGAGGCCTGCTCAGCGTTCACTCACGTTACGGCCTGCATACTCGCCAAGTCGCCTAAGCGACCCTCTACACCAGAGGCTCCGACGACTTCGTTTCCTCTATCGCCGCTCTGATTGCTACCGGGTGGAGCGAAACAGTTCCCGGGTGGGACTTTCACCCACAGTGAACCAGCGCCTTTCACGGCGCACACGTTTTGATGATTTACGCTCGCTTTGAAAGGGACGGTCGAGTTGACGGATGTCCCGACGGATTACGCGACATTATTCGGAAATCGGGTGCACTGCTCGTGATCGTGGCATCGGAGAACGACAGCCAGAGTTATATCGCCGCTGGCATGCGGGTGGGATATGGGCAAGCGAATCTCGTCATGACCCTGAAACGCAAGGGCAATGATTTCACAACGTTCTTCGCCCAGCTATTTCGCAAAATGTTCAACGGGAAGTCCATGCCTATGGCGTGGGTGGAGCTTGCGCCTCAAGGGTCAGGAGCAACACATACGAACTGTCCTGAGACGATCTTTGTCGCTGAAGTGAGTCACATTATTTTCAAATAAGTGTCGTCTGACCCAACATCTTGGCTGCGAAGAACTCTTCCACTCGTCCCAGAATCTCCGCCCCGCTCCTAGCCTCGTAGATCGCTTTCCTGAGCGCCGCGCCTCCGGGAACGCCGTGGGTGAACCAGGACGCGAACTGCTTCATCTTGCCTTCCGATCCGGGCATTTCTTCTTCCAGCAGCATCTGGAAGTAGGTGCGGATCATCTGGTAACGGTCGGTTTCGGTCGGTTCGTCGTAGCCCCCGCTCGCGTAGGCCGCCCCCACGTGGGCCGAAGCTCGGCTAACATACTGCTCGATCTGGCGAAAAATCCACGGATTCGCCGGGGCCATGCGGCCGATCATCACGGCATCGCAGCCGGTTTGGGCGACCATCGCGCAGGCGTCTTCGGGCGAGCGGATGTCGCCATTGCCGATCACCGGAATCTTGACTGCCTGCTTGACGGAGGCTATCCATTCCCAACGCGCGTTTCCGCTGTAGCCTTGCTCGCGCGTGCGGGCATGCAGCGCAACTGCGCCCAGGCCGCAGCTTTCGGCCATGCGCGCCAGTTCGACGCAGACGATTTCGTCGTCGTTCCATCCCGCGCGGAATTTCACGGTGAAGGGAATCTTCACGGAGGCGCACACCGCTTCGAAAATCTGGCGGATCAGCGGCAGGTCGCGCAGCAGGCCAGAGCCGCCGTTGCACTTCACCACTTTCTTGGCGGGGCAGCCGAGGTTCAGGTCGACGAGGTCGAAGCCCAGGTCTTCCACCAGGCGCGCGGCATCGGCCAGCACACTGGGACTGCTGCCGAAGAGCTGGGCCGAGACCGGGTGTTCGTCTTCGTAGAAGTGAAGGTAGCGTCCACGGACCCGCTGGTCGCGCAGTACGCCATCGGCCGATGTGAACTCGGTCATGATCAGGCCGCATCCGCCGAGGTTCTTAATGAAGCGGCGGAAGACGGTGTCGGTGACGCCAGCCATGGGGGCGAGCACGGTGGCGGGAGCGATGCGGACGTTTCCTATCTCCAGGCTCGTAGGAAACACCCGAGCCGGTGTGGGGGCAAGTCGTGTGGTGACGGGCGTCTCGCCCGTCCGATCCGCCGCTGCATCCGTGTTGTCCCAGAACTTGTGCACAGACTGATTTTACTTTCTTTTCTTGGCGAAGCTATAGCGAGTCCAGAGTTGCCGTGAACACAGGCAATCTGCCGAGCTGCGCCCCGACGGGCGAGACGCCCGTCCCTACGCAAAAGTAAAGCCTCCCGCTAAGGGAGGCTTTCAAGAATGCGCGTTTCAGCGGGACTTATTGCTTCGCAGCGGCTTCCGCTTTGCCAGCGTCGCTCTTGGCGTACTTACGGCGGAAGCGCTCCACCCGGCCAGCGGTGTCCATAAGCTTCTGCTTGCCGGTAAAGAAGGGATGGCAGGCGGCACAGATTTCTACGCCGATGTCGCCCTTATGGGTGGAGCGAGTGATAAATGTGTTTCCGCAGGCACAATGTACACGGATCTCGCTGTAATTGGGATGGATAGCTGCTTTCATGTTGATTCCTAGACCTCGATTCCAGACATTAGATTTTACAGGAGTTAGGAAAGATTCAGCAACCCAGGTGTCAGATCTTAGGTCTCAGGGAACCTTTAGACCTGAAGCCAGACAACCAGCGGCCTGATAACAAAACGGCAGGGCCGACCCCCTGCCGTCTCGCTCATATCCAAGAATTCTGGGGCCCTTACTTACCTTTATTGACTACTTTCTTGAGTTCGTTTCCCGGAGTGAATTTGGCGACTCTACGAGCAGCTATCTTGATGGTGGCACCCGTCTGCGGGTTTCGGCCATTGCGGGCCTTGCGCTGCGAGACGGAGAACGTGCCGAATCCGATCAAGGCTACCCGGTCCCCTTTGCGAAGGGCAGCGGTGACGCTGTCCACGGTGGTGTCGATCGCGGTCGTCGCCTGCGCCTTGGAAATCCCGCAGGCTCCGGCGATCCGGTCAACCAGATCAGCTTTGTTCATGCTCCTCCTGACCCTACTCATTTCGATGTCCGCACATCAGCCGGGGAGGATGGCTCAAGGCGCGAGCACCGATGGCAATTTTCCTCCCTCCAACGGGAATGTCAAGGGGAAACACTTGCCAGTTGCCCCTTTTGACACCTTGTTTCTCCACAGCCCGCCGCCAGTATCCACAGGATGTGCACAGAGAGCAAACGGTTTCGGGTTGCCGCACATGCGGGCTCGGGTGCAGAGTCTAATTACGTGCTTATGAAAACAGCAGCCGAAGTTTGCCCCCTGTGCGCGGGGTCAGGATGGAAACCAGTGCCGGGAGGCCCCGAGAGCGGCGTCACGCGTTGCGATTGCCAGTTGCGGGCGCGCGGCGGAGCCATGATCGCGGCGGCGCGAATTCCGAAGAGATACGAGCATTGCGAGCTGTCGAACTTTACAACCGATTTCCCGGGAGCCGATCGCTCGGTTGAGCTCGCCCATATCAGCGCGTCGCGCTTCGTGCAGGAGTTTGATCCGCGAGACGGCAAGGGTCTACTGCTGGTCGGCGGCATCGGGACCGGCAAGACCCATCTCGCGGTGGGCATCCTTAAGGAACTCATTGCCTCCAGGGGAAGCGCCTGCCTTTTTTGCGACTACCGCGAACTGCTGAAACAGATTCAAAACTCCTACAACGATTCTGTCCAGGCGACCGAACTTCAGGTGCTGCGGCCGGTGTTTGAAGCCGAGGTGTTGTTGCTCGACGAACTCGGCGCCGTGAAGCCGAGCGAGTGGGTGTGGGACACGGTCAGCCTGATCCTCAACACGCGATACAACGACAATCGAACGACAATCATCACCACGAATTTTGCGGACGAGCCAGCTGCGAGTGTCGCTCGGTCGTCGTCGGTGTCGTTGTCGCCAGCGCGGGCAGCCGCTCGCGAAGAAACCTTGGGGGACCGTATCGGCGAGCGTATGCGTTCCCGCCTTCACGAAATGTGCCGCATCGTGGAGATGAAGGGGCCGGACTTCCGGAAGAAGTTTAAGAGCGCGAGCTTCGGATGAGGCTCTGACCTCATCTACAATCACACCGTGCTGACCGAACGCATCGAGTTTCGGCCGGAAGCTGACGCCGAAGTCTTCGCCGCCGTGGCCGCTGCTCCGGCCGTGTTTCTATTGCGTAGCGAGGACGCGAACTCCGAACCTTACGTCAGTAAGACAGCCAATCTTCGTCGGCGGCTGCAACGGCTGCTGTCGCTTCCGGAAGAGCGCACGAAACGCCTCAACCTGCGCCATCGCGTCCGCTGGATCGAATACACGCTGACCGGCTCCGACTTCGAATCTGGATTCGTGCTCTATACAGTGCTGCGCGCCGCTTTTCCCAAGACCTATTCGAATCGCCTCCGGCTGCGCTTCGCACCCCTGGTCAAGCTGCATCTGGAAAATGAATTTCCCCGCGCTTCGATTAGCACGCGGCTGGGACGGCTTGCGGGAAACAACGTCTACTATGGGCCGTTCGCGTCGCGGGTGGCGGCGGAAAAGTTTATGAATGACGCGCTCGACTTTTTCAAGATGCGGCGCTGCGTGGAAGACCTGCGTCCCGACCCGAAATTTCCCGGTTGCGTTTATTCCGAGATGAAAATGTGTTTGGCGCCCTGTTTTCGCGGTTGTACCGATGACGCGTACCGCACCGAGGTTGTGCGGGTCGAAGATTTTCTGGACTCTCGCGGCGAATCGCTAAAGCGGCAACTGACGGCGGAGCGCGATGACGCCTCGGCGAAAATGGAATTCGAGACGGCCGCCGCCATTCATGCCCGGATCGACAAACTCATTCCCGTGCTGCAGCAATTGCCGGAGTTTGTCCACCGGATTGACCAGTTGCATGCCGTAATCGTGCAGCAGTCGCGGCAGCCGGAGTGCGTCGCATTGTTCCGCGTCGACGCGGGCACGATCGCGGGGCCGCTGGAGTTTCCGATTTCGGGCGCGGAACACACCAAATCACATTCCATGGAAGCCCGCGTCCAGGCCGCGCTGGCCGCATTCCCTGCTGCCAAGCCAAGCAGCGCGATGGAGCGCATGGAGCATCTGGCGATTTTGAAGCGCTGGTGCTATCGCGGAACTAGGGCGGGCGAGATTTTCTTGGCCGATGCCAGGGGAGAGTTGCCGATGCGGCGACTGGTGCGGGGTATCGGACGGGTTTACAAAGGCGAAGCGCCGGAGACTTCACCGGTTGCAACGCCGGCGGTTCCCGTCCAATCTAAGCAGGAAGGGGAACCATGAAGAAGAAAAGTTCCAGCAAAAAGCGCACTCTCAAGACGGTCAAGCCATCCGATCTGGGAGACAAATTACTCCGCGACCAGTTGCTCTACTTGCTGAAAGGCGGCGGGGCACACGTCAGCTTCGATGATGCCATGGGCGACTGGCCCGAGCAACTCTCGGGAGCCAAAGTCGCGAACTTCCCTCACACCGCTTGGATGCTGCTTGAGCATATGCGTCTCGCCCAGTGGGACATCCTGGAGTTCAGCCGTGATTCGAAGCATGTCTCCCCAGCATGGCCCGAAGGATACTGGCCTGCGTCGGAAGCGCCCGCAAATGAGAAGGCATGGAAGGCAAGTATCGCCGCATTCAAGAAGGACCTGCGGACGATGGAGCGGCTCGTCGCTGACAGCAGAGTCGATCTCCATGCGCGAATCCCCTGGGGGGATGGGCAAACGATTCTACGCGAGGCGCTGCTGGTGGCCGACCACAATGCGTATCACCTCGGACAACTGGTAATGCTGCGGAAGAGCATCGGAATCTGAATTTGGATGACCGGATCAAGCTGGAATCGCTAAACCTGAATTCGTTAAAGCTGGCCCGCGCGCCGGCCTCTTTCGGAAAACAACCCTGATCTCGTCCCGCCAGCGCTCGTCGATTCCCAGCACCTCCCAATCGATCTCGGGCGAAAGATAACGCAGAATCGTGTCAGTCGAGGGATGCACGTGCAGAGCGGGCGCGACCAGCATGAGAAGAGGCGTTTGCGGCGAGATTTCTTGTCCAGGAAAATAACCAAATTGCGCAAACTCTCCGCGGCTCTGGTGCCAGGCGACCCGCGACCAGTAATCAACGCCCTGCAGGGGAAGGTGAATATCCTCGTCGGCTTTGAGTTCGATGACGGCCAGTCTGGCCTCGCGAGTTGTGGCCAGAATGTCAATCATGGCTCGATCGGCCGCGGCGAACGCAGGCACTTGGGCATAGACAAATTCCGGCCGCAGCCGCCCGTCGAGCCCCGCGATGTTGCCGGCGACCAGCGATTCCAGCCAGCGCTCGGGATGCATTCGCCACAACGCGTGGTTCCTGGGACCGTCCTTGTGACGGACAACCGCCGCCAGCCGCACCAGGTCGGCAAACTGCGTTTCGTTTGCCGAGTCGAGAACGCGCTCTTCCGGGCCCACACCGAAAGCGATTTCCTCGTTGCTCTGGAAGTTTCGGGGATCGTGCGCAATCCGCGCCTGGGCAAATTCGAGGCCATGCCGCCGGAATGAAATCAACGCCGACGAGAGCACCACGACTTCTGCTTGCGGCAGAATGCCCCGGATGCGTGCAATCGATCCGACAAAGCGTTCGCGCACCAGACATTCATCGATGGAATGCACCAGCCGGGTTGCCAGATTGCCGCGATCGCCGATATCCACCGGTGTCAGTGCATCCTCCCGCTGGTCGAATTCATACAGTTGCCATTTCGACGCCGTGGGATGCAGATGCGCCACACGCTGCCGGGTGAGAGTGCCCATACTCTTCGGCACAACCATCGCCAGCCCTTCGACCACACGACGTTCCTGCTGGGCCAGGCGACACGCCTCCAGCCAAAGAATTCCGCAGGTCAGCGCGCCATCGACGGTCGATTGCGTTTCCTGGTCGTTCACTCCCACGACGGCAAGAGCGCGCTGTCCCTGGCGCAGCCAGCCGCGCAGGTAGGCCGGACCGAAGGAGTGTTCGAGATCGATGCTGGTAGTGAGGCGGACCACGGTCCAGCCGGGGAAATTTCTCTCCAGCGCCCGGCGCAGACGAGCTTCGTAGGCGACGCGCGCCGCCCGTCGCGCGGCGGGTGAGCGCCGATCGCGATCACGGCAGAAGTCAAGCCGGGTCGGGCGATTCTGGCCCATGCGCTGCACCTGCAACCGGAGGGTGGTGGTCTTTACTTCCGCATCCAGCACGCGCCGCACGAAATTCCGCTCGCTCGACCAGAGATGCAGCAGACATTTGTTGTACTCGCCGGAAATTGAATACTTCGACTCCACCAGATCGAAAGCGATGGCGCCATCTTCCACCACCACCGCGGCGCGTGCGCCGTCGAGGAACTCGGAGAGCATCTGGCTGAGCGATTCTGGGGTCATCGATTATTCGCGGGGCAAACGGGGCAATCTCGATGGTCACTACTTTTCGCTTTGTTTACTGTTAGGGTATTCGTGCGCGTTTGTACCCCCCCCCGATTTTCGCTAAAATATTCAGGAATAAGGACTTACTTTCAAAATATTCCGGAATAAGGAGTTAGCGCGATTTTGGTCTCATTTTCCGGATTTGGGAAGACTGCTGAGTTCCCGCATTGCCTGCAATTTTGCTTATCAAAGAGTGAATACAGCATGGGTCTACCAGCTTTGAGGGGGCGTCCCCTGAGAAACGGGCGCACCTCGGCCCGGACACATAGGTCGATCTCGATTGTCGCTGAGGGGAGGGTCGACGTCTGTGATAGTGCACACCGGATATTTGTGATGAAAATGTTGAGGTCAGATGGCGGTGGTCAGTGAATTCCCCGCAACTCGGATGGTCAGACTAGCCCTTCAAACGATCGGGGACAACGGAAATGCATTGTGCTCCATAGGGATGAAAATCGGGGAGGAACGAGCGGATCTCGCCATCTTCCTCGAAATGCTGAGCGTATTCGCTGAATATCTCGTTGTTCAGAGGATGAAGGGCACGCGGATTGTGGAAGACGTTAAGGCCTCCGCACCAAGGCTCATCCCACTTGTTGGGTCTCACTCTGAGTACAAATTGCTTGGGAACGGCCGCGTTTGGATCATGATCGTGCATCGTTCCGGTCAGAATCATCTGCGTTCCGTCGATTCCAAATCCAGCTCCAACTCCCATTCGGTTGAATTTCGAAATTGTCCCCAAAGGATTGCTGATGACAGCGCTTATGTGTTCCGCGTTTGGCTGCTTAAAGAATCCCGAGGGGATCGTCTTCCCCTCCCATGTATGTTCGGCTCGCTCGACATCGGAGACGACAAGGTTGCCATCTGCGT
Organism: uncultured Acidobacteriaceae bacterium; assembly: GCA_963731525.1. Taxonomy (GTDB): domain Bacteria; phylum Acidobacteriota; class Terriglobia; order Terriglobales; family Acidobacteriaceae; genus Acidiflorens. The sequence continues at coordinate 74,501 of CAVSWK010000023.1, forward strand.
CGTATAACGCGCTGAACTTGCGTCCGTACAGGTACGGCATCAACGTGCCGGAGGAAAAGGACATGGAGCTCGGAATGTGAAAGTCCTGCACGGCGAGGACAATCGGCTTGCCTGCGACGTGTGGCATCTCCCAATATCGTTTATTCAGCTTTGACCAGAGTGCGCTACCCCACTTGATCGGCATGTAATCGGTAAAGTACGACTTCAGTCCTTCATTTTCCATCGAGGCCGGATCAGGTTCGACCACGACGCCGTTCTTTATCGTCGGATTTACCGTGGTTGCTTCGACGAAAAATTGATATCCGAAAAAATCGCAAAGATAATCGGGTGCGTTATAGGTGCGGTCAAAAACGACCTTCAGCTCGGTTAGGGCAGCGAACAGAAATAATTCCCAAACACGCGCATCAAACGCAGTCGTTTGAAACTGCTGAATAAAGTTACCGTCCACATCTTGGAAGAAGGGCATCATGCTCTCGACCACACGACGAGCAGCAGTAAACGATTCTGAGGTAGCAACTTGCAAGAATGAGACATTGAGTTGCTCCGGCGGGGCGACGGGCAGGAATATATCGAGAAAGGGTTTCTTGGGCTCCCCCTGAAAGAAGTCCTCGTCAGGTCGCAGATGCCAGTTCTCCAGAACTGCGATCAACTTATCTCGTGCAAAATCATGCAAATTTGTGAAAGTTAGGATGTCCACACATCTATATTGGCCCGATTCATCCTTTCCAAGAACTAAACCACCGTAGTCGTCGTCTACACCATCTCTGACTAGCACGCCAAGCACCCGATCACCGTCAGTTGCAAAGTGTTCGAGCTCTTCGCTAATGAGAAACGCCGTAGGCTGGCGGATATAAGCAGCCAGAATATTAAACCTCTTCAGGGTGATCGATTTTACTGGCATAGAGCTTCAGTCCAAAGCGCGAAGATCCCATCGCAGGCTGTTCAGGTGAGTTCAGTATAGACCCAAGCTCATAATGAACAGGCGTGAGCAACATCACGCCAGACGTGTGCCGCGATTACATCCCATTTGCCGCGTCATCGCCGACTCACTCGCCGAGGCAGATCGGTCCCGAGAAGTCTTAGTGCTGTATCTGACGCGCCCTCTGAGCGAAGAGCTGGGAGTTGAGACGCTGTGGAGGGGCGCTTCAGATACAGCGACTTGAAGGAAGCCGCCCGTGGGACTATGGGATTTGTATCTGGATGAGCTGGTCGTTGTCGTTTGCGAGATGGCGCTTGCTGTCGGTGTGCTTCCGATTCAGTTGCTGGTGGCAGAGAGAATGGTCGTGGGGCGGCACGTCAGAGAGTTTGGAGCGCACCACCGTATAGCATTCTGAGGAGTGGGAGACAGAGAACCAGTGTGCGCGCCGAAGCGCGAGCGAGATTCGAGGCTGGGGATGTGGATTCATGCGGCGCACCTGCTGAGATGAGGCGGAGATCGGAGGAGAAGTTGCCCGGCGGAGAGGCGCTCGACAACCTGCATGGTTCCGCCGCAGAGCGGACAGTTCCCTGGGGAGTGAGCGGGGAGCGTGGTCGGCGAGGTGGCGTCTGCTGCTGGCTGATCGGATGGCTGGAGCAATCGGAAACAAAGCGGAAGGAGTTCTGCTCGCCGCCGGTTGGCGAGGAAGCCGAAGTTGCGGATGCGCACGAAGCCGCGTGGGAGCAGGTGGAGCAGGAAGCGGCGCAAGAACTCATCGACGGGTAGAGTCATCAGCCGCTTCTTGTTGCGGTGAGCGGAGTCGCGCCAGCGAAAGGTTACGTTGCCCTCGGAGAGAGCAACCAACCTGCTGTTGGAGATGGCGACGCGATGAGTGTAAGCGCCGAGATATCGCAGCACATGTTCTGGCCCGCCGAAAGGCCGTTTGGAGTAGACGACCCAATCGTGACGGAACAGTAGCCGCAGCCACGAGGCGAAGGCACGCGGTTCCGCGAGCGGTAAGAGATGTCCGTGGAACTGGAGTGTGCCTGTCTGAAAGGCGGTCTTGAGTGCAGCGACAAACTTGCCGCGGAAGACGCGGCTGAGCACTTTGACGGGAAGAAAGAAGGAGCGGCGCGAGGAGATCCAGCGGGAGCGGTCAGGAGCGAGACCGCCGGCGGCCACCACGCAGTGGACATGGGGATGATGTTGCAGTCGCTGGTCCCAAGTATGGAGCACGCTGAAGAAACCGATCTGTGCACCGAGGTGACGGGGATCGCGAGCGATCTCCAGCAAGGTCTGAGCGCTAGCGTGAAACAGTAGGTTGTAGATCAGCCGTTTATTCTGCAAGGCGAGCGGAGCCAGTTCTCGCGGCAGCGTGAAGACGACGTGCACGTAGCTGGTGGACAGCAACTCGCGTTCCCGCGCCTGGAGCCAGCGCAGGCGGGCGTTGCCCTGACACTTGGGGCAGTGCCGGTTGCGGCACGAGTTGTAAGAGATGACGGAATGTCCGCAGTCCGAGCACTGATCGCGATGTCCACCCAGCGCGGCGGTTCGGCAGCGTGTGATGGCGAGCAACACCTTTTCGTGTTGGCCGTTGATCCACTTGCGACTGCGTTCAATGAAGGACTGTCCTGCACAGCGAACGATGTCGGCCACCTCCAGAGGTGGCCGGTTCATGCGTTCTGCGTGTGTTCTCCTTCTCCGTGGATCGGGAGTGCATCCAGCGGACTGCCGGTAGCGCTGAGATGCCGCCGGGAGAGATGCAGATAGATCGTGGTTTCCTCCAGGTCGCGATGCCCCAACAGCATCTGGATGGTTCGCAAGTCGGCACCGGCTTCGAGCAGATGAGTGGCAAAGCAGTGGCGCAGAGTGTGGGGATGGATGCGCTTGTGCTCAAGACCGGCGCGTTCGGCGGCCTGCTGACAGGCGGTCCAGAGAACCTTGGTGGTAACAGGATAGTTTGCCGTATGCCATCGGTTGCCGGGGAACAGCCAGTCGGTGGGCTTGCGTCTCAGCCCGCGCCAGTAGAGGCGCAGCGCATCGAGCAGTTTGGGGCTGAGCATGACATCACGGTCCTTGCGTCCCTTACCGCCCCGGATATGAATGACCATCCGTTGGCTATCAATGTCGCTGATCTTCAGGTGCGCCACCTCCGCGCGACGTGCGCCCGTGGCATAGAGGGTCATCAACAGAATGCGATGAAAGGGAAACTCTGCCGCGTCGATCAAACGCGCAACTTCGTCCTGGCTCAGCACCTGCGGCAAGTGCAGAACCTTCTTCGGATACGGGGTCTCGGCTACGCTCCAGCCTCGCTTCAACACTTGGACATAGAAAAAACGCAGGGCGGCTAACCGCTGCGTCACCGTGTTCGGGGCCAGCTTCCAGCGCGTGAACAACGCGGCCTGATACTGGCGAATATGCTCGGGGCCAAGCTGATCGGGCGAACGATGGAAGTGCCGACTGAAATGCTCGACCGTGTGAATGTAAGCGTGGATGGTGGACTCGGCGTAGTTGCGGCGCCGTAGTTCCTCAAGCATGATCTGACGTAGATGGGTCACAGAGACTTCCTCCTCTGCGCCACAAACTAGCTCAGATCACCTCGAACGTGGCCCCGCAAAACGTGAATGCGTCTGCCGCAACGCGGCTTAGTTCAAGTCGGCTTGTCGGAAGTCCGTGGCTCGCAGCTCGAAGCTGTAATGTTCCGCTCATGGGATAATTCAGAAGCACCGACGCGAGTCGTTTCAAAGCCGAGGGCATCCAACTATGGTGATTGCCATCCAACAACGCTTCTTCTTCGCGCACTACGGGCTTACGAACCACGATCTTGAGACTTATCTGGCCGCCGCGCTCTCGGCGGGCGGCGACTATGCCGACCTTTATTTCGAATACCTGACCTCGACCTCGCTGATGGTGGATGAGTCGCTGGTGAAGTCGGCCTCGCAGGGAATTTCGGCGGGGTGCGGCGTGCGCGTCGTTTCCGGAGAGCGCACTGGATATGCCTACACCGACGATCTTTCTCCACAGCGAATTCTTCATGCCGCCCGCACCGCGGCGCTGATCGCGAGCGCGCCGGCCAAGACGACGGTCGCCGGATTCCAGCAGAAGCCGGCCCGCAGCTTGTACCCCGTGGCGTTGCCTTCGGTGGACGCGGACATTACCGCCAAGGTTGAACTGCTGATGCGCGCCGATAAAACCGCGCGTGGATACGACCCGCGCATCAAGGAAGTGCGCGCCAGCTATGCCGACGAACTGAGGACCATCCTGGTGGTCGGCTCCGACGGTACGTTTGCCGAAGACTCGCAGCCGCTGGCGCGCGTGAATGTTTCCTGCATCGCGAAAACGGACGCGAGTTCTGGCCGCGGCACCTCCGGCGGGGGCGGGCGAGTGGCGCTCGATTTCTTTTTTGGCGACAAGACTCCCGAATTCTTTGCCAAAGAAGCCGCGCGCCAGGCAATCCTGCAACTCGACGCGCGCGAAGCTCCGGCCGGCGACATGGAAGTCGTGCTCGGTCCGGGATGGCCCGGCGTTCTGCTGCACGAAGCCGTGGGTCACGGACTCGAGGCCGACTTCAATCGCAAGAAGACGTCGGCATTCGCCGGCCTGATTGGCAAACGAGTAGCGAGCGAAAAGTGCACGGTGGTCGACAACGGAACGATGCCGTGGCGTCGGGGCTCCTTGAACGTGGATGACGAAGGCCAGCCGACACAGGAAACCGTGCTGATCGAAAACGGGATTTTGAAGGGATATCTCAGCGACAAACTCTCGTCGAAGCTGATGGGTCTGGCCGATACCGGTAACGGGCGCCGCGAGAGTTATGAGCACATTCCCATGCCGCGCATGACGAACACTTACATGCTGGCCGGGCAAGACGATCCCGGAGACATCATTCGTTCGGTAAAAAATGGCGTGTACGCGGTGAACTTCGGCGGCGGGCAGGTCGACATCACCAACGGCAAATTTGTTTTCTCGGCATCGGAAGCCTATCTCATCGAAAACGGACAGATCACGGCCCCGATCAAAGGTGCAACCCTTATCGGCAACGGCCCCGATGTACTGACGCGGGTTTCAATGGTCGGCAACGATTTGAAACTCGATGAAGGCGTCGGCACCTGCGGCAAAGATGGACAGGCCGTTCCGGTAGGCGTCGGAATACCAACAATTAAAATCGACCGTCTGACCGTCGGCGGCACGGCCAGGCGCGAAACCGGCGGATTCATGCAATGACAGCGTTTCTTACCACGGAGACACGGAGTCACGGAGAAAAACCAGATCAAGTTTTGCTTTTCTCCGTGCCTCCGTGTCTCCGTGGTAGATTCTGATTTGAGATGACGACAGTACTAGAAACCAGCGAAACGAAGCCCGCAACCGATCTCAAGCAACTTGCCACCGAAGTTGTCCGCCGTGCCATGGATGGCGGCGCTACAGCGGCCGAGTGTGTGGTCCGGGAAGGCGACGAATTTTCTACCGTGGTGCGTCTCGGCCAGGTCGAGACCCTGAAGGAGTCGGGCTCGCGCGCCATCGGCGTGCGTGTCTTCTTCGGACAGCGCGCGGCCAGCACTTATTCCAGCGATTTCTCCGCAGCCGGCATCGAGCGCATGTTGAAGTCGGCCCTCGAACTGGCAAAGATCACTTCCGAAGATCCGCACGCCGGGATTCCCGAAGCCGGCAAGCTGGGATCGCTTTCCGGCGACCTCCATCTTTATCACGAGGACGTTTACTCGTTGCCCGGCGCCGAGCGTATTGAGTACGCGCGCCGAGCCGAGAAGGCCGCGCTCGATGCCGATCCCCGCATCAAGAACTCCGAGGGAGGATCGTTCGACGCCGCGACCGGCAAAAAAGTGCTGGCGAATTCTCACGGCTTTGTCGGCGAATACCGGCGCTCGTACTGTTCGGTCGCGGTTGTGCCGATTGCGCAGGACGGGAACGGCCTCATGCAGCGCGATTATTGGTATTCAGTGGCGCGCAGCCTCGCGAAGCTCGACTCGGCCGAGCAGGTCGGAAAAGAAGCGGCGCGCCGCACGCTGCGACGCCTCGGCGCGCGCAAAGTGAAGACTGCGCATGTGCCGGTCGTACTCGATCCAATGGTCGCGAGCTCCATGCTGGAACACATTTTCGAGGGCGTGAACGGCGACTCAATCTATCGCGGAGCCTCGTTCCTAGCGGGCAAACTCGGAGAAAAAATTGCCGGAGCGAACGTCACCGTCATCGACGACGGCACCATGCCCGGTGGCTTCGGTACCACGCCCTTTGATGGTGAAGGAATTCCGACGCGCCGCACAGTAGTGATTGAGAATGGAATTCTGAAATCGTATCTCCTGAACACCTATACGGCGAAGAAGTTGGGCCTCGAGAGCACCGCCAACGCTTCTCGCGGGCTCGCTGGGACCCCCGGCATCGGGCCGGGAAATTACTTCCTCGAACCGGGGACGAAAACGCCAAAGCAGATTATCGCGGATATCAAAGACGGCCTCTATGTAACGGAGTTTCTCGGTCACGGCGCAAACTTAGTGACCGGCGACTACTCCCGTGGGGCCTCCGGCCTGTGGATCGTCAACGGAGAACTGGCCTATCCCGTAGAAGAGATCACAGTAGCCGGCAACCTCAAAGACATGTTCTGCAACATTTCTGAGATAGCCAGCGACCTGGAATTCCGCGGCAGCGTAGCCTCGCCGACGATCCGCATCGACGGATTAACCGTAGGCGGCGAGTAAAAGCTGGTGTGGTGACGGGGCTTTGCCCCGTCTAAATGGGGCGAAGCCCGGCAACTGCTCAACCGCTTGTGCTATCCGATGTCCTAAGCAAGCCTTCGCAACGCCCCCAGCAACTCCTCAATATTCGGCAACTGGTCAATTGGATAAACCTTAGCAAAAGCGATCTTGCCTGCCTTTCTACAACGAACACGGCCCGTTCGCTGATGCCCGCAACCGGCGGGCCTTCGCGCAGCATGCCAAACTTGCGCGTCACTTCGGCGTGCGGATAGAAATCGGAGCAAAGAGGGACTTCGACGGCGCCGACTTCCTTCTCCCGCCACGCGATGTGGCTGGGAATGGAATCTACGCTGATGTCCATGACCTGGGCATTAAGCGCCGCGAACTCTTTTTTTCTGGCGTCGAGTTCCGGCACCTGTGCCGCTCAAGTCGGCGTCCAGTCCAAAGGATGAAACGCCACCACCAGGTTCTGGCGGCTGAGATAGTCACGCGAGCGCATCGTAATACGACGCGCACCGGCAATCGCGGGAAGCTCAAAATCCGGCGCCGGATCGCCGATCTTTAGGGCCACGTCGTTCTCCAATCCAGGCAAGAATTGTAATCGAGTCTACCGTTGCCGGGCCCCAGCCCCGGGAATTAACCTGTTTTTAATATTCGCCGGGTCATTCGCCGTTAACATTTCTCGCATGGCTGAGCAGCCGTTGCACATCGAAGAGCTTCCCGGGTCGCAGGAGGGAATCCGCATTCTGCGCCTTTCTGGACCGCTGACGCTTCTCAATCTATTCGGCTTTCAATCCAAGTTGCGCGCCGACAACTCGCGCGCTCTCATCCTGGACTTCACCGCTGTCCCGCTGGCGGATTCCGCCGGTATCGGAGCGCTGGTCGGAGCCTATGTCACGCGGCAGAAAGATGGACGCAGCCTGGGGCTGGTGGGCGTGAATCAGCGGATCCACAACGCTCTGGAAGTCACGCGGGTGGAAAACTTCTTTCGTTTCTACGGAACGGTCGCCGAAGCGGAGCAGGCCAGTAATCCAGCGCAGTAGTCCAGTTTGATAGCCAAATTGATCGGCAAAAAGAAAAGCGGCCTTGCGGGCCGCCTTTCTTTTTCCGAATTTTGGTTGTGGCCTAGACGCCTTTGACGTTCTCAGCCTGCCAGCCCTTGGGGCCCTTTACCACGTCGAACTGAACTTGTTGACCTTCCTGCAGGCTGCGAAACCCGTTTGCCTGGATGGCGGAGAAGTGCACAAAAACGTCTTCGCCATTCTGGCGGCTGATGAAACCATAGCCCTTGGCATCGTTAAACCACTTTACTGTTCCTGTTTCCATGATGTTGCCGTGTTCCTTTTGTGTTGAAGTGTGCGCTGGAACTCGCAGGATAGTGCAGGCAGGTCACGCTGTAGAGCGGGGTACTGCTGAACAGCCGCAAAGATCAAACGCACCTAGATTGTACATATTTGGGTGCAAATGGCTAGAAGATTCTGTCATTACCCCGGTAACCCATCCCGTCTTCTCTCCACGGGCAGATCTCACCGATACAACGTTCCTCTAGGAATAGATTGCTCTCGGGCCTCCCGAAAATTCCCGCTAAGCACTTTTTTGCAGTTTCGCATCAAATTGAAAAATAAGGCCCATCGCCTTTTGGCAGGGTGCTTGCACTCAAAATCAGCGTGGAGGATTTTATGCTGGCCATACACGTCGAAAACCTGAGCGATTTGGCGGTGGTTGAGTGCAAAGGCCGGATCTTCCGAAGCGAGGCGGTTTTCAAGCTGCGTGATATTGTGCAAGCGCAAGCAACGGCCCGCATCATTGCACTGGACCTTTCCGAAGTAGAAGCGATTGGCGGCGGCGGCCTGGGGATGCTCGCATTGCTCGAACGCTGGGCACGCGAACACGATATTCAATTCAAGCTGTTTAATCCCTCCCGCGCAGTAGTGGAAGGCCTGGTGCACAACCGCTCAATTCTGAACTTCGAGATTGCGACCTTCCACGAAATGATGGGCATTCTGGCCGATGCCGACAGCCACTATAGCCTCGCTGCCTGAACATCTCGCCTCCGGTCTCTCTTGGGAGAACAGGCGAGTCACATTCGAGATGCTCCGCAGCTTGCTCAGCCGGGTGTTCAGAGAGTCCAAGGCGCAGAGGGTCCGTTTCAAAGGGTCTGCTTGCTGGCCCGAGACCAGGCCGTTGCAGCCGCGAGATGGTTACGTGCGGTTTCAAGGCGCGACTTCTCCGCCAGTAGTCGTGCGTGTACCTCAGGCAGAAAATCCTTCAGTTCTTCCAGGTTGTTGCGGTACTCGAGTGGTTCTTTGTCGAACGCCAAGGTGCCGTCGGAATGTGGCCGCCGGCACCGCAAACATTCCGCTGCCCGCAAAAGTTGGCTGAGTATGGCAGAGAATTCCCGAGGCCCAATGGTCGAACCGTCTCTTTGTTCCGGACGAAGACGGTGGAGCGCGGAACGCAGATTCTCATTCACCTGACGCAGGGTTTCGAGCGCGTCCGGCGGTGGCATCAACCCTCCCAATTCACCCGCACAGGATGAGCCTCCATGCCTGCGGGGGCGGAAGGAACCACGCCGAATGCGGCAGAGACTGATGGATATTCAGCCCGCCCCACCTCGATCCATGCTTCTCGCACCGCGAGCAAGTCTGTGATCACCTGGGTGACCCCGCGCTTCGAAGGATGAAATTGCACCCACACCACATTCTGGCGCAGGGCATCATAAAAATGGCTGAGATCCTGGGCGACCTTGCCTCCTTTGGCAAAGTCCAGCGACGACTGCAGATGTCCGATGACCAGGATCGCGTGTCTGATCCGGTTGCTCCGCCGCTCGATGTCATTCTTCTCAATGGCTATTGCCACGTGCCGCATATCTTCGATCATCTGTTCGTAAAGCCGCACCACCAATTCTACGGCGTTCGCGCCTCGAATCGTGGCTTCCCGATACGACTGTTGGACATTCATAACCGTATGCCTTTCGTTTAGCTGGCGGTGCTGTTTCCGGAAGTCGGGGTCGTGTTCGTATTCGTATTCGTGCCCGTGGCCGTGCTAGTGATCGATCCGCTAGGGTTCAGCGCTCCCAGCGCCGCGTTGACTTCCTGCAGCGTGAAGGGGTATTGCTCAAGCGAAGCATTGACCGAGTTGAACACCTGTTCCAACTGGGCCTGCTGGGCCGTCAACTGAGTCTGAAAGTTGTTGATTTCGGTCGTAAGGTCGGTCTGTTGGCGCTGGTTTGCCGCAAGATCCTCGCTCAGCACGCCGGTCTCCGGCGCGGTCAAATTAGTGAGGTCAGTGTTGAGGTGGTTGGCGAATCCCGTCAAGCTGGAATTCTGGAAGAAATTCTGAACCCCGCTGGGGTTGGTGGCGAGCTCATTGGCGAACGAGGGATGGGTATCGGTGGCGACCTGGTTCACGGTCAGAGTTCCGTCGTTGTTCAGGTCGATGCCGAGCGCAGCAAGGTTAATCAGGCCGCTACTTACCGAAGTCGCGTCGGTCGTCGCGTAGGTCACGTCCGCTAACAGGCTGGATTGCAACACTCGCAAGGAATTGTCCGAGCCCAGCGTTCCTTGCGAGTTGGTCGCGGTATTAAAGGCGAACTGGCTGTTGATGTCGCTGACGACGGTATTGTAAGCATTAACAAAAGTAGTGACTGCGCTAGTGATGCCGGTTGTATTCGGGCCCACGGTCACCTGCACCGGCAGCCCCGAATCGGCGCTCAGCAGGTTCAGGGTCAGGTCCGGGATCGCCCCGGTCACCGTGTTGCTGTGGTCGAATATGGGATCCCATTGATGGTGAAGAGGCTGTCGGATCCGCCCACTGGCGTCTCAAAGGTCAGGTTCGTGGTGTTGCTGCTGCCAAGTGCCAACGCTCCCGGACTGCCAGTCGCTTGGCTGTAGAGCGCCAGCCGTGCGCCACTCGCGTCCGAAACAACGGTGGCCGTGATACCCCACTTGTTGGTGGCGCTCTGCGAATTGATGGACTTGGCGAGTGTGGTAAGGGTGTCATTGGCACCCGCCGTGATGGCAATGTCTGCCGTCGTGCCGCCCGAGCCTCCAATCTGCACTTGAAGATCCCCGGTGGTCTGGCCCGTGGGTAAAAGCGACGTGGTCGCGTTTGCTATCGCGGCAGTATACAGTGTGCCCGTTGACGCCAGGCTGCTCACCACCACGTTGTAATTCGCCGCCGTGGCTCCAGCCTGCACCGTCGCGGTCAGAACCTCCGACTGCGATGAGGTAGCTGTTAGCCCCGTCAGCGCTCCGGTCGGGTCCGAAAGCGTCTGCACGGCGGACGCCAGACTCGACAAATCAGTATTGATGTTGGATACAGTGGTCGCCTGCGTTTGTAGCGTGGTTTGATCCGCTTTCCAGACGGTCTCTTGGCCGGTCTCGCCGGCCTGGATCTCGGTCACAACCGCAGATACATCGATCCCGTTTCCACTTAGTAAACTCGCCGCGTTAAAGCTAATCCCCATGAGATTTCTCTCCTTCGCTTCCCGCCACTGTGGTGGCCTCGCTTGCGCGCAGTTTCGCCGCTTGTTGAAAGTCCCGGGAGATTCCGTGCTCAATGCTAAGTTCCTCGTTACTCGGAACTTGCAAAACCACGTTCTTAGCCTGATCCAGGTACTGGACGATTAGCTGGTCCTTAATCTCAGGATCCTGGTGCAATTCGACTACATCCGGCGGCAATTGGTAGGTTGAGGAGACCATTTTTGCGGAGGCCTCTGTCTGTTTTGGCAGAGTTCCCGAAACAGGCTGCGCCGGTTCCTCTGCCGGTTTGGCTGCGGGACGTGCTGGGGCTTGGCCCGAACGCACACTGGCAATCTCTGATTGCTCACTTTTTGCGGGTGGAAAACTTTGTACCGGTGCGATGCTCATATCAGTACTCCGCGCACTACTCCGGATTTGTACAAAGGAGGCGGTTGATTGACCGCCTCCTTTGCAGAAAAGCGCTTAAGTTATTGCAACAGCTTTAGAACAAGTTGATTCTGCTGGTTAGCTTGGGCCAGAGCGGAAATGCCAGTCTGCTCCAGAATCGAGAACTGGGAAAGCTTGGCCACCGTTGTCGGAATGTCCGCAGCCGTGACGTCGTTTTCCGCTGAAGTGAGGTTCTGCGTCTGGTTGTTGATGACGCTGGAGGCACTTTGCAATCGGTTGACGGTTGATCCAATATTGCCGCGCAAGGCGGCAACCGAAGCCACAGCGTTGTTGATGAGCGCCAGGGCAGCGGCGGCGAAGGTGTTGTTGGTTCCTGTTGCCGCGGTAGCGATAGTATTGCCGGCGAGGCCCTTAGTTGCGGCAGTTAATGTGAGTGTGCCTAGCCCACTGGTTGAGTTTGTCCCGGTCGCTGCCGTGACCGCGGTGTTCGCGACTATGTTAGTCGAGTAGGTTGAGCCCAACCCGGTTCCACCGTTGATGGCATTCGCCAGGTTAGCAAGGCTGGCAGCTTCAGTAGAGCCCACCAGAACCTCATTGACCGTGGGAGTGAGGCTGAGGGCGCTCACGAAGTGAAAGGTTTCGGCAGCGTTGCTAGCGCCACCGGCGCCGATTGTTATCGTGTCGCCTGCGGCGGCGTTTGTAGCGGCTCCAATATTGGCGCCGCCGATGAAATTTACCGTAGCGAATGAATAGCCACCTGCGGTTGAAACCGACGAAGTGATGTTGTCGCCGGCTGCGCCAGCGACATTCGCGGTGAAGTTGGCCGTTGTGGCGGTTGATGCTACCGCCGCCGTGACAAAAGCATTCTGCGTGGTTAAGGTGCTGTACTGCGATCCAACTCCATTCGTTACAGTCTGCGTCGATTGATCGACCGCAGCCACAAGATTCGCCACAGTGAGAGTGTTAGTAGTACCGAGTAACACCTCGTTTGCCGTCGGCGTGGTGCTGAGGCCGGAAGCAATGGTGTCGAAGGTGTAGGTTTTGCTGCCCACCGTGACCGTATCGCCAGCGATTCCGCCTGTTGCCGCCGCGCCTGAGACGGTTATGTTACCCACAGTCCCCGTTAACAACTGGAGTGAGTTCCCGGTGCCCGTGGCGCCGGCGGTCGCATTGCCGATTCCGTTGGTAGTGGCCTTGACGGAAACCGTGTTTACTCCGGTACCGGCTGCCACTACACTATGGGTTGCCGTGGCCTGAGTATTGGCGACCGTGCCGGTTCCGAAGAGGGTTCCGGCGCCCCCAACCTGACCATTGATCGCAGCCGCCAGGTTATTGAACGCTGAACTGTTATCAGCCCCGATAAGAACCTGATTTGCGGTTCCCCCGTTGGTAAGGGTCGTCTCGAAGGTGTATTGAGTACCGCCGACGGTCACTGTTTCAGCGTTAGCGACGGCTACGGTAGCAACGGAGGAGAGACTACCCGTAGCGGCGACAGCGCCCGTGATCACGCTTGCGCCTGTAGCCAGGTTGTCGGTGGCAGCCACGGCAGCCGTAGGCGCGGCTTGGGTCAGGGTGCCGGCGGCAGCGACCGACCCCCCTAAGTTAAGGCCGTTGGAGGACAAGGTGCCGGTGGACACACCGATGTTGCTGCTGCCGGAGGCGCTGCCGTCACTCAAGAAGACGTTTAGAGTATTCGCCGTGAATACCTGCCCGCCGTTGAAGTTTGTGGTGGAACCGATACTGTCAATTTCCGCTTTGATGGACTGATATTCGGCGTCCAGGGCGCCGCGTTGTGGATTGGACACCGTGCCAGTGGCGGATTCAGTGGCCAGCGTAACCGCGCGGTCAAGCAGCGTCGTGACCTGAGACAGAGCTCCGTCGGCTACCTGCAGTTCGCCGACGCCGTCCGTGGCGTTGCTCGACGATTGCGTTAGCGCCGCGACGTTGGCCTGTAAGCCGTTGGCGATAGCCAAACCTGCCGGATCGTCTGCGCCACTATTGATGCGCGACCCTGAAGACAACTGCTCTAGGGTTGAGTTGAGGTTGTTGCTGGTGATGTTGAGCTGGTTTTCCGCAGCGATCGCAGCAATATTGTTTAGGATGGTAAGTGCCATTGAATTGCTCCTTGTTGGTTCCGATTTTGGGAGCCGTCCCCGAAACCTTCCCGGAGCTCGTTCCGTTTGTCCTGCGGAACCCAATTGCCCTCACTTGGGTTCATCGGCCAGCCACGTCCATGCTTTATTTCCACAAGTGACAAACGGCATAAGGCTTGGGTAACCCGCCCCACTCCCGGTCCTTTCTCCCCGCCCTCGCCGTTTCTGCCGATCCTTATTGATGAAGCTTTATTAAGAGGCGGGCGTTGTGCCGTCGAAGATCTAAGCGCCAGGAGCCAAACATGATCCAGCTCACCCGTCTCAACAGCCACCCGCTGGTGGTCAATTCCGATCTCATCAAGTTCGTCGAGCAGGCCCCCGATACCGTCATCACGCTGGTGAATGGCGACAAAATTGTCGTCCGCGAAAGTGCTCAAGACGTTCTCGACCGGGTGGTCCAGTTCCGCCGCTCGGTTCTGCAAGGGATGACGCCGTGGTCGGACAACCGTTCCGCCCTGCCACCCGTCGTTAAAGCCAATGCCAATGGCAATGCCGAGGACAAGGCTCATCCGGCTGGCGAGGAATAGGAGCCCTCGTGGATAAGGCAACCCTCGGCGGTCTGGTGCTGGCCATCGGCGGCATCCTGCTGGGCTTGATGCTGGAGGGTGGAAATATCGGCCAGGTGCTCCAGCCTACCGCAGCCATGATCGTTTTTGGGGGCACGCTGGGCGCGGTCCTGATTCAGTATCCATTGCCGGTGGCGCTCAGTGCGTTTCGGCGGCTCGCGGAAGTGTTCGTCGAACCTGCGAACACTGCGCAATCGACCATCGAACTCCTGGTCAAATACGCCAACCAGGCGCGGCGGGAAGGCATCATTTCCCTCGACAAAGAACTGGACACCATCCGCGAACCTTTCCTGCGCCGCGCCCTGATGTTGGCGGTGGACGGGACTGAACCGCAGGAACTCCGCAAGATCATGGAGCTCGAACTGGACAACAAAGAGGAACAAGAAGAGAAGATTCCCCAGCTCTTCGAATCGGCCGGCGGATTCTCTCCCACCATCGGCATCATCGGGGCGGTGCTCGGCTTGATCCAGGTCATGCAACACCTGGACAAGATCGATGAAGTTGGAAAAGGCATCGCCGTCGCCTTCGTGGCTACCCTCTACGGAGTTGGAGCCGCCAACCTCATCTTGCTGCCGGCATCTGGAAAATTAAAAATTCGCATCCGCGACGAGCAGATCATCCGCGAAATGACCATCGAGGGTGTCGTTTCCATCCTCGAGGGGATGAATCCCCGCATACTGGAAGCGAAGCTGCTGGGGTTCGTCACGAAAGCTCACGAACCCGCGGCCGTCCCTGAGGAGTCGAACGTATGAGCCGCCGCAAGCGAGCCGCCAGTCAAGCCAATCACGAACGCTGGCTGGTTTCCTATGCGGACTTCATCACGCTGCTGTTTGCCTTCTTTGTTGTGCTCTACGCCTCGTCGCAAGTCGACAAACGAAAAGTCGGAAAACTGGCTATGGCGATTCAAGTCGCTTTCCAGGAGATGGGAGTCTTTCAGGCTTCCACTACGGAAGTCCCGATCGATGTCGCAGCGCCCATGCCCTTCAGCACGGCTCAGGCCATCGAAAATACGGACCGCACCGCGAGCCTGGGCCGGATCGCGTCTCACCCCGATGGCTCGCTGGGCACAAGCGTAGAGAATGGCGATCTGGCTCAGTTGCAGAAAGAACTGGAAACCGCGCTCACTGCGGAAATCAAGCGTAAGGAAATCGCCATGCGCCGCGATCCCGACGGGCTGGTCATTAGTTTGCGTGAGGTAGGTTTTTTCGAGAGCGGGTCAGCCCAGATGAAGGCTACCTCGCAGGCCGCCTTCGACCGCATCGCCGATATGCTCCGCCAGCGCGACTATCGCTTGCGAATCGAGGGCCACACCGATAACGCCCCCATTCACACCGCACAATTTCCTTCGAACTGGGAGCTTTCCACCTCCCGGGCAACCGAAATTGTGCGCCTCCTCATCGTCCGGGACGGGTTCGGTCCCGATCGTCTGAGCGCCGCCGGATTCGCCGAGTACCATCCGGTCGCAACCAATCTGACGGCTGAAGGCCGCGGCATGAACCGCCGCGTGGATATCGTCATCCTCGGTCACGCCCCGACCGAGGGTTCCCTGACCGAGCCCCAGACCGCGCTCCCATCCGCGAAGAAGACAGCGCAACCGTCCCCCGCTGTCGCACCCAAACCCAGGGTCGTGAGTACCGCAGGCGAAGGTCTACAGCAGTAACTCCATCCAGAGCGCGCTTTCGATGGGAATCGAGGAATATGGCGCAATTTCCCGGAAGCCCATCCGGCGATAGAGTGCGACCGCATCCTTCATTGCCGATTCAACTGTATCCAGACGCATGCGCTCATAGCCGATCATGCGCGCATCGGCAATCAGCCGTTCCACCAGCATCCGTCCCAGACCCCTGCCGCGATCGGCAGGTCGAACGTACAGACGCTTCATCTCGCAGATACTGGCATCAAGCTTGCGCAAAGCAATGCATCCGGCAGCGTGATCCGCGCAACGGGCAAGCAGCAATATGCCACTCGGCGGACCGTAGGCGCCCGGAAGGTTTTTCACCTCTTCATCGAAACTCTGAAAACACAAGCTGAAGCCTAGCGAGCTGCCATATTCCAGGAAGAGAGAGCGCGCTTGTTCGATGTGTCCGGGGAGTGTGGCCGGAATTAGTTCGATCGGGCTCCGATCGTCCTGAATAAGATCGCGGTTGCCGTCAGCGGACATCGTCACGGGAGGACCCTGCAGTTGTGTAAGTAACCTCCTGCCGATTCTATCCCTCGTCCGTTCGATTGCGCGCGACGCCCCGGACGATTAAGATTTCTACCACTCCCATGTCTGAAGTAATTTCAACCGAGCCCGTGACGACGCATCCCGTTTCCACCCCAGCCCCCGAACCTTCCGTCGAGGTATTCGCCGTTTACGGGGTTGAGCCCGAGATCCAGGCCTACGCTATGGCGAAGTATTCGCGCTCGGCGCTCTCGATGAAGGAGTCCCTGAAGGAAATTACAGCGCAGAAGGCCGAAAAATTTCTCAACACTTTCTACTTCCAGTACGGGCACCGCTCCATCGCCGACCTCGCCCACATCGCGCTGGCTATCGAGCGCCTCTCCATACTCGCCGCCATCGTGGTTGCCGACGAGCAGCGCTGGGATGGCCAAGAGCGCTCGACGCGCTACCAGGACTTTAGGAAGAGCGGTTACTATACGCCAGCTTTCCAGAATGACGATTTCCCGAAAGACAGTGCCGCCACGGACGCTTCTGGCCGGACCCTGTATTGCGAAGCTATCGAGTCCTTGTTCACAGCTTACGAAAAAGTTTCGCAGCGAACGTTCGAATATCTCGTCAGCATCACCCCGCGCCCCGTCGAAATGAAGCCGGAAGCATACGAGCGCACTCTGCGCGCCCGTGCCTTCGACATCTCACGCTATCTGCTGCCTCTCGCCACCAACACTTCACTCGGGGAAATCGTCAACGCGCGCACGTTGGAAAGCCAAGTTGCGCATTTACTCTCGCAACCGCATAAAGAAATCCGCGATCTGGGAGCGCTGCTGAAACAAGCCGCCATTTCCCCGGCTTACAACGCGAACGAAGAGTCGCTGCGCGCCCTGGTGGCCGAGATCCGCGCCGTGTCGCCCGAAATTGCCGATCGCGCCGAACGCGAACTCCTGAGGGAAGTGCGGGTCGCGCCCACGCTGGTCAAGTACGCCGATCCGAATCCCTACGAAATCGAGACGCGCCGCGAACTCCAGCAGGCCGCCGCCGAAATGATGCAGGGCGCCGCTATCGAACCCGCGCCGCTGGTTGATTTAGTCGACGGCGATTCGCTCGAGATCGAACTCGCCACCACGCTCCTCTACGGCCACTGTCATTACTCCTACCGCCAGCTTCGCCAGGCGATCGAAGCGGCTGGCGAAGCGCGCCGCCGCGAAGTCATCGACCTCGGCCTGCGCCATCGCGGTCGCCACGATGAGCTGCCGCGTGCCTTCTCCGCGGGCCAGCAGCTCCGCTTCGACATCCTCATGGACATCGGAGGTTTCCGCGATATGCACCGTCATCGCCGCTGCATCCAGATCATGCAGGATTTCACAACCGCCCACGGCTTCGACACGCCTCCCGAAGTCGAAGCTGCGGGCCTCCGCTCCGACTATGAACTCGCAATGAAACGCGCCGCTGCCGCTGTGCAGAAGCTTTCCGCGTCCGGAGGTGAAGAGGCCCGGCAGAACGCGCAGTACGCGATTCCGCTCGCGTTCCGCAAGCGCACGCTTTTCAAAATGGACTTTGCCGAGGCCGTTTACATTTCCGAGTTGCGCACCACGCCCGCCGGACACACATCCTATCGCAACGTCGCCTATGCCATGTACGAAGCCGTCGCCGCAAAATATCCCGCGTTAGCAAAATATTTCCGGGTGCACGACGTGCATGAGCCAGTGGATCTATTGAAACGCTGAGAATGTGTGGCGCGGGCGCCCCCGCCCGCGAAACTCCGCGCGGGAGCGATTCGGCAATATTGGTGTCTAAAGTAACGAGCCTGGAATGAGCACGGTCTCGTCATCGGTGCTATCGGGAGGTATGGATGCTATCAGAGTCGGTAGGTTGGGACGTTCTGAACCTGATTCGAGAGCCTTCGAACAGCTCCAGAATTTACATTCTGCTATTGATCGTGGTGTGCGCCGCGACGAGTGTGGAGCTGATACAGATATGGCGACCCGCACCACCGTTCAGGCTTTCCCGTCAAGCAAAAAATCCCGACTACCTCAGACTGTTGCGCGTTTCTGCCCACAGCCTATCTCAATGGATGAGGCTTACGCTCCTCGGGTGGGCGATTTCCGGCTCCACGGCTCTTTATAAAGTTTGCAGCGGTCTGCTGCTCGAAAAGGCAACCGGATTGGCCGTGATTCAGTTCGTGATTCGAAACTTCGCAATGACGTTCGCCATGGCTTTGTGGGTTGTGTTGTTCGTTTTCCTGGTCCGATGGCACGTGTCTGTTCGAATCGAACGCCTTCGCGGTTGAGGTGGAACTGGTCGTTGTCAAATTGACGCAAACGAATTCCAAACTCTAAAATCAGCTCACCAATGCCCAACTACGAATACCTGTGCAAGAAGTGTGGACACCGCTTTGAACAAATCCGCAAATTTTCAGATAAGCAGCTGCGAAAGTGCCCGGAGTGCGGGGGCCTTATCGAACAAGTGATCTCGGCTCCCGCCGTGCAGTTCAAAGGGTCGGGCTGGTATGTGACTGACTATCCGAAGAAGGGCGCCGGTTCTGCGTCATCGTCTTCTTCTTCTGACAGTGATAGCGGCACGAAGGAGACAAAAGACAGCAAAGACACGAAAGACGCAAAAGACGCCAAGAAAGACGACAAGCCCAAGTCCGACACCTCGCCCAAGAAACACAAGAAAGACTGATGATCGGGTGATCGGGGCATCGGGCGATCAACAAAAAGCGCCGATCTTTCCATTACCCGGTGTTCCGATGACCCAATGACCCGATACCGCCGCCCCGCTCTGGCATGCCGACAGCCAAAGTTCGCCGGCGAGGCAGTTCGTCATCGGAAATCTCCGCCAGGAATTGCAGGTTGAGGCCCAGTCGCTCGCACTCTTGACACGCCGCTTCGTTGAGAAAGTAAACGATGTCACCCCCAAATCGATCCTTGGCACGGCGGCGTTCATCGAGGTCGAACGGGCTCACCGAATACACTTTGATCTCAGGATGTTCGCGCAGGACGGCGCTCAGCTGACGCTGGAAGCCGAGCGCTCCTTGCCGCACTTGCGCCATAGTTAAAGAAATAACGCGATAAGGCATAGGCTGAAGTTGAGGACGAGGTCACGGGCGAGGACGCCCCCAAAAGACGAAGCATAGCAGCCTTTGCCAGTTGGCGAACCGCGAACGACCAATGACCGCCGACCAGCGACGGTCTGCCCCTGAATCCTTCCCGCTCCCTAGACATCTAAACGAATTGAAATAGTCGTTACAACGACTAAACAGAGCGAGGATCATGATTACCATCCGACGCAGTAATGAACGTGGCGGCGGCGACTACGGCTGGCTGAAGACCCGCCATACTTTCAGTTTCAACGACTACTCCGATCCCAAGTGGATGGGCTTTCGCTCGCTGCGCGTGATCAACGAAGACTGGGTCGCGCCCAGCCGCGGTTTCCCCACTCATCCCCATCGCGACATGGAGATCATCACCTACGTCCTGTCAGGCAAGCTCGAGCACAAAGACAGCCTGGGTACCGGCTCGGTGATTCTCCCGGGCGACGGGCAGCGCATGACGGCTGGCCGCGGCATCCGCCATAGCGAAGCGAATCCGTCCTCGAGCGAATCCGTGCACCTGCTGCAGATATGGATTTTCCCCGACAAGCAGGGGCTTGAGCCCGGCTACGAGCAGAAAATTTTCCCCGAAGACGAGAAGCGCGGCAAGCTTCGACTGATCGCCTCGAACGACGGCGTCGAGGGTTCGGTGAAGATTAATCAGGACGCAAAGCTGTTCGTGACCCTGCTGGCACCCGGAGAAGAGGTCACCCAGTCACTCGGTGCCAAGCGCCACGCATGGCTCCAGGTCGCCAAGGGCGAAGTCGAACTGAACGGCCAGAAGTTGCACCAGGGAGACGGCGCGGCCCTAAGCGAAGAAAGAAAGCTGACGATCAAAGCAACGGAAGACGCTGAAGTTCTACTGTTCGACCTGGCGTAAGCAGATCGCGTAGGGGCGGACGCATTCGTCCGCCCAGTCGCGCGAAAGCGCGATACTTTATTCCGGCCTGATCCCTGCCACCGCCATCTGCCTCCCGGTTACGCCCTTCTCCGCCCGGAAGCTGAACAACAGGTCGGTATGGCATGCCGTGCACGGTGCCGCCGTGTCAATGTTCTTTGCCATCACGCCCGCATCCAGCAGCTGTCGCCGGTTCGCCTCTACCAGATCAAGAAAAAGTTTCACCGGCAATTGGCTGTGTCCCGGCGCGCGCGCCGTCAGAAACAGCAGCGGGTATTTCTCCCGCACCGGGTCCGAGTCCTTCACCTCGCGGAACAAGCTGCCGGCGTAGGCAAACTGAGCTTCGAATTTGACGCGCACTTCTTCGCCGACTTCGTAGCAGCATCCCTGCACACCCGGCCCAATCGCCGCCACCAGGTTTCGCGGATCGCTCTTGAAATGCTTGCGCATCTCGCCGACACCCTTCTCGACGATCCGCCTGACCGTGCCGCGCCAGCCAGCGTGAAACACTCCGAGAGCTCGCCGTTTCCGATCCGCCAGAATGACAGGAAGGCAATCGGCAGTCTGCACGGCTAAGAGCAGACCAGGCGTATCCGTGACCATCCCGTCGCCGGTCAGAGGCTGCAGCGGCATGCCGTCGACTTGATGGATCAAATCGGAATGAATCTGCCGCAGCGAAACCAGCGGCCAGGCCTTGCGCCCATTCGCAACGCCCAGTTCTTTGAGGAAAAGCTCGCGGTTGCGCTCGACGGCCGGGCGCGAGTCCTGTTGCGCGAACCCAAGATTCAGCGCATTTCCGCCGTACACGCGCGAAACCCCGCCGCGCCGTGTCGAAAACGCATGCACCAGCCAAACCAGTTTGCCCAGCTTTTCGGAACACAAAAGTTGTAGTTTGTTTTTCTCGACGCGAGTGCTAACCACAGTCCGATAATACAGCGCAGGCTGAGGTTGTGGGGGACGGGGCCTCGCCCCGTCCCCTGCGGGGCAGAGCCCCGCCTCCACACACCTACTTCTTCTTCACCATTTCCGCGTCAATCTGGATTTTGACGTTATCTCCGACCACGGCCTCACCGGTCTTGAGAAGGTTGTTGTATACCAGATTGAAATCTCTGCGATTAATGGCTGTCGTCGCGGAAATTCCACGGCGCGAATTGCCCCACGGGTCGGTCATTTCAGGAGTAGGCCCATCAACGTCGAGCGTGACTTCGTGCGTGGTTCCGTGGATGGTCAGATCGCCGATCACCTGCAGCTTCTCGCCGCTGCTTACAATCCGTTTGGACTTGAATTCGATAGTCGGGTATTTTTCGACGTCAAAGAAATTAGGACTCCTGAGATCTTTGTCCCGCATCTCGACCCGGGTATCGACCGAGTTGACGTCGATGCTGGCCGAGACCTGCGACTGCGTGAAGTCTTTCTCGTTCAGAACGACGCTTCCCGTCACCTTCGTAAAGCTGCCGGTGACATTCGAGATTCCCAGGTGACGCACGGTGAACTGCGCGGTCGAGTGTGCGGGGTCAATGGTCCAGTTTGCGGTCTGTGCGAGCGCCGACAGACTCGAGAGAAGAGCAATCGCAGAAACTAAGCCAATCCGTTGGGCTGTCTTCAGCATGTCTATTCAATGTCCTTTTGAGAGAGGTTTCGATCTTCTGGATGCAGCAAAACATTCCTCCCGGGACAACTTTCCCATGAATAATCAATCAAGATAACGCTGAGATGTAGCGTGATTCGACGAAGATGCAATAAAAATGGCAAGCCAAGTCAGACCGAAGCGGGTGGATGGCCCCCGCATCGATCCTGCCGACCAGCCTCTGACAACCAGGCGGCCAAGCCAGCCGTCTAGTGCTCGACGTCGAAATAAATCTTGGTGGTGGCGCGATACTGCAGAACTTTGGCTCCGTCCAGTTGCATGTCGAGCGAATCCACATGCGCCCACTTGATGCCCCGAACGGTTTTCGCCGCTTCCTTCACGGCGACCTCCGCCGCCTTCGCAAAACTTTCTTTCGAAGTTCCGATTACCTCGATAATTTTCTGGGTCATTCAACTCTCCTAGCTGCCTGGGGAATTGTACGCGATAGGGATACTATCCGGCATAGCCCGAAACACAAAGGCCACGCAAGACGTTCGCGTGACCCTGGTCGTTGCGCGTTTCCAGTTCATTCCTTTCCGCCGACGATACCGCCTGCCTGTTCGGCGACACTCTCCTGCTCGACTGGAGCGATCTTCACGGTGGCCAGAATCTTCTCCAGCCGGGCGAAGACTTCGTCGAGGTTGACGCGCTCGACGTCTTTCGTGCCGTATCCGGCGGTGCTCAACCCCAAGACGTATTCGTAGCACGCTCCATTTTCGTAGCTGTGGTAGTACTGCGTTTCAGCCTGCGTCATGGCACTGGCGGAAAAGTCCGAAGTCGTCTCCATACCGGTCGATCCGATCTTGACTTCCTCGGCGTCGACCGGCTCACCGTCGGCATCGCGCGTGTCGACGAAAGCGAAGTGCTCACACTGTTGCTCGGAGAGGCCGCGATTCACGTTCACGTTGAAGAAGGCGGACGCGAAATCGGTGCCGGGATACGAACCGCTGGGCACCGCGACGGTCGCGACCGCGACTCCGCCCGGCTCGACAAAGTTCATCGGCACCTCGCCCATGCCGGCCAACTGAGGCTGCGCCTTGTCGCCCGAGGTCAGCGCGAACTTCCGCGGATAAAGGAATGAGACTCCGGAGTTGGGGTCGCTATAAACGACGTTCGCGGGACGCTTCTTGGGCGCCTTCTTCTTGGGTGCGGGTGAGGCTACGGCCGTTGGGGTGGTTACAAGTGCTGCGACGGCCGGTGGCGTTCCCGGAGTTGACGCTGGGCTGGAGACTCCGACCAACGCCGGTTTTGGGGATTGCTTCGAGCACGCGCTCACCGCAAGTAACAGCCCGAGAATCGCAAAGCCTGCGATCATTGCCAGTTTCTGTTGGCGCGACCAGGATGAAAGCGTCGTCCCGAAAATAGTGTTGTTCGCTACCTGATTAGTGGATCTCTGGTTCGTGGATTTCCAAATGGTTGCCATTCTTGTCACCTCCTCTGCGCCTCGCGCAGTCGGAAGTGATATGGCAACGGAGCGACCAACTGGGCGACTATTGATGCAGCGGGACTTATGGGCAAAGCCTGGCGCGGGACCGTGTCCGGCTCCATACACGCTGTGTGGCGCGCAACACGCTGCCCGTTTGCCGCAGCACTTCCCACTAGAATGCTTGCGTGAGTCAAGCTTCGCCCAGCCTTTCTCCCGGTCTTTCTTCCGGTCATCGCGCAAGTTATCGCGGACGCCTCGCACCCTCCCCGACCGGGCTTCTGCATATTGGTCATGCACGGACTTTCTGGATCGCGGCGCAACGGGCGATTGAAAATCATGGAACTCTGGTGCTGCGGAATGAGGATCTCGATCCCCAGCGCTCACGCCCCGAATTCGCTCGCGCCATGATTGAAGATTTGCGCTGGCTGGGAATTCGTTGGAGTGAGGGGCCGGATTGTGGCGGGGCGTATGGCCCTTACTCGCAGAGCGAGCGCCGGGCGCACTATTTGGAAGCCTGGCGCCGGCTGCGCGAGGGCGGGTTTCTCTATCCGTGTATTTGTTCGCGCAAGGATCTGGCGCAGGCGGCAAGCGCTCCAAATGATATGGACGATGAGCCTGTGTATCCCGGGACTTGTCGCGAGTGCAAGGATGTGGCCGGGTCCACCGAGCCTGCGGGCGTGAACTGGCGGTTTCGTGTTCCGCAGGGCGAGGCGGTCGAGTTTGCGGATCTGAATCTGGGCCGGCAGTGCTACGTCGCCGGCAATAATTTCGACTTCGGCGATTTTCTCGTCTGGCGGCGCGACGACGTTCCCGCTTACCAGCTTGCAGTGGTAGTCGACGACGCGGCGATGCGGATCGCTGAAATTGTGCGGGGCGCCGATTTGCTGAAGTCGACCGCGCGGCAATTGCTGCTGATGCGTGCGCTTGGGCATTCTCCTCCCGATTATTTTCATTGCGAACTGGTGCGGGACGCCGCCGGAGTGCGTCTGGCGAAACGGCACGATGCGCTGAGCATCCGGCATTTGCGGGAAAGCGGGATGACTCCGCAGAAGGTTCTGGAGATGGCCGTTTGGCCATGATGGTGTGACACTTTGGTTTCACGCACGAGTTACTTGGGTTGCTACAGACCGCAGCCAACGGAGCTACCATTAAAAGAACATCTGGTCATGACGAATGGGAGGGATATGCAGCGCAGAGTTATGCAGCGAATGTTCTTGAGGACTTTGGCAATCGCGTTCTTGCTGCACTCGGCCGCCTATGGACAATCGCTGGGCGAGGTCGCGCGAGAGAATCGGGATAAACAGAACGCCGAAGATCCAGCGACAACGACGAAGCCGAAGGTGATCACCAACAAAGACCTCCCGAAGGATCCGAACCCGTCCCCGGGGCCGAGCGAGGCACCGCCCGCAGCGGGTGCGGTAGCGGGCAAGGATGCTGATCCTTTTTCGGCCCATGGTATGGCCGAACAACATGCGGACGACCAACGCCTGGCGGAACAACGGTTAGCGCAGCAACGTGCGGCCGACCAGTGGAAGAGAAAGATCCTGGCGCAAAAAAACAAGATGGCGACTCTGCAGGCGCGGATCGACCAGCTCAAAGCATCGATGCACCCCGCAAATTCGACCGTGCAGTATGAGACGTTGCCCTACAACGGGTATCAGGCGCAGCAACTGCAGCGCGTAGCGCAAATCCAGCAACAACTCGATGAACAGAAGAGGAAGCTTGACCGGATGCAGGAAGCTGCACGCCATGCCGGCATGCACACCGCGGTGTACGATCCGTAGCTCAGACTTTTTGTGCCAAGGATCTAAAGAAAAAGTTCTAAAGAATCGCACCACCCGGTCCAACCATCCTTGATATGTGAGCGTCGACGGAGTTTTTCTCACCGCGGAATGGCGGCATCTGGCTATGCTGAACTACGAAGTAGACGCCCGTCTGCTTCTTCCGTTCGTCCCTGCCGGAACCGAACTCGATCGCTGGAGCGAGAAAGTATTCATCAGCCTCATCGAATTTCGATTTCTGAAAACAAAGATGTTCGGGTTACTGCCGATTCCGATGCACTCGAATTTCGAGGAAGTGAACCTGCGGTTTTACGTGCGCCGGCAAGCCGGGAACGAAGTCCGGCGCGGAGTGGTGTTCATCCGCGAAATAGTTCCGCGCCGGGCGATTGCGTTCGTTGCCCGCAGGTTTTACAACGAAAACTATGTCGCTCTGCCCATGGCGCATGAAATTCGCTCCATTGAAGACAATGGTCTGAAGGTGGCCTACCGCTGGCGAAGCGGGAAATGCTGGAGTGGCATCAACCTCGAAACCGATGGCAATTCTCAGCTTCCATGCGAGGGTTCAGTTGAACAGTTCATTACCGAGCATTACTGGGGATATGCGGCGCAGCCCCGCGGTGGCTGCGTGGAATACCAAGTGAAGCACCCGCCGTGGAGAGTTTGGCAGGTTCGGCGGTCGGCATTTGACGGCGATGCGGGGAAGTTCTACGGGAACGATATTGCGGCGGTCCTCCGAGGCAAGCCGCAATCCGCTTTTCTCGCGCAAGGATCGGCGGTTGCCGTGATGCGGGGACGACGATTGTGAGCGTGCCAGGGAACGTCTTCCACGCCCCAAACCGGGCCATTCGGGCATGCTCCGGCTGTCAAACCCTCATTTTCCGCCTATTTTGAATGGGTATCTTACTGGAAACCGCATAAAATCTGCACAAAATGCTACTTTTCCACAGCCCATTGCGTTACTATGCGCTGGATACAAGCAAATTTGTAAGTTCCTGAAGGAGGAATTCATGGCTTCTGGTATGACCAAAACTCAACTCACTCGGCACCTGGCTGAGAAGCTCGAACTCAACAACAAGACTGCGGCGGCTTTTCTGGAGCACCTCGCAGACACGGCGATTAAAGAGACGAAGAAGAATGGTGTATTCGTTGTTCCCGGCCTCGGCCGCCTGGTGAAGGCGCATCGCAAGGCCCGCATGGGACGCAACCCGCAGACCGGCGAACCGATTCAGATCAAGGCGAAGACGGTCGTAAAGTTCCGCGTGGCGAAGGCCGCGAAGGACGCGATCGCGCCGAAGAAGTAGTTCATGTGGCGCGGACACTCTTGTCCGAAAAGTTGAAAAACAAGAAAGAGTCGGCCTCGCGCCGGCTTTTTCTTGTTTTAGGACTCGTCATTGAACAACGACGGCGGGTCGTTGAACAGCTCTTCCAGAAATCTCTCCCGCTGATTCACAAACCGCTGCACGATCTGCATTGGCGCCGTTTCTTCGTACTCAATCTCATGAAGCGGTCCGTCGTCAAACGAGACGATTTGAGCCTTCGGATACCCGAGCAACACAGGCGAATGAGTTGAAATGATGAACTGAGCGTCTTTGTGCTTCTTTAGCACGTCGTGGATCAGCACAAGAAAAGCCAACTGCCTCTGTGGAGAGAGCGCGGCTTCAGGTTCGTCCAGCAGGAACAGGCCGTTGCGCTGAAACTTGAGTTCGAGCAGTTTGAAGAAAGTCTCACCGTGCGAGCGAGTGTGGAGGCTTCGGCCACCGTAAAATGCGCTGATGGGTGCGGAATGTGGAGCTTCCTCTTGGTCGAGTTCGTCCATATACGAAACGGTATTGAAGAAGCTTTCTGCCCGCAGAAAGTATCCGGCTCCCGTCCGCTTGTCGAAGGACAGACGAAGGACGCTTACGAGCGGATCGACCATGTGGTTGCTTTCAGTGCTGTCGTTCCGGAAGTTCCGGGTTCCACCCTCGCGGCCGAATCCGTAATGCACCGCGATGGCTTCGAGCAGGGTGGACTTCCCGGTGCCGTTTTCGCCGGCGAAGAAACAGATTCGTGAGCGCAGCACGAGCTCTCCAAGGCTAGCGATGGCGGGAACAGAGAAGGGATAACTCTTCCAGTCCTCGACGCGGTCACGCATGAGTTTGATCTTCTTGAGCACAAGAAGCTCCGCACCGTCGCGAAAGGGCACGCTCCAAGACTATATCTTCAACTCCATCAACTCGGCTCGCACTTTTCCCGCTTCGATCACCAGTTTCCCCACGCTCACCGGCAGGTGGAAGCGGCGTGGCCCGGCGCTGCCTGGATTGAAATACAGGACGCCGTTCTTCTCTTCTATCTTCGGCTGATGGCTGTGGCCGTAGACCACCACGCGGAATCCAGCGGCTTGCGGCTTCAGATCGAGCTGGCCGAGGTCATGCAGGATATAGATCGAAACGCCTGCGACTTCGACCACTCCGGCTTCAGGCAAAGAGAGCGCCCAGTGTTCGCTGTCGACGTTGCCGCGCACTGCGGTTACGGGCGCGATTTGCGCGAGTGCGTCGAGGATTTCGGGGGCGCCGACGTCGCCTGCGTGGAGGATACGGTTGGATCCACGCAGGGCTTCGACGGCCTCTGGCCGCAGTCGGCCGTGCGTGTCGGAGATTACGCCGAGTATTACTGACTTCTCGGTCATCGGATCTCGATCATGAAATTCTAGGCGCTGCTGGACGGACGAATGCGTCCGTCCCTACGCGAACCTTGCTGATTCATCACAAAGCCGGTGTCGAGCGCTCACAGACTTCGCCAACACTGCTAAGGCTATACTGCCTTAAAGGTCCGGAAAAAGAACGTCAGAAAAAAGAATGTCCGAAGCTGGTCCAAATTTGGCCGAAGCGCTGCGCCGCTACTGGGGATACCACGAATTTCGCCCCAAGCAGGAGAATGTTATCCGCAGTCTGCTCGCCGCGCACGACACTTGTGTGGTGATGCCGACTGGAGGCGGGAAGTTGTTGTGCTACCAGCTTCCGGCGGTGATTTCGGGGAAGACGGCCGTAGTGGTTTCTCCGCTGATCGCCCTGATGCAGGATCAGGCAGCGCAACTGGCACAGATGGGCATTCCGGCGGCGGCGATCAACAGTTTTCAGAGTTCGGCGGAACGACGGCAGGTGATGGAAAAAGCGGCGCGAGGCGAATATCGGCTGCTATATCTTTCGCCGGAGCGACTGGCCGCTGGAAATACATTCGAATGGCTAACCAGGGTGCCGGTGGGCTTCTTTGCGGTCGACGAGGCGCATTGCATTTCAGAGTGGGGACACGAATTCCGGCCGGACTACCGGCAGCTTAGCCGGTTGCGTACGAGCTTTCCTGATCTTCCGATTGCGGCGTTCACGGCTAGCGCGACACGGCAGGTGCGGCACGACATCCTGAAGCAGTTGCAGATGCGCGATCCGCATCTTTACATTGCCAGCTTTCATCGCAAGAATTTGAGCTACGTGGTGCACCAGTGCGAAGGGCGGACTCAGTTGGAGTTGCTCAGCCGCGCTTTGCGGCACTATGCGGGAGAAAGCGTGATTGTGTATTCGCCCACGATTCGCCGGGTGGAGGAGACGGTCGAATTTCTGGAGGAG
Source organism: uncultured Acidobacteriaceae bacterium (assembly GCA_963731525.1). GTDB lineage: Bacteria > Acidobacteriota > Terriglobia > Terriglobales > Acidobacteriaceae > Acidiflorens. The sequence goes on from CAVSWK010000023.1 coordinate 103,301, forward strand.
AGTGGGATTGCGGCGATTCCTTATCACGCGAAGATGGAAGCGCCCGTGCGACGGCAGAATCAGGAACGATGGATGTCGGACGAAGTGCGGGTGCTGGTGGGGACCATCGCGTTCGGCCTGGGCATTAACAAGCCCGCGGTACGGGCGGTGATTCACCTGTCGCTGCCGAAGTCGATTGAGCAGTATTACCAGGAGGCGGGCCGCGCGGGGCGCGATGGACGTCCCGCGGATTGCGTGCTGCTCTGGCAGAAGCGGGACCACGTTCTGCTGGAGTACTTCATCGGAAAAATCTCGGATGATGCCGAGCGCGAGCGCTCATCCGAGCGGAAGCGTGTGATCAGCCGGTTCGCCGATTCTTCACGCTGCCGCCACCGGCAAATCTGCCTGCATTTTGGGGAGACTCCGCAATGGGAGAGCTGCGGAAACTGCGACAATTGCGGCGCCAAGCCGGAGTGGCTTAGTAAGGAGAGGGTGCGCGTTAAATCGCCGGAGGTCGCGGCGCGGCAGGCATCACCTCCGCCCACGTCTTTTCCACCGTTTTATACCCCGCTGCTGCGGTCCGAAAAACCGCGGGTGCGCGATTCGGCGCCGGCGGAAGCTGATCCGGTGCTGGCGGAGTATCTGCGCGAGTGGCGGCGCACCATGGCGCGGGAGAATAAAGTTCCCGCATACATCATTCTGCACGACAGCACTCTGGAGGAGCTCTGCCGCCGGCGCCCATCCAACTTTGCCGAGTTGAAGCAGGTGCCGGGAATTGGCGAAAAGAAGGCAGATGTGTACGGCGCGGAAATTCTTCAGGCCTTGCGGAACTTCAGCGATGGAGCGCGCGCCACACAGACGGTGACCAGGGAAGCGAGTCCAGCGGAACAGACGCTTCGGCTTCTGCACGAGGGGCGCAGCTTCGAGGAAATTGGCCGCATCCGGGCGCGGCAGGTTTCGACGATCGTGTGCACCGTGGCGAACTTGATCGAGACCGGGCAGGTGAAACTGGATCCGAAATGGATTTCTCCCGACGCGCAGCCGCTGATTGAGGCCGCTTGCCTCAAGCAGGGGGTCGAGAAGCTGAAGGATATAAAAGAAGCAGTTCCGCCGTATGTCAGTTTCGACGACATAAGGCTAGTGGTGGCGCATCTGCGAGCGGAGAATCGGATGCGGGCGAAGACGGCGTAGGGTCTCGTGTGGTGGCGGGGCTTGCCCCGCCGGGACGGAGCAGAGCACCGTCACCACGCAACCCACCCTACACGCCTTTGGCGGCGGGATCCCAGATCAGTTTGTGGATTTGCAGGCTGAGCCGCGCAGGAACGTTGTCGGCGAGAATCCATTGCGCCAGTTCTTGCGGGTCGAGCAGGCAGTGCGAAGTGTCTCGCGCGCCGGAGGCAGTCTTTTCGAACGCGGGCGAAAATAAAATGGCATGAACGCGCTCGGCCAGCCCGTAATGCAGGACGAAATCGCGGGCAAATTCGTAGTCGGTGCGGTCGGTCAGGACGAACTTGAGTTCATCGTGAGGCTGGAGCGCCTTCAGATTCTCCAGTGCGAAAGTGTTAGGTTCGCCGGAGTGCGGACACTTCACATCGACGATCTTGATGACCTGTTTCGGCACCCGCGCCAAAGGCCGTTCGCCGCTGGTTTCGAGCAGCACCTGGTAGTCAGCGTCCAGAAGTTGCTCCATCAGTGGGATGAGTTCACGCTCCTGCAACATGGGTTCGCCACCGGTGATTTCGACCAGTCCGCCGGTCGGACTTAGGCGGGCGATTTCGCTGAGCACTTCCTGCAGCGCCATCTTTTGTCCGCCGTGGAAGCTGAACTCGCTGTCGCACCAGGAGCAGCGCAGGTTGCATCCCGTCAGCCGCACGAAGACGCAGGGCAGGCCGGCATAGGTGGATTCACCCTGGAGCGATTTGTAGATTTCGGTTACTTGAAGCATTGAATCATTGATGCATTTAGTCATTGAATCATTGAAATTCAAAGGCAGGAGCCTTCAATGACTCAATGATTCAATCACTCAATGACTCAATAATTTCACTCGGAGTAGCGAGCCGTGGTCGTGTCCGTTTCAAAAACGATAACGTCTTTCACCCTCACCCTGCCGTTGGTCACGCTGCTTAAACGCGTGCTGGTTTCGTCGTAGAAATATTTCGCCAGATTCTCGGCGGAGGGATTGAGGACCGTGAAGGGCTCGATGTCGTTGATCATCTGGTGGTCGAGACGGTCAATAGCGTGCTTCATGACGTCTTTCAAGTCTTTGAAGTCGAGCAGCAGTCCAGCCTTATCTAGCTCGGCGCCGGCGAGGGTCACGCGAATCTTGTAATTGTGGCCGTGCGGATTCTCGCACTTGCCCTTGTAGTTGCGCAGGTAGTGTCCTGCGGCGAATGTGTCTTCGACGGTGACTTCGTACATGAAATCTACTCAGCCTCGGCTGTGTTTTATTGTACATTTTGAGAGCCCTGGAGACACGGCGGCGCACTTCGGGCGAACTGCCGATCCCTTGCTCCGCTCGGGATAACAATTCATGAATGGGATGCCAGCTGAGATCACGATACGACAGGCAGCGCCGAGCGAGTCGGCGATCATTCTTCATCACCGGCGGTCGATGTTTCGCGACATGGGCGAAGGTACTGTCGAGGAGCTCGATCGGATGGTGGAAGTTGCAAGTCCGTGGCTGGCGCGGGCTCTGGCCGATGGTTCGTATCACCATTGGCTCGCGCTGGACGCCTCGGGCCGCGTCTGTGGCGGGGGTGGGGTTCTGTTGTCTCCGTGGCCGGCGAATCCCAAAAACCCGTGCACGCAGCGCGCAGTGATCTTGAATGTGTATACCGAGCCCGAGTTTCGGAAGCGGGGAATTGGGCGGCTGATCATGATGGCAATTATGGCCTGGGTGAGGGAGCAGGGCTTGCGCTCTGTCAATTTGCACGCCAGCTCCGAGGGACGGCCCTTGTATGAAAAGCTGGGGTTTGAACCTACGAACGAAATGCGGCTGAGGTTTGACTTGCTGTAACGAGTCCAGAGTCATCGTGGCCACAGGCGGCTGCCGAGCTGCTCCACCCCGGCAAGCCAACACCGGGCGTGACGGCGGGCCCCGGTGTACTCGGCTTGGACGGGCGGGACGCCCGTCCCCACGTAGAGTTCACAGACAGGCGTGTTCGGACCTCTGTTTTCAACTGTCAAGCAAACCAAGGGCCAATTCCTTATAATCTGCTAACGTTCGGGTTGCTGCCCCGTCTATTTCTCTGCAAGGCGAGAACAAGGATTGGACCATATTGTAGGGGACAGAGACAGACAATGCCGGCCGATTCTTACGCCGTAGCAATTCCGGTTGGCGACAATTACCGTCCGAGGCGGGCGGCACAGGGCAGCAGCATCCAGAACCCCACCGCGAGGGGCTCTTTGGCAGCGCAGGGCAACCGCATTGACGACACGAGTCTGATCCGGGAGGCGCAGCAGGGAAACCGCGCAGCCTTCGAGGTGTTGGTGCGTCATTACGATCAGCCGGTACTGCGGCTGGCGTTGCACCTGACGGGATCCGAGTCGGACGCCCAGGACGTTTATCAGGAGGCCTTCCTCAAGGCCTACAAGAATCTGGGCAGCTTCCGTTTTGAGTGTTCCTTCTACACCTGGATCTACCGCATCGTCACCAATCTCTGTCTCGATCATCTGCGCAAACGGAATGTGCGCAAGGAAGATGCTCCGGTGGCAGTGGACGCGTCGGGGGAGGAGTTCAACCGGTTGGAGCAGTTCGCCGACGCGCGCTCGGGAGCCAACCCGGAACGCGACTTAATGCGGCGCGAACTGGGACGGAAGATCGGTGTGGCATTGTCGGGCCTGACGCCTCGCGAGCGGATGGTGTTCGAGTTGAAGCACTATCACGGACTGAAATTGCGCACTGTGGGCGAGATGCTGAATACGACCGAAGACACGGCGAAGAATACATTATTTCGCGCGACGCAAAAACTGCGCAGCGCGCTGTCGGAGATGCGATGAGTTTCGAACTAATCCCCGAGAAGGGATACGAAAATGAAATGTGATTGGGTGCGGCAGAACATTCTGTTCTATGTGTACAACGAACTGGAGGACGACGCCCGGTACGAGGTAGAGCAGCACCTGGCGCGGTGTCCCGAATGCGCCACGGAGTTGAAAGCGACGCGCAAGTTCCACGCGACGCTTTCGGAAATGCCCGTGGCCGAGCCGACTCCGAACCTGCTCACGGCATCGCGAATGCGTCTGCAGGAAGCGCTGGAAACGACGCGGCAGGGAGGCTTCTGGCAACGACTGGTTCTGGAGCCCGCAACGTGGCTGCGCCAGATTCGTATGTCGCCGGCACTGGCTGCGGTGATCTTTATCGTGGGATTTGGTGGAGGCATTGGCGCGACTTACAACTTTCTTGCTCCTGGACGCGTTGGGGAGGTCGCGGTGGTGAACCGGGCGGACACCACGCCGGTGGATTCGTCGTCGATTGCGGGCATCCGGTCGGTGACCCAGGAGCCGGGATCGAATCAGGTAAGCATCAAGTACGACACGGTTTTGACCCAGGAAGCACAGGGCTCCCTGAACGACCAGCGCATCCAGCAGTTGCTGTTGTTTGCGGCACGTAACAATTACAACTCGGGCGTGCGCATGGACTCGGTGGATTTACTGACGCAGGCGCCCGACGACTCGCGCGTGCGGGAAGCGCTGATGTATGCCTTGCAGAACGATACCAATCCCGGCGTGCGTTTGAAAGCGCTGGATGGCCTGAGTGGTTTCGTGCGGCAGGATCCGCAAGTCCGGGACGGAGTTTTGCGGGCGTTGATCAGCGACACTAACTCCGGCGTGCGAATGCAAGCCTTGCGGCTGGTGGAGCCGATGAAGACGGACAGCAATGTGCGATCGGTGCTGACCAGGTTGTCGCAGACGGATCAGAACGTCTCGATTCGTTCGCAGGCGCGGACGATGCTAGCGCAGATGCCGGAGATGGATTAAAGAACGGTCGTTGGTCGATAGTCGTTCGGAGTCTGGACCGCAGTATTTGCTAACGACTAGCGACCAGCGACTAACGACTCATTACTGAGGAGGACATTCTTTGAAGCAAGCAATCAAACTCGCTGGTGTCGGAATATTGGTGTCGGCGCTGGCGTCTCTGGCTCTATGCCAGGAAACTCGAGTGTATCGCGACGGCAGCAACTGGGTCCAGGAAATGACTGGAGACCTGGGTGCGGCGAAAAATCTGCGGGTGAAGCTGGCCGCGGGTTCGGTGCGGGTTCAGGGTGGATCGCAAGCGGGGATCACATACGTCATTCATCGCAAGGCTTATACATCTTCAGAACAGCAGGCCCGCCGCGAATTTGAATCGTACAGGATCAACACGTCGGTGAAGGGAGACACGGTGTGGGTCGTAGCCGAGGCGAGCCGGCGGGATTCCAAGTGCGCTGACGACTTTGTCATCAATGTGCCGCGAAACCTGGAGTCCGCCAAGATCGAGACCGGGGGTGGCAACGTAAACGCGACGGGGATTGCTGGACGTGTCGGTCTCGAGAGTGGCGGTGGAAATATTCACCTGGATGATATCGGCGGCGAGGTAAACGCGGAAACCGGCGGGGGCACGATTGAAGTGGGTAGCGTCGAAGGCAACGTGAGTCTGCAAACGGGCGGAGGAAACATCAAGATCGCATCTGCCAAGGGCCAGATCAAGGCGGAAAGTGGAGGGGGAAGCGTTGTTGTTCTCTCCGGCCTGCAAGGTGCCGTGCTGGAGACAGGCGGGGGTAGTATTCGGGTGGACAAATGCAGCGGGCCGGTGAAAGCCACGACCGGTGGAGGGAGCGTCGATCTCGGAGACATCGGAGGGCCGGCGCAGATTGAAACCGGCGCCGGCAACATTCGGCTGGCCTCCGCGAAAGGGCGTGTGCAGGCTGAGACCGGCGGCGGCAGCATCCAGTTGGACGGCGCTACATCGGTACAGGCTGAAACTTCCGCAGGTGGAATCATTGTCAAACTGCTCTCCTCGGCGAGCGCGGGTGGTCGCAACAATTCCACGCTTGAAACCTCGGCCGGCGACATTACCGTCTATCTTGCGAGTGATCTGGCGATCTCCATACGGGCGGAGATCGAAATCGCCAATGGCCACACGATTCGCAGCGACTTCTCCGATATTCGCGTGTCCAGTGAAGGCGGACCGTGGGGGCCGAAAACGGTGACGGCAGAGGGTCAGCTCAACGGTGGCGGGCCGGTGCTGAAGGTCCGGACGAATTCGGGGAATGTCAACTTCCGCCGTGTCAGTCGGTAGGAACGGTCGTTGGTCGTGAGTCGTTAGTCGTTCGCGATTCGCTGCGGAAGCCGAGAGTTTGCTAACGACTAACGACTAGTGACCAAGGATTAGCTTTTATTCGGGAGGGCCTATGATCCATCGCTTCCTGCTTTGCATTTTTCTTTTTTCGCTGGTCGTTCCGCTGGGAGTGAGCGCGCAACCAGCGGAGTCGAGCGCCCGGTCGAACTATGATCGCCCGGGCCAGAGCTGGGACTGGAGTTACAGTTCGGAAGAAGGCGGCGGCGGATCGTCGTTTCTTGGAGTGGACATCGCCGACGTTTCCGCGGAGCGGCTGGGAGAACTGAAGCTCAAAGAAGAGCACGGAGCGGAGGTCATGATGGTCGACCAGGACGCTCCTGCCGGAAAAGCCGGGGTGCACGAGCATGACGTCATCGTAAGCCTGAACGGTACGGCGGTAGAGAGCGCAGCCCAATTGCGCCGGATGATTAAGGAAACGCCGCCCGGCCGCGTGGTGACTCTCGGCATCAGCCGCGACGGTCAGCCACTGAGTATCAAGGTGCAACTTGCGGACCGGCACAAGTCGATGGCCTGGGAGCCAAAATTGCCCGAGATGCCGGAGATACCGAAGATGCCCGCCATGCCCGACTTCGACATCCCCATCTCGGTGGTCATCGTCCACCAGTCGGCGCGCAGCGGGCTCATGGTGGAGAACATTACTGCGCAACTGGGGGATTTCTTTGGCGTCAAGGACGGCAAGGGCGTGCTGGTGCGCTCGGTGGAAAAAGGCAGTCGGGGCGAGAAGGCCGGATTCCGCGCCGGGGATGTGGTCGTCAAAGTTAACAACCAGCCGGTACACGATACGTCTGACTTCGTGCACGCTCTGCGGTCATCGTCGGGCGGCGCGGCGGCTGTGACCGTGATGCGCGAGAAGAGAGAGCAGAATCTCACTCTAACTCTTCCCGAGAAGAAGGATTCCGGCAGCCTGCTGGAAGACAGCTTTGACTTTCACGAGTTCACGGCAGAGACAGAGCAGGCGATCAACCGTGCCGGAGAGGAAATTGCGCGCCTGAGCCCGGCCATCATGGAGAAGCCGCAAAAGCAGGCAATGTGCTGGAAAGACATGGAGAAGAGGCTGCAGGATTCGCAGCAGGAACTGCAGGAACAACAGCAGGAGCTGCAGGAACGCCTGCAGGAACGGCAGCAGAAGCTGAGCCACGAATTATCCGGAGAGTGGGCTGAAATCTGACATGGTCAGGCCGGGATCCAGCACCCGGTTACGAAGGTCACCGCTGGTTTCCTTGGGGAGCTTGCGTCGGCCAGGAGGTTGGCCGGATTCCACGGGTGTACTACCCACCGGTTACCTGTCGCGGTAACGAAAATCCCGATACGCTTGGACTGCGATGGCTTTCCGCGCCCTGTTGTTTTCAAAAAGTCCCGAGACCAACGCCGCCATGACCGCGGCCTGCGAGAATACGCGGATCCGAGCCGAAGTCTGTTCGGACATCTTTTCGGCCATCGAAAAAGGGAAGAAGCAAGCCTACTCGTGCGTGATCGCGGATTGGGCTGACCAGCCGGAGGCGAGCTTCCTGTTGAAGCGTGCTCGCGAGTCTGTTGCGAACCGAGGCACGGTGGCCATCGCCATCGTCGATCACGAGCCTACCCAAGCGGAGCTGCGCGACAACCGGCTCGCTTTTCTCATCTATCGGCCGATTTCTGCCGAGGAAGCCGACGCGGTGCTGGCCAAAGCGTGCGAGCAGATGCAACCTGCGAGCCTGGAGGATGCTGCGGAGGCGACTAGGGAAGACCGCCACGCCAATAGCACCCCTGCAGCTTCCTCTGTCCCCTATCGACCGGAGCACAGTCAGCAGGTTCCGCCAGGTAGCCACCTAGAAGAGAATGCGGCAGAGGACGATGACGGAACTGCGAATTACAAAGAAGAACCTCGCCATGGCATCCATGCGATAGGGTTCCGCGGAGCTTGTGCTGCGGTGCTTGTGCTAACGGCGGCATTTTGCCTGTGGAGATCGCACGAGATCATCGAGTATCTGACGGGGACGCCGGAAGGTGGATTCCACGTTTTGCGGGAATCGGTGGCGGCGCTTTTTCACACGAAACAAACTACTGCCTTGCCCGCCGGCTCCTCCGGGAGCGACACGCAACCGGATGCGTACTTCAGCAGAGATCCCGGCAGTTCCAATGCGCCGGCGCCGGCGCTCAGAGTGGTTGCAGGCGAGTCCATGCTGGCGGAAACGCTGATCCTGTTGCGGAAGGCTCCAGACTTTCCGCTGCCCGTGCCGATGCTTGAGCGCCGAGACGTGGCGCCAATTCGCAAGGAACGAGCCGCGATTCCAGAAAGCATGAAGAACTCGGCGCCCATTGCGCCTCCGGTCGTGGTGACGGTGAGTCCGGCGCAGATGATGCCGGTCTCCGCCCCGCAGCTGCAGCCTGCAGTTCAAGAATCCAGCGAACCCGTCGCGGTGAGCGAAGAAGCGGAGCGGGCGCTGCTGATTCACACCGTCAATCCGGTGTATCCAGCGGAAGCTTTAGCGCAAAAACTCCACGGACCGGTCGTACTACAGGCGCGCGTCGGGCGCGATGGCAGCGTCGAGGATCTGAAAATTGTTCGGGGATATTTCATTCTGGGCCGGGCGGCGATTGCCGCGGTCAAGCAGTGGCGGTTCCAACCCTACAGTGTCAACGGCCACGCTGCCGCAACTCAAACCGAGATCACCATCAATTTCAGCTATCCGCCGGGGTAGTGTGGGGCCCCGCTGCCACACAACCCGCTACTTGTGGTCGTGTTCCTGTTCCTCGCCGGTAGGAGGGTTCACGCCGCTGGCTTTTTTCCAGTAGTCCTGCACTGCCGGCGGCAGTTTATGTATGCGGGTGAGAAACGCCGTAATCTTCCAAATGTCCGGCTCAGAGAGCGCCTTATCCCAGGCGGGCATGCCCGTATAGCGGACGCCGTTGTGAATCACGTAGAAGACATGCCATTCCGGATCATCGGGTGGGTGAAGAATCAGTCTCGGCGGCGGGGGATAGAACGATTTCTCCAGAGCCGAGGGCTGGCGGTCGATATCGCCGTGGCAAAGCGCGCAATTCATGGTGTAGATCTTCAGGCCCGCGATCAGATTCTCGTCCGTGGGAGGCACGGGATTGTTCAAGCGGGGAGCATGGCGCTCCACCGAATTGTCGAGCGCGCTCATGGCGATGTGGCGTTCCATCTCCGGGGGAACGACGTTGGCCCGAGTCGGCAAAAAGCCAAGCAGGGCAAGGCCAAGACCGCCAATCAGCAGAACCAGAATGGTGACGACAATCCCTAGAATGAAGTTGCGCATTTCAGATCCTTAAATTAAGCGACCGGAGAGTTTCAGTTCACAGCGGAGTTCACGGGCGAACCGCAGCCCCGTGCCCACCCTTTGTCATTTGTCATTGTTCATTGTCATTCTATCTTCAAGGGCCCGGCAACCGAGCCGACGCGCCCGCTAAGGTCGTCGCGCACAACGAAACGGACTGTGTATTCACCAGGGGCAAGATCCAGGGCGCCGCCGTAGGCAAGGCCCTTCTGGCGAACCGCCGCCAACTTTTCCGAAGTCAGATGAGCGTCAACCTTCTGGCCAGTGGGACGATCGACCGCTTTGCCTTCGGGTGTCTTTACCACCACGATGAAGTCCAGCACAACATGATTATTTTCGGCATTGTCGATCAGCACAGAGTCTGGCGGCACGTGCATCTCATAATTCACATGCTTCTTGCCCGGCTCCTTGCCGGGTTCGATTTTGTCCCAGCGCGCCACCAGCGCAAGCGATGTGTAATCCAACGGCGACTGTAGAGCGGACGAAAGATCGCTGTTGCGGCTGTTCTCGGGGTCGATGGTGGCGTTGGTCACAAAGAAGCCGCTGCGCGCACGTACGTCCACGTGATCGCGCTTCACTTTCACCGCCAGCTTGCGCCAGCCAGACTTGGTCTTCGACCGATCCAGATAGTAGCCAAGCATGTAGTATTCGGCAGAATCGTCTACCGCATTGCGAAAGCCCTTCACCAAATCGTTGGAATTGTAATAGGCGCGGCCTCCGGTCATAGACGCAAACGTCTGGAGAGTCGCCTGGGTATCCAGATTCCGCCAGGTCATGTTGCGCCCATAGTTTCTTCCCGGGTTGCTCACCGAGGCGCTTGGGAGGCCCACAGATTGCAGTCCTTTTACGTCCACCGGATAGAGCGCAATCTGCGCGTCATTCAGCAGCTGCCAGGTGTGTTCGTACATGGGCAGCACATCGGTGAGAGAATCGCGGCCGGCGGGCGCGAGCTGCATGGTATTGTCACTCACGCTGAAAGGGAATCCGCCGCTCGCCCAGATCAGCGACTTGCGCCCAGGGAACCCCGCCAGCGCCTGCGCTACCTGTTGCATCGCCTCCAAGGTGTAGGTAATGGCAAGGCGTTGCTGGAACGATTGAAAATTCAGTTCCGCATCCTCCATCATGGTCTGGATTTTTTGCGCTTCGGTCTGCACGGCACCCGGATCGACCCCGGCGCTGCCGTCCGGGCTGGCGGTTCCTGTCGCGGCTTCCACAGCTTCCTCGCTATCCACCATCTGGAACGCGTCGCCTTTCACCTTATGCAATGCCGCCACCAGGACACGAGGGTCGGTGGTGAAGTCATGGATTACGTGAATGCCGCTGCGAGTGAGGGTGTAGAGGGCTGTCGGCTCGCGCTGATCCACCGATTGCGTCAGATATTTGAGCAAATCCTGGCGAGCGTAAGCCTGATCCATAAAGCGCGTGTTCAGGAGATCGAGCACCATGAGCGTAATGCGCCGGTTGGATGCTGCGCCCGCCAGGGAATTGCTGAATTCATTCGGATTCCCGGGACGCGAAACCCGGTGCGGGTCGCTGGCGATTTCCTCGAACGTGGCAATCTTCTGTTCGGCGCCGTTTTCCAGCACCGTAAAGTCCTCCTTCTTCAGTCCGGTGATGTGATTGCCGGACTTGTCGGTCACCAGCGCAGGGATCAGCACCAGTTCCGCGCGCGCCGTGAATTTGACTTCAGAATCGTTCTCTTTGTCTTTAGGTTGGTCTTTGGGTTTTGCAGAAACATAAAAGGAACAACTAAAAGCGAAGATTATGCTGAGGTAGGAAAGCTTACGGCCCATCGTCATTCCCATACTCCGTGGGGCGGCCATTATATAACAGGGGTGCAGCGCGGGCTGAAAGTGCGAAGTTAGTAAGCGTGCAGGCGTCGAGCCTCACGCACCAGATCCGACGTTTTGGGCAGGAAAAATTCCTCCTGCGGCGGAGAAAACGGAACCGGCGTATCAAGCGACGTCAGCCGGAGGATGGGACCATCGAGATCGTCAAACGCCTCCTCGTTGATGATTGCGGAAATTTCTCCCGCCAGTCCTCCGGTGCGCGAGTGTTCGTGCAGAATGATGACTTTGTTGGTCTTCTTCACGGTGGCCGTAATCGCCGCGCGATCGAGCGGCGAGACCGTACGCAGGTCGAGGACTTCGATTTCGATTCCTTCCTTGCTTAGAATTTCCGCCGCTTCGAGCGCAACGTACAGCATGGCGGCGTAGGTGATCACGCTGAGATGACGACCCTCGCGTGCGATCCGCGCTTTCCCCAGCGGAACAACGTAGTCGTCGTCTGGAATGTCCTCTTTAATTCTTCGGTATAGATATTTGTGCTCGAAAAAGATCACCGGATTGTGGTCGCGGATCGCCGCTTTGATGAGTCCCTTGGCATCGTAGGCGGTCGCGGGGCAGACAACTTTCAGACCGGGTGCGTGCACGAACCACATCTCCGGATTCTGCGAGTGGAATGGCCCGCCATGCACATTCCCTCCGCTTGGACCGCGCAGCACCAGCGGAGCCGGCGCTCCCCAGCGGTAGTGCGCCTTCGCGGCCATGTTCACGATCTGATTGAAGGCGCAGCCGATGAAGTCCATGAACTGGAACTCGGCCACGGGGCGCAATCCGGTAAGCGCCGCGCCGAAGGCAGCGCCCATGATGGCCGACTCCGCAATGGGCGTATCAATCACGCGCTCGGGGCCGAAGCGATCGATGAAACCGTCAGTGACTTTGAAGGCGCCGCCGTAGATGCCGATGTCCTCGCCCAGGCAAAAGACGGTAGGGTCGCGCTCCATTTCTTCCCAGATTCCCTGGCGGATGGCTTCGAGATAGGTGGTAACGGGCATGCATTGGGAAGTGTAACGCAGGCGAGTTCTCAGTTCTCAGTTCTCGGTTCTCAGTAAGTGCGTTGAACGCTTTTGGCGTGTTTACTGGTTGGTACCGGGCCCCCCCCTCCCCCCCGGCTATAGGAATCATGGGGTTAGGAGGAATTTTCGGACTTGGTCTTTGAGAAATAAGGACTTATATGAAAGTATTCTGGAATAAGGACTTACGGGATTCCGTGGTTCTATCAGCCTCCGAAGTGGGGTAAATCGTGTCAAGGGGAAGGAAGCTTCGCCTCTCCACCCTATCGCGCCAGAAGACGGGCGCTGGGAACCCCCGGCTTGCTCGGGATTTCGGCAGCGGGGTCTCACCCGCTCAACGCCTCAGGTTGTCAAAGAGCGATGAAAATGGAATCCGTCTCTGGAGACGGGGACACTTCTCAATGCTGCACTCTCGAAGAATTTTCGCAGGGTTGCGGTTGGGTGTCTGTGATGGCAGTACAAGAAAAATGTGATGAAAAAAGGCAGGTCGCATTGGTGCGGTTGCACGGACGTTTCGACACCCACCCGGGGGTTTTGAGTGCTAACGCCTGATCTATAAAAGGGGATGTCAAGAACATTTTTCTCCCTCCGCCGGATGCGCAGGTTTATTTCGCGACATCCAGCCCCTCTCACCATGGAAGACGCTCGTCTGGTGTCCTGCACCTGGGTTGCTCCATCGCAGTAGCTGCATCTTCTTTAATAGCGACGACGCCGATCAGTTTCGAAACGCATCAAGCCGTACGGTTGTATGGTGGCAACCATGGATCTATCTGAGGCTCGTGGCCTAGTGCTTTTTCGGGTTGTCCGAAGGGGCATAGGGATTACACGGAGGCTAAGTGTCACTGACACTTGTGTGCCTACAGGCGTTAAGGATGCTCACCCTCGAACCCGAGCGTCTCAAGAACCAACCGACCACCACCAGAGAAAGAATCAGGCGGCGACGGAAAGGGTTCTTCACCCGAGACGCTCAAGCGGCTTGTGCTTTTAGTTTGTCAGCGTCGAAGTTTTCTCCCTTCTTCCACAGAGTCAACGTAATGGCCGCGATCTTGCGCGCCAGAGTGAGACGCGCCATGGTCGGCTGGATGCCTTTGGCCAACGATCGCTGGTAGAAATCCTGGAACGGTCCGGGCTGCACACTCGCCCGGGTGGCGGCAGCTTTGAACAGACCTTTCAGATCATGGTTGTGATCTTTGTTCAAACCGCGAATGAACACCTGCTTTTTGCGGCGCCGCACTTGGCCTTCAACGTAGTGGTATTCCCCGCTGTCGCGGGTTTCCAACCCCAGTCCGCTGTAGGTCCAGAGCTGTCGCTTGGTGCGGAAACGATGCGGGGTCTGGATCAGAGCCACCGCCAAAGCAGAGCGAATCGGCCCCAGGGACGGAATCTGCCGCAGTTTGGCAGTGATGGTATGCTTGCGACTCTCCGCCAGCAGTTCGCGCCGGGCTTGCTGCCGCAAGGGCTGCAGCATATCCAGTTGCTGATAGAGTTGCTCGGCGCGGCGGCGAGTGCCAGCCTCGGGGATTTTCCCCAGCCACTCGCTGCGATGGCGGGTATAGTAGACGTCCCGTCCGGCACAGGGAATCGCCCAGCTGCGGTACAGCGCTTTCAACCGATTCATTACCCGGGAAACATCTTTGACGATAGTCAGATAACTGCGGGCCAGCTCCCGCAGCATGCGTACACCCGTCTCGCCGTGGTAGACCGGCTCGAGATCATTGAGCCGCAACAGATTGGCAAGTTTGCGGGCATCGATCTTGTCGCTTTTGTTGCCATGTTTGAGCAGCGCGTTCTTGCGCGGGTTGCACACTACTAAGTTGGCAACACGCGGCTTGAGCAGATCGGAGAGCCACGCCGCCCAGGTGCCTTCTTCGAAGGTCACCGACAAAGTTCCACGCAGTCCCGCCAAAAACTCCAGAATGGTTGTGGCTTTGGTTTCCAGGATGGATTCCATGACAACCTTGCCCTTGGAATCCATCACCGCCACCGAGATGGTTGCTTGATGAACGTCGAGCCCAATATACTTTTCACCGGTCATTGAGGGTGCTCCTTTCGTAGGTGGTCGTACGCAATGATGACAACCTACTCCAACAGGAGCGCCCTTTTATAATGCGATTGCGACAGTTGAGTTGCTTCCTACGGCTGACGCCCGAATCTGGTTTCTTCCCATCTTTCTACTTTTTCTGCGATCTTTCGGCTCAGATCACTTCGACGCCCCATCCATGCGGCAATGCTATACCCAGCGCCAGCATAGAACGGAGCAGTGAACTCGATCTGCGCTAAGCCCCGCAGCATGTCGGGTGATCCAAAATCCCTCATATCGCTCATCGCCCAAGACCCCGGAAACAGGAATCCACCCGCAAAATACTGATGGAATGCAGCGGAGAATTGACCTCCAAATACAGACGGAGCGGGAAAGGTGACAAACTTGTAAGCGAGAATAACGGTGGGCACCAGCCAGACGAACTGGGCGGCCTTGTGCTTGAATCTGGAGTTGATCAAGCCTAAAAGAAATGCAGGAACGAAGCTAAATCCGAATAGATGAGAAAAGAGAAATTGAAAAGGTCCTGAGGAGGTCGGATGTTGCAAAAGAGGAAGCACCTTCCCGGCTGTCCACCCGGACAGCCACGGTGTGCAGAACTTTACTAGCGCGTAGACGGCTGCCAAATGAAGAAGAAACCATAGAGCCTGCCAGCCACTACCGCTGTGCCCCACTGGTTTATCTTCCGTTGCAACCTGTCCTTCTACAGTGTCTTCCACGGTGGTGCCGTTTATACGTCAAGTGCCAGCGAATCGCAAGCAAGGACAACTGTTGTAACATCCCCATTTCACTCATTGACCTGCAAACGGGGGTTCTGAGTGTAAACGCCTGTGGGTGTTGAAAAAGTCACTGAGATTAGCGGGCTGAATGGCGGCAAAAGCGTGGTAGAAGAAGGAGAACTTTCCTTGCCATGCTTTGCTGGATCACCATTCTCGGAGGCGCGCTAATCATGATGGGGCAACAGGATCGTTCCGAAGCCTTGTTTTACTACTTCCGCCTGGAAGATCAGGTTCCAGAGACTCATCTGCTACGGCTCATCGATCAGCACATCAGCTTTGCCTTCGTGCGGGAAAAGCTGAAAGAGAGTTACAGCGCTACGGGCCGCCCGTCCATCGATCCCGAGCTTCTGCTGCGCATCCTGTTGATCGGCTATTTGTATGGCATCACCAGCGAGCGCAAGTTGGTCGAGGAACTGCGCATGCATCTGGCGTGGCGCTGGTTTACCGGCCTGGGCTTCGATCAGGAGATCCCGCATCACTCCACGTTCTCGAAGAATCGGCACGGAAGATTCCAGGAATCGAAGCTGTTCGAACAGTTGTTTGAACAGATCGTGCGGCAGTGTGTGGAAGTGGGATTGGTAAAGGGCGAGGACTTGTCGGTGGATGGCAGCTTCGTGGAGGCGAACGCGGCGAAAGAGAGTCGTATTCCCCGGGAGCAATTAGCGGAAGCTGCCCAAGTCCACCACCCCATGCGCCAGTATCTGGTGGAACTGGAACAGCAGAATCCGGTGGAAGAGCCCGTGCATGAGCAAGAGCAGGTGTCGACCACCGATCCGGATTCCACCTACGCCACCAAAGGTGGCACACCCGCCCGGCTGGGGTACTACGACAACTACCTGGTAGATAATCCCAGCTGTGTGATCGTGGGGGTACAAGGGACGGCCGCCCGCATGAGCCAGGAAACCGTGGCCGCACAGGATATGATCACTCGTTTCGCCGAGTGGCAAGGACGGGAACCGCAGTCGGTGGCTGCCGATACCACCTACGGCAATGGCGAGTTTCTGCAATGGTTGCTGGAGCGGGACATCACTCCCTATATGCGCACGCGGGACAGTATCCACCGAAAGAACAGCCCGTTCTACGGCCCCGAGCGGTTTACCTATCAGCCGGAAAGCAACAGCTATCTCTGCCCCGCCGGTCAGCCACTCAACTACGGCGGCCGGAGCGCTCGAAATCGCACCTATACCTACGTCGGAACCCGCAAACGTTGTGGGGCATGCTCGCAAAGACCGCAATGCACCAGCGCAGAGTTCCGCTGTCTTGCCATCCACATGCATGAGCCGGCTCGGCAGCGCGCCCGCGAGTTAGTCAACACGCCAGAGTTCGCCAACGCACAGCGCCAAAGAAAGAAAGTGGAAGCCCTGTTTGCGGAACTCAAGAATCAGATCGGATTGCGTCGCCTGCGCCTGCGGCGATTAAAGTTTGTTCGGGAGCAGTTCTTCCTGGCGGCAGCTGCCCAGAACATCAAGCGACTGGTCCGCTTCCTCAGCCAAGGGCAAAGACCAATGCTAGCCGCGACGACGTAGTGGCCCTCCCGTTGTGAAGAAAAACTCGCCCTACTGCACTATCCGAAGCTGAGGGAAGATCTCCTTCGAAAGCTCCTTTTTCAACACCCACGCCTGATAACAGAAGTTACCGCGCCCGGCACCTCGGTGTGATGTAAAAGAAAAGCCGCCCAGACATCGGGCGGCAAGAATTCCTGAGTGCCTCTAGCGGGGGTTGACGTACACACTGTCGAAATAGGCGTCCATCATTGCGCTGCCTAGTGGTGTGGTCGTGCAGTTAGGCGTGCCTGGAGTGACTTGAATTCCTTTGTATGGAGTATTGGGTGGAAAGGCGTCTGAGATGTTGTATCCTATGACGACCACGGGGTGGCTGTTCAACTGGAAGAGGAATTGGTGGTTCGGCTGGTCCCACTTCATGTGTAACTTGGCGGTTTGGCCCGGGGATACGAAACCCAACGTTCGGCCGTCGGAGGCGGATTCGTCTAACGTATAATACCAAGCATTCACGGTCAAGGGCGCTTTCGCATCATCCGTGGCGGAGCGGTCCAGGCTTATCCCTGCCTCGACATCACCCGACTCTACGGGCCCGGTGGTGTTGAAGAAACGTCCTCTGAACTGAGCTCCCACGGTAAAGGCGGTGGAAGGATTGCTCTGACATGTGGACATTGCTGCGCTATTTACCAGCACATGGAAAGAAATCTCTGTAATTGAAGCCGGGTTTGGAAACTGAAGGCCAAGCCACCCCCAACTCACATCCTGATCGTTGCCGGTCCAGGAATAAGACCGTGTGAAGATGTGGAGGCGCCTGTTGTTACTTTGCCCCTGATACGGGGGTGATAGTTCACGCACTGCCTCTCGCATGAGTGAGGGCTCCGCGGTATTGTCCCACCTCGCTGGGTCAATCCTTAGGCCACTGAAATCGTCGTAGAGTACTAAGGGATTCCGAGTTGTTGTGTTCGTTTTGCTGGGCGATTGTGCCAACGCCGCAGAGACAAGGCAGCCAAATAGAAGCACGTAAATACCAATGCGTTTCATACTTGCCCTCCATGAAAGAATCCTGTTGTGCTTGTACTGGGACCCAGACTCGTCTCCGGGGGGCATCTCGGGGAGGAGATGCTCTTCGAGAGGCGAGAGAACGAGACAACCGAAGTTGCTAGCAGAGCAGAGTGCAGAGTAGGGCCAATGAGACTCGTGTATCGGCGGCTCGATTGGCATCGCTGTCGCGGACAAGCGCAGGGGCAAACAGAGATGGAGCACCAAGTCTGGGGTGCAAGGAACTTGGCACTGCCTGAGTTGTCCGAGCAGCCCCAAGCGGCATCACGCTTGAGAACACAGGAGTGCCCTCGTAGGGCAGTGCCTCCGATTCGTCGTAGACGGTCTCCGGCACATCTTTTGCCGGGACAGCCAGAGACACACCGAAGGTCAGAAGCATGAAAAGAACAAGAATGGAGCACGGCCTTCTCATACAGGATGCGTTTCCCGCGAATGCGGGTCAGTCGCCTCAGGGGTGTGCATCTCAACGAGCGGGAACTGCTCTTCGGAGAAGCGAGAGAATTTACAGCCCCATTGTACTACTGCTCGACGGCGACGCTGAGGAAAAGGGCACAGGCCGACTAAAGTCGGCAAGGCCATGAAAAACATGTAGTTGTCGGTGGCTCCAGAGGACGGTTGACGATAAATCGCGATTACACGTGCGCCGTGAAAAGGCACTGGACTTCAGCGGGTGCAACTCCCGCCCGGGAACTGGTTCGCTCCACCCGGTAGCAACCGAAACGACTGCAGAGGTAACGAAGCGGTCGGAGCTTTCGGTGTAGAGGGTCGCTAGGCGACTCGGCGAGCGTGCAGGCCATAACGTGAGTGAACGCTGAGCAGGCCTCGAAACGATTAATGCAGGAGCCGACCCACCGTGTAATTGGGGAAGGCCGACGATGATGGAAATAGTCCGAGCGAATGAAGTCCATCAAACCTGCCGGGGTAATGGCGATGGCATGCAGGCAGAGGAGACCAGACGCAACACGGGAAGCCCCCGCGGTGATCGCAATGAATAAGGATCAACTGGCAACTCGTGAGAGATGGGCCGGGCCGTGTGGGGTGGCGGAGAGGTTCGCAGTACCTACGAAACCGGGTAACTCCGGTGGAGGGAAGGGGCCTCAGTTAAAGACGGACGCAAGAAGCAACGAAGGACATGGGGATTGACGATGAGTCTAGCCACCCCGAGTTGTGTTCAGAAGTTGCAGGCAGCGTCACACGGACCATCGTGTGTCTTTTCCGAGAGCCGGATGCGGGACATCCGCCTGTCCGGTTCGATGAGCGGGAACAGGAAACAGAACCAAGCCAAACCGGACTGAGGCGACGATGCGAAAGCATTCGTCAGCAGCCACCGGAAGACTAAAGCCACTGCGCCTGTTCTCGACTCTACTCACAACCCAAGAATCGTCCGGTCACAGGGCGACTCGGTGTGACCATCTGGGAACCGCCGCACTGGCGGTGAAACGCGGGCGAGGGCGCCCGCGCCACACACACCCAAATCGCTTACAATTCCCCTTCCATGACAGTCGTGGTTCGTTCCTTTGCGAAGATCAATCTCGGGCTCTACATCGGCGCCGCGCGCGCGGACGGATATCACGATCTGCGCACGGTGTACCAGACGATTGCGCTGCATGACGTGATCCGGGTGAGCATTGAACGAAGCGTTGAAGGAAAAGCTGGGCGGGGCAGCGAGATTGAAATCCTGTGCACGAATAAAGACCCGCGGGTTCCGCTGGACTCGTCGAATACCTGCTATCGCATCGCCGAGCGCGTGCTGGAGGAACTCGGCGCTAAGGGGCGAGTCCGCATTGAGATCGAAAAGCGGCTGCCGGTGCAGGGAGGGTTGGGGGCGGCTTCTTCGAATGCCGTGGCGACCATGATCGCGCTGGAGCTTGTAATGAAAAAGACGCGGGCGCTCAAGAAGAAATTATCCGGCCCCGCGCGCCTGCGAATCGCGGCCGAAATCGGCTCGGACCTGCCGCTGTTTCTGGTGGGCGGAACGTCGCTAGGCGTGGGTCGCGGCGAGGAGGTTTATCCGGCGCCCGATCTGCCTGCGATTCCGATGGTGGTGGTGACGCCGGAGGTAGGCGTGTCGACTCCTGGAGCGTTTGGCGATTGGGATGAACTGGTACAGGCGGAAAAGGTTGCCGAGCTGCGCTCGGCTGGACAGCCGAGGGCGGCTGTCCCTACGCGAGCCCGGACGGGGCAGAGCCCCGTCACCACACAAGATCTAGTTTCCACGCGGAATCATCAATTGACGCGGGCGGGAGCGTCCGATAGACTGTTTGAGGTTGGCTGCGCGCTGTCGGCGTGGCTTTGTAGTTTAACCAGTGGTTCACCCAACACCGGTGCTCCTGCAAAAGGCGGGAGCCGGGCCGGGAATTTGCTTTCCGACCTTGTCCGTACCGGGATTGAAAACGACTTCGAGCGAGTCGTCTTTCCTAAATATCCCGAATTGCGAGACATAAAAGGTGAGCTGGAGCGCGCTGGTTCGCGCTACGCTTCGCTCTCCGGATCAGGGTCGACCCTGTACGGGCTGTTCCGGTCGCCAGCCGACGCCGCAAAGGCGGCCAGCCGTCTGCGGAAGCAGGGCCTGAAGGCGGTGGCGACCAGTACGTTGACGCGCCAGAAGTATTGGAAAAGAATTCTGGATTGATTCGATTGTTGCCGGGTAAAAGACAGTTGTTAAACGACAATTGTTGAACGACAATTGAAGGGCAATCAGCCAGTCCGATCGTTTCACTGGGCCGTCGACTAATGGTAGGTCAAGTGCCTTTGGAGCACTTTGTCTAGGTTCGAATCCTAGCGGCCCAGCCAGATAACCCAGTTCTCAGTTGCCAGTTCTCAGTCGTAAACTGGAGCCCCCAACCTGAGCACTGAAAACCGAAGACTGAGAACTGAAACTATGGCTACAGTTGCAACCACGACTGCCGAAAAAACGACTGCGGAAAAAAAGCCGATCACGGACGAGAAAACGGAACGCAAGCCGCAGCGCGCCCGGGTCGACGACCGATTCAAGGTCTTCTGTGGAACCGCCAATGAGGCGCTCTGCGATGAGGTCTGCCACTTTCTTGGCCTGACCCGCGGACAGGCGCTGGTCACCCGCTTCCGGGACGGCGAAGCGTATGTACAGATTCAGGAGAACGTGCGCGGCGCGGATGTGTTTGTGATGCAGCCCACCTGCCAGCCGGTGGACATGCACTTGATGGAACTGTTGTTGATGATGGACGCGCTCAAACGGGCTTCGGCGCGGCGCATCACGGCCGTGATTCCGTACTTCGGCTACGCGCGCCAGGATCGCAAGGACAAGCCGCGGGTGCCGATTTCGTCGAAGCTGGTGGCCGACTTGCTGACCACCGCAGGCGCCGATCGCGCGCTGGTTGTCGACTTGCACGCGCCGCAGTTGCAGGGATTTTTTAATATTCCGGTGGACCATTTGTTCGCTTCGCCGGTGCTGGTGGATTACTTCAAGAAACTGAACCTGCCCGATCTGACCGTGGTTTCGCCGGACGCGGGTGGCGTGGAACGCGCGCGCTTCTTCGCCAAGAAGATGGACGCGGCGCTGGCCATCGTGGATAAACGGCGCGTCGAGATGAACGTGGCGGAAGTGATGAACGTGATCGGCGAAGTCAATGGCCGCACCTGCCTCATCATTGACGATCTCATCGACACGGCGGGAACGCTGGTCAAGGTGGCGCAGGCTCTGATTGAAAATGGCGCAGGTACGGTGTATGCGTGTTGCTCGCACCCGGTACTTTCGGGGCCGGCGGTGGAAAATCTTGTGAACTCTCCGATCACCGAGGTGGTCGTGACCAACACCATTCCGCTGTCCGAAGCGGCCAGGCAAGTCCCGAAGATCAAGGTGCTTTCGATCGCGGGACTGATTGGACGGGCAATTCAGTCCATTCACGAAGAAACTTCGGTCAGCAGACTGTTTAATTAGATTTTCGATATTGGACTTTCGATAGAGAAGGACGGAAACGGAATTATGGCGACGGCAACGGATATCAGCATTCTGGAAGCGCAGAAGCGCGAACCAGGCACCAAGAACGCCGCCCGGCGCGTGCGCGTCGGCGGAAAGATTCCAGCGGTTGTATATGGAGCGGGCAAGGACGCGGCTGCGGTCGCGGTCGATCCGCGGCAGGTTCTGCGCATCCTGAAATCGGAGAGCGGACACAACACGATTTTTGACCTGGCGCTGGACAGCGATCGCGTGAAGGCCATGATCGTGGACTGGCAGTTTGAACCTATTAAGGGAACCCTGCTCCACGTGGACCTGCAGCGCATCGCGATGGACAAGAAGCTGACGGTCACGGTTCCGGTCGTGCTCAAAGGCGAGGCAGCGGGCGTGAAGACGGAAGGCGGCATCCTTGAGCAGTTGTTGCGTGAGATCGAAATTGAGTGCCTTCCGGCCGATATTCCGAAGTCCATCGAAGTGGACATCAGCCACCTTGTGTTCGGCATCGAGGTGCGCGTGAAAGACATCCCGCGCAGCGAAAAGCTGAAGTTCCTGACCGAAGAGAACCAGATGATCGCGCATATTACCACCGTGAAGGAAGAAGTGGTTGCGGCTCCGGAGGTGGTGGCGGATGCTACAGCAGCCCCGGCTGAACCCGAAGTCATCAAGAAGGGCAAGCAGGAAGTCGAGGGTGAAGGCGAGGCCGAGGGTGAGGCCAAGGGCGATGCCAAGGCCAAAGCCAAGCCCGAGAAGGCTGAAAAAGCCGAGAAGAAAGAGAAAAAATAGCTGCTGGCTGCTGGCTTCTAGCTTTTAAGTAAGAGCCAGTAGCTAGAAGCCAAGAGCGAATCTGCGTGAAACTGATTGTCGGTTTGGGCAACCCTGGAATCGAGTACCAGTTCACGCCGCACAATCTCGGGTTCTTGACGATCGACCGGATCGCCAACAACCTCGGGATCGAAATAAGGAATCGCCAGTGCCGGGCGCTGACCGCGCGGGCAACGATCGCCGGGGAGCCGGCGGTCCTGGCCAAGCCGGAAACCTACATGAACCTGAGTGGGCTTTCGGTGCGGGAACTGGTGGCGGAACATCAGGTTGATGTAACGCGCGACCTGATAGTGATTTACGACGAGCTCGACTTGCCGCTGGGCACGATTCGCATCCGGCAGCGGGGAAGTTCGGCGGGGCATAACGGGATGGAATCGATCCTCGGTGCCCTGGGTACTGACGAATTATTGCGGATTCGGCTGGGAATTGCGCCCGACCGCAAGGTCGCGGACAGCGTGAAATATGTGCTGACGCCGTTCCGCAAGGCGCAGGAAAAAGTTGTGGACGAAGTCCTCGACATGGCAGTGCAGGCGGTTGAGGTGATCTTGAAAGAAGGACCGGCGGCAGCGATGAACCGTTTCAATCGCAAGAATGAACTGGGTGAAGAGCCGCAGTAGAGGAACAGCAGTAAGAGCGTCGCCATTTGGAAGGTTCGTATCAGGGCATCGCTTTAGCGATGCCGAGCGGCGCTTGGCAATGAACGCCCCTTTAGGGGCTGCTTGACTTTGGAGACAACGAATGAATCGTAACTATGAATTGATGTTCATCGTCCGGCCCGACATGGTGGACGAGGATCTGAACAAGCTGATTTCCACGCTCGAATCTTCTGTGACCTCGGCAGGCGGAACGGCCAAGAGCGAGGTCTGGGGCAAGCGCCGTCTCGCATACAGGGTAGGTAAGTTCAACGATGGCATCTTCGTGCTGATGATGATTGAAGCCACCGGCGCCGTCGTGCACGAAGTCGAACGCCGCCTGCGCGTGACCGAGCCGGTGATCAAGTTCCTCACCGTGCGCACCGACGAAGAACTGAAGCGGCTCGACAAGATCAAGAAGATCCGCGACTCGAAAAAGAAAGCCAGCGCACAACCGGCCGCAGCCGTCACTCCGGTAACTCCAGCGACAGCGGTAACGCCGGAGGCGGGCGCAGAAACTCCGGCTTCGGCGCCAGTTTAGTTGGCATTCGCTTGGTCGCGTGATGATTAGTGGAGCGACGGGCGTTTCGCCCGTCCCTTAACGAATTCTTAGAAAGCAAGGAGCACTATGGCAGAAGAGACAAAAGCACCAACCGCGTCGGCAGGATCAAGCCACGGCGAAAGCCGTCCGGAGCGCACTGGTGGCGATCGCCCGGAGCGCAGCGGGCCGCGCGGTCCGCGTCCCGGTGGAGGCGCTGGCGGTCCCCGCGAAGGTGGCCGCAAGTTCTTTCGGCGCAAGAAGGTTTGCAAGTTCTGCGTCGAAAAGATCGAAGCGGTCAATTACAAAGATGTACGTCTGCTGGCGCAGTTCGTGGCGGAGAGCGGCAAGATCACTCCGCGACGCCTGACCGGAGTGTGCACGCCGCACCAGCGCCGTCTGTCCAGAGCGATCAAACAGGCGCGCAACATTGCTCTGCTGCCGTTCGCCGGACGGGCACAGTAAATTCGAGGTCGTCGTTGGTCATTAGTCGTTAGGCGTTCGCGGTCTGCGTTGGCAAACGACCGACGACAAGCGACTAACGACCAGTTATTTACGAAACGGAGTCATTCATGGAAGTCATCCTGAAAGAAGATGTGCCCAAGCTGGGCAACCGCGGTGAAGTGGTGAAAGTCGCCGAGGGATATGGGCGGAATTTTCTGCTGCCCAAGAAACTGGCGATTGAAGCCACTGTCGCCAACAAGACGGTCATCGAGCAGATGAAGGCCGCCGCCGTGCGCCGCTCCGCCAAGGAAAAGACGGAAGCCGAAGCGCTGGCCAAGCAGTTTGACGGGCTCGAAGTAAAATTCCTGCGCAAATCGGGCGAGGGCGATCAGTTATTCGGATCGGTCACAGCCAGCGATATTGCCGAAGGGCTCGAGAAGAAGAGTTTCCACATCGATCGCCGGAAGATCCAGTTGCACGAACCGCTCAAGTCCGTCGGCGAGTTCATTGTCCCCATCAAGCTGCACAAGGACGTGACCACGCACTTGAAGGTCGTTGTCGACAAGGAAGCAGCCGCAGAATAATCCTTGCTCGGGTGGTGACGGGGCCCCGGCCCGTTCCGGCGGGGCAAAGCCCCGCCACCACACAACCATCACTCCTCACGGACCGCGCCAAAGAACTCCTCCACTTTTCTCAGATCCGTTGTTCTGCTGTAGGGCGGCAGACTCTCCACAAACACGCGCCCGTACTGCTTCTTCAAAATCCGGTTGTCGAGCAGAGCCAGCAGACCGCGATCGTGCAACGATCGAATCAGTCTCCCAAACCCCTGCTTCAGCGTGATGACCGCACTCGGCACCTGGTACTCGAAGAAAGCGTTGCCCCCGCCCGCGTCGATGGCTTTCACCCGAGCCGCCACGATTGGATCGCTAGGCACCGCAAACGGTAAGCGATCGATAATGACGCAGCTCAACTGTTCACCTTGAACGTCCACGCCCTGCCAGAACGAAGATGTCCCAAACAACACGGCATTGGGAGTGATCCGAAACTCCTCGAGCAGCGCCGATTTCGGAGCATCGCCCTGCTTGAGCATCGGAAAATCCAACTGTCCTAGGAGCCGGTCGTAGATTTCGTTCATCTGCGCATAACTCGTAAAGAGCACGAACGCGCGTCCGCGCGTAATCTCGAGCAACCGCCGAATAAGGCCAGCAGCCTCTCCGGCAAATTGTGGCGTGCGCGGATCGGGCAGATCGGGCGGGACATAAAGAATTGCCTGGCTTTCATAATCGAAGTGCGACGCGACAATCAATTCGCGAGCGTGGTCAAGCCCAAGCCGCTGCCGTATATAGTCGAACCCGCCGCCGACGGCCAGCGTTGCCGAGGTCAGCACCGACGTCTCCAGCTTCGACCACAGGCACTCGCGCAGAATTTGTCCGACTTCGATCGGAGTCGCCTGCAAAAAAACATTCGTGCGCCCGCTTGCGTGTGTTTCAGCGGATGATTTCCGCCGGGCGGGGACGCCCGGCGCTCCACGAAAGCCGCGCCGCTCGATCCAGAAGACCGTGTTCGGATCTTCGTTTTCCATCACGAAGCGAAGTTGCACCTGCAATTGCTGCGCGCGGCGCACCAGCGTGAAGACTTCTTCCGGCTTCTGCGGCAACTGCTCCAGTTCCGCGCCCAGCCGGTAAAGCGATTGATTGAGAGCGAGGAATTCTTCGCCGTTCTCCTCCAGAAACTCGCGGCGAGAGTCGAAGGCAAACCGTCCTTCGTTCGCTGGCAGCAACGAAAAGAAAAGCTGCGAGCGCTCCCGCACCGATTGAATCGCTCCCGATATCTGTGGCGTATAGAGTTTCTCGCGCTGCAGCAGGTGTTCGACATCGCGCGTCAACTCGTCCATCCGCAGGTTGCTGACCGAAATCCCAAAGTAATTGCCGGCAACTTCTTCCAATTCATGAGCTTCATCGAAAATCACAGCTCCGCACTCGGGAAGGACTCCGGCGTCGGGCGCGCCCTCGGCTTCGAGCTTGATGGAGAGGTCGGCGAAGAACAGGTGATGGTTGACGATGATGATGTCGCTCTCCGCCGCTCGCCGCCGCATCTCGGTGATGAAGCAGCGCTCCCATTCTTTGCATTTCTGGCCGAGACAGGTATCGGCGCGCGCGTCGAGCTTGTGCCAGAGGGCGCTAGCCTCGGGCAGTTCCGCGAGTTCCGCGCGGTCCCCGGTCTGCGTCGTTTTCTCCCAGGCCGCGATGGCGCGGTAGTGTTCGATCTCATCCAGTCCGCTGAGCACCGGCTGGTCGGTCAGGTCAAAAAGTTTCTTGCGGCAGAGATAATTGTTGCGCCCCTTCATGTAGCAGACGCTCAACTTTCGATCTTCTCCGGGAAATAGCGCTCGCTCCAGCGCCGGGACATCCTTAAAAAAGAGCTGCTCCTGCAAATTCTTCGTGCCGGTTGAGATGATGACGCGTTTGCCTGAGCGGATCACCGGCAAGAGATATGCCAGCGTCTTGCCGGTGCCAGTGCCGGCCTCGACGATCAAGTGCCGCTTTTCTTCGAGCGCCTCTTCCACGGCCTGGGCCATCTGCAACTGCCCGCGACGAAACTCGTAGGCGGGATGTGTCTTCGAGAGCAAGCCTCCCGGCGCGAAGAACTGGTACAGCGAGAATCCTGCAGCCCCTGTCGCGGGATGGGATGAGGAAGGCACGAAGTCTCTATAATAACGGCATGGACTTGGTAACTCATCCACTCCTTTGAGCAAGAAAAAGCCATCCCCACTCGTAGCCATCGTCGGACGCCCCAACGTCGGCAAATCGACGCTCTTCAACCATCTAACCGGATCCCGCCGCGCCATCGTGGGAGACGAGCCCGGCATCACCCGTGACCGCCTCTATGGTGAGGTCGAGTGGCGCGGCCACGAGTTTCGAGTGGTGGATACGGGCGGCATCGTTCCCGAAGACAAAGACTTCATACCCTCGGAGATCTTCCGTCAGGCCAAGGTTGCGTTTGAGGAAGCGGCAGCCATCGTCATGGTCGTCGATGCCCGCACCGAGATCGCTGGTCCCGATCGCGAGTTGGCGAGACTCCTGGCGCGCACCGGCAAGCCGCTCTTTCTCGCTGTCAACAAGATGGACTCGGACAAGCAAGATTCGCTGATCGGAGAATTTCATTCGCTGGGAATGCGGAATGTGTTTCCGGTTTCGGCTGAGCATGGACGCGGCATCGACGATCTGCTTGACGCCATCTTGCTCGTGCTGCCGGCGACTGCAAAGGCAACCACCGGGGGCACTGAGGTCACGGGGGAAGGCACAGAGGAAGGCTCGCCGACTCCTGAAGAGCCGCATGAAATCAGGGTGGCTATCATCGGGCATCCCAACGTCGGCAAATCCACGCTGCTTAATCAACTCACGGGAACCGATCGCGCTATCGTCTCGCCCGTGGCCGGCACTACGCGGGATTCCATCGACGAAGTCATCCAGTACAAAGGCCGCAAGATTCGGTTCGTCGATACGGCTGGCATTCGCCGCAAAGGCAAGACCCATCTGATGGCCGAGAAGCTTTCGGTGGTCATGGCGCGCAAAAATATCGAAGACGCCGACATCGTGCTCTTCATGGTCGACGCCACCGAAGGCGCCAGCGGCCTCGACGCCAACATCGCAGGTTATGCCCATGAGAGCGGACGCTCGGTGATTATCCTGGTGAATAAATGGGATCTCGTGGCGAGCGGCGAGAAGCGCGCCATCAGCCAGTCGAAAACGGCCCGCATCCAGGACGCCAAGCGCCCGCAAGACCGTGCTCTCTACGAAGAGCGATTGCGCTACGGGCTTAAATTCCTGGCCTACGCTCCGGTGCTCTTTCTCTCCGCGCACACCGGCAAGGGAACGGAGAAAGTTCTTCCGCTGATCGAGAAGGTAGCGGCCGAACGCCGCAAGCGCATCACCACCGGCGAGATGAACCGCTTCCTGAAAACGGTTGACTTCGACCGCGCCTCCGTTCCCGTGAGCAAACGCGTGAAAATCTATTACATGACGCAGGCGGGAGTAGCGCCGCCCACGTTCGTGCTCTTCACCGACCGCGCCGTGAAGCTGCACTTTTCCTATCAGCGCTTCCTCGAAAACCAGATCCGCGCTGCATTCGGATTCATGGGATCACCCATCTGGATCAAGAACCGGTCGCGGGACTAGAACCTCATTCCACAAACGCGCTGTTTAGCGGCGAAACCTGAAAATTGATTCTGCGCTCGGCCATTAGGTCGCTGATCACAGGGGACGGCAACCGCGTGCCGCCAACTGTTCTTAACCTGTGCACTCCTTGTGCAAATTCCGCCCGCAGAGCACAAGAGCGTCCAGCGCAATTTCCCGCCCGCTGTTCAAACCCCGCTCCTTGTGCGCTAAGCGCTGTTACGCCCGACCCAAACTTGATCCGGATTCATCACGCCCAATTCGGGAATCGAATTCCACCGTTGCACCATTCTTATGGAATTGACCCACCTTCGGTCTGCGCGTAAAGTCGCTCCACCTGAACACAAATATCGGCCGAGCGGCGACCGTGCTCGGTCAAAATCTGGAGAAAAGAACGCCCTGCCGTAAGGGTGAAAGAAGTAGCTATGAATTTGGAAAGTCAATGGACCGTCTATCGCACCCGTTTCCTGGTGCGCGCTCGTCAACTCACTGAACCACTCGTTTTTACCGACGCTCTCGGCCGCGAACAGTCCGGCCGCCCCGGCGACTATCTCGTCGAGTCCCCCGGCGGCATAAGAAGGATAACCAGCAAAGCCCTCTTCGAAGACATCTATGTGGCTCTCGCACAAGCTCATGGAGCGCCGGGCGTCCTCGTCCCGCCCGTATCCCGCGCCGTACCAGAGGACCGCGCAGGCGCCACCGCTTAGGACCTGCAACCCTTGAAACTCTCGATACCCTTAACACTTTCGGGCCACAATCTATGGTGTTTCCCTCTTGACAGGCACCATATATGGGAGTACGTTAAGCATCCCAGAGCACTTTTTGCAGACCTCCCTAAGTATTGAGGAGGCTACGACCAGTAAACACCAGGGGCGAGACTCCAAAGTTGAGGTGACTTCGCGTCTTCCCCTTCACGGGAAACCATCCCTCCAGAGTGGATGGAAAAGGCCAATGGAAAAGTGGCCGGAAACCAGCGGTGACTTCCCCCGGTCTGGCTCTGCCAGGCATCCCCTCGGGGGGATTCATCAAGGGAATTAGGATTTGGATCGTGCTTTGAACGGCCGCGGCCGCGCTGCAGGAAAAT
Organism: uncultured Acidobacteriaceae bacterium; assembly: GCA_963731525.1. GTDB lineage: Bacteria > Acidobacteriota > Terriglobia > Terriglobales > Acidobacteriaceae > Acidiflorens. Next base: position 132,756 of record CAVSWK010000023.1, read on the forward strand.
CAGCGGCGGATTGAGCCGCTGAGGTGAGAATTTCGCGGCTGAAGCTGCTTCCCCAACCGGCTCAGCTTCCGCCGCACATTAGGAGCCCCCGATGGAAGATTTGAAAGAACTCGTTGCCGCATCCTTTGCCCGTCATGGCATTGAATGCCCAGCCGGCGATTCAAAGCTCGTGTGGGGACGTGCGCCCTCGCCCGTCCGCGCAGAGCCAGCTGAGCGAAGCTCGGCAGTTGCCAGCGGCCACAGCAACTCTGAATTCGCTGTAGCCCAGACGGCGCGGCCTGCTGAGCCCACCGCGCTCCCAGAGCACAATTACCGAAAAAGCCTGCAAGGCGATCCGGCTCCGTAGAATAGAGATGGGATTGCGCTGTCTCCGCGTCTTGTCAGGCTGCGGAAGACTCAGGCCTCGTATCAGGGTATCGCTTTAGCGATACCGCAGGTTCCTGTCGTCTAGATCAACTGCTCTTTGCCATCATCTAATCAGGAGAAGGAAATGCCCGAAGTGCGCGACCAGATCAAAACTCAATCCGCCATCAGCGATACCGCCGTCAATAAGAAGACGAAGGCCCAAGGCCTAACTTTCCGCCGCTTCTTCACCAAGGCCGGCGTCTCCCCGTACAACGAGGTCGAGTGGGAACTCCGCAACGCTCAGATCACCGACTCCCAGGGAGGCGTGATCTTCGAGCAGAAAAATGTCGAAGTCCCCAAAGACTGGTCGATGACCGCGACCAACATAGTCGCCTCGAAATACCTCCACGGACAGATCGGCACCGATGAGCGAGAAACCGGAGTGCGTCAACTGGTAGCCCGTGTAGCTGAAACCATCCGCGACTGGGGCATGAAAGACGGATATTTCCGCTCCCCTGAAGACGCCGCCACCTTCCACGACGAACTCGTGCACCTGTTGATCCGCCAGCACGTGGCCTTCAACTCGCCCGTCTGGTTCAACGTAGGCTGCGAACGAGTCGAGCCGAAGTCCGACGCCACCAACTGGCACTGGAATGCAACCACCAATCAAGTAGAATTCGGAGTCACCGGATACACGCGCCCGCAGTGCTCCGCCTGCTTCATCAATTCAGTAAAGGATTCGCTCGATTCCATCCTGACCCTGGCAAAGACCGAAGGCATGCTCTTCAAGTGGGGATCGGGCACCGGCACCAATCTCTCCCCGCTGCGTTCCTCCACCGAAGTTCTAAGCGGAGGCGGCACCGCCAGCGGCCCGCTAAGCTTCATGAAGGGTTTCGACGCCTTCGCCGGAGTAATCAAGTCCGGAGGCAAGACAAGACGAGCCGCCAAGATGGTAATCCTCAACATAGACCATCCCGACATAGTCGACTTCATCGATTGCAAGAGTAAAGAGGAAGCCAAAGCCCACGCGCTGGTAGCGCAAGGCTACGACGGATCGCATCCCGACTCCGACGCCTACAGTTCCATCTTCTTCCAGAACGCCAATAACTCCGTCCGAGTTACCGATGACTTCATGGTAGCCGTAATGCGAGATACCGAATTCTCCACTCGCGCCATAGTCGACGGCCGAGTAGTAAACACCTACAAAGCCAAAGACCTGCTGCAGAAGATTTCCGAAGCAACATGGCATTGCGGCGATCCCGGAATGCAGTACGATACGACAGTCAACCGCTGGCACACATCCAAGAACACGGCGCGCATCAACGCCTCAAACCCCTGCAGCGAATACATGTTCCTCGACGACTCAGCCTGCAATCTTGCCAGCCTGAATCTGCTGAAGTTCGCGCCCAACGGCACCTTCGACGTGGAAGCCTACCGGCAAGCCGTGGACGTAGTAATCACCGCGCAAGAAATTCTGGTAGACAACGCCGGCTACCCCACCGAAGTAATAGGTAAAAACTCGCACGACTATCGCCCGCTAGGATTAGGCTACGCGAACTTAGGCGCGCTACTAATGGCCGCCGGCCTACCCTACGACAGCGACGCCGGAAGAGATTACGCCGCCTGCGTAACCGCCATAATGTGCGGCGAAGCCTATTTGCAATCCTCAAGAATAGCCGAGCAATGCGAACCGCTAACCCCAATAACCGACACAGTACGAACCCGGCTGGGAGTAACAAGCGCGGAGAGCATGCCCGGAGCAGCCTGTCCCGGCTGGTACATAAACAGAGAACCATTCTTAGACGTAATAAGAATGCATAGAGCCAGCGTAAACAACATAGGCAGTGCACGCGTAGCGGCGGACGCATTCGTCCGCCCCGCGGAGCGAAGCTCCGCAGCTACTCAACTGCCCGAGTTAATAGAAGCCTCCAAAGCCTGCTGGGACGATGCCCTATCCCACGGAGAAAAACACGGCTACCGCAATTCCCAAGTAACAGTTCTAGCTCCCACAGGCACCATAGGCTTCATGATGGACTGCGACACCACTGGCATCGAGCCCGACTTGGCGCTAATCAAGTACAAGAAGTTGGTCGGCGGCGGCATGATCAAGATCGTGAATAACACCGTCCCCGCGGCTCTCTTCAAGCTCGGTTACACCCACGAGCAAACCGACGCAATCGTGAGTTACATCGACGCGACCGGCACGATCGAAGGCGCGCCGCACGTGAAGGATGAGCATCTGGCTGTGTTCGATTGTTCATTCAAGCCGGCCAAGGGCACTCGGTCCATTCATTACATGGGACATCTGAAGATGATGGCCGCCGCGCAGCCCTTCATTTCCGGAGCGATCTCGAAGACCGTCAACCTGCCAAACGCAGCCACGGTGGACGATATTTCCGAAGCCTACATCCAGGCGTGGAAGCTGGGCCTGAAAGCGGTAGCGGTGTATCGCGATGGATGCAAGCAGTCGCAGCCGCTGTCCGCGGCCGGAACCAAGACGGCGCAAAGTGGTGGTGTAGAGCGGGCGCCCTCGCCCGCTGCCCTTGAAGTTGAAGACAATCTAAACGCGCCGCCCAGAGCCGTCCGTCACAAGCTGCAACAGGAACGCATGTCGGTGACGCACAAGTTCAACGTCGGAGGCCACGAAGGCTACATCATCGTCGGCCTCTATCCCGACGGCGAACCGGGCGAGATCTTCATCAAGATGGCGAAGGAAGGCTCGACCGTTTCGGGCCTCATGGACAGCTTTGCTTTGGCCGTCTCGATCTCGCTGCAGCACGGCGTGCCGCTGAAGCTTTTCTGCGAGAAGTTTGCGCACACGCGCTTTGAGCCCAGCGGATGGTCAAGCAATCCCGACATCGGCTTTGCCAAGTCGATCATGGACTACATTTTCCGCTGGCTGCAAATGCGTTTCCTCAGCGGACAGCAGCAGTTCCTGTTCGAGAACCTGCGTCCCAAGCCGCAAGCTGCGCCGGAAGGAATCGGCGATCTGAACGGCTCTGGCGATCCAAGTGTAGGGCGGGCGCCCTCGCCCGCCGGAGGCTCAGGCTCGATTCACGCTGCCGACGCACTCGCCAGCATGGTCGACATGGGAGACGCTCCGAGTTGCCACGTCTGCGGTTCGATCATGGTGAGAAACGGCAGTTGCTATAAGTGCATGAGTTGCGGATCAACCAGCGGCTGCAGCTAAGGTAGGGTCTTGACCCCCCCTGAGTGCGGTCTTTAAAAATCAAAGACTTAGCGGGAGCGATTTGCCAGGTCTTTGAAAATAAAGGGATTATCTGTAATGTCTTTATAAATCAATAGTTTAGCGGTGGGGGATGACCTGACCAGCCGGGCGAAGCTCTACAAGGCTCCATCACGGCGCGCAACGGCAGTTGCCTAGCCAATGAGCTGCGTTTAGTACCAGCGGCTGCATCTTGATTGGTGCTTGGTTTCCAGGATTTGCGGTAAAAATATGGCGTTTCAGGAACTCGAAATTACCGGTATAGCCAGCCTCCTGAAGCAACTTCCGCCGGTCTGTAAGGGTGCCAGGACGATTTGGTTTCGCGGGCAGGCCGCCGAGGATTGGCACCTGGAGCCTAGCCTTTCGCGAAAAGGCAAACTTGCTCTCGAACTACAGCTAATCAAGCAGTTTAAACAGAACGCAAACCAGTTTCTCGATCGGTCTCCTTTAGTGGAGTGGGAATGGATTTTTCTGATGCAGCACTATGGGATACCAACCCGGCTGCTTGACTGGACGGAAAATCCCCTGATTGCTGTCTATTTCGCTGTTTGCGAAGACGCGGAGAAAGTGAGGGGGAAGAGGCCTGCTGCGGCAGTCTGGTGTTTATACCCGCGCAAACTGAACGAGATTTCTGGCTTGATATTGAGTCCCCCTGACGACGTTCCAGCTTTCGGGGATGACAAGGAACTAGACGACTACCTGCCTTCCAGAGTGCACGCGGCGGGACCATCACGCAAGAGTCCAGTCGCCATAACTGCACCCCGAACTTTCTCACGGCTGTATGCCCAGGCGGGAGTGTTCACCATCCTGCACCGAGACCCTATTCGGATTGACGAACTCAGTGATTCAAAGGGTCGTCAGGACCATCTTGTAAAGTTCGTTATCCCGAGAAGTGCTGTTCACAAACTAAGAATGGAATTGCGTTACCTTGGCATCAACAAGCTGTTCGTTTTCCCTCAGCTCGAGAACGTGGCTGAAAGGATCATTGAGGGAATGTTATGACGAGTTTTGAATGCAGGGAGCTTACGGATAGCAGCGTCATGATGATGTACTTAGAGCGGGATCGCATATTCCTAAAGCCGCCTTACCAGCGGGCAAGCGGTATTTGGAATTTGGAAAAAAAGCAGTTGCTGATCGACTCGCTCATTAATGGATACGATATACCGAAACTGTACCTCCACGAATACGAAAGAGCGACCAAGCACGAAGGGAAGTGGTACAAGCATGCCATTATTGACGGCAAGCAGCGCCTGCTGGCTATCTGGGAATTTATGGATGACGGTGGCTACTCTCTGAGCAAAGATATTCAATACCTCCGCGACCCGAAGGTAAAGCTTGGTGGGTTGAAATATGAGGATCTTTCGCGCGAGCATTCGACCATACACGCCCGCTTTACAGGAAGGATTTTATCCGTTATCGCTATTCGCACCGATGACACCGATCTGGTCGAAGACATGTTTTCGCGGCTGAACGAAGCTGTACCGCTGAATGCTCCTGAAAAACGGAACGCCTTCGGCGGCCCCTTGCCCCCCGCTATTCGGAGGATCGTACAGACACGGTTCTTCACTGGCAAAGTGTCAATATCCAAGGCCAGATATCGTCATCATGACCTTGCATGCAAATTCTTGTACTTGGAGGAGAAGAATGGCAGCGCCGATACAAAGAAGAGCAGTTTGGACGAGTTCGTGAGGGATTTCGCTAAACGCAAGCTGAAGAAAAAGGCGGACGCTCTGCGACGTACTGTCGACGACGTCCTGAGTAACATGAACGAATTCTTTAAGGACAAAGATCGCTTGCTGGCATCCCCTGGCATGGTCGTCGTTTATTACCTCTTATTCAGAGAGCTGGAGCGAAAAGGTCGAGCTGCCTCAACGATCGGTTTGACCAGACCCAGGCTACAAGCATTCGAGAAGAAGGTAACCGAGAACAGACGGGTAGCTGAGCAGGACATTGCAAAAGCGGATCCGGGGTTGTTGGAGTTTGATCGGCTGAGCCAGACTCCGAACGATGCCTCGGCGATCGAATACAAAACTAGGATTCTGAAGAAGTATCTCCCCAAAATCAAGGGCAGCTAATGAACGATACTGTCGTTGTACATGTGGTTCGAGTGCGGGAGACACAGGAGTATGACATAGAGGTGACGACCACAGGCGGGAGACACAGGAGTATGACATAGAGGTGACGACCACAGGCGGGAGCCGGTTGGCCGCGAGGCTGGCCCGCCGTAAGTTCTTGAGCATGACAACTGGCGAGCAGGCAGCGAACTCCGTCGGCATCATCGGCCGCACATTTGAGACTGGCGAGGATGAGTTTGATGAGGACGAACTGACCGGTGGGGGAAACGGGTAAGCGCAACTGGGCCGTTCTCGCCTGACGGGTCACACCGCTAAGTGAAATTTTTCGTCAAGCACAACCTTGGACAGCCTAAAACCGTCCACGAGGCCGATTGGATTTTTCCCTTCTGCGATCGCTTCATTGATGGCCGCCTTAGAAAAGTGACTGGTCGTGACGACGGCGCCTCTCGCGAAGGGCTGCAGGCTTCCGCGCAGTTCGGCGACTTCTTTACGCCCGACGGAGTGCAGCCAGCGTTTCGCCTGTACCTGGACTAGGGTGTTCTCGAAGATCCAAATCCGACCGCCAGTCCTTGCGTTCACGTCCACGCCGCCATCGGCGGTGAATCTTGTGACGCAGACGTCCGAAAAGCCGCAATGCACGAGCAGGTCCCTGATGAAAAATTCGAAGCTTCTCGGCTCCATCGCTAACAGCTTGCCTCGAACTTGTTCGATCCGTCCGACGTTTTCGGTTTGCGAGCTCTCATCGACGATTTCGTCATCTGCGGAAGTATTTACGGCCCTCCGTCTCGATTCGATTAGTAGCTCGCTGGAGACGGCTGCGTCATGCGCAACCGGCACGACCTGTTGCTCGTGATGAATTCTGAATTCGAAGAGCCAGACCTTGCGAACCTTGCCGTCCGCGTCGAGCTGGGTGTCCGGATAATGACGAAGATATTCCAGCAGCCCAAGATATTTCCACCGTTTCGGTCCGACAGACGCATCTCTTCTGCTGGCGATTAAGACAAATCCATGTATTGGGAAATCGAACGTTTTTTGCTCGATTAACCGGCTGTTTACACCCGCAAGCGTCTGCTGGCCAATCTTCCCCGCCGCCGTATAGGTCAGGTCGTCACCCTCCAATCTGTCATGGTAGGGATTCTCGCCAGACCCATGAAGATTCTGTACTGACGTCATGATGGTCGCTCGCAAAATTGCTTTGTCCCGCAGCGAGAGGCGAATGCCACCGGCATTTGAAACTTTAAGAGACTTGAATATCTCCTCGTTTGAATAAAGCTGTCCGACCTCCAACTCCTCAATCATAGAGGACAGCCGTCCTGCAGGGGGCCAAACATCGTGGTTCCCGAATGCTCGGCCCGTCCGGCACCCACGACCTTGTTGCCGAATCCATCAATGACCTTGTTCCAGATCGGAGTGTATCTGTCGATCAGGAGTGATTCGCAAAGGGGGATGAAGAAATCCTTTATCGCAAGATATCTGCACCAAAAATCGTCAACCTTGAGGTTCTTGGTGTTTCGAATGGAGTCGAGGTGATTCTTCAGCCTGTTGTAGAGAACTTTTCCCGCTGGCCCTTCGACTAAGACTCCGCCTTTTCTGCCACCTTTTCGGGCTGCTTCTCCCACGTATATTGGCTGTTGCCATTTCTGGCCTTTGTTCTTTTGAGCGATTGACCTGTAAGGCTCGTAGTTTCCTGTGTAGTAGATGATGTATACGCCAGCTCCCTCGAACGCGGGAACCTCGGCCAGTGGATGGACAGGTTGTTCCAAGACAACCCTTGCCATACTCTTGGCGAGCGTCCTGAGGTCGAGTGGGTCGTAGGGGATACTCGTAGCCTTTTGTTTCAACTCCTTAGGCGGCATTTGCTTTAGGCTTCTCGGTTTTAAGTTTGCTCCTGTCGTCGGTGAAGATCACGTGGAAAATCCCATGACACTGTTTAGTAACTGGCTCCCTGCTCCATCCTCGGGGTTAGTGCCGCTTGCCCCACCTTAGGCCTTTCGAATGGTGGGATTCCGTGTCCCTATCGCTGTTGGGACTTTGGAAATCTTGAGCTTTTGGGTGGTGTCGGCACGCGGGCGGGGGCGCCCGCGCCACACGAACCGAAATCTCCCAAGGCCGGGATGCTGCGGTCGTTTCCACTTCCGCAATCTCACCCCTGATCTCTTTCATCACGAACATCCGTGATCGAAATTCATTGACTTAAGATTCGTCAGGCGAGACGATAGATAACAGACATCTGATTGGGGCAGTGAAGAGCGTGCCGTCTTCCAAGACGGCCCTCGAAACTGCCCCAAACCTGTTTTCAGCGCTCTTTGACAACTTAAGTCGTTGGTTCTTAAAGACTTTACCAGCAAGTCCTTTAAACTCAAAGACCTGGCGGGGATTCCTCCTAAGTCTATGATTCCAAAAGACCGGGGAATGGGGGAGGGGGTACCCCTTACGGAGCGCTTCCGGCCCGGGTGCCCGACCTTCCGCCCATTTTCGAAAAGTGGGATTCGATTTGCGAGCCTTGGAGCTTTCGGGTGGTGTCGGCACGCGGACAGGAGTGTCCGCGCCACACGAACCGAAATCTCCCAAGGCTTATTCTTCTTTCGCGACGCCTGATCAGAGGCCCAAGGGACCGCTTATGAAACTCGGCTTCGAGGTCTTGGCTGGGGCGCCCTTGAGGCCAAAGAATTTCGAAATGCGGGCAAAAAAATCCTTCTGCGCATTTGCCATCATCTGGAGCCGCGCGTCGGCGTCCAGGTTCTCCCGCACCGCATCCAGTTCCACTTTGCGGCGGGCCAGTATATGCGAAATGTGTTCCGCGATCTCCGGACGGCTCTGCAGGAGTTCGTTCACGCCTTCCTGATCCAAGCGGTAGCAATCGGTATCCTCGAGGGCGAGCACGGTGGCGGTGCGCCGCGCTCCGGTCAGGAGCGCAATCTCTCCGAAAAAATCGCCACTGTGCAAAGTGGCCACGGTGCGCCGCATGCCATCTTCCGTAATGAACACTTCGCCTGAGCCTCGGGTGATCACGTAGAGCGAGTGCGCGATGGCGCCCTGCCGTGTCATGGCTTCTCCGTGGATGAAGGGGGCGTAGCGCAAGCGTTCGGCGAGCATGCGCAGTTCGTCCTGATCCAGGGTATGGAACAGTTCCACGCCCTGCAGCGCCTTCAACCTGAGGCTGATCTCCTTCTCCTGGTGGAGACCCTTGTGCTCTTCTGTCTCCTCGGTCATAAAGATTGCGTGAGCGGGGATCGAGGGCGCAATTCCAGCCCGCTTCAGGGCAAAAAGAATGCGCTGGCGAACGCGCGAGTTGGTGGGATCGTCCTGCGCCAGGTCGGTTAACCAATAGCGAGCCGCGTACTGGATGTAACTTTCCTTGAAGTCGGTCGTGATGCAATGCGCCTTGGGTTCGGTGGCGATGCCCTCGATTTCGACGGACTGCAGAGCATCGTTGACGGCGGAGATCACGTCCGGTGGTGGTACGCGGAAATCGACGTTAAAGTAGACCCATTGGCGGTGTTGTAGCGGCTGATCGGTCCGCCTGCCCAGTACGGTGACTTCCCCTTTCATGAGCAAGCTGTTGGGGATCACCACCGTATCCCAGTTACGGGTCTCGATGGCGGTGTGCCGCCAGCGGAGTTCTTTTACCTTGCCCTCGGTCTTATCCACGCGGATCCAATCTCCGACGCGGATGGTGCCTTCCAGTTGCAGGGCCAGGCCGCCCATGATGTTACCCAGTGTGTCCTGAAGCGCGAAGGCGATCACGGCCGTAATAACGGCGGAAGTCGTGACTATGCTGGAAAGCGTCACACCGGCGCGTGAAAGGAGCCAGAAGACCACTCCAATGTAGCCCGCGGCCACGCACAGGTCGCGCACAATACGGGGCGTCTGCGGCCGGAACAGGTCCAGTCCCACGCCAAACACGAGGGCTGCGAGCAGGTTGACGATCGCCACGCCGCCGAACAGCAATGCCAACACGTGGAAAGCTGTGCCAGCCGACGACAGAGCGAACCAATAGCACGCGTTGGATGCCAGCAGCAGGGCGAGAGAGAAACCGAACAGGCCCCCGGCAGTGCGCACTTCGCCGCGCTCTCTGGGCCGGACGATCATGACGATCGCCGCCAGCACAATGAAGCCTGCGAGGATTGGCAAAACTTCGTCCAGCTTAGACGGGAGCCTGATTTGCTGCCAGAACTTCAGGTCTGGAATTCGGTTCACGATAAACCCAAGAAAAAGTCCACGAATTCGCCTTTATTGACTCAGGAACGGAAGCCATTATATCCGCAAGCGAATACAAAACGCCGGACTCCCGCCTTCGCGGGCAGATTGCTCATGCAATCTTTACGGGAACGGTTGTGCTGGGGTCCAGCAAGGCGGCGGCGGATTTGTCCACCAACCACCACAGCGTTCCAAGCGTCGGGCGGATCAACTGCGATGGCAGTTGTGCTGGTTCATAGGGCCCTTCCAGAACTGCTTTTAGAGGTTGAGCCTTATCCTGGCCGCCCGCCATGAACATCACGCAGGCGGCGTTGTTCAGGACGGGCGCCGTCATGGTAATCCGGTGAGTGTAGAACTTCCCCACCCAATTGGAGGTGACCAGCCGTTTTTGTTCATCGAGGGCCTTGGTGCCGGGAAACAGCGAGGCCGTGTGGCCGTCCGGCCCCATGCCGAGCATGATCAGGTCAAACCGGGGAAGCTGTCCGGCCGAGAGATGGAAGAATTCGCGCAGCACCTGATCGTATTCGGCTGCTGCTTTTTCCGTCTCCTTGTATTCGCCCTTCATGCGAAACACCCGCTCTGGACTGACGGGCACCTTGGATAGCATGCCTTCCTGTGCCGAGCGGTAGTTGCTGTCAGGGTGGTCGGGTGGGACATGGCGTTCGTCGCCGAAAAAGAAATCGATTTTCTGCCAGGGAACGCGCGCGTTCAGATCGCGGTCGGTCGTGAGCAGGGAGTAGAGCGCCTTGGGAGTCGAACCTCCCGACAAAGCCACCGTGAACGCACCCTTTTTTTCCACGGCTTGATTAGCGGTGGCGATGAACACGTCGGCTACGGCCCGGGAGAGGGCGGCCGCGTCGGAAACGATTTGTAAGTTGAATTCCATAATTGGTGTCCAGTTAATCGCCTACAGCAGCCAGGGACTTGCGCTGCTTCTCCGACTGCCAGAGGCGGAATCCGCCCTCGCGCGCATGGGTGTTATCTCCGGCGAATGTTTCCGGCGGCAGAGTGGTGAGCCGTTTGGCGTTCCCACCGCCAAGCACGACGTAGTCAGCCTGCAGAGCATTCTTCAACTGGGCGACAACGTCATGAACGGACTTGTTCCACTTCTTTTTTCCCAAGCGCTCCAGGGCAGCAGCTCCGACGTGCTCCTCGAACGAGCGCCCATGCTTGTAGGGCAGGTGGGCCAGTTCCATGGGTTCGACGACGCCGTCCACAATGAACGCGGAGCCCAAGCCGGTGCCCAAGCCGAGAAACAGCATACGGCCGCCGCGGTAGCTGCCGAGCGCCTGCATGGCAGCATCGTTGATGATCCGAACCGGACAGCCAAGAGCTTTCGCGAAATCGAAATCGACCCAGCCGGCGCCGAGGTTGGCCGGGTTGTGCACCGGCTTACCGTGCAGGACGGGACCGGGATAGCCGATGGAGACGCACGAATACGCCCATCCCGCAGTCGCTTCCTGCACCGCCTTCACGCATTTCTTGGGCGTGAAGGTAGGACCGGATGGCACCTTGATCGCCTCCAGATGCCCGGTGGCATAGATTTTGAGGTTGGTACCGCCGATATCAAGCACAAGGATTTTCATCGGGAATTTCCTTTTCGACCCCCAAAGACAGCGGACATTGTGCCCCCAATCCCGGTTCGCGTCAACGTGAAACAATTTTCATTCGGATTGCCCCCAACGGTACTCTCCAAAGGTGGATTGCGCGGCTCCGTCCCTTTAGGCCTTCGCGAACTCCGTACTCCAGTGTTGGTGCGGGAGCTGGTCTGTTGTTAAGCTTGGTGGGCTATGAAAACCAGGACCTTGTTTCGTGGGATAGAACTCTTCTTTGTGTTCGTCTTTTTGTTCGTCGCAGTCGTGATCATCGGGCTGGAGTTCGCTTCGGCGCAGAAGAAAGAAGTTGTGTGGAGCGCGGAGGAGAAGCCGCTCGCCGACCAGATCCATGGACTGCGCGGCCTCGCCGATGACGTCCGGGTGGGGACGACGAAGGATCTCGCGCTGAGGATTCGCAAGCTGCCAGCGTCGGAGAACAAGCTGCGGCTGGCGGTGGGTTTGGCGGGACTCTCCACCGAGGGCGATTTTGGACACTCCACTTTGCAGGAAGTGGCTACTACTCTGGCCGACACCTTGCGCGAGCGGCCTGTGGCTTGGGCGGAGCCTCAGGCGCCGGACGCGGGCGGGGGCGCCCGCGCCAGACGGGCACCGGCTTATCCTTATATTGAGCTGGCCTTGCTGGTGCGGTATGAGCATGTTGAGGCGTCGCTGGATGAGGAACAATTTCGCGCGGCTATGGGCCGACTCGAGGCCGATGACCGGAAGCGGGAGCATCCGGAGTTTGCGCTGAAGGATCTTTCGGGCAAGATCTGGACGTTTTCGGAACTGCGGGGCAAAGTTGTACTGGTGAATTTCTGGGCGACCTGGTGTCCACCATGCCGCAAGGAGATGCCGGATCTGGAGACGCTTTACGGGCGCCTCGGCTCGAAGGGGCTGGTGGTATTGGGCATTTCCGATGAGGAGGCGACTAAGGTCGAGCCGTTTATCCGCGAGCGCAAGGTTTCGTTTCCCGTGTTGCTCGATCCCGGGCGGAAGGTGAATGAGATGTTTGTGGTGGAGGGGATTCCGAAGAGTTTTGTCTACGACCGGGAAGGGAAGCTGGTGGCGCAGTCGATCGACATGCGGACGCAGAAACAGTTTCTGGAGATGCTGGGGAAAGCTGGACTGGAGTAAGAATGATTGTCGGAGGGATTAGCAAAATGAAGAAGCGAATGGTCGGCGCAGTTCTTGCGGTTGGAATCTTCGCAACGCTTGCTGCCGCGCAAGACACGATGAAGAAAGATGCGCCGCCGAAGCCGGCGGCTGGGCCGTCCCAGGTTTTGCTGGAGAACTGGAACGATGTCGGGCGCAAGCTGATCGCGATGGCGGAGGATTTCCCCGAGGACAAGTACGACTTCAAGCCCGTGCCGGCGCAACGGAGCTTTGCCGAGCAACTGCTGCACGCGGCGAATGCGAATTATTTCTTTACGAACCCGGCGATGGGGCTGAAGCCGCCAGCCGAAGAAGATCCCAAGCGCGACCAGTACAAAACGAAAGCCGCGGTGGTCGAGTTTGTGAAAAAGGCGTTTGCCGATGGCGCGGCCGCGATCAAGCAAAAAGGCGACAAGGGGATGAGCGATTTGATCGTCGATCCGTTCGCGAATCAGCAGGTGCGAGTGTCCGATATGGCGTGGGGGCTGCTCGAACATTCCGGAGAGCACTACGGACAACTGGTTGTGTATTACCGCGTTGCCGGGTTGGTGCCGCCGGAATCGCGGCCAAAGAAGTAGTCTCGGCACTGGTACCATAGCCTTCGTGAGTCCGCTGCTTGAGGTTCGCGATCTGACCATCGAGTTCCGGCAATCCCGTGCCGGGCAGGCGCTTTCGTCCACTCATCCGTCCGACCATGCAGCGAGGACAGCTGTGTCGGTGGCCGCCGTCCGCAGTCTTTCGTTCTCCATCGCAGCGGGCGAAGTGCTTGGCTTGGTCGGCGAATCGGGCTCGGGAAAATCCATTACCTCGCTCGCCATCATGGGCTTGCTTCCGCCGGCCGCCATCGTAACGGGGGAAATCACTTTTCAGAATGGCGACGGCGTGCCCACGCATCTCGCCGCTCTGGCTCCGGATCAGCTGCGTCAACTCCGGGGCTCGCGCATTGCCATGATCTTCCAGGAGCCGATGACCGCGCTCAATCCGGTCATGCGTGTCGGCGAGCAGATTGCGGAAGCTGTGCTTGCCCACCAACGCGTTTCCAAAGCCGAAGCCTGGCGCCGAGCGGTCGAGGGCATGCGCGAGGTTGCCATCGCCGACCCCAAACAGCGCGCCCGCAGTTATCCACACCAACTCTCGGGAGGCATGCGCCAGCGCGTCATGATCGCCATGGCCATTGTCAACCGTCCACAACTGCTCATCGCTGACGAGCCTACTACGGCGCTCGATGTCACCATCCAGCAGCAAATTCTCGATCTGCTCAACGATCTCCGGCACAAATTTGGATTGGCGATGCTCTTCATCTCGCACGATCTTGCCGTTGTTTCGCACGTTGCCGATCGCGTTGCCGTCATGTATGCCGGAAACCTGGTCGAGCTGGGCACGAAGGCCGATATCTTTCACGCGCCCGCTCATCCCTATACGCAAGGACTGCTGCGCGCTATTCCCACGCTTTCGACCGACCGTTCCGTTCCGCTCGCAACCATCGAAGGCACGGTTCCGACCATCGCTCAGGTCCCTGCTGGATGCCGCTTTGAGCCGCGTTGCGCGCACCGGGTTGCCGCTTGCGCGGTCGAGTTCCCTCCGCTGGTCGAAGTCAGCACCGGACATTGGGCGCGCTGCCCGGTCGTGAATCCACCGCGAATCTGATAAAAACATATTCTGCTAAGTATGAACGGCATCGGCACCAACCGACTGGAAGCTTTCAGTGACGGCGTCATCGCCGTGATCATCACTATCATGGTGCTCGAGCTGAAGGTTCCGCGCGATACTACGCTGGTTTCGCTGCGCGGCATTCTGCCGCAGTTTCTCAGCTACCTCCTGAGCTTTCTGGTCGTCGCCATCATGTGGGTGAATCATCATCACATGATGCACTCCGCCCGCCGCGCTGACGCTCGCCTGCTCTGGTCGAACAACACGCTTCTTTTCTGGATGTCGCTCGTCCCCTTCGTCACCGCCTACATGGGCGACCATTTTCGCGATCCCCGCGCCGTCGCTCTCTACGGGGTCGTGCTGTCACTGTGCTCGGTGTCTTTCGCTGTGCTGCGCTCGGCGATTGTTCAGCACCATCGCGACGACCCTGACATGGTTCGCTACCATCGCCGCGTCCAGTCCAAGAATCTGTACTCGATGCTTCTCTACATGGCCTCGGTGCCGCTGGCGTTCGTTGATGTTCGCATCTCATTTTTCATCTTTGTGTTTGTCGCGCTCTCCTATTTCCTACCCGAACGGAAGCTGGCGGAGCCGCAGTCGCCACCTCCTAGCCGGCCCTAACAACCGGGGAAAAGCCGGATGTCGATGGCAGCCCCTAAAGGGGCCTCGGTTTTCGAAGAATCTGCGGCATCGCTAAAGCGATGCCCTGATACGAAACCAAGTTTTTCTGCAACCCCCTGGCCCGCGCTCGTCGTTTCTCCTCCAGAGCAGCTATAATCCTCCCTCTGTGCGCATCCTTGTTCTAAGTGACATCCATAGCAACCTCGAAGCGCTGGACTCCTGTTTGGCGGCTGCGCCCGCGCACGACCTCGTCATTAATCTCGGAGACACGGTCGGCTATGGCGGCAATCCCAACGAGGTGATTGCCAAAGCGCAATCTCTGGGACACGTATTCGTCCGCGGCAATCACGACAAAGCCGTGAGCGGCCTCATGAACCTTGAGGAATTCAATCCCGTCGCCGGCCTGGCCACGCTCTGGACGCGGGACCAACTCACGCCCGAAAATCTCGAATGGCTGCGCGCGCTTCCCCACGGTCCGATCCATCTCGACGAACTCCCCGGCGTCCAGTTCGTGCACGGCTCGTCGCTCGACGAAGATGAATACATGGTCAGCGTCCGCGACGCCATCGAGCCGCTCATCACCGATCCCGTCCCAGTCACGTTCTTCGGACACACGCACCTGCAGGGCGGCTTCGTGCTCACGGGCGAAATCAGCGAAGGCTACCGTCCCGGATATCGCACGGTGGGACAGCCCGAGTCCTCCGACTGGCCGCTGCGCAAGGATTGCCGCTATCTCATCAACCCCGGCTCCGTCGGACAGCCCCGCGATGGCGACTGGCGGGCGGCATTTGCCATGTTTGACTCCGACGCGTGGATTGTTACTTTCTATCGCGTGCCTTACAACCTGCGCGTGGCTCAGGAAAAGATTCTTGCTGCCAATCTGCCGCAGCGCTTGGCTACAAGGCTTGCTACCGGAAGATAGGACACGGGAAACCCGAACCGTGCCCGTTGTAAACTGGCTCAATGCCTTCGCACTCTTCCGGATCCAGCAATCTTTTTTCTGGTTCGAAATCGGCGCCGAAATCTGCGCTGGCCGCTCACACTGCTCACGTCGATGGCGGAGCTCGCGGCAATCCTGGGCCTGCGGGTTACGGGGTTGCCATTCAGGATGCTTCCGGGCATCCGGTTGCCGAGCTTAGCGAATACCTTGGACACCAGACCAACAACTATGCCGAGTATCAGGGGCTGCTCGCGGCGCTGCGCTACGCCACCGAAAACCAAATCAAAGCGCTCAAGGTGATTAGCGATTCCGAGCTGATGGTGCGGCAGATGAAAGGCATCTACAAGGTGCGCCATCCGGAACTGCGCAAGCTGTATGAGCAGGCACAACAACTGGTCCGGCGGCTTGAGCACTTTGAAATCCGCCATGCGCTGCGGGAACACAACCAGACTGCCGATCGACTGGCGAACGAGGCTATGGATCGGGGTCGATAGCGTGATGTCCCGCGAGTTCGCGGCCTAAATGCATGCTGAGGCTGGATTTTCCCCTTCCCTGCACCCGCCCTGCGGGATTACCATTGCGCCCTCATCGCCCTCAGGAGGACGACACGATGATTGGAGCTTACTCATTCGCTGGAATCAATTTCTGGGCGGTGCTGGTCTGCGCCGTTGCGACCATGGTGATCGGATTTCTCTGGTATTCTCCCATCCTTTTCGCTGGTCCATGGATGCGGCTGATGGGAATCGACTGCAACAACAAAGCCAAGCTCGCCGAGATGCAGAAAGGCGCCGGCAAACTGTACGGCATCTCGTTGGTCGCCAGCATCGTGTCGGCGGTAGTGCTGGCGAAGATCATCGACCTCACCAGCGTAAACACCATCCCCTACGGAATGAAAATCGGCTTTGCCGTGTGGCTGGGATTCGTAACCACAGTCCAACTGACCGGCGCACTATTCAGCAAGCAGCCGACAAAACTCTACCTGATCAACACCGGATACCAACTAGTCTGCTACCTGGCCATGGGAGCGATCCTGGCGAAGTGGCCGCACTGAAGCCAGGGTACGGCGAGGTTTCAAGGTTCCAGGTTTCAGACCTCGCGACTTTGCAACTCCGAAACCTTGAAATTGCCTTCCCTCACTCTGCCGCCGAGTGATCGTGGATAATCTTCCATCCTTCGGGGAACTTGCGGAAGACTAGTGTGAACAGGCCGTGCGGCGTCTTGCCATCCGACATCGTCAGATGAAACTCTCCTCGCACAAATGCCGCCTCCGGCCCCAGCATTTCGATCCGCAGGTTCGCGAATTCGAGCTTCCCCATCTCGTGTCCCGTGCCCTGATAGATTTTCTTGTAGCGGTCGAGCGTCGCCTGCCAGCCCTTCGATTCATGCGCTCCGGAAAAAAACGTCAGCTCGGGTGAGTTCCAGTACCCGGCCATGAAGCCTTCCAGATCCTGCCGGTTCCAGGCCGCCTGCTGCTCTTCGATCACTTTCCGAATCGCCAAGTGCCCGGCGTCCGCGTTCTGCCCCAAACCAGAGACGGCCAATGTAGCAATCCAACCCACCAGCAAAACCAAGTCTCGCATGAGGCCTCCATGGACCTCAGTTTTACATGATTGTGTTCTGGACGTTGCGGGAATAAAGAAAGTTAAAAGAAGGGCAGAATGGATTTACGTTGTCCAGCCCCTAAAGAGTGTGCGTGAGAACTGGATCGTCCCGCCGGGACTTGAATCGTTTTTTTCCACTTTTCCCAGCGCTGAAGCGCTGGGCTAAGGTGGTTCGTCCCTCCGGGACTGGAATGTCGAAGGGGCATCTCATTTCGAAGATGTATGGCATCGCTAACGCGATGCCCTGATACGAAACCTGGTTGATGGCTGAGAACTGACGCTGCGAGCTGTCCGCCACGGAGGAAAGGCCCTAGCTACACCCGGCTTTTTTTTGCGGCTGCCACAACTTTCACCTTGACCGTCTCCCACGGCCGCTTCGGACGCTCCACCTCGGGCTCGTCCCGATCCTTGATGCGATCGTAATGGTACGACTCGCTCACGGTTCCGAGCGATTCGTTGTACAGGCTCGGCAGCCCCAGCGCTTCTTTCATTTCTTCGGAGAACTGCTGCAGCGCTTTGAGGTGGTCGGCGGTGGCCGGGACTTCGGTCTTCGTGGTCTTCATAAACTGCTGGTAACCGCGATTGACCAGCTTCGAAATTTCGCTGCCGATCAGGTATCCGGGATACGCGAAAATTTTCACGCCGCCGTCGTCCGTCTTCTGGATCGCAGCCGAGCAGTTGTACTTCTTCAAGAACACGCGGGTTTGCGCGCCCGGAGCTTCAATCAGGTCAAAGCCATGATCGCGCAGCCACGCGACCGCATCATCGTAGGTTCGTTGTTCGACTTTCGCTGTCATCAATTACACTCAATTCTCGTTTCATCAGATTAGATGCGGCTTTCACAAAATCGATGGAACCAAAGTTATTCACCGCAAATCTAAATCTTAATGACGTTGGAATACTGTAACGCTAGTATAGATATACCTTTTTGAGATTGCGGGCACATTACTCTAGTCACAAGACATCACACCGAATGAGACGACCAGCTTCTGAAGCGTCGCAGTGGCCTGCCGAGGCGAAAGCTTTGGCCAGTCAAGGCGAAGCTGTGCTCGCTCAAATCGGCAACACGCCCCTGTTATCGCTGGACGCGCTCACCAGCGAACTTCCCAGCGTCACACTCCTGGGCAAGGCCGAATGGCATAACCCCGGCGGATCTGTCAAGGATCGCGCCGCCGCCGGTATTGTGGCCGAAGCGCGCCGCTCGGGCAAACTCACTCCCGGGAAAATTCTGCTCGATTCCACCAGCGGCAACACCGGTATCGCCTACGCGATGCTCGGCGCCGCTCTCGGATTCCCGGTGACGCTCTGCGTGCCGGAGAATGTTTCGCCCGAGCGAAAACGCATTCTACAAGCATACGGCGCAAATATCATCTACACCGATCCCGCTGAAGGCTCCGACGGCGCCCTCAAGATCGCGCGCCAGCTTGCCGAGCGACATCCCGATCTTTATTATTACGCCGATCAATATTCGAACGATGCGAATTGGCGCGCGCATTATGAAACCACCGCGAACGAAATCTGGCAACAAACCGAAGGACGTATCACGCACTTCGTCGCCATGCTCGGCACCACCGGAACCTTCGTCGGCACCACGCGGCGTTTGAGGGAATTGAACCCGCGCATCCGATGCATCTCGCTGCAACCGGACTCGGCTTTCCACGGCATCGAAGGCGCGAAGCACTTGCCCTCGGCGATCGTGCCACGCATTTACGATGCGTCGCTCGCCGACCAGAATCTGGAGATCGTAACCGAAGACGCGCACGCCATGGCCCGGAGACTGGCGCGCGAGCAAGGACTGCTGGTCGGAGTCTCCTCCGCCGCGGCCGTGGTGGGCTGCCTGCAAGTCGTCGAGAGTCTGAAAATAGATCAGCGGGCCACCGTCGTCACTATCCTCTGCGACTCGGGTGAAAAATATCTGAGCGAGAAATTTTGGCATGAAGAGTAATTGCAGAGGTATGAGGTCGGATTGCAGAAGTGAAGAGCCGCTCGTAGCCACTTCTGCAATCTGACCTCTTACCTCTGACCTTGATCGATGCTCAAGCTCTCTCTATCTGACTACCTCTCCCTTCGTCAACACGGAGAAGAGACCTATCCCCACGAGTGCTGCGGCGTACTGCTCGGGCGCTTTGACGACGACGCAAGAATAAAGACCGTCTTGCGCATCGCCCGCTGCGGCAACACGCGGGCGGATTCGCCACACAACCGCTATAACATCGATCCCAGGGAACTCATCCGCGTTCAGCGCGAAGGCCGCGAGCGCGGCGAGGATATCGTCGGTTTCTATCACTCTCATCCCGACCATCCCGCACAGTGGTCGATCACCGACCGTGCGGAGGCCCACTGGTTCGGCTGTTCCTACGTGATCACGAGCGTGGAGAAGGGTGTGGCGACGGTGACGAATTCGTTCGAGCTTGTGGGTGGCGAAGAGGCCGACAAGAAATTCGTGGACGAGAAGACTGAAGTATCATGACAACCGAGGTGAAAAGAGAGCAGGCTAGGACAGCACCTTCAGGACCACCGCGGTAATATCATCGTGCGGCGCAATGCCAGCGGAGAAAGCCATCTGGTGATCGAAGACGAAATTCACCGATTCGTTGGCCGATTTACGTTCGCATTGTGCCCAAACCTGCGCCATTTGAGTGGTGCAGAACTCGATTCCCTCCCCGTTGCGCAACTCATGAAGACCGTCGCTCGCGAACAGAACGCAATCTCCCGGGCCGAGCTGCACGACGTGCCGTTCGTACGTGGCACCCGGAAACATTCCCGAGGGTAATCCTCCCTCGCCGAGTTGGCGACATCCGGTTCCGGAGACCAGCAGGGGCAAGGGCATCCCGGCATTGGAGAAGATGAGTTCTCGCGTGGCGGGGATGAATAGAGCGTACAAGGTCGAGCAAAAGCGGCCTTGGATAGGCCGTTGCACCAGGCGCTCGTTCAGCAGAACGAGAACGTGCGCGGTATCAGTCCCGGTCTTGTGAATCCCGCGCAAGGTTCCCATCACGAGCGCGCCGTACATGGCCGCGGGCAACCCTTTCCCGACTACGTCCCCGAGGTAGATGCCAACGGAACCGTCGGGCAAACGGAAGACATCGGCAAAGTCTCCCCCAACTTCGGAGAAGGGTATGCAGCGGAATGCGATCTCGACCGACTCGTGGTAGAGCCCATTTGTGGGCAGCAGCGAGGCTTGGATGAGTTTTGCTTCCCGTACATGTTCGTCGCAAATGCGTCCACAGGCGAGATTTTCTTTCACCGGCGTTGATTCCACCAGGCTAGGCAGTTCAAACATGCGCGCCCTTCCTGGTGGTCAGATCGGCAAAATGGCGGTTCCGCATTAGTGCCCGAATTCTGAACCCTGCCAACGAAGGCGAAGGCACTTTACTATTTCATCTTCATTCTTGTTCTGAAGTAATTTCGTACCTCCGGGCGAATCATGTAGATGAGCAGCAGGCCTGCAATCGTGACTCCCACCGCGCCTTTCAGATGCTCTCCGATCAGGAGATTCACAAGATCGCCCGCCGCGTTGATGGCAATGATCGTCGTTCCCAGAACCCATCCCCAGCAGCGACGCCGGAACCAGCCGACGGACGCGGCACACGACAACGCCGAAAGCACGACGAAACCGAGTCCGGTGCCCTTGCCCAGCGTCGCGAGCTGAGCATGGCCGGTTTTGTTCAATACCCACAATTTGTCGAGGACGGTCCCCGGTTTGAGCAGAGTCACGGCAGCATAAGCGGCCATGGTTGCGCCAAACAGGAAAAATGCGCCAATCGCGGTAAAGCCCTGCGGGCGTTGATATTCGTCAGTGGCCACTTCTTAGCTGCTCAATGAGTGGTGGACGGGCGGGGACGCCCGCCGCTCCCTTTCCTCTTGCATCTTTGGCCAGTACCATAGCATCTTTATCTACATGCCCCAGATCCAGATTCCGTCTCCACTTCGCCAATACTCGGGGAAACAGGCCTCGGTCGATGTCCCGGCAACAACCGTAGGCGAGGCCCTCGCTGGCCTGGTCTTACGGCATCCGGAGCTGAAGCGCCATCTCTACACAGACGACGGCAAGCTGCGCGCGTTCGTCAACGTTTACGTCAATGACGAGGACATGCGCTACCTGCAGAAAGAAGCCACCGCGCTTAAAGACGGTGATACCATTTCGATTGTGCCGTCGATCGCGGGCGGCTGCTGCGTTATGATTTTGGCATGATTTGCCGCGTTATGACCTGCGAACCGACACATGGCCGAATGTCATACCCCGCGTGCTGTCGCCGCTGTCTTTATTTCGCAATCTAGTTCGCCCTCGTCCTGATTACAGTTTGAAGAGGAACCTATGGCTACGCTTTCCGATATCAAACCCGCCGATGCTCAACGCGAAGCCGTTTTAAGCAACGACGAAATCCTGCGCTACTCGCGCCATCTGATCATGCCCGAGGTGGGCATGGAAGGGCAACAGAAGTTGAAGGCCGCCAAGGTTCTGTGCATCGGAGCGGGCGGACTCGGGTCGCCGCTGGCGCTTTACCTGACGGCCGCGGGCGTCGGCACGCTCGGCATTGTGGACTTCGACGTGGTGGATTATACGAACCTGCAACGTCAGATCATCCACACGACCGCTGACGTCGGCCGCAAGAAACTCGACTCCGCCGCCGACAAGCTGAAGGCGATCAATCCCTACCTGAACCTGCGGACGTTCGACACGAAACTGACCAGCGCCAACGCGCTGGAGTTGTTTCGCGAGTTCGACATCGTGGCCGACGGCACTGACAATTTTCCCACGCGCTACCTGGTCAACGACGCCTGCGTGCTTACGGGCAAGCCCAATGTTTACGGCTCGATCTTTCGCTTTGAAGGGCAGGCGAGCGTATTCGCGACCGAAGAAGGGCCATGCTATCGCTGTCTCTATCCCGAGCCTCCACCGCCAGGCCTGGTGCCTTCGTGCGCCGAAGGTGGAGTGCTCGGCATTTTGCCCGGGCTGATCGGCGTGATCCAGGCAACCGAAACCATCAAGCTGATTCTGGGGCAAGGCGATTCGCTCGCCGGACGATTGCTGCTGGTCGATGCGCTCGGCATGAAGTTCCGCGAACTGAAGCTGCGCAAGAATCCCGATTGCCCGGCCTGCGGCACGCACCGGACGATCACCCAGCTGATTGACTACGATCAGTTCTGCGGCATCCGCGGTGAGGAGGCGCCCGTATATGGTGGCGACTTACCGGTGATTTCGGTGGAAGAATTAAAAAAGAAGCTTGACGCCAAGGCCGACATTTTTATTCTCGACGTGCGCGAGCCGCACGAATACCAGATCTGCAACCTCAAGGGATATCTCATTCCGCTTGGTGATCTGCCGAAGCGCGTGAGCGAACTCGACAGCAGCCGCGAGATCGTGGTTCATTGTAAGATGGGCGGACGCAGCGCGAAAGCGGTGGCATTTCTGAAGCAGGCCGGCTTCGCCAAAGTGCATAACTTGACTGGTGGGATTACGGCATGGGCGGAACGGATTGACCCTAAGATGCCTAAGTACTGAGGGCAGCTCCCGGTTCTCGGTTGTCAGTGGGGGAAGCGCGAAAGCGTCACCTCTGGTTAGTGTTGCAGAGACGCTGCAGTGATGGGCGCGTTCGTTTATTGATTCTCGATTGCATCCTTCAGGTGTTTAGCGCAGGCCTCTGCCGAACTTTTCTTCCCGTGAGTGGAGGCCTCCTCGTGGACGGAATATGCCCAAACCACTTCGGAGCTCTTGATGTTACTCACTGTAATGCTGGCCTCCTCGCGCGAGTGCCAATTTCCCAGGATGATCTTCTTCGCAGTGCTTGCCTTTTGGCTTTCAGACGTGCCCGTAATCTCGTAATCCGCCTGATCGCGACTGGCAACGATCTCCACCGGAACCTTTTTCTTCGCGATGGCGTCCTTCAAGTAAGTGTCGTAGCCGCCCTCCATGGGCGCCACAAAAACTTTGGATCCCTTCGGGATTTTCTGCGAAGGGGGTGCGTTCTTATCGCCTGCAAGCGCAGTAGACACAACCACAACAACCAGCAGCGCGAGAATGCTCGCGACGTTTCTCTTGTTCGACATGGGTCACTCCTTCCGGAGCCCGTAACCGACTCCACTAATCAAGCACAATTTTCCTGATATGCTTGGCGCAGGCCTCTCCGGCGCTTTGCTTGCCGCGCACAGAGTTGGTCTTATGGACGGAGTAGCCGAAAATGACCGCTCCGGTCTTCAGGTCGGAAATCTTGATGCTGGCCTGTTCATTGGAATTCTGCGATCCGATAAACAGCATCTTCGCCCACCCAGCCTTCTCGCTATCCGAGACACCGCTGATCTCGTAGTCCGCCTTGCTGCGGTCAATCACCACGGTCAGCGGCACCTTCTTATTTCGCAACCCGGCAATGATGTAATTCTCGAAGCCGCCCGCAATCGGGGCGACATAGACTTTGGAATACGAAGGAATCTTCGCGTTGTTTACGGTAGCGAGTTGTCCCTCGTCCGTCGGAGCCGACCTGATATCGGAAGCAGGTTCTTTCGCCCGGTCGGCGGATGCCGATTGTCCCGAGTCAGCGGCTTTGTTCTGATCATCTTTAACCTGATCCTCGGTCGAATTGTTTGCCTGAGAGGTCGATGCCCGCGCAGT
Source organism: uncultured Acidobacteriaceae bacterium (assembly GCA_963731525.1). GTDB lineage: Bacteria > Acidobacteriota > Terriglobia > Terriglobales > Acidobacteriaceae > Acidiflorens. Next base: position 156,771 of record CAVSWK010000023.1, read on the forward strand.
CAGCGGAAATATCGCAAGAGATAGAATGAGCGCGGCCAGGGCCGGAGACGTTAGCAGTTTTCCAGTATCCATGATGCCCTCCCGGCTGCCTATTATGCTCCCAAATTAGGAAAACGGGTACTCTTTCTGGCCGCGGGCGGCGCAGAAAGACCCTCAACTTTAGCTCACGTGTATCACGGATGATATTCGTCACAGCCGGATTTCCTTGGATGTGATAACCTGCCAACCAATTGAAGGAGATGGGATGAAAAATCTAGTGGCAGTCCTTCTTTGTATCGCGATCCCAATGATGGCCTACGCTGGAGACAACAGCTACAAGGTGACCTACGACGGGGGATCCTTGCCCGACATTAAGTCGGGCACCGGAGTGAAACTATACATCGAGGCTAACGACATTCGTCTGGTGAAAGACAAAACGGATATAACGACGATCCCGGCGTCATCCATAACCGAGATTAGCTACGGGCAAGATGTGCATCGGCGCATTGGAGCGGCCATCGGTTTGGCTGTAGTGTCCCTTGGGATTGGCGCTCTTATGGCGCTTACGAAGTCAAAAAAGCACTATGTCGGGTTGACCTGGGCTGAGGGTGACAAGAAGGGCGGATTTGCCATGCAATGCGACAAGAGCGACTATCGCGGTGTTCTGGCGGGTTTGGAAGGCATAACCGGCAAGAAAGCTGTTGACTCCGACGCGATGACGGTGAAGAACTGACAAAGAACCGACAAACAAAAGGGAGCACCGGAGTGCTCCCCTGTTTGTCTCGGTGTTCCAGGAGTTAGTAAGTTACTTGCTTGAGGTTCCGCTCATTTCGGCTTTCTCGGTCGCGCCGATGGCTAAGGCGTACTTCTTGCCGGCGAAGCGTACTTCGGAAACCGTTGCCTTACCGCTGGCGTGGTCGAGGATTGCGGAGTCGTAGCCGTAGGCTTTGTCCAGGGCGACCACTTTTGCCGAAGCTTTCGCGACTTCCTTCTTTCCTTGCATGAAGCTTACTTCGACGTTCGATCCCGAGCCGTCCCAGCGCAGTTGATACTCACCGGGGGCGAGTTGCTGGCCGTTGACTTCGAACGGCTCCCGCACCTGCAGCGTTCCCTTGTTACTTGCGAAAGCACTCGATGCGAGCAGCACGGCCAGCCCGAGCACCACAGTCTTTGCCACATGCGTCAGTTTCATTTTGCTCCTTCGCTTTCTGTCCGGTTTGCGGCCGGGACGTTAGGGGCGGCTGGTGGTGGTTCGACTGAGGGCTTGCCTTTTTCCTGCGAAGTCCTACAATACGCGCATCAGGGTGACGCAAAAAGACGCGGGCCTCACGCTCGTTCCTTTTACCGTTCTTTTTGCCGGACTCGGCGCACCCAGGGCCGCCAAACCATGCGTGCGCCAGTCCTGTCACCCTGCAAAGTCTCTTAAGTGGACCGAGATCGGTTTCGTCCACCCCCCACCTTGGTTCGCTACAGGATACGAATCTCGGTTTGAGTAAGTTCCCGATTTTTTTCTTTGCGAACCATGCTTCTTACTAATGGCACTTTTGGTGCCAGAGCAGAGATACCGTAAATCATGTACTGAGAATGTGATCCATGCTCAGCCAGCGCCGTGATTTGTTCTCTTTCGTACATCGCTGTCCGAAAATGAACGGAGAAGGGCTGTGTGTGCGCTTGCGAGCGGATTGCACTTCGCGCAGGCCGCTGCTCGCTATCCTCGCGAAAGACTCTCTCGTCAAGCTCTTGGCCAACATGCCTGTTGGACGCGCGGGCGCGTGCCGCGTTAGCAGAAGTTGGTGCAGGTTCGCGGAGTAACAGAGTGTAGATGTTTTGTCTGGGGTCGGAATATGGCGACGAACAGCAGGTCCTTCCCCTTCGGCTCCGCTCAGGGTCAGGATGACAACTCTTCAGGATGACAGCTCTTTTGAGAGTTTCGGCCCGTGCTAACTAATCTTCAGCACGATCTTTCCGTAATTCTTGCCTTCCTGCATCAGCGTGTAGGCTTCTCGCGCCTGCTCCAGCGAAAACACTTTGCCGATCACGGGATGGAGCTTGCCGGCTGCCAGCCATTCGGAAAGCTGCTTCCAGGCGGATTCCATGAGCGGGCGGTTCGCACTCAGATACGAAAGCCAGAGTCCGTGGACGCTGGCGCCTTTCGCGTAGAGCAGGCGGGTGTCGAGTTGCGGAGTTTCGCCGGTGGCGGCGCCGTAGACGATGACGCGTCCGAAGTCACGCACGCATTTGACGCTTTTTGCAACGTGCTCGCCACCGAGCATTTCGAAGACCGCGTCGACGCCTTCGCCGCGGGTTAGATCCTTGATCGCTTCGACGTAGTCTCGCTGCTTGTAGTTGATGCCGTGTTGCAGGCCGAGTTCGCGCACTCGCGCCAGCTTGTCTTCGGAGGAGGAAGTTCCGTACATTTCGATGCCGAGAATTTTTCCGATTTGCACCGCGGCGGTGCCGACGCCGCCGGCCACGGCGTGAACCAGGACGCGAGCACCGGGCTTGTCGTTGCTATGAACTAGCAAACCGGCCTTCCAGTAGGCGAAGTAGGCGGTGAAGAAATTTACGGGGAAGGCCGCGGCCTGTTCGGCGGTCCAATTTTCAGGGATGGGCCAGACGAGGTTGCGATGCGCCACGGTTTTCTCGGCGAAGGCGGCCCACTGGGTGTAGCCCATCACGCGGCGTCCGCTGGCGCCGTTACTGGTAAGTTCGCGTCCGGCGAATTCGCGTCCGGCGGTCAGGGGCGGCTTGGGCGTGCCAGCGTATCCGCCGCGCGCAGTGAGCAGGTCGGCGAAGTTCAAGCCGCCCGCTTCGACCTTTACCAGAACCTGCTCGGGTGCGGGATGCGCGTCGGGAACCTGCTGCAGTTCGAGGACTTCGGGACCGCCGAAGCGTGTGATGACGAGGGCTTTCATGGGGAAAGTCTAACAGTCCTGTGGAGGGATGGGTCGCAGTCTCTGGCCGGGCGGGGACGCCCGGCTCTCCGCCGGCACGTTGGGGTAGTTCGCTGAGTCGGGCTTCGGCATCTATAATGATGACCGAGTTTCCGATCCTCGTGGCCTGAGACTCTCTGGCCGCGGGGACGAGGGTCGCGCGGGGCTTGACCGGCGCGATTCGAGGGTGTGGATGGAAACGTCCGCGCCTCCCGTGTTGGAAAGGAAACGCTCGCTGGGACCGCTCCTGCCGGTGTTTTCCGCCCGAACACATTTTCGAATTCCGATCGGCCCCTAAAGGGGCGTCTGCTTTCGAAGAACTTACGGCATCGCTAAAGCGATGCCCTGATACGAAGCAACCGCTGAATGTTTCTTACCGACAAATTCGGGCGTTCGATTCACGACCTGCGGATCTCGATCACCGACCGCTGTAACTACCGGTGTGTATATTGCCGCACGGGGACCAATGGCGCGGCGTATGCGGAGCTTCCATTCGACGATTATCTGCGGATGGCGCGGATACTGGTTGGGCTCGGAATCACGAAGATTCGCCTGACTGGCGGCGAACCGCTGCTGCGCAAGGGCATTGTGGAGTTCGTGCGGGACCTCGCGAAGCTACGCACTTTCAATGGCGAGAAACCTGAGATCGCCCTGACCACGAACGGCCATCTGCTGGGTGAGATCGCGAAGCCGCTGAAAGACGCGGGGCTCGATCGGGTGACGGTCAGCATGGACGCGGTCGATCCGGAGCGCTTTGCGCGCATCACGCGCGTGCCCAATGGATACGAGAGTGTGCTGGCGGGAGTGCGCGCATCGCGGCAGGCGGGGCTCGATCCGGTGAAAATCAATTGCGTGCTATTGCGCGGCTTCAATGAAGATCAGATCATTCCGTTTGGGATGTTCGCGCGCGAAGAGCGGGTGGTGGTGCGCTTCATCGAATTCATGCCGCTCGAAGAGGATCGCGTTTGGACGCCGGAAATTGTGGTCAGGCTCGATGAGATCGTCTCCCGCATGGCGGAGTATCTGCCGCTGGAGGAAATTGCGCACGAGCGCAGCGAGACGGCGCGGCGCTATCGCTTCTCGGATGGCGTGGGCGAGATTGGGATTATTGCGCCTGTGTCGCATCCGTTCTGCGGACACTGCAGCCGGATTCGCATCACCTCGGACGGCAAGCTGCGCACATGTTTATTTTCCGTGTGGGATCACGACCTGCATGAGTTGATGCGCCGCGGCGCGACGGATGAGAAACTCACGGAGTTCATCGTGAAAGTGGTGGAGAAGAAAGAAGAGCGGCACCACATCGGAGAGCCGGGATTTGTGCCGGCGTCGCGGACGATGGTGCATATTGGGGGGTAGGCAGTTGTTGGTCGTTAGTCGCTCGTCGTCAGGAACGGCGCTACAGCGCCGAGACACGGAGTGCGCTGAGGATTGCCGGACGCTGTCAGTAGAAGGAGTCGTACTTAGTAACTACCCAGCCGGAATCCTTCTTCTCTTCGGTCACTGAGAGAAGATCTTTGTAGGTGGCGTCCTGGCTGGGGCTGCTGTAGCGCTGTCCTTTGTAGTGCAGAATCACGAGCGGCGGCGCGTCTTCCCATTGCACCAGGTTCCAGGAAATCAGCGGGTGCTGGGCTTCGGAGTTGCAGAGGAAGTCGGCGCGCTTCTTGCGGTAGTCCCTTTCCCACTGCGCGAGCAGGGTGCGGCAATTGCCGTCGCGCATCGCGGAGATGAAGCTGTTGGCGGTGTGTTCGACGGTGCGATCGCGAAACGGATTCATAGTGATGCTGACCGGCATCTGCGTGAGCGGGTCGCGTTCCTCGGAGCGCGACAGAACCGGCGGCTGGTTGGTGAGCCAGTAGAGATAGCCGAGGAACACGAGCACCAGCAGGCCGGCGGAGCCCATGGCGATGGCGAGATGGGCGCGTGAAAACTGCATCAGGAGAAGTTTGGGGGATGGGCGCGGTGACAGCAAGGTTACTTCCGATACTCCCGTAACTGGGAATTGGAAGTCTGGACTGTCCCAAAATCGCTGACGCGCCGGTTGGCTGCCGAGCTTTGCTCGGCCTGGACAGCCGAGGGCGGTTGTCCCTACGCGGGCTTGTTTGCGGCGAATCTTATGCCTGGCAGTGAGCCGCGCGATGGTTTGTGTTTTCCATATCGGCGGCGTATAGTTAGGGATGAATACTGTTGTGTCGTAGTGTCAGGATTGTCGAAGCACACCAGTGGGCGAAAGCCCACTTTTTAGTTTGTGCTGGAACTGGCGCGGCGACTTGGGCGCAAATTGCTGAAAACATGGCTCTTGATCTGGACAGGGTCCGGCAAATTGCCGAGCGGGTGGCAGGCTCGAGCGGGCTGGAAGTAGTCGACGTGGAGGTGTGCGGGGCGGGTAAGCACCGCATGCTGCGCGTTTTTATCGACAGACCCGGAGCGGTGCCGGCGCCAGATCGTCCGGACGGCGTGACGCATGAGGACTGCTCGAAGTTCAGCCGCGAGTTCGGGACGATTGTGGACGTGGAAGATGCGGTGCCGGGCGGATCGTATGTGCTGGAGGTTTCTTCTCCGGGACTAGATCGCAAGCTGACTAAGGCGGCGGATTTTGAGCGCTTCCGCGGACATCGCTTGAAGTTGACGACACGAGAGCCGGTAAAAAACAACCGGCATTTTGAAGGGAAGCTGGAAAGCTTCGAGGATGGAAAGCTGCTGCTGGATCTGAGCGCGACGCGGAAGAAAAAGATGCGTCCGAAAGAGGGCGCAGCGACAAAGGTTGAGGTTGAACTGGCCAACGTGGAGAAGGCCAACTTGGTGCCGGAAATCTAGGAGCAAGGTGTCAGGTGTTAGGTGTCGGGTCTCAGGAAAAGCAAGTTCTGAGACCTGACACCTAAGACCTGAGACCTGAATTTTTATGGCTAGTGAGCTTTACAACATCATCGAAGGGGTCAGCCGGGAAAAAGGGATTGATCCGCAGATTGTGGTAAGCGCGGTTGAGGACGCTATTGTGGTGGCGACGCGCAAGTACTACAAGACGCAGGAAAACTTGCGCGCGGTACTCGATAAGGACAGCGGCAAGATCAATGCGTATGCGGTGAAGTCGATCGTCGAGACGCCGGAGCAGGTGGAAGATCCGAATCTGCAGGTCACGGTGGAGCAGGCGCGGAAGCTGGATCCGAGCGCGGAAACGGGCGGAGAGCTGCTGATCCCGAAAGTGACGGAAGGGATTCTGGGGCGGATCGCGGCGCAACTGGCGAAGCAAGTCATATTTCAGAAAGTGCGCGAGGCGGAACGCGACACGGTTTACAACGAATACATCGGGCATGTAAACGAAATCGTGAATGCGACGGTGAAGCGGCTTGAGGGTCCGGATGTGATTCTCGATATCGGCAAGGCCGAAGCGCGCATGGGACGCAAGGAGCAGTCGCGGCTGGAATCGTTTGCGGTGGGCGAGCGGATTCGGGTTGTGATTGTACGAGTGGAAAAAGCAACGAAGGGTCCGGGCGTGATCGCTTCACGCTCCGCTCCGGAATTAGTCCAGCATCTGTTCCAGACGGAAGTGCCGGAAATTTACGATGGCACTGTGGTGATCCGCGCGATTGCTCGGGAAGCAGGCGAGCGCACGAAAATCGCGGTCATGTCGAAAGACAAGGACGTAGACGCGGTCGGCGCATGCGTGGGCATGAAGGGGATGCGGGTGCAGTCGATCATTCGCGAGCTGCGCGGAGAAAAGATCGACATCATCGAGTATCACGAGGATCCAGTTACGTTCGCGGAGAAAGCGCTGCAACCGGCTAAGGTTAGCCGGGTGACGATTGTCGATGCAGCGGACAAGCATTTGGAAGTGGTGGTGGACGATACGCAGCTCTCGCTGGCGATCGGGAAAAAAGGGCAGAACGTGCGGCTGGCGGCGAAGCTGCTGGGCTGGAAGATCGACATCAAGAGCGAGGAAGAAAAGCGTCAGGAAGTGGAACAGCAGATGTCGGCGCTGGTCACGCAGACCGTAACTCCGCTGGAGAACGTGACGGGACTGGGCGAGGGGTTGGTCGAGAAACTGAAGGCGGCGGGCGTGAACACGGTGGAATCGCTGGCCGATATGACGCCGGAGCAACTGGAAGCGATTGAAGGCATTGGCCCGAAAACGGTGGAAAAAATCAGTATAGCGGTCAATAATTACTTTGCCAGTCTGGATGGCGGCGAGGCAGTGACCGCGGAACCGGAGAGCACTGGAGAAGCCGCCGCCGAAGCGGCAATCTCCGAAGCGGGAATCACCGAAGAATCGCTGGCAGAGGGTTCGGTCGAAGCGGATGCGCTGGCCGCGGAACCGGAGAGCACCGGAGAAGCGGAATCGCCGGCAGACGGCGAGCTAGAGGCAGAGAGGTTGGCCGCTGAAGCGGAGTCTGCCCAGACGGCGCCAGCAGAAGAAAGCGCCGGACCTGCAACTGAAGGAACCGCGACCGAAGAAGCCGCGACTGAAGAAGCCCCGGAAGACAAGCAGAGCTGAACTGGAAACGTGGCGAGTTCGGACTTGCATCCGAACCGAATGCGCGGAGTTCGTCAGCCGGTGGTGAGATGGCACAGAGACTTTATGAGGTTGGATATGCGAGCTTAGATAATCGAGATTAGTGGGACAGAAGAGGAAACGAGAGCGGATGAGTAAGATTCGAATCAACGATCTGGCCCGTGAGTTGGAAGTCAAGAGCAAGGAAATTCTTGACGTGCTGACCACGGTGGGCGTCACGGAGAAAAAAACGCACTCCAGTTCTCTTGAGGACTTCGAAGCGGAACTGGTGCGGAAGCATCTCCGCGGCCGCTCTGACGCATCGCCCGGTTCGGCGAGGCCTTCTTCGCGCGCCGCTCACGGCGAAGAAGAGATCAAGACCAAGATCGACCTCTCTCATATTTCGCGACCCGGAGACGTGCTGCGCGCCATCACCCAGCAAAAGGGAGCGGTTGAGCATCCGGCGGGGCGTCCGGCGCTCAAGCCGCCGGCTGCGACGCCAGCGGTGGAAGCCAGAACAGAAGCTCCAGCGCCCGTGGCGCCGGCGAAGCCAAAGCCGGCGAAGCCCGCGAGCGAAGCGCCTGAGCCGCCGGCGCCGAGAATGGTGACACCTGCTTCGGTAGCGGCCACTTACCGCCCGCCCTCGGTGGTCGTGATTCCGCCGAAAGTTCCCGTGGCGCCACCCGCGGCAACTACGTCGGCAAGTTCCGCGAGTACGGCACCGCCTGCTATCGCCGTTCCGCCTCGACCTCCGATTACGACTCCCGCAGTCCACGCCGGAATCGCCCCACCAGCGGTACAGCCTCCGGCACACAGTGTCACGCAGATGCAAAGCGCGGCGCCGGCAAAGCCAGCCGCTCCGATTGCGCCGCCGCCGCGAATGATCATGCCGCAGACCGGCCCGCGCCCGGTATATAAAGCGCCTCTGCCTGCGCCTGGTGAACCTGCGGCGGGAGCGCCTCCGCGGTCGGCGCCAGGACGTCCGGTGCCGGGACAACCAATTTTTCAGCGCACGGCACGGCCGCAAGCGCCGGGATCACCGCGTCCGCCGCTTCGTCCGGGGGAACGGCGTCCGATGCATCCGACGCGTGTGGCGCCTGCGGGATCGCGTCCGCTGGGTGTAGGTCCGGGAGCGGGACTGCCGCCACCGGGGCCAACGCGTCCAGGAAGCCGTCCGGGAGCTCCGTCTCGCCGACCGGGACAGAGATATGTGCCGAGAGGCGTGAAGGAAGGCCCGATGAAGGGCTACACTCCGCCGCCGCGCATGACCATCAGCAACGAGCCCGCGCCGATCACGCGGAACATCACGATTACCGAAGGAATCTCGGTGAAAGATCTGGCCGAGAAGCTGGGCATTCGCGCCAAGGACTTGATTGCGCGGCTGGTGGTTCGGGGCGTGTTCGCCACCATCAATCAAACGCTCGATGCGGAACTGGCGAGTGAAATGGCGCGCTTCTTCGGGGCGGACACGGAAGTGATCACCTTCGAAGAACAGGCGGCGAAGGATACAACCGAAGCCACCGAGAGTAGCGAGGAAGGCGCGGAAGCCGTGCCGCGTCCGCCGGTGGTGACGATCATGGGCCACGTGGATCACGGCAAGACGACGCTGCTCGATTCGATCCGCTCGACCAATGTAGCCGGCGGCGAGGCGGGTGGCATTACGCAGCATATCGGCGCCTACAAGGTTGCGATCACGGACCAAGCGTCTCCGGCTTACGGGCGGGAGATCGTATTCCTGGATACGCCGGGTCACGAAGCGTTCACGCGCATGCGTTCGCGCGGAGCGAAAGCGACCGACATTGTGGTGCTGGTGACGGCGGCGGATGACGGGGTTATGCCGCAGACGGTAGAAGCGATCGACCACGCGCACGCTGCTGAGGTTCCCATTATTGTGGCGGTCAACAAAATCGACAAGCCGGGCGCGCTGCCTGAGCGGGTCAAGAAACAACTGGCGGATCGCGGGCTGGTGCCGGAAGAGTGGGGCGGCAAGACGGTGTTTGTCGATGTTTCCGCCAAGCAGAAAACGAATCTCAACCTGCTGATGGAAATGATATTGCTGACGGCGGATTTGCAGGAATTGAAAGCGACTCCGGGGCGCGCAGCGAGCGGGTTGGTGCTGGAAGCGAAACTGGATCGGGGCCGCGGTCCGGTGGGGACGATCCTGGTGCAGAACGGCACGCTCCACGCCGGCGACAACTTCGTGGTGGGCAACGTCTACGGGAAAGTCAGAGCGATGTTCGACGATCGGGGCAAGCCGCTGAAGGAAGCTCCGCCCTCGACGCCGGTGGAAATCATCGGCCTGGAAGGGCTGCCGCAGGCGGGCGATCAGTTCGTGGTGGTGACCGACCGCGAGAAGGCGCGCGACATTTCTGAATACCGCGAGCAAAAAGCGCGCGAAGCCACGCTTGCCAAGAGCTCACGCGTATCGCTCGAAGGCCTCGCGGAGCAGTTGAAGACTGCCGGCATGAAGGAACTGAACGTCATTCTCAAGGCCGACGTGCAGGGGTCGGTCGAAGTGCTGGGCGATTTGCTGGGCCGGCTGTCGAACGACAGAGTGCGATTGAAATTGCTGCGCTCGGGCATTGGCGCAATCACCGAGACGGATGTGCTGCTGGCGTCGGCGTCGAATGCCATCATCATTGGATTCAACGTGCGTCCGGAGCGCAAGGCGCAGGAACTGGCCGATCAGGAAAAAGTCGACATCCGGCTGCACTCGATCATTTACGAACTGCAGGATGAAATCAAGCGCGCCATGACCGGCTTGCTCGAACCGACGATCAAAGAAACTTACCAGGGACGCGCCGATGTGCTGGAGACCTTCCGCATTCCGAAGGTGGGGACGATTGCCGGTTGCCGCGTGACCGATGGCCTGATCAAGCGCGATTCCGAAGTGCGGCTGCTGCGCGATAACGTGGTGGTGTTCAAAGGGAAGGTCGGATCGCTGCGACGCTTCAAGGATGATGCTTCCCAGGTGACCAGCGGGATGGAGTGTGGCATCTCCATCTCGAATTACGGCGACATCAAGGCTGGGGACGTGATTGAGGCGTTTGTGACGGAGCGGATCGCGGCGGAAGCGATTAAGTAGGTTAGTCTGTGGAGTGTCGAAGACGTTTGCGAGAAGAAAGGGCGCGGCTTGGGAGCCGCGCCCTTCTCATTTACTAGATCCGCCGAAGTCTACTTGCGCGGGAAGGCTGCGGTTGCGTGTGGCCGGACTGCCAGGCGCACCATCGAGATGCGCGACTGTGCCGCTGCTGCGGCCCCGGATGTACTCTGCGCCTCGAATGTCCCCACCGCGACCTGTTCTTGGTCGCCATCGATGAAGACGGCGGTTGAGGAGTTAACCACATAGTACTCCAGGTCCAGCGTGCCGATGAACGTTGCGATATTGGGGACAATAATCGAGCCGCGGCCAGTCGCAGGAGAATCGGGAGCGTAGGTGGCGGACAAGGAGGCAGGCGAAAGCGGACCGCTAAGGATCGTGTTTTCGTCCAATACGCCGGTCATATTTGTTGCAGGTGCCGCCGTAGCGGTGGCATTGAATTGGGCAATGTCGTCGACCTCGCCGAGATTCACGCCGTCGGAATTTGCGCCAGAAAGGTTGAGTCCATAGCCAGCCGGGGCAGTGAACGCCGTCGCGGTTTGGGAGTAAGCGGTACCTTCGAGTATCCCGCTATTGTCGTCTTCCAGCAACAGGACACCTGCGCTGGAGGGATAAGCGGCAAATGCGAGATTGCTCGCGGCTCCGTTTGTGAAGCCTAATGAATTCAGTTGGCACCGTCCCGCTGCAAACGTAGCGCAGCTCCCGGTAAAGCTGGGCACGGTGTTGGCAGTGCCAGCGTTGTTGTAATCTTCGACGCCCACGGAGAGGTCGCCCTTCGCGTCCGTGGTTACGAAGCCGCCGGCAGCGACGGGATCCTCGCTAAGGTCTAGACCGGCAACCGTGAACACCAACTGGCCGGGAGTAAAGGAAGTCTGTTGCGTGAAAGCGTCGCCGGAGAGGGTTAGTCCCGACGTGTCGGTCTCAATGAGCTTCAGGTGGGTTGAGTCGATTACCCAGACATCAAATCCAAGCGAGCCAAAGCTGCTGGACGTAGTGAGCGCTGCCGTCCCTGACGTCCCGCCTGCGGTCAGAACCAGTGAGCCGGTGAGGGGAAGACTCGTGAATCCGGCAGAATCGCCGCCGTCGTTGAAATCCTGAATGCCGGCGGGGGTGATCGTCCCGGAAGAATTGAGGGTGAACGCCCCTACCGTGCCAAGTGGGTTTCCGACCAAGTCAGAGCCGGAAAGAGAGAAGGCGAGGGACGTGAGCGAGCTTTGGGAGGTGCTACCCTGCAGGTCAAGGGTGCCACTGCCGCTCCCGTTGCCGTCGAACCGGGTGACCAATCCGTGACCGGTCGAGGTTAGGACGAAATCAAGGCCAAAGGTTCCTTCTGGAGTCGACAGCGAAGCGGTGCCACGACCATCCTGGCTGATGTTGTATGTGGTCGCGGTGAGGGTTTGGCCGGGAAACACGCCAGGGCTACCGAGGTTTGGGTCGTTGATGTCGACCGTGCCCGTGATCTTGCTCTTGCCATCGGCCGTTATGGTCCCCACGATTGCAAAAAAGGACTCAGTGCCCGCCTTGGTGTTGACGTCGGTGCCTGATATGGAGAGAACGTAGGTGCCACTCAGGCTGCTGTTACTGAAGCCATTGCTGTTGGTCGGGGGCACAATACTGCTGCTGCTGCATCCGGCTATCAAAAGGATGCTGGTCATCGCCGCCAGAGCCATGAGCAGGCGTCCGGCACACTTGTAGGAAGCAAGGGGATTCATAAGACACTCCTGTCTTTTCTCTTAAGATGCCATAACCCGGGGTGTTAAAGAAGGTTTCGTTGTAAAAAATTGTCACGGGCGCTTCCTTAGGCCGCTTCAAGCTTTGGTGACCTCAGCCCGGCTCCGGGCCGGGACTGAAAGGGCGGGTGGCTTGCGCTTTTCGGACAGCCAAACTCCTACGCGGTAGAGCAACAGGATGCCGAGCACGACTCCGTACTCGATGGGCTTACGGAGATCGGCCTTCACCAGCCAGGTGTAGTGGACTACTCCCAAGATCCCGGTTAGGTAGATCAGGCGATGCAAGCGCTGCCAGTTTCTTCCGCCCAGGCGGCGAATTGACCATGCTGTCGAAGTCAGGGCCAGAGGAATCATGAGGACGAAGGCGGAGAAGCCTACGGTGATGAACGGGCGCTTGGCGATGTCTTTCAACATTTCGTGGGTGGCGAAGAACTTATCGAGCCAGATGTAGGTCAGGAAGTGCAAAGTCCCGTAAAAGAAGGCGAACAGCCCGACCATGCGGCGGACACCGATCAGCCAGTATTGATGGGTGATCCGGCGTAGAGGCGCGATCGAGAGGGTGGTGAGAACGAGGATCAGCGTCCAGTCGCCGGTCGCGTGCGTGATGACCTCGATGGGATTGGCTCCCAGGCCGCCATGGAAGGCTTTCCAGACCAGGCGGCCTAGCGGAATCAGCGCGGCTGGGAAGATTGCGATCTTTGTGACACGGAGTTTCATTTTTTTGTGATCTATCGCATATCTAGAGGTGTTGTGCTCACCGGCAACGGCCGAGCTGCGCTCGGCTGGGACGGACGAATGCGTCCGTCCCTACACGAGAAATTTCTAGAAGTTCTTTTTCAGGTCCATGCCGGAATAGAGGCTAGCCACCTGATCATAGCCATTGAACATCAGAGTTGGCCGCTTGAGGAATTCACCGAGACGGCGTTCCTTGGCCTGGCTCCAGCGCGGATGGTCGACATTGGGATTCACGTTCGAATAGAAGCCGTATTCGTGGGAATTGGCCTCCTGCCAGGTGTTCAGAGGCTGGTCGTCGGTGAAGCGGATGCGGACAATCGACTTGGCGCTTTTGAATCCGTACTTCCATGGAATCACGATGCGAAGTGGGGCGCCGTCTTGATTCGGGAGCACCTCGCCGTACATACCGAAACAGAGCAGGGCGAGCGGGTGCATGGCCTCGTCCATGCGCAGACCCTCGACGTATGGCCACCGCAATACGCTGGTGCGCTGGCCCGGCATTTGTTTGGGATCGTACAGGGTCGTGAACTCGACAAACCTTGCTTTGGGCAGGGGGTCGGCGCGCTGGATCAGTTCGCTCAGGGAAAATCCGACCCAGGGCACGACGATCGACCAGCCCTCGACGCAGCGATGGCGGTAGATGCGCTCTTCGGGGGCAGCCATTTTCATGATCGCCTCGACGTCGAGCACCTGCTTTTTCTTGACGTGGCCGTCGATGGTCACGGTCCAGGGACGGGTCCTGAAATTCCTGGCTGCGTCGGCAGGCTCATATTTGTCGGTGGAGAATTCGTAGAAATTGTTGTAGTTGGTTACGTCCTTGTAGGGCGTTTCTTTTTCCGTCGTGCTGAAGGCACTTTTCTGGAGACCGTCAATTTTGGCGTTGGCCTGGGCGGTGAGTTCGGGCGTGGCGAGGTCGCGGAAGGCGATACCGGTGACGGCGGTCGCGCTGGCGATCGCTGCGCCGGCGAGGAAATTGCGGCGGTTTAGATAAGTTGCCTTGGGAGTAATTTCAGAAGACGGAATCGCCGGCGATTTCCCGATCAGCATTGCTCACCCCGATGATGCTCATCCCTATTGAAGTACGCTCGGCAAGCAGACTTTGGATGTGCCCGATGGCGAAAGACCACACTTCAATATTTAGCTTGAGTATAGGACGCGGGGATGGAGAAAAAGTTGCAGTGGGCCGGCGTCCCCCGCCCGGCCGCTGCGGGCATTCCTCAGGACGGGCGAGACGCCCCGTCGCTCCATCGGGCACGACGGCCGTCCCTCCAAGCGGCAGGCGGAGTCAGTTCGAGGTGGATTTTGCGATTGACTTGGGGATAGAGTTTGGGGCGGGCGTGGAGGCGCCTCGGGAGCGCAGGACTTCGCGGACTTTCTTGGCCAGATTCTGAAGCGTGAAGGGCTTCTGCAGGAACGCGGTCGCGGGGCCGAGCGCGCCTTGGGTGACGACGGCATCTTCCGTGTAGCCCGAGAGATAGAGCACGCTGATGCCGGGCCGCAGCGCCAGCAGCTTTTTGGCGAGTTCGCGGCCCCCGATGCCGGGCATGACCACGTCGGTGATCAGGATATCGATGTGATCTTTGAAGTCCTCGGCGGTTTGCAGACCGCACTCGCCATTTTCGGCTTCGAGAACCTTGTAGCCGCGGGAGGCGAGGGTTACACGCACCAGTTCCCTCACCGATTCCTCGTCCTCGACCAGCAAGACGGTTTCGCAGCCGCCCGCTTCGTTCTGCTGCGACTTGACCGGGCTCTGCTCTTCGGCGGACTCCTCCACACGCGGCAAGTAAACGTAGAAGGTTGTGCCTGCTCCGAGTTCGCTTTGCGCGAACACGTATCCATTGCTCTGCTTGACGATGCCGTATACGGTCGAGAGGCCGAGGCCGGTGCCCTTCCCTTTTTCCTTAGTGGTAAAGAAGGGCTCGAAGATGCGGGACTGGGTTTCCTTGTCCATGCCGTGGCCGGTATCGGCAACCGAGATCACGGCATAGCGTCCGGGCTGGATAAAACGCTGTTCGCTCAAATTTTGGCGCACGGTAACGTCGGAGCTCTGCACGGTGAGCTTACCGCCTTCGGGCATGGCGTCTTTAGCGTTGACGACCAGGTTCATGATGACCTGCTCGAGCTGGCCGGCGTCGGCGCGGGTGTGACCGGCGTCGGGTGAGAGGCGCGTGACCAATTCGATGTTTTCGCCGATCAGGGGCCGCAACAGGCGCTCCATGTCGCCGATCACGCTGTTGACGTCGATCACCTTGAGTTCGAGGAGCTGCTTTCGGCTGAACGCCAGCAACTGGCGGGTGAGAGTAGCGGCGCGGTCGGCTGCCTGCTGGATGGACTGGACTTTATGGTGCATGGCGCCGCCTTCTTCCAATTGTTCCAGCAACACCTCGGTGTATCCGTTAATCACCATGAGCAGGTTGTTGAAGTCGTGGGCGACGCCGCCGGCGAGGCGGCCGACGGCATCCATTTTTTGCGCCTGGCGAAGCTGCTCTTCCAGCTGACGCCGGTCGGTGATATCTTCGGCGATCAGCTCCAATACTTCTTCGGGTTCATCGCTGCTGATGGCGGCGCATCCACTGAGTCGCACGATGATGACGCGGCCGTCCTTGCGTCTCCACTGCACTTCCACGCCCTGCAGACTTCCGGTGCGGCGATAATCCTCGGGCAGCCGGTCCAGTTCCTCGGGATTGGCGAAGACTTCGCGGCGCGCGTTCAGCTTGAGAAGCTCTTCGACCGATCCATGCCCCAGCATGGTGATGAGCGCCGGATTCACGTCCAGGAATCTTCCACCGAGCGTGCAGCGGCAAATACCGAAGGCGGCGCTCAGGATCAGCGAGCGGGAGCGGGCTTCGGAGCGGCGAAGCGCCTCTTCATAGCGCTTGTGCTCGATGGCCGCGGCCAAATGCTGCGAAACAAATTTCAGAATCTCGCGGTCGCGCTCTCCAAAGCGGGCATTCTCGTTGTAGCTCTGGACGACCAGGACGCCAATGCAGGTCATGCCGCTCTTCAGCGGAACACCCAGCCAGTCCACGGACGGAGCGCCGATCAATTCCACTTCGCCGCGCCGCACCAGTTCCTCAAAGACAGCCGGTGTCGCCAGCAGGGGCTCGCCCGAGCGCAGGACATATTCCGTCAGACCGCGGCCCAGGGGCTTGGGGACGGGCGTCGGATCCTCTTCATCGACGAAGTAGGGAAAGCTCAACAACTGAGACGGCGTATCGTAGAGGGCGATGTAGAAGTTGCGCGCATTCATCAACTGGCCCACGATATTGTGAATGGCGGCAAAAAACTGCTGCAGATCCTCGGCCGACTGGCTGCGCGCTGCGATGGCGTACAAGGCGGCATTCAACTCCTCGGCGCGTTTCTGGTCGGTGATGTCGCGATAGGAGGCGTACGCTCCCACTCTTTCGCCGTTCAGCATGACGGGTGAGGTGGAGAGCAGCACCTCGACCAGTGAGCCGTCTTTTCGCTGCCGCCGGGTCTCCAGGGAAATTTTGCTTCCAGTCTTGATGGTCTCTGTGATCCATGCGGTTTCGGCATAGCGATCGGGCGGCACGATGAGCAGGTCGAGCCGTTTTCCCGCAGCCTCAGCCGCGGTAAAGCCGAACAGGCGGGTGAACTCCCCGTTGATGCGCGAAATGTTCACGTCCCGGTCGACAATACTGATCGCTTCCGGCGCGTTCTCGATGAGCTGTTCGAAGTAGGCTTTCTCCAAGGTGAGGGGGGCTTGGGCGGCATTGCCGTTCGGGAGTGCGGTGGCCGGGTCGGAGATGTGAGCGGACGTGCGGGTAAGGGTCGGCGGCGCGCCGTGCTCAAGAACATCCTGCAGCGCCTTCACCCGCGGCAGTTCGCTCGAAGCTGCTGCCGGGGCGATTTTCTCCCCCATACAGTCCTTCCCCAGTGCCCACTGACGATAGTGAGATGGTAAGCGGGCTGGGTTATCCGCCGTTAGTTACGGCGGTAATGGAGGATTTCAAATTGGGAATATCGAATCCGGGAGCCTCTCGGAGGCGTTGGCCAACACTACGCAGACCTGGTGCACCACCAGCCTCTGCTCATCGGTCATAACCAGGAACTCGAATCCGCAGCGCAGCCCTTCGCTATAACGCACCACGGCTCGCAGCTTCATGAGACGCGGCGGGAGCGGGATAGGAAATTCCAGGGAAACGACCTCGCCAGACTGCAACTCGCCGATGAGGGTCGCCCCGAGGCCATCCTGGCCGAGTTCGCTGGTTCGGCCCCAGTAGGTGGTCGTCTGGCCTTCCCGAAACACCGACACCTGAATACGCGCGTCAAAACGATAACGGGAGAAACGTCGCAGCCGCTGGCGAGCTTTGGCGGTCGTTTGTGAACGGTTGCTCAATCCAGCTTCTCCATTTCAGATCTCCCTTTCAAACCTCGCCTTGCGATTGTGCCTCAGTGCAACGCCTGCCCTCAACGGCATCAAAGTCCATGTACCAAAGACGTCGTCAAAGATGCTCAAGCTCCGGCCCGCTCCTAATCTCGTTATGGAGTTTCTCGGCGGCGTGACGCAGAAGCATCGTTTCCAGCGGTCACCAAGGTAACTGAGGCTTCGCAGTTTTTCCTGGTGATCGTTCGCGTCCGGATCAGAATAGTTGAATCCATGAGTTCGTCTTCCTCTGCCGCGGCGCCGAAACGTCTGGAGGGACCTGGAGTCTCGACTTCTTCCAAGTTGTTTCAGTCGCCTGAGCAACGAACGCTACTGTTTTGCCTGCTGCTGACCGTCGTTGTGCTTGTGTCCTACAATCCCGTGACTCACAATGGGTTCCTCAGCTGGGACGACGATAACTACATCACGGACAACCCTCATGTAAGAGCGGGCCTGACCTGGCCGACCGTGAAATGGGCCTTCACTACCTCTTATCAGGCGAACTGGGCTCCCCTGTCGTGGCTTTCTCATGCACTCGACTGTGAACTTTTCGGCCTGAACCCTGCCGGACCCCACTATGTGAATGTCTTGCTGCACGCGGCCAACGTTGTCCTGCTCTTTCTGCTGCTCCAGAGGGCCACCGGATTCCGCTGGCGCAGCCTGATGATCGCCGCGCTGTTTGCCCTTCACCCGATTAACGTCGAGTCCGTGGCCTGGGCGGCCGAGCGAAAGAACGTGTTGAGCATGCTGTTCCTTTTGCTCGCTCTGCATGCCTACACCTGGTACACCCGGAAACCCGCGCTTTCCCGCTACGCGGTGTTGTTTTTTCTATTTGCGCTTGGACTCTTGAGCAAGTCTCAAATCATCACGTTTCCATTTCTGCTTTGGTTGTGGGATTACTGGCCGCTGCGCCGGATTTTTCCCCCGGCGGCTTCGGACATGCACGGCGGAACTTCGACTCCATTATCGACTGCTCGAGTGTCGAATGAATGGCTGGTGCTGGAAAAGGTGCCACTCCTTTTGCTCTCCGCGGCTAGCGCCGTGGTTACTGTGAAGGCCGAGAAGGCTGGAGGCGGTATCAATTCCCAGTACAGCGTGCTCTTGCGGTTGGAGACAGCGGTGATCTCGTATGTCCGCTATCTGGGGAAGGCGATCTGGCCATCGAAGCTGGTGGCGCTCTATCCGCACCCCACCAGGCTCTATCCTGCCTGGCAGGTGGGCGCGGCCGTGCTTGTATTGCTGCTCGTCACCACGTTGGTCCTGCGGGCGCGTGACCAACGGTATTTTGCCGTTGGATGGTTGTGGTTCCTAGGAAGCTTGGTGCCGATGATCGGGGTGGTGCAGGTGGGCAATCATGCAATGGCAGATCGCTTTGCGTACCTTCCCTTCATTGGATTGTTTCTGATGTTGACCTGGCTGGTGGCCGACTGGGCCGAAGGTCGCAAGATCTCAGCCAAATGGGTGGCCATGCCAGCGGTTTGTTATGTGCTGCTGCTGGGGACCCTCACTTACCGTCAGGTTGGCTATTGGCGCGATACTGACTCTCTCTGGCTGCACACCTTGGCGTTCACTGAGGACAACTACCGCGCACAAATGAACTTTGGAGATTTTCTGCTCAGTCAGGACCGGGTCGAAGAGGCCGGCGCGCACTACCGCGCCGCGCTCGCCACGCATCCCGGCGCTCCGGAAGCCACCCTGTCTGTTGCCGACTATGAGGACCGCCGCGGCAATCTGCCAGCGGCCATCGAGGGATATCAGATGGTGGCTCGCCGCGCGGTCGACGCGGGCACCCGCGCTACAGGCTACAACCGTTTGGGATTTGCCTATCGCCAAATGGGGGAGTCGATGAAGGCGAAGCAGTGTTTCGAAACGGCGCTGCAGTTGGCGCCCGACCGGGCCCGGGCAATGACGGGACTCGGCTTGATCGCCCAGGAAAATGGCGACCTGCCCGAGGCCATTCGCCAATACTCGCGCGCGATCGCGGCGGAGCCCACCGGTGTTGGGTACTTACTGCTGGCGCAGGCTTTGCAGCAGGCGGGACGCTTGGACGAGGCCAACGCGGTTTACGAGAGCGTGGCGCATTTCTCGCCAAATCTTGCGGAAGCGAAGAAAGCAGCGGAGTCGTTTCTCACCAGTGGGCCTTCGAGACCCGCCCGAGCGCAGCCTTAGGCTTCTGGTCTGCAACCGTCATCTAGCCCAACCTCTTTCAACAACCAGGCGAGTCGCTTGCTGTTTACCGATAGTTGCTGCTAACACGTTTGCACTCAAAATCCTGCTGCCGGTGCAATCGCTCATAATGCCGGGTAAAGACGCGTGACAGATCGACCTGTAGCATCTAACATCGTTATTGACGCTGGGGTCGTCTGAATTCTTATGCCTTACCGCTCTAATGCCGCCGAAGCCTGGTATCCCGACTCGCCGTCGGCGGCACAGGAGATTCTGCTGGATTTGCTTCCGCCGGAAAGTTTGACCCAACCGCTCTGGAGGTCGCTGGTCGGCAATCTACGCGATACTTTCGCGCCGGAGAAGTTGCCGCCGCTGCAACTTACTTCACGGCCAGTGGATGTCGGCCTGGCGCTGGGGGAGCGTCTGCGCCTGCCCTGGTTTCGCACCGTGTTCACCAACATCGGAGACGTGCTCTCGCCGGAAACGCTGCCAGCGCTTGAACTTGAATCGCGGCCTGTGGATGTCGGTGAACTCCTCACCGATCAGCTCAGCCACTTCTGGTGGGGCTCGCTGCTGCGGAATTTAGCTGATCGGGTCGCGCCGGAATCGCAGCCGGCTCTCAACCTGACGGCCAAGCCGATTCTGGACATCATTCCAAAGTCGTGGATCCTGCTGCCGATGTGGTCGGAAGTCGTAGACACGCCTAAGGTGTTTTATCCCGACAAGCCAAAGCCGACCGATGCCGCGAGGCCACTCAGTCTGCAGCCGGTGGGGTTGCCGGCGGACAAGCGGGAAGCTCTGGTCGAAGCTCTGGTCAGGGAACCCACGGCCGGCGATCTGCTGCGCGACATACGCCGCTCGCGCATTCGCCAGCGAATCTGGATCGGGCTGGCCACTGCACAAGTTCTCTACATGGTTCTGGCCGCGGCAGGGAAACTCTGATCAGGTTAGTTCACGAATATCCGTTAAATTCCTAGCTCGTCTCGCGGTCCAGCCGGGCGGGACGCCCGGGTCTCCACGCGCGCAACTTACTGGCGCAAGCCCATCCAGCCCTCGGCAATCACCATGGAGTTTCCGGGGTTGCGCGCGTCGTACTTCACCGAGGTCGGCAGGCCGAGCCGGCAGGAATGTAGATTGATCCACTGCCGGAGATAGGTGACGTCCTGTGAGGCCTCATAGGAAACGCCGGCCACGTCATACTGGTAAATCAACATGGTGGCGGGCCGGGGCGTGTCCACCGCAATTTCCTGGACATCGATCACTGTGCCATCGGTGATGCGCCCGACGGTATTCAGCCAGGTGCGGCGCTCGTGCTCAATCTCGTTCGCGTTCTTGCGTTTGCGGCGAAGCAGAGAATAGCCGGCGAGGGCCAAGCCGATCGTGCTCAGCGCAAATATATAGAGACGAAACGAAATCATTGGCAAACGGAACCTGAGCCCTTCGAGACTGCTTTCAGCATAAGCTGTAACCTCTCTGACCGCCAAGGGCACTAAGGTGCGCAACTATGTACCGCAGCTGTGGACAAGAACCGCTGCCCGGCGTTGCGTGCGTCGTCTTGGATGTCGTGTTCCTAATCGCATAAAGAACTCCGGTCTGTATCAGGGCATTGGTTCCAGGGACGTCGGAAGTTTCCTCCCCGCAAAGCCCGCAATTATTTGACAAGAAAGTGACAGTTTGTTGACAACTCGGCCGGAGCAGCCTTCTAGGATCACCCCAAGCGGCAACATCGTTTTCAGCCAGGGACAAATTGCTGGCGACGAACCGGCTTCAACGAGCTTAACGCGCCATACGACGCCAAAGTCGTGGGCGACTATACGAGGCTAACAGCGCCGTAACGACGAGTCGAGCTCGGAGAACAGGGGCCGGTCCCACACTCGGCCCCTGAATTGTTTCTTTTGCTAGGTGCGTCCTCGGGTGCGGCTTTCATAGTCCCGCCAGGGAGTCAGCACTTTGTAGCGCGGTGTGGCAGTGACGGTTTTTTTGGTCGATGCCAGCAATTTTCTCTTGACGAGCCAGGCGACGGCAGCCTGCGCCGAACTTTTTGATACTCCAATGCACTCGGCAATCTGGCGGTAGCTGGCCTCGACCACATTTCCCTTTCTCTGTTCCGCGGCAAACCACAGATAGATCAGAAAGCTCCCGACACGGCGGTCGTGACCGACGAGGTCGCGCATCAGGACGTCGATCACGTAGTCGTCTATCGTAATCATCGGGCGGAATCGTGCTATACCGACTGTAAATATAGCATTAAATAGGCGATTGCATCCTCACGCGCGCTTCTCTATGCTCGTTTCCTGTTATGAGCGGCTTTACTACTTTCCAAGGAGACTGAAAATGATTCGTGGCATCAAGTTCGCGTGCGTTCCGACTCGCAATCAGGACCGCGCCTTGAAGTTCTACACCGAAAAACTCGGCTTCCGCGTAATGACCGACCAGCCCTTCGGAGCGCAGCGTTGGATTGAACTGGGCATCCCCGGCGCCGAATCGCAGTTGGTTCTGTTTACACCGGAAGGGCATGAAGACCGCATCGGCGGATTTCAGGCGGTTACGTTCTGGACAGATGACGTGTTTGCCACCGCCAAGACACTGAAGTCCAAAGGAGTGGAGTTTGCCGTCGAGCCGAAGAAGGAGCCGTGGGGGACGACGTCTATTTTCAAGGACGCCGACGGGAATCAGTTCGTGCTCTCGAGTAAGTGAGGGTGGGCCAGATACGGTACCGCGGAGTAACAGCGACGGAGGAACTTTGCATCTTTGTCTTTTTCAAAAGGTTGAGACGCCCGGTTGGTTGAGATCTTTCAGCGCTTGTTTGTCCTTGGAACGATTTGAGCAGGAAGAAGGCGTGGACCCCGAATGACCAACGAAAACATGACCATGAGGGCGATCATGTCAGCTCCACACAGAACCATACCCACCCAAGAATGCCCAACGCTGGCCGCTGCGTCGGACACCTTCCAGCCTCGCCCGGTGCCTTCCAGCCGACCAAGCCCAGCAACGGCGGCTTTTCGGCGCCGTCGTGACGAAGATCAACACCGCAGGATCGAATTTGGTCCGCTCCGCCTATCCGGGTGGCGGGTTTGGCCCAATTCAATCGGGGGTGGTCATGCGGTCTCCTTGGATTTCCGGTAATAACTGATCACGTTGTTAGTTGAACTGTCGTGTGCGAGCTTCGGTTTTGCTTTGCTCTCAAGTTCGGGAATGATTGCCTGCGCCAGAACCTTGCCGAGCTCGACGCCCCACTGGTCGAACGAATCGATGTTCCAGATTGCGCCCTGGGTGAACGTGCAGTGTTCATAGAGGGCCACCAGTTTGCCCAGGGTTTCCGGTGTCAGCCGTTCGGCCAGAATCGTATTCGACGGACGGTTGCCGTCGAATACCCGGTGAGGAACGAGCCAGTCTGGAGTGCCTTCCGCCTTGACCTGCTCAGGAGTCTTACCGAACGCCAGCGCTTCGGCCTGCGCGCATACGTTGGCAATCAGGATGTCGTGGTGTCGGCCCAGCGGGTTGAGCGTCTTCGAAAAAGCGATGAAGTCGCAGGGGATGAGCCTCGTTCCCTGATGGATTAATTGATAGAAAGAATGTTGACCGTTGGTTCCCGGTTCGCCCCAGTAGATTGGACCTGTATCGTGAGCCACTTTCTTCCCTTCGAAGGTGACATGCTTACCGTTGCTCTCCATCGTCAACTGCTGGAGGTAGGCCGGGAACCGTTTCAGGTATTGCTCGTAGGGCAGGACCGCGACGGTCTGCGCTCCAAAGAAATCGTTGTACCAGACCGCCAGAAGACCCATGAGCACCGGCAGGTTTTGCTTGAAGGGAGTGGTGCGGAAGTGCTCGTCCATCTGGTGGAAACCACCCAACATCGCGCGATAATTCTCCGGGCCAATTGCGACCATGGTCGACAAGCCAATCGCGGAGCACATCGAGTAGCGCCCACCGACCCAGTCCCAGAACTCGAACATATTGGCGGTATCGATACCGAACTTAGAAACCGCCGCCGCGTTCGTCGACACGGCAACAAAGTGTTTCGCGATCGACTTTTCGTCGCCGCCTAATCCGGCCAGGGACCATTCCCGAGCCGTTTGGGCGTTCGTCATCGTCTCCAAGGTCGTAAATGTTTTCGAAGAGATGATGAAGAGCGTTTCCGAGGGATCGAGGTCCTGGACAGCCTCCGCAAAATCGGTGCTGTCGATGTTCGAGACAAAGCGAAACGTCAGGTTGCGATCGCTGTAATACTTGAGAGCCTCGTAAGCCATAACCGGCCCCAGGTCGGAACCACCGATGCCGACATTGATCACGTTACGAATGCGCTTGCCGGTGTGCCCCTTCCACTCGCCGCTTCGCACCCGGTTGGCGAAACCAGCCATCTGGTCGAGCACCGCGTGGACTTTGGGCACCACGTTCTCGCCATCGACCACGATAGAGGCGCCTTTTGGCGCTCGCAGCGCTACATGTAAAACTGCTCGATTCTCCGTGAGGTTGATTTTCTCCCCGCGAAACATGGCGGAGATTCGTTCTTTCAGACGAGATTCCTCAGCCAATTGAATCAGCAACTGGAGTGTTTCACTCGTGATGCGATTCTTCGAGTAGTCGAGAAAAAGGCCGAGAGCCTCGGCGGTCATATTTGTGCCGCGCTTGGGATCCTTTGCAAAGAGCTGTCGCAGATGTAACTCCTGCACCTTCTTGTAGTGAGCTGTGAGGTTCTTCCATGCCTGGCGTTTGACCACCGGACCCCTGGTTATCGCTTCGACGCGTGCTGCCATCTCGATCCTCCACTCCGTTGTCAGATTTCGCGTTCTGATGAAATCGCTTGGAAGGCTACCATAAAGGCGTTGAGAAAGCGAGTTCGGCAGTGCCCGGCAGTCCAACAAACCTCAGCCGCATACTTGACGAAACCAGGCGTTTCTACGACCGCCGCCGATAATAGATATTGAATTCAAATCCCGGGTTGGGGGGGAAGATTTCGGCGATCTTGCGCAGGCGTTCCGCCATCGGAGCGGGAGCCAACAGCGGATAGTCACGCTCGCGGAGATCGTAGTAATCGACGTCGAGATAGAGCGAGAGCAGATAGATTGAAATCGCATCCGCGAAGCTGGCCGCAAGATACTCGTTCTTGAACTTCTCCGCGTCGGGACCGTGGGCGGTGGCGAACTTGCGCGCCTCCCAGGCGTCCAGCGAAGTTTCGCCGCGCACCCCGGACTCCACTTGCTGCCAGGCGAGGTCGGCAAAACTCTGCGACACGCCTGCGCGTTCGACCAGCGCGTGTCCAACGTTGATGTAGAACTCGAACGCCACCGAGAATTTGTCGTCCATCAAGCGGGTTGAGATGAAGACGCACTGCGCATCGCCCAGATTCAGGTTGCGATGGCAAACCGCGTTATCACTGAGCGCCACGTCGTAGCGGTCGGCAATCACCGTCTCCTCGCCCTGGGTCACGGTGAGCGGCACGAAATAGTAAGCCTTGCGGGTGAGCACGGCGGCCACCGGCACGGGCACAACGGCAATCATGCGGTCGAGATCGTTCTCGGCAATGGTAATCTCGCCCGAGCGGGCGTAGCAGATGCCATTCGGAGCCTGTGAAACCGGGCTGCTTTGCACGATTTCCGCCGGACTGCGGACGATCGCGGACGCGGTCTGCGACATGACGGTATTGTAGCGTATGGGGGGCACGGCGATGGTCGGCTCGAGGAGTCGCGAGGGCTGGGAACGATGGTGTAGTTTAGAGGCATGGGCAAAACGAATTCGGACGGGCCCCGCTGGATTGGGATTCCGGCGCGCGTATTCGCAATGACGTTTCTGTTGACCCTGCTGTCGTTCGCGATCGCGCTGCTGCTGAGCATTCTGGGGACGGTGGTGTACTCGCAAGTGAAGCACGTCGCACCCAACCTCACGTTTGCGTACCGGCACATTGCGTTTCCCTTCGCCATCACCGTGGGTGCGATCGTGCTCATGCTGGCGCTGGTGATGGAAATTCGGAACTACCGGCAGCGGAAGACGCTGGCGGGGATTGAGCGGGTAAGTTGAAGTTACCACAAGTTTCGGTGAGTAGAAAATGGACGATTTGAAAACTTCCGCGCCCCGTATCGCCATTCCCGTGCCGCATTCCGGGGATCGCGAGTACGCCGAGCGCGCGCTGCCGCTGTATGAGGAAGCCGTGCGCGGGGCGGGCGGAGAGCCCGTGCGGATCGAACTGGATCAGACGCCGGTTCAGGTGATGAAGCAGATCGAAGGATGCGACGCCGTTCTGCTGCCGGGAAGCCGGGCCGATGTCGATCCGCAGAAATACAGCGCGGATCGCCACGAGAAAACCGCAGCCGCCGACGCCAAACGAGATATGGTGGACGAGTTGCTCCTGCAAGATGCCTACAAAAAGCACAAACCCGTTCTCGGAATCTGCTACGGACTGCAATCGTTGAATGTGTACCGGTCGGGGTCGCTGGTCCAACACATCGAGTCGGCGATCAACCACAGCCCGGGACGCACGGTGGCGAAAGCGCACACGGTGAGAATCGAGCCGGAATCGAAACTGGCCGAGATTGTGGGCGCGAGCCAGGCGGTGGCGGTGAATTCTTCGCATCATCAGTCCGCGGACGTGGCGGGCGATGGCTTGCGAGTGGTGGCGCGTTCGACGGAAGATGGAATCATCGAAGCTCTGGAAGGGATCTCTCCTGGACATTTTGTGCTGGCGGTGCAGTGGCATCCGGAGCGGAGTGTGAACGATGGGCCGGAGGTGGCGGAATCCGCGCACGCGATTTTCCGCGCGTTTGTTGAGGCGGCTCGAGCGAAGCACGCGGAATTGGCAGCAGAGCTTGAGCAACATGAATTGTCATCCTGAGCGAAGCGAAGGACTTGCCGTTCGCCGCAAACAGCAGGTCCTTCGCTTCGCTCAGGATGACAAAATCAAATTAGCTAGCAGCATTGCAGCAAGACCGCGACATGCGCGATTGCCGCGTTGTCCGTGCCCACGCCTTCGGGCGTTTTTGCTTTGATGCCTACGCAATCCGCTGGGATTCTGCACAATTCGGCTACGTGTTGGCGAATCTTGTCCGCATGGGGGCCGATTTTGGGCGTGGACAGGATCAGCGTGGAATCCAGGTTCACGAGTTCGTAGCCCGCGCTTTTGACGCGCTGCAACGCCTCGCGCAGAAACACAGCGGAGTCGGCGTTTTTCCACTGCGGATCGGACGGCGGAAACAGCGATCCAATGTCGGGACCAGCGATTGCGCCAAGCAGAGCGTCGGTAATCGCGTGCAGCAGGACGTCGCCATCGGAATGGCCGCCGAGGCCTTTATCGTGCGGCAGAGTTACGCCGCCGATTTTTAGCGGAATGCCGGGCTTGAATTCGTGCGAGTCCCAACCGTAGCCGATGCGCATTTCGGGCTTCAAATTTTCATTCCCGTCGGCCCCCAAAGGGGCGGTCTGATTCTCGAACTTACGGCATCGCTAACAGGCTGCGGAAAGTATGTTCTGCGTCGTCGCAATATCACCTCAGCGGCTAAAGCCGACTATGCAAACAAGCCAATTATCGCAGCGGTGAACCGCTGCAACTCCTGACATCGTAATCAGAAAACGCGTGACTGACGTTATCTATCAATCACTTAGCACCAGTGTAATTCTACAGGTGAAAGTGAATTCGTAAAGTTAAGTGAAAGTCAGGAGAACGCGAAATGCCAACCGAAGCGACCGCCGTTGCAGTCGAAGTAGCGCCACCGCCAGTTATCAAGCTACGCCGTCGCCGTCGCGAAGTTCCAAAAGTGAACGTCTACTCCCGGCACACGAGCCACTGCAAGTGGTCGGGTAAGGATAGAAAAATCGGCTGCCCGTGCCCGAAGCAATTGGTTTGGTATCGCGACGGCAAATTGTACCGCGTCAGCGCCGACACGTGCGACGGGGAAGTCGCCGAAGGAAAGGCCCGTGAGATGGCGAATGGATTCGCCGCCGCCGCGAAGGGTGAGCCGACTGCCGTGTCTGCTGCGAAGGAGTCGTATCTCATCGACGACTTGGTCGCCGCGTTCGTCGCGAAAAAGTCCGCTGACTCAGTTCGACGCTCGACGGTTCGCCAGTGGAAATTCGAGCTAACCAACTTCGCGACGTTTCTCCGTGGCCGTGGCCTGGTGAACATCGGCGACGTGCGGGCCGACGACGTTCAGGTCTGGCGCGACGGTCTCGAAGGTGCAGTCGCTGGCCGTCGTAAACGAGTGATGTTTGTCATGGCCTTTTTCAACTACTGCGTGGATTTCGGCAAGCTGGTGAAGTCGCCAGCCATAAAGAGCCAATTACGCATCAAGCGTTCTGGTGTGCAGACTCCGCGAGCACTCGACAATACACAGTTTGCGAAACTGCTTGCAGCGCTGCCCAGGCTGAACGGGCGCACGACCGACGCCGACAGAGCGAAGCTAAAGTCACTCGCGATACTGATGCGGATGACAGGACTAGCGTTGAAAGACGCGGTCTGCTGTGAGCGCTCCGTTTTCGAGCCGATGCCTAACGGCACTTTCAGAATGTACCTGCGACGCGCTAAGACTGGGAAACCAGTTCATAATTACCTGAGCGCTGAAACGATGGCCGCAGTACTCGTAGGCGCGAACCCGAGCGGAAAATATCTCTTCATCGACGCGCTGCCGCACAAAGAAAACGAACTGAAGAACGCCGTCGAGTACTTCGGTGGACGGTTCGTGAAGCTGGGCGAGCTGGCCGACATCCGGGACGAGCACGGCGAGAAAATCAAAGTGGGCTCGCATGGCTTCGGACGCCACTCGTTCGTGCTGATGTGCTTAAACGCCGACATGCCGACGCATGACATCGCCACCCTTATCGGTGATACTCCTTCGGTCGTCGAGCAGCATTACAGCGAGTGGATACAGGCTCGCGCCGCCCGACTTGAAAGCCGAATGATGGCGGTGCTTGCCGCGAACCCGATGAAGTGGTGACACTCAAGGTAACCATCATTTTGTGACTAAGGTCGTATTGTGGATGCGGCCTGCCCGGTGCTATTCTCTGCTCGTGATACGGTTCTTCCATTCCGACAAGCCCGCTAGCCATAGCGCAGCCTTCTCATCCTCTCCGTAGTTTTCTTGCTGCACCCGATCGCCATTTCAAACGTTTTGAACTGGCGGAAAAGGTGTAGCCGTGGTTCAAGCAACGAACTCCATCGAGTATCTAACCATTCCTGAAATCCGCGAGCAGGTTCTTCCGCTCGACCGACACACACTTCAAAAACTCTTCATCAATCAACCCGGCGTTCTAGTCGTCGGACGCCGCGAGACCGTCGACCCTCGCAAGGTTGGAGACGGGCAGCCTTGGCGGAAGCATCGAAGGCTACTTGTGCCGCGTGCCATTGTCGAACGCGTGAAGCGTGAAATGCTCGTGACTTCAGGAAAGGAAAAAATCTAAGTGTTGACGAACGAAAATTAATCGTCGGTGAAGAGCGCCAGCATTGCAATGCTGTTTACCACCTCATGCGGTCACTTCGTGTGGTTGTCTTGGTACCTATACCCAATGCTGATTTTGGGTTCTGAAGTTGATGGAAGTAGCACAGCGTAGGGGGTAACAGCGTGACGAAACTCATCGACAAGAAGGCTCCACGCGGGAAGTTTCGAGTCATTGCCGTAATAGCTTTTTATCAAAAATCAAAAAGCTTTAGATCTAATCCCCCGAAGCCGTCCCAGCTGTCTTGCGAGAGAATCGTTTCGACATAGACCTTACGGGGCATCGCCCTCTGTTATGAGAAGTAGCATTCCGGCTCAGCACGATTTACCCTGTTGGCGACGTGTGATACGGAGAATCGGTCCGAAAGCTATGGCAGGAAGCGAACTCCAGCAGGGAGGAACAAGTTTCATTTTTCTACGGTCCGGGCGGCGCGGGAAAGGGCACGTTCATTGAAGTTCTTGAGTCAATATTTGGTCCTTATTATTACAACCTCACCGTGTCCGCTCTCCTGGAGGACACCTACGAAGATCGCAAGCTGAATCACCTTGCCGAACTCTGCGGACGGCGCCTTGCCGTTTGCAATGAGGGCGCCAAGTCGAAAAAACTGGACTCTCGCCAGCTAAAGGCGCTCACCGGCGGCGGCTCCGTCACCGGCAGACGTTTGATGCACCAGCCCATCACTTTCCCGATCACCAGCAAGATTTTGATTGTGGCGAATGACCGTCCGAATCTGGAGCTGGATGACGCCATGAAGCAGCGGGTGCACATCGTGCCGTTCAATCGTTCAATCAGCAGTTCCGGGGCACCGAAAAGGACAACAAAGGATTGAAAGAGGAACTCAAGAAGCCGGCGAACCTCGCCGGCATCCTTCAATGGGCCGTCGCCGGCTGCCTGGAGTGGCAGAAATCGGGACTCAAACCGCCTTCGACGGTGGTCGATTGCACCGAGATGCGCGACCTGCGTTGGTCACCGAAGGAGAAGGCCCTTGCGCGTCGAGCTTTCGATCGCGCCCTGCATCGGGAGTTGGAAACAACTATCCAAGAAGCGAGGCAGATAGCAGCGCGGATCAAAGAGCCAAACGAGCTGTGGGAACTTGAACGTCATTTGACCCAGCGTCGGAAAGAGATCGACGCCAAATACGAATTCAAATACTCCGTGCTCCTCCTCGTCTTGGCTGACCTCGTGCGGGAAGGCCGCATCAACCCGGATGAGCTGCGTGGCCCGGGCGAAGACAAGCTGCGTATTATTCGCGACCACGCTCAGTCGGCGGCCTGACTGCTGGGTTCTGAGCGTAATTGATTCCATGACAATGTCGGCTCCTGTACCCGAGTAAACTTTGGTGGCTACCAACCAACCAAGAGCGCTCGGGAGAGAGGAGCCGAACAATGATCATTATAGGATGCGATTATCACCCGAGCTTGCAACAAATTGCTTTTGTGGATAGCGAGACTGGGGAACTGCAAGAGAGGCGACTACAGCACCGTGAGGAAGCGGAGAAGTTCTATCGCGATCTTGCGGCCCAAGGAATGAAGGTGCGCGTAGGGATGGAAGCGAGCGGGCATGCACGCTGGTTTGAACGACTGCTCGCGGAACTGCAACTTGAGTTGTGGATTGGGGACGCCACTGTGATCCGCGCCAAGCGAGGGCGCAAGCCCAAGACCGATCGGCAGGATGCCCAGCACATTCTGAAGCTGATGCTGAAGGATGATTTTCCCAAGATCTGGGTACCGAGCGGGGAGAATCGCGATCTGCGGCAACTGTTGTGGCACCGGCACCGGATGGTGCAGGCGCGCACGCGCCTGATGAACCAATTACAAGCGGTGACTCTGAACGAAGGCTTACGCTGCAAGAAGAAATTGTGGCGGGAAAAAGGACGAAAACAACTGGAAGCCATTCGCTTGGCTCCCTGGGCGAGCCGGCGGCGGGAGGATCTGCTGCAGTTGCTGGACGGGCTGAACCCGACGATTGCCGAGCTGACCGAAGCCATCGACCAGGAAGTGGAGAAGTCTGCCGAAGCACGCCGACTGATGACCCACCCTGGGGTGGGCCCGTTAACTTCCCTGGCCTTCGTGTTGATCATCGGGAGGGCGGAGCGATTTCAGTGTGGCAAGCAGATCGCGGCTTACTTGGGGTTAGTGCCACTTGAGGACTCGAGCGGGGAACGGCGTCGGCTGGGACATATCACGAAACAAGGCAACTCGCTGCTGCGTTTCCTGTTAGTGGAAGCGGCGCAAGTCACGGCGCGCAGCCTCCCGGAATGGCGGAGTAAGTATGTCCACCTGACGATGCGGCGAGGACGGAAAATCGCCAAGGTCGCTATGGCGCGAAAACTGGCAGTTCGCATGTACTGGATGCTACGCAAGGGATGGGATTATGGGCAGTTGACAAAGTTCGGTTCGCACGCGGGAAAGCCCGGACCAGGCGATGGTGTGCGGTAGAACACCGAGTAATTGATTGGGTATCCCGCTCCCCTTCACGGGGGAGTTCGAAGTAGTAATCATGATCGAAAGTGTGACCGAAGAGATGCATGGGTCGAACTGAGTTTCTGACCTGAAACTGATTACGAGCGGGCCTTGGTTGGTATGGCAAAGCAACATCTTCAACGAGAGCGAAATGGCGCGCTCTTCGGAGTGCACGGGTTAGTACGCTCAAAAAGTGGTTGACAGCGCCGACATTGTCAGAGACGCCTGGTTACGCCAATTGACTTCCGGTTTGCTCGTGACTCGGGAGGAACGAGCCAGACACGAGATGCGGTTTGTCGGTTGCCACGGCTTCCGCCCGCTGCGTCACTACCGGCGCGTGGAATTTCAAGTTATCATTTCAGCGAGACTGGCGCTGGTACCGCTGATTGCGACCTCGGGAACATTGACAAATCATTGGGGGGAAGGATGTCCATCAACTTTGTGCGGACACGTGACGGAAGCGACGACTCCATACGCTTGCAACCAATGGAGCGCTTAAAAGTATATTTGTTCGGGGCAACTGTATTGTTCGCATCGTTTGGGATGGGTGAAGCGGTCTATCGACTCTTGTTTTCAGAGTTTGACGGCGCAACCGATCGTATTCCGGTTGAGGTGTTGTTTGGTTCGGTATTTGCCTGGCTTGCCACTAAGTTCGTCTGCGGCGTTTACAGAAATCGCAAGGAGCGAAGCGCAAGGCTCAACTTCATTTGGGCTCGGAATCATCAAATACGAGGCGCTGTGGAAGGAATCACTCCGGTGGCCCACCCGGTGAAAAACCAGCAGTCGATCCGAATCATCCGCGAAGAGGTGGACAGGATTGAGTGGGCATTGAAGGAGATCTTGCCGGTGCTAAGCTTCTCGGGCAAGCTGCAACTGGAATAGCTGCTTTCAACAGTGCCGGGTGGAGGCACTGTTCGGTTTAGTGAGCCCCGAACTTCATTATAAGGAAGCTGATCTTTGCGCACATTTCCGTCCGTCGGCATCGAGCCATGCTAAATGTAAACCGGAGGGGAGGGCGTCGAGACATTTAGGATGGGACCCGACTCAGAGTCGATGGCAGGAGGGTAGATTGGGGCACAAGGCGAAGTAGGAGTATTTCCAGGCGGTCTACGGGCGTTACCGCAAGGCGGGGCGCGAAGCCAAGCAAGGTTGGCTTGATACGGTGGGCATCACCCAGGAGCAGCTTTCCAAGGCCGAAAAGCGCATAAGCGACTTTCAATCGGCGGGAAACGCAATCGCCTGCCCGTCACCGCCCGCTGCTTGTGCGATCGTGACGACCGCCTCCACCTGCGGCACTGGGATGGCGGGAATCCTCGCCGGCGCGCCGCGCCAGGCGCCCGCCTTGAACCCTTCCCTTACAAGCTTGAAGATAGTTCGCCGATTTTGCGCAATCACCTTCAGCCATGCCATTTTCCCCATCATCGGGAAATAGATGCCTCGGAAACAGAGGCGCGCCAGGAAGATGTTCACGCGATAACCCAGAGGCTGATCGTGCAGCGACTCGACCGCATGCGCCAGCGCCTCCGGACTATAAGCCTGGGCCCAGCCGCGATTCACTTCGGCGTGAGCTTCTTCGATAGTCATCTTCAACGGCGTGTGCGCCATCTCAAACGGAATGAACTCCTGCCAGTGCTTGGGCCGCGTCAGCCGCCCGGCTTTCTCCAGCCGCTTGTAGAGCGGCGTTGCGGGCAGAGGAGTCAGCAGACCAAAGATCGGCAGACCCGGAGGCCAGGTCCGAACTTGTTCGAGAGTTCGCTCGGCGACTCCGGTCGTGTCATTGTCCATGCCAAAAATAAACGACGTAATGGCGTATACATTGCGTTGCGCCAACCGCTCCAGCACCGCCGCATACTCACCCGGCTTGTTGAACCCTTTGTTCACGTCTTTCAGATTGGCCGGGTCGATCGATTCCATGCCGATAAAGATCCACTTGCCCCCAGAGGCCGCGATCAGGTCCACCAGTTCTTCGTCGCGCAATAAATTGGCGCTGATTTGCGCCACCCAATGAACTTGCGCGCCGGCCGCAATGATGTCGCGCAGCAGCGACTTGGTGCGCTTGATGTTGATGGCGAAATTATCGTCGATGAAAAACACCGCCATCTGTCCCTTCTCGCTGCGGGCGCGGGCCTTCAACAACAACAGTTCATTCACCACGCTCTCGTTGGTGCGGAAACGAATGGAGTCACCGAAAAATCCAGTCACCGTGCAGAACTCGCAGCCGTAAGGGCAGCCTCGCCCGGATTCGACCGGAATAATGCGAAATGTTCCCCAGCCTTCTGCGATCTTCTGGAGCATGGCCTTCGCGGCCTTCGGCACCAGATTGAACTGGTTGAGATCGATCGACTGCCACGGAATCACCGGATATTCTTTCAGCGACGGCTTGCTCTCCTGGCCAAAGGCGTCCACCGGCGCATACAGATCCTTAAGTTCACCCCGCGCGGCATCTTCAACAATCCGCGGCCAGGTCGCGTCAGCTTCGCCCAGCGCAACCGCGTCGGCGTGGCGCGGCCCGCCATCTCGGCCGAGCGCCTCGTCGGCCATCTCCGTCACGTGAGGTCCGCCCATCACCACCGGAACTCCCGTGGCCCGAACCGCGTCCGCCATGCGATACGCTTTGGCAATCATTCGGGTCATGGCGCCGATGCCGACCAGTCCAATATGGTTGTCGCGCACAAACTGCGCGATCCCCGCTTCATCCATGGCTTGCGCGTTGCCATCGACCAGCAGCACCTCATGGCCAGACGGCGTGAGCGCCTGGAGCAGAAACATCCACAGATGAGGCATGAAATTACGTGTGACGCCGTTGTCGGGGTTATAGAGCAGAATTTTCATAGGGTTTTTAGCGATTCCGCAAAACGCCGCTTTGCTGTGTGCTTCAAGCGACGCCACAACGGCGACTGCCCCTTTGCGGTTAAATTATTAGAGGTCTTTCGATTGGAGTCCCCACGTCGGGTGCATTGTATACCGTGATCGCTAGGCCGACACCAGATCATTCGCGTTCGAGGGTTCGTACTCGACGATGTACCCAGCCACCGCGCTCGCTGCCACGGTCAGCGGCGACGCCAGGGACATCTGCCCCGGCGGCAAGGAAGCAACCCTAGGCATATTGAGTAAGGGAGAGTTTTTCGGAGAACGTGGCTTGGCTGGACAGCCTTTACGCATGGGGTCTGCAACCGCAATGACGGACTGCAAACTTCTTCGCATTGACAAGAAAGCAATGGTACTTGCGCTCCACCGAGAACACAAGTTCTCGGATCTGTTCGTAGCGTATCTGCTAGCACGGAACATCCGATACAAAGAGGATTTAGTTGACCAGCAGCGAAAAGAGACTCGCTCGGATTCCCGCGTTGATTGAAATCCGGTTTGTGCAAAATTGACCAGACATCCTAAGCGATACCGGAATATTGTCAGTTTGAATCCCCTTCTTAGGGGACGACTTAAGTAGCACAGAGGCCGCCCTGGCTAAGTTCCGGGCGGCCTCTCTCTGAAGCTTACGCTAGTGATTGAAAATCCGCCGTATTCCATTCCTCTTAACCTCCCAGTCGGTACGGGTAAACATCATGTCCGCTTCACGTTCTGGGCGGTTGGTCAGCAACCCGGAAACTACGTGCTGCTGGTCAATTGGCGATAAATCCCGATTACACGTGCGCCGTGAAAAGGCACTGGACTTCAGCGGGTGCAACTCCCGCCCGGGAACTGGTTCGCTCCACCCGGTAGCAACCGAAACGACTGCAGAGGTAACGAAGCGGTCGGAGCTTTCGGTGTAGAGGGTCGCTAGGCGACTCGGCGAGCGTGCAGGCCATAACGTGAGTGAACGCTGAGCAGGCCTCGAAACGATTAATGCAGGAGCCGACCCACCGTGTAATTGGGGAAGGCCGACGATGATGGAAATAGTCCGAGCGAATGAAGTCCATCAAACCTGCCGGGGTAATGGCGATGGCATGCAGGCAGAGGAGACCAGACGCAACACGGGAAGCCCCCGCGGTGATCGCAATGAATAAGGATCAACTGGCAACTCGTGAGAGATGGGCCGGGCCGTGTGGGGTGGCGGAGAGGTTCGCAGTACCTACGAAACCGGGTAACTCCGGTGGAGGGAAGGGGCCTCAGTTAAAGACGGACGCAAGAAGCAACGAAGGACATGGGGATTGACGATGAGTCTAGCCACCCCGAGTTGTGTTCAGAAGTTGCAGGCAGCGTCACACGGACCATCGTGTGTCTTTTCCGAGAGCCGGATGCGGGACATCCGCCTGTCCGGTTCGATGAGCGGGAACAGGAAACAGAACCAAGCCAAACCGGACTGAGGCGACGATGCGAAAGCATTCGTCAGCAGCCACCGGAAGACTAAAGCCACTGCGCCTGTTCTCGACTCTACGCAATATAAAAAGGCGCCCACTTTGCGGTAGGTTGTGATTGTTGGGATCACCACTTACCAAAAGGAGCGCCGTTATGAAGCAAGAAAAGTATATTGGCATGGACGTTCACCAAGCAACGATCTCGGTTGCCGTCATGGATTCCAATGGCAAGCTGATCATGGAATGCATCCTGGAGACGAAGGCGGCCACGATTCTGGAGTTCATCGATGGGCTACGCGGAAGTCTATCGGTGACCTTTGAAGAGGGAACTTCTGCCGCCTGGTTGCATGATCTGCTGAAACCTCATGTCACCCATCTTGTGGTCTGCGATCCAAGGAAGAACGCCCTGCTGAAAGACGGCAGCAAGAGTGACCGGATCGATGCGCGCAAGCTGGCCGAGTTGTTACGCGGCAACCAGCTCCATTCGGTGTACCACGGAGAGCACGGGGTGCGCACCTTAAAGGAGTTGGGTCGCAGCTATCAAACGCTCACGAAAGATATCACTCGAGTCATGAGTCGGATCAAAGCGCTGTACCGCAGCTGGGCGATTCCCTGTAGCGGAGCCACGGTCTATGCCCCGCGACATCGCGCCGAGTGGTTGGCTAAGATCCCGCAACCCGGAGTTCGTCTGCGGGCCGAACGGTTGTATCAGCAACTGGATCTATTGCAACCGGTGCGCCAGGAAGCGCGACGCGACCTGCTGCGAGAGAGCCGCCAACATCATGTCGTGAAATTGCTGCGTCAGGTTCCCTCGATCGGTCCCATTCGTGCCGCCTTGCTAGTGGCGCTGCTGCAGACACCCCACCGTTTCCGTACCAAGCGTCAGCTGTGGGCTTACAGTGGTTTCGCGATCGAGACTCACGACAGCGGCGAGTACCGCTATGTCAGAGGGAAGCTACGACGAAACCGGGAGCGCATCACCGTGCGGGGACTGAATGACAACCATAATCATGATCTGAAGAACCTGTTCAAAGGCGCTGCTCTCTCTGCGAGTACTCGCCCCGGACCGCTGTACGATTTCTATGGTGCCCTCCTGGAGAAGGGGATGCGTCCAACCATGGCCCGTCTCACCCTGGCACGAAAGATTGCCGCGATCACTTTAACCATTTGGAAGAAAGGAGCAAGTTTCGACGCCAAACAATTGCATCGGCAAGCCGCTTGAGCGTCTCTGGTAAGAGGCCTTTCCATCTCCGGTGATTCTCTCGGGTGGTGGTCGGTCGGGTTCTCGAGACGCTCGGTTCGAGGTGAGTATCAGTCAATGAGATCGGCCCTGTGTGCTTCGGCACCGAGTCACCCATTACACGTTATGCCTCCTCGGATAACCAGAAATAGCGATAGGCCACGAGCCTCCGATAGAACCATGGTTGACACTCCAATCAACCAGGTCCGCTTGCCAAGTTTCAAGACTCGATTGGCGTGGTCACCACCGGAAGATGAAACCCACGGGAAGGGCAAACAAGCCAGAGCAAAACCTCTCGAGCGCAATCGAGGGGCACTTACAGTCAGTGGGCTGGATCTCGAGACTAAAATCTTCTCGGCCTCCGGTCGAGGGAGAATTTTTTTCTTGACATCCCTTTTTATAGAACTCATTGAAACTTGCAGGCCATCCGTGTGGCCCTTGTTCCAGATGCGGCGAAGACGCATACCAACTGGTGCTCTTCCAAGTCGTTCCTAGCGCGCTCCATATCGACGTTTTTCTTGGCTGCAAGCTCTGTGCTCACCCGATAATATGCAGCGGAACGGGCTTCGATGTACTTGCTCAGCCTGAATTCAAAAGCTTGTTCCAGATCCACACACCTTAAGCAATCCATGGGTAATCCCTCCAGCGCTTCCTTTAGGCGCACGGGCGGTAGGTGGCGGAGGCGATCAACCTCTACCGCGGCTGTGTCAGGATCTCCTGCTCGGCTCGGAGCCAGTCCTGCTCGTCTTGGTCCGGTTCGCGACCACGGCTTTTCATGCAACTCATAGTGAGCATTGGGCTCGACCATGGTCAACCTCTGGGTGCTGTGGACTAAGAGGAACGTACTTCAGATGGGCTGACTTAGCTCAGAGGACTTGAATGAGAGACAAACGATATTCGCTCTAGTTTGACCCTAGTCTGACTCGCTGCGATTGTCAATCGCGATTCGGCAGTGGGCTACTTTGAAATCGGTCTCTTGAAAAGAATGTAGGACCTATCTCCGCTTCCCCAGCTAGTAACGGCCTCCCAGCCTTCGGCTCCTAGCGTATTTAGCATCAGAATAACCTCTGGCTTGGGATTGCGCCGCTCCGCGTACAGATCGATAAACTCTATTCGATATTCCCACTGGGTCATTTATGCTGCTCTTTCTGCCCTCCGCTGCTCGTAGGATTCCCAGAGGGCAACAAGGTCATTTACGTCCCAGAGTCGATCTGTGACGCCAGCCGCCATTGACGGGGACATGCGAAGTGTACGATGAATCTTGATGAAGTTGTAGGCGAAATAGTTGAGGGCCGTCGCAGCCGCGTGATTCTCTAGCTTGCGGCTGAAACCGTTCGACAGGCGAGTGTAACGGCGCATCGTAGTGCGAACCGTCCAGTTCTGCCGTTTTCTACGAAACTAGTGGAAACATGCTTGGGGTCTGGCCGTCCGTTAATTTCTTTCATTTCACAGCCGATGCAGATAGCCGGAGAATACTTCGCCAGTTCAAATAGGAGTAGTGTAGAGTGATGCCGGACAAAGACGAAACCCCAGATTATGCGACTCAATACAACGAGCGCCTGCGGAGTAGAGTTGCTGCGTTGCCTGAACGGTTGCAGACGGCACGAGAACAAGCGATAGTGCTGGCGGATGCGAAGATGGCATTAGCGAAGTCAGCATTCTGAGCATTGCAGCAGCGGGCTAGAATCGGGCACCCGTGCTATCCTTTCCCGCATGAGCAGAGCATCTATCATCCAAGAGATTCGGGCCGAAGTAACGAAACTCAACCGTGTCCTCACCTTGTTGGGTGAGACTGTACCTGTACATCGGGCTAGGACTGGCAAACCAAGGCGGAAGATGTCAGCCGCCGGTCGCAGGCGGATCGCAGCCGCACAGCGGGCGAGATGGGCAAAGATTCGGGCAGCAAAGAAATAGGCGGGGCTGTAGATGCCA
This sequence comes from uncultured Acidobacteriaceae bacterium, assembly GCA_963731525.1. Classification (GTDB taxonomy): domain Bacteria; phylum Acidobacteriota; class Terriglobia; order Terriglobales; family Acidobacteriaceae; genus Acidiflorens. The sequence continues at coordinate 195,636 of CAVSWK010000023.1, forward strand.
ACATTCCTTGAAAGGTTCGTTCTGCCGATTCTAGAGAAAACCGATCTGCCGCCCGGAATGGACCCGGAGAAAGCCACCACACTTCGACAAGTGCGGCTCGATCGTCAAGAGGCGTAAGCTCAGGGGCGCGAGCGTACTTTACTTGCCGATTCGCTTCTGCTCAGCATGGCGGTCTTGGCACTTAGGGCACCGCTTGTTAGTGGCAGTCCGGGGGCGCTTGTGGCACCGGACGCAGACGCCCGCTTTGACATCTCGCTCGTAGTTCCGGCGCAGAACAGATTTCTGATACTTCGAGCGTGCCCGATTACATTTCCCGCAGCGTGTCGTGTCGCGCTCCGTCCAGCGTCGGAAACAACTGACGCAGATGCGGTGCTTCTTGCAAAACGCACGCACCATTCGACTCGGAGTCTTGCCACCGCTGTTCATCGGTCGAACACATCATAGCTAACGTTCTCGACATAGAACAAGGCACGTGACCGCCGCTGACCGTCGCATTCACCCGTGCAGTCACCAGCCCGGTCAATGAGGCATGGGTGCGATTTCTTACCAACAAGTCAGTTGTTGAACGTCGGCTGTCCCATTGGAAAAGATTGGATGGAGAAAAAATACGGCTAGTCCTTGAAGAGACTCGATCACTCAATATCGCTCCCGGACATTGGCAGGCCGTCCCCTGTCAACGATTGCCAGTGAGCAGCGCGACAAGAAGTAGGAGTGACAACCCGATGGCAGCAATACTGTTTGCCCGAATCGCACGACAGCTTGCCGCCAATGGGAACATCAGGATTTCGAACAGTGGCATGCATTTATCAGGCCAAAATAACCCTGCCAGTCCGAATGCCAAGCCCAGTTGGACAACGAAGCACAGTGCCAAAGTATTCACAGTCACATTCCAATGCGAGAATTCCTTTCATTGGAACGTGACTGAGACATTGAGGGGAAGTTACGAAGGATTACATTGCGGATAGCCACCTCGGCATGTTTCCCGCGACCTCTCCAAGCACCCACGCAAGGAGACGATGCCGATGAATGTTCTGCCGATCCCGATGAAAACGGTATCAGGCTATTGAAAAGAACTGGATTCGCGGATCGTTCACTGACCGGCTACGGTATCAGGTTTGACTTCTTTGCTGGACTTCTTCTTGGCCGGCTTCTTCGCCGCCTTCTTCTGCTTGTCTTGCCAATCCTTGTTCCACTTCGCGACCTCGGCCTTGTGGGCCTTCTTCCACTTGCGGCTGTACTCGTTGCGGGCTAGCCGCTTCTGTTCCTCGGTCATCGGTTTCTTCTTCGTGGTTTTCACAGTTTCACCTCGCTCAGACTCCACTCCATGACTTCAATCGCGGAACCCGATTGGGTTCCATGCTGATCGTCAAGAGCAACTTTGTACGAGTACATCCAAGGCGCCCTGTTGAAGATGGCTTCGAGAACGGTGACTTGTCCGTGAGATGACCAGACTTCTTGGCCTTCTCGGTATTTGGCGATTGGCGCCAGGCGGGACTGCTTGAGTTCTTGGGCTTGTGCTCTTGCTTCCAGGTAGGTTGTCATTCCTTAATAATGTCGGGAAACCCGGGTTTCGGGAGCCCCCCTAAAGCGACACAAGGCAGGTGACTCTTGGCTCACGGACTGGCTCACGATAACCGACTGACAGGGTCGAATGGGGCCAAATCAGGCTTGCCTTGGGCGGATGCAACTCCTTGCTTCCAAACCGGGCCGGTGGTTCGTCTACAATTGCTAAACCGTTATACGGGCTAACACCTGTATCGAGGGTTCGAATCCCTCCCTCTCCGCCATTGCCTTTGTAATCTTGCACTTGCAAGGCAGTGATACCTATACTGATTCCTGAATCAGTGAGGTGGTCACCGATGAATTACACCAGCAACCGGATCATTAGCGTAAACGCTCTTTACTACAACTACCCGCTACAATCGTTCTGCACCCCGTTTTCGTCCAGGTATACGCCGACCATGATCAAACGCGCAGAGAAGCCATCCGCGCATATCGAAGTCATCCCCGCCCGACCGGAGCAAGAGTCGATTCTGGCTAATCTGCTTGAGTTGTACGCACACGATTTCAGCGAGTTCCACGATTTGGAGATAGGGGCAGACGGAAAGTTCGGTTACAGCTGCCTTCCGCTTTATTGGAGTGAGCCTGGCCGACATCCGTTTCTGGTCTGGGTGGAGGGCAAATTGGCAGGCTTGGTTTTAGTGAAGAGAGGGTCGGAAGTCTCGGGCAATGAGACGGTTTGGGATATGGCAGAGTTCTTTATTCTTCGTGGATACCGCAGGCGTGGAATTGGTACTCACATAGCGCATGAGGTGTGGAGGCGGTTTCCTGGCTTGTGGGAAGTTCGTGTGATGCAGTCGAATGTTTCGGCACACCATTTTTGGGCACGTGCCATCTCCATATTCGCGGGTGAGGCGATCCATCCTGTTCGCGTCGAGAACGATGGCAAGTGCTGGAAGCTCTTCTCATTTGAATCCCCGTGCCTCGCGGGATAACCCTCAAACGTGAAGGCCGAATCGAGTCAGTATTTCGCGCCGTCCAACTAACTGCCGGAGTTAGCCATCATGAGCGCAAACAGCGCCGGCAGATAGATGATTGTCGCCCGCAGCAGCCGCCGAGCCGACGGTTTAGATGCCGCAGCCGTTGCCGGCAGTTGCGGATACGCCATTCCCATCGACACGCGGAACAGCGCCGCGCCCATCAGGAGAGCGCCCACCAGATACACGCGTCCCGCCATGCCCAACGCAACCGGCAAAACGCTCACCGGAATCAACGCTCCAGAGTAGGCCAGAATCCGCCACACGGTGGACTTCCCATCGGAGTCCACCACCGGTAACATGCGAATGTCGCCTTGCGCGTAATCCTCGCGATAAAGCCATGCGATCGAGAGAAAATGCGGGAACTGCCACACGAACATGATGGCAAAAAGAACCAGAGTTTCAACTTCCAGTTTCCCGCGCACCGCCGTCCAACCGAGCACCACCGGCATCGCTCCCGGAAACGCACCCACGAATGTGCACAGCGGAGATACTTTCTTCAATGGAGTGTATGCCGCCAGGTACACCAGTGCGGTCAAAAACACTAACAATCCAGTTAGTAAGTTGGCATACATCGCCAGATAAACGGAACCACCCAGCGTCAGCGCCACGCCGACTTTGGCCGCGTGCGCCCGAGTCATGCGTCCCGAAGGCACGGGGCGAAGCGCAGTGCGCCGCATGCGCCCATCAACATTCGATTCGAGCACTTCATTCAGCGCTGCCGTTCCGCTTGAAACCAGCGCCACACCCAGCAAGGCGTGAAACAGGCCCAGCGACCATGACGACACGCCCATCCTATGCGCGCCAAAGAAATAGCCGCACCACGCCGTAAGGACGATCAGAGTCGTAATGCGTGCCTTAGTCAGCTCAGCGTAATCGCGCAGCAGAGAGAAGAAATCCTGCACCATGGACCCCACACCCACCAGTTTGCTCGCTGGTTTTTTCTTGAAACCTTGAAACTGGGAAAGCGGCTCGTCAAAGACAGCATTCGTATCGCGCCATCAGTTCAATGTCAAGCTAAAACTCCAAGCGACACCGTGCCCCACCCCAATGATAACGATGCTCGCACCAAACGCAGTCTTTGGCAACCGGCGACGGCAAGTTAATGACCGCCCGCAGGGCTCGACACCGTGAATGTCTCCGGTGGATCAAAATAACACTGATGCCAAAGCGCTGCGTCGGACAACGTGCCCGCCTTCCAGCGCTGAACTGTCGGCAGCGTGGCTGCGATCATGCCGCCATCGACCGAATCGAAGATCAGGACGACTCCGGCAAGTTCCTTTGATTTTGCCGCCAGATCCGCATAGTTCTTGTCTAGCAAAGACTTGGCAAATTCCAGCTTCGCTTGCGCGCCACTGTTTTTCTCGTCTTCCTGGATCTTTTGCACCGAGATGATTTTCACGTTTCTGCCCCGCAGTGGCTCCCAATCCCCGGGGAAGGGCGCAGTTTCCTCCCGCGTCACTTGAAACAGATAGGCCGCGACCAGAGCGGCCTTCGTGCTAACCAACGGAACGTCCGATATGCCCTCCGGCATCTCGAGGCTCGTGCGCCAGATCCACCCCCGCGACGGGCCGGAAATCCGCACGTGAACCCAGTCCGCATTGAAATCCAACATCTCGAACTCGTCTTGCGCGCTCGCCAGAAACAAGGCCTTGGCAGTCAAGCTGGGAGACGCGACCACCGGCGTTCCTGTTTTCTTTATCGCGACTAGATTCCTCGGATGCGCCTGGTTCTTGAGCACTTCCTCCAAACTCGCAGCCTCGGCCTGCAAGCCGGTCTCGGTTCGATCTAACGCCTTCTCGGATGTCTTCTCGGAATTTTTGGCATCCGCCAGTTGCCGAGCCGACAAAGCTTGCCCCGCCAATCCCCTTGCCATCGATGAAGGGAACGTGCGCCCGGTTTCCGGCAACTGGGGCAGCGGAGCCGAGATGGCCGGTTCGGCAGCGTCTTTGCCCGAACTCGGCGTACTAGGTCTCGGCGCACCAGGTCTCGTCGCCAGCAGATCGGCTAACTGGTCGAGAAGATCCGATTCGAGCCGGCCATTCGAAGTCAGCAGTTGGTACCCGGAACGAGATGGAGTTGAATCCGTGTACCAGGCCGTCACCTTCGTGGTCACGCGCACCACCGATTCACCCGACGCAGTCGAGCGCACCTGCACGGCAGATTCGTAGTAAGCCCGCTGGTAGCGGTTCAAAGGATGATCGCCCGGCAAGGCGAATCCTTCCAGCACCGGCAGCCGTCCGCGCATGGCGGGTTGCAACTCCTTCAGCGCCTTTTCCACCGCATTCTTCGATTGAGGGTAGGTGCGCTCGTACGGCCCTGCTGGCGGACTTGTTTGCGCCTGGCCGCTCGGGGCCGCGGCTGCTAAAAGCACGACCAGGAGAAACGCGGACAACGCAGCGCGAAGGAATCGGCGAGCGTATGGCAGAGTAGCGAGTGGCAAACCAGCGAATGGAAAAGTGGCAACTGGCAAACTACGCCTGGTCATGGCACCTGCTCCAACTGGTCCCGTCGAATCCAACCGTGCTGTCCGTCATGCGTCTCCACGCCGTACCAGTAAGGCGTTGAGATCTGAATCAGAACTTCGACGCCAGGCTCCAGTGATTTCAGTGTGCTCGCGGTGTGGAAGGGAGCGGACTTGAGCGGAGCCCCGGGCTTTTTGACCAGCCGCTCCACCTGGCGGCGCAGTTCGGCGACGTGCTGCTCCAGCGATTCAGCGGGCAGCTCCGACGTCGCCGCTTGGCCGCTCGTGATCTTCCCCACGGGGCCCATCGGGCTCTCGCCAGGCGTGTTTTCGACGGACGTCTCCGGCGGTGGAGTGCTCAGCAGAACCGTGTCACTGCCCAGGCCGAAGTTTTCCTTCGCCAAGCGTTCCTGTTTCGCTCGCAAAGCCTCGGCGTTTTCCTTTTTCATCAGTTCGATCGCGTCCAGGCGCTCCTGGATGTCCTTGTACTCGCTGCTTTCCACCGAGCCGTTCGATTGGTGGACGCTGTGCCGAAAATCCTCCACGAACAGAGCGTCAATGCGCAGCACGGTATTTTCGAAGCCCTGTACCTGCACCACGTAGCGCACGGCCAACGTTCCAAGGTCGCCGCTGTCTTTGAAATTTCGCGGATCGAGCGCGTGCGTCTTCACTTTGTAAAAAACCTTGCCGCCCTCCGTCCAGGCCGGAAAAACCGGCGTCGACGTGGCCGCGACCGCTCCCATGACGTACTCGTCTTTGTTGTATTCCTTGGTGCCCCGGATAATCGTGTTCTGCGCCACGTCTTCCACCACCTGGGCCACTTCGGGCTCCGGCAGTGGAATGTTGATAATCAGGCCCGCACCGTACTCAAGAACATTTTTTTCGCGGCCGTGCGCGGCGATTGCTGCCAAAGCGAGCAGACAAAATACTGCGATTACCCTGAGATAAAGTGCAGGTCCATCAAACGCAACCCAACGATTCGGCCCCTTACTGCGAAAGCTCTTGTCCCAGATCACGACTGGCTCCGGTGCTCCTGTTGCAAGAGTCTCTTACGCTGGTTCATCGATGTCAACCCTGCGGCGCATCCCAGGTGCGGCTCCCCGTCAGTCTGGGGACACGGCGCAAAAAAAATGTAAACTCATTACAAAAGTGTTGCGCTTTACTACCCAGAGTAGTACCATCCTCCGCCGTGGGTGGGTCGCCCATTTCGTGAAGAAAAGTTTGTGGTTTGTGCTTTAGCGCACTAGCCAGGCAAATGGTCCTCAGTGATCGTTGCCTGGCGTTCTCATTTGCGTGATGTGGGAATTGCGTTTTAGCAAAAAATTTGTGACCTTCGTCTGAGGAGTGCAGCATGCGTATGTGGGCGCAGTCTCATCTCTGTCAGAAGCCGCAGCGGGCAAGTTCCGTCCTCGCCGCTGCATTCGCGTTAGTCTTTCTGCTCTTGAGCGCCAGCCAGTCGGCGAACGCGTTACCGGCCTTCGCCAGGAAGTATGGGCTTCGTTGCTCGGCCTGCCACGAGTCGTGGCCCGCCTTGAACAACTTCGGGCTGAAGTTCCGAGACAATGGCTATCAGTTGATGAACGAGCGGGATTCTCCCATCTGGCAGAATCCCGGCTACTGGCCGGTGACTTTCCGTATCACGCCGATCTGGCACCGGGTGAGCAGCCTTAATCAGGTTGACACCTATGACTCGACGACTGGAGCGATTTCAGGCTCGGTGACCCAACGCATCACGTCGTCCGGCTTCGACCTGAGCGGTCTCGACTTCCATACCGGCGGAACTCTGGAGAAGAACTTCTCGTTCTACGTGCTTCCGTCGTCGGACTCAACGGGAGCGTTTCATTTTGAGAGCGTCAATGCGCGTCTGGATAACATCGCAGGCAGCCCTTGGCTCAACATCAGGCTAGGTAAATTCGAGCTCAACAACCTGCTTTCTGAAAAGCGCACCCTATGGCTCACCGGTAACGGCGGTATTTATCAGACCTATCACTTCATCCCGGTGAATGACGGAAACACGTTCGGGCAAATGGGGGACAACCAGCTCGGCATGGAGTACATGGGACACTCGGTGGACGATCGAACGCGTATTTCCGCCGCCCTGCTCAGTTCGAACGATGGGAGCGTGGGCCTGATTACCGGAGCCAACTCCTATAGCGGATTCTTTACCTTCGACCAAGCGTTTGATGCGGGCAAGTTGGGGACGGAGCGTGTCGGAGCCTATGCCTTTGTAGGAGAGGCAGCAACGTACTATCTGACTTCTGGCGGGGTGCCGATCCCTGGTTCGGGAATTGGTAACAAGGGATTTAGTCGTGTGGGCTTTTACGGGCAGTTCTACCTCGGTCCCCACTTTGACTTGAACGTGGTGACTCAGCACGGGTCGGACAACGCATATTTCGGACAGGGTTATGGCAGCGCAATAGCCTCGGATGGCAATGGAACTGCCACCTGCACGAGTACCGCCGGCACCACCGGTTGCCCTGCGAACAATACACCGGGAACAGTGCTTCCGCAGGGATCGCGGGCGCCCACCTGGAACGGCTACACTTTCGAGGCTCGCTACGTATATAGTCCGCAGTTGATCTTCAAGGCCGTGTACGAAGCGGAACGAATGTCGCAACAAGCCACTCCTGGGACCGCGTCCAACCTGGGAAACATCAACAACTATTCGATCGGCTACCGCTACAACCCGTTTATGACCAGCCGGGCCGGCTTTGCGTATTTCGGCGAATTTAACCTGTTCCAGAACGCTGTGGGGCCTCTTAACTCTTCGAACAAAGCCACCTACATGAACACGAGCGAATTGCTGTTCGGAATGGACTTTGATTTCTGACTTTGATTTCTGATGAGGATGAATCCGCTGGCGGCTCGATTCGCCAGCGCTGACTTCAGTTGAAGGGTGCTGACTATGAACAGCTTGAAGCCAATGCGCTTTATCAGCGCGATTCTTTTCACTGCGATTCTAGGGTTTGTTTTATCTGCCGGGTTCGCTGCTCGGGCCTCCGCGCAGGAAGCGCCCGACGTAGGCCCGAAGCCTCCTCTCGTGGTCAAGCCCATGGAGAGCCACATCGGAAATATCACCGGCCACGCGGCGGACGCGAAGTCCGACTACCGCCGGTATTGCGCCGGTTGTCACGGCGATTATGGCGATGCCAACGGCGAAAATGCCGTTTGGCTCGATCCAAAGCCTCGCGACTTCACCCTCGCAACTTTCAAGTGCCGCTCCACTTTAACCGGCACCTTACCCACCGATGAAGATCTCTTCAAGACCATCGCACGCGGCCTCACCAACTCCAACATGCCGATTTGGAATACCTTCACCAAGCAACAACGCGCTGATTTGGTGGCCTATATCAAGATCTTCTCGCCGCGTTGGGAGCACGAAAAAGCCGGCGAGCCGATCAAGATTCCCGCCGAACCTCCGATTACCATCGAGAGCATTTCCCACGGCAAAGCGCTCTTCACCAAGCTTGAATGCTGGAAGTGTCATGGACTCCACGGGGAAGGCGACGGTCCGTCTGCCTCGACCCTCACCGACAGCAAAGACAACCCGATCCGTCCCTACAACTTCGCTGCTGGCGGAAGCGACTCCCGTTTCAAGTGCGGCAACACCAATCAGGACATCTACAAGATCTTCATGACCGGCGTGGATGGCACGCCCATGCCTTCCTTCGCGGATGTGATTCAGCCCAACGACGCCTGGGATCTCGTCCACTTCCTGCGCACGTTGCAGGTCAACCGTCACGGCAAAGAGAACGAAGTTCTGGCGGCTGCGCACGGAGTAATTCCCCCGTACGTGGAGAAAAGCCCAGCGCCAGCAGCTGCCCCGGCCGATAACAAGTCGCCCGGTGGCGGCCACTAAATACGCCGCTAAATACTTGAAGACCCCAGGAAGGAGTTACTCGAATGCGCACCAAGCAAATGCTGCTAACTCTCTTGACGTTGCTCGTATGCCCGTCTCTGATGTGTCCGTCCCTGATGTTCGCTGGAACCGTTAGCGGCAAGGTGACCTACACGGGCACGCCCGCCCACATGAAACCCATCGACATGTCCAAAGAACCCAGCTGCGCCAAGCAGCATGCCACACCCATAAATGTCGAAACGGTTGTGACCGGGGCCAACAACGCGTTGGATAACGTGGTGGTATATGTTTCCTCCGGAGCTCCCGACGACGGCCAGGTTCCGACGCAGGCCATTACCTACACTCAGAAAGGTTGCCAGTACATTCCGCACGTGCTGGCCATGCACGTCAACCAGGAATTCGACATCGTCAACGACGACCAAACTTCGCACAACATCCACCCGCTGCCCAAAGTGAACATTGAGTGGAACAAATCCCAGCCCCCCGGTACCGCGCCGATCAAAGAGAAATACGACAAGCCCGAATTCATCGAGGTGAAGTGCAACATCCACCCCTGGATGCACGGCTACTTCGCGGTGCTGAAGACGTCGCACTATGACGTAAGCAAGGATGGAGGAGACTTCAAGCTGCCGAACCTGCCTCCCGGCAAGTACACCATCACGGCCTGGCATGAAAAGTACGGCACGCAGACTGCCGACGTCACCATCACCGGCAACGAAACCAAGGAACAGAACTTCACCTTCAAGGCGACCGCTTACTGACGCATCGGCGGCGGAGTCTCCGGGCTCCGCCGCTGCATTCCCTAAGGCAAGCGGAGGCAAGGACTGGCACGGGTAAGGCGGCACCGCCGATTTTATAAGCGATTTCAGATTTTAGAGGAATATGAACAAATGTTCATGAAGAGTTCAGGTAACGTTCAGGTTGTTGAATTACGATACGCGCGCAGCCGTCACTAGCCCGCGTTAACCGGGCTGGTTTTGAGGAAGGCGATAAGGCCGGAAAGCCGGCGGGAGCGAATATCATGGCGAAATTCGTTGCGGTCACCATCATCGTAATCGCGATCCTTTCCGCGATTCCCATCCTGCTGCACACCTGGGCAGCGCCAGAGGACATCTCGACTCATGGACATCTGATCGATGAGCAGACGTCAGAAACGATGGCGGAGGCTGGAATCTCCTTCCTTGCAGCGCAGTTCATTTTGGCGATTTTCATCTGGATGTTCTCCAACCGTGGCCCGGATGCGAAGATTAAGAATTTTCCCGGCGGCGCCAGAGTTTTGGTGATTGCTGCCCTGCTGCTCGTAGGCGCAGAAGTTCTGGCCCTCGGAGTCTTCGGAGTGAAGGCATGGGCCGACGTGTATCTCGTCGCGCCGTCGGCCAACGCGATGCCAGTCCAGGTCCAAGCCGGACAGTTCGCTTTCTATTTCCGTTACCCCGGCCCTGATGGGACGTTCGGCCCCACTCACCCCGAGCTCATTAATGAGGGATCGCAGAATTTCTATGGTCTCGACCCCGAGCATGATACGGATTCCCGGGACGACATCGTTACCGCAGAAATGGCTATTCCCGTGAACAAGGAAATTCATCTGCTCATGCATGCAAAAGATGTTGGACATTCCTTCTTTGTGCGGGAGCTGCGGGTGCAACAGGATTTTGTTCCCGGCTTGGATGTTTCTCTGCACTTCACGGCCACCAAGATCGGCAAGTACGAAATCGTCTGTACCCAGCTTTGTGGCTTGGGACACTACAACATGAAGGCATACCTGAGCGTAATGTCCCAGCAGGACTTCGATGATTGGCTGAAGAAGGAACAGGCAATGCAGTGATTCCGCCCCGCTCACGCGCGGGTGGACGGAAACATTTCTTTTGAGGTGAGGATATGCACGACGTAGCCGCGCACGCGGCGCACCACGCTCCTCCGACCAGTTTCATTCGGAAGTATGTCTTCAGTCTGGACCATAAGGTGATCGGCAAGCAGTATTACGCGCTGGCCCTAGTCGCCGCTCTTGTCGGAATGGTTCTTTCCTGGATCATGCGCATCCACCTGGGTTGGACCAACGCTGCGATTCCCGGCCTGCAATTGCTTTCGAAAAATGGCGCTCCCGGCGGAGTACTGACGCCAGAGTACTACCTGCAATTGATGACCATGCATGGCACGATCATGGTGTTTTTTGTGCTCACCACTGCGCCCTTCGCGGCATTCGGTAATTTCTTTCTGCCGATCCAGGTTGGCGCCGAGGACATGCCCTTCCCGCGCTTCAACATGATGTCGTTTTGGGTCACATTTACAGGCTTCGTGGTTCTGATGGCGGCGTTCTTCGTGGGCGACGGACCATCCCTGGGAGGCTGGACGCAATACGCGCCCCTCAATGCGGTGGGTCCGGTTGCGGGTCCCGGCCAAGGTATGGGGGTGGTCCTTTGGATGGCTTCCATTGCGCTGTTTTGTGTTGGCCAGTTGCTCGGCTCCTTGAACTTCATCCCCACCACGCTCGATCTCCGGGTCAAAGGGATGAGCCTGATGCGGCTGCCCCTCACCGCATGGGCATGGTTCATTACTTCGTGCATGGGCCTGACAGCGTTTGCCGTCCTAATGCCGGCATGTATCCTCGTCATTCTGGACCACGTGGCCGGAACCAGTTTCTTTGTCCCATCGAATCTGGTGATCAACGATCAACTGCAGCCGCACTCCGGCGGATCGACTCTGTTGTGGCAACACCTGTTCTGGTTCTTCGGACATCCCGAGGTCTACATCGCGATCGTGCCCGGCATCGGCATCGTCTCCCACATCCTGATTACCAACATGCGCAAGCCGATGCTCAGCCAGAGGGTGATCATCTATTCCATGGGAGCGCTTGCCGTCCTCAGCTACATGGTCTATGGGCATCACATGTTTGTTAGCGGAATGAATCCAGTGTCCTCCCTCGCCTTCTCCTTCCCAACACTGGTCATCACCATCCCAGCCACCATCATCGTGCTGATCCAGGTATTCAGTCTCTACGGTTCCAAGTTGCGTATCAACTCGGCTTCCCTGTTTGCATTGGGCTTTATCTCGATGTTCGTCAGCGGCGGGGTGAGCGGCTTCTTTCTGGCTCAGCCCTCGATCGATATCATGCTCCATGCGACTTACTTCGTGGTCGGCCATTTCCACATGGTGATGGGCGTTGCCGCAATGTTCGGCATCTTCGCGGCAACTTACTTCTGGGCTCCCAAGATGTTCGGACGAATGATGAACGAAACCTTGGGGAGAATTCATTTCTGGCTCAGCTTCGTGGGCGCGTATTGCATCTTTATGCCATTCCATTACCTGGGAATGGCCGGAAACATCCGCCGCTACTCGTCGTTCCCGGATGACTTCCTGCAGCCGCTGATTCCGGTGCATCGCTGGATCACCGTCGCCGCTCTGATTACCGGTGCTGCTCAGCTTATCTTCGTCTACAACCTGATTCATAGCCGGTTCTGGGGCAAGCCGGCGCCGGATAATCCGTGGGAGGCCACTTCGCTGGAGTGGAGCACGGCCACGCCGCCACCTTGGGACAATTTTGGCGGTAAGCTTCCGACGGTTCACCACGATCCCTATCAATACGGCGTGCAGAGTTCGGTCGGTGACTATGTCATGCAGGCTTCGCCGGAGCAAGTCAAAACGGAGCACGATGAGAAGTAACTCGCGAGCAGTAACTCGCGAGCAGCAACTAGCGAAGAGCCGACAGCCGAAGGGGAGTTTAGTGCTTTATGGCGACTACAGTACATGAACCGCCAAAAATCGACTCGCACCGCTCGCCGGATCAAAGGCACTCCAGCAACGGCGGTTGGCGGAACCTGGTTCCCGCGGACGGTGACCTGCGTGTGACGCAGGACTACTCCCCGCCACCGTCTTCGACCGCCATTTGGGTAGTGCTCTTCGCCATTACGATGATGTTTGCGGCGTTCACCAGCGCTCTCATCGTTCGCAAAGGGTCGTCGCTGGACTGGCGGACCTTCACCTTGCCCTCCATCCTCTACTTAAACACCCTTCTTCTCATCGTCAGCAGCGTGACCTTGGAAGTCGCACGTCGTCGCGTGGCTAATTTCATGGGTGGTCCGAAGAGTCAGGTTGAGAGCCCGGCGCGTTGGCTGTATATAACGTTGTTTCTCGGTTTGCTTTTTGTGGCTGGTCAGTACGTCGCGTGGTCGCAGTTGAGGGCCGAGGGGCTGTATCTAGCCACGAATCCAAGCAGTTCGTTTTTCTATCTGCTGACGGCCACGCATGCGCTGCACGTGATGGGCGGTTTAGGCGGCTTGGTCTATGTCATTCGCAAACTGAGTAAATCGGTCCTGCGCCGCAACCAGTTGGTTGCGACCGCGCGTTACTGGCATTTCATGGGCATTCTTTGGCTGTACCTGCTTTTACTGCTTTGGATGAAACTTTAACCAACTCAACTGGGAGGCGCCGTGAGCCAAGCGGATTTGACCATGGAAGGACACTCGACGGGTCTTACTGTAGGACCGGCGTTTTCGATTCCTACAAAAAAGCTGGCGATGTGGCTGTTCATCATCGCCGACACTATGACGTTTGCCGCGTGCCTGGTGGCTTATGGATTCCTGCGGAATGGGACTCCCAACTGGCCCCGACCGTTCCACAGCATCACCAATGTTGCGCTGATGACCTTCATTCTTCTGACCAGCAGTTTGACCATGCTGAACGGACTGCGCTCAGCGCGGGCGGGGGACAAAGCCGGAGCCTTCCGTTGGATCATGATTACCGCGGCTCTGGGTATTGTTTTCGCCCTGCTGCACGTTCGTGAGTGGCTGGGGCTCATCGATGAAGGCATGACCCTGTTTAAGAACCCCTGGGGAACGGGGCTGTTCGGGGCGTCATTTTTCAGCATCACGGGCTTGCACCTCACCCACGTTAGCTGCGGCGTAATCGCTTTAATCGCTGTGGGTGTGCGCTACCAGGGCGGCCGCTACAATGCGGATGACATCGAGGTTTTGGGTCTTTACTGGCACTTCGTGGATCTGGTTTGGATGTTCGTCGTACCGTTGGTCTATCTTTTGAACCTCACCCACTAGATCAAAAAAAGCTTGGGAGCAGAATTCCATGACCACAGCAGAACAGCACAAGAGCAACGGAATCGGAAAAGATTTGATCGTGTATATTTGCCTGCTCGCTCTCGCAGGCGTGCAGTTCGTCATTGCCTATCAGAACATTGGCGCTTCGCAAATGTTCGCGCGCATGCTGGCGGTTGCAGTCGTCGAGGCAGGGCTGGCAGAATTGTTCTTCATGCATCTTTGGTCGGAAAAGCGGGCCTTTCTGCTGTTTGTCGTCATCTTTACGGTGGCTGTCCTGCTGGGGATGCAATATGGGTGGACCGATAGTACCCGGATGGTGGTCGGTGTGCCATTTTCGAAATGACTAATGGGTAACGGCTAATAACTGGTGACGGGAAAGGCGCGAGTTGAAAGCGATGTTAAGAGGAAAGCTGAGGGTAGAAAGACCGTTCCTGCTAATTGCTATTGCGCTGGTTGGGCTGTCCATGCTCGCAGTCCCCCTCCCGGCTTTCTCCCAAAGCTGCGCGCTCTGCTATACGCAGGCGGCGTCCGCTGGCACTCGAATGATTCAAGCCTTGCGCAGCGGAATTCTGATTCTTATCGTCCCTCCCACGCTGATGTCGGTTGGCTTGATTTTCATCGTGTATCACAAGCGCAATCAGGTCAGACGTGCCGATGACGCGTCCGCCTCCGACAGCACTTGGTAGCGGCAGAAATCTGCCCTCGGTAGAGAGAGGGCTTGCCCCATCTATGGAGTCATAGAGCAGTTGCCAGGCGCAGTATGGCCGGCGAATCGTGCCTTGATCCAACTGATCTGGTCTGCCACCGATGCTCCCATCACGCCGCTGGCATCGAGATCCGGATACTTCAGAAAAAGGATTCGGCTTCCTTGCTTGCACATGCGGGCTACGGTTTTTTCCGACATTTCCGCCGGTATGGCAGGGTCCACCTCGCCACTGATCACGAGGAGCGGGCCGTGTGCCGGCTTTTGACCGGGAGTGTTCCTGCTGAAAAATTCCTTCACGAACCGATTGTTCTCCCAACCCGGTTTGAGCATTCCGCTGGTGAACTCCGGCTCTGTTTCTCCTCCACAGGTCTGCGCGACACGCTGGTACGCGGCAAGGGCCTTGTCTTGCAGCATATCGCTCACATGGAACTCCGGATAAAGTGTTTTGACGGTCGACGCCAGGACCAGCAATATGCGATTGGATGAACCCTCCGCGAAGCGTTCGTAGACCGGTAGCGCATCCGCCAAGCCAGAAGTGGCGACGCTACCCAGATAATTAGAATCGCGTACCTCGCTCTCCGCCACGGCCACGGCGGCCAGAGCTCCCTGAAAAGGTCCCACGGCGATCCATTTAGTCCCGATCTCTTTCACAGCCGCGCGTGCCGCTGGAACCGAATACATGACGTCCAACGCGTTGGACTGCATGTCCAGCACCGGTTTGCGGGAATCAGCCCCTAATCCGGAATAGTCGGTCGCAACCACGGCATAGCCGAGATTGGCGTACATCGCGAGCAACGGCCCAACCCCAAGATTCTTCATCAGTGAGGGAGCGCACTGTCGCGCCGCTCCTCTGAACTCGTGCGCCCAAGCAATCACCTGCCATCCGCCTGCCGGAGGCTTGCCATCCGGAATCAGCACCACAGCCGAGACGGCCACGTCTTCTCCACTCGCGGTTCGGGAGTGATAAAGAATCCGCAATGCCGATAATTCATAAGGAAGGTTGTATTGGTCAATCGCTTCCGAGCGTATCAGTTCTCCAGGCGTGCCTGGGGGCAGGGAATGTGGCGTGTCATAAAAGCTCGTGAGCGGAAGCGTAGCGGGCGGGCGAAATCCTTTGGCGGCTGCTGCGGTCTGAGTTTGGGCAAATTTTGGATCTCCCGCCAGCCCTGCCAAAACCAGAGAAACCGCGGCGACCGCTGTGAAAAACGATCGCGCGTCGCGACTTGATGACCGGAACCAGTCAGGTCTTGTCATGTTGTCAGTAGAGGATGGTATCACCTTAAGATTCCGGGAGATCACAATAGCCGCGGAGCGGGCGCCGCAAACCCAGGCTCACGGCACGATCGTGAAAGCAGTGAATTACAATACATCCATTGAGCCTTGAGTCGCAGTCTTAGACACAGGAGGATGATGCGGACGACGGAGCCTGCCGTAGTGCTCGTTAAGTTCGAGCCTGCCTGCGGGATCTGTTGCGCAACAGTCAGTGCACTTTGATCTCAACCCTTATGCGCTCAAGGTTCTCTCGGATGTTCGCCGCCACGGCAATGTTGTTCGTGCTGGTGGTAACGGGCAGTGGGCAGAATACAACTCGGATCACTCTTGATCAAGCCATTGATCTGGCGCTGGCCCACAACCATTCGCTCAAAGCCACGCGAACCCTGATTCTTCAGAATCAAGCCCAGGAGATCACCGCGAACCTGCGCCCCAACCCGACTCTTGGGGCGGATACGCAGTTCGTTCCGTTTTTCAGTCCGCAGGATTTCTCCGGGGAGAATCTGAACGAAACTCAGCAATTTGATATTGGGATCTCCTACCTCTTCGAACGTGGACACAAACGGCAGCGGAGGCTGCAGGCTGCCCGTGATCAGACGGCCGTTACGCGCGCCCAGGTTGCCGACGCCGAGCGCGCCCTAGCGTTTAACGTTGGCCAGCAGTTCGTCAGCGTTTTGCTCGCGGAATCGACTCTCCAGTTTGCGCTCGACGACCTGAAAGGCTTTCAGCAGACGGTCGATATCAGCGAGACGCAACTCAAGGCTGGATATATTGGTGAAGGCGACTATCTGAAGATTAAGCTCCAGCTTCTGCAGTTTCAGACGGACGTCTCTTCTGCCCGCCTCGCGAAGGTGCAGGCGCTGGTCGGACTGCGTGAGTTCCTCGGCTACAACGCGGTACCGGCCGATTATGATGTGGTGGGCAAATTGGAGTTTCAGCCGCTCAATGGGAACCTGGAAGACTTGCAGGCGCGGGCGCTGCGCGAACGGCCAGACTTCCGTGCGGCTGAATTAGGGATCACAGCTGCGCAGAGCCAAATCCTCCTGGCCAAAGCGAACGCCAAGGTCGACGTAAACGGTACTTATGATTTCACCCACGTTTCCGGAGAGAACACGGCTTCAATCTTCACTAATTTTGAGTTGCCAATCTTCAACCGCAACCAGGGGGAGATCGCACGCACCGGCTATGCGCTCACGCAGGCACAGGAGCAGCAGCAATCGGCCAGCGATACCGTTCTTTCCGACGTTGCCAATGCCTATGAGGCGGTCCGTAGCAACGAAGAAGTGGTGCAACTTTACACTTCCGGCTACCTCAAGCAGGCGCAGGACTCGCGCGACATTAGTGAGTATGCTTACAAGCGCGGCGCCGCCAGTCTTTTGGATTTTCTGGATGCCGAGCGCAGCTACCGCTCGGTGCAGCTGGCCTATCGGCAGGCGTTGGCCTCTTATATGACGGCGCTCGAGCAATTGAAGGAAGCGGAAGGAACAAGGAACCTGCCATGAGGAAACTGCCATGAACGTGCGAGCAGATCGCTATCGATGGCTCGCTGCACTCGCTGTCGCGTCGGCGATCATGCTGGTGTTTGCCGGCTGCGGAGGGTCCAGGGTGAATACCTCCGCTAATGCGGGCAGCGCGAAGAACTCAGACAATGCGGAACTATTCACCATCCCCCCAGAGCAGATGGCGCATGTGCAAGTGCTGACGGTTCAACCCGCGACGCTGGCTCGAACCCTCCGGCTGACGGGAGCCGTGGCTTACAACAGTTTTCGTACGACGCCCGTCATCACGCAGGTGAGCGGACCGGTTAGCAGAGTGGTGGTCGTTCCCGGTCAGAAGGTCCAGAAGGGCGAGCCCATGTTGTACGTGGCAAGTCCTGATTATTCGCAACTCCGAACCAATTATCTGAAGGCCAAAGACGCCTACGCCCTGGCACAGAAAGCCTACGCCCGTGCCCGTGACTTGTATGAGCACAAAGCGATTGCCGAACAAAACCTGGAGCAGGCGGAGTCGGCCGAGGTGCAGGCGAGCGGTGACCTGGCATCGTCGCAAGCTGCCTTGAAAGTGATGGGCATCACGGATCCAGACGCGCTCGTGCAGGCCCCGCCTTCTTTTGAAGTTCCTGTAAGGGCACCGATCAACGGCGAGGTCGTCGAGCAGGATGTGTCCGCTGGGCAACTCATTCAACCTGGCACCACGCAATGTTTCATGATTTCGGATACTGGCAGCGTCTGGGTGCTGGTCAATATCTATCAGAAAGACTTGCCGCACGTGCGCGTCGGGGATACGGTCGCGATTCAGACGGATACTTACCCTGAAGTCTTCCACGGCCGCATTTCCTACGTCGCGGCCTCGCTCGATCCGAACACGCGTACGCTGCAGGCGCGCATCGAGACGAACAATCCCGGCGAAAAGCTGAAAAAAGATATGTATGTGGTTGCGACCGTAAACGCGGGCGTGATCCCAAACGCCATCGCACTCCCGGACGCTGCTGTGCTGCGCGATAGCGAGAACCAGCCTTTTGTTTATGCTGCAGCATCTTCGAACCAGTTTGGCAGACGTTCCGTCACGCTCGGAGAAAGCTTGAACGGACAGACGGAAATTACCGGCGGGCTGAAAGCAGGCGATCAAGTTGTCGGAAATGGCAGCTTGTTCCTGCAGTTTGCGAACTCGCTGCAACGTTAGCTGGATCGCGCAAACTTATGAGACGACCTACAACAACTCTGGCGAAGATAAAGATAGGGTAGTGTCCACCACAACCGAATGATCCACCGAATCGTCCAAGCGGCGCTGCGTCAAAGATTTCTGGTGCTGATGCTGACCGCGTTCATCACGGTCGCAGGAATCATCTCTTTTCAGCGGATGCCTGTGGACGCTTATCCCGACCTCTCGCCTCCGCAAGTCGAAATCATCACCCAGTGGCCCGACCACGCCGCGGAAGAGGTCGAGCGGTTGGTCACTCTTCCTCTTGAACTCGAGATGAACGGCGTTCCGCACATGGTGGTGATGCGTTCCATCTCGCTGTACGGTCTTTCCGATCTCATCCTGACCTTCGAGGAGAGCACCAACGACTACTTTGCGCGGCAAAATGTGTTTGAAAGGCTCGCGCAAGCCACGCTGCCTACGGGAGTAACTCCGAGCCTCGCGCCTCTGTTCAGTCCTAGCGGTCTGGTCTACCGCTATGTGCTGGAAAGTCCTGATCGCACACCGCAGGAGTTAAAGACGATCGAGGATTGGGTGGTGGAACGTGCCTATCGGTCGGTGCACGGCGTGGCCGACGACTCGGGCTTTGGTGGCACGGTGATGCAGTACCAAGTGCTGCTCGATCCGGCGCGCATCTATGGATATCACCTGACCATTCCGCAAGTGGTGACGGCGCTCTCCGCCAATAACGCGAATGCCGGAGGCGGATTCTATTCGCAGGGCGGACAGTTCTACTACGTGCGCGGCATCGGGCTGGTACGCAACACGGATGACATCGGAAACATCGTGGTTGGCGCCAACAAGGGTGTGCCGATCAGAGTGCGCGATATTGGAGATGTAACGATCGGGCACGCCCCACGCCTGGGCGAATTCGGCTTCCAGGAAAACGACGATTCCGTAGAGGGCGTCATTCTGATGCTGCGTGGGGAGCAGACGCAGAACGTGCTGAAAGGAGTTGAGGCAAAAACAGAGGAACTGAACCGCCAGATCCTGCCGCCTGACGTCAAGATTCATCCATATTATGACCGCAGCGAACTGGTGGACTTGACTACCGACACGGTGGAAGCGAACCTGCTTCGCGGCATGGTTTTGGTTTTAGTCGTGTTGATTTTCTTTCTGGTCAGTTTCCGGGCTGCGGTCATTGTTGCCCTCACCGTTCCACTCTCGCTTCTGTTTGCCTTCATCGTGCTCCACGCCCACGACGTGGCCGCGAATTTGCTCTCCATCGGCGCGATTGATTTCGGCATCGTGATCGATGGCACCGTGGTCATGGTTGAAAACATCTATCGCGAGTTGGCACTGCGGGAGGGACAGCAATACCAGTTGAACGAAGTCATTCTTGCCGCTGCCAAAGATGTGGATCGCCCGATTTTCTATTCGGTGGCCGTCATCCTCGCCGGGTATCTGCCGATTTACGCGCTGACTGGGCCCTCGGGCAAACTGTTTCACCCCATGGCTGAGACCATGTCTTTTGCGCTGGTCGGCGCCCTCATACTGACGCTGACGTTGGTACCCGTGCTCGCCTCCTACTGGTTCAAGAAGGGCGTGCACGAGAAACCGAATCGCGCCTTTGAGTGGATGAAGCGGAAATACGCAGTTCAGCTCGATTGGGCGCTCAACCGGCCCAAGACCACCATATTGATCGCGACCCTAATCTTCCTCGCGACGCTGCTGCTCGTGCCTTTCATCGGTGGCGAGTTTATGCCTCACCTCGACGAAGGTGCGCTCTGGGTCCGGGCTACGATGCCGTACACCATTTCTTTTGAAGAGGCCAGTCGCATCGCTCCTCAGATACGCGGCATTCTGATGGCTTATCCTCAGGTTACTGTCGTAGGTTCAGAGTTAGGACGGCCCGACGACGGCACTGATCCCACGGGCTTTTTCAACTGCGAGTTCTACGTTGGACTGAAGCCGTATAAAGACAGGTCGTGGACGGGCGCGATCAGTGAGAAAAAACAACTGATTGAATCGATCAACAATAAACTTACTGCTTTTCCGGGAATCATTTTCAACTATACCCAGCCCGCGGAAGATGCCGTGGACGAAGCACTCACTGGCCTCAAGAGTTCCTTGGCGGTCAAGGTATATGGTGAAGACCTGAACGTACTTCAGGATAAGGCGATCCAGATCAAGAATGCACTGTCCAATGTGCCCGGGTTCACCGACCTCACCGTGGTGCGCGAACTCGGCCAGCCTAGCCTGCTGGTTGATGTCGATCGGGACAAGATCGCGCGCTATGGGATCAACGTTGCGGACGTAGAGGCTGTGATCTCGGCCGCCGTCGGCGGACAGGCTGTCACCCAGGTCATTCAGGGGGAAAAGCTATTCGATCTGGTAGTCAGGATGCAGCCGCAATTCCGCAGCAACGCGCATGAGATTGGAAACCTGTTGGTGGGCACACCCGATGGGCAGCAGATTCCGCTCAGTCAACTCGCCAATATTACGCAGGGGAACGGTGCGTCCTTTATTTATCGAGAAAATAACTCCCGCTACATCGGAGTGCAATACAGCATCGAGGGGCGGGATTTAGAGCGGGCGGTGCGCGACGGCCAGGCGGCGGTGAGGAGGGTCGTGACCCTGCCGCAGGGTTACACGATGTCGTGGGGCGGCGAATACAGCCAGTTTCTCGAGGCCAAGGCGCAAATGTATTTTATTGGCCCCCTCGCCATTGTCCTGATTTTCATGATCTTGTTTGCCCTCTACGGAAATTTCAAGTTCCCGGTCACCATCGCCCTGGGCGTAATTATGACGGAGCCGGTAGGAGCGCTGGTTGCCCTGAAACTCACTCACACGCCTTTCAGCGTATCCTCTGCTCTGGGTCTCATGGCGTTACTTGGGGTTTCCGTGGAGACAGCCGTCATTCTCGTTTCCTACATCAACAAGCTGCGCCAGGAGGGAATGGGCATTCACGCGGCTACACGGGAAGCTTCCCTGCTCCGGCTCCGTCCGATCATGATGACGGCTCTAGTCGCCTGCCTTGGATTGTTACCCGCGGCCCTTTCCACCGGCATTGGATCGGATACGCAAAGGCCGTTCGCCATCGTCATCGTGGCCGGTCTCATCTCCCGCCTCTTCATCGGGTTCTTTGTAAATCCTGTGCTCTACGAAATGGTCGCGCGCGAGGGCGACGTGCTACAGATATAGTGAGCATATCGAAGATTTCAAGCGTCATTAGCGGACGACCAGCTTCTCTCTCGATGCGGGTTGGCGATGCCCCACTCCTGTCAGCGGGCCTTTTCCATCGCGACCGCGCGCGGAAACAGGATGTTGTTTTCGAGATGGATGTGCTGGTGAAGGTCAGTCTCAAAGGCAGCCAGGGCCTTGTAGAGTGTCTGGTAGCTCACGCAGGCGTCGGCCGGAGCGGAATAGCCGTTACTGACCTCACGCATACCACGCAGCGCATTCCCGGCGGAATCGTGCTCCTGCTCCATCATGGAAACCGGGTTCTGCACGGTACCAAACGGCGCAGGCACGGTCGGTACCTTTTCAATCGTGGCCTCTTCCATCCTAACCACGTACGGAAACAACACCATCTCTTCCTTCATCAGGTGAGTGGTCAATTCCTGGGCGAGCCCTTGGAAGATTCCACGAATCTGCAGGAGCTCGGGGTGGTTCTTCCCGTGCACAGAGCAAACCTTATCGAAGAGAGGACCGAGACGGGCAATCTCCTCGCGAGTGTACTTGTGGTGAGTGGTCTTGATGTGCGCGATCAGGTCAGCGAGACCCTCTGTCTGCCAGTTATGCTCTTCTTGCACGGCACGCGCCGACTCCTCGGCCATCTCCAGGGAATCCAGCACCTGGTTCGTGTTCAGCTTCGCAGCGCGGCAAGCCTCTGCGAGCGATTTGTTGCCGCCGCAGCAATAGTCGATGCCCAGCTTTTCAAACACTCTTGTGGCTGCCGGGTTTTCCAGGGCCAACTCTCGTACGGTCTTTTCTCTTATAACGCTCATCGCATCCTCCTGCGAGCCGGCGATATGCTTCCGGCCACGCTTGATGTTTTGAGATTAGCGGATCACAGCGAGGCTGCCGATGACTTTTGTCACGCCCTCACGGAGGCGCGTGATACTGGAACATGGTTAGCTCGATGGTACGAACAACAAAAGGGCAAAACGGCCTTAGCAGAGATCTGCCGGCCAATTACTCTACAGCGTGCTGTTCGGCTTTTGCGACTGCGCGCTGGCGGATGAACTGGATACGAAAGTGAACAAGAGCGCGCAGTATGGCGCAAGGAAGAGGCGTGGAAAGAATCGTGAGGGATAGCAAAACGCCAGAGACAGGACGACCCAACTTGGATTTTTGCTTTCAGCGTGCGGCGCTCGAACTCTCTTGCCGGATCAACAAGGCAAGCCGTGGAAACAGGAAGTGCCCGCCGGCGTCATCAATCACATTTACCTGGCACGTGTAAAAACCCGGTTTGAGCGATGTCAGCGGCACGTCTAACTGGAAGACGGCAGCCTTGCGTTCTCGTGCGTTCAATTCCGTCAACTCGATCAAGGAGCTTTCGTAGGCTTTGGCTTTTCCCTGGAAGAAGGCGACGTTGGACAAAAGGCGGATGGCGGGCTTGTTGTTCTCGCCTCTCGCAGAATCTGCGACAGTCGGTCGGGCCGGATCGTACACCTCAAAATAAAGAAGCAGGTGCTGCGTGGCCGAGAAAACATGCGTGATGTTGGGAATAATCTTGGAACCGTCATGCACCAGCGGGTTCAGGTCCGCACTCTTCTTTATTCTTACCGTTTGAATCTGGCTCGCCAGCACCACCGAACTCATCTTCAGCGGCAGTGCCTTCAACTCCGGCACCTCGATGTCGGTTTCGAACGATCCCATGCGGCCAGTCTGATTCTCGCGCACGACAAATTTCAGGTGATATTTGCCGCTTAGCAGGCTCATCCCGGTGTCATACTGCACATTCTTTTTTTGCACCTCGGCCGAGGTGCTCACCGCGAGTTTCACGGTGTCGCGAATTCTGTTCAAGGGGTGGCGTTCGCTATCCTGCACCATTCCAATCACGTCCAGCGTTGCCTTTTCGCGGTCGCTGCTGCGGACAAATGGAATCTGCGAGCCCGGCACGACCAGCGAGATGGGAACGAAAAACTTGTTGCCGTCCAGGCGAAAGTAGGAGACGCCCAGATACAGCGGCAAATCTGTCGCCGGCAACTCAGATGCAAGCTCTTCCTCAAGCTGCCGCTCCTTATCGTCCTGGGTGGAATGCTTATAATCGGCGAGCGCGTAATAACCGCGACGGTAGTCGATCTTCACTCCGGGAACGTTGCTCCTCACGACGATGTGCCGGTAACGCCCGTCACGCGCGGGGTTCGTGCTGTGATAGCCCAGCAGGTAGTAAGTCGAGGTGTCCTGCTGCACTCCCTTGAAGATTTTGCTGAGGTCATTGGAGTCGAGAAAAGCGTGCCCCCCGGTATCGCTGGCCAGGGTCACCAGCGTTTCCTGGGTGGTGAAATTGGAATTCAGCGCGTTGAGTGTCGCCTGCCCGGAATACGCCGAAACACCGCGCAGGCTGGCGTTCTGCGCTTCTCCGCCCGCCACCAGCGCCTGCAGGCCGCGCACGTCCATGGTGTAGATCGCCAGGTTGGCGCGCACCGCCGCGTTAACCGCCGCGCGCAGTTCGGATTGATTCTCGATGCCGGTGCGGTCCATGCCGCTGGAAAAATAAATCAGCGATTTCTTCTGCTGAACGTGCGCCAGCTTTTCCGCCACCGATCGCAACGCCTCCAGCCGCCGGTCGGTGTTGAAGATGTTGTATTCCGTATCGTCGGCGGTAAAGGGCTGGCCGGTGTCGGGCGTCCCCTCGGTCGTACCGGTCGTTCCTTCCTCGAAGCCTTGGCCGCTACCCGAACTGAATCCGTCCAACTGTTTTTTCAGCAGCGCACGGTCCGTTGTGAAGTCCTGATTCACCAGCAGTGAACTGCCCAGCGAAACAATCGACACCAGGTCCGCGGGCAACATTTGGGTGTCGAGATAGTGTTCGGCCGACGTAACCGCGCGGTCGATTTCGTCCGGTTCCATGGCGGAGAGGTCAAAGAACAAAACAATCAGGCGCCGGTCTTTGAACAAGGCCGCCGCATCTGTCGCGGAAGTCGCCGGACTCGTCTGTCCAGATGCCGCCTCCGGGAGCGGCTTCGCCTGCGCCACATCCAACGCGGGTACGGCATCGACGTTCTCCACATCAAAGGAAACAATCTTCTGCGGCTTGTTGTCTTCGAGAATCGTGAAATTGTCCGGTTTCATCCCCGGCACAAACTTTCCGGTCTTGTCCCTAACCGTCACATTCACCAGCACTAGATCCGATTCGGCATGAAACACATACTCCGTTGGCTGCTGCGCAGGCGACGCAATGCACGAGAGCACGAGCACTAGCAAAGCTGCGACAGCCTGGTCGGTGAATCGGTTTGGAGTAAGAGTCATGGCGATCCTCACTAAAACGTTTCCCGGAGTAATTGTGTAGAGGCGGGGGCTCTGCCCCGCCAGCAGCATCCTCCTCAAAAGCGAAAGCGCGAAGTAATCGTGAACTGTCGCATGGCCCCCGCCGCCGTGACCCGGCCAAAGGTGGGCGAGGTCACGTTCGTATCAATCGACGAATAATTCACCAGGTTGAAAATGTTAGTCGCCTGCGCCCGGAACTCCAGCACCCGCGCTTCCTTCAGGGGAAAGATTTTTGTGAATGCCATATCAAACACTTTGCTCCCCGGGCCGATGATGCTGTTGCGGCGCGCATCGCCATAGATGCAACCGGTCGGCGCGACGAACGCGGCGGTATTGAACCACGCCGCGATCGAAGGATGCGCCAGGCTCACCGATTGTCCGGGAACCAAGTTCGGCCGCAGGGTTCCGTTCGTTCCTCCGTTCACGTCACAGGTGTTATTCAGCAGCCGCGGCGTGAACGGCAGCCCCGATGCGATCGTCCAATCGCCGCTCCATTGCCAGTCACCAAAAATCGCGCGCCACGGAGAATTTCCGGTGAGCCAACGCTTGTCGTGCCCAAAGGGTAGCTCATACAAATAGTCCGCGGTGAATCTATGGGTTTGGTTGAAGCTGGAAAGCCCGCGCTCCGCGGACAGATCGAATGGATTCTGCGCCACGTTGGCCGAACCTCCGCCCGACGAACCGCCGCCTCCGCCCGCGCCCGTGCCGCCCGCACCCAGTCCGGGAGCATTCGCCCCCGAGGTCGCTCCCGCGCCGATGGAAGAAGCGTCATCGAGCGACTTGGAAAACGTGTAGGTGCCGCCGATTGAGAATCCTGCCGACAAGCGCTTGCGCAGCCGCACCGATACCGCGTTGGCCTCAGAATCCGCCACGGAGCTTCCGTAGGTGAAGGCGTCAACGCCGGAAATACGAATCTGGCTGGCGGTTCGGTTTGGCGCTTCCAAAATGTCGAGATTCGTTCCTTTGGTTCCGGTGTAGTCGAGATTCAGCAGCAGAGTGGGTCGAATCTGCTGTTGAATGTCCAGATTGCGAATCTGCACATAGCCCAGCCGGTAATTTGGATTCACTGCGTAGCTATTGGTGATCGGGCTGCCGGCAGGCAGGAGAACTCCGCATTGAGTGCCGCTAGGTGGAGGGAAAAAACCGGCTTTCAGCGTCAGGTTTGGGGGAGACGGAGAAGGCGCCTGAACGTTCGTCGCCGCGGTGGCGCACGGCGGCTGCAAGGCAAGTTGCTGCGCGATGCCCTGGTATGCGCCCGTGTTGTAGTTAATACCATAACTGCCTCGGACCACGGTATTGGGAAGCGGCTTCCACGCAAAGCCGACGCGGGGCGCAAAGTTGTTTCGATCGGGCCGTACGAGGCTGGCCGGCAAGCTGCCGCTGTATGGCCCCGGTTGCCCGGGCTGAATCGGCGTCACCGCCGGCGTGAGCGCCGGATTCTGAACCAGCACACCGGGAGAGAGGTCGAGGTTAACAATGCGATTGTTCACTTCCGTGAGCGGTGAAACGTATTCGTAGCGTACTCCGAGATTGAGCGTCAGATTCGCACGCATCTTCCACTCATCTTGCGCATACAAGTCCCAGTAGTTGCCGCGGAAATGGTTACCTTCTCCAAACTGCTCGGAAGTCTGCTGCGGGTATCCGAGCAAAAAGTCGGCAAAGTCATATCCCGTGCCTGGCACCGGCTTTCCATTGCTGTCGAGTTGCGAGGTATTGAGGCCGGTGAACACAAACGAGCCGCGCGGGTTGCTGTCAGTATCGGTATTCACCTGTACGCGCCGGAAGTCTCCGCCCCAGCGCCAGGTGTGCTTGCCGTGATTCCAGATCACATTGTCGGAGAAGGTATAGGTCTGGCTTCGGTTGAGCTGCGGAGTCGCGTCCTGAAGATTGGCGAAGTTTGTGAAGGAGAGATTCGGCAGTCCCCAATCGAACGGATTGGTTGAGACTCCCGTGATTCCCAGGTTGCCCGTAATGTCATTGCTGAAGGCGTACAGATTTTGCGTGCGCGTCCGGTTGCGGTTAAAGTCGGCGCGAACAATGTTGGTCAGCTTTCCAATGCTGCGCGTGTAGGACACGGGAATATCAAAGCTGCGGACAGTCGTGCTGCCGCCTACGCTCGGGAACGGGTTGGTCAGTGTGGCGCTTGATTGATGGTAGTGGAAGCCGATCTGCAGGCTGTTGCGCGGAGCGTTGCGGCCTCCGCCTCGGCGTCCGCCCGCGGGCGCCGCGCCAAAGCTGTGGTTCAAACGTATGTTCAAATCGTCGCTGTCGCTATTGGCGGACGTTACGAGGTGGAAGTTTTGAAAGCTGCCCGGCAAGTTCGGCAACGGAATATAGTTCAGCAACCCTTGCGCCGCCGAGTTGATCGGAATCGGGTTAGCGTAAGGGACGTTGGTCAGCGGATTGAAAAGTTGTACTGGTTGTCCTTTTGCGGGCCCCGAAGTGTAGTAGATTCCGGAGAAGTTTCCCTGCCGTTCCAGCAGCGTCGGCACCGTCGAAAACTGATCGAAAGGATTTTCCCCGTGCTTGCCGTTGAAGTTGATGAAGTAGAAAGTCTTAGTACCGCCGTGGTAGATATGGGGAATGTTCAACGGGCCGCCCACGGAACCGCCGAAACTATTCTGCAAATACGCCGGTTTTTCCGTCGGCTGGCCGGTGAGCGCAAACGGCGAGGCATTCAGCGCCGAATCGCCGACGCCGTAATATAACGATCCATGCGGGCGATTGATGTCAAAGCCCCGCCGGCCAAATCCTCCCCCGCCACCGAACCCGCCGCCGCCGCGACCACCACCCGGACCGCCAAATCCGCCGCCACCTCCGAATCCTCCCCCTCCTTGCTGGCGGGCATCGTTAAAGCGCTGCTGCATTTCGTCAGCGCTCAACGCATTGAACGAATTGGAAGTGTTGCCCGAAACAGCCACAGATTCTGTTGCACTGCCCGGTGCAATCCCCGGAACCGGCATGCCGGCCGGCGCTACGTCGGTCATCGAACTGCCTGCCGAACCACTGGCTGCATCCTGCCCCGCTTCACTCTGAAACACGGAAAGATTCTGGAAGCCACGTCCGCCCAGATTCGCACGACGCTGCTGATCTTTCTCTTTGTCTTTGTTGTTGCGAGCCTCGCGCGCCCGCGACAGCAGCACCAGTTCAAAATTCGCCTGCACGTCCTGATGAGTTGCGTCCAGTACCACCTCCTGCGCGCCGGCGGCAAATGCCGCCATCTGCACCCGCAGGGTGTAGTGCCCATCGGCGGGAATCCGCAACGAGTAACTGCCGTCCACATCCGTCGAAGTATTGACTTGTTCCTTGGTGGCCGCGTTCGTCGCGGAAACTCCAGCACCGGGAATCGGCATATTCCCCGACTTCACGACGCCATGAATCGCTCGCCCTCCAACCGCTGGCGCAACCGCCTGCCCCCGCAACAAATGCGGGTGAAACACGAAGACATGAAACAAGAAAACGAATTGAAAGACGAACTCCGGGCGCAGCCTGCCCTTGATCACCAGAAAGCGAAGACCGGAACCCCTCATAGCATCGCGCACATTCGGTACTGTCTTGCTCGAATCATACCGCTCTCACCCACTCTGAACTGTAGAGTTTTGTTACTCCGGGATCGCTAAAGCGGTGCCCTGATACGCCACGCGTGACTTGGCAACCGCTGAGCGGAGAGCGCCATCTTTGGCACCGGGCGGAAGCATCGCGGCGCTCGAATTCCCACGGTGCCGCGGAAATAACTTATGCTAAGAGCAGCGGATATTTTATGGGCAGGGGCGTCCGGATGATCGTTGCAAGGTGGTCGTTTCAAGGTGATCGCTTCAAGGTGACCGACGATGAGCCGTAAGGCGTGCGTAGTCGGCGCCGGTCCGAACGGACTGGCAGCGGCCATCGTGCTGGCCCAGGCTGGATTGCAGGTCGACGTGCTCGAAGCGCAGTCGACGCCGGGCGGAGCTGCGCGCACGCTCGAGTTAACTCTACCGGGCTTCCAGCATGATTTCGGATCCGCAGTCTATCCGCTCGGCGCGGGGTCGCCATTCTTCTCGTCGCTGCCCTTGCGCAATCACGGCTTGGAGTGGATTCATTCGCCGGCTGCTTTGGCGCATCCTCTTGATGACGGCACGGCGGTGATGCTGGAGCGCGACCTCGGTGAAACCAGAGACTCCCTTGGGATCGACGGACCGGCATGGGACAAGCTCATGCGTCCGTTCGCCGAACGCTGGACTGAATTTGCTCCGGAGGTACTGCGCCCCGTTCCTTTCATCCCTCGACATCCATGGCTGATGGCGCGGTTTGGAATGGTCGTGCTCCGGTCGGCCCGAGCTGTTGCCGGCCGGTTTCGTAAGGAACGAACCCGGGCACTGTTCGCGGGCTTGGCCGCTCACTCTTTCCTCAGCCTGGACGAGCCCTTGAGCGCGGCGTTTGCAATCCTCATGGCAGCGCCAGCGCATGCGGTTGGCTGGCCTATTCCTCGCGGCGGCGCGCAGTCACTCACAAACGCCCTATGCGGATATCTCTCGACGTTTGGAAGCAAGGTGAAAACTTCATCGCCAGTCGACAACTTAGCAGCACTGGCGAACGTATTTCCGAAGTATGACCTGACTCTCTGTGATCTGACGCCGCGGCAGCTTGTCGAGATTGCTGGAGGACGATTGTCAGAACGTTATAAGCGTCGACTGGGAAAGTACCGCTATGGAGCCGGCGTCTTCAAAGTCGACTACGCGCTGAACGCACCCATTCCCTGGAAAGCTCCCGATTGTTTGCGGGCAGCGACAGTGCATCTCGGCGGAACCTTTGACCAGATTGCCGCGTCGGAGAAGGCAATCCGAATGGGACAGAACGCCGACCGTCCGTTCGTGCTGTTGGCCCAGCCGAGTCTCTTCGATAGCACACGGGCTCCAGCAGGCAAACACACGGCATGGGCCTATTGTCATGTGCCGAATGGATCCAAAGTGAACGTGCTTGATAAACTGGAGGACCAGATCGAGCGTTTCGCTCCCGGCTTCCGCGAATACGTTTTGGCGCGGCGTGTCTTCTCTCCCGCAGATCTTGAGACCATGGACGCTAACCTCGTCGGCGGGGATATTGGGGGCGGAGCCATGGAGATTCGTCAGTTTCTGTTTCGACCAACATGGCGACATTACGCCACCTCGGCGCGCGATATTTATATTTGTTCCGCATCCACTCCGCCCGGTGGAGGAGTGCATGGCATGTGCGGCTATCATGCGGCGAAGATGGCGTTGTCGCAGTGGGACGGCGGCTAATCCGAAGGCCCGAACGCGTGGCCTGCTGCTCGATCGCTGCCAGGAGTCATTCGTGTGGCCCAACCGTAGGCCACTCGACGCCACGGATCGTGCCATCGGGTTCGCGCTCGATCGTCGGCGCATAGAGTCCGAGGAATTGCCGGCGCCACCAGAGACCTTGTGTCCGTTTTTCAGAAATTGTTGTGAACCAGTATTGCCAAACCACAGCGCGCACCTGGCGCGGCGGTTCATGCGGAAAAGGATTCTTCTTAAAAAGAGCGAGGACGTCTTTGTCATTGGAAAGCAGCCGCACTTCGGTGTTCGGGATAATCGGATAATCCCGCCACGACCCTAGCGAAGCAAACCAAAGATTCCAATCGAATCGTGGCTGATAGGGCGCGTAAATCCCAGGTGGCGTGCTCAGGTCCTCAGGCTTATAGCGGAACGGATATGGCACCCAGGTTTTTCCATCTTCGGAACCCTGAAACTCGATCTCGTATCGGCCCCTGGTCATGATGCCAAAAAGGCCGTATCGATTGGCGATTCGAAAAGGCTCGAGCAACTCCACCGGCGTGGTTGGCAGTGGGAGCGCGGAGAACATCCAGATCATCTCCACCGTCGTGGCATAGAAAATCCAGCTAAGTACCACACCGTTGAAAGCCAGCTTCAGCATCCTGGACGGTCGTCGGAACGCGCCTTTCCAACCTCGCGGTCGGCTTTGCTCGGGTTGTCCGGGCTCTGCCGACGTCTCTAGCGGGTTATCGAGTGCACTGGGTTCAAAAGCAGTCGGATTGCCCTCGTTCGTGGTTGTGCCGCTCCCGACGAAAGACCTCTTCCATCGTTCTCGGAAGTGCTGCGGGAGGAACTGCAGCAGAAAGCGATCATCCAGCAAAAGGAATCCCAGCATCAGGACAAGGTAATTCAGAAATGTGTAGTTGGCGGTGAGAATAACGACGAGTTGCCAGGGAGTCACAATGAAGAAGCACGCGATTCGCCAGCGGCGCGGCAGAAACAACATCCACACCAAGACCAGTTCAAGCGCCAGCGTCGCAAAAACCGTCGAAGCATGGAACCAGTGCGGCAAATGCTGCATGTACCATCCGATCCATGTGGGCAGCGGACCGTTCTGGTAATACTCGTCCATCGCTGTGAAGTTGCGCCACTCGGGATCTCCACCGATGATCTTCGCCACGCCCGATTCGAAATAGATTCGAAACCATTCCCATTGCAGCAGGAACAGACTGGCGCGCGATGGCGGCGATACCACGCCCAAGCTGGGGCGAAATCCAGGCGGAACAAAGAACAAAGAAATAAATCCAGCTTCGAGCAACATCCCATCTGACTGATAACCGGAAAAATCCTGCGCGGCGCTGACGAACGAAAGGAAACACAGAAAACAGATCGCCAGCATTCCACGCGGCCATGCATTCAGAACCAAAAGTAGCGATGCGCCCATGCCCACCCAGCACAGGGCGGTAAGCATATGGGAGCCGCTGGCCAACCAAAGCAAAGTGGGTGCGTACCATAATCCGCGGGTATAGCCAACGGAATGTGCTACGGCCCGCAGATACTCATTTGCCGGCAAAATTCCTTCCGGTCCGATGAGCCCACGAATCTGAAAGACGAGCGAGAAGAAGGCGGAGAAATAAATGCAGCCAAGTGCCCGCAAGAAGAGCCAGCGTGGAATCAGGCGGCCGAATGCGCCGTGCTCCGAGTCGAGCTCTGAGGCGAACAGCCAGCGGAAGGCGGCCGGAATCCAGTCCATGAGCGTCAGCAATTATAGCTATATGGGGGGAGCGGTGGCCTGAGGGCCACTAGCGGGCTCAGATCAAAAACGGAACACGACTAATGGGTGTCATTCATAATGATGATCTTAATCCGTAGCGCTGGGGGCTGGTCCGGCCCCATAGTCAAGGATGTCATTCTGGTTTCCCTGCATCCGCAGCCGCAACCGGTCGAACGCCAGATAGACGACTGGCGTGGTATAGAGCGTGAGCATCTGACTCAAGATCAGCCCTCCCACAATCGTGATACCCAGGGGCCGGCGGAGCTCATACCCCGTGCCCGTCCCCAGCGCCAACGGCAGAGCACCCAACAATGCCGCCATCGTCGTCATCAGGATGGGACGGAAGCGCAACATGCACGCCTCAAAAATCGCATCGGTTGTGTTCTTTCCCTCCTGGCGCTCTGCCTCCAGCGCGAAATCGATCATCATGATGGCGTTCTTTTTTACAATTCCGATGAGCAGCACAATGCCAATGATGGAGATGATGTTCAGATCCACTTTAAAGAGTAGCAATGCAACCATCGCGCCCACGCTCGCCGACGGCAGGGTGGAGATGATGGTCAGGGGATGGACCAGGCTTTCATACAAAATGCCGAGAACGATGTAGACCGCCAGCAGCGCGGTCAGAATCAGCAGGGGCTCGGTGCCCAGCGATTGCTGGTAAGCCTGCAGCGTGCCCGCAAAAAAGCCTTGCAGCGTGGAAGGCGTGCCGAGCCGTTTTTGCATCTGGGTTATAGCCAGCGTGGCATCGCTCAACGACTTATCCGCCGCCAGGTTAAAGGACACAGTGACCGAGGGGAATAAGCCGGTATGGTTGATGGCCAGTGGTGTGGTGTTGGCTTGCCCCTTGGCCACCGCGAGCAGCGGAATGTTGCCGCCCGAAGACTGAAGGTAAATGTCTTTCAATCCTTCCGGGCTTTGCCAATACTGGGGAGCAACTTCCAGCACCACGTAATACTGATTTAACTGAGTGTAGATGATGGACACTTCCGATTGGCCGAATGCGCCGTATAACTCCGAGTCCAGCGACTGTGCGGTAAGGCCGAGCTTGGCCGCGGTGACGCGATCATAGGTCATCAGCTCATCTAGACCGCCATTCTGCTGATCTGAGCTCACGTCCTGCAGACCAGGCAAGTGCTTCATCGCATCCAGAAGGATCGGCGCCCACTTGGAAAGATCCTGTACATTGTCGGACTGGATCGTGTACTGGTACATCGCATTACTGGACCGGCCGCCGATGCGCAGATCTTGCGCGGCTTGGAGGAACGCGGAAGCTACCGGCAAACGGTTCAATTGGGGGCGCAAGCGGTCGATGATCTGAGCGGCGCTGACCTTGCGCTCCGCCAGCGGTTTGAGCGCAATGTAGAGGGAGCCACCATTGGTGGCCCCGCCGCCGCCGGTGAACGCAATCACATTTGCGACGGCGGGATCATTCTTGATCACGCGGCCGATCTGCTGAATGGAATCGTTCATCGCCGGAAAGGATGAATCCTGCGGCCCGCGCACGCTACCGGAGATCGCTCCCGTGTCCTCCACCGGGAAAAAGCCTTTGGGTATCTTGACGATCAGCACCACATTGAGCGCGATGGTGACAAAAAGTACCACGAGGGTGAGAGTCGGATGGTCGAGCACCCAATGCAGGCTGGTACGATACAGGGACAGGACCCCGTCAAAGAACTTTTCGCTCGCCATGTAGATGCGGCCATGTTTTTCCGCGCGCTCATTCTTCAACAGGTAGGCGCACATCATCGGAGTCGTGGTCAGCGAGATGACCATGGACACAAAAACCGCCGTCGAAAGAGTGACGGCAAATTCGCGGAAGAGACGGCCAACGATTCCACCCATCAACAGAAGAGGAATAAAGACGGCAATGAGCGAAATGCTGATGGTGAAGACGGTGAAACCGATTTCTTCCGCACCCTTCAGCGCTGCCGCAAAGGGCTCCATACCGTTTTCCAGATGGCGCGCGATATTTTCCATCACCACGATGGCATCATCGACCACAAATCCGGTTGCAATGGTCATGGCCATCAGCGAGAGGTTGTCCAGGGTATATCCGAACAGATACATCACTGCGAAGGTACCGACCAGTGAGACCGGCACGGCGACAGCGGGAATGAGCGTGGCGCGGCCGTTGCGCAGAAAAACAAACACCACGAAAATGACGAGGCCGATGGAAAGGAGCAGTGTCCTCTCGACGTCACTGACAGAGGCGCGGATGGTGGTGGTGCGGTCAAGAACGATAGTGGTATCGATGCCGAGCGGAATGGATGCCTGGATAAACGGAAGTTGCGCGCGGATGCGATCGACCGTGTTAATGATGTTGGCGCCGGGCTGGCGGAAGATGATGACTGTAACCGATCGCTTGCCGTTCAAATAGCCGGCAGCACGGACGTTCTGCACCGAGTCTGTCACCTCAGCGACATCAGACAGGCGGATCGCTCCGCCGTTTTTATAACCGACGACGAGCGGCTTGTAGTCGGCCGCGTGCGAGATCTGGTCGTTGGCAAGGATGTCCGCGGTCGTTATGCCATCAGTGATTTGGCCCTTGGCGAGGTCAGCGTTCTGCAGGCTCAGCACGGACTGCAAATTCGCCAAGGTAAGTCCATAGCTGGCCAATTGCGTGGGATTTGCATCCACCCGCACGGATGGCAATGCGCCACCTCCGACGGAGACTTGCCCTACGCCCTGTATCTGCGACAGCTTTTGCGCGAGAACAGTGGAGGCTTCGTCATATATTTTATCGGGACCGTATTTGTCGGAGGTAAGGCCGAGGATCATGATCGGCGAGTCAGCGGGATTGACCTTGCGGTAGGTCGGATTGCCCGGCAGGTTGGCGGGCAGATAGGATCGCGCCGCATTGATGGCGGCCTCCACGTCGCGTGCCGCGCCATCAATATCGCGGCTGAGGTCAAACTGAATGGTGATCGATGTGCTGCCGAGCGTGCTGGCGGAGGTCATCTCCGTCACCCCTGCAATATGACCGAACTGCCGCTCCAGCGGAGTGGCGACGGACGACGCCATAATGTCGGCGCTGCCTCCGGGCAAGCCTGCGCTGACTGAAATAGTCGGAAAGTCGACCTCTGGCAGGGGCGCGACCGGCAGCACCTCAAACGCAATCGCCCCGGCAAGGGCAATCGCCACCGTGAGCAACGTCGTAGCCACTGGCCGGCGAATGAAGGGTGCGGAGATGATCATGCGGGCCCTGCCAGTTCTCCGCCTCCGGCTTCCGGCTGGGCCGATTTGTGCGCAAAGCGCTGCGCCAGATTGTCAAAAAAGACGTAGATGACAGGCGTGGTGTAAAGCGTGAGCACCTGGCTCAGCAACAGTCCGCCCACCATGGCGATGCCGAGCGGCCGGCGCAACTCGGAACCGAACCCAGTTCCCAGCGCCAGCGGCAGCCCCGCCAGCAGCGCGGCCATGGTGGTCATCATAATGGGGCGGAAGCGGAGCAGACAGGCGTCGTAAATTGCATCCGTCGCGTTCTTTCCGTGCTGTCGCTCACCCTCCAGCGCGAAGTCGACCATCATAATGCCGTTCTTTTTCACGATACCGATCAGCAGGACAATGCCGATGATTGCGACCACGCTTAAATCCTGGCGAAAGATAAGCAGTGCAAGAAAAGCGCCCACGCCCGCCGACGGTAGCGTGGACAGAATGGTGATGGGGTGGATAAAGCTCTCGTACAAAACTCCAAGCACGATGTAGACCGTGACCAGCGCGGCCAGAATGAGCAACGGCTCGTTGGCTAGCGAAGCCGTGAATGATGCCGCGGTGCCTTGAAACCCAGCCTGCAAGCTGGGAGGCATGTGCATGTCTTTCTGCGCTTTGTCGACCGCCGTAATGGCATTGCCCAGCGCGGCATCCGGCGCGAGATTGAACGATACGGTGATGGCCGGAAATTGACCCTGGTGGCTAATGGATAGCGGCTCGGTCGTCTTTTCGAAATGCGAGAAAGCACTCAGCGGCACGGCACTGCTGGTGGCCGAACTGGTGGCGCCGGCAGAGTTTGCTCCCGTGCTCGACGGCGAGGAGGGGCTCGCCGAAAGCGCATTCGCGGGAGGAGCCACGGCATTTGCCGACGGAGTGTAGCGGGCGGAGGCGGTTAGTGCATTCGATCCCGCTGAGGATGATCCGGAGGACGCGAAAGAGGAAGAGGCTCCCGTACCGGTTGCGCCGGCAGACGCATTGGACTGGATGTAGAGATGGTTCAGATTGTTAGGATCTTTCTGAAATTGCGGTTCGCTTTCCAGCACAACGTGGTACTGATTCACTTGCGTATACATGGTGCTGATCTGCCGCTGACCGAACGCGTCATACAGAGTGTTATCGATGGTCGTCGGCGCGATGCCAAATCGCGAGGCGGTGACCCGATCGATCACCAGAGTCACGGCCAGCCCTCCCAACTGTTGATCGGTGGCCACGTCCTCCAGTTCCGGCAACTGCTTCAGCCGGGCGACGAAGCGATTGGTCCAGTCGTTGAGTTCATTCGCATCGGGGTCTTCGAGCGTGTACTGATATTGCGTGCGACTCACCCGGTCATCCACGGTAATGTTCTGCACCGGTTGCATAAACAATTGGATCCCCTGAACCTGGTTCACTCTGGAGTTGAGCCGGCGGATCAGGTCTGACGCACTGATCTTGCGCTGGTCGAGCGGCTTTAAATTGATCGACATCCTGCCGCTGTTCGTCGTTGTATTCGTTCCATCAGCGCCGATAAACGACGAGACGCTTTCGACCGCTGGGTCATCCAGAACTGCCTTGGTAAGCTCCTGCTGCTTCTCTGCCATGGCCTTTGCGCCAATCGTCTGCGGCGCCTGCGATATGCCTTGGATGACGCCCGTGTCCTGTACCGGGAAAAATCCTTTGGGGATGATGATGTAAAGGAAAACCGTAAGCAGCAACGTGGACACCGCAACCATCAGCGTAATCGTCTGGTAGCGAAGCACAACCTTCAAAGTCCGGCCATAGAACGCGATCATCCCTTCGAAAGCACGCTCGGTGGCTCGATAGATGCTGCCCTGCTGCTCCTTTGGGTTGTGCCGCAAGATTCGCGCACTCATCATAGGCGTCAGCGTAAGCGAGACCACTGCCGAAACGACGATGGTGACGGCCAGGGTCACGGCAAACTCGCGGAACAGGCGCCCCACCACGTCGCCCATAAATAACAGCGGAATCAGTACGGCAATGAGTGACACGGTCAGCGAGAGAATGGTGAAGCCAATTTGCTCCGCCCCCTTGAGCGCCGCTTCCATGGGCGGATCGCCCGCTTCGATGTAGCGCGAGATGTTCTCGATCATCACGATGGCATCGTCCACAACAAAGCCGGTGGAGATGGTCAGCGCCATCAGCGACAAGTTATCCAGGCTGTAACCCAGAAGGTACATCGCCGCGAAAGTGCCCACCAGCGACAGCGGGACAGCCACGCTCGGGATAATGGTGGCATAGAGACTGCGCAGGAAGAGGAAAATGACCAGCACAACGAGTCCGACCGTCAACAGCAATTCGAACTCAACGTCGGAAACCGATGCTTCGATGGCCGTGGTGAGATCGGTGAGCGTCGTCACCTGAATGCCCGTGGGCAAATTGGCCTGAAGCTGGGGCATCAGCTTCTTGATGCTCTTGACCACGCTGATCGTGTTGGCCCCGGGCTGGCGTTGCACATTCAGGATGACCGCAGGGGTCTGATTCATCCATGCTGCCTGATTACTGTTCTCCACGCCATTCACGATCTGTGCTACGTCGGTCAGCATCACCGGCGCACCGTTACGGTAGGCAACGACAACCTTCCGATAGTCGTCGCTGGTGACCAATTGATCGTTGGCGTCGATCTGGTAATCCTGGCGGGGCCCATCGAAGTTCCCTTTGGCAGCATTCACGCTGGCCTGGGTCAGCGCCGCACGCAGGTCTTCCAGGTTGATGCCGTAGGATGATAGAGCCGTGGGATTGGCTTGAATGCGGACTGCGGGCTTTTGGCCGCCGCTGATCGTGACCAGGCCGACCCCGCTGAGCTGCGAAATCTTCGGCGCAAGGCGCGTGTCCACCAGGTCCTCGACCTGAGAAAGCGGCATGGAACTTGAGGAGATGGCCAGGGTAAGGACAGGGGCGTCGGCTGGATTCGTCTTACTGTAGATCGGCGGCGCCGGCAGAATGGAGGGCAACAGACTCTGCGACGCGTTGATGGCAGACTGCACTTCTTCCTCAGCTATATCAATATTCAGAGTGAGGTTGAACTGCAGCACAATGACGGAAGTGCCGCCGGAACTGGTGGAGGTCATCTGGCTCAGACCTTGCA
Source organism: uncultured Acidobacteriaceae bacterium (assembly GCA_963731525.1). Taxonomy (GTDB): domain Bacteria; phylum Acidobacteriota; class Terriglobia; order Terriglobales; family Acidobacteriaceae; genus Acidiflorens. Next base: position 233,978 of record CAVSWK010000023.1, read on the forward strand.
GTTGACCGAATTGACGCTCCAGTGGCGCTGTCACCGTCGTCGCCATCACCGTCGGGCTTGCTCCGGGATAAAACGTGAGCACCTGAATGGTCGGATAATCGACTTCCGGCAAGGCGGAGACCGGCAGTTGCGTATAACCAACAATGCCGACCAGGAGGATTGCAGCCATCAGCAGAGAGGTGGCTACCGGCCGCAAGATAAACGGACGAGATGGACTCACGGGGCGCTGCTCCCCGGAGTGGCGGCTGGGACAGGCTTGGCCGGAGCCTTGTCCGAATCTTTATTTGAAACTATGACCGCGGTGTTGTCCTGCAACTTATCGAAGCTGCTGTTGGCGACGACGTCTCCAGGATTGATGCCATCAACCTGCGTCATACCACCGTTGGTAACTCCCGGCTTTACACTGCGAATATGAGCGGAATTGTCTTGAATCACATACACGAACGATGCTTGGCCATTTTGTTGGATGGCAGATGCTGGAATCAGCGTCACCCCCTCCAGCGTAGTCACCAGCAGCCGCGTGTTAACAAATTGGTTGGGGAAGAGTGCATCATTTTTATTGGCGAAGATCGATCGTGCCTTTACGGTTCCCGTCGTGGTGTCAATCTGATTGTCGAGTGTCAACAGCTGCCCACTTGCGATTTTCGTCTGCGCAGTACGATCAAAGGCATCGACGGTGAGCTTGGCCTTCTTTTTCAGTTGAGCTTGAACCGGGCCCAGACTGTCTTCCGGTATTGTGAAAATGACGGTGATGGGCTCCAACTGCGTAATGACTGCGAGGGTTGCGGTTCCCCCAGACTGCACCACGTTGCCCGGATCCACCAGCCGCAAGCCCACGCGGCCGGCAATGGGAGCGGTGATATGGCAGTATTCGACCTGAATCTGGTCAAATTGCACCGTTCCCTGGTCGTTTTTTACTGTCCCCTCGTCCTGCAGTACAAGCTTTTCCTGGTCATCTAAAACTTGCTTTGCAATCGCGTTGCGCGCCCATGCGTCACGGTAGCGTTCCAGATCCATGCGGGCTTGGGCAAGCACGTTCTCGTCGCGTTCGAGCGCGCCTTGCGCCTGCAAAAGACTCGCGCCGTACGTACGTGAATCGATGTCAATCAGCGGATCGCCCTTACGCACCAGTTGGCCCTCCGTATAGTGCACGGCGACGACCAAGCCATTCACCTGGCTGGTAATCGAATCGGTATAGACCGGAGTGACGGTTCCGATTGCGTCAAGGTAAACGCCGATGTCACCTTTTTTAGCAGTCGCGGTTGTAATCGTGATCTTCGGCGGCGCGGGCTTGGCTGTGTTGGCAGCATCGTGGTGGCGCCATAGCAGCACGACTGCCAGCACTACGACGAGCAACAACACAATCCAGATGACGACCCACGCTACTTTATGCCGGTGGGATTCCGCACCGTGAGCCGAGAGTTGATGGCTAGGGTCGATGGAGGGATGTTCACTTGTGTCAACGGTCAATCGGATCTCCCTTTTTTCAGCTCCGAATGCCGCGCATGGTACTCGCTCATGTGCGACTTCGCAAGTGTACGAAACGGGTCACAGCGGGGCAACTGCAGAAGGGGATGGTGAAAGAAGCGGCCAATCGTTTAGCGCGACGGTGCGGTTCGTCACAACTTCACGCGCTCGCAGAAAATGAAGCTGACCGAAACCGGCACGCGGTCTCGGTCAGCTGGAATCATATCTCGCTGCAAACGCCTACCAACTTACTTATTGTCTTCTCTGGCTTCCGCGATGTGAGCCTGGTGCCCCGCTTCGGACACAGCCTTTACAAATGCGTCGGCACTTGCGGGAGTTGACGTCTTGCCCGAGAGAATGTTGCGGAACATCATGTCCTGACCATAAATGGCGTGAGTCGAGTCGTTGTCCTGCTCCACAATCGCACCTTCCAACGTCAAGCCGGCGAACACGCCCTTCGAGCGTGAGTAGGTTAGCACTTCAGTGTTCAGCAATATGTCAGTTCCGGCGGAAGTGTGACGGCCTACCGGGCCCGCTGCCACCGATCCTTCACCGGTGAGTTCAAACTTACTGGAAAGCAGATGCTGTAAACCACGGTCGTTCATGACCAACATGACCAGGTCCACATCTTCGACTCCGATCTGCAATCCCCAACTTCCACCGCCTACCGAAACAAATGCGGGAGCGCTCCAGCCTTCAGCCGTGCGGCACGTAGCCACACCACGTCCGTGCTTGGCGCCAAAGATGAAGCCCCCTTTGATCAGGTTTGGCACTATGAGGATGCACTTTGCACCGTTCAACACTTCCTCGGGAATACCTTTGTCGGGCGTTGACATGATTGATTGGAGAACGTCCGCGGATTTTTGCATGCGGTCGACCGAGTCTTCACGGGCCGAGCCTGCCCACGCGAGGGTTCCAACCAGGCCGATCAAGCTCATCAATAACAGTGACATTATCTTTTTCATGAATTGTCCTTTGGGATCTGCGGAGCTAAGAGGAAAAGACTTCAGATGGGCTGACTTAGCTCAGAAAACCTGAAAGAGAGAGAAGAAGTACTCGTCTCAAGCGTCATAATCTCACACCGCACATGGGATAACTGGTCTACATTGCTCACTTTCGCGGGTTCGTCAAAATGGATTGTCAGGTCGCCCGTCCGGCAATGAGACATCTTCGTGCACGGGTGAGCAATCTTGCACAGAATAACGAGCCCGGGCGTGACATCGTCAGCTTGTCGGAGATGCGGGAAGGGAGACCCTTCTCAAAAGCGCCTCAGGCACTCACCTCATAACGGAAGCATCCGAGCAAGGAGAGATCGAACATGCTTTGGACAATTTTCGTTGTACTTCTGATTCTGTGGCTTCTTGGTTTCAGCCTCCACGTGGCGGGCGGTCTGATTCACCTGCTGCTGGCGGTTGCGCTTGTGGTACTGGTCATTAACCTGGTGAGCGGCCGGCGGTTGGCGTAAAGACTGGGCGTGAGCCTCTCCAAATGAAAAGACACTACCGACTTGCGAACCTGCGTCAGTTTCGCGAACGCGCACCCGCAATGCTCAGCGCGATCCCACCGGCGATCAAGACAACACTGATGATGGGCGAAACCCGCTCACTGTGACTGGTCTGAACGCCGAAGTTCGTATTCCCGACCTTGATGCCCTCTGTCTCGGTGTGGGGGATGGGCACGACCAGGGATGCGATGCCGAGCATAACCAAGAGCAGTCCGGCAATCAGCAAAATCTTCATATCGCGTCCTCGCTATCGATTGGATATTGCGCCGCGAGCGCACCTAGTCGTGAAGGACCACACTAAGCAGCGAGCTGTGGACCTGCAACCCGCCGTCCGGGCCGCCGGAATAATCGACAAAACCCAGTTTTCGGAACCGGTTCATAAAAAAGCTCACCCGTGAACGAGTAGTCCCGACCATCTCCGCCAAACTTTCCTGACTGATCTTGGGAACCACCGGCTCGGGCACACCTTCCTTGCCAAAATGAGCGAGCAGAAGAAGGATTCGAGCCAGCCGCTTTTCACTGGAGTTAAACAACTGGTCGACCAGGTCTTCTTCATAGCGGACATTCCGCGCCAGCAAATACGCCACGAACAAATCGGAAAACGCGTGTTCCCGGTGCAGCGCATCCATCATCGCTCTTTTGTCGATCCGCAGAATTTCACAATCCGTCATGGCCGTAGCGGATCCCATGCGCAAGGTTTGACCTGCCAGCGCACCTTCGCCAAAGAAGTCTCCCTCAGCTAACAGGCCGATGGTTGCTTCCCGGCCGGTCTTGGAGACGACGGCGAGCTTCACTTTGCCTTCTTGAATATAGAAGACCGCGTCCGCGGTATCCCCTTGCGCGAAGATGCCTTGCCTCTTGGCAAAAGTCAGGTGCTTCCTGCCCTCGCCAATGGTTGCGAGGAAGGTGTCGGGATTGAACCTGCGACTCTTCTTATTCGCTAGCGCGGCAGAGCCCATCACCTACAATTTTAGTCCTAAAGCTGTTTCGCTTCCATGACATGTGGCGTTACACCGTCGAAGTCCTTCTGGGCGGGGGTTCTGAAAAATGACCTATTCTGCACAGTATTTCGAGGGGATACACTTCGCCTGTGCGATCGGCATAGACACACACTCAAAGAAAAAGTGGCGCAACCCATTCAGATGCAGCATGATAGGAGCAAACGACGCTCATACTCTTCCGGAACCAAGGCGCATCGCGAGTTTCACGGAAGCGAGCGCCACCAGCAGCGCGAGCACGGTCCAAATCGCCGCATACTCCAGATTCCCGTGGAAGATGGTGGGCAGCACGGCCGGCGACGCAATGGGAAAATTTGGGGCAGTGGATGCTCTCACCAACTGCGCAATGTCCACAACGCCCGTAACCAGAACCAAGGCCAGTACAAAACCCCCAACTACCATGCCGGGCAGAGCGCGCTTCCAGGGAAACGGAATCGGCGGCGGTGCTGCGGCCTCGCGCCGAACCGCATCCATGACGGAGACGGCGAAGCCCGACGACGGGAGGATTTCCTCTTCGCGGGAAAGAATGCGATCAATCTCCTCGTGTCTAATCAAGCGTCTCATTAAGCCTCCTTCAAGCGCGGAACGGCCAACAGTTGCGGAAGTTTGCTGCGCAAGATTTCACGTCCGCGAAACAATCTCGCCTTGACCGTGCCCTCGGGCAGTCCGAGGCTCCGCGCCGCGGTGGTGACGTCAAGGTCATGAAAGTAAAAAAGAATCAGTGCCTCGCGATACTTCGCCGGCAGAGCAAGAACCGCACGCCGCACTGCCACATCCCGATCGTGATCTTCGAGGCCTCCGTCAGAAGCGCGCGTGTCGTGAGGTTCGGCAATGTCTTCAAGCGACACCGTGCGCGCCGGAATGCGACGCAGTTCCGAACGATAGAGGTTCGTGGCCAGCGCGAAGAGCCAGGTGGAGAAGACCGCATCTTTGCGCCATTGGCCGAGCCCACGGTAAGCACGCAGAAAGGCCTCCTGAGCCATCTCTTCGGCTCGGCCTCGATCATGACAAAAGCGGTAAGCCAAGTTGATCAGCGGCCCCTGCCAGCGGCCGACAATCCCCTCGTAAGCGGAGATTTCTCCGGCCAGAACTCTTTCGACATCGGCCTGATCGTCGCTGGCGCTCACTCTGGACTTGCCTCAACGGTATGACACTGCGAAGCTGCGGACGGTTGCATTAGTTCAAAAATGCATTCCGGACGAAGAAATTGCAACCGGAACTGCGGGAGGCTGGTCCTACCTGACGTAAGCAGAAGAACTTCAAGGAGCTGACCATGGCATTCGAAGTGGACAACAACACCGTCGGAGTCGTAGCAATCGCGATACCCGTCATAGGAAGCATTGCCCTATTCTCTTTTCTGTCGGTCGCCGTATGGTCCGATTCGCGCCGCAAAGAGAGAGAAGAATACTACCGGAGCGAAACGCTGAAAAAAATAGCGGAGAGCTCAGGCGAGGGTGCCAAGGCCGCGCTCGAACTGCTGCGTGAGCAGAATAAGAACATTACAAGACGCCGCTTCGAAGGCATGAAGCTGGGCGGATTGATCACCGCCGTCGTCGGTATCGGTGTCATGGTGCTTCTGCGTGGGCTGGTGAGGGACGAGCCGGTCTATCTCGCCGGATTGATTCCGTTGTTGGTCGGCTTGGCCCTGCTGGCATACACGCTCCTCCTTGCACCCAAAGCGGTGGAGTGAGAGAACGCGCCATCGGGCGTTCAGCATCTGCCGCACTCTCTGTCTGCGCCACCCGCCTGCACTATAATGAATTGGTTGGCAGCCGGACCGGACGGTCGCTCGTCGCACCGGGTTCCCCGGCGCGCCCGCTTTTGGCGTGCCGGGGTGGCCGCGAGACGGGAGGAAAGTCCGAACTCCGCAGAGCAGTGTGCCGGATAACGTCCGGGAGGGCACCCGCGCCTGTACGGGCGGGACCGTTCGACGGAAAGTGCCACAGAAAACATACCGCCCGGGCCGCAAGGCTCAGGTAAGGGTGAAAAGGTGCGGTAAGAGCGCACCGCCGACGCAGTAATGCGGCGGGCAGGGCAAACCCCACACGGAGCAAGACCAAATAGGGAGGGATCTCCTGGTAAGCCTTCGGGCTGCGCCGGGGGCGCGTGCCGGCTCGGTGCGCCACAACCTCCGGGTAGGTCGCTTGAGCCTCGCAGTAATGCGTGGCCCAGAGGAATGACCGTCCTGCCGGCAACGGCAGACAGAATTCGGCTTACAGGTCCGGCTGCCACAAAGTATTTTGTTTTCTATGGGTTGCTAGTTGGGCTCCGTCAATTGTGACGGGTGCGACAGCTTCTTCCAAGTCGCCGAGACCGCGAGGACTAGTCAGAGACTCCTCACGTTCAGCGAGTTGTTGCCTCCACCGTCACCACCCCTGCCATGTCCTTCCCCCCGCGCTCGCCATGAAACATGCAGTGGTAGGGATACACGCCAGGCTTCTCGAACTTGTGCTGGTAGCTTCTGCCGGCGGTCAGCGTGCCGGAATCAAAGGAACCATCGTCGGACGTAACCGTGTGCCGGCCGCCCGAGTCCGTCCAGGTCACGACGGTACCGGCTTTGACCTTCACTTCCTTAGGATCAAATTTGAAGTTATCGATCGTGACAACGACCTCCTGCGAACTTTGGCCGGCCGCACGCGGCGTTGCCGCTTGCGCGTAGCAAACGCGGTAAGTGGCGAAACCCAAAAGCAGTGCCAGCATCCACAGCGCCAGAGTCGTCCTCATCCAGGGTTTGTAGCGGCTGAAGCGGTAGCGCTCCGGAAGCAGCGACGAGCCCGCGACCAAAATTACGTAGATTGCTAGGAGTTCCGTTGTTGCGCCAACTGCGGCGTGCGCCACCACAATCCAGTCGCCTCCACCGTGCAGGGTTATTCGCCAATGCGGCGCCACCTGGCGCGAGAAGGAAGGCAACATAAATCCCAGGATCGCAGCCAAGTTGACCAATACGACCGTCGACTGGACCCAACCGTGGGTGCGAAAGCGTTGCCGACGGGCCAACACCGCGCCACACAAGAGGATTGCCGCTAGGCCGCACTGCAACAACAGATTCAGAAAAGGTGAATACACTGGCATGAGATCCTCATCGGCGCACCGGCAGAGGGCTACCTCCGGAGCCAAGAAACGCAGAGGGAAGGTATATGACCTTCGTCGTCATTCTCCTGGAGAAAGCCTGCTGTGAAGTAAGAGAGGGCGTTCGCCGGGAGGCCACACAGCCCAACGCCCCAAGTCATGTAGGTCCAGCTCACTTCTCCACAATGTCCGACTTCATGGCTTCTCCACAATGTCCGACTTCATGGGACCAAGAACCCCGAGCAGCGCGTTCTTGTCCGCCTCAGCGACCTTGGCCTTGTCAAGGGCGGCTACGAGGTCCGCCACCAACGCGTTGAAATCTGCAGTGCTGATGCCCATGCCGGCGTGAGCTTCCTTCATACTCTTACCGGTGTATTTGCAGGGCCCTCCGGCGGCTTGGCAGATCTGGTCCACGAGGTTCATTTTGAACTTCGCCAAGCGCTTCGGGTCTGCGGCAGTTGCCTTGAAGAAACTGTTGATACGGGTGTCAGCGGCACATCGCCCTACAAAATCGTCCACCACCGCGGTGATACCCTTCTTTTTGCCCAAATTGTCGTACAGTGTTTTGTCTTTGGCGACGCTCAGCGTCGTAAAAGCCATGAGCACGAGCATCGCTGTCATGACACGGTATACAGTCTTTTGCATTGTTCTCTCCTCTAGTTTGGTATTTGACTCACGAACCGAATTTCGTAGCGGGTGACGATGAAAGCATCCTCCCGCTTTTGGCCGACCCATTGTATTACAGAACAGCAGGGAGAACAGATGCTACCTCGTAGCGAATCAGGTTGCAAGAGCTACCACAAACCTGCCTTTTCTAATCACTTGGTAAACAGGTAGTGGGAGACAATCCACTCCCGGCCGCGGCGGTATCCCCAAAGCTCGGCACAGGCCATGAAAAACACGCGCCAGCGGACGAACCAGCGCCGAGCTTCCGATTTTGCTGCGCCGCCGGAGAGCCCGTTCGCATAGATACGGGTGAAAAGATCCAGGATCTCTCCGCGATGAGCGTCCATGTTCTGGAGCCAGGCTTCCGCTGTCTTCCGATAGTGAATGCCGCTGACCTGCCAGTGATCCTGCAACCGCAAATCGCGCTGGAAATAGAGGAGCAGATCGTCGCTCGGCATGATGCCGCCGGTAAAAAAATGCTGCGCCATCCAGTCGCTGTCATCCCGAACCTCGAAGGGATACGCGTAGCAGAGGTGGCTGAAGATGTGAACGAAGAGCTTGGCGTCGGGCTGCATCCATGAAGCAATGCGCGCGACCAACAGTTCGTAGTTGCGCATGTGCTCGAACATCTCCACCGAGACCACGCGATCGAACTTTCCCGGAGCTTCAAAGACGTTCATATCCGCGGTGATGACCTGCAAATTTTGCAGACCACGGGCAGCGGCCCGGGCGTCGATAAACTGTTTCTGCGAAGACGAGTTGGAGACACTGACCATCCGGCTGTGCGGGAAGCGCTCGGCCATGTAGAGGGAAAGCGAACCCCAGCCGCAACCCAGTTCCAGCACCCGCTGTCCGTCGGCCAAGCCGGCGCGCTCGGTGGTCAGGGCCAACATGGCGTCTTCGGCTTGGTCCAAAGTGCAAGTGTCGTCCAGCCAGAGCGCCGAACTGTACTTCAATTGCCGGCCCAATACCAACTGGAAGAAGCGCGCCGGCACCTCGTAGTGTTGGGCATTGGCGGCCGCGGTTTCGATGGCTACCGGCCCCATCTTTAGCTGGTTGATCAGCCGCATCAAGTGGGCCTGCTGCATTTCCGGCGAACCTTTGTCCTCTTCCCGCAAACGCTGGGATAAGAGCCGGCGAATGCCAATGCGGACCAGCCAGTCCGGCAGCAGATCACGTTCCAGCAGATTCAATGACCAGGAAACCCTGTGGGCGCTCTGACGGCGATCGAGCTGTGCGGCAGTTGTCATCTGTTGACTCAGATACCTGAGGTCCGCGCCTGCCTCCGGAACCAGGGCACGAAGGCGCTGGTCGTCTGCTGGTAACGGCGGTAGAGCTCGCCCTTGCTCCGCAAAGCTTGGGCTTCAGTCGCGGGAATCCCCGTCACCCGGAAGAGGAAGTAAAACATCACCACCGGACAAAGGATCGCGATCCATCCGTAGGGCGATGCCAGCGCAAACAACGCCCATGCCACCCAGATCAACCACTCGAAGAAGTAATTCGGATGCCGGGAGTAGTTCCACAACCCGCGCTGGCAAACTTGCCCGTGCGAGGCCGGATCGCGCTTGAAAGCGGCCAGTTGCGCATCGGCAACGGCTTCACCCGCCAGCGCCACCAGCCATAGCGCCGTACCCGCAAACTCCAGCGGCGACAACGTGCGTTCTGGATTCAGTGCAGCCATCAGAAACGGCAGCGACAGGAACAGATCCAGCAATGCCTGGAATTCAAAGAACAGTAAAAACTTCAGCCCCAGGTGATCTCTCCATTGCCGGCGCAACTCCTGATAACGGCCTTCTTCGGGCTTGCCCACGATGCGCCGCAGCAGGTGTCCCCCCAACCTCACTCCCCAAACCGCCGCCATCCCCGCCAGGAGCCACCTGCGCCAAACGTAGCCGGAGCCCAAAACGGCGTAAGTGACCGCCACCAGCGGCAGGCCGAAGGCCCAACCTGGATCCACGATGCTCGCATTGCCGATCCGCAAATGAATCAGCCACAAAACGAACATCATCAGGGTCACCAGTACCGCGCCCGGCAGAACGAGATGGAGAATTGCGGACAACATGGAAAGTCAGGCGACCTTCACGGTGAACAAGCCGCGCCTCACGACGCAGCCTTAAGCACCAAATCAGAAAGCGGCTCTTCCGGTTTCAGCCGGAACAACTGAATGAGCACGTAGCCAGACATCGCGATGTTTCCCAGCGCCATGATCAGAACGAACCAAAGAACCTTCGCCGTCATGCCGCGCTCCTTGAAGCAGACCCAGACAAAGAATGTCAGGAAGCCGAAATAAGCGTCGAAGAGCGTGGCTACGGCCCATGGGCTGCCGGCCCAGCTAAACTCCGATCCTGCCTCCCACAGCGGCTTGTGCAGGCTGAGGTAGGTAGTCATCGAAACCATCCAGACAAAGATGGCCGCAAAGATGATTTTCAAGAGCAGTCTCATAATCTTCCCTGCGCTCGCTTTCTCAGGTACGAATACGAACAGACTTGTGGATTGCCCGCGGTGCGGCTAAAATCTTGCCTCCCGGCGCAAGACCGTCAGATGCGCGGCTATAAGAATCGGGAGGCAGGCAATCCAGCGCCCGCCTGAGAACGTACCTCATTCAGAGAGAGCAAGGCAAGACCCTTGAAACGGCTGTGATCAAACGACTGAATAACTACAGTTTCGGAACGGTGACCCCCTTCATCCTTCTGCATGTAGGATGCGTAGCCTTGTTTTTTGTTCCTTTCCGGTGGTCGTGGGTCGGGCTCATGCTTGCGATGTACGTAGTGCGCATGTTTGGCATCACCGCCGGATATCACCGCTACTTCAGCCATCGCACCTATAAAATGGCTCGCGGTTGGCAGTTCCTGATGGCATTTCTGGCGGAGACCTCGGGGCAGAAGGGCGTCATGTGGTGGGCCGCGCACCATCGCGTTCACCACCGGCACGCCGACCAAGAGCGGGACGTCCACTCGCCCGGACTGCGTGGTTTCTGGTGGGCCCACGTCGGTTGGGTTCTGTCGAATGACTATGACGACTACGATGCCGCGCTGATCAAGGACTTCAGCAAGTTCCCGGAGCTGCGCTGGCTGGACAAACACTATCTGGTACCACCGGCGGTGTTAGGGGGATTGCTTCTGCTCGCTGGGGGCTGGGGAGCTTTTCTCTGGGGATTCGTCGCCTCTACCGTTCTGCTGTTTCACGGAACCTTCACCATCAATTCGCTGGCGCATCTGTGGGGCTCGCGGCGCTTCGACACTCCTGACGACAGCCGCAACAACTTTGTGCTCGCCATCATCACGCTAGGCGAAGGCTGGCACAACAATCACCACAAGTTCATGTATGCCTGTCAGCACGGGATCCGCTGGTGGGAAGTGGACGTTACGTACTATGCGCTGACGCTGCTGAGCTGGCTGGGAGTCGCCCGAGATTTGCGAGGAATCCGGCTGCCGCTCTCGGAGGGTAAGGCGGGATGAGCCGAATCGCGGTCATCGGCGCTGGGATTTCAGGCATGTCGACGGCCTACCTCCTCAGCCAGAAACACGAAGTATGGCTGTTCGAGAGAGAAGACCGCCTCGGCGGACACACCCACACGCACACCATCGAAACCAGTTGCGGACCGCTCCCGATCGACACCGGATTCATCGTTCATAACGACCGCACCTATCCGAATCTCGTCCGGCTATTTCGCCGCATGGGGCTCGCCCGGCAGAAGAGTGACATGTCGTTCGGCGTTTCCTGCCGCCAGACCGGATTTGAATACAGCAGTCGCGGCCTGCGCGGCCTTCTCGTCGGCAGCAATTGGCATCGCCCTGCGCATTACCGGTTTCTAGCGGAGATCGTGCGCTTCAATCGCGAAGCTCGCACGCTGCTGCAAGATCCGTCTCCCGAAGTCACCCTGGGCGAATACCTGCGCTCGCATCAATTCCAGGGAGACTTCACCCGCTATTATTTGCATCCGATGGCGGCGGCGGTCTGGTCCACTTCGCTGGAAGAAATAGAAGATTTCCCGGCTCTAACCTTGATTCGCTTTTTCGACAATCACGGTTTCCTCGGCTTGACCACGCAAGCGCAGTGGTACGTGCTGCAAGGTGGCAGCAGCACGTATATCCCGCGACTGACTGCGCCGTATCAGGACCGCATCCGTTTAGGGTCAAACATCAACGCGGTAACGCGCACGCCCGCCGGAGCGCAGATCGCCTTTGCGGACCGCCCTGCTGAAAGTTTCGACGAGGTCGTCTTCGCCTGTCACGCTCCTCAAACCATGCAGTTGCTGAAAGACGCTACCCCCGTCGAGCGGCAGGTGCTCGGCAGTTTCCGCACCAGCCGCAACCAGACCGTGCTGCACACCGATTCGCGTCTGTTGCCGCGGCAGCCGGACGCGCGCGCGTCCTGGAACTATCATCTCGGAACCAACCGGCAAGCCGCCACGCTGACGTATCACATGAACCGTCTGCAGAGCTTGCCCACGCGGGAGGATTACTGTGTCACTCTGAACGATACTGGATCCGTCGACGAGCGCCGCGTTCTTCGCGAGATGACTTACTTCCATCCCCTTTATACTTTGGACGCGGTTCGCGCCCAGGCGCGCTGGCCGGAGATCAGCGGCCGCAACCATACGCATTTTTGTGGCGCATACTGGTTCTACGGTTTTCACGAAGACGGTCTGAATTCGGCCATTCGAGTGGCGAAGAAACTGGGCGTTCGTTGGGAGCCGGCAGCTCAGGAGGCGGTGGCCTGATGGAATCGGGAATCTATTCCGGCACCTTGCGTCATCGCAGGTTCTTCCCCGCGGTTCACGAGTTCACCTACCCCTTGTTCATGGTGTTCCTCGACATCGACCAGTTGCCGGAGTTGATGAAGGTCTCTCCGCTGGCAGGATACAACCGCCGCAACTGGGTCTCCTACCAGGAGCGCGATCATTTCGGCGATCCCACCAGGACTCTGCGCGAGCGAATGTTGAGCGAGGCACAGCGAAAAGGCATTACACTTTCCGATGGACGAATTTTTCTTCTTACTCATCTCCGCTATCTCGGTTATAACTTCAACCCCGTCTCCTTCTTCTACTGTTACGACCGCGAACACCGGCTGCAAGTAATCATGGCCGAGGTGAATAACACCTTCGGAGAGACCGAAAACTATTGGCTCACTCCCAGCGTAGAGCGCCCGACAGGTGAGAACAAGAAGTACCACTTTTCCAAGACCTTCCATGTATCTCCCTTCATGAAGCTGGGGCACGGCTACGAATGGACATTCACACCGCCAAACGAACGGCTGATCACAGAATGCATCAGTCACGAACACGGGCAGGCAATCTTTGATTCCACGCTGAAGCTGGAACGCCGCGAGTGGTCGCGGGCTGAATTGCACCGCGCCCTCATCCGTTTTCCCTGGGTGACTGGGAAAGTGATTGCCGCCATTCACTGGCAGGCGTTGCGACTGATGTTCAAGCGCGTGCCGGTCGTCTCACATCCGGGCGCCGGCCATTTCCAGGCAGCACCGGCGAAGCATTTGGGGGCGTCATGGCGAGTGGACTAAAGGCGAAGATCGCCAAAAACATTTTCCTGAAAACTCTCGCCGGCCTGCGTGTCGGCAACCTCGAGCTGGTTTGTCCGGAGGCAACCTACCATTTCGGCCAGCAGCGCTTTGGCGAGGCAAAAAACCCGCTGCAAGCGGTCGTGGCCGTGCACGATGACCGTTTTTTCCTGCGCGCACTATTGGCCGGCGATATCGGTGTCGGCGAAGCCTACATGGACGGCCACTGGTCCAGTCCCGATCTGGTAGCCGTAGTTCGTTTGGCGGTGCGCAACCTTGATCAACTGGAGAACAGCAACCGCCTCTTCACCGCATTCCGCAGAATGGCCGATTTCCTGGGCCACCGCCGCAACCGCAACTCACAGTCCGGAAGCCGGCGCAATATTGCGTATCACTACGATCTGGGCAACGACTTTTACCACCTTTTTCTCGACCGCAATCTGGCATACTCCTGCGCCTATTACGAACGCTCGGAAGATTCGCTGGAACAGGCGCAGATACAAAAATTCGACCGCATCTGCCGCAAACTCCAATTAGGACCGCGGGATCACGTGCTCGAAATCGGCACCGGCTGGGGTGGCTTCGCCGCCTACGCAGCCGAGACTTACGGATGCCGCGTGACCACCACCACCATCAGCCGGCAGCAGCACGACTACGCGCGCGATGTGTTCTCGCGCAGCAGGGCAGGCGAGCGCATTCAATTGCTGTTTGAGGATTACCGCAATCTGAGCGGGCAGTATGACAAGATTGTCAGCATCGAAATGTTCGAAGCCGTCGGCTACGAACATTACGACGACTACTTCGGAGCCTGCGATCGCCTGCTTAGACCCGAAGGCAGTATGTTGCTGCAGACCATCACCATTCTCGAATCAAAGTTTCAGCAATACCGCAAGCAGAGCGACTGGATCAAGAAGCACATTTTCCCCGGAGCCGAGCTGGCATCGGTAGTAGAGATCCAACGATCGCTGGCCCGCACGACCCGTATTAAGCTCTTCCACGCGGAAAACATCGGCATGCATTACGCGCTGACTCTCAAAGAGTGGCGCCGTCGTTTCCTGGAACACCTCACCGAAGTGCGGCAACTGGGCTTCGACGAGCGCTTTATACGCATGTGGGACTATTACCTCGCTTACTGCGAAGGCGCATTCCGCGAAGGCTACATCGGAGACGTGCAACTCGTGCTCGGCAAGGTGGCAGGCGAATCCCAATCCATAAGTGAACCGGAGATGGAGGCAGCCCTCGCCGAGTTGCAAAAGTAGAGCCCGCCTCCCGATCGAAAGGCGCCCGGCATGCTCTCTGAAACCGACGACCGGCGCATCCATCCAGACCCCGGCCTCTGCCGGAACTGTCAGCATGCGCGTCGCATCGAATCCGATCGCGGTTCGATTTTCCTGATGTGTGAACTTTCGTTTGAGGATTCGAGATTTGCCAAGTATCCGCGCCTGCCGGTTTTGGCGTGCAGCGGTTATCGCCCGTCTCACGGCACGTAGAAATACCGCACGATGTGAAAGAAGATCGGTGCCGCAAAACACATCGAGTCCATGCGGTCGAGAATCCCTCCATGGCCCTTGATCATTGTGCCGTAGTCTTTCACGCCTCGGTCGCGCTTGATGGCCGACATGGTCAGGCCTCCGGCAAAACCCATAAGCGTAATGGTGAGCGAAACCAGCCCTGCCACCCAGGGACGAAACGGCGTCATCCACCACAACGCGGTTCCGATGAGTGTGGCCGTAAGCACCCCGCCGATGAAACCTTCCCAAGTCTTATTCGGGCTGACGACCGGCGCGATCTTGTGTTTGCCCAGCAGCTTTCCCCAAACGTACTGCAGCACGTCGCTCAACTGATCGACTAGCACCAGATAGAGCAGCAGCTTTGCATCGGGCGCATAGCCTGGAATCTTTAGCATCAGCAAGGCCGGGGCATAACTCAGGCAGTAGATGCAGATCATCAGTCCCCATTGGATGGTCGCCGCTCGCTGCAGGAACGATTCGGTGTCGCCGGCAATTGCCAGCCTCGTCGGAACAAACAAAAACGCATACACCGGGATCAGAATCGCAAACGTTCCATACCAGTGAATTCCGATTAGAAAATACTGCAGCGGAGTAAAGATGAAGAACGACCAAAACAAAGTGCGGTGATCGGCGCGGCGCGTCGGCAGCAGAGTGACATACTCGCGCAGCGCCAGCAGCGACATAATCCCGAATAGAACCAGCGACCCGATCTGGCCGATCACCAGCGTCAGCCCGAAGATGGCGCTCATCACCCACCATGCCCCGATGCGGGCGTTCAAGTTGCGGATCGTTGCCTGCGCCTCAGGCTTCTTGATGGCTGCCTTGAGCGCCAGACCGATCAAGCTCGAAACCGCAAGCAGACACAAAACTCCACTGAATGCCCACACTAGTTGTGGATCGAGATTTGTCATAGGACTCTTAAAAACGGAACCCTTAACTCAGATCTCTTAACCTGCAAACCGCTTCCCGCGCCCGCGCCAGAAACGCAAGCTTGTTCTCACCTGCTTCGAGCCCGATCGCCGAACCGAATGTCAGCTTGCTGATGAACGGCACCGGCAGAACCTCACCCTTGGGAAGAATGCGATTCAAATTGTTCAGATAGGCTGGGATCAAGCGCAGCCCGGGCCGATTCTTGCACAGGTAGTAGAGCCCGCTCTTGAACGCCGCCACCTCCTCGCCCGTCCCGCGCGTGCCCTCGGGAAACAGAATCAGCGAGTCGGTGTCCCCCATAGCTTCCAGCATGTGCTCGATCGCCAGCCGTGGATTCGCCGAACCCTCATGCCCCTCGCTTTTCTCGACATGCCTCGCCACCAATACCGCTCGAAATACTTTCACCGCGAGCGCGCGGCGCAACCCCGCATTCCAATAGTCCTGAGCCGCAACCGGCCGGGTGACGGCGCGGACTTCCGCCGGCAGCGACGACCACAGCACCACAAAATCCAGATGGCTGGAGTGGTTCGCAAAGTACACGGCTTGCTGCGGATCGGGTTCCGAATCCACCCATCGGACTTGTACGCCGCTGATCAGGCGCGCCGCCGTCGCAATAATCCCCGCCAGTGGATGCACCCTCATCGTTGCTTAAGATCCACGTTTCTTTAGGTCGCCGACGATCCGCACCGTGCGGCGGGCACAAGTCACGAGCATCCCGGCAACCATGAGGACCAGAGTGAGGGCCATGGTTTGTCCGCCCAGCCCAAAATAGTTTTCGAACACGGAGAACACGCACGCTGCTGTCAGCAGCGCCATCCGGTGCGGCTTGGCCATGGGCCCGAGAAAATATTGCGGAACTCCCATCGATCCGCCGAGCAAACGGATGTAAGCCGTCATCACAGCGAGCACGGCCGCCAGCCAGCCAAGTTCGCGTCCCCAGCTGAGGTTGGCAATCGAGTAGCCGGCTCCCACCAAGATCACGACGTCGGCAAAGCGGTCCGGCATGTCGTTGAAAATTTCTCCGTACACCGTTTTGCGGCCGCCTTCAATCGCGACCAACC
Source organism: uncultured Acidobacteriaceae bacterium (assembly GCA_963731525.1). Lineage (GTDB taxonomy): Bacteria > Acidobacteriota > Terriglobia > Terriglobales > Acidobacteriaceae > Acidiflorens. Next base: position 250,701 of record CAVSWK010000023.1, read on the forward strand.
CATCCAGCATGTTGCACAGAAGGCGGAGCTGAATGCACGCCGCCGCTGCCAGAAAAAGAATCGGCCGCGTGATCCCCTCAGCACGCGATGTAAGCACGAGGCATATCCCGGCTGCGATTGCAAACACCAGACTGGCCATCGAAATCACATTGGGCGCCACACCGGCCCGCGTCAGCACTCGCGCCAAGCCCTGCGCCCACGCGCGTTGCCGTGTCTTCAGCGGCCGCCGCGGAGGTGCGCCCTCCCGAGTTATCTGAGGTGAGTTCATTCCGTATTGGTACAAACGGAAGAATTGTGCTACTAAGTGATCGCGGCGGCAATGGAAATCGGTGGTGGGCATCACCGCTGGAAATGGAGGCCCAGCATATGACCTTCAAACGCAATCTTGTGCTCAGCCTATTGCTGGGACTAGGCGGAGGACTGTCCGCCTTCGTTCTCGCCTGGGGCCTTTTCACGACGCATCCGGAACTGGGGATGGAACCCGCCAGAGCGCGCATAATAGCGGGATGGGTCGCGCCGCTCACCTTTCTCGGGAGTCTGATCTATTTCTCGGCTAGGAGTCGCCGTCCCTGAGTCTCCTAGATTTGAGCATCTGCGATGTCGATCTCCATCACCATCGCGCAACCTGATGTTGTGCCGCCGTGGGTCAACTGGTTGACCGGTTGGCCTGGCATCGTGCTTGCTTTCCTCTGGGGTTTTGCCGAGGGCACGCTCTTCTTCATTCTTCCCGATGTTCCGCTTTCTCTCGCCGCCATGTTTCGCCCCAGCCGCGCCCTGATTCATCTGGCCGCGATCGTTGCGGGCGCCCTGTTCGCAGGAGCAGTAATGTTTTCGTGGTCCGCCCACGGACCCAATGCTCGTCATGCCGTGGCACAGGTCCCGCTCGTCACTCCCGCTATGTTCGACCGCGCCGAAAGCGATTACCGTCAGTTTGGCGTCTGGGCCGCCAGTAAGGGGCCGCTTCGCGGAATTCCTTACAAAGTTTACGCCGTCGAAGCCCCACAGCATTCACACCTGTGGTCTTTTCTGATGGTGACGATACCCGCCCGCGCCTGGCGGCTACTCGTCGTCTGGCTGGGTTTCGCCGCAGCAGGAATGTTCCTACGCCAGCTGGGCCGCGCTTCTCTGGCTCCCGCCCTTCATGCGTGCTTCTGGATTGTCGTGTACGTAGTCTACTGGGCAACGGTGAAATAGCCGGAGGAACAAACCTCTCCTTCCACACTCCGCAGTCTATAATCGAGGATTAGACACAAGCTCGCGTCCGATTCTGTGCTCACCGGCTTGTAGTTCATCCATCTTCAAGGAGAACATTATGTCCGCACCCAGCCGTCGCCCGGAAATTCGCCGCCGCCGCACCCGCGCCGAAAAGATCGCTAAGCTGCGCAAGCGCCTGGCTGCTGCTTCTGCTTCCACTGACAAAGACCGCCTCACCGCTAAATTGCATCGGGTCGAATTGGTTTCTCCGGGCAACCCATTGATCAAGAGCGCATAGGGCCGCATAGACCGCCTTCGCGGTTGTTTCGAGTGCAGACGGAGAAGACGCGGCAAGCCGCGTCTCCACCTAAAATTCCACCGTCACGAATCTCGCCGGACTTTTCCCCACATTCGTCAAGGTGTGGGTGTAGTCTCCCGGCAACCATTTGGCATCGCCGGCCTTGAATTTTCCAGGCATCGGGCCCATACCTTCGACGTCGCTGCGCACATCAAGATCGCTGACCGCGACCAGCAGGTGTGGACCATCATGATGGTGGCTGGGCACGACGGCGCCCGGTTCGAGATTGACTTCGGACACGCGCACTCCGTCCTTCACAAAAAGAATTTTGCTGCGGCCGCCCGGGAAAGTCCTTTCGCCGCTTTCTTCCGGCCAATGGGACGGCGTCTGCCGCAATTTTTCATCCTGCATCAATTCGATCGTCACGTTGCGAAAAGGCTGGTCTGCGAGGTTCCTGGCGATGTGGGCAAAATTTCCCGGCGCAAACCGCGTATCACCGTCGGCGAACTTGACCTCCACCGGCGCCTTGCCCTCGACTTCGTTAGAGACATGAGCATCGCCGATCGTGACGTATACATAGTCGTGGCGATGACGATGCATCAGGGTTGCAGCATGGGGCGCGACCTCGACCTTGAAGGCGCGAATGTATTCGTTGTCAACGGTAAGGTGGTGCGAGGGCTCAGAGGTGATCTCGACCTCAGTCGTGGTCTGGGCCGCCAGGAATGGAATCAGCAGGAGGAGGAACAGTAGGCGCTTCATGGCGGAAGATTGTAGCACCGGAATCGGACTTAAGCGGAATACACAATCTTTCCGCCGACAATGGTCGCAACCACTTTCCCCGTCAGCTGCCATCCATCGAAAGGCGTGTTCCTCGACTTCGAGCGCGACTTGGCGACGTTGAAGGTCCACTTCTTTTTCGGAGCGAAAACAGTAACGTCGGCGATGGACCCGCGGACCAGAGAGCCACGGCCGCGAAGATCGAAACATCGAGCCGGACCGGCGGTGAACAGTTCTACGATGCGGGCGAGTGGGATGCGCTTTTCGCGATGCAACCGCGTGATCGCCAGCGCCAAGGCAGTTTCGAGTCCGGTAATGCCGAACGCGGCGCGCTCGAATTCCATCTCCTTTTCGTGGGCGGCGTGCGGAGCATGATCGGTGGCAATGGCATCCACCGTGCCGTCGGCAAGCGCGACCAGAAGGGCTTCGCGATCGGAGGCCGAGCGCAGCGGTGGATTCATCTTGTAGTTACTGTCATAGTCACGCATGTCTTCGTCAGTCAGTGTGAAATGGTGCGGCGTAACTTCAAAAGTGACGCGCGCCTTGGCACGCTTGCCGCGGCGCACACTCTTCAGCGCGTCCGCCGTCGAAAGATGTGCGACGTGCAGGCGGGCATTGGGAATATGCATCGCGAGCTGCACGTCGCGCTCGACGATTGAGGCCTCGGCAGCCGCGGTCATGCCGCGCAGCCCGAGACGGAAAGAACGCGCGCCCGCGTGCATGGAGCAATTTTCGGTCATCCGAGTGTCTTCGGCATGTTGCACGACCGGCAAATTCAGTTCACCGCCCAGAGCCAGCGCCTCGCGCATAATGCTGTCATCGAGGATGGGCTTGCCATCGTCGGTGACCGCGATGGCCCCCGCGGTATGCAGCGCGCGAAAGTCGGTGAGCGTAGCGCCCTTGCTCGCTCGGGTCGCGGCGGCAATGGCAAACACATTGATCACCGCGCCGCGTTCGGGCTGACGAAGCCACTCGATCCACTCCACCGAATCGACAACTGGAACCGTGTTGGGCATGGTGCAAACAGAAGTAAAGCCACCAGCGGCCGCGGCGGCCGTGCCCGTCGCAATCGTCTCTTTGTGCGTCTGGCCGGGCTCGCGCAGGTGCACGTGCAGATCGATAAAACCCGGCGCCACGATGAGCCCGCGGGCATCGAACTTCTCGTCCGCGCTGCCTTTGATTTTGTTGGGAGGAGCAACTTCGGCGACCCGGCCATCCTTCAGCAGCAAATCCATGGGCGCATCGATGCGCGCCGCCGGATCGATGAGGTGGCCACCCTTGATCAGAATGGAGTTCCGCAGAGTGGTATTCCGCAGAATTGCTCGATTTTTTCCCGGGCTGCTCATCTCATCTTCCCCATCGCCCGCGCCAGAATCGCCATGCGTGTGGGCACGCCGTTACGCACTTCCTCCAGGATGCGTGCCTGGGCGCCATCGGCGATTTCGCTGGTCAATTCCAGGCCACGAATGATCGGACCAGGATGCATCACGAGGGCGTCTTTCTTCGCCATTTTTAACCGGACCGGGTTCATCTGGTAGCGCGCGATGTATTCCGCGAGGTCGATCTTCAGCCCGGAAAGGCGTTCGGTCTGAACGCGCAAAAGCATGACCACATCGGTGCCGCGCAAGGCATCTTCAATGTGGCGGGTCACACGCACGCCGGGCGCGAGTGTCGTCGCAATGTCGGGCACCAGTTCCGGCGGACCGCAAAGAATAATCTTCACACCGAATTTGCTTAACAGGTGGCACGCCGACCGCGCCACTCGGCTGTGAAAGATGTCGCCGACAATCGCGACCTGCAGGCCTTTGAACGTTTTCTTGTTGCGCAGAATGGTGTAAGCATCGAGCAGCGCCTGCGAGGGATGCTCGTGCAGCCCATCTCCGGCGTTAATGACGGGCACATCGATGTGCTGCGCCATCACGTAGGGCGCGCCGGCGTTGGGATGGCGGATGACGATGATGTCGGCACCCACGGCGCGCACCGTGTATCCCGTGTCGAGCAGCGATTCGCCTTTCTCAATACTCGAACCGGCGGCCTGGAGGAGGACGGTGTGAGCGCCCAGTGACTTGGCCGCGACTTCAAACGAGCTCCGGGTGCGGGTAGATGCCTCGTAGAAAACAAGAAACACCCGCTTGCTCTTGAGCAGGGGGCGCGGCTTGTCCGGATTCATGCGCCGGGCGAATTTCAAGAGTCTCAGGATCTCGGCTGCATCCAGGTGCTCGATGCCGAGCAGGGAACCGCGCGCTGGATTCATGATCATCGAACAGTCCGTGGTGCAAGTGCGATTCGTATCGGAGCATGCCTTCAAGCATGCCGTAAACGCTGCCTTATGACAGCCTTCAGACGCCGGGGCCGGATGTTGGATTTCACCACGGGCTCCTACGCGATAATTGTCTGCTTTTCCATCAACAGGACCTTCTCCGCGTCATCCACCTCGCGAAGTTTGACTTCAATAATCTGATTTTCCGTCGTCTGGACGGTTCGCCCAATGAACGCGGCCTCAATCGGCAACTCGCGATGGCCGCGATCGATCAATACGCACAACTGCAAGCGCCGGGGACGTCCGGAGCGGAACAGCGCGTCCATGGCGGCGCGGGTAGTGCGACCGGTATAGAGCACGTCGTCAACCAGCACCACCGACTTATCCGTGATGGGAATCTCCATCTCCGTTTTCTGTACGACTGGCTTGTGGTCGAGGGTGGAAAGATCGTCGCGATAGAGGGTAATGTCGAGCGTGCCCAGCAGCACCGGTTTTTTTTCGATACGCTGAATAATTTTCGCCAGCCGTTCCGCCAGCGGAACTCCGCGACGCCGGATGCCGACCAGCGCCAGATCTTCGACGCCATTGTTTTTCTCGAGAATCTCATGCGCCAGCCGGATCAAGGTGCGCTCCACCTCGGAGGCCGACATGAGCTGCGCTTTCTGGTGGATCTCGAAGGGACGACCTGAAGCGCGTGAATTCATAAACGCTGCATCATACGCGCGCGGAAAGATGAGAGCAAGGCCGAGCCCGAAACCCCTCTCTGTCAGCGCCCACCACAAGTAAATTCGATGGGCGCCTCGCCCGTCTGCCGGTGCGGGGACGCCCGGCTCTCCAAGTAGAGTCGAGAACAGGCGCAGTGGCTTTAGTCTTCCGGTGGCTGCTGACGAATGCTTTCGCATCGTCGCCTCAGTCCGGTTTGGCTTGGTTCTGTTTCCTGTTCCCGCTCATCGAACCGGACAGGCGGATGTCCCGCATCCGGCTCTCGGAAAAGACACACGATGGTCCGTGTGACGCTGCCTGCAACTTCTGAACACAACTCGGGGTGGCTAGACTCATCGTCAATCCCCATGTCCTTCGTTGCTTCTTGCGTCCGTCTTTAACTGAGGCCCCTTCCCTCCACCGGAGTTACCCGGTTTCGTAGGTACTGCGAACCTCTCCGCCACCCCACACGGCCCGGCCCATCTCTCACGAGTTGCCAGTTGATCCTTATTCATTGCGATCACCGCGGGGGCTTCCCGTGTTGCGTCTGGTCTCCTCTGCCTGCATGCCATCGCCATTACCCCGGCAGGTTTGATGGACTTCATTCGCTCGGACTATTTCCATCATCGTCGGCCTTCCCCAATTACACGGTGGGTCGGCTCCTGCATTAATCGTTTCGAGGCCTGCTCAGCGTTCACTCACGTTATGGCCTGCACGCTCGCCGAGTCGCCTAGCGACCCTCTACACCGAAAGCTCCGACCGCTTCGTTACCTCTGCAGTCGTTTCGGTTGCTACCGGGTGGAGCGAACCAGTTCCCGGGCGGGAGTTGCACCCGCTGAAGTCCAGTGCCTTTTCACGGCGCACGAGCAATCTTGATTTACGCCCGCGGGTTGCGGGGCCGCAGAAACAGCGAGGCCAGCGCCCCGCCAACGGAGGCGAGCACGGCGGCAATAATCATCCCAAACAAAAAGGTAATCGCTAGCCCCGACGGAGTAAGCAGGCTGTGGATGCCGGCTTGAAAGTCGGGGTCCGCCGCGTTGGCTCCGACCGTGTGCGCAAATCGCGTAAGGAAATCGATGTATTCCTGCTGGGCATGAAAAACAAAAATCCGAATGGTGATCAACAGAGCGTTGATGGCGAAGGCGGCCACCCCCGCTGCTCCCCCAAGACGTGACCCGAGCGCGGTGGGAAGCACGATTCTACTTTCGCGGCGGTAGAAGAAAACAGCCAGCGCCCCGGTCAGCACGATGCCGAGCAGTGGGATCATCTGAATGAAAACGCCGAGCACGCCGGCCATGAGCGCGGCACGAACCGCAGTGCCTCTGTCCATCGAACTTCCGGACACGATTTGTCGCGGCTGAGACGGGGCAAGCCGCGTCTCTACGGGAATCTCTGGAGAAAACGTGTCCGGAGACGGATTCAAACCGGCGACAACCCCAGCCTCCGGAATCGCTACCTGCACGTGGATTTGAGGAGCATGGCATTGCGGACAGAACGGCCGACCGTCCTCGACTGTCGTCCCACACTGATGGCAAGGGTGCTCCACGTCTTTGAAGCTAGCGCACAACGAACCAGGAGAGCAAGGCAAGGCCTCGGGTGATCGGAAGTGCCGGCCCGGTAAAGATCACCCGATGGCCAGATGATCCGATCACCCGATGCCTTCAGATGGTGTCGTCCTTGCCCGTGTGCATGCGCACATAAACCAGGGCAAAGCGGGATCCCGGGTTGTTGGGCTTAACGGAAACGATGTGCTGGTTGCCCTCGGTTCCTACCTTCAACTCCACCGCGTCTGAGTTGCCGTCATTCCCACACGACACTGGCCTGGACATTTCATCCTTGTTGTCGTAGTTTGCGTGGCCTCCGTTCCAGCCGCCGCGACACTGGATGGGCTTGCCATATTTCTGAAGCTCTTTGTCGTAGTAGGCGATGACCTTGTCAGGAGCATCGCCGGCGGTAAACTCCGCAGCCACCACCTTCAACGAGAATCCCGGAATTGAAAGGTTCACATTGGCGCTCTTCTTGTCGTCACTGTCCTCTTTCGGAGCGGGCTTGGCGCCGGGATAGAGCGTCAGCCCGGCGTCGCGAATATCGGCCTGCTCGCTGACGTGCAAATCCCCCATGGGAGACTTGATGTCAACTTGCTTCTCACCGTCCTTGCCTTTGTCGTTCGCATTGATGCTGCAAGCGGGAAGCACGCACAGGGCGGCCAACAGCGCGCCCAGGGACAGTTTTGCGACAAGGTTACGGTTGAACATATTACGGATGAACATTCTAACGCTGAACATGGGAGGAACCTCCTGAGCTGGGTCGAGCTGAGATTGCCCGGGCGGGGCGTTCCATCCCCTCACCTCGGGATGCGATGCCCGGAATCGTAACCGGCAGATGACCGCTGATTGGGATCTCGCCGAAGATCGCCTTGACGGCCGCTGTTTCCGACACGGTTGCATTGGAGAACGCGCACACATAATTCTGAATCGCGGGGAAATCCCGCACCACATAGGGATTGCCCATGGCAAGTGCAACGGTGCGACTCGCGGCATGATCGAGGATTGCGTTGAGTAAAGATCCGGTGGCGTCGTCCATGGCAACAGTGTTCGTCAAACCTCCGTCGGCAGCACGCATGGCCTTCCCCGCAGTCGGAATTACATACACCGCAGCGATCACGTGCTCCGCCGCTTCCACCGCTTCGACCACCCGTGCCTTCATGCCGACGGCCGAGCGGGTATCGACATTGATCACGCGCGCATCAGGCACACGAGCTAGAATCTGGCGTTCGAGCATACGTCCGGAGTCGGTGCGCAGGTCGTCGGAAAAAATCACCACTACGAGACGATTGCTCACCTCTGTCAATGATTGATACGGAAGACCGGCCTGCGGAGTTCCAGAAGATGTTCTAGAAGAAGCTCCAGAAGCCTGCAGCGGGATCACTTTCCCGTTATCGCGGACCAGCGTAATGGCTTCGTCGGCAATGCGCTGGCCGACGGCCACATTCTCCGGCTTCGCAACCTCGCTGGAGAGGTTACTGAGGTCCGCCAGACGCGCCTTGTTCAATCCGAGAGAAGCCTTTAATTCCAGAATCTTACGCACGGACTCATCGAGCCGCTGGCGGCTGATTTCGCCGCTCCGCACTGCATGCAGCATGGAGCGGTAGCTGGCGTCGAGATCAGCGGGCATGATCAGCACGTCGTTGCCGGCCTCGAAGGATTCGACCGCCGCCCGGCCGATATCCTCCGCGTACAGCCGAGTCAACCCCGCCATGTCAAGGGCGTCGGTGACGACGACCCCTTTGAATCCCATGTCTTCTTTGAGCAGTCCGTCCACAATTGCCCTTGAGGTCGTGGCCACGCGGTTGGGATCGGAATCGAGAGCGGGAACGGTGACATGCGCCACCATCACAGCATCCACGCCCGCTTTGATGGCGCGCCGGAACGGCGACAGCTCGACCGCATCGAGCCGCGCCCGATCGCCAGTGACTTGGGCGAGACCAAGATGAGAATCGGTGGCGGTATCGCCGTGTCCGGGAAAGTGTTTGGCCGTGACCAGCATCCCGCCTTCGTGAGCGCCCTGAATATACGCCGCCACGAAATCGCCCACCTGCTTCGGGTCCTCTCCGAAGGAGCGCGTGTTGATGATAGGATTCGCCGGATTGGAATTCACGTCGGCGTCGGGGAAGAAATTCCAATGCACGCCGACGGCCCTTGCCTCCAGCGCGCTGATGCGTCCAAAAGCTTCGGCATTTTCCGTTTTGCCGGTAGCTGCAAAGGCCATCGCATGAGGAAAAACGCTGGTGCCATTCAGCCGCATCGACACACCCCGCTCGAAATCGGCCGCGACAATTAGCGGCAGCTTGGATGATCTCTGCAACCGGTTAAGCAGTTCGGCGGCAACATAAGGCTGGCTCCTAAGCAGAAACGGGCCATCTATCGGAACGCTCATCACCAGCGATCCGATGTGATACTTGCCGACTTGGTCACGCAGTTGAATCCAGATCGGGTCGGCGTCATTCAGGAATTGCGCGTTCACCCTGATCCCGAAGAGTTGGCCGACTTTCTCTTCAGGCGACATCTTGCGCAACGTCTTGTCGGCCCATTTCTTGCCGGCTTTGTCGATATGGATGGGACCGGGCTGTTGAAAGCGCTCTTTGCTCTTGTCTCTAGCAAAGCAGGGCGCGGATAACAGGAGCGCGATCAGCAGCAGATTTCGGAGCATGAAATTGACAATAGCATGGTAGTGTGGGGAGGGACGCCCTCGCCCGTCCAAGCTGAGCACGAACTCTCTCAAATTTCCTGTTCGACGGCTGCAATGCCTTCCGCCTGAATCGCCGGATCGTCGCCAAGCCCGGCCAGCCAATGCACATCCGGTTCTTTCCGAAACCATGTCATCTGGCGCTTGGCATAGTTACGATGCGCCTGCTGCGCCGCGGCGAGCGCCGATTCCCGATCCAATTCGCGGCGCAAAAACTGCATCGCCTGCTTGTATCCCAACGACGTGAGCGGGCGAGCTTGCTCGCCATATTTCGCGACAAGCCTTTCCGTCTCGGCGATTAGTCCCTCGTCAAACATCATCGCGGCCCGCTGGTTAATGCGGGAATATAGAACTTTCCGCTCCGGACTAAGCCCGAGACGCAGAATACGAAAGCCCTGCAGCGGCTCGCGTCCCTGCTGCCAAAGTTCAGTCATAGTCCGGCGAGAAGGCCGGCGCGACGCCAGGCACACCTCGATCGCCCGGACCACCTTAGGAACGTCATTAGCGTGAATGCGGTTCGCTGCCGAAGGGTCGAGCCGCTGCAGGATGCGATGCAGGCGCTCGGTCCCATGCTGCTCTGCGCGGCCGCGCAGCTTCTTGCGGAGTTCTTCGGAGCGCTGCGGGCCAGGAAAAAGCCCTTTGAGCAAGGCGCGAAGATAGAGTCCGGTGCCTCCGCTGACGATGGGCAAATGTCTGCGCTGCCCGCTCTCGCGCAAAACGATCTCGCGGAGAATTTGCCGTGCCTGCCGGGCATATTCTCCCGCGCTGACATCGGCGAGCGGATCGACGCAATCGAGCAAATGATGCGGAACCTCCGCGCGTTCCGCCGGACTCGGCTTGGCCGTGCCGATTTCAAATTCGCGGTACATCGCAACCGAGTCACAGTTGACGATTTCACCGCGGAAGCGCCGCGCGATCGCCAGCGCCAGAGCCGTCTTCCCGCTCGCCGTGGGACCAAGCACGACCACGACGAGGGGCTCCCGCTCCGACCTCTGCACCTCCGGCAGCTTCGGCAACCTCAGCGCGCGCTCCAAGGGATGTCTCGCCAGTAGCGTATAAGCGTGAGAATAAGCAGTAGAACCGCCATGAGAAGCAACCCGGTGGCCTCGGCGGCGTAAATCGAATGCCGGTGCTGATGCTTGTTGTTCTGCTGCTCGTTGTCAGCGACCGGCTTAGAGGGAACGGGGGCGTTCACGCCGCTATTGTAGTCTTTTCGTTGGCGGAGAATCGTTGGTCGTTAGTAAACATCGCTCGCAAACATTCATCGCGAACGAGTGACGACTAACGAGTGACGACTAATGACTAACGACCGACGACTACCTCGCGGTAAACTACGGGCGCGCCGTCATGCCGATGCCTCCCTCCAACCGCGAAGCCAGGCTTCTGCGCTTTGGCGTTTTTGAAGTTGATCTGGACGCCGGAGAGTTGCGCAAGAACGGCGCTCGCATCCGGCTTCAGGAACAGCCCTTTCAAGTCCTCACTGCCCTGCTGCAGAATGCCGGTCAAGTTGTCACCCGCGACCACTTGCGCGAAAAAATCTGGCCGGCCGACACCTTCGTCGATTTCGATCACAGCCTGAATACCGCGGTAAACAAGATACGCGAGTCGCTCGGCGATTCCGCATCGAGCCCGCGCTTCGTCGAGACCCTGGCCCGCCGCGGATACCGTTTCATCGCCTCAGTCGACAGCGTCATGGCGATAGCGACAGTATCCCCACCGAGCGCGCAGGAGAATCCAACACCTCCGGCGGCCGAGATCGCGCTGCATCCTGAACTGCACGTGCCCGTTCCCCGGCGCGGACTGGTGCGCGCACTCTTCACGCTGATTCAGGTGATGTATCTCATCTTCTACGTGAGTGGCCTCGCTCACCTGCACGCTGCGGACCGAGTCGCCAGCAGCTTTCTCCCCGGTTGGAGAGCTCTGTTCATCGTGGGCGCGATATTGGTGACCGGAGCGGCGGGTATCCCACTGCGGTTCTACCTGCTGTCCGCGGTCGCCTTCGACTTCCGCAAACTGGCTGGAACATTCGGCCGGCTATTCCCATTCGTTCTGGCGCTGGATCAGCTATGGGCCATCGCCCCGTTCCTGCTACTGCCGCAGATCGGCGTCGGGCTGGCGTTCGCCGCGACTGCCGCTTTGCTGTACGTGCCCTTCTCGGAGAGGACTCTGGTACGCATGGCCTATCGACTGGAGAGTTGAGAATCCGTGGCAAGGCGGAAAAATAAATAGTCCATCTCCGCCTCGCGTGCGAGAAAGGCCTCAGGTACGGTCTACCCGCCGCCATCACCGCCGATGATGGGCGACGTGCAACCTCCTTGGGGGCGACCAAACAAGGGGAGGCGGAAATGGGTCATTCATTTCCGCCTCGGAATCCAAGAAAGGGGGTGACCGCGCTAGCCTCCACCCACAATCGGGCCTCTGCAATCTACCCCCGACAACCCGAAGAAGTAGAGGGCAGCAGCCAGACGTTGCGCAATTCCTTGGGCGATACGGCCCTCGGCCATGAACTTGAGATAGGAAGGTGGCAGTTCCTCGGCGCTTGCGTCGGCTGCCTGAAACGTCGGCCCAATTCCCGGCCAACAGCTGGGTTATGCTCGCTGCCGGTGACGCCAAGCTTGCGTGCGCCTTGTTTCCGTGGGGAACCTGCGTATCCTTGTCGTGGCAAGAGCTCGGGTTATCCGGGTAGTCCACATACAACGTCAGCCCCACCAACTGCACCAGGTCGTGGAAGGCTTGCCGCGAGTGGGTATTGCAGGCATCGTCGTCCTCGGTTGGCTCAATCGCAAAACGAATTACCGGAGTATCTACCTGCAGCAGCAGCGGATTGAAGGTTCCGGTATCCGGGGTCCCGGACAAAGAGAACCCGTTCAAGCTGCCTACGCTATAACGCAGCGAGACGGCGGTTGCGTATTCCATTTCGGTAGACGCATCGGGAGGATAGCTAGAGCCCGCGCGGCTGCGGTGCCGAAGCGCAGGAAACGTACGCATCCGGCCTGGGAAGGCGAATGGCATGCCGGCCCGCCTTGCTATCCAGCACACGCTGCGCATTCTGGGGATCGATCTTTGCCCGAAGAATGGCGGGATCGTAACCTCCGGCCCCCGGTCCCAAGTGGCCGGGAAAGGACAGGTCGTAAATTCCCGTGGCTAACGTCGAATGGTTCGAGGCCGTCACATAGAGATCGCGGTGGTGCTTGGTTTTCGGGGCAAGCAGCAGGACGTTGTTGGCGTCGGTCGGATCGGGAGCGATGGCCCATGGACCCTCAAATTGGACGAAAACTTGCTGAGCGCCCTCTTCCGACGCAAGCGCGGTCTGCCTGACGGCGTGATGGGCGATGACCACGAAGGTCGCGAGTGCAGCAGCACAGGCCAACGCGGCCGATGAGACTGTGAAATAACTTCGGTTCTTTATACGGTTCTCCTGTTGGGGGGATTGGTCCAGGCGGTGAGCGCCAGCCGGAAGCAAAAGGTCTGCCGTGTGCGCGGTCGACTTACTTTCCGCGGGGTGTGCGCCGGAACTTTATCACAGAACGAACGAGGCGGAAAGTAGTTTGTGCTTTCGGTAGTGGGCTACTTTCAAAGTAGCCCACCGTGCTTTCCGCCCCGAAATCAGCCGTTCCGGGTCTAGCCGCCGCCGTTGATGCCGGGCGCCCCGCAATTACCAACCTGCACCCCGAAGAAGTACATGGCCGCCAGTAGGCGTCGCTTAAGACTTCTTTCCGAAACACGGACGAAGGCGTTCAGAAAACCTGGCGCGATCGTGGCAGAAACTACGCTCGCATCCTGCACGTCCTCGGGGTTCCCCTCGGCCCATGCGGCCACACGTTCCAAAATGGACTGCCGATCGACCTCCGATTTGGACGAACGAATCTTCTGTGGATCTTTGGCATGGCAATCGCTGGAGTAGTCCGGAAAATCCACAAACAACTTTACGTTGACAAGCTTCGTCAGATCGTCGAATGATCCCCGCGAATGCATATGGCATTTATCGCCCGCATCGCCGCCGTGAGCCGGGGAGATCACAAAATTGATGACAGGGGTTTCCACCTGGAGCAGAAGCGGATTGAAGGTACCCGTGTCGGGCGAGCCCGCGAGTGAAAATCCGTTGAGCGTCGTCACGGTATAACGCAAGGAATTAGAGGTGACCCAATCCTTCTCGGTCGAAGGATCGGGTGGATAGACGGGGCCGACGCGGCTCCGATAGTGAGAAGCTGCCACGTACGCCTCGGGCTTGGGAAGGCGTATGGCGTAGCGCTCCAACTTGGTGTCGAGCACGCGCTGAACCGTCGCGGGGTCAATTTTCGCCTGGAGCATATTGGGATCGATCGCGCCAGTCGCGTGTCCGCTGCGAGCCGGCATGGAGAGGTCGTAAACTCCCGAAGCTAGGGTGTTGGCCCAAAACTGCACAAATAGATCGCGATGCCGCGTGGTTTTCGGGGCCATCGCAATCACGCTGTTGGCGTCCTTTGGGTCCGGGGCAAAGGCCCAGGGACCTTCGAAGATCACAAAGACTTGCTGCGTGGGTTGTGCGGCTGTCGTGGCGGGCGTGGTCTCCTTGGTCTGGTTACAGGCAACCAAGGCAATGGCTGCGAGGGAAACGCTGGCCAACACGACCAGCGAACTGCGGGAGTGGCGTGGCTTTGTCATCGATCCTCCTGTCGGTGGTTTCAGGGACGTCCGTAGGCCGCAAAGGCGGCCCAGTAGTAGGGGTGAGGCGTGCCGGGGGTTGACAACATTTTCAGCGCGGTCAGGCGGGTCGCATCAGCGACCGTCTGTCCGGAAAGCAAGAAGTCATAAAAGTAAGTCACATACGCATTGGCCTCGACAGAATCCACCGCCCAGCGGCTGGCGACCACGTGCGGTACGCCAGACGTCTGGAGGGCCTCGGCCACGCTGTCGAATCCGCGCGATCCTCCTTCGCCGGAGTCGGTGCTGCAGGCCGCCAGGACAGCCAATTGCGTGTTCGGCAAATTAAGATGACGCAAAACGGCGGCGTCCAGAAGCACCGGGGCGCCAGTCCGCGCGTCTCTTCCTTCCAACATCAATCCCGCATGCTCGAAGGTGGTGATGGCGTGTCCCGCAAAATGAAAAACCGACGCCGCCGGAAGCGCGCTGCGAACCGCACCGAGCGTTGCCTCCGTGCCTTTGAGCACAACCGGGTAATGAAAGCCGCTGGCAACCGCGTCGGCACCAGCGGGAACGCTCGGGTCGGGAAACAGACCTGCATTCGGCCAAGAAGCGGCGCTGCCGACAATCAGAGCGGGCAAGTGGGACGAAATTGCAGTCTCAGGATGCATGCCCGCTTCCGCGTACGGCCCCGGCGAGTGGACGATAGGCCCACGCTCGATCAGGTAGTGCCCGTTCGCGTCTACTAACGCCTCGAAGGGAAGGCGAGCCAAGAACCCTTCCGCCTCGATCACCAAAGTACGCTTTGGGTCCAGAAGTTGTTGCGACATCTGCTCAACCGGAGCGATCAGCAGAGAATACAAAGCCTGACCGTTTCGGTGCAGCGCGCTCGGCTCTGAACTGGGATCGGAACACTGCGCGTAAAAACTGGCTGCGAGATCCTGAAGTTCCTCAGGTGATTGAGGGATCCACTTCGCGCTTACGCCACGGTTGTCATAGACCCAGATGGCTAGGCCATCTGGCAGGAATCCGTAAGCCAGTACTGTCTGGTGGGAGAGAAGAGGAAGTTGAGCCGTCAGCAGGGACGGATCGGGCAGCGATTGCGGCGTGGCAGGATCGCGCATGCCGACGCGCTGCGGTGCGCCCATGTACCACTCAAACATATCGAGCGACTCCTGTTCGCGCCCCTGAAGCAGTTCGGCTTCGGCTAGTCCCAGGTATAGCGGAGCCGCGTCTTTGCTCCAGTTCATTCGGCTCGCTTCGGAAGTCAGGGACGCCAGGTTTTTCTCGGCCAGGCGCAGCGCCGGACGGAAGGCCTGCTCGGCCTCCGCTACATGATGACTGCGGAGTTGCACTTCGCCCAAGGTCGAATAAAAAATCTGCGCAAGATAGTTGTTGGAAAGTCGACGGACTTCGCCCTGGACGCGAACCAGACGGGCCAGAGCCGTGTCAAATGCACTCTGACGCGCCTCAAACTGAGCGGTCCTGATCTCGATCTCGATGCGACCGGTCCTGATGGCCTCGCTCTGAGGGGCAAGGGCGTAAAGGCGAGAGGCCAGCACATACTGGTTTTCGGCCACCTCGGGGTATTGGGCGGCGATAGCAGCGCTGGCCATCATACTGTGGGCCTCGGCGCGCCACACCAGATTTTTGTCGGCATCGATCATGGCGGCGGCTTCGCGCCACATCGCCAACTGCAGATTTGACTGACCCGCAACATCAGCAGCCCAAGCCACATCGTTGTACAGGTTGTAGCCTCGAACCACAGGGAACTGCCCCAGCCAGTAGCTTCTCAGGCCCTTACCAACAAGCTTCCATCCGTCCAGACGGTTACCGATCAGGAATTCACTGTTCGCAATCAATCCCAAGGCCCTTAGAGTTAGTGCGTCATAACGAGCCTGCTGCGCGCGGTCCTGAGCGTGACGTGCGGCTTTTTCGCTCGTCCCCAGGTCGCCCATCAGCGCTGAGCAGACGCTCTCCTCCAATTCAAGCTGAATCTGCACCCAGGGATACGCATAGCGCTTCGACTCCGCTCTCGCGGCGATCGACCGACGACGGCAGTCTTCGCTGCGGCGCGAGATCTGATCCGCGTAAGTCCGCTCGAATTTTGCGCGCAGCACGCCCGCGGCGTTGCCGGAGGCACGAAACTGTTGTTCGGCGAGATCAGCCTGTTGGCCGGAGACGTCATAGTCGCCAACGTCATTGCCTTTGACGGCGCGGGCGAGCGGGGTTACGGCTTGCGGAAAATGTGGGGCCGAGGAACCGCGCAGAAGATCAGCCAGCCAGCGATCGCCGTGCTGCTCACTGGTCAGGTCCGCCAAAAAAAAAAAGCGAGCGCCGCGCGGCTGCATCGGCGGCTCCTTTTTCGGGATAGGCCTGGGGCAACCAGGAGCGGACGGCTTCGTGTAGATATTCTTCGATGCGCGCGTCAAGGGCGGAACGCAGGTTCGGATCATCTGCCGAGGCTGCGATCTGCGTCGGCGACAACAGCGGCGCCGACTGGCTAGTGTCGTGTGCGTTCAGTTTTATGCGAACACGCTCGTCCGCTTCACGTGCTTCGCCAGCCCAGTCCGAACGCGGATCGACTTGCAGGTAGCGGTCCCAGTCGTCGAGCGCCTGGTGGTAGAGAGACTGATGTTCCGCGACGATGGCGCGATTAAAGAGCGCAACCGGATCGTCGGGCCGCAGCTTCAAGGCCTGGCTCAGGTACTCGTAAGCTGCGCCGAGATCGTCCTTCTTGTCTTCCGCCTGGGCGCGCTGGAAGTAGGCGGTGGCGAGATCGATCAGGAGCGCTGGCGAATTTGGTCCTAACTCCAGGGCGCGGCGTAGAGCTTCGACGGCCGCATCGTACTTGCCATCCAGCAAGTCCGCTTGCGCCTTCGCCTGAAGCCAGGACGGATCGGAGGGATGGGATTTCAATTGGCTGGCAATCAGTGCCTTCGCTTTCGACAGCGCCGCCGGACTGTCGGTAAAGGAGGCTAACGGTCCGCGCGACACGTGCATCGGCGCAAAGTCGGCGCCTGCGATCCTGAGCTCCAAGGTGCGCTGCTGCGTGTACGCGCGGGCCAGGAGCCTCTCGGCGGCGGCTGGCTGGTTCCGATAAACCTGGTACTGGTGAACTATTACCCAGGATACCGCGCCGATCACGGCGAGCAGGGATACTCCCGCCATCGCCACACGTGGACCGCTTAGCCACTGCCACCACGCCGCAGGTCTTCGATCCGTGCCGGACTGTGGCGTCCCGGTAATTCGCTGGGCCAGTCTCTGCTGCCATTCCGCGTTCGCACTCTCGAGGCTCGCGATATGCTTCCGCTCCGCCTCGGTCAATTCCCCGTTCAGCTCGGCTAATTCGGCAACCGCCTCGCGCAGCAGCGGACCACAATGATCACAGCGGCTGGCATGTTCGACAGGGCCAAGCGTGTCGTCAGGTGGCAGGCCACCGGCAATCTCGCGCCACACATCCCGGCTGGGACAATCATTCTGGGGCGGCCGAGACTTAGCCGGTCTCATGTCCGTCAGCTGGCGATCCACCAACGCGAGCTCCTCAAATTGCTGGCGACAGGCCGGACAAGCGGCGAGATGAGGGTGCGCATTTGCCGCGTCCCGCACGGATCCCGTACGCCCGCGAGATTTCTCCAGAAGTCTCGCTAGTTCCGCGGTTCCGATATGTTCGTTGGGATTTCTTTCCAAAACTAACTCCCCAATCTTTTAAACGATTTTGCCTCTTCAAAACCTTCACTTCGCGTTAGGGCCTGAACCTGTAATGTGACCGCGAATCATGTCCGCTAGGCGCATGAGCATGCTTTCCACTCCCTCGGTGGTCAGTCCGATCGATGGGATGGCTGCAATCTCGCTGGCGGTAAGACCTTGCCGGTGGCGAAGCCAAAAAATCGTGCGCTTTCTTTCCTGATCCTTCCCTGCCGTAACCTGGGTGAGTATCTTGTCGACCTGCTCGAGCTGAAGACGCTGACTCACAGCATCAAAGCTTCCCTCGTCGGCTGTTTTCGGGTCGATTTGGATGGGCTCGATGATGGCTTCCGTTTGGGCTGCGCCCCGCTTCGCGGCGAAGGCAGACTTGAACCGATCATGGACGACATTGGCCGCTACCACCTGCAGGAATTTATAAATCGAACCTTCGCACCGCGGCCGGAACGACCGCAGTAAACGGCTGTTGTCTTCAAAGAGCTTCACGTAGGTATCCTGGATCAGGTCGTCCAGTTGGAGGCGTGACGGTTCTCCCCAGCGGCGGGCGGTCCTCAAAACCGCGGCGGCGATCACCACCTGAAACCGGCGGAGAAACTCCACCCACGCCTCCTCGTCTTTCGAGCCAGCGCACGCTCTTATCAATTCTGAGGACGAGAACTTCGTGTAGCGCGCCAAGTATCGACTCCAGGTTGGGCGGATTCTACAACAATCCCGTCACTTTCACCGTGATAAGTTTATGAAAAATAGGTGGGTTCGCCGTTTCGTGTCGAGGCGATAGTTCGGGGCAATAGTTCGGGGCGATGGTTCGGGGTAATCGTTCGAGGTGATAGAACGACTCGTCTTGACGGACTAGGCCAGCAGTCTTGCCGCTTCTTTGGCATAGTAGGTCAGAATTATGCTCGCCCCCGCGCGGCGGATGCAGAGTAGCGATTCCATCATCACGCGCTCCCGGTCGATCCATTGGTTCCGGGCCGCGGCCTCAATCATAGCGTACTCCCCCGATACCTGATACGCCGCCAGCGGCAGGTCGAAACGGTTCCGGGCCGCGGCAATCACGTCCAGGTAAGGCATCGCCGGCTTCACCATGATCATGTCCGCGCCTTCTTCAATGTCCAACTCGATCTCCCGCATTGCCTCGCGCATATTCGCCGGATCCATCTGGTAGGAACGGCGGTCCCCAAACTGCGGCGCGGAATCCGCAGCCTCCCGGAACGGCCCATAGAAACCGGAGGAGAACTTTGCCGCATAGGAAAGAATCGGCGTATTTTCGAAACCAGCCAGGTCGAGCGCCCGGCGAATCGCCCCCACCCGTCCATCCATCATGTCCGACGGCGCAATGATGTCGACACCCGAGCGCGCCAGCGAAACTGAGGTCCGCGCCAGCAACTCCAGGCTCGCGTCATTCACGATCTCGTATTCCGCAGTAGCCGGTAGCGCCGCCGCAGCCGCGCCCAGCGATTGCGGTCCCGCTTTGTCGTTCACCTTTACGATGCCGCAATGCCCATGCGACATGTATTCGCACAAGCAGACATCGCCGATCACAACCACGTCGCGCACCTCACTCTTGATCGCGCGCGCCGCCCTCTGCACAATGCCATCCTCAGCCCAGGCGCCCGTGGCGACTTCATCCTTTTTCTCCGGCAGCCCGAACAGAATGATCGACAGCACTCCGAGCGCCCGCGTCGCCCGCACTTCGTTCACTGCCTCATCGACCGAAAGGTTGAAGACACCGGGCATCGAGCGCACTTCTTTCCGGATTCCGCTCCCGGCGCAAATGAATAGTGGATACACCAGAGATTCGGGCGTAAGCCGGGTCTCGCGAACCAGGGTACGCAGAGTTTCAGTGCGCCGCAAACGACGCAGGCGATTAGCGGGAAATGCCATGACACACGATTCTAGCAGCAGCCGTGGCAACTGCGAACGGCTCAATTACCGGTTGCCGTGACTTCCATCACATCGTGGATGCCTCTGGCCAGCACGATTCGGCGGCCTCAGGAAACCGAATTCCCTCGACCCGCTACAATCTCCCTGTGCGATAGAATCGCTTTTCAATTCACAGCGAGCCGCAGCGAGGTGCGATGGCAGCCAGGATTCTCGACGGTACCAAAATAGCCGGTGAAATCCGCGCGGAAGTCACTGCCCAGGCGAAAGCGCTGGCATCATCGGGCGTGCGGCCCGGACTTGCCGTGGTGCTGGTGGGGCAGAATCCCGCATCGGAGGTCTACGTTCGCGGAAAAGTGAAAAGCTCGCAGGAAGTCGGACTCTACAGCGAACAGCATACGCCCCCGGAAAGCGCATCTACCGAAGAGTTGCTGGCGCTGATCGCCGATCTGAATCGCCGCGACGAAATCGATGGCATCCTGGTGCAGTTACCGCTGCCCGCGCACGTCGATGCGAAGAAGGTTCTGCTAGCGGTCGATCCCGCCAAAGACGTAGACGGATTCCATCCCATGAACGTGGGCTACCTTTCGACGCAGCGTCCAGGACTGGTGCCCTGCACGCCGGCCGGCGTCATGGAGATTCTGAAGCGCAGTCAGATTCCGGTCACCGGGCAAGAAGCCGTGGTAGTCGGACGCAGCGACATTGTGGGCAAGCCCGTGGCTATGCTGCTGCTGAATCAGAACGCCACCGTAACCGTCTGCCACTCGAAGACGCGCGATCTGCCCGGAGTTTGCCGCCGCGCCGATATCCTGGTAGCGGCGATTGGCCGCGCCGGCATGGTTACCCGCGATTACGTGAAGCCCGGAGCCACGGTGATAGACGTCGGCATCAACCGGATCACCGACCGCAAGGAATTCGACCGCCTCTTCGCTGGAAACAATGCCGGAAACAAAAAGCGCGAAGAAGTTTTTCTGAGCAAAGGCTCAACCCTGGTTGGCGACGTGCACCCGGAGGTAGCGGAAATCGCGGGCGCCATCACGCCGGTGCCGGGAGGCATCGGCCCGCTGACCATCGCCATGCTGATGGCTAACACGGTAAAGGCCGCCATGCTGCGGCGTGGGCTCAGGCATCCCGAGTTGAGCCGGGTTTAGAGAGGGCAGGGGCGGGAATTGCTAAGACTCGGCCTTACCGGCGGCATCGCGAGCGGCAAATCGGTCGTCGGGGAAATGTTTGTCAAGCTCGGTGCGCACCTGATCCAGTCCGATGCCGTGGCGCACGCGCTCATGCAGCCTGGCTGCGCGGTTTACGAGGAAGTCGTCCACCGCTTCGGCCGCGAGATCCTGAACGCCGACGGAAGCGTCAACCGTTCCCGGCTGGCCGCAGCCGCATTTGGCGTTCCGGGCGGGGCGTCTCCGCGCATCCCTCCTCGGGTAAAGGAACTCAACGAAATTGTCCACCCTGCCGTGATCGCGCACGAGAACGAGTGGATGGAGGAAATCGGCCGGCGCGATCCGAATGCCGTTGCCATCGTTGAAGCTGCCCTGATCCTCGAAACGCGTGTCGCCGGGCGTTTTGACCGTTTGATCGTCGTGACCTGCCATCCTGAACAACGCATTCAGCGTTATGCTCGCCGCCTTGGAATTTCGGAAGACGCGGCCCGCCCCGAGGTAACTCGCCGCATGGCAGCGCAGATTCCCGATGAAGAAAAAGTCAAAGCTGCCGATTTTGTGATCGACAACTCCGGATCACTCGAGGAAACCGAGCAGCAGGTGCAACGGATCTTCCTCGAACTGCGTCCGGGGACGGAAAGCCTTTCCTAGTTGTTTTTGCGGCTCGGCATGACCAGCCATTGCAACACGGAACTCACCAGGCTGAGCATGACCGCTCCGATAAGAGCGGCGATGAAGTTTCGCACGTAGAATCCCTTCACCAGCGCCGCCGCCAACTCCAGCATCAGGGCGTTGATCACAAACCAGAACAGGCCGAGCGTGAGAATCGTCAGAGGGAAGGTTAGAATCTTGAGCATTAAGCCGAGCGTTGCGTTGACCAGACCGATGACCGCGGCTGCGATCAGCGCGGCCATCGGGCCGCTTACGGAAATACCCGGCACTATGTGGGCCACGATCCACACTGCAATAGCGCTTAGAACCCAATGAAGTAGAAGACGCACGAGAATCCTCCGGGAAGAAGTCGATTGCGGTTCCAATTCTTGCACGATTACGGGTTTTGGGACTATCGGAAGGGGCTCTGAAATGCGCATTTTGAAAGACCCCACTGGTCGCGGTCTTGTGGAATCAAGGACTTAGCAGTATTTCTTGCCAGGTCTTTGAGAAATAAGGACTTACTTGTAAGGTATTTATAATTCAATCAGTTATGGCGAAAGAGTCGATTTCCAAGACCAATGCGGTGCGGTTGCTTGACCAGTTGGAGATCCAGTACGAACTTCGCGCCTATGAGGTCAATCTCGACGATCTGGCTGCCGAAACGGTTGCGGCCAAGATAGGCATGCCGCCGGAGCAGGTTTTCAAGACGCTGGTCGCGCGGGGCGAACGCAAGGGAATTGTTATGGCGGTGATCCCTGGCGATCAGGAACTGAACCTGAAGGCACTGGCGGGGTGCGGCGGGAGAACGAAAAATTCAGCTTGTCCCGGTAAAGGAACTGCAAGCGCTCACCGGCTACATCCGCGGCGGAGTGACCGCGCTTGCGGCCAAGCGCGAGTTTCCCGTCTTCGTGGACGAGAGCATTGAACTGTTCGACGTTGTTTCCATTTCGGCGGGCGTTCGCGGGCTGCAGATTCTGATCTCGCCCGCCGAGTATCTGCGGGCGACCAAGGGAACGATTGCAGCGCTGGGGCAAGCGAAGAAGCACGATGGTGTATGAGAGTGCGGCGTGCGTGCCTAGTTAGCGGGTTCGGTGGGACAATTCGCGACGAATTCAATCGTCGCTTCAATCTCTTGGCTGGCGGCGTCCGGTTGGAATTTCCATGAGTTCACGGCCTTCTCTGAGGCTCCGCGTAACAATGGATGCCCGCTCTCAAACGTGAGCACAGACGTGCTCCCGTCCTGGTTAACCCTGAACTTTAAAACGACCTTGCCTTCAACGTGGGCGAGCCTCGCCAGCGGGGGATATGCAGGTCGGACCCATACTTCCGGTCGTGCTGACGAGTTGATTTGCACTTTTATATCCGGACTAGGCACGGCGGTTTGTGCGGCGCGATACAAATCAGACGGTTTGTGTGGCGCACCCTGGAATAGTGTGTCGTACTTTCCCAAGCTCAAATTTTGCAGTTCATTCGAATTGCCTGGAGGCATTGGCTCTTGTTCAGAGAAGGGAAAAACTGGTCGGTCCATCACCCTCGAACCAAGCGCGTGATCCAGGCGTTCCAACAGCTGCATCGTCCACGAAGTATACTTTGGCGTTTTTGGCGACGAGTCGAACCAGTCCTTATCGAGGACGTTTGAACGAATGACCCGGTCTTGCGTACCACAGTGAATCTGCATCGTGGTAACAGCACCGCTAAACACCAAGCATTTCTTGCATCTTTTCATCTCGCGCCGGAGGTCCTTTTCCAGAATCATGCAAGGATTCTCCCCGGCCAGCAGCCCTTCAACAGACTCGCTCACTGAAACTGCGGCTGTCTCGACCTTTGCTGGCTGCATACATGAGCCACCAGGCGGCGTAAGCGTGATTCTCTCGACAGAACTGCCTTCAGCTTTCGCGTTCACCAAGTAAATTTCATAGAAATCGAAAGGGGGACCGAAGTCGTAAAACGTGCGCCGCGCAACTTCGAATTGGCTAATGTGTTGCGCTGCGGGCGGCCGATCTCGGCCGACCGCAGAGAGGGGTAAAAGCAGAAAAGCGCAAATGTGGACACGCCTAAGCACAGCCATAATGCTACTACCATATGGGCAGCGGGAGGGTGTTACTGCAAATCGCACGTGCGGCGCATTCTTGGCGCGAGTTGTAAACTAGTTACGCTCAACCCTAATCCGAGGTACGATTCATGCCCACTGCCACGCGCATCAATCCGCTTTCATTCCTGACCGACCAGCTTGACGAACTCAAGGCCAAGGGCACGCACTTCAAGCTGCGCGTGCTGGAAGACGAACAGGCGCCGGTCTGCACTTTTGACGGAAAGCGGGTCATCAACCTCGCCTCGAACAATTACCTGGGGTTTACGACGCATCCTAAACTGCGCGAAGCGGCGCTCACAGCCACGCGCAAGTATGGCGTCGGGTCGGGCGCCGTGCGTACCATCGCGGGCACGATGAAAATCCACATGGAACTGGAAGAGAAGATCGCGCGCTTCAAGAACGTCGAGGCCTGCGTGGTTTTCCAGTCGGGATTCACGGCGAACGCGGGAACAGTGTCGTCCTTCCTGGGCAAAGATGACTTCATCATTTCGGACGAACTCAATCACGCTTCGATCATCGATGGGTGCCGTCTTTCACGCGCAAGAATTCTTGTCTTCCGCCACAAAGATGTCGCCCACGCCGAAGAGCAACTCGCCAGCGTGAAGAACGAGGCGGGAAAAAAGCTGCTGATCTCGGACGGCGTGTTCTCGATGGACGGGGACATCGGCCCGCTGCCCGGGTTGTGCGAGGCAGCTGAGAAATTCGGCGCGATCATGATGGTCGACGACGCGCACGCGTCCGGCGTCCTCGGCCGCCAGGGACGCGGCACCGTCGATCATTTCAAAATGCACGGACGCGTCGACATTCAGGTTGGAACCTTGTCGAAGGCGATCGGCGCTCTCGGCGGCTACGTCTGCGGCACGCGAGACTTGATCGATTATCTTTATCACCGCGCGCGGCCGTTTCTGTTTTCGACTTCGCATCCGCCGTCGGTTGCGGCGACGTGCATTGCGGCTTTCGATGTCCTCGAAACCGAGCCGCAATGGATGGAGCAGCTCTGGGCGAACACCCGGTTCTGGAAGAAAGAACTCGGCCTGCTCGGCTTCAACATCGGCGGCCAGACAACGCCCCCGAGCGAAACGCCAATAACCCCTATCATCATTGGCGACGGACGCCTGACCATGGAGTTTTCCCGCGAACTTTTTAAAGAAGGCGTGCTTGGGACTGGCATCGCATTCCCCACCGTCCCCGAAGGCAAAGCGCGCGTGCGCACCATCATGACCGCCACGCACACGAAAGAAGAACTGCAGCGGGCGCTCGTAGTACTGGAGCGCGTGGGGAAGAGGATGGGAATACTGTAGTGACGACGGGCACCTATCTTCGGTGGAGGTATATCGGGCCGGAACGATATTCCCTACCCCGCGTATCTTCGACTACGAACCGAACCTCAATAGGATCGCTGTTCTGAAGGTCTTGCGGAACTGGACTTGCGCCTTTAGCGAGGAAAAAGCCGCGAAACGCCTCGCCGGGACCCAGTTTCCCGCTTTGGTAGCGGCGATGGTTGAGAACTCTCTCCCTCTCTACCTGTATTGGCTCGGGGTGAATCTCGTAAAGCTGCGAGGGCGGATCAAACTCTGAAGGGTCAAGTAAAGGATCGAGGGAGTCATCCTTCCACGGCAATTGCAGACTGTAGTAGGCAACAACGATATTGACTCGCGGGGAGTCGTTAGTAATCGCGACCTCGACGGAGTAGTTTGTCATGCAGTTTGGTTTGCTTGTGATTCGGTCTGAGTACTCGTGTCCAACTTGGCGGATGGACAACACTCGCTTGTTGTCTCTGTAATAAGAATAGACAGCCCAGATCAGCGCCGCCAAAGGTATCGAGAAATCCTTAAGCACTGTGTAAAGTCTGCAGAGTTCCATCGCCCGCGTCCGTTTGCGTCAATTCTACACACCACTTTCACAACGCTCGTACGTGGCGTCTGACGCGGCTATTTCGGCGCCGATCTAGAGTTTTCCTCAGCGGCTAAAAGCCGGAAATTGCCGAGCCGCGACGGCACGACTGAAGTCGTGCCCTTCCCTTTTCAGGGAAGAATGCAGCCGAGCCCTAATGCCCTGCTGCTGCATCATCCACGATTGCCTGGACTAACTCATCAATCGCGTCCGTAACTCGCTTAGCCGGCAGATTGAAGTTATTGGAGAGGATGGAAAAGACGACCACCTGGCCGGAATCGGTGGTCGCGTATCCGGAGAGCGTCTTCACGCCGCCCAGCGAGCCGGTCTTGGCCATAACGCGGTTCTGCAGGTGTGAAGCGGTGAGGCGTTCGGTGAGCGAGCCATCTACCCCAGAGACCGGGAAGGTTGACTTATAGTCGGCGCCCCAGGGCTGCGCCGCGCAATAGCGCAATAACTCGACAATGGCGTGGGGAGTTACCAGGTTCTGGCGCGAGAGTCCGGAGCCATCGTAGAAAACGTACTGGTCGTTCGAGATTCCCGCCTTAGTCAAAAATCCTCGGAGAACTTCGAGGCCGCCTTCGATCGTTCCGGCGTTGCCGCGCTCGCGTCCCAGGAGGCGCAGCAGGATTTCGGCGTGCAGGTTCTGGCTGACTTTGTTGACTACGCGAACATCCTGCAGCAGGGGCTTGGATTCGTAACTGGCGAGCGTAACAGGCTGATCGGTTTTGAGCGGACGCTGCTGGCTATCGCTTCCTCCACGCGACGGCGCGAGGGTGGTCACGCTGAAAGTGGAAAGGGTGGCGAGTTCGGTATGACGGGTACGCTGCTTTCCGTAGATTACGATGCCGCGTTTCTCCAACAACTGGCGAAAAAGACCGGCGGCGAACTCGGCGGGATCTTCAATGGCGAGCGCTTCGTTGGCGCCGGCGTCGTCGAGCGGCATGTTGCCCCAGAGCGTGAGAACGGTAGAGCCGGGCTCGCGGTTGACGAAGAACTTGCGCCCGGTTCCGGCGGGCGTGGTGATGATGCGATTGTCGAGGTGGTAGTAGTCCGCGAAGGGCTTGACGCTGACGAAAGCTTTTTCGCCGGGGCGGTCGGCGGGCAGAATGTTGACGAAGACTACGTTGTCATTGACGGTGAGAGCGGACACGGGAGCGCCGTCGGCCCAGACCAGGTCGTCCTGGCTCCAACCTTCGCCGTAGCGCTCGAAGGCGAAGTAGGAGTCGTCAGCCACGATGTCGCCGTCGATGAACTTCACACCTTTTTGCACCAGCGCGTCGGCCAGCGATTCCAGGGCTTGAATGGGATCGTCGTTGCGCTGGGTTTTGAGATCGTAGGGAAGTTCGCGTCCGGAGAGATTGGGATCACCGTGGCCGACCAGTACGAGATCTCCGTTCAGGCGGCCGTAGCGGTCGAGCGTTCCGGCGGTTTCCACGGTGGTGCGGAACTTGTAGTCGGGACCAATCAGCGCGAGCGCGGCGGCCGTAGTGAACAGCTTGGTGTTCGAAGCGGGCGTGAAGAGCTTGTCAGCGTTTTGCGCATACAGCATTTGACCGGTCGCGAGAGAGATGACTTCGATTCCCCAAAAGCCGCGGGCGAGGTCGGGGGCGCTGAGCACACCGGCAACCCGATCCTGCAGCGGTTTTACAGGTGCGGCCAGCAGCGTCGCGACCAGCAGAAGTACGATGGGAACGAGACGCGCAACTGATCGCGGCCGAGGCATTATCTGGATTGTAACACCCGGAAAAAACGGGCTCGTTCTCGTGCCGCGGCTGTCATTATTGTTAAGGAGAGCCGGGCGTCCCCGCCCGGCAGCCCGACGCTCCACTAGAATAGGTGCAACATGCGGGCGATTTTTCAGTGGAACACCGGCTCTCGCGTCCTTGAGTTAGGGCGTCGCACGCTGATCATGGGCATTGTGAATGTAACTCCCGACTCGTTTTCCGACGGGGGACTCTACATCGATGCCGAGAAGGCCGTGGTCCGGGCCGAGCAGTTGCTGGACGAAGGCGCGACCATCATTGACGTGGGTGGAGAGTCGACGCGCCCAGGGGTATCGGAACCCGTGTCCGAAGAAGAAGAACGCAGGCGGGTGCTGCCCGTGATCCGCGATTTGAAGCGGAGACGGCCGGAGGCCGTGGTCAGCGTCGACACCTACAAAGCGAGCGTGGCGCGGGCGGCGGTGGACGTGGGAGCGGAGGTTGTGAACGATGTGAGCGGGTTCCGGTGGGATCCGAAGATGGCGAAGACGCTGGCGGAACTCAAATTGGGAGCGGTGCTGATGCACACGCGCGGGCGTCCGGAGGAGTGGCCGTCGCTGCCGCCGATTGGCGATCCGGTGCTGATGGTGAAGCGGGACTTGCGCCAGTGGGCGGAGGCGGCGACCCTGGCGGGGATCAAGCGCGATCGTCTGGTGCTGGATCCGGGGTTCGGGTTCGGCAAGCGTTTCGAGGAAAATTATCCGCTGCTGGCGCACTTCGCCGAGCTGCAGGGGATGGGCTTTCCCTTGCTGGCGGGAGTGTCGCGGAAATCATTTATCGGGCGGATGCTGGCGCGCGATGGCAAGGATAAGGACGCGGAGGTTAGCGAGCGACTTTACGGAACGCTGGCGGCGGAAGCGGGGTTGATCCTGAAAGGGGCGCACATCATTCGGACGCACGATGTGCGATTTGCGCTGGAGGCGGCGCGCGTGGCGGATGCGATGGTGGCGAGTGGAGGATAGGTGGAAGAACCGCCGCGTCAGGCGCGGGCAGCTTCGGCGAGGGGCGTGGCGACTTTGAGCACGGGGAGGCGGATTTCAAATGCTGCTCCGCCTTCGGGACGGTTGTAGCAGGTGATTTGTCCCCTGTGGTCCAGGATCACACCATAGGTGGCGCTGAGTCCGAGACCGGTACCCTTGCCTACCGGTTTGGTGGTGTAGAAAGGATCGAAAACGCGCTCGGGATCGCGCAGGCCGGGCCCGGTGTCGGCGAACTGGACGATCACTTCGTCGTTTTCGCGCCAGAGGGAGACCTGGAGGCGTCCGCCGCCAATTTCCTGTAGTGCATCCACCGCGTTTTCGACGATCTGAAGAAAAGCCTGCAAGAGCTGGTTGGGGTTGCCGAGAACGCGCGGCAAGGGGTCTTTGCTTTCCACAGTCAGGCTGATCTTCCTGTTTTCCAGCTTGAATCCTTCCATTTGAACCGCGCGCTGCAAAAGCGGCTTTAGTTCGAGGGGACCTTTCTCTCCCGGAGTCTGTTGGGCGAAACTGAGCAAATCGCCGACGAGTTCGCGAGTGCGGCGCGCCTGCTGGCCGATTTTCTGCGCGTTAGCGAGTTGCTCACGGCTGAGGTTGCTGCTGGCGGCCATGCGTTCGGAGTTGTTCAGGATGGCCGAGAGTGGGAATTCCAGTTCGCCGGCGGCCAGCGCGACCAGTTCCCCAAGCGAAGCCAGCTTGGCTTGTTGGACCACCCTTCCTTGCAACCGCTGCAGGTTGTCGAAGCTCCGGCGCGAATGCTTGAGCAACCGCAGAAGCCTCTGGTCCAGCAGGTGTTGTTTGAGGAAAACGACAAAAGCCAGGAGCGCGACTCCGCCCATGGCCACCCCAAAACGGACCTGGCGCAGATAAAGCTGATCGTGGCTCAGGAACAGGGCCCAATATCCCATGACTGGGAGAGAGAGCAAGGCGAGTTTCGCAAGTTGAGGAACGACCGAGCGAGGACGCGTGATCGAAGGTATCTGGGTATCGCGAAGGCAGCGCCGCCCGGAGATTGCAAACCAGAGGAAAGTTAGCGTAGCGGCAAGGAAAGGGAGGTCGCAGATTCCGCCAGTCTCGTAGGTACCGCGCGCGATGGCGGCATTTATGGCTTCCGACGAGAATATGTAGAGAACGCTGGCGAAAAAAAGATTGCGATAAAGTTCGCGCCACGATCCGGAACTCGTGAAATATGCCGATGCGGACACCGCAATTAGAGTGATTCCTTCCACCAGATAGAGGAGATCCCAGCGCAGGCTGTACACCGACACATCGGTAACGATGTATTCCTCGGGAAAAACACAGAAGGCATAGACCACGACCCACCACACCAGCAGGATGAGGACATCCACCGCGCTGGGCAGCATCCCTTCGCGCTCATCGGCCTGATGGGGGCGGATAGCGACCGCCGCCATGATGGGGACAACGTGGAGGAACAACACGATATCGCCCTGAAAGGGGTCGGGCAGCGGTTTGCGAATCACCACTTCAAACCACGCCCAGGATGCCTGGTTGAAGGCCCACATCGCCGTGCCCGCCGTCACCAGACTCCAGAACAAACGTGTGTGTCCACGGCTGTTGAAAGCGTTTCGGGCGGAGACGATACAGGCAGCCACAATCACCAGCAGCGGGACCAGATCTCCCATAGCCACGCGAAATGAAGGGCTGGGAAACACCGCCGAGGCCAGAGCAAAGGCCAGCAGAAGACCAACTCCCGAGAGGAGCGACGAGATGTGGAGCCGAGACACCACTTTGAATCATAAGACGCCCGCGACGAGATGTTTAGATCACGGAATGGTTACGCGAGGTAACTGGGGTAACGTTTGATCGCGACGGAGATGGCCTGGGGCGACGAAGTGCCTGAAGGGCAGGACGGTTGCCACGAAGAAGTGTGCGCTCGCGCTACAATGGACCCGCTATGATTTCCCAGGATCTTCTCGCCATGCTGGTCTGCCCGGTTTGCAAGAAGCCGGTAGTCCTGAACGCGAACCGACAAAGTCTGAAGTGCGGGGAATGCCGCCGTGTTTACCCCATTCAGGACGACATCCCGATCATGCTGGTTGACGCCGCCACCATTGACCCTGCCTGAAATGACTCTGCCTGAGGCCGGAGCCGACCGAGCCCCGACAAAGTTGGGTTTTCTCTCGCTCCCAAAACGACATTTAGTGTCAATCTAGTGTCCATCTTGCAGCGGTTGCTGCTGTTATGTTGCCTGCCCGCCTGCCGATAAATACCTCGCAACCTTTTGCAAAATCTTGGGTTCTAAGAACTTAAGGGGCTGACAATCCGTATTTGATGGTGTACCAAAGTTACGGCATTACGATTGCATGTAACGAATTCAGTTGCCGATGAATCTAAGTGAGCAACGGTAGGAGGTCGAAGGTGAGAATGGCCATGAAAGAAAGATTTACGGTGACTGAGCTATGCGCCTTGCGAAACGACCTGATCCAGGGTGGCATGGTGGATTCCCGCGAAGCAGCGGAACTGCTGCAGGTTTTTTTGGCGGGGCGGGGCTACGGCGTTTCGCAGACGGCTGCGATCGACGCCGCCGGACGGGTCGAGATGGCAGGCTGCTCGCTGCCGGTGCTGGAGCGCGAACTGGAAGGGCTAGCGCTGGTGATGTGAGTTGTCGCGCACGAGGAAACACGAACGCTTAATCCATAAAGACTAAAACGAGTTTAACGGGGAACTGATCTAGCTCAACTCAGCGATCGACAGTTTCTCAGCAAGAAGCGCCGGGCTCAATCGCCCGGCCTTTTGTATTTCTGGGTTGAGCTTGTGTGGGGACGGGCGCCTTGCCCGTCCAAGCCGGGCACAGCTCGCCCCGCTCCGGCGGCCCCAGGCACTTGGCACGACCCGCCCACGATGAATCAACACCGCACAAGTCCACCGACTTAGCGGTGTTGAAACTCCGCGCTGAACTTGATTTTGGGTGGCGCAGTGGTTTACCGCTGCCGTTCCAGGAGCTCAATTCCTAACCAGGAATGTATGCATCACCGTGGAAGAGCGGCCCCTAAGGGCCGCGTTAGCCTGTGAACCAAGTGCAGGCTTAAGCCCCGGTGCCCGTCCTTCCCCCGCAGATCGGCCAGCCACTGATGATCGGCCCGTTTCGGCAGAGACCGGCAAGAGTCCCCCTAACCCAATGATTCCAAAGATCAGGGGGAGCGTGTAATGTAAACACGGATTAATACCTTCGGAGTTGACACAAGAAACAGAGACGGCTCACAGGTTCTCGACCATCGTTTGCAGCACTCGAGCGATCTCCTCGGGGGCCGTTTCCGGCGCAAACTGGATGGGCTTGCCGATACGCACTTGAATCTCTCCAGGTGCCGCGAACTTCCTGTCGGCTTTCTTGATTTCGAACAAGCCATCAATCCGCATCGGAAGAATCGGAATGCGAAGATTGTTGGCCAGCATCCCGACTCCGGTGCGGAACGGAAGAACCTTGCCGTCTTCGGTGTGCCGTCCCTCCGGAAAAACAAGCACGCTGTAGCCGCGATCGACGGCTTCTCCCGCGTAGGCGAAGCTCTTTCGGAAGCCGGCCTGCCGCGGCAGCGGGAACAGGTTCAGCAGCGCGACCGCGAGCGCCCACTGCACGCGGCTGTAGATTCGGGTAAGCCACATGCGATCAGGGCTGGGCGAGCGCAGGAGTTCGAGCGCCTCGCCGCCGGTTGCGGTCGCCAGTCTGTCGCGGATGCGCGCGGGAAGTGCCGTCTGGATGAAGCCGACGTCGACATCGGCAACATGGTTCGAGACGACGAGCAGTGGCCCGCGAACGTGCCGCAGGTTCTCGCGCCCGGTCACGCGCGGCCATCCCAGAAGAAACATCGCGGGGCGCGCCAGCAAATAATGCGACGCAAGGCGCAGCCAGGTACTCGGCCAGCGCAGCGTCCATAGCGGATAGTGGAAGGCCAGCGGATGAAACTCGCGTTGAGACTCAGAATCATGCCTGCGTTGACCACCTCGTTCACTCTGCAGCAGTTTTTCCAGATCGCCGACGGTCGCTGCATTCGCAAACGCGCTTTCGCTGAGGTCGACCTGATAGCGGTCTTCGAGCGCACTAAGCAGTTCAACGCGGTCGAGGGAGCTCAGCCCCAAGCCGTTTTCCAGCTTGGCGTCCGGCGTCAGGTTCTGCATGTTCTGAATGTCGCGGCCGGTAATTCGAGTCAGCAGTTCGGACAACGGGCTGGCTGCGTTCGCCAGCGCTTGTCCGCGGAGCCTGGCCTCAACCGCGTCACGAATCACGTTGCGGCGCGGCTTCTGCGTGGCACTGCGGGGGAAGTCTTCGTCGGGCCAGACGAACCAGCTGCGCATGCGCTGATATTCGGCCAGCGTTTCATTGGCACGCTGCACGATTGTCTTCGCATCAACGCCTTGAGCGCTCCTCAGAATCAGCACGGCACACGGCGCGGCATTTCCGCCGCGCTCCAGTCCGATGACTACGCAATCGCGCACTTCCTTTTGCTGTCGCAGAGCCCCTTCGAGATCCTCAGGATAAACATTCATGCCCGCAGACGTAACGATCACTTCTTTTTTGCGTCCCTTGAAGAAAAGATTCCCGTGTTCATCGAGCGCGCCCAAGTCGCCAGTGCGATACCAGCCTTCATCTTCCGAATGCGCCACCGGTTGCAGTTCGCGGCCGTTCCAATAGCCGCTGGCCACGCCGCTGCCGCGCACCAGAATCTCTCCATCGTCTGCCAGCTTGATTTCGCGCCCCGGCAGAACCTTGCCGATGGAACCACGGCTGGTGTGGAACGGATGGTTCAAACTGATCAGCGAAGTCGTTTCAGTCAGTCCATAACCCTGGACCACGGCATATCCCAGGCGATGCCAGAACTCTTCGGTCTCGCGATCGAGCGCGGCGCCGCCGCTGATCATGGCCCAAAACTTCCATCCGAACTGGCGGCGCAGGTCGCGGAAGGTCCACCAGCGGCGCAGAAAGTGCTGGCTCGCAGCGGCAGAGTAGCGCGCGGCAAAACTCTCGCGGACGCCGGTGTCGTCGCCACGAACGTCGAGATCGCGCTCAATCTTCTGCCTCAACGATTCAATCATGCGCGGGACCGCCACCAGCACCGAGACGCGTTCACGGCGGATCGTCGCCATAACTTCGGTTGGGTTGAATGTGTTCTCGAACACGACCGTACCGCCGAGCAGCGGAGGAAGAAAAATTCCCAGGAATTGTCCGAAAACGTGGCTCAGCGGCAACAGGTTTAAGAAGCGAATCGGATGCACCAGCCGCTCATACTTCAAGTATTTTTTGATCTCGATTTCGATCGGTGCCAGGTTGCCGACCACGTTGGCGTGGGTAAGCACCACACCCTTGGGCTCAGCCGTGGTGCCCGACGTGAAAACAATTTCCAGCGCATCGGAAGGCTGAATCTGCGCGGGACGAAAGCGTTGCGATGAATGTTCTGCGATGGCAACCGCCAGATCGGCGGGGTCGATCGTTACGATCTTCTGCACTGTCTTCTGTCCGTCGAAGATCGCGGCCCGCTCGCGCGGACACAACACCAGCCTGGTTCGCACCTGCGCACTGATGCGCCGCGCAAAATCGGCGCTGGCCGCATCATCCACAGGGACGGCAATGACCCCGCAAAGCGCGCATCCCAGGAAAGCCGCGACCCACTCGGCACAGTTCGGACTCCACAATAGGACCGCATCGCCCTTAGCAATCTTGCGCGCCTCGAGCTCGCGCGCAAACTGATACGCGGCTCCGGCGACGCGCTGGTAGCTCCAACGCTCATGCCGGTAGCCTCGCGGAAACACGTAGGCGCAGTCGTCGCCCCAGCGCTCAAAATCGTCCAGCGAATCCAGCACACTTGCCCGCACACCCTGTTTAGTAGCACAATTCCCAGAACTTTACATGGATGGCTGCGCCCGCTGCCATAGTCTGGGGTCGGATGACAAGGTTTCCCGCAGTTCGTATCTTCGCAATTCGGATCGTCGTCGCACTTGGAATCTGCGCCTGGATCTCGTGCCAACCGCCCGTTTCCACAAGTGGTGCCAGTTCGGCGCCGTCGTCCTCGATTGCAGCGCGGGCTGAGAACCATTCGACGAACGGTCCCGTGCGCGACCTCAGGCAGGACGAGGCCGCCGGCGGCCACATCCTGCGCAAGCATGTGGGGCAGACCGAGGAGCAACTGCGCGAGCGCCTGGGGCGGGAACGCGACATCACCGGAGCGTCGACTTACACCGACCGCTCGGCCGCTGAGCACGCCGTGGGCGCCGCCATCGCACAATCGCAGGGCCAAATCCAGAACTGGCTCAGCCGGCCGGGGAGACACCCCAACTTGGTCCTGGACTACGACAGCGACGTTCCGATCGGCCGCACCATGAATCGCGGCGAAATTCACTCGCGCGTGTGCGAGCACGCACTGATCGTACTAAAATACGCCGGGCCCAACGATTACTATGTTTTGACTTCTTATCCGGAGTGCCGCTAATGAACTCGAAACCGGAAATCACCGCAGCCAACTTTCCCGCGCTGCATACCTTCCTGCGGGGCTACTTCCACGAGGATGTCGCCGACGAATACGGAACTCCTCCGGAAGCGGCCGATCAGTTTTGCGAAGATGCCGAAACCGACGAGCGCATTCCAGTCGCGCGGGAGTGGCAGCAACTCACGGAGCTGACCGGAACACAGCCCGCCGCTCTGAATGCGGCGTTGAAGAAGCTGGGCAGTGCGATTCGACTGAATGAAGAGGACATTCCGCAGGTGTCGGCGGTCTTCGCCCGTTGCCTGGCGGTGAAACCGCACCGGCGGGTGGCCAACGAGTAGGGGCCTGGCCTACCCTTCCCGCCCCACGCCCAGCGCGTCGGCCACGCGGTTAATGTAGTTGAACCAGGACGCAATCAGAGTAATCTGCAGGATCGCTTGATCCTCGAAGCCTGCCACCCGCAATTTCTCGTGATCGTCTTTCCAGACCTTGGTCGCGTCCTTGGTGAGTTTAACGACGTAATCGATCATCACGCGCTCCTGCGGCGTGATGGACGCGGTGGTGTAATCGCGTTCCAAGGCCTCGACTAGTTCTTTATCCAGGGTGACTCGACGCAGAAACTCTGCGTGAGACTCGATTCAATACACGCACCGGTTGGTCACCGAGACCATGGTGGCAATCATCTCGTGATGACGCCGCTGCAGCGGCAGGTCAGGAGACATGAGCGCGCCGAAGGTCGAGAACGCATGGCGCAGCGCCTGCGGAATCAAGGAATGCGAGGCCACGATCTGCGAAGTTACACCCTGCGACCCGCCGCCTTCGGCAGGATGAATCGGAACGGCGTACTCCTGCGGATAAAGCGCTTTCTGCGCTTCTATCGCCTGTCGCAGTTCTTCGTCAGCTTCCGTGAACGGAATGGTGCGAATCCAGGTCATCTAGCGTTAGGGGATAATCTCAGACACAACTCCACTCTCGGTCCGGAGATCGTAGCACTCTCCGCTCACCTTTCGAAACGTAGCCTTCAGATTCCGCGCGCCAACCACCATAAAGGGTCGGCGCCACGCAGCCTACTGGACGATCACCGTGCCTTTGCCGGTTTCCGCGACCTTGGGCGCAAGCTGGTAGGAGAAGATCGGTCCTACAGGACCCCCGGAAGTCGGGTTGGAGTAGGGGCCGTTTCCCGGGGCCGACACGCCGACGTAGACCTCAATGAGGCCGGGCGACGGTTTGGGAAGCGGGTTGCCTGTGTTCGTCCACTCGACGCCGTATTTTCTGTCGGTGGAAAACATTTCCAGCGAGCCGCCCGGAGGAAGCGCTACCTCCGCGGGAGTGGCTCCTCCGCCAGTGACCTCGACATACAGCGGGCCTGTACCCACCTGGATGGAATAGGGCCCGAAGGTCGGCCCCCCTACCACGTTTACGAAATAGTTCACGCTTCCGTTGGCGGCCGGGGGTTGGCTCTGTTGGCTCTGCACATAGTTATCGCCGGGTCCAATATCGGGTGTGGGTGTGGCGTACAGGGTCGGGCCCGGCGGATTGGGCGCATACGAAATGTTGATCGTGGCGTCTTCGGAATTGTTGGAGAAGTTGACTTCGTCGTTGGCTCCGATGATGATGCCTGGCGACGAGACGGTCAACGAAGAGGTAGCGTCGATATATACGATGTTGATGGGCCAAACTATTCCTATGCTTGGAATCGCGCGCGCGGTGGCCATGGCTGGCTCCTTTTCGAATTGAATTTACTTACTTTCCGCTGGGCCGAAAACTGGGATCCGACGACAACCCTTGTAGATCCGGATCGTTCTTCAAGTCCCCAAGGGCATAGCCTTTTTGCAGGCTCTTCTCGATGTACTGCAACGCTTGGGCGCGATCGCCCAGGTCCTCGTAGGCTTCGCCGACGAACTCTAGAACGCTGGGGTCGTCGGGCGAAAGCGCGAGTGCCGATTGTATGCGAGGAATCGCCTTTTCGCGAAGCTTTTTCTTGGCGTAGGCCACTGCCAAATAGGACTGCGCAACGCCGTCGCGCGGAGTGTCCCGAACTGCCTGTTCGAGCAGGACGGTTTCACGGTCGCGCGCCTTGCCTTCTTTCTCTTTGTCTTTGAGGCATTCGTAGGCAAATGCCAGATCGCTCCATGTCACGTAATCCTTGTCGTTCAGTTGTAGGGCCTTCTCAAGCGCATCCGCAGCTTCGGCGTACTTCTGCTGCTGGTTGTAGAGAGCTCCAAGATTGGTGTAGGCGGGATAGCTGGGCTCAAGGGCAAGCGATTTCCGCAGCATCTGCTCGGCTTCGGGGTAGTGCTTGTCTCCCATGTCGATGTAGACAGCGCCTAAATTGAGATAGAGCGGGGCGTTGTCGGGAGTGAGCTCGATGGCATGACGAAACTGCGCAATGGCTTCGTCGTAGCGCTGGTGCTCATCCAAGAAAGCCGCGAAGGCATTGTAACCAATCCACGAATCGGGACGAAGCGCGATAGCCTTCCTGAAGGCAGCCTCGGCGTCGGTCAAGCGTCCCGCGCTGTCGTAGGATCTGGCCAGGCCGACGATCGCGTCCGCACTGCGCGGGTCGAGCTGCAGTGCGCGCTGGTATTCCTGCAAGGCGAGATCGTATTTCCCCGTGTCGCGATGGATGTCCCCCAGGGTCACATAGACCACGGGCAAGCGATCGTCCAGTTGCTGCGCTTTCTGGCAATTCGCCAGAGCTTCATCGATCCACTTGGTGTCCTTGTCCAGCCGGTATTTCAGGCGGTAGGCTTCGCCGAGCTGGGCGAATCCGAGGGCAAAGCGTGGATCCTGCTTTACCGCATTATCGAGCGCCGCGATGGCAAGGTCGAGATTGCCCGCCTTGTCGAAGCGCTGGGTGTAGCCGAGCGCCTTCAGGTACAACTCATAGGCGCCGGCATTGACCGCGCCGCCGCCAGTTCGCAGCATCTCCGGCGTCACCTCGATGCGCATCAGCTTGGCTATGCGAGTCACGGCTTCGTCTTCGAGTGAGGAGAAGTCTCCCGTCTTGTCTTCCAGCGGCACCGAGCCGATCTGGCGCAGGTTTCTGGTGTCCACCAGGTTCACCGTCAAGCGGATCGTCTGCCCCTCGCGTTGCAGACTGCCTTCCACCGCGACCGTCGCTCCCAGTTGCCGCAGCGCCGACGCTGGATCGCCAATCTTCTGCCGCCGCACCTCGCTCGCCGGGACCACCCATAGCGACTGCTTGCCCACATCGAGGTTCGATAGGCGGCTGGTCAGATTGTCCATCAGTCCGGCGGAGACCTCTTCGTTCGCCGGATCACTCCCTACATTCTCAAACGGCAGCACCGCGATGTGCTCTTCCGGATGCCCAAACCATCCCGCCACCCGTTCACGCACCGCCGGAATAAACGAGAGCACTGCCGCGACAACTACCGCAACGCCTGCCGCGGCCAGCCAGCGATTCAACCTCGACACCGGCGCGGCAGCCGAGCCCCAGATTGGGCGCGAGGCTTGTTCAATCTGCTTTCTTAGTTCCGACGCCGTCGAGGCGGATGGCCGGGACGTTGTTCGGGACGACGTTCGGGAAGACGCTCGCGAAGATGGTCGGCTGCCGGTTTGCGCCGCCGTCGCCTCGGGCTCGAGCCGGCTGCGGACATCCTTCAAATCCACCACCATCTCGCGGCAATTCTGGTAGCGCGTCTCCGGCTCTTTCGACAGCGCCTGGTAGATCACGCGCAACAGATCGAGCGGGATCTCGTCCATCGGCAGCGGTGGGTCGTTCAGGATCGCATAAATTGTCGCCGCCGGCGTTTCCCGCGAAAACGGATTCTTCCCCGTCACCATTTCCGTCAGCACCACACCCAGCGCCCATATATCGGTGCGCTGGTCGACGAACTTGCCGACCGTCTGTTCCGGTGACATGTACCCGATCGTTCCCGCGGTGCTTATGCTCTGCGTGCTGCCCGTAGACGCCAGCCGCGCCAGCCCGAAGTCCACAATCTTCGCCACACCACTCTGCGTCAGGATGACATTCGAAGGCTTGATGTCGCGATGCACCACCGTGCCCGCATGAGCCGCCGCTAAACCCTCTCCCATCTGGATGGCGATGTCCACCGCTTCCGCCAGGGGAAGCGGCCCGCGGCGCATCTTTCCCACCAGCGTTTCGCCCGCGTAATACGCCATCACGATGAAGGATCGCCCGTCGCTGGTTTCCTCCAGCCCGTGGATCACGCCGATGTTGGGATGGTCGAGCGAAGAGGCGAAGCGTGCTTCCCGCAGAAACCGCTCCTTGTCGTCGCTGCTTGAAACTAAGTGCTCGGGAAGAAACTTCAGCGCGACCGTGCGCTCCAGCTTTATATCGAGCGCGCGATACACCACGCCCATGCCGCCGGTTCCGGCCAGGCCGAGGATCTTGTAGTTGCCGACGACATCGCCCGCGGATAATGTGCCGGTAGGGTTAGACACCGAGCATTCCCCAATGGGGATCAACCCCAATTCCAGTTCCAAAGCGCGCAACCATCGTCAGCACGATTGTGGGTACCAGTATGGGATGGATCTGGTTCCGCGCCACGATGATACGCTACCGCATTTTCCACTCGCAAGAAAGTGGTCGCGGAAGGATGCGCCGTAGGAAGAGGTTTCCGTGCGGAGGGTCCTATTTGGGCGGCGTATGTTCAAAAGGAAGCTTGGTGTATCGCGCCTTTTCGGTCTCGATCACGAGCGCCACTCTTCCCTCCGGGCTACGGAAGGGAAAAGGCTTCCCAATGTACTTGTGTGAGATAGCGTCCATGTACTTGAAATCGCCATCGGGACGACGCTCGACCACGCGGCCACGAAGCTGCGCCTCCTTGTAAGGGTCGTGAAAATCGACGATCGAGAGCGAGACCCGCGGATCGCGCCGTGTGTTCTTCGCTTTGAGTGAGCCTTCCCCGGTACAGATCAGGATAAGGTCACCTTCACGGCCCACCCAGACCGGTACGCTCTGGGGTGAGCCGTCAGCCATGAGCGTGGCCAGATGCGCGAAGTTGGAGCCATCGAGCAAAGCCCTGATTTCATTGGAAAGCGGAATCGCCATGGAAACCGTCCGTGTGCGGAAGCGATCAACTAATCTATCACTTCGATTCGACGGCGCGCTGGAGGGCTATTCGCTACCCTACAAATGCTGCGCCAGGTAGTTGCCAATGCCCATTTCCTTGATGGAATGTAGCTGAGCTTCCAGGTAGTCCACGTGCCGGTCTTCGTCCTGAATCATGCGCTCGAACAGAGCCCTTGAGCCGTCGTCTTTTGCCTCGACGCAAACCCTCACAGCCTGGTTGTATTGGCGCACCGCATCCTGCTCGTCTTTAAGGTTAATCTCCATTTGCTCCTGCACCTTGCTGCCCAGTTGAGGCTTCAATCCAACATCGACAGTAGGTATGCTGTCCAGGAAGATGATGCGCTCAATCAGGCCTTCCGCGTGCTTCATCTCCTCGATGGCCCGCACCTTCGTGCGCTCGCCCAGCCGCTTGTAGCCCCAGTTCTGGCACATCTCCGACTGCGTCATGTACTGCACAATCGCCGTCAACTCGGCGCTTAGAGCCGAGTTTAACTGCTCAATGACCTTCTCGTTGCCCTGCATAGTTCTGCCCTCCGTCCTTCGCTATTTTGAAGTATTGAAGAGCAAAGTCGATGTGACCCAGAGCACAATGGCATGGCAGGCGGCAAGGACTCGATTGGGAGAAAATCTATGAGGCCGAGCCATTCCGCACTCTCTTCCAAACCGCCCGCGCCGGAAAGAACAAGATTGCGCCCCATAGC
The DNA here is from genome assembly GCA_963731525.1 of uncultured Acidobacteriaceae bacterium. Classification (GTDB taxonomy): domain Bacteria; phylum Acidobacteriota; class Terriglobia; order Terriglobales; family Acidobacteriaceae; genus Acidiflorens. Next base: position 291,128 of record CAVSWK010000023.1, read on the forward strand.
AAGAGGCTCGGCCCAGTCGAAAGCAGAAACAGAACCAGGCTTACAACGCCGTCTGCCATGCTGCGATATCCCTCGACAGCGGCGTTGCTGAGGCGGGTTGAAGTCGAAGGCGGCACGACCTCCAACTGGGCCTTGTAGTCCTCGGTGATGGTGGCATTCAGAGTGGCGAAGCTCACCTGGTTTGCCATGTTTTTTCTTTCGGCCTCCATCTGTTCGATTTGGCCGCGCACACGGTCGAGTTCCTGTTCCACTTCGAGAACGTCCGACAACTTTCCCGTGCGATTGCGCAGCAGATCGGTCAGCCGTTGTTCGGTGTTGCGCGCGTTCGCGAGCCGTGCCTGCAGGTCGACATATTGTGAGGTCACATCTTGCCCGCTCTGCGATTCGGATTCCACCCGCCCCAGGGTCTTGACCTCGGTCAGCGTAGCGTCGAGCTGGTCGGATGGAACGCGCAGCGTCGCGGTCAGCGTGCGTCCACTACCCGTCGCGTCATTGGCTTTCAACTCGCCGACATAGCCGCGATGCCGCTTGAGAATCGCCTCAAGTTGAGCCCGCGCCTTGTCGAACTCCTTGGTGATCAGGCGGAGCTGCGCCGTGCGGATGATCATCGGACCGTTGGCGGGCAGATTATTTCCCACTGTGGCCTGGTCCGACTGCGGTGCGCCGGAGCTTACCGGTGGGGCGGCTTGCAACTTTGCGAATTGCTCAATCCTGTCGAATTCCCTTCCGTTCATTGGTAAGGCTGACGGCGCCGATGGAGACAGACGGACGACGTCGCGTTGATAATTGATCGCCTTGCGGGAGTGCATCAAGTTCGGCATACTGACTGCCGCTACCAACAAAATGGCCGCCACTCCACCCACCCACGCAACTACCGGCCAGCGCTGGCCCAGAAACGCTTGCCGGGAACGCAGCCGGGCAGGAATAGCGCTTCTCGATGCCAGCTTGTTTTCCGTGAGGGCAGTTGCGATCGACGGCGGTATTGCCGACTCCGTCAGCTCAACTTTCCAAGCCTTCAGATTCTGAGAAACGCTTCGCAGCACGGCAACGTGTTCCTGGCACTCTGCGCACTCGCCCAGGTGAGCCGCAGTAGCAGCGGCGCGATCGGCCCTGAGTTCGCCATCGAGGTAGGCCATGAGTTCTTCGGGTTCGATGGGATGCATAATCTTTTTCATATGGCCTCGCCTTCTGCCCGCGTTAGTTTCATGCTTTCCGCCACTTCGCGGGTTGCCGCAGCGTCACTAGATTTTCGCTCCGGCTCCAGGTGACCCTTCAGCGCCATCCGCGAGCGAAACAGCCGCGACCGGACGGTATTCACCGGCAGCTTCAACAACTCCGCGATCTCCGCATAACTGAGCTGCTCATATTCGCGGAGCATCAGAATCTCGCGCCCCGACTCGTCGAGCCTTTCGAGGGCCTGGCGGATCCAAAGCACGGCATCGGGAGCGTCGTGCGTCGCTGGTTCCGGCGCAATCTCTCCCGGCGGCGAGTCGCGGAATCGCTTGCGCCGCTCCGCCGCCAACAGGTTCATAGCGATGCCGTAAAGATAAGTGCGAACCAGAGCTCTAGGCTCGTAACGGGCAGATGCCCGGATGACCGCCAGGAAGGTTTCCTGGGTCAAGTCGTCGGCACGCTGGTCACCCTGCAGCCGTCGCCGGAAAAAGCCGTAAAGCGGCCCGCGATAGCGCGCAAACAGCTCCTCAAATGCCTCTTGCGAGCCACCCTGGAACTCTGCCATCAAGGCTTCGTCGCTGATCATTATCTCCACGCCAGCCGCCGCATCCCTCTAAAGCGCGGCCCCTGACGTCCCTTTCATAACCTGTAATGTCGCAACCCACCGGAAAGTTCCCAACGGCTTGAACAACCTTCCCGAGCACGCCTAAGAACGTCCGTTGACAACCATGATTCCCACCTGCCCGTCGCAGGCAAGCTCGCCCAGCTTTGTCTATGCTAAGTCATGTATTTTCTTTCTGTTACAAAAATTCCACTAGAATCCGAGGCGTGTCCTTGTGATCCGTCCGCCCTGACCGTATAGTTGAGGGTCACCGAGTAAATCTAATTCATGGGAACCCCACTTATGGAAACGAACGCATTTGTGTCTCTACTCGAAGAACGCATTCATCCCTACGACTTGCTGTGTCATCCCTTTTACAAGGCCTGGTCGGCCGGCGAGTTGACCCGAGACGACCTGCGCGAATACGCCGAGGGCTACTACCCTCACGTGGAAGCCTTCCCCGGCTATCTGGCGCAGCTCGGCGTCCGGCTGGAAGAAGGCGAGTTGCGCCGCGCTGTTCTCGCCAACATGACCGATGAGAAGGGCGGCGAAGACTCCTTCGGCGAGCCGGAACGTTCGCACTCCGAGCTGTGGCTCGACTTTGTCGAAGGTGTCGGCGGAGGACGCATTCCGAAACGGCGGCCGGTTGGCGAAGTTCGCAAGCTCGTCTCCTGGTTCCACCGCATCGCCAGTGAAGGAACCCCGGAGGAGGCGCTGGCGGCTTTCTATGCCTACGAATCGCAGGTGCCACACCTGGCGCAGGAGAAAGATCGCGTCCTGCGCGAACTCTACGGCGCCGATGAGAAGACCCGCGGCTATTTCACTCTGCACTCCGACGCCGACCTGCGACACGCGCAGGTGTGGCGTGATCAGCTCGAGAAACGGGTCAAGGCCAATCCGGAGACAGCCGAAAAAGCCCTGGCGGCCGCCGAGAATGCCGCCAAAGCGTTATGGCGCGTGCTGGACGGCTTCGAGGCGCGTAGGACGGAACAGGTGGCGGCGTAGTTTCGGAAGATTTGGTTTCGTAGGTATCGCTTTGCAGCTTTGCGGAAGAACTCGATGTTGCCTTTGATTTTGGGTGGCGCAGCGGTTCACCGCTGCGATAATTGGCTTGTTTTTTGGGCTTTAGCCGCTGAGGTGAGGCGGCGAGGCGGAAGAAAGTCTTTCAGCAGCCTGCTTAGCGATGCCGGAAGCTAACCGAAATCTGACGCCCCTTTAAGCGCGTTCTCTGCTGCCGTTTGCGTCTTACTTTTGCCATCCCGTTTTGAAGCATGGCCCGACCCATCCCCATCGGCGTGCGCGGCGAGGCGGCTGAAACCGTCGAGTTGAGGCACACCCTCTCCGCCCATCATCCGGAGTTGCCACCGGTCTATTCGACTCCCGACATGATTCGCCTGATGGAAACCGCCAGTTTCCAGGCGCTCCAGCCATTCTGTGATGAGGGGGAAATCACCGTGGGCATCTCCATCCACGTCGAACACCGCGCCGCCAGCGGGATCGGAATGCGGATTCACGCCGAAGCGGAACTGGAATCGTTTGACGGCCGCTCCTACATCATGCGCGTCCGTGCCCACGATGGCACACAGGAGATCGGGAACGGCACCGTGGGCCGAGCCGTAGTCCACGTCCCCAGCTTCGTAAAGCGCATGCGCGAAAAAGCTCGCGGCAGATGACGCGACCGGAAGCAACGAGATTAATTATGGAGTCCCAGACCAACCAAGCGATCCAGTTCCGGCAACTCCATCGCGGACGGGGTGTGCTCATCCTGCCGAATGCTTGGGACGTGGCCAGCGCCCGCATCTTCGAGGAAGCTGGCTTCCCCGCGATTGCAACCACCTCTGCGGGCATAGCCTTTTCGCTGGGCTATCCCGACGGCCAGCGCATTCCACGCGAGGAGATGCTGGCTCGCATCGCCCGCATCGCTCGCGCTGTGCATGTGCCTGTGACCGCTGACGTCGAATCGGGATATGGTTCCACTCCTGAAGACGCGGCCAGGACCACGCGCGAACTGATTCAGGCTGGAGTCGTCGGAATGAACCTGGAAGACGCAAGCGGCCGTCAGGATCAACCTTTAAGCTCCTTGCAGTTGGCGGTAGAAAAGATCCGGGCGGCGCGCGAGGCTGCCGTGCAGCTGCGAGCGCAAATTGTGATCAATGCTCGCACCGAAATCTACCTGCTCGCGGGAGGCAATCCCGACGCCGACTATTCCGAAGCGTTGCGGCGGCTGGTTGCATTTCGCGACGCTGGCGCCGATTGCGTCTTCGCCCCGGGACTCAAAGATGCCGAGACCATTGGACGGCTCGCGAGAGCCGTCGAGTGTCCACTCAACATTCTCGCGGGCGTAGGAACGCCCTCGATTCCGGAACTAGCAAAGCTGGGAGTTGCTCGCGTGAGCGTGGGATCGGGCCCCATCCGTGCCACGCTCGGACTGCTGCGAAGAATCGCGGAGGAGATCAAGACCTCCGGAACGTATAACGCGATGGAGGGAGCTATACATTACGCCGAGGTAAACAAACTTCTGGGCGGCTAAGTTGTACAGGGCACCACACCCGGCAAGGCTCACGTAGGGACAGCCGCCCTCGGCTGTCCCGCGGAGCCAAGCTCCGCAGCGTCGGCGTCACCACATAGTTCGAATTACCCGTTGATCAGATTCATCATGTGCTCCGGGTAGCGCAATCCCGAAGCTGCGCCGGAAGGAAAGACTTCGCTCAGGCGACGCAGATCGTCCGGAGTCAGTTGTAAATCCACCGCCGCGGCGTTTTCTTCGAGATACTTGCGCCGCTTTGTGCCCGGAATCGGAACAATGTCGTCCCCTTGCGCCAGCACCCAGGCCAGCGCCAGTTGTGATGGCTGACATCCTTTCTCGCGCGCGATCTCTTCAACTGCCTTCACGAGATCGAGATTCTTCTGAAAGTTTTCTCCCTGGAAGCGCGGCGAGAAACGGCGATAATCATCCGCCCCCAGGTCTTCGAACTTCTTGAATTGGCCGGTAAGAAATCCTCGTCCAAGCGGACTGTAGGCAACGAAGCCGATGCCCAGTTCGCGGCAGGCCGCCAGGATTTCGTCCTCCGGATCGCGCGTCCAAAGCGAATACTCTGTCTGCAACGCCGCGATGGGATGCACCTTCACCGCCCGCCGCAGAGTGTTAGCGCTGGCTTCCGACAAGCCAATATGGTGGATCTTGCCTTCCTTGACCAGTTCCCCCAACGCGCCCACCGTTTCCTCAATCGGCGTATCGGGATCGACGCGGTGCTGATAGTAGAGATCGATGTGGTCGACGCCCAGCCGCTTCAAACTTCCTTCACAAGACTTCTTCACGTAGCCGGGCTTGCCGCTGACGCCGCGGATATTGGGGTTGCTGGGATCGCGGACAATCCCGAACTTTGTAGCCAGCACGACCTGGTCGCGCTTGCCCTTGATCGCGCGCCCGACCAGTTCTTCGTTCTTGTACGGCCCATAGACGTCGGCGGTGTCGAGAAAGTTGATGCCGAGTTCGAGCGCCCGATGAATGGTCGCGATCGATTCAGAGTCATCGCGTCCGGAGTAAAACTCCGACATCCCCATGCAGCCGAGGCCAAGGGCGGAAACCTTTAGACCGGAACTTCCAAGAGTGCGGGTTTTCATGAGTTCCTTTCGCATGAACAAATCAGTAGACAAGCAGCGTGCTTAGTCTTCAGTCTATAGATGCGAAAGGGCCGCGATACGCTGCGACCCAGGCCATGTTTTACAAACAACTTCCTGCGCACAACTTTTCGGGTGCGGTCAGTAGGAAGAGGAAATCGCCCCGGTCGTGCTCTGCTGATTCAAACGCTCGAGGATCGGAAGCAATTTTAATCCTGACGACATCCGAAAGAGAGCGTACGCGTGGAAGGCGATAGCGAAATAGTCCTTGAAGAGCAGCAGAAGGACGCCGTCCACGACATAAACGGCCATGCCCAGATACCATGCCCACCTCTGCCCTTGTCGCGCGAAATTCCAGAACAGCACGAAGACGCCGGCAATAATTCCATTGATGATCAGGTCGAGTAGGTAACCGCTAGAACCGGCTTGGTGCGCGAGGGCATCGACGATCTGCGAAAATCCGAGGCCGAAAATGAATCGGATACTTGCCCCGGACATCGCCAAAATTGAGTTCACCATCGACAGACCGGCGATCATCACGAACCAGCTTGCGCTCCCCCTGAGAGCCTGCAAAACGCGCGATTTCTGCTCGACCGCGACAGACTGGCTGGTGCCACTGGGCGTGTAGCTATATCCGGGATCTGCCATTCGAGGTCCTCGTTTCCAGATAAACTTTCTAAGACCCCGGAAAGGTAACACAGCTTCAAGAAAAAGTAAGTGAGAAATGTAGCCGCCTATCTCACTTAGATTGCTTTGGTAGCGTGAGCGGGAGCAAGGATCGTCGGATAGTAATCAACAAATGGTGATCAGCGGCTTGGCGGTTGCCCATACTTCGCCGATTTCGACGGCAGGAACGCCGGCGTCCTGCAGCGCTCGCGTTAGCGTGCCGGCATCCTCGGCGGCAACCGAGATCAGCAGCCCTCCTGCGGTTTGCGGGTCGAAGAGAAGTGTGCGGATATCGTCGGGCACCGACGGATCGTAGCCGACCAGGCATTCGGCAAAGTCACGATTCGCTTTGAGTCCGCCGGGGATGTAGCCCGCGCGGATGCAATCGAGCGCGCCTTCGAGCACAGCAATGTTGGCGGATTGGAACACGAGGCTGACGTCCGATGCCAGCGCCATTTCGCGAGCGTGGCCGATCAAGCCGAAGCCGGTGACGTCGGTAAGAGCATGCACGGTCCACGTAGGGACAGCCGCCCTCCGCTGTCCAGTCGAGCGAAGCGCGACAGGGGGCCCTACGTCTAGCGGTCTTTGAGACGTGGGACTTTGCCCAGGCCCCGAACGGCCAGTGATCACTTCGGCCGCGGTCTTGTTCAAAGTCGTCATCGACTTCACTGCCGCGTCGATCCACTCCCGCTTGGCAACGCCTTTCTTGATCGCCGTCGAAATGACGCCTGTGCCAAGCGCCTTGGTGAATAGTAGCTTGTCGCCCGGTTGCGCGCCCTGATTGGCGAGCACGCGTTTGGGATGAATTACTCCGGTGACCGAGTATCCGAATTTCGTTTCTTCGTCGCGGATGCTGTGGCCTCCGACCACCGTGCATCCGGCTTCGATCATTTTGGACAAACCGCCGGCCAGAATGCGCTCCAGAATTTCGAGATCGCCTTTCTCAGGAAAACAGACAAGGGCGAGAGAGGTCAGCGGTTTTCCGCCCATGGCATAGACGTCGCTGAGCGCGTTGGTAGCAGCGATCTGACCGAAGGTGTAGGGATCGTCCACGATGGGCGTAAAAAAATCCACCGTCTGCACGAGCGCCGTCTCGGGCGTAAGCAGATACACGCCAGCGTCGTCGGCATGATCGAAGCCGACCAGCACGTTCGGGTCCTGTTGCCGGGCTAATTTCCCAAGCACCGTGTCCAGCGCCGCCGGACTCAGCTTGGACGCTCAACCCGCAGCTTTGACAGACTCCGTGAGGCGGAATGGTTTTACGTCAGGCACGAGGCCATTGTAACGGAGGGGGCCATTGCAGAGGTCAGAGGTTAGAGGTCAGATTGCAGAAGCGGAGACCCACCCCGAAGGCTCCTACCTCTGCAATCTGACCTCTAACCTCTGACCTTACCTTACCGTGACCTGCGTGATCTGCAAATCCGGATAAGCATGGTTCCACTGCGCGGAAATGTTCTCAAAGGTCAGCCGGAAAGGTTTGCTCTGGCCGGCCGCGAGCGGTGAGAGGTTGAAATCCACCGCTTCGTCGTACGGTCCGCCAGTGCGCAGAACGCGCAGGGGAAGTTCTTCGCGCTGCGCCACCTGGCCCATGTCGTCTTTGAACGTGACCTGCACCACCGCGTGGATAACGGTTTTATCGCCCGTGTTGGTAATGACGCCATCGATATAGCTGACGGTTGCGCCAACAAAATTCTGCGCGGCGCTGGTCTTCAAGTCCGAGAATTTCAGATTCGCGGCATAAGCTGGAGGTGCAGCAGGCTTCTTCTCCTCGGCGCGGAAAATCAGCGCTAGAACGCCGACCACGATCCCTACGATGACGATCCCGATGAGAATTGGACGCAGGCCAGACTCTTGCCGCTCCGTCGTGGGATTTACGCTCGGCTGGATCAGGCTATCCATGGCGGGATTGTACTACTGCGAGAGAGGTCATATATGTGGAACGACGGGCGCCTCGCCCGTCGCTCGTCGCTCTACGAGTTTTGCTTAGTGTGCGGCCACGCCGGAAGGCGCCGCTTTGGGGGCGTTCCCCGATTGCCGCGAATCGGTCACGCGGTAGTTGCTGTATTCAATCGTCAAAGTGGCGCGCCCGCCGAGGCGGATGTAGCTTACAGATTCGTTGCGCCGGGGCAGCCAGAAATTCTCCACCTTCATGTACTCGTGATGAATTTCGCTTTTCTTCGTCCAGAATGAAGGATTCTGGGCCGGTTCGGCATCAATGCGCGTGACGGCAAAATCGGTTCCATCCACCCACACTTTGCCGCGATAGACGTACTTGCTTCTCGCTTTCGGGTAGACGGCGAGCACGTATTGGCTGCCCTGGCCAGAAGAACTGACGTTCGAGGAATTGACGCCCGCGCTCTCGTAACCAACCAGCGCGATGTCGTAGTTGTCGCGGTTCAGCAACGTGCGGGCGTGCATTTCCGGCGCTGCGGCTTCTTTTTCGCTCTCCAGCAGCCGTTTGAAAACGCGGTCGATGATCACCTTCGATCCAGTTTGCGAGACGACTTTAAAGTTCTTGGTGGAAGGACTGTCATAAGTCGCCGCCACGGTCATTTCAGCCTCCCGATCACCCGGGAATCCGTGATAGGAAAGGCGATAAACTCGGGTGGACTCGTAATGGCGCAGGGCCTGAGCCCGCTCCCCATCTTTGCGAACGAGATTGTTCACCACCTGGTCGACCGAGAGCGGCGCCGTAGTGATGGAAGGCGGGAGCGGGCTGGAATCGACGCTGGCTCCTGCGCCAACCAGTGCGGACGCCAGGATAAGGAAAAGTCGGATCGTGCTCTGCGCCGAACGAGATATCGAACTCAAGACTGCGCCCATGCCTCATCCACTGAACGCCTAGATTACCACCATCGCTGGGCGACCTCAGAGCACCGGATGGACCTGACTGCGGAGCGGCTGCAAGTGTCAAGATTTCGGCAGCGACTTTCGGCAATGCCAGTGCAAGATTCTTGAGTGCATGGCGATTTCACACACCTTCACGAAGCGGCCGTTGAGATTCGGGGAATCTTTTCAATTACTTGCGGAAGAGAAAAAACGGTCACATGATTGCTTACTACAATCTGTACAACGAGGACCCTCCCCATGTGGATCCGTGAATCGGAAAGAAATGTTCATTGGAACTGGACTGTGATCTTCTCCTACGCCGCGTCGCTGGCTCTCAGCCTGGCGATTTGGGGCGGTCTATTCCGGGCCGTTGAACACCTAGTAAAGTAGCACCTGGTAAAGTAGCTGGTGAAGTAAAACGGCAGGCCAAGAGGATTTGCCGGTGCCCGCAGCCCAGCTTCGTCCCGAAGCACTGCTGTCCACGTTACCGATCATAGTGCAGCAGGGAGAACACGTCATACTTCGCCAGCCTCTGGCGACCTTTCAGAAAGTCGAGTTCAACCACAAATGCCAATCCCGCAATTTGTGCGCCCAATCCGCTTGCCAGGTCCGCGGTTGCGACCGCCGTTCCGCCGGTGGCCAGCAAGTCGTCTACGATCAGAACGCGCTGGCCTTTGCCGATGGCATCTTTGTGGACTTCCAGCGCGTTGCTGCCATATTCCAGTTCGTAGCTGATCTTCACGGTTTCGGCGGGCAGCTTTCCCGGCTTGCGGACAGGAACGAATCCAGCATTCAGCCGATAGGCGAGCCCCGGGCCGAAGATGAATCCGCGCGCCTCTATGCCGAGCACCAGGTCAATCTCTTTGCCGATATAGTTTTCCGAGAACGCGTCAATCAGGCGAGCGAAGCCGAGCTTGTCCTTGAGCAGCGTGGTGATGTCGTAGAACAGGATGCCTCGTTTCGGGAAGTCGGGCACCTCCCGGATCAGCTTCTTCAACCTGTCGCAATCCACTGGCGTGTTCGACATCCTCAGTTAAGCTCCTCGAACCTGAAATGAATTGAGTCCCGCGACCGGCTCGGCCTCGGATTCTTCTACGTCATCTATGCGCGCCGCTCGCGGGCCTTCCTGCAGACGCGATCGCAGTCCCGCCAACTGCTCACGCGTCCCCATGGCCAGCACTTCGACGCTGCCATCGTGATTGTTGCGGACCCATCCTGCAATTTGCAAGATGTGCGCCTCGCGCTCGACAAACCAGCGGAAGCCCACGCCCTGGACACGTCCGCGCACGAGAAAGCGGCGAGCTTGAGCGTGCGATGGATCGTTTGTGGAAGCCATGGCTCGATTGAAGAGGTCAGAGGTCAGATTGCAGAGCTGAAAGCCCAATCCGAAGCTTCTTACCTCTGCAATCTGACCTCTAACCTCGCACCTACCTACTGCGCTCGCGACAAATACGTGCCTTCCGCTGTGTCCACCTTGATTTTCTCGCCTTCGTTGATGAAGGGCGGCACCTGCACGATGAGGCCGGTTTCGGTCTTCGCCGGCTTGGTCACGCTCGATGCGGTGGCGCTCTTCAGGCCAGGCTCGACTTCCATCACCGTCAACACCACGGTCTGCGGCAACTCGATGCCCACGGCCTTGCCATCGAAAAACTCCACCTTGATCTGGAGGTTCGGTGTCAGGTAATCCACGGCGTCGCCCAGAGTGTCGCGACTGAGATTGGTCTGCTCGTAGTTTTCGGTGTTCATGAAGTAGTAGTCGTCGCCGTCGCTATAGAGAAACTCCATGTTCTCCTCATCCACGTTGACTTTCTCGATCGGGTCGGGCGAACGAAAACGATGCTCGAACATGGCTCCGGTGCGCAGGTTGCGGAGCTTTGCCTGGATGAAGGCGCGCAGGTTGCCCGGGGTGCGGTGCTCGACGCTGAACACGGAATGCAAGTCATTGTTGTGCTTGATGATCATGCCGGGGCGGAGTTGGGTTGCTGGAATCGACATTGCTCGTTTACATCTCCTTCACTCTGCTAGGAATTCTGGGCAGCAGGGCAGGTCCGGGGTCCCCGGCGGGCCCGCTTTTGGCCAGCTCGGGTGGAGGTCGCCGGGGCTTCCGCCGCACTTGGGATTAACACCTCATTTTACACAGGCGGAGAGCATTGTGGGAACCGGGCCGCTGGGGATTTTGGAACAGGTAATTTGTAATTGGCAATTTGAGCCCCCAGGAGTCACCGGGTTTTCAGTTACCAATTACAAATCACAAATTACCAATTCAGTATTCGGGTCTAGAATAGAGTTGATCAGGAGGTTTATATGCGCATTGGAAAATACGAGAGTTCTGACGGTACGGCCGGCACTGCAATCACGTTTCTGCTGATCGGGCTTGGCGTCGGCGCCGCCCTCGGTCTGTTGCTTGCTCCGAAGTCTGGGGGACAACTGCGGAAAGATCTGCGGCGCTCCTATGACGAAGCCCTGGAGACCGCCTCGGAATGGACAGGCGAAGCGAAAGATCGTTTCGAGGAAGTGGTCGAAAAAGGCGGCGATTTTGCCGACGAACTGCGGGCCAAGGCTAAGCCGCTGAGCGATTTGTTGCGCCGGTCGTAAATTCCGGTCGCGGGTAAAAGCATCACCCAGCAGCAATGGCGGAGGCCGGGTCTCGCATTCTATAGAGGCGGGACTTTCGCCATCGCAGATGCCCAAGCCGCGGCGCTCCGAAAATCCGACGCCCCTTTTTAGGGTTCGGGTTGAGTTTCCTCCTCAAGCGTGCGCTTCTTTTTGTGCACGTTGCGGATGACAACGCCCACTGAGAAGCGGAAGTTGTCCTGCTTCTGCTTGGGTTGAAGCGGAAACGCGGTGCCGGTCTGCAAATAATCGGCCTTGAACCGCAGTGCGAAACGACGATTGATTTCGCGGTCGATGCCGCCTCCGGCCAGCAGCGCCCGGCCTGTGCCGACCTCCGTGAACTGAGTTCCGACGGCGGTCACCTGGCCGCGCGTGCCCTGATGTCCGTACATGAGTTCGCCAAACGGCGTCCAGCGTCCTCCCCTGCGGCGCGAAAATTGCGCGCCAAAGAGAAAGTTGTATTCCCGAGTCGCCACCCCGAACGTGGGCGTCATCGCCGGGCAGAAGGGCGGGCAGGTGGGAAATGGCGCCGGCACGGCTGTTGGAATCTTTGAAGTTCCGAAGTATTGGCCGCCTTCCACCACAAAGCCCAGCCAATGGGTGGCATTGAGACCCAAAGAAGCGTCCCATCCGTAGAGACCGGCCCAGTGTCCGGCGTTGAAAAGACCAGCCTCGGCGTACGTACCGCCGCCAAAGATTTCGTAGCGCGGATACTGGAGCGGAGGCGCGGTTTTGGCGGTTGGAGGAGTTGGGATCTCGGCCGGCGCCGGGGCTGGCGCTTGCGCCGGAGTTTGAGCTGGGGCTGGAGTTGGAGCCTGCGCCCACGACATCACACACAGCGCAGCCACGCCCGCCCAAACTACCAGGTATTTCCTCACGATTCCTCCTTGAAATGCAGTACCCAGTTGCCAGTACCCAGTCGGAAAGCGATTCTCCCCTGTCTGAGCAGGACACTCAGCGGCCCCGAACAAATCATTGTCCATCTCAGCACTGGGTACTGGCTACTGAGTACGCGCTGGTTTTCCGAAAACCGTATTGTAGTGAAGCCGGATATCCCCGCATGTTCCCAACTCCGGCGAATAGACCACGCAGGTATCAAAGGGCCGCGAATAGACGTGCAGGGTTACGGCACGCTGGCCCGCTTCCCGCGGATTCACCACCCGGTGCACCGGCTCCCGCGGATCGACCGCGCACGGATTGCCCGCCGTCAACTCCACCGTGTTAGATGCCAGCAACTGACACTTGCCGGCATCGAGATCCTGAAATCCGACATGAAAATTTTCGACCAGCAGTCTTCCCACCGGGGCCGCCATCCAGCAATTCTGGTCGCGATGATTGTGCACCGAACTGCTCTGTCCAACCTCCCAGCAAACCGCTACCAGTTCGTAGAGATCCGTCTTGTCGATCAGGTTGCGCGTATAGTGCTGCCGGTCCCAGCTTAAATAGGAGGCGAGACTGGCTTCTTCGACCGGCATCTTCCGAAGCAATGAAAGTATCTCCTCCGTGGTATCGAAGGCCGATGTGGGGGTCGCATGGAGTCTACGTACCAGTTCGTCAATAGGAACTCGCGGCGCGACGGTTCGCTCACTCATAGATGTATGCGACAAACTATTGAGTATACCGTGCCCCGCCGGTGGTTGATCGTGTGGCGCGGACACTCTTGTCCGCGGCCTTTGACTTTGATGGTTTCTATACAATCGAAGGCGGCAAAAGAGAATCGATGGAAACCAAGCTCACAGAAACCGAGGTCCGCGTACTGGGGTCGCTGATCGAAAAGGACATCACCACGCCGGAGTACTATCCGCTGTCGCTGAACGCGCTGGTGAATGCCTGCAATCAGAAGTCGAATCGCGACCCGGTGATGCAGCTGGACGAGGATGCGGTGCGCGACGCACTGGAAGGTCTGCAGCAGCGGCGCATGGCCGGCCCCGCGCGCGGCGCCGACAGCCGCGTCACCAAGTACGAGCAGCGCTTGCAGGAGGTATTTAACTTCACGCGTCCGGAGATTGCCGTGTTGTGCGTGCTTCTGTTGCGCGGTCCGCAGACCCCGGGTGAACTGCGTGGACGCGGCGAGCGCATGCACCACTTCGAAGCTTTGGACGACGTGCAATCGGCGTTGCAGAAATTGATGCAGCGCGAACCTCCGCTGGCTAAGGTATTGCCGCGCCAGCCGGGAACCAAAGAATCCCGATATGCACATCTCTTTGCCGGGGACGTGGTGGAACTGGAAGCGCCGGTGCAGGTGAGCACCGCAGTTGAGCGCAATCCGGCAGATGCCGAGCGTATCGCTCAACTGGAAGAAGAAGTGGCACAACTGCGAAGAGAAGTCGGGGACGTCAAGGACCAACTGGAGAGATTCCGAAAGCAGTTTGAGTGAATGTCACCGCCGAGACGCCGAGAGAATTCAATGGATCCCCCTGTGCTACCCAGTGCCCCCTGTGGTTAAGAACTTGTTTTTCTCTGCGCCCCCCTGCATGTCTGCGTTAAGAGGTTCCCTACAGCACCCGCTCTTGCGTATACCCTGCCGCGCCCAACGCCGAGATGATTTCGGCGATGTGATCAGGCCCGCGCGTTTCCATGGTAATTTCGATCGCGGTCTCACCCAGATTTACGCCGTGGTAGGCGCGGTCGTAATCCGTCTCTACGATATTGGCGCGATGCTCGGCCAGAATGGAGGTGAGGCGATTGAGCGCGCCTGGATAGTCGGGCAGATGCACGCGCAAGCGCACCAGGCGTCCGTCTTTGACCAGGCCGCGCTCGATGATGCGTGAGAGCAGCGTGACGTCGATATTGCCGCCGCAAACCAGCACGGCAACTTTCTTCCCGACCAGAGACAGCTTGCGGTTAACCAGCGCCGCCAGGGCCGCTGCGCCCGCGCCTTCGGCCAGAGTTTTCTCGCGCTCCAGCAAGAGAAGAATGGCGTTGGCGATTTCTTCTTCTTCGACCGTAACGATGTCGTCTACATACTTCTGGACCAGCGGCAGAGTGCGGTCGCCGGCGCGTCGGACAGCGATGCCATCAGCAATGGTGGAAGCCGCCATGAGGGTCACGGGCTTGCCTTCCGCGACGGCAACTTTCATGGACGGCAGGCGCGAGGGCTGAACCCCGAACACTTGAATTTTGGAATTCGACTCTTTCAGCGCGCAGGCGATGCCGCCAATCAGGCCGCCACCGCCGATCGGAACCACGACGGCTTCGAGGTCGGGATGTTGCTGGAGAAGTTCCAGTCCGATGGTGCCTTGTCCGGCGATGACGGCGTCGTCATCGAACGCATGCACAAACGTGAGGTGCTCGGCCTGGCTGCGGCGGACGGACTCTTCATAAGCTTCGTCATAATTGGCGCCGTGCAGAACTACCTCGGCGCCATAGCCACGCGTCGCCGAAACCTTGATGAGAGGCGTGGTCAGGGGCATGCAAATCTGCGCCCGGATGCCGAGCCGGCCCGCGTGGTAGGCCACGCCCTGAGCGTGATTGCCGGCCGAGGCCGCGATCACCCCCTGGGCACGTTCTTCAGTGCTGAGCGAAAGCAACTTGTTCAACGCCCCGCGCTCTTTGAATGCGCCGGTTCGTTGCAGGTTGTCAAGCTTCAAATAGACTTGGTTGGCGGTGGACTGAGAAAACGTCTCCGAACGCGCACAGGGCGAAAGGTAGATGGAGCTGCGAATACGGCGCAAGGCCGACTGGATGTCGTTGAGTGTAATCATTTTCCGACTGTCGCTACGGTTGTCAGGATGGCAACATCTTACCTGACACAAACGAAGGGAGCAGGGGTAACCGATTGAGGTACAACCTCTGTAATGGCCCTTTTGGACAGGGGCTAAGCCCTTTCGAAACCTATGCAACCGTGAAAAGGCAGGTCAGAATGGGGTTTCAGAGGAGTTCATTCCCTTGGGACTCATGCCTACTTCCACTGATGTCGCTCTCGCCCCCCTCCTCGTGCATCGAAAGACGGCTCCGCACGTCGCGCTATTTAACTTGGCCGAAGCTTCTGCGAATCTGATCACGGACTGCTTCCGTCAATACGGAATCGAAACCGTTTCGATTGCGCGCGAACATGCAGATCGACTGCAACACGAAAAATTTGAGGCCTGTGTTCTGCCCCTGGAGGAAACGGCCGGCAGCATCATCGAACTGGCGCGAGGCTCGGCTTCCAACAGCCGAATCGTCATTTTCGGACTGGGCGGGACCGCCCAGGACGCCATGCGTTATTCGAAGTTGTGCATCAACGCAATATTTCACGAACCGTTGGAGCGGTCCGCGGCCATGAAGCTGGTGCGCTCGACGAGAATGCTGGTGCTGCACGAATTCCGCCGCTACGTGCGCATCCCGGTCATGACCGAGGTTGGAATCGTAATGGCCGACGGTGGCCGCATGACCGCCACCAGCCAGGAGATCAGCTCGGGGGGGATGTCGCTCAAGGGCCATCACGTGCCCGAACAAGGTTCACAGGTGGAAGTTTCGTTTTCTTTGCTGACGCTGCCGCGCGTCTGGGTGCGCGGCCAGGTCACGTGGAGAAAGAGCAACAAGAGCTTTGGCATCCGCTTTGACCCTACCGATGAGCGCCGGCAACGGCTCAAAGAGTGGATCGTAGCGTATCTGGAAGCTTAGAAGGCTGCTATTTGCAGTCTGCTCTCAGCTTTCAGTTAAACCTTTCAAGCCCGGCTACAATATCCGCGTGAGTTCTTCTTCCGCCGCTCTCGAGCCTGAGCAGCCCTCGATCTCAGAAACGCGCCGATTCTCGCTGCGACAACGAATCCTCTTGTGGCTCATCAGTTGGGCAAGCTATCTGGCGATTTCACTGATCGGTCCGACTCTCCGCTATTCGATATCGTGGGAGGAGCCGCCTACGCCGCCAGACGCGACTTACGAAAAACGCGTGATCTACTCCTTCTGGCACCGGGCGGTGTTCGCCAGCGCGTGGTTATGGAGAAAGACCGGAATCGCAGTAATGGTAAGCCGCAGCTTTGACGGGGAATACATCGCTCGGACTATAGAAAAACTGGGCTTCGTCGCGGTGCGAGGATCGAGCAGCCGCGGCGGCGCGACGGCCCTGCTCGGCTTGAAGAGCCAACTGGAACAGGGCAACCTGGTTGCGTTCACGATTGACGGTCCGCGCGGACCGAAATATGTGGCCAAGCCGGGCCCCGTGCTGTTGTCGCGGGCCAGCGCGTTGCCGATGGCGGCGTTCTACGTGGCACTCAGCAATGCCTGGGTGTTGAATACGTGGGATGAGTTGATGATCCCAAAGCCATTTTCGAAAGCGCTGGTGCGCTTCAGCGCCAAGATGCGAGTTCCCGCCGAAGCCGCCGATGCGGAGATGGATGCGAAGACGGACGCGCAGATGGCTGATTTTCGCTCGCAGCTGCAGGCCGCGCTCGAACGCGTCAGCCGCTTCGCCGAGGAGCACGTTGCGGAGGTCGGATCGGCGGAGTTCCCTGTAATCAAGAATTAGCGATCAGGAGTGGAGCGCCAGGCGTCCCCGCCCGGCCACCCGGCAGAACGGGCGAGGCGCCTGTCCCTTCACAAGCGGTTGACTTTGCATCGCGGTGCCCGGTAGATTTACCGAGCTGCGGTTTTTTGCTCTTTCTCAAAATTAGGTTCGCGCATGATCGTAGGCCGGCGACACGCTGGCGCTATGGGAAGCGGGTGCAAATCCCGCGCTGCCGCGCAACTGTAAGCGAGGACAACGCAACCGGTCACTGGGGATATCTGAAAATGACAACCTGGGAAGGCCGGTTGTAGCAACCGGATGCTGAAGCGAAAGTTCACATCCTGACTCGCAAAGCCAGGAGACCGGCGTGAACCGCCCACACACAACCCTTTCGCGTGACAAAGGAGACGTGCATGCGCTGTTCTTGTGTTTCCGCTGCTGTATTTTTTATAGTGGCCGTCTGTCTGGCGTCCGTCGCTTCGGCCGAAATCAAAATCAAAGTTGTCGATCCTCAAGACGCCGCAGTCGCGGGCGCGCAGGTGCAACTGTTAAAGCTGGGAAAGCCCGCTCCTGCGACCGTGCTAAACACGTCCGCCGAAGGGCTGGTGATTTTTCGCGAGACGGCATCAAGCGCTTACCGCGTACAAGTATTGGCTCCGGGCTTCGCGCTAGAGACGGTTGATCTTTCCCCAACTGCCGAAACCATCACCATCAAGCTCCGCCTGGCGACGGCAGCGGAAACCGTGGTGGTAACCGCGACCCGCACTCCAGTCCCAAGCCAGGCCGCAGGAGCCGAAGTTGACAACCTTAGCAGCCAGCAACTGGAAGTGATGCAACCGATTGCCGCGGACGATGCCATGCGTTTCCTGCCCGGTGCTGTCGTGAACACTGCCGGGCAGCGCGGCGGAATCTCGTCTCTCTTTGTTCGCGGCGGCGAGTCCACTTACAACAAAGTGATTATCGATGGGGTTGCCATCGACATACCGGGCCAAACGTTTGACTTCGGCACTCTGCCCCTGGCGCAAGCGGATCGCCTGGAATTTGTTCGGGGCGCGCAGAGCACTCTGTACGGCTCCGATGCCATGACCAGCGTGGTACAGGTGTGGACGCGCACCGGAAGCACTCCGATCCCCGAACTTCGTTTCGGTGCCGATGGAGGAAATTTCGGAACCGCCAGCGGCTACGCGTCTCTGGCTGGCGCCCACAGCCACTTCGACTATAACTTTTTCGGCGATCAGTTCAATACCAATGGGCAGGGCGTAAACGACGCTTACTCCGATTCGCTGCAGGGAGCAAATGTCGGAGTTGCGCTAAACGATAAGCTCTCTTTGCGGGTGCGCATGCGCCACTCCAACAGCCGTACGGGAGTCCCAGGGGAATGGAGTTTCAATGGCTACGACCCGCCGGTGGTTGTGAATGGCGTGACCCAACCCCTACAGCCCGATCCCGGCGAGTGGTCGCAGCTCAACAGTCTGTTAGGCAGCGTGGAACTTACCGTGGCAGCGCCATCGGGATGGCAGCACCGCTTCACTGGCTTCGATTACCTCTACCGCTATACCGAATTGAACGTGAACGGCGATCCGGCCCGCGTCGACGGCTATGGATATCCGTTCGATTTTCCATCTCACGAATACGATCACATTAACCACGTGGGATTTGAATACCAGGGCGACTACTCCGAGCGAACCTGGGCGCACTCCACCTTCGGATATCGCATCGAAAATGAAAACGGGACCGTTGGAGACCTTCTGTATCCCCCGGAATCTCCCGGTCAGCGTCTTAGTCAAGATGCATACCTGCAACAGCAGTTCACGCTGGGCAGGCTCTCGATGATTGCGGGCGGCCGTTTCGTTCACAACAGCTTATTCGGCAATACGGGCGTGCCCCGGGTTGCTCTAACTCTGCTGGCATTACGCGGTGGAGAATTCTTTTCTGGAACGCGCTTGCGTTTTTCCTATGCCACGGGGTTCATGGAGCCCGCTCTCTATCAGACTTTTGCTGGCGCTCCATACTACGCCCCAAACCCTGGTCTGCTGCCGGAACGCACTCGAGCCTTTGAAGCCGGCTTCCAGCAGAATTTGCTCTTAGGCCGCTGGTCCCTGAACGCAACCTACTTCAATAATCTCTTCCACGACCAGATTGAATATGGAACCAATCAGGCCGGCACGCTAGGCCAGTTTTTCAATGTCCAGCAATCTCTCGCTCACGGCGCCGAAGTTCAGCTGCAGGGAAGGATCTGGAACAGATTGTCGCTAAACACGGCTTACACCTACACCTCAACGCAGATCCTGCAAGCTCCTCTCTGCACCCCGGCGAATTTTTGCGACCCTGTGTTTGACGCGGGAAATCCCTTGCTTCGTCGCCCCAAGCAATCGGCAACAACACTCCTCAGCTATCTGGGGACGCGCTGTGGCGCAAACCTGGGCGGAAGTTTCGTCGGTCGACGCCCAGATTCCGATTTTGAGAACTTCGGCATCAACCACGCCGCCGGTTACGCGCGCGTCGATCTGGGCGGGTGGTATGCAATCAACTCGCGTATCACGGCATATGCGAATGTCCAGAATGCGCTCAACGATCACTACAACGAAGTAGTGGGATATCCGGCACTGACGGCGAACTTTCGCGCGGGCGTGAGGTTTCGGATCGGAGGAGAGTAAGTCTAGCGGCGGGTACCGGCCGTCTCCTGCGGTTCGTCATCGGATTGAAGGTCATCCGCTCGAAGATCATCCCCCGCAACCGGCCTGCGGGGCGGACCGGAGTTTGCTCCGCCGTTGTAGCGGTGTCGCACCTCTTGAAGCTTCTGCACTTCCTTTTCGCCGAGCGGTTGCTCGTTGCCGAGCAGGTGAGTGACCAGCGCGATCTTCGCGAAGTGTTCCACGGTTTCCATTTTCATGTAAGCACTCTCGAGCGAGGACCCAAACGTCACGACCCCGTGATTCGCCATCAGAATGGCGTCATGGCGCGGAATCAGAGGCTCAAGGGCATCAGTCAGTTCGGGCGTGCCGGGGGTGCCGTAGCGGGCCAGAGGAATCGAACCCAGTCCGACCACAACCTCGCAGACCAGCGGCCGGTTCAGATCGTAGCCGGAAGCGGCAAATCCAGTAGCCGTCGGCGGGTGCGCGTGAACGATGCCATTCACGTCGGGGCGCAGGCGATAGATCAGCAGGTGCATGCCGATCTCGCTCGAAACTCTGCGCCTGCCGCCGATTCGCTTTCCGTCCATGTCCACAATCACCATATCGGAAGCGCGCATCCTGCCCTTGCTGATGCATGTGGGAGTCACCAGCAGATGGGTTTCGTCGAGACGGACCGAAAGGTTCCCGTCGGTAGCTGCGACAAACCCGTTTTCGTGCAGCATGCGGCCGAACTGCACGATCGCTAGACGATGCTGGCGGTCTCTGGCCATTGAAACCCTGCGCGGCCATGTTACAGCACCCTTCGGAAGCCTTACAACCACTAGCACGTCAAAATGTGTAAATACAAGGGCAGAATTCCCGGAAACGGAGCGGCGGATTGGAACCTGCCCCTCAAACCCTATAATCTCCCGATGCTCGTCTCGGACTTCCACTACAATCTGCCGCCCGGACGCATTGCCCAGGAGCCCTTGTCGGACCGCGCCGGATCGCGCCTGCTGCATCTGAATCGGCAGCCGGGGAGTCGGCCGAATCGGAGCCTTAGCGATCGGACGTTTCGCGAATTCCCCGGCTTGCTGCGATCCGACGACCTGCTGGTCGTGAACAATACGCGAGTCTTCCCGGCCCGGCTCTACGGCCACCGGAGCGGACAGCGGGCCCACCCCCTAAGCCCGCAGAATCCAGCAGCCCGGGATTTTCTCCGCGGGCGGGTCGAAGTTCTGCTCACAAGCCAGGTGGCGGAGGATCCGAATGAGTGGGAATGTCTCGTACGGCCTGGGCGCAAGATCGGGATCGGAGAAAAACTCTACTTTAGCCGTTCACCCGGCGATCCACGTGGAGGCGGTCCACCCGGAGACGACCCAACCGCACTGGAAAACGAGGTCGAAGCCGAAGTCATCGGTCGCGGCAGTTTCGGCGAGCGGCGCATCCGCTTCGCTCCGGTCACCGATCTCTTTGCCCGCATCGAGCGCATTGGACACGTGCCGCTTCCGCCTTATATCGACCGCGACGACCAGCCAGCGGACCGCGACCGTTACCAGACGGTGTATGCCCAGGCGCCGGGATCGACCGCAAGATCGGTGGCAGCGCCGACCGCCGGCCTGCACTTCACGCCGGAGATCCTGCAGCAAATTCGTGCACGCGGGATTGAAATTGCCGAGATCACGTTGCACGTCGGACTCGCCACCTTTCAGCCGGTGCGAGTAGAAAAAGTCGAAGATCACAAGCTGCATCGCGAGCGGTACGAGATTCCAGCGGAAGCCGCAAAGGCGATCAACTTGGCGAAAGCCGAGAGTCGGCGCGTCGTGGCCGTGGGCACAACCACCGTCCGCACATTAGAGTACGCCGCAGAGGTTGCCACGAAGTGCGCTGCAAAGAATGCCGGGGAGCGCACAGGCGCAAATCGCGTAGAAGCCGGGCGCGGCGAGGCGGACGCATTTATCTATCCCGGCTACAATTTTCGCATCGTAGACGCGTTGCTGACGAACTTTCATCTTCCGCAATCTACCCTGCTGATGCTGGTGTGTGCGCTGGGCGGCAAAGAGTTCGTAATGGCCGCTTACCGGCACGCGGTCGAGGCAGGATATCGGTTCTACTCCTACGGAGATTGCATGTTCGTGGACTGACATGCAATGGCCCGCGAAACTACATGCGAGCCAAAACGTATGTAAACTTGTCCCAGGTTGATCCGGCCACTCATGCATCGCCGCCTGGGAGCCCGTGATGGAAGTCTCATCTGGAGCGGTACGCGAGCGAAATCTTTCATGAATTGTCATCCTGAGCAAAGCGAAGGACCTGCTTTTTGCGGCAAACTCCAGATCTCTCGCTCAGCTCAGGATGACAAAGTATGGCAATTTGAGCGTCGACCGCCGAGTTCCCACATTCGCCAACGGCTGCTGGCTGCGATTGCAATCCTCGTTCTACCCCTTACGGCGCACGCGCAAAGTAAGACTGCGCCAGTTACTAAGTCGCTCCTCGCGCATGACGAAGACGCTCAACTCTACCGCAACACCACCTTCGGATTCCGCTATCAAATTCCCTACGGCTGGGTCGATCGCACCCAAGAGATGCAAGAAGGAAATGCGGCCGGTAAATCAGCGCTCCTGCTCGCGGTTTTCGAGCGTCCTCCCGAGGCCACCGGAGACACCGTCAACTCCGCCGTCGTAATCGCCTCTGAGAGCGCCATGTCCTATCCCGGCCTCAAGAAAGCCGAAGACTACCTCGGCCCGCTTACCGAGCTCGCGACCGCCAAAGGCTTCAAGGCCGACGGCGAGCCCTATGCGTTGGAAGTCGAATCGCGGCAACTGCTGCGCGCCGATTTCGTCAAGACGCTTGAAGTTAAGACAAGCAGTGCCAAACTCACCATGCGCCAGTGCACGCTCGTCCTGCTCGCGAAGGGACAGATCGTTTCATTTACTTTCATCGCCGGCAGCAATGATGAACTCGACGATCTGATGGACGGCCTCCATTTCGGCGCCACAAAACCATCCGCCCACTAAAGTAAACGTGTGGGGACGGGGTCTGCCCCGTCCAAGCGGGCAAAGCCCCGCTTCCACACTGAAGCCCAATCTACGTCCCTAAGAGCAACAAAAAACGCAGTTTACGGTCTCGATTCCGACCTCAAGATAAGCGTCTTTTGTGGTAAAATATCTCAAGCTCCGGTGATAGCTAAATAGCAGAAAATTCAATAGGTTGAGCTCACCCGAGCAGTTCCGGAATCGTCCCTCAAGTCAGGCGCCCGATCCGCGGCCCCAGTGGGCCCGGGTTTGGCCCGCTGGGGACGGGTCCGGCTTTCTCCACGGAGCAGAATGGCCACGAAAGAATTGCAGACCGAACTCGTCGATGGCAAGAGCATCGACGCGAAGAACGTTGATGCGAAGAACGTTGATGCAAAGAACGCCGACGCCAAGAACAAGAACGGCAAAATCACCAACGGAGATTACACCGCCGACTCCATCAAAGTTCTCGGCGGCATGGAAGCCGTGCGCCTGCGTCCTGCGATGTACATCGGCTCGACCGGCGAATTAGGTCTGCATCACCTCGTCTACGAAGTCGTCGATAACTCAGTAGACGAAGCGCTAGCCGGCCACGCCGACAAGATTGAAGTCACCATCCACCTCGATAACTCCATCACCGTGATCGACAACGGACGCGGCATTCCCGTCGACAACATGGACATTGACGGCGAAAAAATTCCCGCAGCCCAAGTCGTCATGACCACGCTGCACGCCGGCGGTAAGTTCGACAGCAACTCCTACAAAGTTTCCGGAGGCCTGCACGGCGTAGGCGTGAGCTGCGTAAACGCGCTAAGCGAAGAGTTGGATCTCGAAATCTGGCGCGACGGTTTCACCTGGGAGCAGACCTACTCCAAGGGCGAGCCCACCAGCAAACTGAGAAAAACCGGTGCCGCTAAAGTAAAAACAGGCACCAAGGTTCACTTCGTTCCCGATAAAACAATTTTCACCACCACCCTCGACTACAACTTCGACACGCTCTCGCAGCGCCTGCGCGAACTGGCGTTTCTCAACAAGGGCTTGGTCATCACGCTCACCGACGAGCGCCAGACCGACTCTAAGACCAACGAAGCCAAGCGCACCGAATTCAAGTACAACGGCGGCATCGCCGAATTCATCAAGCACCTGAATCGCGGCAAACAGACGCTCCACGACAAGCCGATCTACATGGAAGCCGACAAGGACGAAGTACACATCGAGATCGGCTTGCAGTATAACGACGCCTATTCGGAATCCGTTTTCAGTTTTGCCAACAACATCAACACCGTCGACGGAGGCACGCATCTCTCCGGCTTCCGCACCTCGCTGACCCGAACCATCAACTACGCCGGACAGCAAATGGGTCTCTTCAAAGACGTGAAAGAAAATCTCACCGGAGACGACGTCCGCGAAGGCCTTGTAGCCGTGATCAGCGTGAAGCTGCCGCAGCCCCAGTTCGAAGGCCAGACCAAAGGCAAGCTGAATTCCGACATAGCCGGCATAGTGCAAGCCGTAGTCAACGAAAAGCTCGGAGCATTCTTCGAGCAAAACACCGCCGTAGCCCGCAAAATCATCAACAAAGCAATCGACGCCGCCAGAGCCAGAGAAGCCGCCCGCAAGGCCCGAGACCTGACCCGCCGCAAAGGCGCGCTAGACGGCGGAGGCCTACCCGGCAAACTAGCCGACTGTTCCGAGCGTGATCCCAACCGCTGCGAGCTTTTTTTGGTTGAGGGTGAATCCGCAGGAGGAACCGCGAAACAAGGCCGCGACCGCCGCTTCCAGGCCATCCTCCCGCTCAAGGGAAAAATTCTGAACGTGGAAAAAGCGCGCTACGACAAAATGCTCGCCCACGAAGAAATCAGAGCCATGATCACCGCCTTAGGCACCGGCATCTCGAAAGAAGATTTTGATCCCACCAAAGTCCGCTACGGCAAGATCATTCTGATGACCGATGCCGACGTAGACGGCTCGCACATCCGCACCCTGCTGCTGACCTTTTTCTTCCGCCACATGCAGGAGTTGATCAAGCGCAACAACATCTACATAGCGCAGCCCCCGCTCTTTGGCATCAAGAAGGGCAAGAGCCACCAGTACATAAAAAACGAACACGAGTTCGTCAAGGTCATGGTGAAGCGCGCCTCCGAAGGCCTGATCATCCGCTACGGAGAAGGCGCCGCCAAACTGGAAGGCGCGGCCCTGACCAAGTTCATCACCGTTCTGAACGAATATCTAGGATTCCTCGACAAACTGAACAAGCGCCTTCGCGAAGAGCCGATCACCGCCCTGCTGCCGAAGCTCGACTTGGCCAAGCGCGTCGATTTTGAAGGCGACAAGAACACTCCGCCGAAGAAGGTCGAGAAGCTCGAAAGAGAACTCAAGCGCCTACAGAAAGACCTGAAGTTGAAGAGCTTAGAAATCCGCTTCGACGAGGAACATAACCTGTGGGAACTGCACTTCGTCAACGCGCAGGGAGCCGAGCACATCATCAACTGGGAACTGGCCTCGACGCCGGAATGCCGCCAGCTGATCACCAAGTTCAAACAGATCGAGCAGTATCTGGAGCCGCCGTTCGTGGTTGAGAGTGTGCCGCGACCGACTAGAGCAAAGGCGACTGCCGAGGGTAAAGAAGATAAAGACGGCATAGGTGAAGACGAAGGCGCCAACGAAGACGAGAGCCTGAGTGCCGCTGAAGGCGAAGACGCCGAGAAAAGTGAGAAGAAATCCGGCAAGCCGCCCGCGCTCAAAGGAAGAGCGAAAGAGCCCGAGATCGTCGAGAAAAACACTGCCCGCGAACTTTTCGATTACGTCCTGAACGAAGGCCGCAAAGAGTACATCGTCCAGCGTTACAAAGGCCTCGGAGAAATGACCGCCGAGCAGCTCTGGGAAACCACCATGGACCCCGAGCGCCGCACCCTCCTGCAAGTCCGTCTCGAAGACATAGCCGAGTGCGAAACCATCTTCACCACCCTGATGGGCGAAGACGTAGAAGCCCGCAGAAAATTTATAGAAGACAACGCGCTGGACGTAAAGAATTTAGATATCTAAGGGTGGCGCCGGCGTCTCGCCGGCAACAGTGCGATCACCATGAGCAAGGCGAAGGATCTGTTCGTGTAGGGCGGGCGCCCCCGCCCGCCGCCGTTGCTTTTGCTTGTGATCGTGTGGTGACGGGGCTCCGCCCCGTCCAAGCCGAGCGATGCTCGACACCTGTTCGCGCTCTTGCCTGGAACTACTCTCTCTACCAACACCCTGTTCCCCCCGCGGCTAAGCCTTCCAACGCAAGTTCCTGCACTTCCCGGCGTTCCCCGGGGAACAAGTCCGCTTGCGGCTGCGTCTATTCACTTATGGAGGACAGCCAACACAACCCGTAGTTGACATCGAGAGGTATAGTAAGAACTAGCCTACAGCCCAGCGAGGCCGCAGCCGTATTTTCCCATAAGTTATTTGAAATCAATACCTTGAGCGATCTATCTTTCGTAACTCATTGATCCCAAAGGATGACGGTTTTGGCAAGCGACCATAATTCCTTTGTTATCAATACTTTGGCTTTAACTCCTTTAAACCCAAAGATCTGGCGGTAATTTTTCGCTAACTTGTTGATTCTAATATACCGGTGGAGTAGGGGTACCTGCGCCGTACTTCACCTCCGGATAAGCGCGGTCAAACAAGACCCAAAGCGCTCCGATCACGACGAATACGAGGTAGCTTCCCTCCGGACCAACCGAACCGCCCGCAAGCCAGTCGGGACCATGCAAGCTGGAGTTGAGCAGATGTCCAGGCAACATCTGTCCGCTGTCGGGAACGGAATAAAGATAGCTCTCGCCCCAATCCCATGCCATGTGAAAGCCGACGGCCCACCACAAATCGCCCGTCCGCCGCAGCGTGAGACATAAAAAAAAGCCGATCAATCCCGTCGCCACGAGGCCTGTCTCCGATTCGCCCGCATTGCCGCTGTGGATGGCGCCGAACGAAATGGAAAGCAGCGCCGCCGCCGGCCAGAAATTCATTCCCTTCGAGAGCACCCACTGCGAGTAGCCGCGCAGCAGGAAATCTTCAAAGAATCCCGTGAGCAGAAAAAACACCGTGTAATAAGCGGCCAATTCCCAGATGCGCGCACCGTGCAGAGAAAGCGACCCGAATTCAAACGCGCCCGCGACGCGCAAAGCCAGCATCAGGACGCTCAGCGACGCGATTCCCCACAGCGTCCCCACCCAGAAATTTCGTCCGAACGCACGCCGCGCGGGCAGCCCGAAGTCGCCGAATGGACGGTCCTCAATACGAGCCATCACGAAGCCAGGCAAGATCGCGGCCAGCATCATCCCGGCTTCGATCATCATGCGCCACCAGAGAACGCTCACATGCGAGTGGAACGACACCACCAGCCAACCTTCCACTTGGAAGACGACAAACGCCAACACCAGGTAAATCAACCAGCGTGTGCCTGGATAAATTCCCTGCGGACCGATAAAAACAGCGCGCAGCGGAGACTCGTGGCGAGCGCTCGATGATAGAGACGACGGTGAAGACGCGGATAAAGACGCATGTGACACGGAAGACGCGTTCGGCTTAGCGTCATCCGCCGTCACAGGAGGATCCGGCTCCGCGGAAGAAGGGGACAACGGTTTGTTATCCATCATCATCCCGGACATGGTAAAACACTCGGTCCCGCTCTGTTCGGTCAATGTTGCCGCGATTTATTCATTCCGATGCTTTCCGCGCCCCGCAATTTGCCGCGGCCGCGCTGCTGCTCGTCTATTTTTTGCAATGCGTCTGGCTGGTCCGCGTGCAACCGTTGCAGGCATCGGTCCCGGACTCCGACCCGCACTCCGACGAAGCTCTGCGCATCTACCAAGGCCTCGAGCAGTGGAAAGGCGGTCCCATCGCGGGAACCCCTGAGTCGTTGCGTTCGGAAGCCGTCACAGGGCTGCCTTCCGCGGGACGTGCCGGCCATCTTCGCGTGCGCGACGGTTACGATCAGGACCGCTCACCGCTCTACTATCTCGTCGCCGCTGCGCCGCTTCTGGTGCGCCCCGGTTCGTGGTTGCCAGAATCGTTCGGGCCGTTAGTGGCCGCGTCACCGTACCTGTTCTTCGGCGTCATGCTCGGAGCGTCACTCTGGTACGTCAGTCGTCGTCTTTACGGCAATGCGGGAGGATACATCGCGCTCGCGCTCTACTGCTTTTCTCCCGCCATGATCGTAAACGTGGCCGGCGCGCACAGTCTGGGCGAAATGGGTGCGGTGTGGGGAGCGTTCGGAACCGTCTTCACCGCCATCGCCGTGGCGCACACGCTCTATGCTCCGCGCGAAGTTGTGTTCTGGAACTGGCGGCGCATTCTGGTTCTGGGGCTGTCTCTGGCGCTGGCAGCGGGCAACCAGTTCTCGCTGGGTGTGCTGGCGCTGGTAATCTTGCCACTGATGTTCTGGGTCGCGCCAGTTCGGCCGCGTTCCGTGCTTATTATCTGGATCACCGCAATCGCAGTCGCCGTGGTCCTGTTGTTTGCCGCCTACTTTTTTGAACCCGCGTTGTTCTGGCGAGGAATGCTGCACGCGCGCTGGATCGACTTCGAACCCGCGGCGTTTGGGATGTCGGTCTCATATCGCAACGCAGTGCAAACGATCTTCGTCAGCAGCCCGCCGCTGATGCTCGCCCTGCCCGTGGCATCGATCACCTATTTCGGATGGAAGCGCACACGCTATTTCGGCAACACAGCGCCGCTCCTGATCGCGGCACTGTTGGCTATTTCGGCCCTAGGCGCTCCCGATTCTCCGGGACAAGGATTCCATCTGGTCATGCTCGTGTTCCTCTTCGTCTTCGTCAGCGGAGTGTTCGCCGATCTGCTGGAGACCCAGCGAAGCTTGCTCGTCACGGCTGGCCTATGTGGATTGTTGGGCGCCTCCGCCATAGGGAACCTTTACCAGTTGGTTCGTCTGAGGTAGCGCCCGCATGAATCTCGCGGGTTAAAATAAATTCTCACAGGATTCGCAAGGATCAACTAGCAAGGATCGAGTATGAGCACCCCGACCCAAACTTCCGCATCGAAGACCATCTACGTAACCCGCACCGGTCTCCCGCTCAGTTTCAAGCTGGAATGGCCCTTCCGCCACGCCACCTCCGGTGCAGACTTTGACGTTCTGCACACAGTGATCACGTTGGAAAACTCCGGGGGCTTGCGGGCGCTTGTGGCCGTGAATCTTTCCGCCACGCTGCGGGAAGTGCTGCCTTCGCTCGAACCGAAAGACACGGAAGGTCCGGTCATCAACGCTCTGCGCAAGGAGGTCGACCACAAGCAGACGGAATTCGTGAAATCCGGCAAGCTGGTGCCGCTGCCTTTCTCCAGCCGCCACTACAGCTTCAAACTCAAGCAGTGGGTTTTCGGCAAGGGCACCGACGAAGAGATCGCACGCTTGGTCGAGCGCAAAGTGTATTGGCAGGCGCGTCTGGTGAGCGGAGATGTGTGGCTGGGCGACCCGACCGAGGCGCTCTACCTCGACACCACGACCGATCACGTCGCCGAAATCGCAGCCGGACTCGCTCGGCAGGGACTCTTCACCATGGCCCGGCGCTACGCCACTGCACTTCCCGCCCTTATGGATCAGAGAGACCGGTTCGAGTCTGAGATGGCTGCAGCCCGTCAGCAACTGGAAGAAAAGCACGCGTTTGAGCGCGGCTAAGGTCAGGGTCCACGGCCGCCTCCCGGCCTACCAGACGCGGCAGGCGTTCTCCCGGACCATTGGCTGCCCCGGCTTGCAGTGGAACGCTTCACGAAATTCCTTCATATTCGAGACCACGCCATTCGCACGATACTTCTCCGGCGAATGCGGATCCACCGTCGCCCGCAGCCGCTTATCTTCATCGCGCTCGTTCGTGCACCAACTCTGCCCGTAGGCGACGAAGAAGCGCTGCACCGGCAAAAGCCCATCCAGCGGCTCGAGTTTTTGATTCTTCGTGCCTTCCTTCCACGCCAGATAAGCCAGCAGCGTGCCGCCGAGATCGGCCAGATCTTCGCCGTTCGTGAGTCTGCCGTTGATCTTGATGTCGTCGATGATCGTGTATCCGGAATATTGGTCGACCACGCATTGGGCGCGCTTTTCAAATTCCTTGCGGTCGGCATCCGTCCACCAGTTGCGCAGATTTCCCTGCGCGTCGAACTGGCTACCCTCGTCGTCAAAGGCATGGGTCAGTTCGTGGCCCATAGTGGCGCCGGTGTCACCATAGTTGGGCGCGGCGTCGGACAATGCGCTGAACAGCGGCGGTTGCAGCACTCCTGCCGGAAAATTGATGTCGTTTTTCTGCGGATCGTAATACGCATCGACGGTGGGCGGGGTCATGCCCCACTCCTTGCGGTCTACCGGCTTGCCGATTTTTGCGAGCCAGCGATGAAATTCGAACCAGGACGCCCGTTCCGAGTTTCCGATTTCGTCTCCGCGCACAATCTCGAGCGTGCTGTAGTCGCGCCAGCTGTCGGGATAACCGATCTTGTTCGCGATCGTGTGCAGTTTATTGAGCGCCTGCTCCTTCGTTGCCGCTCCCATCCACGGCAGGGCCTGAATCTCGCTCTGCATGGCGGCTTCGACCTCCGTCACGATTTTCAGCGCAGCCTGCTTCGCCTCCGGACTGAAGTACTTCTCGACATACGTCTGGCCCAACGCTTCTCCCAGGTCGTTATCAACGTCATTCGTGCAGCGCTTCCAGCGTGGCGGCAATTCCTCCCGTCCCCGCAGAGTCTTGCCATAGAAGCTAAAATTCTCTTTGACGAATGCCGCGGACAGGCCGGCGGCCGCATCGTGTGCCGCGTGCCACCGCAGATACATTTTCCAGTCCGTCAAACTCTCTTTTTCGATCTCTTCGCTCATGACGCGGAAATAGTCCGGCGTCACCACGTTCAGCGAAGCAAGCGATGCCACGCCGGTCTTTGTGAAATAAATATTCCAGCCGAAAGCTGGCGCCAGCTTTTGTAGTTCCTCCACGCTCACCCTGTGATAGAGCTTCGGCGGATCGCGCCGTTCGACGAGGGTCATCTGGCCTTTGGCGAGCGCCGTCTCGATACGCATCACCGTCGCTGCTTCAGCGCTCGTATCGGCTGGCTTGTCTCCCACAAGCTCTAACATTTTTGCGATGTGCGCCACATAGGCCTGGCGTAATTCTTTGGATTTGCGATCGTCCTTCAAATAGTAATCGCGATCCGGCAAGCCGAGTCCACCCTGATCGGCCTCGGCGATCACCTGCGTCGAGTCCTTGAAGTCCTGATTGGAGCGGAACGTGAACAGCACGCCGCCGCCGTAGAGCGAAGGCGGGAACTGTGCGGTCGCAACATACTCCGCGAGATCCTGCTTCGACTTCAGACTCGCGATGCGCTCCAGTTCCGGCAACAGAGGTTTGGCTCCAAGCTTCTCGATGGCCGACTCATCCATGCATGACGCATAGTAATCGCCGATTTTCTGTGTGACGTCGTGCTTTGCCGGATCCCGCGGGCCGTTCGGTTTCGCCGCCTCTTCCAGAATTGCCCGCAACTGCGCTCGGTTCTCGTCTTGAAGCTTGCCGTATGTGCCCCAGTTTGATTGGTCCGGCGGAATCGGATTCTTTTTGATCCACTCGCCACAGGAGTACGTGTAGAAATCCACGCACGGGTCAACAGTTCTATCCATGGCGGAAACATCCAGCACCGGCTCGGAAGAGGAGTGTTGGGCACGGGCGGGCAGGGAGGCCGAAAGCGCCGCCAGAAGCAAAGCGGAGATTTTCCAGTTCATAGGTCTTAAGACGCGAAGTTGCTTTCCGAGATTATCGCTTCATTCAAAACTTATCCAGCGTCACCGACCCGTCGCTGGTGTGCACGGTCAATAGTTTTCCGCCGCCATTCATTTTGCCGTGTACGTCGTGACGGCCGAAGCTGCCTTCGACGGCGATGGGAATGTTGGTCGTGATACTGCCGTCGCTGGTGTGCAGAGTCACGTCCGCCGCCAGATCTCCAGGGAGTCTGATCGTCACGCTGCCATCCGAGCTGCGAACCTCCCACGCCTCCCGCAGTTGCGATCCGGGCCGCGCTTCCACTTCAACCCTTCCATCGCTGGTGCGCAGTTCGAGAACATCGAACCGTCCCGATACGCGCACCGAACCGTCGCTGGTGTGGGCGTGAAGACTGCCATCGACATCCTCGATTTCAAGCCTGCCGTCGCCGGTTGCGAAATCCAACTCGCCTTCGAGACCTTTCGCCGAAACCGCGCCATCGCCGCTGCGGACATTGACTTTCGCGCGGCGCGGCATGTGGATCTCGAGTTCAATCCGACGCGCGTCGATTCCAATCGAAAAATGCGTGTGGTGCGGCTCCTGCAACTCAATGTCGACCGCGTTTCCCTGCTGATGTTCCACAATTTCCAACCCGCCGCTTCCGATGTGCCAGCCACGGGTGGTTACGCGCGCCTCAATCTTGTCTTGATCCCAGGCCTCGATGCGAACATTGGCGTCGTGCGCTTCGACGCGTAACTCGGGCTTGCCGGTAAGGTTGTAAGTCTTCGACCAATCGTCGGCGAGAGCGACAGCCGTGAAGGTTGTGAAGGCGAGTACGGCAACGAACAAACGCGGACAAATCTTGCGCATGGCGGCAGTTCTCCGGGACCTGAGCACACATCGATTCAGATAATCAGACGTAGGTACGGGGCTTTGGTTAGGGAAGTTCCAGAAAAAACCAGCAAGTACGGCCTTACGGGTGATTCACCCCGCTGAGAAATCCTCCCAGATGCCCCGCCAGCGCCACCACGACCGCCGTCGTAGCCTCCGGTGCCCACCTCGACGCCCCAGGCTTTTCGCTTCCGCGTTTAAGTCTCCTGCGCACCCACCAAACCGCAGCCATCAGCACAAGGGATGCGCACCCGGACACCAGATGCATCAGTAGGATTCCTTTTCTCCAGGCGGGAATAAAAGCCTTCCCGCTGGTTTACTCTATGTGCGTGTCAGAGGAGCGCTTGTTGCCGTCGTCGTTTGAGCAGTTGGCTCTGCCCCTGTTCGGACGGCTCTATAACTTCGCGCACTGGCTCACTCAAAACCGCGAAGAGGCTGAGGACCTAGTGCAGGAAACATATTCTAAAGCGCTCAAAGGATTCTCCTCGTTCCAGCCCGGCACGAACTTTAAGGCCTGGATGTTTCGCATCCTGCGCAACACCTTCCTGAATTCGCGCACCGGGCTCAAAGCAGCCACCGTCGCGCTCGACTTGCCTGACGATGACCCGGCTCTCCCCGCCGAGCGCCAGACTCCCGAAAGCACCCTGATCGATCGCGCCAGCCAACAGATCGTTCAGGGAGCGATCGCCGAACTCGCTGTTTCTTATCGCGAAGTGCTGCTGCTTTGCGAGGTGGAAGAAATGTCGTACCAGGAGATTGCGGCCGCGCTGGCTATCTCGGTCGGAACGGTGATCTCGCGGTTGTCGCGCGCACGCCGGGCCCTGCGCGAGGCGGTGCAGCAGAAGTTGCACAGGAGTTCACCATGACCGAAGAGACCCACGAATTGTGGACCGGAAAGCTGGACGCCTACCTCGACGGTGAACTCGATTCCGGACAGATGCAGGACCTGGACCGGCACCTGCGGGAGTGTCCCGGATGCGCGGCAGATGCTCTGCGTCGGCTGCAATGGAAACGTGTGATTCATGCGGCGGGCCAGTGTTACGCGCCTAGTTCCGCGCTGCGCGAGCGAATTCGGGAAAGCATTTCGCCCGTCAAGCCGGCGTGGTGGCACTGGCGGCCAGCGTTCGCTGTCATCGCGGCCGTCCTGTTGCTGTTCGCCGGAGCCAGAATCCTTCGGCGGGAAATTGTCCAGCCGAAGAAACCTCCGGTTCAGCAAAGCAGGATCTTAGGTGAATTGGCCGATTTGCACGTCAGCACGCTGGCAAGTGCGAATCCGGTCGATGTCGTTTCCTCCGACCGGCACAACGTCAAACCCTGGTTTGCCGGAAAGATTCCCTTCACTTTCAACCTGCCCGAGTTACAAGGATCGCCGTTTGAGTTGGTGGGAGGAAGAGTCAGTTACCTGGAGCAATCGCCCGGCGCGCAGCTGCTCTTTCGAGTCCGCAAGCATCAGATCTCGGTATTCATCTTTCAGGCAAAGGCCCTGCCTCCAGATTTCGCGAGGGCGGAGGGCATGGATGCGCAGTCCTTCCATTTGGAAAGCTGGCAGCGCGACGGCCTGCAATATTTCGTGATTGGCGACGTGGCGCCCGAAGACCTCCGGGCCCTCAGCGAACTTATGAAACAATAAGGGCGGTTGCGGACCAAATAGTTATTGTCCGTCGCCCAGCTTCTAAAGTGGTATCTACTTTCGTATGTGTATAATGAATAACTATTTTCTTGACTTAGTAATTACTGAGTTCTAGAATAACTCGATTATGTGTCTCATAATGCAGTTATACCGGAGGAAAGGTTGTTCGCCATGATAGAAGTAGGGGTGCACGAAAACCACGAAAGTGAAGAAAGAAGCTTCGGAGAGTTCCGCCGAAAGGTACGGTCGGCGGAAGTGCTCTCAGCGGCTATGCAGCGATTATTGCAGGCCATTCACTTTAACGGCCGTTTGAGTGTCATTGTGCAAAATGGGCAAGTGCTCAAATCCGGCTACGAGGAGGGCTACTTCCGGCGACCCGAGTCCGGTTTGATCGCCAGGCTGCAGTAACTGCCTTCTTCCTAACTAAATAGCATCCACAGGTCATCGTAAGAGAAACGAGCCTTGGCCGAGAAATCGGTGCCAGGGCTTTTTTGTTGGTTTCAGCATTTCTTAATTCATAGAGAGAGGCAATTATGAAGTTCATCAGCGAGATGGTAGGCCAGGAAATTCACGTCGAATTGAAGTATTGCGAACGGTGCGGCGGATTGTGGCTGCGTCCGCAGGGATCTGACGGAGTGTATTGCGTCGGTTGCCGCGCACATTTGGAAGCGATGCCGAACCCTGGGGAGCCACCGGCCCGCAAGGCGCGTCTGCGCCGCAGAGTGCGGGCGCAAAAAGAAGGAACAAACATTCAAAAGGACGTTCAAGGAGAAGACCTTCGGAACCCGGCCCGGATTGAATCTCTGGAGGGTGTGGCAGCGATGGAGGTGCAGGCATGACAAGCGCAGAAGCAACGACGAGACCACAAGCATGGAGTCTGATGGGCCAAGCGGAACCGCCGCCGTCAGTGGTGTTTGGCGAGACCGAGGTAGACCTCTGGCCCTATCGAAGGCGCACGGTGGCGCTGCTGAGGCGGTATGCCCGGGCCTCGGTGGAAGTGGGGAGGCTGCCGTCGCTGCTGGGACGGGAGTTCTTTCGGTCCCGGGTCACGTCGTACACAATGAGAAACTTTGAGGACGTGGTGATCTTTGTGGCCGACATGGAGCAGGCGATCGAGAAGCTGAACGCACTCGAAAAAAAGCTGCTGGCCATGAATGTCTTGGAAGAATACACCATACCCGAGGTCGCGCGGCTGCTCGGTTGTACCCAGAGAACGGTCGAGCGGTCGCTGCAGGATGCGCTCGACCAGCTCTCGCGGATCCTGCTCGCGGGTGGTTTGATGGAGAAATTGCCTGAGGGGACTAGAGGTCGGAAAACTTGTCAAGAGGGTAAGAATTACAATTTGGACGTAAGTGACTCAAACCAAGGCGAAAATAAAGGCACTAATTTATTTCACTAACCAATCTGTGATAAGAAAGAACTTACCGTGACAGGGCAGGAATCGGAAAAAATCATCAATTCTCTTTGCCTTTGGGTGGTGGGGATGACTGCTGCGCTTCGAGAGCGGCCTGTACGCCCAATGTGTCTAGAGCTTGTCGAATCCGGGCGAATTTCTCTGCCGCCAGCTTCTTTACCCTCGGATCGCGTTTTGCGATCGCAACAGCCTCATCAAGCTGTTCAGAAGTTACATGCTGATAATGAATGAGAAGAGTTCTGAAACAGTCGGCTTCGACCCACAGGTCTTCAATCAATTGTGCGTATTCGCGGAAACTAGTTCGAATCGCATTGGCATCCATAGCTAACCCTGTTCCGTTTAGTGCGATTGATGAACTTTGGCGATCTGACCAGGAGGGCAACTTAGTCGAACGCCGCCAATGTTTGCGAACTTATCGGGCGCAAGGTTACCATTTGCATCGTAGCAATCGACAGCGATGGCGTGAATCTCTTGTGGGTTCGGTTTGGGGGCTGTACTGCGGCCGAGCGCAAAGCCGATGATGATTCCGATGGCCAGGAGAAACGAACGATGCAAAAACGTTTTCATAGCGGCGCGAATTATACGCCAAGAAAGGACTTACCGTGACAGGGCTTCAGTCTTTTTCGTGCTCGATTCTTCCGCTCGCAATTAATTGCATAAACGGCCTGACGCGAGACAAAGCCGCTTTAGCTTCCGCTTCATTGTAGGGATCGCCAGTGTGTGAAACATCGTTGCGGAAGATATCTCGGATATAGCGAGCATGTTGAGCGAGTTCCGAATATAGCTTCAACTGCTCTCGTTTCTTGGCTTTTAATGGAATCTGCCGAGCGGCGGCAATCTTGCCATCAATGTTCACAATGAGTTTCTCCCAGTCCTCCTCTTCAAGCGGACTCGGCTTTTTGTTGTGTAGGAATTTAACCTTTAATCGTCTGGCGAGTTTACGGAGGCCATGCTCGGCAATCCGCATGAGATGAAAAACGCAGGCTGTGTATAGTCCAACAGCCATGCTGTTTCCGGCATCCTTTACATCTTGCCGTGCATCTGGAATCTTTTTGTAAACACCTTCGCCGAATAACTCTTCTTGCTCAAAATATTTGTCGTTCGGAAATGGTATGTATGCGAATTTTCTTCTGTGCAGTTCACGATTCAAGTCTTTCTGAAAATGAAGCAGCTCGGTCGTCAGCAACTCAACTGTCCACCTGACGCCTTGCTGTCCCAGTCTGCCCCTGAATTCTTTCGCCCGCTGGGTCAGGTCTGGGTTCAAATTCAGGCGCTCCAGTTCTTCGATCAATGGGGACAGTCCATGTTGGATCACAAACCCGCGACGTGCTTCACTCACTGGTGTCGTACATTCTTTGAATTCCATGCCCATCAATTGTTCGCAGTGTCCGCATAGATGGTGATACGCCTGAGCAAATTTAAAAAGGTGATGTTCAATCATCTCCTTCAGGCTCCAGAGGCGGCGGGAGCGGAATAGCTCACATTGACTTTCACACACCAATGCGCGACACTCGTTTCTAACGAGCGCTCAGCCGCTAGATTATGGCGACTCACCCAAAACCTTCCGCCAAGAATGAGATGGATGAGTACGCTACGTTCGAAACCGCTCTTAAGAAAGTCTTATCTGTCCCGCATTCAGCGCTCAAGGCTCAACTTGATGCCGAGAAGCGAGCACGGAAACAGCGCGGGAAGCGGGCTTCCGGCCACGCTTCCCGCGCAAAGGACTAGAAAGCCGTTTCTCCCACCTTGCCAGTCACCTCCGCAAAGGTTAACCGCTTCCCCGCAATCTGCGATAAAGCTAATTCGAAACGCTGGCCATCATCCAACTTGTTTCCGGCATCATCCTTGCGGTGGTTGTAGCGGAACGCCTGCTCGTCCACGTAACGGAACAGGTGAAACGGCTCGACCGCAACATATGTGCCGCTCAATCCGCGCTTCAGTAGCGACCAGAAATTCTCGATTCCCTGAGTGTGGACTTTGCCGTCCACGTAGTGCTCAAGGTGGTTGATGACTTTGTGAGTAAACTCATTCGACAAATCCATGTATCCGGTGAACTCGTCAGTGTGAACTTCCGCGCCGGGGACAACGTTTTCGCGGACGATCTTGTCCACGATCATTTTTCGGCGTTCGGGGATCACGGCGGTTTTGACGTGGCCCCCACGTTCAAGCATCCCCATGACCACGGTTTTCGACCAGTTGTGCTCCCGCACCTTCATACGGAGACGACGCGATTTGTGCATGTTCCGGGCCTTCCCGCCCACAAAAGTTTCGTCCACTTCAACCGGAGCGCTGCCCCCACCCAGCTTGACGATACTCCCGGTCTGCAAAGCGAAGCGAAGGCGATGCAGAACGAACCACGCGGACTTCTGGGTGATGCCTACGGCCTTGGCGATCTCGTAGGAACTGACGCCGTTCTTGCAATTGACCAGCATCCAGAGTGCGGTCAGCCATTTGTCCAGCTTGATGGGGGAATCTTCGAAGATGGTTCCCAGCTTTACCGTGAATTGCTTGTAGCAGTCCTTGCACTTCCAGCGCTTTTGAGTTGCGAGATAGTAGTGTTCTTTGTGGCCGCAAGCAGGGCATTCCGGGCCATTCGGCCAGCGGAGGCGGGCTACGGTGTCAATGCAGATTTGCTCATCTGAGAAGTGCCGGATGGCTTGCTGGAGTGTCTTTGGCTGTTCCATGATTAGTAAGGTAGCACACTAACCATTGGTTTGTCAAGTAAATTAGTGCCAAAATAAATATCGAAAAGTTGGCGGTACACCCCCCTCTGATTTGATATCCTAAATTTAAGAGTCAAGAAAATAGAAACTCTGAAGGGCGCGACGTGAATCGCGCCCTTTTTCTGTTTTGTGGCCAAATGGCGAAGGCTGGGGTTGTATGAAGAGTTCCCCGGCAGGCATGGCGGGGAGGGTGACGTAGAATCAGAATAATCGTAAAGCGAAGATTGCGGATTGTGACGGAAGACGAACGGAACGCTGCATGGATATGACCTGGATCACGGAACGAGTTGCCCTGGGCGGTGGGATCTGGAACGCGAGGAACATGGAAGAACTGGCGCAAGCTGGCGTGACCCACGTGGTCAACATGCAGGTCGAGTTCGATGACCGACCGCTGGCGGAGCCGTATGGGGTCCGCGTATTGTGGAATCCGACCGACGACGATTTTTTACCGAAGCCCCCGGAACTGCTGAAACGAGGCGTTGATTTTGCGCTGGAAGCGCTGGACGAGCCGACAGCGCGGCTTTACGTTCATTGCGCCGCGGGGGTACACCGCGCTCCGATGATGACGCTGGCGGTATTATGTGCGATGGAGTGGGAAATGGAAGCGGCCATGGTGCTGATCGAAACGCGAAGGCCGGTGGTCGACTTCGCGGATGTCTATGTAGAGAGCGTGCGGCGATTTCTGGAGTCGCGAGTTGAGAGCGAACCACGGAGTTCAGACTGACAATCGGAATTGTGTTGGGAGGAGATATGAGAAAGGCGCGCCGCTCGGCAGAGCGGCTTTCTTATTGGTCCGCATCGGGGTCGCGTGCGCTGACGAGGAGAGAACAAGGGATGCCCAGATGGTTCGCGGCGAATAACGAGTCCTTCCACACGGTGGCGATTTCCCTGGCGCTGGTGCTGCTGATCGCGTTGACGTTGTCGACCAAGTTGCAGGCACAAGGGCCAGCGCTTACCACGATCAGCGCCACGGTGTATCGAGCTGACGGAACCGCCGCATCGGGTACGGTGCTGATCTCATGGCCGTCGTTCCAGACCGCAGAGGGAGACGCGGTGGCAGCGGGCAATCTGAGTGTGACGATAGGACCACTGGGCGCGTTTACCGTTCAACTGGTACCCAACGTAGGCGCGTCTCCAGCGGGAACTTACTACGTTGCGGTTTTCCAACTGGATGATGGGACCGTCCGGACGGAATATTGGGCGGTTCCAGCAACATCGCCGACGACGATTGCGGCGGTGTTGACGACACCGGGCACCGGGCTCGGGAACCTCGCCGTGACGCAGCAGTATGTGGATGCGGCAGTGGCAAATCGGGCGATCGACGCCACGGTGGTGCATCTGGCGGGAACGGAGACGGTTACGGGCACGAAGCAGTTCACTGTGCCTCCATCGCTTCCGGCGCCGGCGGGAGCCAATGACGCTGCTAACAAGGGGTATGTGGATGCGGCAGTATCGAACGTAGGCGCGGGTGCGTACGTCGCCATCGCGGGTGGCACCATGACTGGTCCATTAACCCTGCCGGCAGATCCGGCGGCGCCTAACCAGGCCGCGGACCGCCACTATGTGGACAGCGGGCTTTCGGCAAAGGCGGACTTGGTGAATGGGAATGTTCCGCCGGGTGAATTGGGAGCGGGAGTCGCAAGCTCGGCCACTTGTTTAGCCGGTAACTCCACGTGGGGATCTTGTGGTGGCGGCGCGCCGGCCGGGATTACATACGCCACAACGGCGCTGAACTGGACACAGACCATCTCCAGTTCACTGACCAGCGGATCGCAGGCAACAGTTACGTTAACTCCCTGTCCGGTTGGCATTGATACCTCAAGTGGGGCCGGCTATCAGGTCCTTCTTTCCGGCGGAGGAAACAGTGAAAGTGTCAGCGTAATAGCTACCTCAGGTGGATGTGCGTCGGGAGGGGCATCGGGAACGATCACGTTCACACCGTTTTATTCCTATGCGGGTGGATACACAATCAGTTCGGCCTCCTCTGGCATTCAGGAGACGATTAACGCGGCCTGCGGCACTTACAGCAGCACCAACTTCAACAACCTGTGCAACGTCACCATCCCGGCGAGCGGCCCGTATTCGGGCTCGGGATTAGTCTGGCTCAACAACTACGCCGTTCAGGGCACGATCTTCCTCCACTCGAACGAATCCGTGCTGAATGGCTATGGCGTGCAATTGATGTGCACGGGGCGCGGTCCGTGTCTCCAGACTGGCGATCTGGTCAATGAAACTCATTTCGTCAACATCACGGTCAAAGGCTTGTCCTTCCGCCAGCCGACGAACTTCAATTCGAACTCCGCCTATGCGGGCGTCAACATCACGAACACGGCCGCCAATGGTACTTATAAAACGATCACAACGGCGGTTGCTCACAACTTCCGGCCCGGCGATCTGGTTACGATCCTATTCACTGACAGCCAGCTTTACTGGGGCGATGCGATTGTCTACGATTGCGGTTCCGGGTCGTCGCCCGGAACCTGCACCAGTTCCTCGACCACGTTTCGAATTTCCGGTTCTCAGAACGTCGCCTCGCAGAACACGCCGGGGGTGGTTGCGCTCGCTTACGAAGCTATTTTAGACAATGCCGACGGTACCCACTTCGTTGACATCCAGAACGCCCAGGGGAGCACCTCGCAGTTCAACAACTTCTTCGACATGTGGGACGACGAGAACGCGACCATCGACCACTTCAACAACAATGGTATTTCGCTGCGCCACAGCTACGTGTGGCTCGGATCATTCATCTTTTCGGGTGGGCAGCAGAACATCGGTCACAACCTCGCGCCAGTCATAACGGTGAGGGATTCGAAGATCACTGCGAACGATTCCGTCTGCGTCACCGATTACAACTCGAACGGACTTTATTTCGAGAACACGGTTTGCCAGGCATCGGGACCGTGGCAGGTATACTCCTCGAACAGCACCGGAAATTATCAGGGCGCCTTCATCAAGAACATCTATTCCGAGAGTTCTATTGGGCAGAACCCGCCCTGCAACCCATCGTGCCCCACGGGGGCCACGAGCCCGTTTCCCGGCTTGGGAGTTGCGGGCTTGATCGCCGGACCTTCGACCGGTGCGGCTTGGTACCGAATCGAGGGCACCGGACAGGTGGAGGGCCAGTTCCAAACCGGCGGAAGCGGCTCGACGCCCTACTCCTATTTTATTGTCGCCAACGACACAACTGCCGGGACGCAAACCGCTCCCCTGCAGGTTCTTAACTGGAAATCCACGGGCTCGGATTCCATCCTGGTGAACTGGCCGCGGGTGGCGAACGGCGCGGACACGATCACTTACGACGTGCTGCGCATGACGACCCCTTCTGGGCTCGGGGGGGTGTTTCCTTATGTGGGAGGATGCACGGGCGGACCGGGCGGCGCGTGCGGGTATGTCGCTCTGGGATTGTCGCAAGCGACGGCATGCTCCGGAACCTTGGTTTGTACGTACACCGACATCGGCTCGTCTTCGACGACCTCTTACACCATCAAGCAGGCAACTTACGGAGGAAATCTGATCTTCTGGCCGGGCGCCCTGGTCTCGGTCAACAGGCCAGTTACGGTGGACGTGGAAAATTATCCCATCGTGGCGGTGGGCATGGAGCAATCGAGCAACATCGGCGGTACCCTGCAGATTGCCAGCCAGTGCATCGGCGGAGCAGGAGCGACAGGCGCTGGATACAGCACCTGCCTTGCCAGCTTCTCAGCCCAGGGCAACAATCAGACCGCAACTTTGCTCTCGGATTTCGGGCCGAATAGCGCCGGTCCGGCCCTCGATGCAGGGCGCATCATCTTCACCAGCACGGGAAGAAGTGCGCTCGGTCCCTACCACATCATCACCCTGATCGATTCCAACCCTTTCCTCACGCAAGCGACGACCGGATACCGACGGGCCGCCAGCGCGAACGATACGTTTATTGGGACGGATGCGCCCCCAAGTACGGCGATTACTGCCGGGCAACTCTCTTTTGGCGCTCCGGTATCCATTACGAACTATATTGCGCAGACCGGAGACGGCGTTCATCAGAATTGGCTGGAAAGGTTGAACGCTTCGCTGAAAGAGTTCAACGTTCCGGCAAAGTTCGACCAGAGTGTTACGCTCGCCGGACTCTCGAATGGTTGCCTCAATGTTGTCTCGGGCGTGATTGCCTCCACCGGAAGTTCTTGCGGATCCGGTGGCGGAGGAGGAAACGTTAGTTCGGTGTTTGGGCGCACGGGAGTGGTTGTAGCAAGCAGTGGCGACTACACCGTATCTCAAGTCGCGGGCGCGGCCGCGGATGCGGCCGTGGTTCATAACTCAGGCAACGAAACGATTGCCGGCGCGAAGAACTTCACAAGCAATGTCACAATGAGCGGCAACTTGTTATTGCCACAAGGAAATGGTTACGTTCCCGCAGTTGGCGGCATTGGGTTGGACACAGCCGCGCGCCTGCCGGTGGTGAACATTGGGGGAACAACGCAACAGGTTGCTCTTACGAGTTCGAATATCAGCGGACAGGCGGGGACGGCTCTTGCCCTGGCGGCGGTTCCGACGCAGTGCAGTGGATCGTTTGCGACGGGCATTGCGGCGAATGGGAATGCGAATTGCACTACGCCCGACGTAATCCAGTTGCCTGAAACCGCGCAGCCTGCCGGAATTCCTAACTGGGGTGTGTTCTGGTTTGACTCAGCTACTCATACACCACGAGTCATTGAGAATAACGGGCAAGTTATTCAGCTGGCGCTTACTAATTTGTTTAACTCTGATCCGGGAGGCGATCCCGCGGACAATCTTGAGGAGCGGAATGGAAGCACCGCTCAGAACCTGCGCGTGTATTCCAGTTTCGTGAATAACACAACGTGGCAACGAGCGTCACTGGGCTTCGATACGACGGACAACTACGCTGTGATACGAAGTGAGAACGCGGCATCGGGGTCTGCACCGGGGTTAGGTTTCTGGATTGGGAGCGGGTTGAAATGGGTGGTAGATGCCGCGGGCAATCTCAAACCTTGGACAGATAATGCCGTCAATTTCGGCAGTGACAGCGGGAACGCTGCGAAGAGCATTTTCGCGAAAACCTCATTTAATTCTGTTCTATATGGGCGAAACGATTTCGAGATTCCTAATGACGGAGCGACGGGAACAGCATTGAACGAGTTGGCTGTGTTCAACGCGAACAGTCCTTCGCAGGCTGTACTTGCGAGCACGTCGTCGAGTAACGGTGTGATTGGGGTGGTGCAAGGCGGCGCGGGCAAGAGCGGGAACGCGGTGATTGCCTGGCGAGGCTACGCTTATTGCGTGTTCGACAATACCACTACTGCTGGTGACGCGGTCGTTGCGAGCACAAGCACGGCGGGCGACTGTCATGACACAGGGTCTGTAGCACAACCAGGGACACAGTTAGTCGGCTATGCAGATGTTACTAATACAACTTCCGGACAAACAAACGGCATGCGCGTTAGCCTACAACCGCCGCAGGGTAGCGGCGGCGGTAATGTCGCTTCCGTATTCGGCCGCACCGGGGCTGTGACAGCGGGGACCGGCGACTATTCTGTGTCGCAAGTTACCGGGGCGGCGGCGGACTCCGCTGTTGTTCACCTGGCGGGCACGGAGACGATTAGTGGGGCAAAGACATTTGCCAGTAACGTAACGCTCAGCGGAAATCTTAATGTGGCGGGGAATATCAACCAGACGGGCACGGGCCCAACGCAGTGGTCAGGCGTGGAATGGACGGGAACGACAGTGACGGTTCCCAGCGGGATGAATTTCTCGCTTGGGGTCGGCTCGGACAACACATTTAAGTGCCAACTGTCGAGCGGGGCATCTTGTATGCCATCCAGCGGCGGGGCCATGGTTTATCCAAGCGTTGGCATTCCTAACTCTACGGGCTCCGCGTGGGGATCTTCTTACGGCACCTCGGGAACCGGGACGACACTTGCGCTGACTGCTTCACCGGTCTTCACTGGTTCTCCTACGGTTCCTGGATATGTCCCAACCAGCACTACCGTCAACGGCCACGCCCTCTCCTCAAACGTCACCGTGTCCGCATCGGATCTTACAACCGGGACACTTCCCACCGCTCAACTGCCTGCGTCTGCCTGCTCGTGGATCACCGTACCAACGCAAGGAGGCTCGGGTAATGCCTTTGCGGGAACGAACAAGGCGATCGTTTGGGGTGTCTACAATCCCTACCCGTGCGTGACTAACAACGTTGCTTATGTCGTTGGGACGGCGGATAACACGGCTAATAACTACGCGCTTGGGCTCTACTCTGGGGCTTCCGGCGGCAGTGGGACGCTGATCGCGACGACCGCTTCGACTGCCGGCACGACCTTTGCGCCCGCGGCAGGTATCAAGCATTTGACGTGGAACACCACGAACATCTCCGTTCCCGCTGGACGCATTTATATCGCACTCACGAGCAACTGTGCGTCTTCCTGTGCCGCGCTCCTCGGCACCGCGGGCACGGGTGTCACTTGGGCAGCCAATGTACAGGTCAGCGTCACCACGGGCGGCGCCGCGCTGCCTTCTATTGTCACTCTACCTGCCGATAGTTTCAGTTCCGGCGCATCGATCCCGGCTCTGATCGTGTATTGATTCCAAAAGGCCACCATGATCAAACAAGTGTTGTTGCTTCTGCTTCTAGGAGCGCCGCTGGCGTGTGCCTCTGATTATTTCGTCGATTGTAATTACGGGTCGAATGGAAACCCGGGCACCGGTACACAACAGGCGTGGCGCACGTTGCTGCAAGTTGGGATCTCCAGCTTTCAGCCGGGTGACACGATCAACCTGAGGCGGGACTGTACCTGGAACGAAACGCTGACTCCGCCCTCGAGCGGGAACAGTGATTCTTTGATCAAGATCGACAGCTATGGCAACGGTCAGCCAGCGCACTTGACTGGCTATTTGCCGATCGCGGCACAGTGGTGGACCCAGGTAGGGAGTACGAATGTCTGGTCGGCAACGCTGTATTCGGCCACGAGCGGGCTTGCGAATGTG
The DNA here is from genome assembly GCA_963731525.1 of uncultured Acidobacteriaceae bacterium. Classification (GTDB taxonomy): domain Bacteria; phylum Acidobacteriota; class Terriglobia; order Terriglobales; family Acidobacteriaceae; genus Acidiflorens. The sequence goes on from CAVSWK010000023.1 coordinate 336,044, forward strand.
GTGCAGTGTGGTATTCGCGGGTTCTATTGTCTGACCCAGCCGCCCTCCCAGCTGCAGTATGTGCGGTTCGGAACCGTATGGGGGACGGCACAAGGGAACCAGGCAGCACTTAGTCAGGATCGGGACTTCTGGTACGACTCGACGAATTACATGTTGTATGTGTACAGCGCTAGTGGCAATCCGGCTGCGCATTACGCCACGGTTGCGCCAATCGTACTTAGTGGCGAAAGCGTGCTGAATGTGAATGGCGTCTCGTGGATGGAAATTCAGCATCTGCAAATTGACTGGTTTGACGGCTACGGCGTACAGGTACAGGGAGGCAGCGATCATCTTTGGCTTGCGAATCTGGCCGCTGACAGTCAGGTGGAGAACGGCGCGGTGCCCCTGGGTTTTTACGTGCAACCGACAGGTAAGCCGGTGGACATCCATCTTTACAACACAGATGCCAACATGAACTACGCGGGCTATCACTTTGATGGATGCAGCAGCGGTGGCTGCGCTTTCGAGATTAAGAACTGCCGCGCATACGCTAATCGCGCATACGGGATTGTGGATAATGTGCAGGGAGCAGTTAGTTACGACTACTGCTATCTGTACGCGAACAATCTGGCGACGGCGTTGACAGTAGATACATCGGGGACTCCCGGACCGACGGCGGGGACACATAACATCGCCGCTGAAACACCGCCATGGATTCGCGAGTGGCACCGGTGGCCAGGGTATACGACGGTGAGTTATGACGATCCTGGACTGGTGCAGTATAGCGATACTTATATTAGTTCGCTACTTCCGGTTATGGCCGCCAAGTCGATACCGCTTTCGATTGCAATAGTTACGGGTGGGAGTTATTCGCAGTCGATTATCGGCGAGGTTCAGGAGTGGATCAATGCGGGATGGGACATCAACACGCACTCGATTTCGCATGAGTATTGGCGGCCTCCCGCGGCCAGTTGTGGAGTGAGTGGGCCGTTTCCGGTTCCGTGCCACGCTTTTGAGAGCTTGCAGTACACGGGAACCATTGCGTCAAGCGTGACCTTGAGCATCGCGCATCCTACACCGGGCCATGCGACGTTGACGGTAACGACGAGCCCGGACGATCCAGCGGCCGATATCAACTGGGATTTGACGCCGGCTGCGCCGGGGCAGGCTTCTAATGGGCTCGACACGCTGGGCGGGATTTTGTCCACTATGAAATATCCAAACCGTGAAATCGAAGAGAAGGTGCAGTAAATGAGCGCTCACGATTTGCGTCCAACTCCGCTTGTCCCGTTGCCGTTGGTTCAGTTCGTCGATCGAACTCTCGAAGCCGAGCGGAGGTTGACGGAGGCTGAGCTGCGACGCCGCGATGCCTTACTAGAGGCGCACGTCCGAGCGGAGGACCTGCGGCATGAGGTCGGAGATGCCAAAATCCAAAAGGCGAATGAGGTCCTCGATTACCGCCTGGAGGAGATGAACAATTTCCGCGCGCAAATCAACCAGGAGCGTGCGGAATATGTTCGGCGTGAAATGTATGACCGCGAGCACGATGCCTTGGGGGAGCGTGTAAAGATTCTGGAAATTGTGCGCGGGGAACAAACGGGGAGGACAGCGGCCTTTGCTTCGGTGGTCGCATTTGTGGTGATAGTGGTGCAGGTGGTACTGCACTTCTGGAAATAGGGGAACGCTCTAGCGAAGTGGCTGGCGGCACAAAATCGAGAGGAAACACTGTGATTTTCAAGCACCCAAACGTGCATCGCGAGTTCGTGGAGTACTCTGAGACTCAGAAGTTGCACATTGTTTCGGTGTATTCAAACCCGTATCGCTGGCAGCGCCGGCGAGAAACTTTCCGTGATTTTCGGTTTCATATCGAGGCAAGTCCGAACGTCGCGCTGCATGTTGTCGAGGTCGCCTTTGGAGACCGGCCGCACGAAGTCACTGCTGCCGACAATCCGCTGGATCTGCAGCTGCGCACCGATTCCAGTCTTTGGATCAAGGAATGCGCGATCAATGAAGGTGTACGCCGCTTCCCGCCAGATTGGCAATATGGCGGCTATGTTGACGGCGATTTTCACTTCACGCGGCACGATTGGGCGCTGGAGGCAATTCACACCTTGCAGCACCATAGCTTTGTGCAACTATTCAGCACTTATACGGATCTGACCGGCGAAACCGCGACCAGTTATCTCGGCCATCGCCCGTACCGCATGAGCACAAGTTTTGCCTGGAACTATCTGCACCCCAGTGAATTCCTGAGTTCGCGGTTAGCCCGACGCGGAGGTGCCGACACCTATTACGCGCCGGCTGCAGCCGAACGGTCGGCATCGTCATCCAAAGAGGCATTTCCTTTTGGTCATCCTCCGGGAGCAACCGGGGGCGCCTGGTCGTGGCGCCGCGATGCTTTCGATACGGTGGGCGGGATGCTGGATACCTGCGTCCTGGGCAGCGCCGATTGGCACATGGCGTTCGGGCTGGTGCAAGCGACGAACGCGGCCGCGGAAATGAAGCGGTGCACGCAGCCCTATGTGGAATCTGTACTGAACTGGCAAGCGCGCGCCGCAAAACTGGACCGCATCGAAGGCCGATCTCCGGTCGGGTGCATCGACAACTTCGCAACCCATGCTTTTCACGGCAGCAAAGCGCTACGCGCCTATGGTGAGCGGTGGGCCCTCCTGAAGAAGTGGGACTTCAATCCCGGTACCGACGTCGCACGCGATTCTCAGGGACTGTGGCGCTGGACCGGAAACAAACCGGGACTGCGCGATGACGTGGCTCGATATTTCATCGAACGCTCGGAAGACGGGCCGTTACTGCTCGGAGAACAGCCCCTCGTCTGAGGAAGTCGGGTCATCGGGCGTCATCGGGCGATTGAAAGTCAAAGGCTTTGGTATTTGAACTTACTTTCCCCGATGGCCCGATGAATAGATGGCCCGATTTTTTGAACAGGCTGCTAGCCGACTTCTTCTCCCCAGTTTTCGAGAGTCTTCTTTACGACCAGCATGAATTGGTCGGCCAGTGCGCCATCGATAATGCGATGGTCGTAGCCCAGCGTGAGGTGAACGACGGAACGGATGGCGATGGAATCGGCGCCGTCTTTGTCGGTGATCACCATGGGCTGTTTGGTGATGCCGCCGACGCCCATGATGGCAACGTTCGGCTGGTTGATAATGGGCAAGCCGAAGACTGCGCCAAACTGGCCGGGGTTGGTGATGGTGAAGGTTGCACCTTCGACGTCCGCCGGCATGAGTTTCTTCGAACGGGCGCGCTCGCCGAGGTCGGTGATACCGCGCTGCAGTCCAAGAAAGTTGAGCTCGTCGGCGTTCTTGAGAACGGGGACGATGAGTCCCCAATCGAGTGCGACGGCGATGCCGGCATTGACATGCTGGTGGTAGCGGACGCTGTCGCCTTCGAGCGAGCTGTTGACGATCGGATATTGCTGCAGGGAGATGATGGCAGCACGCACGAAAAACGGCATGAAGGTAAGCCGCGCGCCGTGGCGCTGCTCGAAGCCGTTCTTGAGCTTGTTTCGCAAATTGACGATGCGAGTCAGGTCCACTTCGAACATGCAGTGGACGTGAGCGCTGGTGCGGCGCGATTCGATCATGCGCTGCGCGATGATCTTGCGCATTTGGGACATGGGGACGAGGTCGCCTGGAATGACAGCGGGCGCAGGGGCTGAAACTTGACGGGGTGCGGGTGCCGCAACCGGAGCAGCCGTGCGCCGCTCGACTAAATCTAGAACATCCTGCTTGGTGACGCGCCCACCGGTGCCGGTTCCACTTACTTTTGCGAGATCCACATTGTGCTCGCGAGCGAGCTTGCGAACCAGGGGTGAAGAGCGGACGTCGGAATCTTCTTCGTCCTCGGGAGCGCTGGCGGCGGGTGCGGGCGGCGGAGCAGGAGCTTCTTTCTTTGCGGATGCCGGAGCGGCAGGAGTGGGTGCAGGTGCGGCAGCCTTGGCGGGGGCAGACGCGGAAGCACCGCTGCCATCGCCAATTACGCCCACGACTGTGTTGACCTGAACTGTGTTGCCCTCGGAAACCTTGATTTCCTGAAGGACGCCGCTGGCAGGCGCGGGGATTTCGGCGTCGACCTTGTCGGTGGAAATCTCGAACAGAGGTTCATCGCGCTGGACCTTGTCACCGGTCTTTTTCAGCCACTTGGTGATGGTTCCTTCGAAAATCGATTCACCCATCTGGGGCATGACTACGTCAGTCGGCATAGTTCCCTTTCCATGAAGCCTGCGCAAATGGCGGGCGGAAGCAAAGAAACATTATAGCGAAGCGCGGAGTGACTACGGGAGCAGAGCGCACGGGTCCGCGCGGCCCCTTGCGTTGTGCAAACGGCTTCCGCCCTGGTTGAACGAGGAAAGGGATTTCTTGTGGAGCGAAGAGCGATGAAGATGTTCTTAGCGGTTGTATTTTCTTGCCTTCCGGCTTTTGGGCAAGCGGCATACTCGGGCGCGGCGGCATATTACGGTTCGGTCGGATACTCTATTGGCACAAGTTGCGCGGCCCCAAATTATTGCGCCTACAACGGTGTCGATCTGATTCCAGCAGGGACTCCGCCGCTTCTTTCCAATTCGGACGGCACCAACAACGACGCAACCGTCTATGACAGCACCTACCTTGGCCATACGAACTTCGACGGCTCGACCTTCAGCAATGCCGCGCTGCTCAGTCCGGTTACCCGGCTGACCGACGCCAACAGTTCCTCGAAGACCTGCAGTTACGCGGCGGGCCAAGGCGGATCGGGCGAGTTTGTGATGGTCAACTCCGACACGTCGCTCGTGGGCGTCGCATGCAGCGGGCAGGAGTTTGTCGGGCTGTTCAACCCCAGCGGAGCGAACCAGGGCCACTTCAGCGCGATCCATGGCGGGGTCTTCATCTCGACCGATCTCTGTGTCTCGGGGTGCGTCAACGAGGGTTCGGACACGACTGAGGACTTCGGTTCCATCAGCTTCTCGCTGACCGATCCGACCAAACTGTTCACCTTCGGCAACAATTCCTACGACATCACCGCCGCCAATGGATACGACGGGACCTCCGTCTGCCCCTATACGATCAACACCAGCACGGGCACCTACTCGCTTGGAACCTGCGTCGTTGATTTCAAGTACGGGCTTCCCCAGTACAGCGCGCCCAACTGGGCCGCAACCACCAGTTACGACTATGGAGCCTATATCGTCCACCCGTTGTCGACGGCGGAGATGGCGACGGGCGGCGCGTGGACAACGGGAAATATCTATGCTTTGGGCGACATCGTGGTGGCCCAGGGCGGCTCGGTGGCCTGCATGTACCGCGTCACGAAAGCTGCCGGCACGGCGACCAGTGGGAGTTCTCCGCTATTCGCAAGCACCGCGCCTTGCAAGAATGACATCCTGACCGACGCGGCGGGAAACACCTGGCGCGGCACCAACTCCACCGCCCAGTTTCTCTACCAGAACACGGGCGCTGCGGGAACCTCGGGATTGTCCTTTGTCATCGGCGGACATCCCGACATCCTCTCGACCTTCTCTGACGGCGCGATTATCGTGTGGACCAACGTCGGGCCAGCCTACGTCCCGGCGAACGCTAACCAACTGTGGGCGGCGATCGGCGGCGTCAGCAGCGACACCTCTTACGGCGGGAATCCCTCGAAGTATGCCATGGCGATCTCGACGAACTCCTACGGGAACGCGCTCGGCGGATACGCCAAGTACACCGCCGACCAGGGTACGGGTGCGGACCTGGTCCTCTACGACGCCACGGCCAACGCCTTCCAGCATTTGAACACCCTGACCGGAATCTGGACGAGCTACGCCTGCGCCACCGGGAACGGGTTTACCTGCGGCAGTCTCACGTCCTCGGTCGTTGGCACCCTGACGACGATCACGCAGCCGATCTCGGGCCAAAACTGTCCTTATTACATTCACAACCTGAAATCGAACACGCTGGGCACGTTCGGACGCATCACCGTCCAGGCTTACGTGTATTCGGCCTGCTCGCTGATCAAGTTCCAGGTCTGGAATATGCAGACTTCGGCGTACAACGCCGCCAGCTCCTTGCAGATTACTTACGCGGGGATGAACCATTCGGCGGTGGACACAGCGGAGATGGTGGCCTTCAACGGCTCGGCCTCGCCTTCTGGGTATGAAGGTGGATGGTTTAGCAGCGTCTATCCGCTGGCCGCCGCTGCCTCCCAGCCGGGAGTGAGCGTCTTTTTGAAGCCGGGGGTGAATACCACTCCTCCGCCTTACCCGGAAGGCTGCAACACGACGGCGGGCACCAATCCAGACTGCAATCTCTCGGACGTGCTCGATTCCCATTTAAGTTGCGTGGGCGGCTGCGAGAATCGGGCGCTGCACGGCTGTGGCACGTCCTACAACTACGCAACCTTGGGCCCGGCTTTCAACGCCTGGCAGAACATGGAAACCTGTTACCCGACCGCGACGGTCTATGCTGCGGGGTCGCTGCCCCCGACGAGCGCCGGGCCGGTTTCGCAGTTCACGCACACCTTCGCGACCGGCGCTAGCGTAACCTTCTCCACGCAATTCCAGATCAGCGAGTGGTCGCAGGACGGGAATTGGCTGTTCTGGTCGAGCGATTGGGGCTGCCTGCTGGGATCGACGACGGGAAGCGCGCCAGCGGTGTGGTCGAGCGGAACTTATTACCAGACTCTGGCCTTAACCTCCGTTCCAGCCAACCCCACAAGTCTCTGCGGCTATCCGTGGGCGGCGTCGAACAGTTACGTGGCCGGGAACACCATCGACCCGCTGGAAAATACCACGGGCGCGGGCGGCGTGGACGACGTGTTTCAGGCGCTCAACTCGGGAACCAGCGGGGCGAACTCATCGCTCACCAACAATCAGCCGGCGTGCCTGCAGTACGTGCTTGTATCGGGGACGTGGACGGAGAATACAAAAGGCTCGTGCTTTGCCGGGACGAATCCGCCGTCGAAAACCGCTCTGGCAGTTATGGCGGCCACCGAATCCGGAACGACTGGAACCTTCACTGTATCCGGCGTCACGTTGAACGTCGGAGCGCTCGTAACCCTCTCGGGATTTACCTGGACGGGCGGCAATGGGAATGGCACGTTCGCGGTTACGGGCACAGTCGGAACGGATTGTCCGGGCACAAACTGCGGCAGCGTAACTACCTTCCAGCTTGCCGGGATGCCCAGCGGTCTGGGGACGGCCACCACTCTCGGCACGGCAGCGGCCCAAGGCGATACGGTCTGCGACAGTCCTTCGGACAACGGCAGCGGGTCGGTGAACTCGTTTAACCCAGCCAGTTGCTCTGGGGGCGTTACCTGGTCGGATCGTGGCGTACAGACGCAGCGCGGCGATATGTTTGCGGTGAACCTGGGACTCAACTGAACATCCAATGCAAATCTCAGAGCATTTCACGTTGGAGGAATTGTCTTTCTCAGAAACGGCCGCGCGCCTCGGATTGGATAACACCCCCGCCCCGATTGTTGTTACAAACCTCGGCCTGGTGGCGACGACCATGGAGGGAATTAGAACGCTGCTTGGGGAGGATCCGATCGTCGTGCACAGCGGCTATCGGTCGCCGCAAGTTAACAAGGCGGTGGGCGGCGTAGCGACTAGCGCTCACTGCTTCGGATTGGCCTGCGACTTCGTTTGCCCCGAGTTCGGAACTCCATGCGAAGTGGCACTAGCCATCCTCAAGTCTGATATCGAATACGATCAACTCATTCTGGAGTACGGATGGGTCCACGTCGGCCTGGCACAAGACGAATCGTTATCACGCCGGGAAGCGCTGACGAAGCGTTCGCCATGGGCAGCCTATGAATCCGGCATTAGAGCTTGACTGATTTTCACCGCATTATCTTAATCGTCACAAGTGTAACCATGTTACAAGGAGATACTATCTTGAAGAAGTACGCTGTGTATCTGCCCACTGTCGTTCTACTGCTTACCACATTGGCGAACACCGCCACGCCGGTGATTGCCACATTTTGGATGAACCATGCCACTGCAGCGTCGATCTTTGCGCCGCTGGCCGTCATTGTCGCGCACTGGCTGCCTTCGCCGTATGCCGGTGTCAACTCGAAGTGAGTAACTCAATGTCTAAGAACAAGCAGAGGAAAAACCATCTATGAAGACAATCCTTGCCGTTGTGCTGTCACTTGCCATGTTCTGCACCGCGTGTTCGACCGCTTGGGTGTCGACTCTCGATTCGATTCTGGCAGCGGCGGCGCCTGCGTTGATCAACATTCTGCAAATCGTCGCCGTGGCCAACGGCCAGCCGGTGAACAGCGCCTTAACAGCGAAGATTAATACCGACGCTGTGGTCATCAAGACGCTGGCCGGCGACTATGCCATGGCCTCTTCGCTGGCAGCTCCGGGCGTGTGCTCGCAGTTGCAGGCAGCGGTCAGCGCCTATCAGGCCGATCAGACGTTGGTACTGCAGGCGGCCGAAGTCAGCGACCAGAACACGCAAACCAAAATTACTTTGCTCGCGGACCTGGTGGGTGGGACCGTAGTGGCGATTGAATCGGTCATTCCATCCTGCCTGAGTGCCTCGGCGGCCAGGTCGTTTCGCAGCGCGCCACCTTATAGCCTTACCACATTTGTCAATCGCTATAACGGCATTTTGGTGATGCCGACAGGCAACCCGGCCGTGGATGCTGTCACTCAGAAACTTAAACTTCACCGGCACTCGGTGTTCCTGCGCGCCATAACTTTCGTGATCCCAACTTCAGGAGGAACAAGGCATGTGCAAGAGTAAGTTAGTCGCTATCTTTTTTGCTTTCTTTCTATTGCTCGGAGTGGCTTTGGGCCAATCGTTGAGCGAGGGCAGCGTGGTCGGGCTGCAAGTAGAGCCGAACCCGCTGAACGGCACCTTCGTTTACGACTTCGAGCTGTGCTGTGGATATCCGTCCGGCCCTGGCGGATTTCTGGGTAACGGTTTTGCCTATGTCGAGGGCGAGTTCACCCTTCTCTATAAGTACCCCGGAGCAAAAACCAGTTACTCGTTTTCTGGCACAATCGATACTTGGTACACCCCGCAGGCGATCAGCAACTACTGCACCATACAGAGCGGCACCTTGAAGGACGGCGAGATCATGCTGGACGAAAAGGTGGTCGGCGCCGGACTCGTGGCTGAATACTCCCAGTTGTTCTGCCAGCGGGATGGAGTTTACTGGCTGGGCCCGGGCGGCCTTACCGTTCACGCCCAGTGAGAAGATCGGGAAGCGATGGAAATTCCAAGCACACAACTCTCCGCGCAGCTGACTAATATCTCCAGCAATGCCCTAGACCAGTTATTCCGCCAAGCCCGCACGCATAATGCGTGGCTTCCCAAGCTTCGTGCCCATCGAAGCGCTGCGCGAAGCTTATGAACTGGCGCGCTGGGGTCCGACCAGCGCGAAGTCGACTCCCGCTCGTTAAAGCCGCGTCTCTGCCAAAAATACTTTACGATCCCGACTTCTTCTCGATCTTCTTCTCGACTTTCGCCCAGGTATCTTTCAGGGCCACAGTGCGGTTGACCACCAACTGTCCGGGCTTTGAATCCGGGTCCACACAAAAATACCCAAGGCGTTCGAACTGATAGCGGCCGCCGATCGGCGCATTTGCCAACGATGGCTCCAACTTGGCCTGGGCGATCACCTCCAGCGAGTTCGGATCTAAGTTCGCAGTGAACTCCTGGCCTTCTTCCACCTGATTCGGGTCTTCCTTGGTGAAGAGTTTGTCGTAGATACGCACCTCGGCGTCCAGAGCATGCTCGGCTGAGACCCAGTGGATGGTCGACTTTACCTTGCGTCCATCCGGAGCATTGCCGCCGCGCGTGGCCGGGTCATACATACAATGCACCTCCACCACTTCTCCCCTGCCGTTCTTCACCACCGCCTTCGCCGTAATGAAGTAGCCGTAACGCAGTCGCACCTCGCGCCCAGGCGACAGGCGGTAATACTGCTTGGGTGGGTCTTCCCGGAAATCGTCCTGCTCGATGTAGAGCACCTTCGAAAATGGCACTTTGCGCTTCCCGGCGCTTTCGTCCTCGGGATTATTGACCGCATCAACTTCCTCAACCTGACCTTCCGGGTAGTTATCAATCACCACCTTCAATGGCCGCAGCACGGCCATCACACGCGGTGCGCGCTTGTTCAGGTCTTCGCGGACGAAGTGTTCGAGCATTGCAAGTTCCAGCGTGCCATTGGTCTTCGAGACCCCGATGGCCGCACAGAAATTGCGGATCGCCTCCGGTGTGTAGCCGCGCCGCCGGATGCCGGAGAGCGTGGGCATCCGTGGATCGTCCCAACCGGTGACGCGTTTTTCTTGCACCAGAGTAAGCAGCTTACGCTTGCTGAGCAGCGTGTAGGTAAGGCTCAGGCGATCGAACTCCATCTGTTGCGACGGGAAAATGCCGAGTTGCTGGATGAACCAGTTGTAAAGCGGGCGATGATCTTCAAATTCCAGCGTGCAAATAGAGTGGGTCACGTGTTCGATGGAATCCGACTGACCGTGCGCGTAGTCGTACATGGGATAGATGCACCACTTGCCGCCGGTGCGGTGATGCTCGGCGCGCAGGATGCGGTACATGATTGGGTCGCGCAAATTCAGGTTCGGCGACGCCATGTCGATCCTGGCGCGCAGCACGCGCGTCCCGTCAGTGAAGTCGCCCTTGCGCATGCGCTCAAACAGATCGAGGTTCTCTTTCACCCCGCGGTTGCGATGCGGACTTTCTTTGCCGGGCTCGGTGAGCGTGCCGCGATACTTGCGAATCTCTTCTGCGCTTAAGTCGTCAACGTATGCTTTACCTTCGTTGATGAGCTTGACCGCCCACTCATAGAGCTGGTCGAAGTAGTCGGAAGCATAGTAGAGACCGTCCCACTCGAAGCCCAGCCAGCGGACGTCCTTCAGGATAGAGTCCACATACTCCTGCTCTTCTTTTTCGGGATTGGTGTCGTCGAAGCGCAGGTTGGTCTTGCCGCCAAACTCGTCGGCTAGGCCGAAATTGAGGCATATGGACTTGGCATGGCCGATGTGCAGGTAGCCGTTGGGCTCGGGAGGGAAGCGGGTCTGGATGACGGCGTCACCGTACTTCTTCGTTTTCAAGTCGTCAATAATGGCGTCGCGGATAAAGTTCGAGGGGCGAGGCTCGGAAGGTGAGCTCCCGCTGGCTTCGTTAGACAGAGATGCATTCGCAGCGTTCATACTCTTTGTATTTTATATGGGAAGACCTCGATGATGCCCGCGCCTGATGAGGCTCTCCAAGCGGACGAGGAATCCGCGTGATAATCTGCGTCGAGAGGCATCGCGGCCTTCCTGCAATTACCCCAGGCAGGCGTCGGCTTCGATTTTCATGGCAAATTGTGTTCAATGCGGTCGTCAGCTTCCAGCCCTCAGCTTCGGCAGGAAGCTTTGCCAGTGGTGCGTGCAGCATGAAGCTGCGCAGCGCGGTGAGGATTCCCCCATCCAGCGAGTCGAACCTGCCCCATGGACCCGGCAACAATCTGGTTCGATGGCGGTCACGCAGGCCATTTTCGGCATCAATGTTGCGGTGTTCGTCGCCATGGCGCTGGCGGGCCCAGGCGGGCAGGATTTCGTGAACTGGGGTGCAAACTACGGACCCTATACCATCAATGGCCAGTGGTACCGGCTGCTGACTTCTGTCTTTATTCATGGCGGCCTGCTGCACATCGCGTTCAACATGTGGTGCCTGTGGGACCTCGGCAGGCTCGCCGAATCGATCTACGGCCATTGGACTTTTGCCGCGGTATATCTGATTAGCGGAGTAGCGGCGAGCCTCGCTAGCCTGATCTGGCATGCTTCCAACCCCGTCCCCAGCGTCGGCGCGTCTGGCGCCATCTTTGGCATTGCCGGAGCTTTGATCGCCTCCTTTTATCTCGGCGAGTTTTCGTTGCCGCGCGCCGCGCTCAGCGGAACCCTTCGAAGTGTAGTGGTATTTGTCGGATACAACCTGTTCTTTGGGGCAGTCCTTGCTCGAACCGATAACGCGGCGCACATCGGCGGCCTGCTCATGGGGCTGCTGCTCGGCGCGCTCATCGCCAAGATTGCTCCAGGACATGACGACTTTTTGCGTCGGATTGCGGTGCTGCTCGTTGGGGTTCTGCTCTTGGCGGGCGGCGTGATGTGGCTGCAGCGCTCGCGAACTTATGTGTTTCGTGGACAAAACCGCTTCGAAATCCACGACACTAGGACGGCGCGCGACTCTGCAGCTTCTCAATCGCCTGATCGATGCGTGCCAACGTAGTTTCCTGTCCCAGAACCTGGAGCGTCTCAAACAGCGGCGGGGCATTCTTGCGCCCGCACACCGCAACTCGGATCGGCTGAAACATCTGTCCCGCTTTGAGCCCGATCTCTTGCGCGGCCGCGCGCAGAGCTTGGTCCAGCGGATCGTGTTTGAACTCAACCTGCGCCAGGACTTCTCGAGCGCGGGTCAGAACTTTGAGCGCCATGGCCGCGTCGCCCTTCTGCGGGATGAGTTCGGCCACGTCGTAGGGCGGGAGCTGGTCCACCAAGAAAAAGTCAGCGGCAGTAAGGACGTCGCGCAAGAGTTTGATACGCTCGCGAATGAGCGGAGTGATGGCGTGCATCTTCTCCGGCGCGATTGGGAATCCGGCGCCATGCACAACGGGTAGCAGGCGCGCGCTGAGGTCGTCGATCGAAAGCCCACGGATATGTTCCGCGTTCAGCCAAACGGATTTGGGGTCGAAGGCTTCGTCCGGCGTCAAAGCGGGCTCCTTGAAATTCACCACAGCGTTAGCACGATTGATGCCTTCAAGGGAGAAAGCGTCGATGAGTTCCTGGCGGGTCATATTTTCGCGATCGTCTTTTGGCGACCAGCCCAGCAGGCATAGAAAGTTGATGAAGGCCTCCGGAAGAAATCCGGCGTCGCGATAAGTGGTGACGCTGACCACCGCACCGTGCCGGCGCTTGGAGAGCTTCGATCCGTCAGGCGCGACGAGTAACGGAAGATGCGCAAACTGCGGGGGCTTCGCTCCGGCGCCTTCGAAAATCAGCGCGTGCTTGTAAGTGTTCGAGAGATGGTCCTGGCCGCGGATAATGTGGCTGATACGCAGGTCGATGTCGTCGGCACAAGAGGCGAGGTGGTAGGTGGGCATGCCGTCGGAACGAAGGAGCGCGAAGTCTTCGATGTCGTCGGCGGACTTAATTTGCTCGCCGTAGACCGCGTCATTGAAGTGTACTTGCTCGCCGGTGCCGCGCGGAACCCGGAAGCGAAGGGCAAAGGATTCTCCCGCCGCGGCGCGACGGTCGCTCTCGGCGAGGGAAAGTTCGCGCATCCCTGGGTTAAAGAGCCAGGTTTGACTCGCGCCGGACTTGTCGCTTTCGCCGGTGTGGGCGGGGGTAAAGTCGCGATACGCCAAGCCTTTATGAAAGATGGCGTCGGCGATCTGGCGATGCAGGGCCAGCCGTTCGGACTGTTTGTATTCCTCGTCCCAGCCGAGGTCGAGCCAGCGCAGACCGTCGAAAATGGAGTTGACGGACGCGTCGGTATTGCGCTCGACATCGGTATCATCGAGACGCAGAACCATCGTTCCTCCGTTGTGGCGGGCATAGAGCCAGTTGAAGATGAAGGTGCGGGCACTGCCAACGTGCAGAAAACCAGTGGGAGACGGTGCGAATCGAACACGAAGCATAACTTCTGAGTATAGCGGGATTGAGTTTTGCGCTCTAGCCATTCTGGATCCGGTATTAGCTCAACTTGAACGGCGAGAATAGTGTTTACAAAGCTCAGCTAGCTTTAGTAACGTTACGGGCGTTACTTGAGCACAAGACATTGCCGCGTCCAAGATCTGAATTGTGGGGAGAATCGATTCGAGAGATCGGGATTCTCCTGTTGGTTTTTGCTCCGCTGGACACATTCGTTCAGTACGGAATGCATCTCAACCGTAAGGAGAGTGTGGTGCTAACGGCAGTACTGGTTGGTGGCGCACTTGGCGTCTGGTTGGGGGTTTGGCTAGAATCGAAGTAAGGAGTGGAATATGCCTGCCGTTGTCATTTGGGCTTTGTTCGGCACAGCTTGTGCTCTGATGGTCGTTGCTGGAATACGTGCAAAGCACAAAGAGCATAAAGAAGAAGAACAAACACACCCTCGCCGGGCAGCCTAGCAGAAACGGCTCTGCACCACTAGGCTGCCTACGCATTCCGTTGCACTGCCATCCGCTTTACTAATTCCTCGATTATCTGGGCTTGCCCCGTCTCCGGCAGCGAGGCACTGCCGAGACGCACAAGCCGCGTCTCTACGGAAATCCGACTGGTTACCACCGGGTTACGAAGGTAACTCTCTAGAAGAAAACCGCTGTAGCCGCACCGCATCTGATAAGCAGATACTTTTGAAAACGCCGTGCCCAGGGCGGAACTTGCCGGAAGACACCTGTTGTTTCGATCTGTCTGGTATGGCAGGATTAGGCCGATCAGAGTTCCATCCGGGCCATAATTACCAGTGATTAAGGAAGCGTCAATTTATGTATAGCGTTGCCACAGGTCTGGTGTTGATTCCCGGAGCCGTGGCCCTGCTTGTGTTTCTGGTCTTCACCTACCTGCACGAGCAAAACCGTCACAGCTATTTTCGCGCGTGGCAACTGGCATGGGCGGCATACACGCTGCACTACGCGCTAAAGGCCGTGGAGTATTATCACGGCCCTTCCGCGTTACTGTTTTTTCTGAGCTCGCTGCTGCTGGTGGGCATGGCGATCTGCATCTTTATCTCGACTCGCCTGATGAAAGAGTCCTTCCAGTTGAAGTGGTATGACGTTGCCCTGGCGGTGACCGGAGTCCTGCTGGCGTATGTGAGCTTGCTAGCGCACATCGCGGACGGGGTATCCAGCGAGAACGCGACTCCGGTGCCAGTCTATCTGCGGCTGGAAGTGGGGCTGGCGGCGATCCTGCTCTATTGCTCGTTCCATTTTTACCGTTACGCCTTTCGCAGGAATTCGGTGGCGTTCTGGACGCTGGCGTTTTCGCTGGCACTCTGGGCCGCGCTCATGGGCGTCGGACAGCTCCGTCAACCTTTCTTCGATGTTGGGGGTCATCTGGGAGGTTTCCTCGGGCCGATCCCGCAGATGTTGCTGGCCATCGCGATGGTGATGGTGCTGTTTGAAAACGAGCGCAATGCAGTCCAGGAGAATGCCTTGGCATTCTCAACCCTGGGCGTCGATCCGCGCCGCTTGCTATTAGTATCCGACCTGGTGCCCAGCTTGCAGGCTTTTGTGGAGAGGTTAGTGGCGCCCTTGCCTTCTCGCCGCGCCGTCTTCTTTGTTTCCCAGCAGTGGCGCGGCACCGTGCCCTCGGTACAAAAAGGCTTTTCCGCGGAGTTTCTAGAAAAGTTGCAAAAGACACAGGCCGGGGATTACATCGCCGAGCTCGCCTACAGGCGTGGCGGAGTAGTCACCTTCAGAAATCTCGCCGAACTGGGAGAACCTTTGCCGGCGCTTTCCGGAGGAAAGTTCGAGGCCTGCAAGCAGACTCTGCTGGCGGAGGGAATCGCCGACCTGATGGCTGTGAGCCTGCAGACACGGGAGCACAACTTCGGCGTCCTCCTTTTTCCACACGCGGAACGGCGGATGTTCGGCTCTTCGAATCTGCGGCTGCTGATCGGCCTGGCACTGCAGATCGCGCTCACCCTGGAAAACTACGTCGTGATGCACGAAGCGCAGCGGCGAACCAAGGAATACGAACTGCTTACCGAGATTGGGCAGGCCATCAGTTCTCATCTCAACCAGGACGAGGTGCTGCGCACGGTGCAGGTCGAGCTGGGCCAGATTTTCGATACCAGCACTTTCTACATCGCGTTTCAGGAAGAAGACGAGATTCACTTCGAGCTCGAGATCGAGGGCGGCATTATTCTTCCCAAACGCTCGCGCAAGGTCGGCAATGGATTTACCGAGCACATCATCAGAACGGGTGAGCCGCTGCTGATTGAGTCCGATCTTGAAAAAATGCGCCCCCAACTGGGAGTCGATTTCGTGCCTCCGCGGCCGGCCCGGTCGTTCTGCGGCGTGCCTATTTTTCTAGGCGGCAAACCGGTGGGCGTCATGGCGGCGCTGAGTACGGAGCGGGAAATGCAGTTCCAGGCGAGAGATCTCGAGGTCATGCAAACCGCTGCCGGTCAACTGGGGGTGGCAATCGAAAATGCGCGCCTGTTTACCGAGGAGCAGCGCCGCGCCCGCCATCTCGCGTTTCTTAACAACATTTCGAAAATGGCGATCTCGAGCGAAGACGCCGAGCAGATGATGGCCAACATCGTGCGCGAGATCCAGAAGAATTTCCGCTACGATCACATCGGCATCGGCATCATGGACTACGCCACCAAGGACATCGAGATCAAAGCTGAGGCGGGAACGGCATCGCAAACCCTGGGCCGAAGGATCGCCGTGGGTAGTGGAGTTCTGGGCAAGGTCGCGCGCACCGGAGTGAGCGCACTCGTGCAAAACGCCGGCCCAGGACAGCTCGCCGGCGTGCTGCCGGAATCGCGGGCGGTGCTCTGCCTGCCGATCAGTTACGGCGAGACACTGCTCGGCGTGCTCAATGTGGAGAGCCGGGACGAGAATGCTTTCGCGCCCCAGGATGTTCTGATCCTGAATACCCTGGCCGATCTCCTGGCGACGGCGCTACACAACTCCTTCGTCTTCCAGAAGCTGCAGCAGCAATCGATCACCGATGGTTTGACCGGCATCAAGACGAGACGCTTTTTCTGGGAGGCGCTGACCTCGGAGTGGAAGCGCGCATCGCGTTCCGGCCGGCCGTTCTCGGTGGTGTTGGTAGATTTGGATAAATTTAAAGAAGTCAATGATTCACTCGGTCATCTGGAAGGGGATCTGGTGCTGGCTCGCGTCGGTCGGTTGCTCGAACAGAAGTGCCGCCAGTCGAACGTAGTGGCCCGCTACGGCGGAGACGAATTCATCATTCTTATGCCCGAGACCGGCATCGAGCAGGCGCAGGTGCTGGCGGAGAGATTGCGGCTGTGGCTGGCCACCGACCCGATGCTCGAAGAGCACCATATCACCGGCAGTTTCGGCGTCGCCAGTTTCCCCGTTCACGGGTTTTCCATGGAGGACCTGATTCGCGTGGCCGATGCCGGCATGTACGTGGCCAAGCATGCGGGAGGTAACCAGGTTTCCACTTCCGATGCGTTCGGCGAAGGTTCCGCGGTGCAGCGACAGCTTGTCTCCGGTTACATTGAAGGATTTCTTCAGCGCGAGCATAACGGGCCCGAGCACCTTGAAGAACTGGTCGCCACGCTCCGCAAGCTGTGCGGCGGTGAGGACGTTACGGATCAAAGGGCGATGAAGGAGGCTGTCGAAGCCTTGTCGCGTGCGGCCGAACTCAGGGAGCACAACGCGGCGGGACATGGCGAGCAGTGCGGGCACTATGCCGGGATCATCGCGCGCGGACTTAACCTCCCCTCGCAGGAGGTGGAAGACATCATCTTCGCGGGCCGGGTGCATGACGTGGGCAAGCTGTTCGTCCCCGATCGAATCCTGAACAAGCCGGGGGCGCTTATGGAAGATGAAATGTCGGTGATGAAAACCCACCCGCTAGTGGGGGGCGAGGTGTTGCGGGCGATTCCTGAAATCGAGCGCGTGGCCCTGGCCATCGAATCCCATCACGAGGCCTTCGACGGCAGCGGCTATCCTCGCGGACTGAAGGGCGAGGATATACCGCTGTATGGCCGCATCGTCGCCGTCGCTGACGCCTACGTGAACATGACGACCGATCGCTCTTTCGCTCCCCCCAAGACCGACGAGCAAGCGCTTGCGGAACTAGGGAAAATGAGCGGCACCCGTTTCGATGGCATGATCGTCCGATTATTTGCCCGCCTGCTCAAGATGGAAAGAACCTCCAGTCTGGGCAGCGCAACCTAGCACCGTGAAGCCAGAGTCAGACAGTGGAGAGGGGGCCGCCCTCGCCCGTCCAAGCCTGCGTAGGGAGCTTGCGTAGGGACAGCCGCCTGGCTGTCCAAGCCGATTGCAGCTCGGCCTAGTCTCTAGCTCTGGGTCACCACCAGTGTCGCGTCTTTCGGCAGGTAGCTCTTGCGGCGAAACCAGTCTTCCATCGCGTCCCGCAATTGATCGAGCGGGACATGCGTTCCAATTTCCAGGCACCCGTCCGCCACGGGCAGCGTGTCGTCAAAAACGGATGCGTTCGTGAAGTTGCGCATGCTGAAATTGTCGAGCCATTTCAACGGACAGGGGTGAAGCTGCCCTTCATGCTGGTATTCCACGCGGACTCTCCGGGCGAACATTCCTTAGATTTAAGCACAGCCCTTGATTGAAGCGCAGAAAACGACCGCTGCTTGGTGGTGCGATCTACTTCTTTGCTTTCCAGAGCCGGTCCTCCAGCTCCGTGACTTCCCGGTTCAAGCCCTCCGGAAGACGGCTGCCGAACCGCGCGAAGTACTCCCGGATCAATGGTATTTCGGCATGCCAGCCCTCCAAGTCCACGCTCAGCAACTTGGCGATGTCAGCCGCAGAAAGGTCAAGTCCGTTGGTATCCAGATCCGTAGGCTCCGGAAGCCTGCCTATCGGTGTATCCACAGCATGCACTTTGCCATCGCAGCGCTCGAAGATCCATTTCAACACTCGGCTGTTCTCACCATATCCGGGCCACAGAAACTTGCCCTTGTCGTCCGTGCGGAACCAGTTAACGTAAAAGATCTTGGGCAGCTTTGCGCCCGGCCTTTTGCCGATCTTGAGAAAGTGGGCGAAGTAATCGCCCATGTTGTAGCCGCAGAAGGGGAGCATGGCCATCGGGTCACGGCGAAGTTCGCCGACTTTGCCGGCGGCGGCCGCGGTTGTTTCGCTGCTCACGATCGCGCCCAGAAACGTCCCGTGCTGCCAACTGAAGGACTCGGTCACCAGCGGGACAACGCCAGCTCGGCGGCCACCGAAAAGGATGGCGTCGATCGGCACACCCTTGGGGTCTTCCCACTCCGGGGCAATCACCGGGCACTGGCTTGCTGGAACCGTGAAGCGGGAATTGGGATGCGCTGCCTTGCGGGGAGAAGCCGGAGTCCACGACCGACGCAACCAGTCGATCAATTCGGCGGGCTTTTCGCTCGTCATCCCCTCCCACCATATGTCGCCGTCGGGTGTCATCGCGCAATTGGTGAAGATGGAATTCTTCGTCGCGGTGAGCATGGCATTCGGATTCGACTTCATGCTCGTTCCCGGAGCCACGCCGAAGAATCCGTACTCCGGGTTGATGGCATAGAGTCGGCCATCGCTGCCGAACTTCATCCAGGCGATGTCGTCGCCGATGGCTTCAACTTTCCACCCCGGTATGGTGGGGATCAACATCGCCAGATTGGTCTTGCCGCAGGCCGACGGGAACGCGCCCGTTATGTACTTGACCTGTCCCTTGGGGTTGATCATCTTGAGGATGAGCATGTGCTCCGCCATCCACCCTTCGTCACGGGCTTGCACCGAAGCAATGCGCAGCGCGTGACACTTTTTGCCCAGCAGCGCGTTACCGCCATAGCCGGAACCGAAGGACCACACCTCGCGCGTCTCCGGGAAATGGCAAATGTATTTTTCCTGCGCATTGTTTGGCCAGGTCGAATCCGCCTCGTTCGCAGCCAATGGAGCGCCGACCGAGTGCAGGCCTCGGACAAAGTGACCATCGCTTCCTAGAGCCTCGAGTACGCGAGTGCCAACCCGCGCCATGATGTGCATGCTGGCCACAACGTAAGCGGAGTCGGTGATCTCGACGCCGATATTCGCAATCGGCGAGCCGATCGGTCCCATGCTGTACGGGATGACATACATAGTCCGTCCCGTCATCGCGCCCGCGAATAAACCTTGCAGCTTCTGCTTCATCTTCGCCGGATCTGACCAGTTGTTGGTGGGACCAGCATCCTCCAGGGTTCGCGAACAAATGAAAGTGCGGTCTTCGACGCGAGCCACGTCGCCCGCACTGGATCGCACCAGAATACTGTTCGGCCGCTTGTCCTCGGCAAGCTGGACGGCAGTGCCCGTCATTACCATCAGTCGCAGCATCGCCTGATATTCCTGCTGCGAGCCATCGCACCAGTGCACTCGATCGGGATGGCAGAGCTGGGCAACTTCTTCCACCCAGGCGCTCAACCGCTTATGCTTCGGTTCGACCTTCTTGTCGATCTTCTTGTCGGTAATGGGTTCCATATCGGAGGTTAGGCTGGACATTCAAATACTCTCCTCAAGACAGCAAGCCGCGCGATCCTATACCGCCATTGAAAATGGCATCCGCGGGCAGAAAGGCGAGGCGACTTCAGAGATCCTGCTCCCGCTAATAAGGACTGGATTAAATTGTCCCTCATTTCGAGGGTTCTTTCCAGCTAGCGGGCGGCCGCGACCGGGTGTTCAACCTCCGCCACGACACCTTCCAGGTGCTTGAGTGTCTCGTCGATGGTCAGAGAGTACATCTCGCGACCTAAGCCCTCACCTGACTCCAGCGCCGTTTTCAGAAAATGGCCGGCGATTTCCTTCGCCAGGGAGTCCGTGATCAGCTTCCCGGTGCGCTTCCTGTATTCAACCCAGGCCGGATGCGGCAGGGCAACCCAGACCGGGCGCCCGTCCACCAGGAATTTGATGTCCACTGCATCGGCGTGGCGGGTGGCAATGGCCACCATCAGCGCCTGGTAGAGGCAGTGTACTTGCTTCTTGCTCCAGCGGTCGGTGGCGGTGAAATCGGTGAGCATAAGAAAATCAATCCAGACGCACCCGTAAATATATCGCCGGTCGGGGCTTGGGAGCAAACCGTCTCCCTGAGCCGCGTTTGCGCTTAGACCTCGTTTTGGGCTTAAACCTTCTACCATAGCCCATCCGAGCCATTCCCATGCGTCGACCAAGAGGTTAGGGTGGTTGTGAGCAGACTTCGGGGGAGGGCTGTTCGACGGGCGTCTCACGACTCTAAATGGAGTCTGAGGCGCTTTCGTTTTTGTGTTCTTGCCAACAAACCCACCAGTTGCCCATGACAGCCCAAAGGACATTATTTGCCGATGCAGAAGGTACCGAAGATCAGGTTGAGGATGTCGTCGGTGGTGGTGGCGCCGGTGATTTCGTCGAGGGGGCGCAGGGCTCCGTAGAGATCGATTAGGAGCATCTCGTGGGGTACGTGGGCAGCAACGGCGTTGGTCGCGGCGTCGAGCGCGGTTAGCGCCTCGTTGACTAATCTCTGATGGCGCACGCTGGTCAGGAAGCCGGTTTCCAGTTGGGTGGCGGAGTCTCCGGCAACCTGTTCGAGGATGGCAGCGCGCAGGGCGGGAATGCCTTCGCCGGTTAGAGCGGAGGTGGGGATGCGGGTGATCGCCCGATGCGCCTGTGGGGCTTCGCGAACAGGAGTGTCCGCGCCCCATGATTCAGCACGACATGGTTCTGCACAACATGGTTCGGTAATTGCCTGCGGCGAAAGCCTGCCGGGCTCTGCCCCGCGCGGATGGGCGATGCGCCAGTCCCCGCCCGAGCCCAGCAGGTCAGATTTGTTTTCTACAACGATCGCTGCGCGGCCTTCTACCTGGCGCAGTAACTCCTGGTCTTCTTCCGTGACAGGCTGGGTCTTATCGATTACTACGAGGACTAAGTCGGCGTCGGCCAGCGCCTCCATTGATTTCCTGATGCCGATGTTTTCGGCTTCGTCCAGAGCACGGCGGATGCCGGCGGTGTCCACCAGTTCTACAGGAATTCCATCGATGGCTACGGTTTCGCTAACCAGATCGCGGGTGGTGCCGGGCTGGGCAGTAACAATGGCGCGTTCGCGCTCGACCAGGCGATTAAAAAGGCTCGACTTGCCTACGTTGGGGCGGCCTACGATAGCTAGGGTCAGTCCCTGGTGGACGATCTTGCCGTAAGTAAAGGTGGCGGCTAGTTGCATGAGCGGAGTTTTGACTTGAGCGATGCGATCCAGGATGGTGGCGTCCTGCGCGATGGAAACATCGTCTTCAGCGAAGTCGATGCCGGCCTCGAGCAGGGCGATCAGGTCGACTAATTTTTGCTTGATGGGCTTCAGGCGATTGGAGAGCGCGCCGTCTAGTTGCTGGGCGGCGACCTTTACTTGGAATAAGGTCTGCGAGTCGATCAGGTCGCGGACGGCCTCGGCTTGAGTCAGGTCTAGGCGTCCGTTGAGAAAGGCGCGCATGGTGAATTCTCCGGGCTCGGCTAGACGGGCGCCGCCGGCCAGAGAAAGTTCGACGATGTGGCGGAGAACTACGGGCGAGCCGTGGGCGGAGATTTCGACGATGTCGTCGGTGGTGTAGGAGTGGGGCTTGACGAAGTAGGTGACGACGACCTCGTCGATGCGGCCGTGAGCTGGGGTGGTGCTGACAGGTGCGGAACCTCCCTCCGCGGGCCGGCCGGGGGCGTCCGTCCACACGTGAGTTGTGGCGGCGGCAGTTTCGCGGGCGGGGGCGCCCGCGCCACACGGTTCGATTAGATCGCAGTGGATGGCTCGTCCCGGTTCTAGCTCCCGACTTAGGCGGAGCATGGGTGTGGCAATTGCACGCGCTTCGGGGCCGGCTAGGCGAACGACGCCTATGCCGCCGCGACCGGGCGGGGTGGCTATGGCGACGATGGTGTCGTCGAGATTCATGACAGCCAGTGAAAAATGGTTGTTGAATAGTGATCAGTCATCAGGTTAGTCAACTATGAAAAGTTTGGCTCCCGTCTTGGTTGAGGACCGATGAGAGGATTCGCCGTCCGCAACTTGATAGCTCTTGCCTGGGGTCAGAGTGAAAGTCCTGCCATCGGAGAGGGTGGTTTCGAGTTCGCCTTCGACACAGAGGAGCACGTGTCCTTTGGAACACCAATGATCGGCCGAATAGCCCGGCGAGTATTCCACCATCCGTACACGAATCTCGCCGAAGTTTTGAGTGCGCCAGAAGGCTATGCCGCTCTCCCCGGGATGTTCGGAAGGCACCAGCTGAGCCCAATCCGTGGTAGATACAGGAAACCCGGTCATCTTCATCAATCGAGTATAGCCAGAAGTTCAGGGTGGCGGGACAAGGTTGTCCAGCAGTGGAGTCATGGAGTCCCGTTTGCTGCATCCGGCGCGCGTCATTTATACTTACCGTTTGCCTCAAGTAAGCTGATTCATTCAGGAGCAGTGATTTTCGATGCCGAAACGTACATTTCAACCCAACCGGCGCAAGCGCTCGAAGAAGCACGGGTTCCGGACTCGCATGAAGACGAAGAGCGGGGCCGCAGTGCTGTCGCGCCGCCGGGCCAAAGGGCGCAAGCGCGTATCAGTGAAGCCGGGTTTCCGCGAGTAGTCTTCCCCTCAACGGGCAGCAAAGGCCGACGTTATTACTAATTATTGTGCAGGATTGTGAGCTGGATTTCGAGCTTATGACCGCCGACGCTCCGGAGCGGAGTCTAGAGCAGCCCGCGGCGAAAGCGGGGGCGGCCTTTCCGCGCACGGCGCGGTTGCTGAAACACTCCGACTTCGATCGCGTGTACAAGCAGGGACGGCGGCACTTCTCCTCGCACATGACCGTGTTTTATTTGCGGCATACGGGAGGCGCTTCGCCGCAGGCCGCATTGCCGGAAAAAAGCGCGCGTGTCGGGTTCACGGTGGGCCGCGTGCTGGGCGGCGCAGTGGAGCGGAACCGGATCAAGCGGCGGCTGCGCGAAGCAGTTCGGCAGCGGCGTTCAGTGCTGCAGGGCGCGGTTGATGTGGTAATCAATCCGAAGAAGTCGGTGTTAACGATGGAATTCTCGGCGCTGCTCGAAGAAGTGGGGCGGGCATTGGATGTGATCGCGAAAAAGCTGGCGGTGGAGAAATGAAGTCTCTCGCGCTTGGACTGTTGCGACTCTACAAGCGGTGGATTTCACCAGCGTTTCCGCCGTCGTGCCGCTACGTCCCGACGTGTTCGGAATATGCCATGGAAGCAGTAGAGCGGTATGGTGCGTTGCGCGGCGGAATGATGGCGGCGTGGCGAGTGTTGCGGTGTCATCCGTTGGCGGCGGGAGGGCTGGATCCGGTGGTGAAAGACCAAGATCGTGGACAAGAGTGCGGACAACAGTGTCCGCGCCACACGGGACTGATTGCGAGCGACTAATTGGCAGAGTTTAACAATCCTCAGCAAGAACCCGGGATGGAGCGCAGGCTGCTGGTGGTCTTTGCGCTGACGTTCCTGGTCATCATGCTTTTCCAGCCGCTTTTGAAGAAGTACGGGCCGCAGCCCCCGGCGAAACGGGAGAGTCCGCAGGCGGCGCAGAATCAGGCGCAAATTCCTCCGCAGACACCGACACAACTCCCCGCGCAAACTTCGGCGGCGCCAAGCGCTGCCGCGAAGGCGCCCGTATCGGCTCCGCTGCAGGCGGCGAGCGAGTCGGAGACGGTGATTGAAAACGATGTTTACCGCATCGTGTTCACCAATCACGGCGGGCGGGTGAAGTCGTGGGTGCTGAAAAAATACACCGACGACAAAGGCGGTCCGCTCGAACTGGTGAATGCCGCGGCGGCTGAGAAGTATGGGTATCCGCTGACGTTGTGGTCGTATGACGAAACCCTGCGCAACAAGCTCAACTCGGCGCTCTATGTGACACCCCCCTTTCCGCAAAGTGCGCGGAAGGATGGGGCACCCGCTCCGGATGAAATGAAGTTTGCTTACTCCGACGGTGACGTGTCGGTACAGAAGAGCTTCAAGTTCGATCGCAACAGCTATGTGGTCGGCGTGCAAACTGCGGTCTATGTGAAGGGTGCGCAGGTCACAGCGTTTCCGATGTGGCCAGCCGGGTTCGGCGGCGATACAACCGGTCCGCAGTACGCGAGTGGGCAAATCATGTATCAGTACGACGACAAGGTCGAACGGCTGGCGATCAAGAAGATCAGCAGCGGCAACACCCTCCAGGGACCATTCCACTGGGCGGGAGTGTCGGATCAGTATTTCGCAGCGGTTTTCTTGCCGCAGGATCCGAAGAACGCGGCGCTGGTGACGTTGCGCAACGCCATCGAAATCCCGCGCGGCGGTGACAGCAAGCAGATGGACAAGGTGGACGTGCTGGGGGCGGCTGTCGGCAGCCTGAAGGGTCCAACGGATGCCCGGCTGTACGTGGGCCCGAAGGCGCTGTCGGATCTTGAATCGGTCCCGGTGCCGGGGATGACGGGGACGGAACCGGACCTTCGCGCGGTGGTTGATTTCGGCTGGCTGGGAATCATCGCGCGGCCGCTGTTTTTGTGGTTGAAGTGGATGTACGGTTACATCCACAACTGGGGCTGGGCGATTCTTCTGCAAACGCTGGTCATCAACCTGGCGCTGCTGCCGCTGCGGCTTTCGCAGATGAAGTCGATGCTGAAGATGCAGCGCGTAGCGCCGCAGATCAAATCGATCCAGGAAAAGTACAAAAAGTACAGTTTGCGCGATCCGCGAAAAGCCGAGATGAACGAAGAAATTTCGGCGCTGTATAAAAAGGAAGGCGTGAATCCGGCGGGCGGATGCCTGCCGCTGCTCATCCAGATGCCGTTTCTGTTTGCGTATTACCGGATGCTCAACGTGGCGATGGATCTGCGCCATGCGCCGTGGATGTGGGTCCACGATCTTTCGGCGCCAGATCCTTTGCACATTCTTCCGATTGCGATCATCATCACCATGCTGGTAATGCAGCGGATGACACCGCAGGCGGGCATGGATCCGGCGCAGCAGAAGATGATGAACATCATGATGCCAGGCATGCTGGGCATCATGAGCTGGAACCTGCCGGCCGGGTTGGGGTTGTACTGGTCCGCGGGCCAGTTGATCGGGATCGTGCAGCAGTCGGTGATGAATCGCACATCGCTGGGCCGCGAGATGCGCGAGATGATGGAGAAGCGGGCGCGGAAGAAAGAGAAATAGCTGTCAGCTTTCAGCCGTCAGTAAAACCTGAGACCTGAGACCTAAGACCTGACACCTGAGACCTGAGACCTTACTTATGCCGATCACAGATAAAGTTGCTGCTGCTAAACAGATTGGGGAATTTCTGCAGGCCGTAATCTCGAACGGCGGCTTCAAGCTGAAGTTCAGGATCACGGTGGATCCGCCGATTGCACAGAATCGCGAGTGGGAACATCCGGAAATTCTGGTGGAGTTTGCTGGGCCGGATTCGGCACTGCTACTGGAGCGCGGTGGCGAGTTGCTGCGGTCCTTTGAGCTGCTGGCGTCGGAAGTGCTGCACCTGCAGGGCAACGAGCACGAAAAGATCTGGTTTGATTGCAAGAATTTCCGGGCGATGCGGATCGACGAGTTGCAACTGGCGGCGCGGGTGGCGGCAGAGCAAGTGCGGCGGACAAGCGAGCCGTACCGGTTCGGGCCCATGTCGTCGCGCGAACGCCGGATCGTGCATCTGGCGCTGCGCGAGGAAAAAGATTTGCGCACCGAGAGTGACGGTGAGGGCGGAAGACGGTCGGTGGTGGTGTATCCGGGAAACTACAAGACGGCACCAGTGCGGCGCGAACGCCGGACGATTTCATAGTTGGAAAACTTAGTTGGACACTAGGTTGCACACTTTGCGCGGCAGTTATTTTCTCGACACTTGACAGCGCCATGAAATCGCGGTTCGATAAATCGCGCGCGCGAAATATTTTTATCGCAACTCACCGACGCGATGATTTTTTTGTGCTAGTATGCCGTTCGTCTCGTAATAAATTTCAACCGACAACCCGTGCTGCAAAACTGCTCCTAAACGAAAGAGCTCATAATTTCAAGATTGGGTTTTCCCGGGCGTTTTATTCCGGCGCATTCGATATTCTGGTAAACAATACTTTGGTAAGAGTTGTTCTGGTACACAATGTCCCTCTCCGGTTCTGCTATCAGTCCGAATCCGTGGGTGCGCATCCTCGACGCCCTGGAAAAGAAAGTTAACCGGCACTCCTACGACACCTGGTTGAAGCCGACGCGGTACAGCCACGCCAGCAATGGAATTCTGTTCGTACGCATACCGACCGCCGAGTTCCGTCACGTCGGCGAAAAATACGCGGATCTGATTCAGGAAGCGCTCGACAATCTCGGCCTCGGATACGAGGATGTGAAATTTGTTACCGCTGAAGACGATCCTTCGAACACGCCGATCCGCCATAACGGCGGGCTCTCGGCTCATAGTTCGAGCGGCGGTCCGAATGCCAGTGCGGGTCCGCAGGCATCGCCGGGGTTGCATCCGGCACAGGGGCGGTTTGACTGGGACAGCGCCGCGCAATTGAATCCGCGCTACACGTTTGACGCGTTCGTGATCGGCAGCGGGAACCAGTTCGCACACGCCGCCTGCCAGGCGGTGGCGGAGCGGCCTTCGAAAGCCTACAACCCGTTGTTCCTGTATGGAGGCGTTGGCATGGGCAAGACGCACCTGATGCAGGCAATCGGGCATGAGATCAAGCGACGGACTCCGCAAGCGGCGATCTGCTACGTGTCGAGCGAGAAGTTCACCAACGAGATGATCAACTCGCTGCGCTACGACAAGATGATCAGCTTTCGGGATAAATTCCGGACAGTGGACGTGCTGCTGGTGGACGACATCCAGTTCCTGGCCCAGAAAGAGCGAACGCAGGAAGAATTCTTCCACACGTTTAACGCGTTGCACGAGTCGATGAAGCAGATCGTGATTGCGAGCGACCGTCCGCCGAAGGAGTTGGCGGAATTCGAGGATCGTTTGCGCAGTCGCTTCGAGTGGGGTCTGATTGCCGATATTCAGCCGCCCGACTTGGAGACGAAAGTCGCGATCCTGCAGAAGAAGGCGGAGCAGGAACGGGTAACGTTGCCGACGGATGTGGCCTTGTTTATCGCGTCGAATATCAGGTCGAACGTGCGCGAACTGGAAGGTGCGCTGATCCGGTTGGTGGCGCACTCATCGCTGATCGGGGCGGAGATTACGCTTCCCTACACCCAGCAGGTACTGAAGAATTTCATTGATTCGCAGGCCCGCAAGGTGACGATTGAGTCCATTCAGAAGGCAGTGGCCGAGCAGTTCGGCCTGCGTCTGGTGGAAATTAAAGCGAAGAATAATTCGCGTTCCATCGTCTATCCGCGGCAAATTGCGATGTACCTCGCCAAGCACCTCACAGAGGCTTCGTTGCCTGAAATTGGACGCCAGTTCGGTGGTAAACACCATACAACGGTTTTGCACTCGGTGGACAAGATTGAAGAGCTCCGCAAGAGCGACAAAGATTTGAACAGGTTGCTTAATAAACTAACCGAGCAATTGGGTGCGTAGGCGGCGGTTTCCACCGGATTTTCCACTCTTCAAGCCGTTCTTCCTGCCCTCTGATTGTCAACAGGTTGTGGAAACTGTGGGAGACAGGACAGAAATCTAAGAACGGTCCAAAGTTTGCGATGGCGTCCGGTGAGACGGGGAGCGATTCTTCACACGAAGGGTTGGCATGAAAGCAACTGAACCGCAGGGACCTTGACCGCTTTTCCACTTCTCCGAGCCACCTACGGTTACTACTGGTTTTCTTGTATTTGCATTTGATATAAGAAGAGAACAGAAGTAGAGTCGGGAGACCCAATATGCCGGTGGAAGTCGCCCCTGCCATAGCCGCAATGACAACGACCATGGAAATTACGGTCAGCAAATTTGAGCTTCTTCGCGAACTGACAGCCACTCAGGGTGTGGTGGAGCGCAAGACCACGATTCCCATTCTCTCCAATTATCTTTTCGAGGCAGCGGGGGACAGGTTGTCGCTGACCGCAACGGACCTTGATCTGAGTCTACGTACGTCCTGCAATGCCAAGGTAAAAAAAGAAGGCGCATGCACAATTCCGGCGCGCAAACTTTATGACTACGTAAAGTTGCTGCCCGATGCCGATATCACTATCCGACTGCTCGAGAACCATTGGGTCAGCATTCGCTGCGGTCGGTCCAATACGAAGATGGTTGGGATGGCAAAGTCGAATTTCCCAGGTCTGCCAGTGTTTCCATCGGCCGGAGCGATCAAAATTCCCGCAGCAGTGCTGCGTTCGATGATTGCCAAGACAGGTTTTGCGATTGCCAGCGAGGAGTCGCGCTATACGCTGAATGGTGCGTTGATGGTGCTAAAACCGGAATCGATCACCATGGTTGCGACCGATGGCCACCGCCTGGCGCACGTGGAGCGCTCGGGAGAGAAGTTTGAAGGCGTCTCCGGCGAGATGAAGACGCTAATCCCGAAGAAGGCGATGGACGAGTTGAAATCGCTGCTCGATTCCCATGTCGAGAGCGATGTGGAGACCATCGACTTTGCCAAGGATGAATCGACGCTGTTCTTCCGCGTCGGTCCGCGTTTGCTGACGTCACGCCAACTCACGGGCCAGTTTCCCAACTACGAGGCCGTGCTGCCCAAGGACATCTCTAAGTCGATCGCGTTGCATGGCGAGGAACTGGGAGCTGCGATCGCGCGCGTGGCGCAGTTTGCCGATGAGCGGTCGCGCGCTGTGCGTCTGCGTCTGGAGAAGGGCGAGCTGAAAATTTCCGCATCGTCAACCGAGGCGGGCGAGTCGGAGGATTCCATCGAAGTAGCCTACGACGGCGAGCCGATGGCGATCGGATTCAACGCGCAATACCTGATGGACTTCATCAAGGCAACCGGCTCATGCGAGGTGAAACTAGAACTGAAGGATGCCCAGTCCGCCGGGCAACTTCGTCCCGCCGAGGCCGAGGACTACAAGTACCGGTATATTGTGATGCCGATGCGAATCTGAGGCCATCGGCGCTGGGGCGATCTTCCCCTTGCTGGCTAGAACTCAAGAGCGCAACATAATCGCTTGCCGGGCTGGGTGCAAATCTCTGCACCTTCTACTGAATTTGTGCCGGTCATTTGCACCTTGACCAAAGTGCACTCAAGATTTACATTTTGGGCCAATCTATAAGCGGAGGGAAGCGTTATGTTATCCGGCTTCAAGCAATTCGTACTGCGCGGTAATGTGGTGGATCTGGCGGTAGGCGTGGTGATTGGCGCGGCATTCGGCACGGTCGTTACCGCTCTGGTCAAGGACCTCATCAATCCCCTCATAGCGCTTCTGGTTGGCAAGCCCGACTTCACCGGGATCTCTTTCACCGTCGGAACCACGCTGTTTCCCATTGGCGACTTCATCACTGCGGTGGTCAGCTTTGTGCTGGTCGCGGCGGCGGTTTACTTCTTTGTTGTGACCCCGATTAACGCTCTGATTGCACGGAGCCGCAAGGATCCGGCGCCGGCGGATCCGACGACCAAGAAGTGTCCGGAATGCCTGAGTGAAATTCCGATCGACGCGCGCCGCTGTAGCCAATGCTCGCAGCCGGTGATGGGCAAAGCGGCCTAGTTCGTACGCCGCTTCCGCCTTGGCAAAATTTGCCGAATTCCTGTAAAATTAAAGTTTCTGCAACAGGCCTGGAAGGAATTCAGAGTTATGGCACGAGTTTGTGATATCTGCGGCAAGGGGCCGCAGTTCGGAAATACCATCAGTCACGCCCACAATGTCAGTAAACGGCGCTGGAACGTCAATCTGCGCCCGGTTCATGCCAAGGTAGGAGCCGCCACCAAGCACATCCGCGTCTGCACGTCCTGTCTGCGCAGCGGCAAAGTGGTCAAGGCGTAAAAGCTCAGAGCCCGCAGGGCTGTGAAGATCCTGCGGGTTTTTGTGTGTCTGCCAGCTTTTCGCGGACAAGCTTGCCCTGAACGAAGTCGAACGGAGTGTCCGCGCCACACGACCTATTTCACGTCAACCAATTGCACATCGAAGATCAGGGTTGCGTTGGGCGGGATAGCCCCCGGATAACCCTTTGCTCCGTAAGCCAGGTCCGGAGGAATGCGCAGCTGGCGCTTGCCACCAACCTTCATGCCGACTACGCCTTCATCCCATCCCTTAATGACCTGGCCGGCGCCCAGCATAAACCCAAACGGCTTGCCAGTGCCGACCGAGCTGTCGAACTGCTTGCCATTGGTGAGCCAGCCGGTGTAATCGACTTTGACGTGCTGTCCGCTCTGTGCGACCGCACCGGTGCCAACCTTGATGTCCCAATATTCGAGACCGCTGGCGGTCTTGGTGGGCTCGCCGGTGACTTTGGTGGGACCGCTCCCGCCCACAGTTTTATCGGCGGGAGCCGCCTTGAGGATTGCCACGTTGGCCAGCGCAAGCAATGCGATGGCGAGGATAACAACGACAGTCTTCATAATTCCCCTTTTCTTGCGTTTGGGTAGCGTTTCAATTCTGTCCCGACAAGTCAGTTTTGTTCAAGCCAGTGCAATCACATCAATTTCAACCAGGACATCCTTCGGAAGCCGCGCCACTTCAACGGTGGAGCGCGCCGGCGGCGCCTGCTTGAAGTAGCGGCCGTAGACTTCGTTCATGGCGCCGAAGTCTCCCATATTCTTGAGGAAGACGGTGCAGCGCAAGGCCTTCTCCAGGCTGCTGCCGGCGGCCTGCAAAATGGCTGCGAGATTCCTCAGCACGCGGTCGGTCTGCGCGCTTACATCGCCGGCGACGATCTGCGCGGTGGCGGGATCGAGGGCGATTTGTCCAGAAGTAAAGATCAGGCCCTGGGCTCGAATGGCCTGCGAGTATGGCCCGATGGCTTGCGGGGCCTGATTGGTGGCGATCACTTCGCGCATGATTCCTCCAGCGCCTAATGCGCTTCTGCGGTGATGACGAAGAGTGATTAACGCAGATTGCGGCAGTGGAAGTCAAACGGCTCGTGTGGTGACGCGGTTCTGGTCCAAGCCGATCGCAGCTCGGCAGCAGCGTGCGCCCAAAGCGACGAGCACCTCTCTAGAACAGCGAACTCTGCCGCCGGTTCGGAGTGATCCCGAAATGCTCATAAGCGAGTTGGGTGGCAACCCGACCGCGCGGAGTGCGGTTTAGAAAACCGATCTGGATCAGGAAGGGTTCATAGATTTCTTCAATAGCATCGGGCTCTTCGGCGAGCGCCGCGCCCAGCGTATTCAATCCCACCGGCCCGCCCTGGTACTTCTCGATGATAGTGAGCAGCAGTTTGCGGTCGACTTCGTCAAAGCCGTAGCGGTCAACTTCGAGCATGCTGAGGGCTGACTGGGCGGTGGGCAGATCAATCGACCCAGCGGCGCGCACCTGGGCGTAGTCGCGCACGCGGCGCAACAGACGGTTGGCGATGCGCGGCGTTCCACGTGAGCGGCTCGCGATTTCCGTAGCGCCGGGACGATCGATGCGCACGCCGAGAATCTCGGCCGAACGCTCGACGATGACGCGGAGGTCGTCGTGAGTATAGAACTCAAGCCGCAACAGCAGGCCGAAACGCGAGCGCAGGGGCGCGGAGAGCAATCCCGCGCGCGTGGTAGCGCCAATGAAGGTGAAGGGCTTCACGTCCATCGTGTGCGTTCGCGCGGACGGGCCCTGGCCGATCATGATGTCAAGCTTGTAATCTTCGAGCGCGGAGTAGAGGATCTCCTCGAGTGCAGGCTGCAGACGGTGGACTTCATCGATGAAAAGCACCTGGCGGTCGCGGAGATTAGTTAGGATCGCGGTCAGGTCGCCCTTGATTTGCAACGTAGGGCCTGAGGTCTGCTGGAAGGCAGCCCCAAGTTCGTTGGCAATAATGTTAGCGAGCGTAGTCTTGCCCAAACCGGGCGGCCCGTAAAGCAGCACGTGATCGAGCGCCTCGCCGCGAGACTTTGCCGCCTGGATCGCTACGTCAAGATTCTCTTTGACCTTGGCTTGGCCGATGAATTCCTGCAGTCGCTGCGGCCGGAGCTTGAGCTCAAACGAAGAATCGTCCTCAACCGGCGCAGCCGAGACAAGGCGGTCTTTCAAGTGCAGAGCGGGATTGTCTTTGGCGGCGGACACTGAAGGCGATGGTAGCAGTTGTCGGTCGCGAGTGGCCAGTGTGGCGCGGACACTCTTGTCCGCGAAAGCTCGACGTCAGGTAACCCCCGACGAGGTTCCAAATTGGCGGACAAGAGTGTCCGCCCCCACACAATCTACTGCCCGATCACGCCTAGCCGCACGCCCTTCAACTTGCCCGCGTCGAACCAGGCCACCTTCTGGCCGAACCACGTTTTCGTGCCGGAGACTTTGTATTTCTTGGTGGCCCCCGCGAAGTCGCGGGAAGCCAGCAGGTACGCGACCGGAGTCTCGCCAAACTTGGCGAGCCGATCCGAGAGCCAGCCTCCGCCCGTTGGAGCTGCCAGAATCACGGGCTCGCCGGGAAAGTACGCGAGCTTGCCGAAGTCTTTCTGCGTCTCAGTGAGCGGCTCAGCCCAGCCGTAAGCCTTGCGGAACAAGGCAATCGAAGCATCCAGGTTGTCGACGCCGAGCACGACATTCTCGACGCCCGAAACCGGTGCTCCTTGCATGCTGGCCGAAGTCTGCACGCGCCAGGCGCGCGGCGTCTGGTCTTCGATGATGAACGGCAGCGTGGAGCCCGGTGTTCCGGAGCCAATGTCGGCGGTCATCCACTCAATCGACATGCCGTCGGGACGCTTGCGGCTACCACGCTCGGGAGTTTTGACCGGGATTCCGGCCTTCTTCAGGCGATCCACTTCCTGCAGCAAAACGTTTGTCCCTACGGCCCATGCGCAGGTGACCGCATCCTCGGACATAAACTTCGCCCAGTCGGAGCCCGCGGTCGCACCCGGCTTTACCGGCGCGATCAGTTCGATGTAAGAAGCGTCATCGAAGCCAATAATGGCCATCTGGGTAATGCCGTTCCCGTGGGGACCGCCAAAGTCCGGAGTCATGCCCACATCCGTGAAGGTCTGACGAAGCGTGTCCAGATTCGATCCGCAGATCGACACATGGTCGATCTCCAGTGCCAAACTCTTGCTTTCCTGATTCATTGCAGGTTGGGACATGAGTAAGAGCAGAAAAATGACCGTCGCGTAAAACAAGCGGCAGCAGATCGGGGAACTCCGCTTGGGCATCCGTGCCTCCTCAGAAAGAAGAAAGAGGAATGGTACGCCAGAAAGCGCTGCCGGTGCATCTGTTTTTGGCCCTGGGGAGCTCCGAAGTGGACGGGCGGTGGCGCCGCCTCTACGCGAGTTTATTCCTCTTCTTCTTTCACTTCGCCCCGTTCCGCCTTGGCCTTCTCAATAATCTTGTCTTGCAGCTGTTGTGGGACAGTGTCGTAGTGATGCATTTCCATCGAGAAGCTGCCGCGCCCCTGCGTCATCGAAGTGAGGTCGGCGCCATAAGTAAGCATCTCCGCCATCGGCACCTCCGCCTTCACGATGGTATTGCCGGCCTTGTTATCCATACCCTGGATGCGTCCGCGCCGGCTGTTGAGGTCGCCCATGATGGTGCCGGCAAACTCGTCGGGGATGGTGATCTCGACGGTCATGATCGGTTCGAGCAACGTCGGCTTAGCCATTTCCATGGCCTTGCGGAAGGCGATGCGTCCCGCCATCTGGAACGAGAGGTCGTTCGAATCCACGTCATGGTAAGAGCCGTCGTAGAGGATGGCGCGGAAGTTCACCACGGGATAGCCCGCGAGATAGCCGCGAGCAGCAGCGTCTTTGATTCCCTTTTCTACGGCGGGAATGAAGTTGCGCGGGATGGCGCCGCCAAAAATATCATTGACGAACTCGAATTCGACTTCGGAGTTGCGCGGCAGCGGCTCCATCTTGATTTTGCAATCGCCGTACTGGCCATGCCCGCCGGTTTGCTTCTTGTGGCGTCCCTGGACGTCGGCCTTGCCGCGAATGGTTTCGCGATAAGGTACCTTGGGCGCCTTCAGGACCACTTCGGCGTGGTAACGCTTCTTCATCTTCGAAACCACCACTTCAATGTGCTGCTGCCCGGTGCCCGCGATCAGGAATTCTTTGGTTTGCGGGTCGCGGAAGAAGCGCAGCATGGCGTCCTCCTCCATCAGCTTGTGCAGACCGACGCCGAGCTTGTCCTCGTCAGCGCGGCTCTTAGGCTCAATGGCAAAGGTGATCGCCGGCTCGGGCAGTTGCACCGCCGGATACCTGATCGGCGATGACTTGTCGCCCAGCGTGTCGCCGGTGAGAGTTTCTCTCAGCTTTGCGACTGCGCCGATGTCGCCCGCATGCAGCTCCGGGATCGGAACCGCCTGCTTGCCCTGGATCAGGGAAATGTGCGCGAACTTTTCTTGGATATTGCGATTGTAGTTCTGCAGCGATACGTCGTTCTTCAGCACGCCGGAAAAAACCTTGAAGTAGGAAATACGGCCGGCGAACGCGTCGGACATGGTCTTGAAGATGTAGACCGACGCGGGCTCGCTGTCGGTGCCTTTGCGGACGGCAGGCTCGCTGCTGCCCTCAGCCGTCCAGCCGGTGATGGCGTGATGTTCGCTGGCAGCGGGCGTATAGTCGACGATGAAATCCATCAGCTCGTCGACCCCAATGTTGCCCAGGCCGGAAGTGAATAGCACAGGGAAAAGCTTGTCTTCGCGAATCGCTTCGTGCAGCGCCGGGACGAGATGTTCCTCGGGGATCGTGCCCGTTTCAAAGAACTCTTCCATCAACTCGTCTTTGCCCTCGGCGACGAGTTCCACCAATTTCTCGTGAGCTTCCTTGGCCGCGTCCGCCATATTGGCGGGGATCGGCCCTTCCTTGCCCTTGCCGTTTCCACCCATCTCGTAGGTGTAGGCCTTCATGCGGACCAGATCAATAACGCCGCTGAGACTCTTCTCGCTGCCGATGGGGAGTTGCAAAGGTGTAACAGCGCGGCCGAAGGCGCTGGTGAGTGATTCCAGCACGCGGTTGGCGTCGGCACGGTCGCGGTCCATGCGGTTGACGACGATCATCCGCGGCAACTCGATGTCGTTGCAGTATCCCCAGACGCGCTGGGTAACGACCTCGACGCCGGCGACGCCGTCCACAACGACAAGCGCAGCGTCCACCACCGGCAGCGCCACCTTGGCTTCGTGGACAAACATGTTGAAGCCGGGAGTGTCGAGCAGATTGATCTTGACCTTAGCATCCGTCTTGCCCCACTCGACAAAAGCGAGGCCGGTCGAGATGGACATCTTGCGGGCGATCTCTTCTTCGTCGTAGTCGGTGGTGGCGGAGCCGTCGTCAACGCGTCCCAGGCGCGGCGCCGCGCCGGCGGTGTAGAGCATGGCGGACACCAGGGTAGTTTTGCCGGCATGCCCGTGTCCGATAAGGGCAAGGTTGCGCAGATTGGCTGCTTCGTACACTTTCACGGGTTGTCTCCTTCCGCAGGCTTACAGGAAGGGTGATACGGCCCGGAATGAGGATGAGTACAGGGTACAGGCCAGCCCAACATCACCTGCGAAACTTTTGATGCTAACACAGGGGGTAGGGCGGCTCAAGGGAGGCATCACTATTGACGCCTACTTCGCATTTACGAATTTTGCCAAGGGGATGACGTCGACTTTCTTAGTCAGTGAATATCTCTTATCGCCAGGATATAGAACGCACAGCCGGTCGAGCTTGAGGTCGGCTACAGCGATCCGCATGGATGTTGTGAGCACGGGCGCGTCGGCACGCTTGCACTCTACGCCTATGCGCCAGCCGTCCTTGAATAAAATCGAACGGTAGATGTTAGATTTTCATGGTAGTTTGGCATCAAAAGGGATGCGGGGGGGTGAGCAGGACGGCGGACTACAAAGAGGCGCTCTTCTCCACAATCAGCTTTTTGATCTTCTCCACAAACTCGGCGGTTCCCATGTCTTCGGTCTTCTCTTTCCCACGGGTGCGGACGTTGACCTTGTTTGCCTCAGCCTCTTTGTCGCCCACCACCAGCAGGAACGGGACTTTCTGCATCGCGTGTTCTCGGATCTTGGCATTCATCTTTTCGTTGCGGGAATCGACTTCCACGCGCACGCTCGCCGCCCGCAGTTGCGACGCCACTTTTTCCGCGTACTCCGAATGGCGCTCAGCGATTGGGATCATCGCCACCTGCACCGGCGAGAGCCACACCGGAAACGCTCCGGCGTAGTGTTCGATGAGCACGCCGAAGAAGCGTTCCACCGATCCGTAGAGCGCGCGGTGGACCATGAGCGGGCTGCTTGCGGCTGCCGTCTTCGGCGACGTATTCGAGCTGGAAGCGTTGCGGTAGGTTGAAGTCGAACTGGACGGTCGAGAGCTGCCACAGGCGTCCGATGGCGTCGACCAACTTGATATCGATCTTCGGGCCGTAGAACGCGGCTTCTCCGGGGATGGTCTTGTATTCGATGTTCAGCTTTTTCAGCGCGCTTTCGAGCGAGTGGTTGGCCAGGTTCCACTGATCTTCCGTGCCGAGGAAACTCTTCTTGTCGTTCGGATCCCAGGTGGAAAGCTCGGTCTGAAACTGGTCGAAGCCGAAAGCCTTCAGTACGGCGAGCGCGAACTCCAGGCAGCCGACGATTTCGTCTTCGATCTGCTCGGGAGTGCAGAAGATGTGCGCGTCGTCCTGAGTAAAGCCGCGGACGCGCAGCAGTCCGTGCATCACCCCTGAACGCTCATAGCGATAGACGGTGCCGAGTTCGCCCAGTCGCACCGGCAGATCGCGATACGACTTCAGCGAATCTTTGTAGATCAAGATGTGGCCCGGGCAATTCATGGGCTTCAGGCGGTATTCAGCGTCGTCCAGCTCCATGGCATCGAACATGTTCTGCGAGTAGTAGCCCTCGTGGCCCGAAGTGAAAAACAACTGGCGGCGCGCCACATGCGGAGTGACGACGAGCGAGTAGCCGCGGCGCAAATACTCTTCGCGCATCCAGTCTTCCATCTCCTTGCGGATGATGCCGCCCTTGGGATGCCAGAAGATCAGGCCCGGCCCGGCGAGTTCCTGGATCGAAAACAGGTCGAGCTGCTTGCCCAGCACGCGGTGATCGCGCTTCTTCGCCTCTTCGATGCTGTTCAGGTAGGCGTCGAGATCCTTCTTCGAGAAAAACGACGTGCCATAGATCCGCTGCAGTTGCGGATTCTTCTCGTCTCCCAGCCAGTATGCGCCAGCGATGTTTAACAGCTTGAAGGCTTTGATTTTTCCGGTTGAAGGCAGGTGGGGACCGCGGCAGAAATCCTGGAACTTGCCGGTCTTGTAAACCGAGATTTTTTCATCGGGCTTGGTGAACTGCTCGATGAAATGGCACTTCATGAAGTCGCCTTCACCCTTGAACTTCTCGAGCCCTTCTTTGCGCGGCAGAAATTCACGAGCATAGGGCAGGTTCTGCTGGACGAGCTCCTGCATTTTTCTCTCGATCTTCTCAAGATCCTCTGGGGTGAACGCAGTCGGACGATAAAAGTCGTAGAAGAAACCATTCTCAGTCGCCGGACCGTGGCCGAGCTTGGTCTCAGGAAATAGTTCAAGCACAGCCGCGGCAAGCAGGTGCGCGGACGAATGTCGATACACTTCGAGCGCCTCAGGGTCGCGGTCGGTGAGTATGCGCAGGTCGGTGTCGCTATCCAGCGGTCGGGTAAGGTCGATCAGATCGCCATTCGTCTTGGCGGCTAGAGCGGCGTCGGCCAGACGCGGGCTGATGGACTTGGCAACGTCGAAGGCAGTGGTGCCTTTCGGGAATTCCTGGGAGCTGCCGTCGGGGAGATTGATATGAATGCTGTCAGACATGGATAGCCCTTGTATTTATCTGAATCTTCTAAGTTTATCATTTGCTCGCACAGCGGCAGGAGCCCTCACCTGCCCAGCGGGGAGAAGCCCCGTGGCTTTCCATTCGCTGTCAGAACCCAGGCGCGCTGAACACGCCCGCCCAGACGAGGGCGCATGGCCCTACGTGAACCGCGTCCCTACAAGCCCACCTTCATCCCGCCGAAATTGCTAGGAAGCCGAGGGCGTCTGTTCCTACGTGGTTCGGGGCGCAGAATGCAGAGCTTCGATTGCCAACCTCACCCTGGCCGTCACATCGTCCGTATCGCGCACGGTCATCCCGGTGGTGGAGATCGGCTCACCAATTCGCATCTCCAAGGGTTGGCACTTGATGTGGTAGGTGTTCATCGGCAGCAGGTCGAAGGTGTCGACCAGCGCGATCGGGACGATATCGGCCTGCGCTTTAATCGCCAGAAAGAATGCGCCCGGCAGAAAAGGTTGAATCTTTCCATCTGGCGTACGGCCGCCCTCTGGGAAAATGACCAGCGGCATGCCGCTGCGCAGGCTCCTCAGCGCGGACTTTACGGCGCCGATCGAAGCCGCCGGGTTCTGCTGGTTAATGCAGACTTGCCCCGAGCGCTGCAGATGCCAGCCGATGAATGGGTACGAGAGCAATTCGCTCTTGAAAATGATGCGGAATTGAAATGGCAAATACACGTAGAGGATGGGAATATCGAGTGCCGATGCATGCGTTACCGCATACACGCGAGGTCTGGAATTGTCGATCTTCTCCTTGTCCATGTCCATGCCCGTAACTTTCACCGGCGACAGGATCGTCTTCATGATGAGCCACGACCAGAAGCGTGCGAGTTTGTGCTGAATTCGCCCGTCGCGGTCAAAGAGGGAGCAGCCCAGCGAGAGGGTGCCCAGAATGATGGTGTAGGCCCAGATCAGCGGCGAAAGAACGAAATACGAACGCACCCGGCTAAGCCAGCCGTGCCGGTTGATGTGGTGAGCGACCGGTCTCGCCTCAGACCACGTAGGGACAGCCGTCTCCGGTTGTCCAGCCGAGCGCAGCTCGGCCCGCTCTTTTTCCGGCTCCGCGGTTGTGGCGATCTTGTGCAAGGTTACCTATCCTCAAAATTCTCGCGGGCGAGAGTGCCCGCGCCACACGAACTTAGATGCGGATGCCGAGCGTTCGCATCGCCTCTCCCACAATGTAAATCGAGCCGGTAACGACCACCAAGCCGTCCCGCCCGGTCACCTTCCGCGCCCGGTCCAGGGCTCTCGCTACATCCTCGGCCTCATCAATATCAGTGCCCGCCGCCACACGCGCCGCTGCCTCCCGAATTTCATCTGGGCTTGCCGAGCGTGGGTTGTTGGCGGGGGTCACGATCACGTGCCCGGCAATCGGAAACAGAATCTCAGTAATTTCCCGCATCGCCTTGTCCCGCATCACGCCAAACACCATCGTGATCTCCCGGCCGCCTCCCAATTCTTGATACGCCGCCGAAAGCGTCGATCGCAGAGCCCAAGCCCCGGCAGGATTGTGCGCCACATCGAGCACATACTCAGGATTGTCTCCCGTGGCCGGCACCACCTGGAAGCGCCCCGGCCATCGCGTCTCGCGGATGCCTCGCGCGATCGTCTCGGGCGTAATCCGCGTGAAGCCCTGGTTGTGCAGTTCCTCCGCCGCCGTGATCGCCAGCGCCAGGTTGCGCAGCTGATGACGCCCCACCAGCGGAGACTCGACCATGATTTCTGCCCCCATCACGTCCAGCGGATACCGTTGGCGCTGACCGCTGGCCACTGGCCACTGACCACTTCCGGGCGATACCGGCGGCACATACGGCACGGCACTTACGGCACGCGCGCCCACATTCAAAATTGCGTTTCCGAGCACGTCGTTGGCTTCGGGCAATTGCGGCAGCGTAACCACAACCCCACCCGGCCGGATGATCCCCGCTTTTTCGCGCGCAATCTCAGTTGCAGTTTCGCCCAGATACTTTTGATGATCGAGCGAGATGTCGGTGATGATGCTGAGGCGCGGCTCGACTACGTTGGTTGCGTCCAGACGCCCGCCCATGCCGACCTCGAGCACAACCATGTCGGGCCGGCTGCGCGCGAAATACTCAAAGGCCATCGCGGTCAGCATCTCAAAGAAGCTGGGATGCCATGGCAGATCGCCTTCTTCAACCAGTCGCTCGGCGGTGCGATCGACTACGTCATGGAGCAGCGCGAAATCGTCGTCGGCGATGGGCTCGCCATTGAGGCGAATTCGCTCGTTGATGCGAACCAGATGCGGCGAAGTGTACAGCCCCGTCTTCAGCCCGGAAGCCTGCAGGATGGATGCCAGCGTAGCGGCGGTCGAACCCTTGCCGTTGGTGCCCGCGACCAGCACGGTTGGAAAGCGATTTTCCGGATGTCCCAGTGCCGCCAACAGCACGCGCATGTGCGTCAGATCGAACTTATGCGACGGAGTCTGCGCCAATTCGTGGCCCAACGCGTACATCTGCGCGACTGCAGTTTCGTAGGACATTGGTCGTCGGTCGTTAGTCGTGTGCACTCGGGACAACCCCGTCGCCGTTCGCGACAGCCGATATGTTTAGGGTAGCAATTCCCGCCTACAGTTTCGACCCTCTCTCATTAGAAGGAGGCTGCCAGAGGTCAAAGTGCGCTCCAAGAGCCCTGAGCAGAAATCCCACCGCTGGGTCGCTAGAGGAGGGGGGTGCTAACGACCAGCGACGAACGACCAGCGACTGCCCTACGCTGCCTGCACCATAAAATCCAACGCCCGCGCGATGTATGGTTTCAAATCCTTGCGCGAGACCACCGCATCGAGCATTCCGTGTTCCAGCAGAAATTCGGACCGCTGAAAACCTGGCGGCAGCTTTTGTCGGATCGTCTGCTCAATCACTCGCGGCCCGGCGAAACCAATCAGTGCGCCGGGTTCGGCGATGTTGAGATCGCCCAACATGGCAAACGACGCGGTCACCCCGCCCGTCGTGGGATCGGTTAAAACCGAAATGTACGGAACCCGCGCCGCGTCCAAACGTGCCAGCGCAGCCGAGATCTTCGCCAATTGCATCAGGCTGATCACGCCTTCCATCATGCGTGCGCCGCCCGACGCCGAAACGATGACAATCGGCGTCCGCGTTTCAATCGCCTTCTCAATCGCCCGCGTAATGGCCTCGCCCACCACCGCGCCCATGCTCCCGCCGATGAACGAATATTCCATCGAACTCACGATCACCGGGCGCCCGTTCAGCTTGCCGCGGGCATTGATGATCGCGTCCTTCAGCCCCGTGTCGGTCTTCGCCTGCTTCAGCCGCGAGGAATACGCTTTCAGATCCACAAATTTCAACGGGTCGGTGGAGGCCAGATTGCTCTCGAAAACCTCATATTGATTATCGTCGAGAAGCTGCGCCAGTCGGGCACGGGCGTCGATGCGGAAGTGTTTGTCGCACTTCGGGCAGACGTTGAAGTTGTCTTCCAGATCCTTCTTCCAGATAATTTGGCGGCAGCCGTCACACTTCACCCACAGCCCCTCAGTGCGCACCTTCTTCTCGCCGGAGGTGTCCAACTCGCCGGATTGTCGCTTGAACCAAGTCATAAAAAGCAGTTCTCAGTTGCCAGTTCTCAGTAAAACCCCGCCGGATCCCCGCTCGTACCGAGAACTGAGAGCCGGGAACTTAGAACTAGTATTCGATTCCTCTCTGCGCCATCACGCCTTTTTCATAGGCATGCTTAATCTGGCGCATCTCCGTCACCGTGTCGGCCAGCTCAACAATTGTCGGATGCGCGTTCCTTCCGGTCAAGATGACGTGTACCATCTCCGGCTTCCGCTTCAGAGACTCCGCCACCTTCGCCGCGTCCAGCATACCGTAGCTGATGGCGTAATTGATTTCATCAAGCACCACCAGGTCCCATTCGCCGGATTGAATCGCTTTCTCGGCCTCGATCCAGGCCTCCTCCACCATCCGGACGTCTTCAGGGTCTGGCTTCTCGGTGCCAACCTTCACAAAGCCGCGTCCCATCTGCTTCAGGATGAACTTGTCGCCGAAAGCCTTGACCGCGTCGAGTTCCCCGTAGTGCCACGAACCCTTGAGAAATTGCAGCATCAGGACGCGCATCCCCTGCCCAACCGCCCGCAGCGCCGTCCCCATGGCCGCGGTGGTCTTCCCCTTGCCCGGACCGGTATTCACGATGATGAGACCACGGCGCAGATCCGGCATAAGGAAGATTCGAGATAAGGTCGAATTGTTGATTGTACGCGGACGGGAATGTTACGTGCCATACACACAAACAAGAAGGCGGACGGTTTTGGCTTCCGTCCGCCTCGAGTCAACGGGGGAGTAGATCCTCTAGCCTTAAGGCATTTGGACGACGCGTTGCAGCTGAGACTGACCTTCGCCTTTCGCTGCGCCCGGGTCGTCGGCACCCAGCAAGCGTGCTGCGACTCGCAAAGCTTCCATCTCTTTGCGGACCCGCATCAACTCTTGCTCCTTCATTCGTAATACGTCGTACGGGTTTTTCATTTGGGGGAAGAGCCTCGCCAACAAATTCAGACTTTGTTCCGCCTGTCAAGAAATACAATAAGCCAGTCTCGCACCGCTGTGAAGCTGCCAGAAGTGCATCGGAGCCGGGAATCGAGCCTCGCGAAGAAGGGGCTGACTGGCCCCTGCCCCGTTACTATAAAGTTAATGTCCCAAATGATAAGGATGATTCTTC
Organism: uncultured Acidobacteriaceae bacterium; assembly: GCA_963731525.1. GTDB lineage: Bacteria > Acidobacteriota > Terriglobia > Terriglobales > Acidobacteriaceae > Acidiflorens. The sequence goes on from CAVSWK010000023.1 coordinate 379,123, forward strand.
AGAATGGTGAAAGCGCGGTAAAGCTGCTCCACTAGAACCACCCGGGCCAGTTCGTGGGGCAGCGTCATCCTTCCGAGGGACAGGGTAAACCCGGCCTGGCGCCGCGCTTGGTCACTGAAACCGTCGCTGCCACCAATCGCGAATAGCAGTGGGATCGCGTTCACCTGCTCGCGTTCCAGGAACTCGGCCAGCTCTTCGGATGAAAGCTGCTTACCCCGCGAATCGAGAAGCACCAGCTTGTGCCGCTCTTTTTTCGGCCGCCCGTCGCCGCTAGCCAGCGACAAAATTGTGGCTTCGTCTTTCAACGCCAGGCCCACAGCCTCGGCATAGCGCGAGATGCGTTTCAAGTACTCGTCCGTAAGAGCCTCGATCGCCCGCTCTTTCGTCTTCCCAATCCAGACCACTTTAATCTTCACAAGCCTTCCACCACTCAGGCTTTTCCCGACGCCAGAACCACGTCGGCGCCGAACCGAATTTCATCCCCCACGCGATAACGCTCGATCGCCACCGTCGCCTCCGCGCGGATCACCGGGAGCTCCTCCACCCGCACTCGTTCCAGCATCGGCCGGAACGGAGCTGCCACTGCCCAGGCGTATTCGAAAACTTCTTCCGCGTCTCCCGGCCAAGTCCACGGAAGATTTTGAGTCGACTCCTCTACCTCATGGAATCCGGCGGAGTTGAGCACCTTCGAGAGAGCGCCTGGGCCGAGAATCGAAAAGGATCGGATCCTCCCGGAGGAAGCATGCTTCCACCCACGTGCCGGTGCACAATCTTCATCGTGCTTTGCCAATAAGGTTGTTCCATCGGACCCCATGCGACAAAGCAAGCACGAGCCCCCGGCTTCAACACGCGGTGCAGTTCCGCCAGCGCTCGTTGGGAATCGCTGAAAAACATTACCCCAAAGCGGCAAGTGGCAAGGTCAAAGCTCTGGTCGGCAAACGGCAGATGGTGCGCGTCAGCGCGTTGGGTAACGACGTTTAAGAGATTCTTGTCTCGGGCGCGCTTGGCCGCAATGTCGAGCAGTTCCGAATTCTGATCCACCGCAGTGACCGAACCCTGGGGAACGCGGTACGCCAGACTGATCCCCGGTTCGCCCGTGCCGCTGGCCAGATCGAGAACGCGCATATCAGGCAACGGACGCGAGTATTGAACCAAAGCTTCAGTTACCGCCTTGCCCAGCGCCGCCGATTTCGCCTTCCACTTCTCCGCGGCCACTAAGCGAAAAGAGGAACCCCACGGTGCTGGATTCGAAGCGCACACTTCAGACCTTCTTTTTGCGCGTCTTCTTGGGCGCGGCGGACGCGGTCTTGGCGGTTGTGAATTTGGCAGTCGCTGATTTGGCAGTCGCTGATTTGACAATCGCCCGTTTTCCAATCAACGCCCGCCGCGCCTTCGGTTTCGCCAGCAGTTCCCCTGGCTCCAGCCGCTTCGCCGACTTCCACAGGCGTTCCAGATCGTAGAACTGGCGCGCTTTCTCGGAAAAGATATGGACCACGAAGTCCACGTAGTCGAGTAGCACCCACTCCGCCTGTTTGTAGCCCTCGGAGTGAGTCACGCGCAGGCCCAGTGCCTCCAGCCGCTCGTCCACTGCGTCGGAAATCGCCTGGATCTGGCGAGGATTGGTCCCGCTGCACATCACAAAATAGTCGGTGAACGCTCCCGAATCTTTCCCCAGTTCGAGAATCGTCACATCTTCAGCTTGTTTGTCTTGGCAGGCGAGAATGGCTTCACTTACCTCGCGTCTAAGGTCGTCCTTTTTCTTCATACGGGCTCATTGATTGTAACCCGCCCGCCGGAGAGACGCGGCCCACCACAACTCGCGTAGGGACAGCCGCCCCCGGCTGTCCAGCCGAGCGAACCGGGGCCCCCGACAAGCCCGGTTTTGGCTTGACGGGGTGGAGAAGCTCGGCAGCGCCGCGTGCACCGGCACGCAGAGGCCAAGCGCCAGGGCTTTGTCCTGCCCTAATCACTCCCCGCGGTACAGCCCGTGCTTCCGTACGTAGTCCGCTACTCGCGGGTCCAGCCATCGTGCCAGCGGCTTGCCCTGCACTGCCGCCGCCCGAATCGCGGTCGCGGAAACACTTTGATGAACTCCTTCCAACAAGTGCAAAGTGACCCCGGGAAGAACCAGATCGCCTTTCGCTGGCTGCTTATGAAAAGGGCGAGTCACCGCAGCCGGAGGCCGCAAATCTTCCGGCAACGACTCGGCCACGTCCCGCAATGAAAATCCGGGACGGCTGGCCACGATGAAATCGCATTCCGCCAGAAGCGCGCGCGCCTCGCGCCATTTCGCCACATCGCGGAAGGCATCCATTCCGATCAGAAAAAAGAGCCGATCCGACTTTTTGAGGGTTTGTTTCAGGCGCCGAACCGTATCGATCGAATAATTCACGCCACCCGACGTAGGGACAGCCGCCCTCGGCTTTCCAGCAGAGCGAAGCTCCGCGGCATCCGCCGGCGCCTCCAGAAGCGACGGCACGAATCCCCGTTCGTCCTGCGTCGCCAGCGTTACCATCGCATAACGATGGATGAACGCCGTGAGCGGATGCTTTTGTTTGTGGGGAGGAACATTCGCTGGCACAAATAGCACTTGCCGCAGAGCGTAGCGGCTGGCGGCCGCCTGGGCCAGTGCCACGTGTCCGCGATGGATAGGGTCAAAGCTGCCGCCGAAGAGCCCGATATTCATTCCGATATGTCCTGCCCGATGTTTCCTGCGATGCCCCGCTAGTTTCGTCGTTTGCGGGTTGTTGTTGCAAGTCGTGTTGCAACACTATGTTCCCCGCTCACCTTTTGGTACGGCCGAGTTTTGCGGAAAACAGCAACTGAGATTACGCTATGGACAAAGCTCTTCCTTCTCTCGACGTTGCCCCCCAGGTTGTACCTGGGTCGCTGTACCTCTGGCCATTGTGCCGCCAGCAAAACGCAATTGGACTGGCGTAACTCGCTCTGCGCGCTCTCCGCGCATAGCATGAGGCCATGCGTATGAAACTCCCCCTCATCCGCAGCTTGGCGGTAACTCCGGCACGCGCTCCGATCCTGCGCTACGGAGTCGCTCTCCTCAGCGCCGTCCTGGCGCTAATCCCAACCTTGTTTTTCTCCGATATCGCCGAAAGCCGCCTCGTCGTCTTCGCCGTCGCCGTGATGGTCAGTGCCTGGTACGGAGGATGGAAGCCCGGACTCGCAGCCACCTCATTTGCGCTCACCGTCAGCGCCTACTACTCGCTCGCTGGCGAGCTAACTCCCGGAGAGTATCGCAAGGCGATCGCACACCTCGCCATGTTCTTTGCCGTGGCCCTGGTGATTTGCTGGTTCAACGCCGCCCTCCGGGCTACGCAGGAGAGCCTGAACCGGTCCGAGAGTAATTTTCGCTCGCTGGTGATGAACGCGCCCTACGGCATCTGCCGCTGCAACGCCCTTGGAATCCTGCAGGACGCAAACCCAGCGCTGGTGGCTATGTTCGGTTATGCCAGCGCCGCCGAACTCACCGGCAGGCATCTGGGCAGCCTGTACGCCGATGCCCAGCAATGGTTTCAAACCGCCGACTATTTTCACGAGGGAAAAGAATTCGACAACCTCACCACCGAGTGCGTTCGCAAGGATGGCTCGGCCATCGTGGCGCGCATTTCTGGACGCACCATTCCGAACGGCAAAGACGAAGGCAGCTTTGAGATTTTCATGGAAGATGTCACCGAGACCCGCACCCTGGAGCTGCAATTCCGTCAGGCCCAGAAAATGGAGGCCATCGGCCGCTTGGCCGGCGGCATCGCTCATGACTTCAACAATCTGCTGATGGTGATCTCCGGCTACTCCGAGTTTCTGCTCGAGCGTATAGGTCCTGACCCCCGCCTGCGCGGCCCGGCCCAGGAGATTTCTAATGCCACAGAGCGCGCCACTTCTCTCACCCGGCAATTGTTGGCCTTCAGCCGCAAGCAGATGCTTACCCCCAAAGTGCTCGACCTCAACGAGGTGGTAAACGAGAACCTGAAAATGCTTACCCGCATGATCGGCGAGGATATCGATCTCGTCATGGTTCCAGGGCCCGTGCTCGGCGCCGTCCGCGCCGATCCCGGCCAGATCGACCAGGTGATCATGAACCTCGCCGTCAACGCCCGCGACGCCATGCCGCAGGGCGGCAAGCTGACCATCGAGACCGCCAACGTCTCTCTCGACGAAAACTTCGCGCGTACTCACACCCCGCTCACCGCAGGCGACTATGTCATGCTCGCCATCAGCGACACCGGCGTCGGGATGGACAATGAAACCCAGTCGCGCATCTTCGAGCCTTTCTTCACCACCAAGGGCGCGAAGGGCACCGGCCTCGGTCTCTCCACGGTGTACGGCATCGTGAAACAAAGCGGCGGCTTTATCTTCGTTGACAGCCAGCCGCAGCGCGGCACCGCCTTCCGTGCCTATTTCCCGCGAGTCGATGGCGGTGAAGCCGCCGCCGCTGCTGCGGCGCAGGACTCTCTCGGCCTTCCCCACGCCGACCGGGGGCAGGAGACCATCCTTCTCGTCGAAGATGAAACCAATCTCCGTCGTCTCGCCCGTCAGTATCTGGAGAGGCAGGGCTACAAGATCTTGGAAGCCGAGGACGGCGCCGCTGCTCTGCAAATCGTCGACGGCTACAAGGGCGCTATCGACCTCCTGCTCACCGATGTCATTATGCCCGGAATGAATGGCCGCGAATTGGCCGCGCACATCACCAAGCTGGTCCCGGCCGTCCGGGTACTCTATATGTCGGGTTACACCGAGAATGCCGTTGGTCACGACGGCATGCTCGATGCCGGCATTAACTTGCTCCAAAAACCATTCAGCCTTCCCGCTCTGAAAGACCGCGTCCGGGAGGTGCTGGATTCCGAACCCATCCCCCTGGAGGTCGTGATGTCAACCCGTGCTAACTCTCTCGCTGAAAAGAAGGTTCCACCGTTCCGAGCTCGCCGTTTCAATCTCCATCTGCCGCTGCGCTATCGTCCGCTCGGAGAAAAGAGCTGGCGCCCGGGCACCACTGAGAATATCAGCCGTTCCGGATTGCTGTTCCAGGCGCAGGAATTGCTCCATCCCAGCGTACAACTGGAGATCAGCCTCGTGCTCCCCGCGGAAATTGCCGGCCTGGCAGCCACTGAAGTCGTCTGTCGTGGAGAAGTCGTCCGCTCCATCGAAGCGCGAGGACAAGGACAGGGACAGGGAAAGGGACAAGGTGTGACCCCCGCCCTAGCCGCGAAGATTCTCCAATACCACTTCCAGCACGGCGCGCGCGTCGGAGAAGCCTAAGGGGTTGTGTGGCGACGGGGCTCCGCCCCGTCCCAGCGGGGCAAAACCTCCGCCGCCACAATATCTTGGAATCCATCCGCGGTTACCTTCGATACCCGGCTCGCCTTGGACAACGCGCTCTGGGGCTGTTACATTGCCGCCAGTACCATTGCGTCACTTCGTGAGGCGGGCTATGTCCCTGGTCGTGAAACTGGAAGACGATCTCGGCGAACGCAGCGAGTGGGTTATGCTGCACGGGGTGGTTCCCGCCACCAGCCATCAGGATTTCCTGCTGCTCAGTGGCATTGATCCCTTCGGCAAAACGGTATTCAATCACTTGCAGATGGAAGCCTTCCTCAAGGAATGGGATCGCGCAAAGGATCGCGTGCGCGATGATAGTCAGTTAGAGGCGTGGGAAAAGGTGAAACACATGGCCGAGACCTGCCGCCACGACCGCGATTTGTATCTGCGCTTCGTCGGCAACTAACTCGGGGGGACGGGCGCCCTCGCCCGTCCGCGCGGAGCGCAGCTCGGCAGCGCACTCCGGATCCGCAGCAAGCGGTTGCATAAAGACTCGGGCTTCGTATCAGGGCATCGCTTTAAGCGATGGCAAATCCTCGAAATCAGACGCTCCTTTTAGGGGATGGGCCTCCACCAACAAGCGCTATTTCTCCGGCAGATTCGCCTGCAGAAACCTCACCACGTTCTCTCCCATGATCATCCGGATCTCCTGCTCGGAATAGCCCGCTTCCAGCATCGCATCGGTGATTTCGACCAATCCGGTCGTGTCAAAAGGAGCCGTGATGGCTCCGTCAAAGTCCGAACCGAGTGCCACATGTTCCACCCCCACACGGTCGGAAACGTAGCGCATCGCCTTCACAATCGCCCGCGCATCGGTGCCGCAGGTCGCCGTCTCCCAATACCCGATGCCGATCAAGCCGCCCTTTGCCGCCACCGCTCGAATCTGATCGTCGCTGAGGTTCCGGTTGTTGTCGCATGTGCCCTTTACTCCCGTGTGGGAAACGACCAGCGGACGGCGCGCAATCGCCAGAACATCTTCAATCGTCTTGGCCGACGCATGCGCCAGGTCCACGATCATGTGCCGCGCCTCCATTTGCCGCACCCACTCACGGCCTTTTTCGGTGAGACCCGTTTTATGAACTCCCGCCGCCGATCCGCCAATATCGTTATCGAAAAAATGGCTGGGAGACATCATCCGGTATCCCGCGCGGTAGAGGACGTCCAGATTTTCCAATTTGCGGTCAAGTGCATGCGCTCCTTCGATCGAAAGCAGTCCAGCCGTGAGCCGGTTGTTGCTCCGGCGGCGTTCCAGATAACTGGAGAGATCGGCCGCACTCTCAATCACCACAAAGCCGCCATGCGAACCGCTCGCGAACTGATGCAGACGCCGCGCCTGATATAGCGCCCGCTCCGTCAGGCTGTTCCAGGTTCTGGGCGGCCAGCGCTCCACAATCGCCAGCCAGAAAATGTCATCGTTCTTGTCCTCATTGCTCTCAATGTTCAACCCGTGCGGACTCTTCGTGGGCAGGGAGAACACTTGCAATGCCACGTTTCCATCCGCCAGGCGCGGAATGTCCACGTGCCCGTCAGTGCCGCGCTCCAGCAGATCCCGGCCCCACAAAAGCGAATCGGCGTGCAGATCAGCGATCGTGAGCTCTTTGTGCAGATTCAACGGCCGCTCCGATGCCGTGTAGGGCGGTTTTTTCGCTAGCTTATTCTGGTTCTCGTCCACCAGTCGCGGGATCTCTAGGAAGAACGCGACCACGATGCACATGACCAGCAGAGCGATTTGAACCGACCGTCTGAGCACAAAAGCCTCTCATTACACGTAGGGACAGCCGCCCCCAGCTGTCCAGCCGAGCACAGCTCGGCACCGTCTGGGCATCGAAACGCGGCCTTTTCCCGCTCTGCTAACTAGCGGCACTTACCCTGAGCCTAACCGCACAGGTAACTCGTAATCACTTCGAGAGTGCTCCCAGCGCCTCACGAAACAGCACTTCAAAACTCTGGGGACTCTTTCCGCCCCGCGCCGCCAGCAGCGCCTTATCCGCCGCCGCCCGCTGATAGCCCAGATTTACCAGCGCCGAAATAACATCTTCCTCCACCGGGCTAGTCGGCGAAGCGCTCGCTTCGGACGCTCCCGTCGCCGCCGGCAGCTTGTCGCGCAGCTCCAGCACCATGCGTTCTGCTGTCTTCTTGCCGATTCCGGGAATGCGTGTGAGCCGTGCCAGGTCGCCTCCGCGAATCGCTCCCACCATCTCGTCGACCGGCATTCCGCTCAGGATCGTGATCGCCAGCTTCGGTCCAATCCCGCTGACCGTCAGCAGCTTCTCGAAAAGCTGCTTCTCGGCAAGACGCAAAAATCCGTACAGGCTTAGCGCATCCTCCCGAACGTGCGTGTGGATGTGGAGCGCGACTTCAGCGCCTGCCGCCGGCATCTCCGCAAACGTCGGCACGCTGATGGCAACGTCATAGCCGACCCCGTGAGTTTCCACGATCGCCCGGTTCGGCTGTTTTGCCAGCAGCGTTCCTCGAAGATGCGCAATCATCGGGTGTATTGTACGGCAGTCCACAAAGGAACAATCTACGTAGGGACACCCGCCCTCGGCTGTCCAGCGGGCAAAGCCCGCCGCGGGCTGCAAGAAAACTCACGAGCGTGCGGCGGTCACCGAAGAGCGGCCCTTCAGGGCCGCATAGGCTGCGAAATCACTTTGGGATTCAGCCCCGGTGGACGCGCACGAATAAAACTACACTTTTCCTTCCCTTTCCACAGGAAGTTTCTCCCCTCCACAGTTTTTACACAACGAAGCAGCACTTTGCCGTTGCGTTAATCTTTCCGGTACCGCAAAGTGCTTGCAGTCAAAAACGTGAGATGTTCTGCATCTGGTCCGAGCAAAGGTTCAGCGTTGCCGATGATTTTCGAGAGTGAATCATCGGGGGAAACTCGGTGCATGTCCAGTGTACCGGTGCCCGGGCTTTGCGGCCTCCAAAGAAATCCCCCTTCCAAGGAGGATGAAAGCGTTGAATCGAAAGCCTGAAGCGCAAGCTTCGGGTGAACATCGATGCATAGCACTTTTCGGAGTGCGGTTGCGCGATGATCTTTCGCCCCCGGCGAAAGACGGCAGTCAGAACGTTCGCGATAACAATGCGGCTTGGGTGGCTGGCCCAGGCCGCATTTGTTTTTCAGCCGCTTGATGGAAGCAAGTTGTAGAGTAGAGATGCGCTCTCCATGACTTCCTCCGACAACTTCAAAGAGATCCTCAAGCAGCAGGCCGATATCGTCCGCATTATTGGCGACTACGTCAAGCTGAAGAAGGCTGGCGCGCGGAATTTCTCCGGGCTTTGTCCCTTTCATGCCGAGAAGACGCCGTCGTTTTCCGTGCACGCCACCCGCCAGTTTTTTCACTGCTTCGGCTGCGGAGAGTCGGGAGATGTCTTCACCTTCATCCAGAAGGTCGAGAACATCACCTTCCCGGAAGCCGTCCGCCTGATCGCGCAGAAGCTCGGCATACCGATGCCCAAGCTCACCTTTTCCAGTCCGGCCGATGCGCGCGACGCGCAGGTTCGCATGGCGCTGCTCGACATGCATGTGCGCGCTGGCGCCTTTTTTCAGGATTGTCTGCGGCGGCCCGAGGGCGCGAATGCCCGCGAGTATCTGAAGAGTCGTGGCCTCGATGCGGAAACGGTTTCGCGCTTTCGCATTGGATATGCACCCGATTCCGGATTCCTGCTGCGCGACGCGCTGCGGCGCGAATTCGATGAAGAACTCTTACGTGAGAGTGGGCTCTTCTCGTGGAAGGAAAGCTCTCAGCAGGAAGCGAATGCTGAGAGTCGAGAGCTGAGAGCTGACAGCTCCGACGCCAACAGCGATCCCTCGCAGCCCGTAGCTCGCAGCTCGCAGCCTGCAGCCATCTACTCCAAATTCCGCAATCGCGTGATGTTCCCAATCTGCAATGATCAAGGCAAAGTGATTGCTTTCACCGGGCGCACACTTTCGACCGATGAGAAGGCCGGCCCGAAATATCTGAATTCCCCAGAAACCGCAATTTACTCGAAGTCGCGCGTGCTCTTCAATCTGGACAACGCGAAAGAAGCGATTCGCAAGCTCGAGTACTCCATCCTCGTCGAAGGCCAAATGGATTGCATTTCCGCGTACGCCGCCGGCTTCCACAATGTGATTGCCAGCTCGGGCACGGCGTTCACCGAGTTGCAGGCGAAATTGCTCGGCCGATTCTCAAAGAATGTTGTCGTCAACTTCGATCCCGACACAGCCGGAGCGCGCGCTACCGAGCGCACCCTCGGCTTGCTTGTCGAAGAAGAATTCAACATCAGGGTGCTAACCCTTGAGACCGGATTCGATCCCGACCTATTCATCCGGCGCAAGGGCAAGGACGCTTACGGCGCGGCGCTCAAACACTCGCAGAAGTATTTTGATTACCTGATCGATCGGGCGCGCGCCATGTTCCCCGTGCGCAACCCGGAGAGCAAGGTCAAGGCCGTCAACCATCTCTTGCCGCACATTCAGCGGGTGCCAAGCCGCATCGTGCGCGATGAACTGGCGCTCGAGATCTCCCAAAAGCTGGGAATTGACTCCACCGTGCTGCGCCAAGAACTAAAGCATGCCGCCACCACGCGCTCCGCGACGCAAGTCAAAGCCCCGGCTGAGGCGCAGATCACCGGTGCGGAGCGCGTCCTGATCCGGGCGCTGGCTTCGGCAACCCAGATGCAATCCGGCGTAACCCGGAGTTCCGCGAGAGAAGGAACGGACGAGGAATTCGATCCGGCCCGCCAGGCGCAATATGCGCTGCAATCGGAACATCTGTATGAGGGCCTGGCATCGCAGTCGCTGCTGGAGTCGCTGCTGGGGGCGGGAACCGAGACCGCAGACGTTCTGGCGCTGCCGAAGACAGAAGAAGACCGCCGTCTCTTGGCTTCCATCCTGATGCACGAGGAGGAAGAGCTGACGCCAGAAACTGTGGAAGGCGCGGTACGAGCTTTGCGGAGGATTTATCTGCGGCGGCGGCTGGAGGAAGGGCAGGCCGCATTGCAGCGCCCCGGGCTCTCGATGGCGGAAAAACAGGCCCTTTTGCAGGAAAAAGTGCGTTTGAAGCGGGCTTTGATGGATCCAGGACTCGGGGAACCGGGCAGCAAAGCGTCGTAAATTGGATCGAAACGTTGGACCGAAACCAGATCGAGCGCCATCTAAAGAACTAGCGGAAAAAGAGATACGGGCGGTGAGGGCAATCGACACGCTGGCGCAAACTTAGACTTGCGCCGGCAAGAACAGTAGTCGGCGTGCTATACTCTTAAGGTTTGTGCGCATTGCGCACAACTCCGTTACAACTCCCACCGCTGAAAAGACGATGGCGTCCGCGAACCGGCGAACGTCCTGAGGATAATCTAGCTTGGCACTTGATGACAAGTACGACGACATAAAAAAGCTGATCGACGCAGGCAAAGAGAAGGGATATCTGACCTATGATCAGGTCAACGACCTTATCCCGCACGATGTGCACTCTCCTGAAGACCTGGAAGATCTGCTGACCACGATCGGGACCCAGGGAATCGATGTACTCGAAAGCTCGAAAGGGCCGACGACCGATCTGGAAAAAAAATTCGAAGAAGTAGATGAGGCTTCCGAGGACGTCGAACTCGACCTAACCCCCGGAGCCCTGGAAAAAACCAATGACCCCGTCCGCATGTATCTGCGCGAGATGGGCACCGTTCCCCTGCTTACTCGCGAAGGCGAAGTTGAAATCGCTAAGCGCATCGAGCGGGGGCAAAACCGCGTTCTGAAGGCGCTGTCGCGCTCGCCGATTGTAATTCGTGAACTCCTCGCTTTGGGCGAGGACCTCGAGAAGGGCGTCCGCTCCATCAAAGAGCTGGTTACGTTCGACGAAGAGGAAATCACGGAAGAGATTGTCGAGAAGCGTCTGAAAGAATTTCTCGCCAAGATCAACACGCTCGACAAACTTTACAAAAAAGTAGCGCCGCTCCAGGAAAAGCTGGCGGCGGTGAACCTGAAGAAGCGGCCGCGCGACCATCGCCGGTACCGCTTTCACCTGGCCCACGCGATTGTGCGCACGTCGATCGCGGTACGAAAACTCGGTTTCACCAACAATGAACGCAAGCGCCTGATCGACCGCGTGAACCGCACGGTCGACGGAATGCGCTCGCTCGACCGCCAGATCCAGAACCTGGAGAAGCGGGCCGAGGCGACGCGCAGCGACGAGCAAAAAAAGGAATACAAGAAGCAGTCGCGCGCGGTCCGCGGAGAGCTCGAAAAGCTCGAGGTGGAAGCGGGCCTGTTGTTCCAGGAACTCAAGCGCACACAGCGCGAGATCATCCAGGGCGACATGGACGCCGAGCACGCCAAGCGCGAGCTCATTGAAGCGAACTTGCGCCTGGTGGTCTCGATTGCGAAGAAGTACACCAATCGCGGCTTGCAGTTCCTCGACCTGATTCAGGAAGGCAATATCGGCCTGATGAAGGCGGTCGACAAGTTCGAATACCGCCGCGGCTATAAGTTCTCGACTTATGCCACGTGGTGGATTCGGCAGGCAATCACCCGCGCCATCGCCGATCAGGCGCGTACGATTCGTATCCCGGTGCACATGATCGAAACCATCAACAAGTTGATCCGGACATCCCGGCAACTGGTGCAGGAACTGGGACGCGAACCAACGTCGGAAGAAATCGCCAAGCGGATGGACATTCCGGTGGCGAAGGTTCGCAAAGTCCTGAAGATTGCACAGGAGCCGATCTCTCTCGAAACGCCAATTGGCGAAGAGGAAGATTCGCACTTGGGCGACTTCATCGAAGACCGCGCGGTAGTTTCACCGGCCGAGGCAGTGATCAACGTCAATCTGAAAGATCAGACTTCGCAGGTGCTGCGCACACTGACACCGCGCGAAGAGAAGGTCATCAAGATGCGCTTTGGTCTGGAAGACGGCAGCGAGCACACACTCGAAGAAGTGGGCCAGTCGTTCGCAGTAACCCGCGAACGCATCCGCCAAATTGAGGCCAAAGCCCTAAGAAAGCTGCGCCATCCATCGCGCTCAAGAAAGCTCCGAGCATTCATGGACGGAGTAAGGGACTAGTCAACTAACGTAGGGACGGCCGCCCTCGGCCGTCCCGCGGAGCGAAGCTCCGCAAGGTTTTAGGGGCGCGAGCGATCGCGCCCCTTTTTATTGGCTGTCGACAGCCTCAACCCCGCCGAAACGGATTCCGCACCCGCACACTCCCATACAACCGCCCATGTTCGAAGTCCTCGGAGACAATCTCCTCCAGCCCATAATGCTCCGCGTAGGCCCAGAGGTGCGCGTCGAACCAGGAAATCCGATATGCCGCCGCGCCTAAGAGCGCTGAATGAACAACCCCGGCGTTCGGATAAAGGATGGGGAACTGCGTCATGAGTTCTTCCACTTCCTGGCGGGCTTCGTCCAACGATAACAGGGGGTCGGAGCCGACTTTTGTGCGTGTCACTGCAGACACAAACTCGATTAGTGCTTGGTGGGGAATTCGGGCGGAGTCATCTCTGAGTCCACGATGCAGAACATCATGGGCAGTTCGCTGCTTTTCCGGATAACGGGCATCAAAACGGTAGACAAGCACATTTGTATCAACGAGGAAGGCCACGATCGTAAAGATCCTCTCTTGTCCAACCGCGGTTTGAGGGTTGGGCTCCGAGCGCGTGCTTCTTGCGGAATGCAGCGTTTCGCTTTTCCTGGCGGGCCGTCGCCTGCTCAAAAAGTCGGAGCCGTTGCTGGAGCGTGGCAGCGCTCCCTCTGCGGGATGCGGACCGCGACCGTTTTACGACCCGTATCGTCTCCCCTGCCGCTAACCAGTCCAGTTCGTCTCCGGGGCGAATCTTGTACTGCTCAGCAATCGCCTTTGGAACCGTCAGCTGAAGTTTACTCGTCACTTTGGCCATGACTAAGCATAACAAGGAATGTGTCCTTGTTCAATCCTTGTTTACGTTACAGTGGCCGTCGCCTGCTAGAATCGACCTATCTCCATGGATGCCGCTCACATCCGAAATTTCGCGATCATCGCGCATATTGATCACGGGAAATCCACGCTCGCCGACCGCCTGCTGGAACTGACCGGATCGCTCGCGATGCGCGAAATGCAGGAGCAGGTTCTGGACTCGATGGACTTGGAGCGCGAGCGTGGCATTACCATCAAAGCCCACGCCGTCCGCATGCTGTACCCGGCGCAGGATGGACAGATTTACCAGCTCAACCTGATCGATACGCCCGGCCACGTGGATTTTTCCTACGAGGTTTCGCGCTCGCTCGCCGCTTGCGAAGGCGCGCTGCTGGTGGTGGATGCCTCGCAGGGAGTCGAAGCACAGACCTTGGCGAACTCCTATCTAGCGATCAATCATGGCCTCGAAATTATTCCGGTGATCAACAAGATCGACTTGCAGAGCGCCGACGTTGCGCGCACCAAGGAGATGATCGAGAGCGCGGTAGGTCTGGATGCGTCCGATGCGTTGCTGATCAGCGCCAAAACCGGGCAGGGCGTGCCGGATGTGCTCGAGGCGATCGTGAAGCGCGTTCCGCCGCCGAAAGGCGCGCCGGAAAGGCATCTTCAGGCATTGCTTTTTGATTCGTGGTTCGATCCGTATCGCGGAGTGGTGGTACTGGCGCGCGTCTTCGAGGGCACCTTGCGCAAGGGGCAGAAGGTCCGGCTGTGGTCGAACGGGCACGTGTTTCAGGTGGAAACTCTGGGCACGCTCACGCCGAAACCGGTGGAAGTCGATGAACTCGTGGCGGGCGAAGTTGGATTCCTGATCGCGGGTATCAAGAACGTCGCAGACACGAAGATCGGCGACACCATCACCGACGATGACCGGCCCTCGCTCCAGGCATTGCCCGGGTTTGAAGAAATCAAGCCCATGGTCTTCGCGGGACTGTACACCGTCGATGCACACGAACACACTCAGCTGCGTGAGGCGCTGGAAAAATTAAAGCTGAACGATTCGTCATTCTTCTTCGAGCCGGAAAGTTCCGTGGCCCTCGGTTTCGGCTTCCGCTGCGGTTTTCTTGGTCTGCTGCATATGGAGATCATCCAGGAGCGTCTGGAGCGCGAATACAATCTCGACCTGATCACCACCGCTCCGGGTGTGCGTTACCGGATCACGAAGACGGATGGCGAAGTGATCGAGGTGGATAATCCTTCGCGCTGGCCCGATACCAGCGAGATTGCAAAGGTGGAAGAGCCCGTGATTCTCGCGGTGATTCTGACCAACGAAGAGTACGTGGGCGGTATTCTGAAACTGGTCGAGGAGAAACGCGGGAAGCAGAAGAGTTTTGAATATGTCAGCTCGTCGCGCGTCATGCTGCAGTACGAGCTGCCGCTAAATGAAATCGTACTCGATTTCTACGACCGACTGAAGTCGGTGTCGCGAGGCTACGCTTCACTCGACTATCATCTGTCGGGCAACTGGGTATCGCCCATGGCGAAGCTCGACATCATGGTGGCGGGCGAGCCGGTCGATGCGCTGTCGACCATCATCCATCGCGACTTTGCCTACGAGCGCGGCCGGGCGCTGGCCGCGAAGATGAAACAACTCATCCCGCGGCAGATGTTTGAGGTGGCGATTCAGGCGGCAATTGGAGCGAAGATCATTGCTCGCGAAACCGTGCCGGCGATCCGCAAGAACGTGATCGCCAAGTGCTACGGCGGCGACATCAGCCGCAAACGCAAGTTGCTCGAAAAACAAAAGGAAGGCAAGAAGCGGATGAAGCGTATCGGCCGGGTGGATATTCCGCAGGAGGCGTTCCTGGCGGTGCTTAAGGTAGGAGAGGGAAGCAGTTAACTCACTTCCAGGCGGAGGTCGCATGTCCCCAATCAGAAGAATAGTCATTCTCGTCGCATGTTGCACTGCAGTTGCGTTCGCTCAAAATAGCGCTCCCGCTTCGTCAGAGGCGCCTCAAAACCAAGCTCAGTCTGCTCGTCCGGCGGTTCGCGTTTCGACCGGAGTGATGCTTGGGCGGGTCGAACACAAAACGATGCCGGCATATCCCGACGAAGCGATGACGAAAGAAATTCAAGGCGACGTAATTTTCAAGATCGACGTCGATGAAACCGGAAAGATCACAGCCAGCGTGCCGGTCGAAGGCGACCCTCTACTTGTTGCTGCCAGTAAGGATGCACTGCGAACCTTCCGCTTTCGCCCCTACCTGCTCAACGGAACTCCAACCAAGGTTCAGAGCCAACTGGGATTTCACTTCTCAGTGGAGAAAACTGCTGACGGGATAAATGGACATGTGGAGTGCATAGCATCGATTCCTAACCGACCATAATTTCGACCTGGAGTCGTGAGCGACAAGCCGGTGCTGTCGGAGTCATGCTCGCGACATATCCTAGTGAACCCAACGGCGGAGTTGAGTCGTCGAATAGGAAGGAGAAACCCCCAAATGAACGAGACAACTTCAACCATCGCTCTGCACGACGAAACCCAGTCGGCCTCCATGAAAACCTATCCAGCAAAAGTGTACTCAGCTCAAAGTGCAACCTCAGCCTTGGCGCCCGGCAAGATCCAGCGTCGCACTCCGCGCCCTCAGGATATCCAGATCGAGATTCTGTACTGCGGCGTCTGTCATTCGGATTTGCACCAGGTCCGTAACGAGTGGGAAGGTACGATGCCCACGGTCTATCCCTGCGTGCCGGGGCACGAAATCGTTGGTCGTGTCGTGAAAGCCGGCAGCGCGGTCAAGAAATTCAAGGAAGGCGATATTGCAGCCGTGGGCTGCATGGTGGATTCCTGCGGCGTGTGCCCCAGTTGCCGCACGGGAGACGAGCAGTTTTGCGAGAACGTGGCGACCTTCACCTACAACTCCGAAGATAAGCAGATCGGAGGTGTCACCTATGGCGGATACTTCGAGAGCATTGTGGTCACCGAGGAATTTGCGCTGAAGGTCCCCAAGCAGCTCAATCTTGCTGCCACCGCGCCTTTGCTCTGTGCGGGCATCACGACCTATTCGCCGCTGCGTCACTGGAATGTGAAAAAGGGGCAGAAGGTGGGCATTGTGGGACTGGGCGGCCTGGGTCACATGGGGTTGAAATTCGCCCATGCCTTCGGCGCCATCGTCGTATTGTTTACGACTACTCCCAACAAAACGAAAGACGCGCTGCGGCTCGGCGCCCACGAAGTTGTGATCTCGAACAATGAAGCCGAGATGCAGAAACATCTCGCGAGCTTCGATTTCATCCTCGACACCGTGTCCGCCGAGCACGACTTGAATGCCTACATCGACTTGCTGAAGCGGGACGGGACGCTGACCCTCGTGGGAGCGCCCCCAACCCCGTCGCCGGTTAAAGGCTTCGGCCTGCTTTTCAAGCGGCGACAACTCGCCGGCTCCATCATCGGTGGCATACGCGAGACGCAGGAGATGCTGGATTTCTGCGCCGCACATGGCATCACCGCCGACATCGAGCTGATCCGGATGCAGCAGATCAACGAGGCTTTCGAACGTTTGCTAAAAAGCGACGTGAAGTATCGCTTCGTCATCGATATGGCATCGCTGAAGTAGCAATGACTCAAACCGCGTAACGCCGCTTGTGTGGCAGGTTCTAAGGGCATGGCCTCCGCTGAAGCCATGCCCTTTCAAAGCCACCTAATCAAATTTCCCTAGCGAATCCCGGCATGAAAGAGATCGTGTTCGTGCTCGGGAGCCTCCTCGTAGGCATGTTCGCCGTGGATGGATTCATCGAGGCCCAACGCCTCGCTCAATTCGTCGACTTTCACGGGCGTGAACATATCGATGATTCGTAACATCGCGTAGGTAAACACGAAGGCCCATACCGACGCGAAAGTCACGGCCACGACTTGTTTCAGCAGGAACGTCGGATCGCCATAGAGCAGTCCGTTCGCTCCGGCGGGATTAAATTGCTTGTTGGCGAAGATTCCCAGCATGACGATGCCCAGAAAGCCTCCTACACCGTGGACTCCCCAAACATCCAGCGCATCGTCCCACTGCAGTTTGTTTTTCATCTCAACCGCGTAGTAGCAAACGACTCCAGAAACTATGCCGATGATGACCGCGGTAGTGGGAGAAACATATCCAGCAGCGGGAGTGACGGTCGCCAGTCCAGCAACGGCTCCAGTGAGCAAGCCCAGGAGCTTAGGTTTTTTTTCGTTGAGCCAGGCCACAAACAGCCAGGCGACAGCCGCAAACGAGGCTGCCAGATCGGTGTTGAGAAATGCGGTCGCAGTCACTGAATCGACGCGCATCTCACTGCCGGCATTAAAGCCGTACCACCCAAACCACAGCAGGCCGGTCCCCAGGGCAACCAGCGGGATGCTGTGCGGGCCGCGATCCGCGGTGTGGCGCTTCCCCACATACAGCACGGAAGCTAAAGCGGCGACGCCCGCGATGTTGTGCACCACGATGCCGCCGGCGAAGTCCAGCACGCCCCATTTCTGCAAAAAGCCTCCGCCCCAGACCATGTGCACAAACGGGAAATATACAAACGTCAACCACCCGGTCAGGAACAACATGTACGCCTTGAAGGTCACCCGGTTGGTGAACGCGCCCGAAATGAGCGCGGGAGTGATAATGGCGAACATCATCTGATATGCAATGAACACAAACATCGGAATCGTGTTATTCGGCGACGCTGTAGTCAGATCGACGCCGCGCAGGAATGCATTGTGAAAGTTGCCGATGACCCCGTGCCAGTCGCCGCTGAAACACAGCGAGTAGCCGTACAAATACCAGATCACCGTAGTCCAGCCCATCGAGACGAAGCTCTGAATCATGATGGCGAGCACGTTCTTGCGCCCCACCAGGCCGCCATAAAAAAATGCGAGACCGGGTGTCATCAGCATGACCAGGCTGGTGCATAGAATCATGAAGCCGGTATTACCAGTATCGAGATGCAGCATAGAGGGTTCTCCAGGAGAGAAGGTTAGAAGGCATAAGAGAGTCTGCGGTCCGAATCAAGGAACCGATGACGACTAAAGATGACCACTAAAACTAAAGAGGAGAAAAAGAGGACCTCGCGTGTACTGCCTGGCTGGAGCTGATAAAGCGCCAGCGCTCTCCGGCACCACGCCCACTCAGACCAGGAGGACATCCAGTCCCCTCCTTTCTGTAAAAGGGTATGTTCTGGCGAGCTCCTGCGCCATGAGGCACGTCACGGCTGGATGTGACGGAAACCGCTGCGTCCAGCCAGCTCTCCCAGCGAGCGCGGTCTGGTGCAGACCCCAGTTTTTCCGCACCCTGGCAGGCCTTTCAGGGCGGTTTACCCGCGTGTCAGCCGCTGCTGATGCGGGCTACAGCCTTTTGGCGTATGTGCAAATCTCACATTTTGTGACAAAAGTGCTGATTCGCAAGCGGTTCCGCCGATCACAATCCAAACGACAGGTAACCAACTTAAAAACATAGCTTTAGGAAGGACGGGACGGCGCAGCAATCCCCCCACCAACCGGTCGGTGCCGCAAGATTCCGAGGGCAGGCCTTAGCATCCACAAACTTTTCCACAGGGTAGAGGTGTGTCAGGGTCGGATTTCTGCTGTCCGCAGTAGTCTTTTGGGGTTACATCATCCGAGGCCCTGTTCGAGCCCTATTCGCCGGGTTCGCTATTGCCTTCCATCAGGTTCGCGAAGCGCGTGGAATTATGCAAAAACGCGAGATTGAACTTGCCGATAGGCCCATTGCGCTGCTTGGCAATGATAATCTCGGCGCGGCCTTTTAGATCCGGGTCGTCCTGCTTGTAGATCTCTTCGCGGAAGATGAACATGACCACGTCAGCGTCCTGCTCAATCGATCCCGATTCGCGCAGATCGGAGAGCTGCGGCCGGTGGTCTCCGCCCCGGCTCTCGGGAGCGCGGCTAAGCTGCGACAAGGCGACCACTGGGACGCCGAGTTCTTTGGCGATGGCTTTCAGTCCGCGCGAAATGGAAGACACTTCCTGCGTCCGATTCTCGAAGCGCTTGCTGCCCCCGGACATGAGCTGCAGGTAGTCGACAACCAGCAGGTCAAGGCGTCCCTGGGATTGTTTCAGGCGGCGAGCCTTGGCGCGCATCTCGCTAAGGGAAATACCCGGTGTATCGTCGATAAACAGCAGCGCGCTCGAGAGTTCCTCCGACGCGCGGACGATCTTCTTTATGTCGTCGCCCCAGAGCGACCCGGTGCGCAGCTTTTGCGCGTCGACGATAGCGCGAGAACAGAGCAGTCGTTGCAGCAACGCCTCATTGGACATCTCGAGCGAGAAGACACCGACCACTTTGCCATCGTCGATGGCGGCATTCTCCGCAATGTTCATGGCGAAAGCAGTCTTTCCCATGGAGGGCCGCGCGGCAATAATGACCAGGTCGGATTTTTGGAAGCCGCTGGTCATCTCGTCGAGAGTAATGTAGTGGGTGGCGAGCCCGGTAATGCGCCGACCGCGTTGCAGCAGAGCGTCAATCCCTCCCGAGTCGCGGGAGATATCTTTGACGCTCTGAAAGCCCTTGCCAATGCGCTTCTCGGAAAGCTGAAAAACGGCGGCTTCAGCGTCGTTGAGGATTTCGTCGGCAGGCTCGGCCTGCTCGCTAGCCTTGGCAATGGCAGCATTCGAGACGCTAATCAGCCCGCGCAGAATAGCCTTGTCGCGGACGATTCGAACGTAGTGATCAATCGACGGCCGGTCAGGCACGCCGTCAAGCAAACCGGAGATGTAGCCGACATCGCCGACCGCCTGCAGGTCCTTTTTCTGCTCCAGTTCCTCGACCAGCGTGATGATGTCAATAGGCCGCGAAGATTCGGCCAGATCCATCATGCGCGAATAAATGCGCCGGTGCGAGTCAATAGAAAAGTCTTCAGGCTTAAGATGCTCAGCCGCATCGTTAAAGGCATGATTGTCCAGCAGGATGGCCCCAAGAATAGAGCGCTCGGCTTCCATATTAGCCGGCAAACGTCCGACGCTAGTTTCCAGAGTAGCCACGATGTTGAGGTGAGTGCGTTGCATCGTAATTTATTT
>CAVSWK010000024.1:0-141764 GCA_963731525.1 uncultured Acidobacteriaceae bacterium
ACCAGCAGCTGCGTGCCCCGGGCTGCCAGGCGCTCAACCGTGCTGGCGGTGAGCCCATAGCCGTCGCTGACCCGGTCGGGCAGGTACCAGTCCACATCCGCCGCGAGCGCGCGCAGCGCGCGCACGAGCACCGCAGTCGCGGATATTCCGTCGACGTCGTAGTCGCCGTGGACCGTGATCAGATGGCCGGCACGGGCGTGCGCGAGCAGGGCAGCGGCGCCCTCCTTGGCACCGGGGAGCGTGAGCGGGTCGTGCTCCTCGTCGGGCATTTAGGAACGAGCGGGCGGCCTCGCGGCCCGCGAGGCCCCGGCGCACGAGCGTCTGCGCGAGCGTTCCGCTCACGCCCAGCTCACGGCAGAGGCTCTCGACCTGCTGACGCGGGCAAGCGGGGATGTCGAAGCGGACCGCATCTGCTACGGCCCGCCAGCGTACGGGCGAGCGCAGACGGAATCGTCGCGCGCGGGGCGAGATGACGCGCGGGACGACGGGCAGGGCGCTCGGCCCCGCGGTCCTCAATCGGAGTGGCGTTCCGAGCGCAGGCCCAGCAGGTACACGACTGCGATGCCGAGCAGGGCCCCGGGACTGCATAGAGGACGACCCCGATGTCCGTTGCCCGTTCGCCGGGGATCCGGAGCGCGGAGACGCGGACCGCGTAGATGGCGAGCCCGATGACGATCGCGCCGATGATCGACCCCACGAAGGCACCCACGATCCCGCCCCAGCTGGTCCGGTAGCCAGATCGTGAAGTGCCAGATCGCAAGGCCCATGATCACCCAGCCGAGCATCGCCATGTCAGGACCTCCTATCCCGGTGGAGGACGTGTGGCCGGCGTTCGCGGGTGCTCAAGCAGGCGGTTGTCGTCGTCGTCGTCCAACGTCATCTTCCGTGCCTGCGGTTGCGCGCGCGGCGCTGCTTGGCCGCGACGTCCGGCTGCCCGGCGGGCTGACCCGGCATCACGACTTCCTCGGGCTCGAGGTCGGCTGCCGGATCGCGAGCCGGGGCGGGCGAATCGATGTCCAGGTCGCGGACGAGTTCATCGAACTCGGCCTTGGAGATGTTCTCGCCGCAGCTGTCACTGCCCGCGCCGGCCGGGCTTCGAGCGGCTCGTCGGGCGCGACGTCCACGGGCGCCTCCCCGACGCTCGTTGCGTACGCCGGCACGACCCCGAGCTCGCGCTGGATGCGTCGCCTGCCGGTTCTTGTAGACGCGCTCGCGTTCCTTCCACTGCGTGAGGATCGGCGTGGCGATGAAGATCGTCGAGACGGCGCCGACGGCGATCCCGACCATGATCGCGAAGGCGAAGTCCGCAGCGTCGAGCCACCGAGGATGAAACAGCGCGACGATCGGGAGCAGCGTGATCGTCGAGGTGACGATCGAGCGCTTCAGCACCTCCGAGACCGACACGTTGGCCACGGTCTGCCGATGCTCGCCTGCGGCATCAGCCGCATGTTCTCGCGGATCGCGGTCGAAGACGATGATCGTGTCGTAGATCGAGTAGCCGAGGATCGTCAGGATCGCCGCGACGGTGTCGGCGGTCACCTCGCGCCCCGAGATCGCGTAGACGCCCGATCATGATCGGGATGTCGTTGACAGGGTGCGCAGGATCGGGACGGCGAAGCGCCAGCGGTAGCGGAAGGTGACGTACAGCGCGATCAGCACGAACGAGACGCAGATCGCGAGGATCGCGCCGTCGAGGATCTGGCCGAGAAGCTCGCCGAGACGTTCTTGACGCCGAGCTTCTGGGCGTGGACGGTCGTTCGTCAGGTCGGCGTCGAGGTCGTCCTGCTTGCCGGGGCGAGCTTCTTGAGCCGGATCTGGAAGCTCGTGTAGGAGTCCGAGCCGGTCTGGGTGCCGCGGCCCTGGACGACCGCGTCGCCCTCGCCGACCGCAGCCGTCTGCTTGCGCACGAGCGTGCAGCGAGGTCGGGTGCGGCGTCGTGAAGGTGATCTGGACGCCGCCGCGTGAAGTCGATGCCGAGGTTGAGGCCCTTGAAGAGCGATCGCGAGCACGCGTCAGCCCGATCGCGACCAGCGAGATCACGAAGTAGAGGCGCCGGCGCCAGACGACGTCGATCCGCTGCCAGCGCGGGATCTCCTGCGCCGTGGCGCCCATGAAGCGCGGGTCCTGAACCAGCGGAAGCCGGCGAGCAGCGCCGAGCATCGCGCGGGTCGCCGCGACCGCGGTGACCAGCGAGATGACCGTGCCGATGCAGGAGCATCAGCGCGAAGCCCTTGACCTCGGAGGTCGCGACCCCGAAGAGGATGAGCGCGGTGATCGCGGTGACGACGTTCGCGTCGACGATCGTGCGGAAGCCCTTGGCGTAGCCGGCGGCGATCGCGGCGCGCACCGAGCGCCGGCGCGCACCTCTTCCTTGATGCGTTCGAAGATGACGACGTTCGCGTCGGCGGCGACGCCGATCGTGAGGATCAGGCCGGCGAAGCCGGGCAGCGTCAGCGTCACGCCAGGAGCAGGATCGCGCCGTACATCAGCGCCGCGTAGACGCCGAGGCCGACGACCGCGACCAGGCCGAGGAAGCGGTAGAGCACGAGCAGGAAGAGCGCGACGAGGATCAGCCCGGCGATCGCCGCGTCGCGCGCCTGGCCGAGCGAGTCCTTGCCGAGCGTCGCCGAGACGTGGGCGCTCGAGAGGGCTCGAACTGGACCGGCAGCGCGCCGGTCTGCAGCACGAGCGCGAGGTTCTCGCGCGGTCGCTGATCGGGACGCCGCCGGATATCTCGGCGCCGCCGCCGCGGTCGATGCCGTCGGCGTACTGGGTGTAGTCGATGATCGGGACGGTGAGAGCTGGTCGTCGAGCACGATCGCGAAGCGCTGCTGCGGCGTGTTCGACGCTGACCCCCGGAAGGCGCGCGTCTCTCCCGCGTTCGGCGATTTGCTTCGTGACGTGTTCGAAGACTTCGCCGCCGTGGGGGGTGAAGCTGAAGGTCACATCGGGCTGGCCTGTGTTCTGGTCGGTGCTCGCCAGTGGGTTCTTGATGTCCGAGCCGTTGAGGAGAGCTTCGTCGTTGAGCACGTAGAAGCTGTTCGGCGAGGCCGCGATCACCTTGCCTTCGTTTTCGATCGGCCGCGCCTGCACGATCACGGTGCCCGGGTTGACGTGGACCGCCTTGACCGTTGCGTCCTTGGGGCCGTGCAGCCGTCGGCGTAGAGGTCCTTTTCGGTGTCCTGGCCCTGTGCAGATGGGCTTGCCGCCTGCGCACAGCACCTTTTCGTGCTTGGTGTCGAGCAGGTACCAGAGGCCGTAGACGCAGGCGCCGGTGGCCGACTTCGCCAATGTGCATCCGGGCGTAAGCGTCGTGTCGCCCTTGTGGTAGATCGGCGGCCGCTTGGCGGCCCGCAGGATCGCGTCGTACTGCGAGATGCCGGAGGTCGCCGAACCCAAGATCGGCGCCCCCGGTGACGAGCGGTTCGCTTGGGCCAGCGACCTTGCCGTTCGGGCCGATCACAGAGTTCTCCCAGTCGTAGAACTGCATCTGGGCGGTCTTTCCAACCTCCTCTTCGGCGCGCTGGGCATTGCTTATGTCGGGCAGGGCGACGTTGATTTCGCTTGGACCGGTGCGGTTGATTTCGGGTTGGGAGACCCCGAGCTGATCGACGTGCTTGCGCATGATTTCGATCGCGCGGTCGAGCGTTTCGGGCGTGACCTTGGCCTGGGCGCTCGGCAGAGCCTGGTAGGTCAGCTGAACGCCGCCCTTCAATTCGAGCCCCAGCAGGGTGCTCTTGAGCGCGATCGCCGCGCAAGGACGCGGCCACCAGGCCGCCAACCAGCAACAGGACGAGGTGTATTGCGCCTGATCGCTCATGGGCCGCTCCCGAGCCTACCGGTCGGGGGTGAGAACCAGCAGCAGGCCGCCGTCGTCATCGTAGGCTGGAAACAGGTCGGCCTTGGCGGTCGCGGCCACGTCGCGTTCGCCGCTGACGCTGACCGGCTTCTCCAACGCCCGGTCGCCCCCACGAGGACGGTGGCCACCGGATTCTCGCCGTTCTCGAAGCTCAGGCCGAGGGCCTCCTCGACGCGCTGGCCGATGACGGCCTCCTCCTCGAGCCCGGTGAACGCAAATGAGTTCTTGCCACAGCCGATCAGCCGGCCCTCGCCATCGCACACGAAGAAGGCTGCGTCGGGGGCCGGGGTAGTAGTCGTCGAGTAGTTCGAGAGGAATGCGAAGCCGCACTTTCGCAGCCTTTGGCTGTGCGTAAAAGCGAAATGTTGCGTTCGGTCACTGCTGCGATGGCCGCAGTTCGGGCAGATGAAGGGATGCGTCGCCATGGGCTTCTTAGAGTAGGGGAGCCGGGCGTGAAAGGACGCGTTAGAAGAGAGCCTCTGCGGGGGCGCTCTGCGCGACTCCCAGCTCGAGTCCGAGGTGGGCGAACGCTGCGGGTGTGGCCGTGCGGCCACGCGGCGTGCGCTTGATCAAGCCCTGCTGGAGCAGGTAGGGCTCATAAACGTCCTCGATCGTGTCCTGCTCCTCGGCGACTGCCACCGCGAGTGTGGAGAGGCCAACGGGGCCCCCGCCGAACTTCTCACAGATGGCGTGCAGGATCCCGCGGTCCAGGCGGTCAAGTCCTAGCTCGTCGACCTCGAGCAGCTCGAGCGCCGCCTCTGCGGCCTGGTGCTCAGGATCCGTCCATGCGCACCTGTGCATAGTCGCGGGCGCGCTTGAGCAGACGGTTGGCGATCCGCGGCGTTCCGCGGCTGCGGCTCGCGATCGTGAGTGCTCCCGCGGGCTCGAGGCCAATCTCGAGGATCGTGGCCGAGCTGGCCACGATCGCGGCAAGCTCCGCGACCGTATAGGGCTCGAGCCGCGCTTGGATGCCGAAGCGGTCACGGAGCGGCGTCGTCAGCAAGCCGGTCCGGGTGGTCGCACCGATGAGCGTGAACGGGGGCAGGTCGAGCGTGACGACGCCAGCGCCGGCGCCCTGACCCATCGTGATCGGCAGCCGGCGGTCCTCCATCGCGGGGAAAGTCTCCTCGAGCCGGCGCCGGGAGGCGGTGGATTTCATCGACGAAGAAGACACTGCGCTCTTCAAGCGCGGTCAGCAAGGCCGCCACGTCACCCTTGCGCTCGAGCGCCGGAGCGGCCGTTTGGACGAAGGGGCACATCGAGCTCGGCGGCCACTATTTGGGCCAGAGAAGTCTTGCCGAGACCGGGAGGACCTGCGAGCAGCAGGATGGTCGAGTGCCTCCCCGCGCCCGCGTGCAGCCTCGATCGCCACGGCCAGCTGCTCGCGTAGCGAGGCCTGCCCGATGAAGTCATCCAGGCGCCGGGCGCAACGACCGATCGAACTCGTCCTCTCTCGACGAGATAGGGCGTCTGCAGACGTGCCTGCTCGCTCATCGCGGACGCCTCATGGCTTCCCGGCGAGGCGCAGGGCTTGGGCAATCAGCTCCTCGGCGCTCTCCCCTTCCGCGCCCGCGAGCAGGCGCTCGGTCTCGTGCGCGGAGTAGCCCAGCCCCCGCAGCCCTTCGCGGGCCATGGGGAAAGCTCGTCCGGAGGATCGTGCGAGCGCTGCGGGAGCTCGCCAGTGCCCGGAGCCGGGGGAGCCAGTGGGCAGCGACCTTCTCGCGCAGCTCGACGATGATCCGCTCAGCCGTGCGCTTGCCGATCCCAGGGACCACCTGGAGGCGGGCCGCGTCACCGGCTGCGAGGGCGCCGATCAGCTGGCGAGGATCGTCCTCCCGAGAGCAGCGCGAGGGCGACCTTGGGGACCGACGGCCTGCACCGAGAGCAGCATCAGGAACAGGTCGCGCTCGAGCTCGCTCGCAAACCCGTACAACGAGTATGCCGTCGTCACGGGCGATCAGGTGCGTGTGCAGGGTGATCTGAGCACCCACCGCGGGAACCTGGCTGGAGAACTTGTGCCGAGACGAAGGCGCGGTAGCCCACTCCGGCGCAGAGGATCACGACCTGGTCGGCGCGACGCGCGGCCACCTCGCCGCGTAGCTGAGCGATCATCCTCCCACCAGCTCCCCGGCTGGCCGTGTAGCGGCGGTCGTGGCGCGCCGGAAGGGGGAGCGTATTGACGTGGCAAAGCGCCACGGCCAAGGCGTCCGCTGCGTGGTCGGGCTTGCGGGCGACAATCGAGGCTGAGCAGCGCCACCACCATCCGCGCGACCTGCTCCTTGCCCGCCCGGCCATGACCGCAGACGGACGCTTCGCAACCGTCGGGGGTATAGGATAAAGAAGGGGATTCCGTGCTCCCCGGCCGCCAGCATTGCGACACCGCGGGCATGGCCCACGGCGAAGGCCGAGCGGGCGTTCTGACCGAAATAGAGCTCCTCGAGCGCCATCGCCTCACAGGCATGCGTGCGGATCGTGTCTGCGAGGCGTGCCCGGATAGTCGCCAAACGCTGCTCAGGCGGGGCGTGGGCGGGGGTTTGGATCACCCCGTTCTCGAGCGCCGCAAAGCGCGAGCCGCGGCGGGCGATGACGCCGTAGCCGGTGTTCGCCAGGCCGGGGTCGATGCCGAGCACGATCATGCTGGAGGATCTGCGTGGTGGCCCGGACGCCTGCTTCAGGACCTATCCCGTTAGAGGACGTGCGCCCGGGGCGTCGCGGGCCCGGCTCTCAGGAGCGATCGCGGGGGGCCAAGAGCCAGGCGCAGGACCCAGTTGACGATGCTCACGATGATCGCCCCGAGCGAGCGCCGCGCCAAGTCGGCGATCCGGAACTCGGGTACGAACACGTGTATCAGGTACAGCATCAGCGCGTTCAAGACCAGATACGCGATGCCTAGGGTCACGACGATGAAGGGGATCGAGAGGATCACCAGGAAGGGCTTCAGGAAGTAGTTGGCGAGCGTGAACACGAGCGCCGCGACGAGCAGGACCCACCATTTGTCGCCGTAGCTGAGGCCGTTGATAAGCCAGACCGCGACGTAGAGGGCGGCGACATTGAAGGCCCAGGTGATCGCGAGACGGCGGATCATGTCTGGGAGGGCCGCTCCGCGCCCGCGGGCGGCGCCCTACCCGGCCACCCGCTGGAGGACCTCGGCGGGCACGTCGAAGTTGGCGTGCACAGCGTTGACGTCGTCGTTGTCTTCGAGCATGTCGATGAGGCGCATCAGACGGGTTGTGGACTCGTCGATGGAACGAGCGCGGAGGGCCGGTAGCCGAGGTCGGCGCTCTCGAGCTCGATGCCAGCCTCTTCGAGCGCGTGGCGGACGGCAGCCAGCTCGGTGGGCTCGGTGATGATCTCGATCAGACCGTCCTCCTCCTCGGAGACGATGTCGAGGGCGCCCGCCTCGATCGCGACCAGGAGGTAATCGTCCTCGCTGTAGCGCGAGCCGTCGAGCGCGATGATGCCGCGCTTGTCGAACAGATACGCGACCGAGCCGGCTCGCCGAGTGAGCCGCCGTACTTGGACAACAGGTGCCGGACGTTGGCGCCCGTGCGGTTGCGGTTATCCGTCAGGGCTTCGACCAGCAGGGCCACTCCACCCGGGCCGTAGCCCTCATAGAGGATCGATTCGATCGCGGCGCTGTCCCCGCCCTCGCCGGTGCCGCCCTTCGCGATGGCGCGTTCGATGTTGTCCTTGGGCATCGAGGCCGCCTTGGCCTTGGCGATCGCGTTCTCGAGGGCCGCGTTGCCGACGGGGTCGCCCCCACCGTCACGGGCAGCGACGGTGATGGCCCGCGCGAGCTTCGTGAACTGGGTGCCCCCGGCGAGAGTCGACGATGGCTTTCTGCGCTCGATCGAGGCCCATTTCGAGTGTCCTGACATGGGTTCGATCTACGAGCCTGCCGGGACCGGAGACGGGACTGCATAGGATGCCCAGCGATGACGAGCGCGCCGGCTGAGATATTCAAGGCCTACGACATCCGTGGCCTCTATGGCGAGCAGATCGACGGAGACGTCGCCGAAGCGATCGGCGGCGCCTTCGCGCGCGTGCTGGAGACCTCGCAGGAAAGCCGACGGACGAGCTGCGTGCGGGCTCGGGCGGCGACATGCGTCTGACTGCGCCAGAGCTCGCGGGCGCTACCGCGACGGGCTGCTCCAGGAGGGCGCGGACGTGCTCGACGGCGGCGAAATCGGGACGGAGATGCTCTACTTCCTCGTCGCCTCAGAGGGTCTCGACGGGGGCCTGATGTGCACGGCCTCACACAATCCGGCCGCCTACACAGGCAGCGAGCCTCGTGCGCGAGCAGGCGATCCCGCTCTCGGGGGATGAAGGGATCGATGAAGATCCGGCGGCTTGGCTAGGCGGGTTCTCGCAGGCGAAGCCTTCCTCGCCCGGCGAGCTGAGCCAGATCGACATCTCCGAGGGCTTCCAACAGGCCGTGCTGGCCTTCATCGACCCCGTAGCTGTCCATGGGCTGAAGGTGGTGTGCGACGGTGGCAACGGGATGGCCGGGCCGATGGTCGGGCCGGTGCTCGAGGGGCTCGATATCGAGCTGATCAAGACCTACTGGACGCCCGACTGGGAGCTCCCCCATCACGAGCCCAACCCACTGCTCGAGAAGAACCGCCAGCAGGTGATCGAGACGGTCCGCGCGAGTGGAGCCGACCTGGGGATCGCCTGGGACGGAGACGCCGACCGCCGCCTCACATCGACGAGCAGGACAGTTCGTCGATCGAGAGTTCGGCGATGGACCGGCCGCTGCTTGGTCCGGTGGTCAAGATCGACCGAGAGGGCAAGCGCACCGCGCTTTTTGACCCGGCGGCATTTTCTCAGCTGGCGCTCGACCGCGCCGACGCCTTCTCGCCAGCGTCCGATGGCGGGATTTATCAGATCGCGCAGAGTGGCGGGTTGAAGCCGCGCATCTATGTGCTGCATTTTTCTTCCGACGGATCGCCTGCATCGGCGACGCGTCTCGAGGCCGACTTTGAGGTGTACACTTTCGCGGCGTTTACAGATGGAAACTTTCTGCTCTCGGGCGTGCAGCGCGATGCGCAGAATAAGAACGATCGCGGACGGAACTTCACCGCGGTCTTTTCCGCCGATGGCAGGGAACTGGCGCAACTTTCATTTCAGGAGCCTCGGCGGGAGACCCAGGGACCTGCGAGAGCGGGGGCGAAATCAGATGCGAGTAGACCTCAGAAGGACGCTCAGAAAGTCACCCTGAAGGAGGAGCAGAAGTCGGCGCCCATGCTCGATCTGACGGATGCCGAAGTCGGAAGCGACGGCAACCTCTACGTGATGCGAGCTTCTTCGCCGGCGTTGGTCTATGTGATCGCACCGAGCGGGAAGATTATGCAGACGCTCAAAGTCGCCGCTCCGCTGCGCAGCGGCGTGCCGAGCGGGTTTCATGTCTCCGGGAATCGGCTGGCGATTTCGTTCTGGAACGGGGAAAAACAGAGCCAGACGATGGTAGTCGCGGACGCGCAGACTGGCCGGAAGATCGCCAGCTACGCCGATCCCACTGGACTGGGGACAGGGTTTGCATGTTATGAGGCCAACGAAGGAGTTTTCACCTTTCTGAATCTGGGAGAGGGAAATGCGCTGGAAGTCATCCGCGCCGAGGCGCAGTGAGAGCACGAGTCGAAACGGCGCTAAGAAGCCCGTGGCGAAACTCCAATCGCCAGCCGCAGCGCCTAAAGGCGCTCTCCTAACGGAGTACCTACGGCATTCCACGGCCTCAGCCTAGTTAGGTGGAGCGACAACGGAAGGGTTCCGCGGGACCTTCGCTGCGTAGGAGTCTCGAAACGCCGATCGACGACCGAGCCGGCGCGGCTCCAGGCGAGGAGCAAGTCTGCGAGAACGCGACCAGGCGAGTCACGAACGCGCAAGCGCGCCCTCCTCGGTCGCGACGCCCTGGCTGGGCGCTCCGGCTTCAAGGACGGGCTTGCGGCCCTGGCTATCTGCACCGGTTGTGCAGTGCCGGGACAAGAAAGATGATAACGAACGATTTGAGCAGGTGAACGAGCCATCGATTACCTCTGTAGCGGATAATGACTTTGGTAGCAGCCAGAGATCGATAGCCTCTGCACATGGCACGAGAGGCAGTTGCAGCAGTATTACGTCGAGATTGCTGCTGCCACGGTGGCGAGCAATTTCCGCAGGCCACCGCCACATATGCCGCACTGTCACTTCGTCAACTGAGCACCCCCCGCACACCCGTACGTCCGGCAACCCGAGTCACACCGCTGCAAAGGTAGAGAACTTTGGCGAGAGCTGCGACACTTGGACCGAACGACGGCTCGAAGCTCTATCTCGACCGGGTCCTTCAGCTATCGAAGCGGAAGTCCGGCATTCAGCTCCCAATCGGATTCGTCCGTTCAGCGTGGCAGCCGCGCTCCGACGCGTCTCCCTCGAGCGCATCGACCGCCGAGCCGGTCGTCACGCCGCTCGTAGCGATGCTCCGCGGTGGCCACGGTGGCGAAGTGAGGCTCAAGCTCTACCTCTCGATCACGCTGCTCGCTGCCCACCCACCCTTCGACATCTCCAGACCCATCGCTGGGCGCTCCTGGGCGACGATGCTCGGACTGCCCGACCCCGAGGGAAATGGGGCCCGCCGGATCGCGGATGCGCTCGTGTGGCTCGATCAACACCGGTACATCGCGCTTCAACGCCGACCCGGGATGCCGCCGCAGAAGCAATCCTTCGCTAGCCTTATCCAGCCGTCCGACGGGAGCGACCCACGACAGCGATTCGCCAGCGCCCTCCAACACGGCATATACGGTCTCGCGACCTTTTTCGTCAGACGCCGTTGTCACTACTCCCCGCGGCTTGTTCATCATGAGATAAATCTTCTGCCGCGGATCAAGGGCACGCCCATCCACGGCGACGCGATCCCGCTCCAGGCGAACTGGCGTCTCGGGATCACGCCGCACATCTCCGTTCAACCGCACCCGGCCGGCTCGAATCAATTCCGCAGCCTGCGAGCGTGAGCAATGTCCGAGCTTCGACAGGGCGCGAGCCAGGCCGGTCTTGCGGGTTGTTGCCGGTGAAGGCATGCGTTCATGCTAACCGAAGGTCGCGAGAAAGCGGACGTCGGACCTCGGACCTCGGACCTCAGACCCTGAACTTCGAATTCGTGAGGAAGAGCACTCTGCGGGTGAAGTCCTGGGTCTGAGGTCTGAGGTCTGAAGTCCGAGGTCTACCGTATGCATATTCGAGCGCCTCTTGGTAGGATGTTCATCTCTGAACAAATGAAGGAGCTCTCATGGCCCACCAGCATCCTCCGCGGTTTCTGAAGATTGTCGATGACGCCAAGACCCGCGTGCGCGAGACCAACGTCGACGCGGTGAAAAACAGGATGGACCGTGGCGACAAATTCGTGCTGGTCGACGTTCGCGAGGAAAGCGAATTCGCCAAGGATCATCTGCCCGGCGCCATTCATCTGGGCAAGGGCGTCATTGAGCGCGATATCGAAGCGCGCGTTCCCGAACTCAACACCGAAATGATCCTTTATTGCGGTGGCGGCTTCCGCTCCGCCCTGGCCGCGGACAATCTGCAGAAAATGGGCTACACCAATGTGATTTCGATGGACGGCGGCATTCGCGACTGGCGTGAAAAGCGCTATCCGCTGGAAGCAGGACCACGAAAGTAAAAGCCGGACGTCGGACCTTAAACCTCAGCCAAAACCGTGGAGTAGGAGAGATCGAAGCCTGAGGTCTGAAGTCTGAGGTCCGAGGTCCGAATCTGAAGTCCGTCCGTACCCACTTATGAATGGTCGCATCTTCTTCTGGTCGCTGACGTCGGCACTTGCCGGCTTTCTTTTCGGCTTCGACACGGTGGTCATTTCCGGCGCCGAGAAAACGATTCAAGCGCTTTGGGGACTCAGTCCCGACCTCCACGGCAAGGCGATCGCCTCGGCGCTTTACGGCACGGTCGTCGGTTCCCTGATCGCCGGCTGGCTGGCGGATCGATTCGGACGCAAAGCCACCCTGCTTTGGATCGGCGTTCTTTACTTTGTCGGAGCGGTCGGCTCAGGTTTGGCGCCGAACGTCGCCACGTTCATCGTGGCGCGCGTCATCGGCGGATTCGGTGTCGGCATCTCCACTGTAGTTGCCCCCATGTACATCTCCGAGATCGCACCTCCCAAGCATCGCGGACGTCTGGCCGGCATGTTCCAGTTCAACATTGTTTTTGGCATCCTGATCGCTTACGTGTCGAACGCGCTGCTTGCGGGCGTCGGCGAAAACGCCTGGCGCTGGATGCTGGGTGTGGCCGCCTTTCCATCGTTTCTCTACGCGGTGTTCTGCTTCACCCTTCCCGAGAGTCCGCGCTGGCTGCTGAGTCGAAAAGGCGACCGCGAGGCTGGGTTGCAGGTCCTGCAGCGCATCGAGCCAGATGTTTCGAAAACAGAAATCGCGGCCCAGGCGGACGAGATCATCGCCGCGTCCTCGCAAGAAGTATCCTCGGGACACTTCTGGTCGAGACGCCTTCAGAAGCCGATCCTGCTCGCCATCCTGATTGCGTTCTTCAACCAAATGTCCGGCATCAATGCGATTCTGTACTTCGCGCCCCGCATTTTTGAACTGACCGGCCTCGGCGCCAACGCTGCCCGGCTGCAATCCATCGGAATTGGCGTCACCAACCTTGTTTTCACGTTTGTCGGCCTCTGGCTGATTGACCGGTTGGGCCGCCGCACTCTTCTCTATATTGGCTCATTCGGCTATATCACTTCGCTCGGGCTGGTCGCCTGGGCCTTCTTTAGCAATCATTTTTCCATCGTGCCGGTATGCATTTTCGCTTTCATCGCGGCTCACGCGATCGGGCAGGGCGCAGTAATCTGGGTTTTCATTTCCGAGATATTCCCCAATCGTCAGCGCGCGGAGGGTCAGACTCTCGGCAGCTTCACGCACTGGATCTGTGCTGCCCTGCTCACAACATACTTCCCCAGGATGGTCGCCTCCTTCCCGCCAGGTTACGTTTTTTCGTTCTTTACCCTCATGATGGTTCTCCAACTCTTGTGGGTGAAGACGATGGTTCCAGAAACCAAGGGCGTGCCGCTGGAGCAGATCCAGAAACAGCTGGGCATCGCATAGGTTCCGCGACGTCCTGCTCGAACAGCACAATTCTCGATTCACCGCTCCCAGTTTTCGGGTGTGATGGTGATGTTGATTGTGATTGCCTCCATAACGATGACCGGGATAGAATCGCTGCCGCGCTTTGCCACCCACGGGCGCTGCGGGAGAGTTGCATGGCAATCACGGCTGCTGCCGATCCAGATGATCTGACCTGGGACGACTTTGACGTTACTCCGGATCGCATTCAGGATCCCGCCGACGGGACGTTGGTTGACGCGTTCACGCGATTCGAGTTCGACTTCCCGGACCTGGCGCCGCGCAAGATCGGCCACGAATTTGCCCTGGCAGACCCCAACGTGATCACCATTTCTCCCCAAGCCCAGGTGTTTGGCAACGTGTTGCAAACCGACGAACTCCTTTCCCACGAACAGTTGCATTACGATGTAGGCTTCGTCACCGCGCGGTCGCTGGCGCGGGAATTGACCCGCATGCGAGCACCGAGTCTAGCGGCTCTTAAAGCCGCGCTTCGAGACGCCTTCCACCTGCACTTCAAAACGCGCGCCGGTCTGATCCAACGCCGCTACGACAAGGACACCAATCACGGGACGATCGCTCACTATCAGAAGATCTGGAAGAACGCCATGGCCGGCTGTCTGGCCAATGAGCGATCCGACATGCTGCTTGGATGGTGGCTGTGAAGGCGCTTACCAGGCTGGCGTGCGCTTCCAGCGTTCGCGCCGCCGCTACTCCCAACTGTTCAGGCTCAAATCCAAACTCCGGCCGCACTTCCCATCGATACCCGCTCAGCAAGCGCTTGGCAAGGAAGGAGATGGTGAGCGCGGTAGGAATCGAACCTACAACCTACTGATTAAGAGTAGGCGAGTCTGATAGGGTCCTCCACGTCTTACGCGTTTTAAGAATCAATGACTTGCCGACAATCAAGCCCGCACGGGAGCAATTTGGTCTGGTATTGGAAAGAAGCAAGTTAGCGCATATGGGATCGAATGGTACGGCACACTTATGGCACACCTGCTGGAACCTACCCGTTCCGCTCTCGACTACTGATTGATTGAGCTTTACCGGGATTGTCCGGTGCCACGTTTTATGACCCAGGTAATGAGCACCGCGCGGCTATATTGCAACAATTATCCAGCCTTCGTCATTTCTTGGCGCTGAGACACTTCGCCGCCAGACTCTCGGCGTCCACCGCGGGTGCCCCTCCCGATTATGATTGCGCTTACAAGACATGCGTTCCTTTATGCGCCTTTTGGTTTCACTCTGCCTATCTGCCAGCATGGTCTACGCTACCGACGAACCAACGCTTTCTCCCGCCGAACAGAAAGTCGCCAATATCCAGGCGGGAGCGCATTGAGGGCACGCCCAAGTCACGGTCGTCCGGCACTGAGCAAGAACTTATCCACGTGGCCCAAGCACGCCAGCGAGAAAATCCACCGCGTCAGCGCTGAGTGGACCTACGGATTTCACTTTTGGGGCCGAGTGACGCTAGTGCTTTTTCGGACGCGACGCCGGGATGAGTGCCCAAGGCTGAAAGAAGGTGTGAGGCGTCGCGTTCGAAAAAGCCGTCAGAAGGAAGCCGCTGGCGCGGCGGACGCGGTACTTATGCAAATTGAATGGAGCCAGAAAGGTTTGTAGAAGTTGTCGGGTGGTCGAGGTCCGTGGCGGAGGAGCCGACGCACATGGGCAAGGGCCGAAGTGGCGCTTGAAGCGAAGCCTACTCTGGGGCATGAAGAAGGTGTCGAGCGGCGACGGAGACACACTTCGGCGGAGCGCGGGGAACCGCGCCAGCAGTTGGGGTTGTGGGCGAGTGATTTCATGCAGCTGTGACCAGGAGCGGTGGCGAACGAAGTTGGAGTTGTGCTGCGGTGAATCGTTCGACGACGGCCATCGGTCCGCCACACTTGGGACAGCGCCACAGCGGGTGCGCTGTAGGAGCGGTCGACGTTTCCGATTCGTTTTTCGGTGGAGTGGCGTGAAGAGCGGCGAAGCACCGTGGCAGTAGTGCGGAGCGCCGGCAGTTGGCGAGGAAGCCGAAGTGGCGGATGCGGACGAAGCCCTTGGGGAGCAGGTGAAGTAGGAAGCGACGCAGAAACTCATCGCGCGAGACGGTCATCACTTTCTGCTGATTGTGGTTGGCGGAGTCGCGCCAGCGGAAGGTGACTTGGCCGTCCGCCAGTGTAACCAAGCGATGGTTGGAGATGGCGACGCGGTGGGTATAGCGGCCGAGATACTGCAGGACGTACTCGGGTCCGCCGAAAGGTGGTTTGGAGTAGACGATCCAGTCTTTGCGGAAGAGCGGACGCAGCCAGGCAGCGAAGAACTTGGGATGGGTGAGCGGCGCGAGCTTTCCAGCCAGGTGCAGTTGACGGCGTTCGAAGGCAGACTTCAGGCCGGCGACGAACTTGCCACGAAATACGCGCCGCAGTACAGCGATAGGGAGAAAGAAGCGTGGACGAGACCGAATCCAGCGGGCGTGATCGCGGGAGAGTCCGCCGGCGGGAACGACGCAATGGACATGGGGATGAAGTTGGAGTTTCTGGTTCCAGGTGTGAAGCACGCTGAAGAAGCCGATCTCGGCTCCGAGATGGGCGGGATGGCGCGCGACCTCCAGCAGGGTTTCGGCGCTGGCCCGGAGCAGCAAACCGTAGATGAGTTTCCTGTTCTGGAGAGCCAATGCAGCCAGTTGCGGCGGCAGCGTGAAGACGACGTGCACGTAGGGCGTGGGCAGCAGTTCACGGCGCCGCGCCGCGATCCAGCGTTCCCGCGCCCCGGTCTGACACTTCGGGCAGTGCCGGTTGCGACACGAGTTGTAGGAGATGGTGGCACGGTGTCCGCAACTGGCGCACTCATCGATATGGCCGCCGAGAGCGGCGGTGCGACAGCGCGCGATGGCCAGCAGGACTTTAAGGTGGGTCCAGCGGAGCCACGAACGATTCCTCTCGATGAAGTCTGCACCTGCGCTGCGAATGATGTCGGCCACCTCTAACCGTGGCCGACTCATTTACTCCTCCTGCGAAGACCTGCCTTTCTTCAGCACCAGCGCGTCCAGCGGACTGGGGGTGGCATGCAAGTGCAGTTGCGAGAGGTGGAGATAGCGAGCAGTTTCTTTCAGATCGTGATGGCCTAACAGGATCTGGATGGTGTGCAGGTCGGCGCCAGCCTCGAGCAAGTGGGTCGCAAAGCAATGGCGGAGCACGTGGGGATAGATACGTTTCTTAATTCCGGCGCGGCGGGCGGCCTCGACGCAAGCGTGGTAGGGCGTCTTGTCATCGATAGGGTGATCAGCGCTGTGCCAGCGGTTGCCAGGAAATAACCAGACGGACTTTTTGCGCAGACTTCGCCAATGAGCGCGCAGTTCTTCGAGCAGGACGGGGCTGAGCATGACGTCGCGGTCTTGGTGACCCTTGCCGTCCTGAATGTGCACGACCATGCGTCGGCTATCGATGTCGCTGACCTTGAGGCGCGTGAGCTCGGTGCGGCGCACGCCGGTGCCGTAGAGGGTCATCAAAATGGTGCGATAGAAGGGAGTCGGCGCAGCCTCGATGAGCTGTGTTACTTCTTCCTGGCTGAGAATGGTGGGCAGGCGATAGCGCTTCTTGGGATAGGGAGTGTCGGCAATGCTCCAGGGCCTCTTGAGCGTCTGGATGTAGAAAAAGCGCAGAGCGCAGAGATGGTTGGTCACCGAACCGGGAGTCAGTTTGTGCAGGGTGAAGAGTTGGGCTTGGTACTCGCGGATGTGCTGCGGTCCCAGGCGATCGGGCGAGCGGTGGAAGTGCTGGGCGAACCGCTCGATGAAGCGAATGTAACGTCGTGTGGTAGCTTCAGAGTAATGACGTTGCTGGAGTTCCTCCAGCATCATTTTGCGTAGATGGGTCACAGGGACCTCCTTGTGACCCACAATTATCTGAGCCGAAAATCAGGACTGCCGACATCACCTACGCGGCAGCGTCCGCCGCGCCAGCGGCTTCGTTCTGACGGGCTAACCCGGAAGGAACTCTTAAGGAGCTATTATTTCCGAGTGGCCTTTGGTCCCAGCAAACTTACTGCCAATCCCCACAGTCGAAGGCGAAGCTACCAGCTCTGACGTTTCATGGCATAGATCTGTGACGAACGCTGGTCGCGAACCCACAGCAACTCGTCATCTGGCCCGATCGCCAGAAAATCAAACGCCTCAAGAAACGCTCCGAATGCTCCAAAGCTCTGCCCCGTGTCCGGTAGGTGGACGATGGATTCGATCTTCCGAGCGGCCGGACGGTAGCGCAGGACTTCTTGGTGGTGAGTGATGAAGATCGCGCTGGAATCCCTAGCCCACACAGGCCGATATGCGCTGTCCTGCTCCAGGACTGCCCATTTATCTGTGGCCAACTCATAAATCGCCACATGGCTCTCGGCTGCATGCAGCGCCGCCAGGAACCTGCCATCCGGTGACATGGCAGGTAGGAACATGTTTTCTGACCCTGGTATTTCGGTAAGCTGACGGGTGCGGAAATCGAATTTTGCCAGTCGAACCGGGACCTTGTGGCCAATCTCCAGCCAAGGTAATCTGCCAAAGATGAGTGACTGCCCATCCGCAGACCAGGCCGGAGACCCCTGATTTCGGCCTTCCGGATAAACCGCGCGGGGCGTACCGCCTTCGGCGGAGATCAGCTCGATCTGCATGGGCTGGCCGATCCGCACCGCGGCGAAAGCGATCTGCTGGCCGTCAGGCGACCACTTCGGCGAGCTGGCAACGACGGGCGGATGGGTCAATTGCCGCCGCTCGGAGCCATCCGCGCGGCTTCGCCAGAGAACTCCATCGGGGTGCGTCACGTACGCCATCCATTTTCTATCTGGAGAGTAGTCAATGCTCACTACCGATGAAACAGTCGTCACCGGCGTCGTCAGCCCCGAAACGGAATTCAGGCGCACCAGTTCGTAACGATGCTGGGTGCCCGTCATGTAGAGCCATTTACCGTCGGCTGAGGGCAACGGCGACGAAAACCTCAGCGGCCCGGATGTCACCGGAAAAGGCCGGGCGGAACTGAACAGCCCGTCGACCACGACCCAGATATCCGACTGGGAAAGGCTGCCGGTCTGAAATACATAGTACCGGCCGTCGCGGGTCCATTCGCCACAGCATTCAATCGAAGGTTTGTTCCATCCCGGCAGCAGAGGCCGCGCGCCCGTCCCGTCAGCGTGCACTTCCCACAGCTCGCTGGACAAGTTGGAGGAGTCTTCTACGGTGAATCGCAACCGCTTCCCGTCGGGCGACCAGCGTGGCCAGAAAGCGAACCCACGGGCAGTGAATATCTGTCGTTTTACGTTGTTGCTATCTAGCAGAAAAAGACCGTCGCCCTGGGCAAAGGCGATCAACTGCTTGTCCGGAGACCAGGCCACATCGTGAGCAAGAAGGTCATCGACTCGTCGCGGGGAGCCGCCGGTCGCTGGTACGATCCATTGCGGTGTTTCTACTTCCACCCCGTTAAAGGTCTCTGCCAAAAGCTCGCTACCGTCCGGGGAAATGCCCTGGAGTGTGATGCCCCTCGAAGACAGTGCCAGAGGAATGGGTGCAACTTCGCCACCCCCGACGGAAACCTGAGCGGCAGTAACGCGAGTGGCACTCGTGCCAAAATCCGCGGTGAAGTAGAGACGCGTTCCATCGCTGAGCAACGGATTGTCGAGCACCGGCGGCGGCCATCCGTCGTTGTTCTTGACGTAGCTGTCATTGGTCAACTGCACAAACTCAACTGCTGGGGTCGGATGTGACGGCCACAAGATGATCACCAGAATCGCGAGCAACAGCCCCGATGCCACGAGAACGAACGAACCCCAACGATGCAACGGGAAGCGGCGTTTTGGTTCTGCTCCGGCCCCCAGTGTGTTTGTACCGGAACTTCCCGAGAGATTCCCCAGCGCGAAAGCGACATCCCGCGCCGACTGGAAGCGCTCTTCCGGATTCTTCTCCAAACAGTGGCGTACGATCCGCTCCAACACAGGAGGCACGATTTGGTTCGTTGCCGTGAGGTCCGGGGGATCCTCTCTCAGGATCGCGCTCATGGTTTCGACCGAAGTCTCGCCGTGGAAAGCGCGATTGCCCGAGAGTATTTCGTAGAGAATTGCACCCAAGCTGAATAGGTCGGAGCGCTGATCCGCGTTTTGTCCCTTCACCTGCTCGGGCGACATGTAACCGACGGTACCCAGCATCACGCCGGGCTCGGTTTGCGAAGCTAGGGTCGCGGCGTCGGCTGTCGACTCGGGACGGGCCAGCTTCGCCAGACCGAAGTCAAGAATCTTCACGCGCCCGTCACGAGTGATGAAAATGTTTTCCGGCTTCAGATCGCGGTGGACGATTCCCTTGTCATGCGCCGCGGCGAGACCGCGCGCGATCTGCTCGGCAGATTCAATCGCCTTGCGCAGCGGCATAGCGCCAAGCCGCTCGCGCAGAGTCTCCCCTTCAAGAAACTCCGTCACCAGGTAAGGCGAGCCCTCGTGCTCGCCAAAATCGTGAATGGCGAGAATGTTGGGATGATTCAGCGCGGCGATGGCCTGCGCCTCCTGCTGGAAGCGCCGCAATCGCTCCGGATCGCGGGCGAAAGCGCAGGCAAGACTTTAATCGCAACGTCACGGTTGAGCCGCGCGTCGCGCGCCCGATACACCTCGCCCATGCCGCCCGCTCCGACTGCCGATACGATTTCGTACGGCCCGAGTTTTGTCCCAGGAGTAAGAGCCATCCGTGCGCAATTATAGACTGTGCTGCACGTTGCACTGGATGCGACGATTCTGGACTCAGAGTCTCGGCATCCCGGTGCTGTACCAGATTAGATTGCGCGTACCGATGACTCCACGCGATTCCTCGCAAACAGCTACAGTGCACATTGCGGCATTGGAGTAAAATGCGCGCCGACTGAGGTATGTGTACCGCTCACTCACTGAGGACAAGACATGCGTTCTTTTATCCGCCTCTTGGTTGCACTCTTCCTATCTGCCAGTATGGTCTACGCTACCGACGAGTCAACGCTTTCTCCCGCCGAACAGAAGGTAGCCAATATCCGGGCCGGAGCTCATAGCGGGCTGGCCGAGTTACGATCGTCCGACACTGAGCAAGAACTTATCCAGGTGGCCCAAGCACGCCAGCGAGCAGTATGCTCACGGCGACTGTGCGGGTTGGGCAGTGCTACGTCAGCGATGACTTTCGCTTCATCGATCAGGCTGGGCACTCTTTCACGCGCGATCAAGAGATGAGGGAATGCCAGCTTCCGCTCCCGCTAGGGTCAAAGAGCGAGCGGGTTCTTACCAGCTTCCACTGCCAGATCAAGGGCAATCTGGCTTTCCTTGACTATCGCATAGACGAGACCCAGCGCCGGGGCGATACCACATACACGCAATCGTTTCGACACCTCGATACCTTCGAGCGCCGGAAGGAGTGGACCGTCAGCCATGCAATGCAGGTGCAAATTTTCGACGATCCGGCTATCGCCCAGGTCGATCCCACCACCTACGGCGCCTTTGTTGGGCGATATGAAAACACCGCAGGTGTGGTGGACCTCGTGACCCGACGGGGAGACAAGCTATTCGCGCAAGAGGCTGAAGACGACACACCCACGGAAATGCTCCGGAGAGTTCCGACACCTTCTTCGTCCCAGGTGACCCGACTCGTATCACATTCGTCAGAGATCAGGCAGGTAAAGTAGTCGGAATGGTCGTCCACTTTCCTGACCGCGAGATCCGGCGCGAGAAAAAAGTTAACTGAGCGGGAGGAACCAAACCTGATGCGCATAAAGAGTACGGGATCTGGTGCTCATTTAGAGGTGGACCTCTCGCGAATGGTCAGCTGGGAGATGAATTTCAATTATTAATGCTGCGTCGCGATGAGGTAGCGGAACTCTACAACCGCAATTTGGATGAGGAAATGGGCCGCAATTCCTCCGGGTGCTCACGAAGGTAAGAGAGGACGAGTTGTTTTTTCTCTTTTCCCCGCTGAGGGATCGAGCCAGTCGCGATGTCGAGATTCAGTTCCGGCAGTTTTTCGAATGCACGCTTGTAAATTGAGCACCAAGTCTTCTTGACGAAAGAGAGCGACACTCCCAGTTCGCGGCTCAACTCTGCGTCTCTTGATCCTTGCATGGCAGCCCGCAGCAGCTTCTGCTCGGTCGGTTTCGGATACATGCGAGGAGGGGTGTATTGGAAGAGGGTCGTAGTCCACGAGAGATGTTCTCTTGCCGTCTCTGGAGTTGCGCCCAAGATGAATGGGTGTTTCAGCACTTCTTCAACATCAAAATTATGCGATTCCACATATCGTTGCTGGGCACAGTTCCAAAATAAACCGCCGCTGTTGGAGACCACTTCCATCATGATGCGTTCGTTTTGCTGGCCAATGATCTCTTTCAGCTTAAAGCCGGTGTGTTCTTGCATGAAGGCGGTCATGAGTTCGACTTGCACTTGAGTCCGGTCAGACTCGTTTTGGGGACAAAGAATAGAAGCCCAGGATGCAAGATTCAGACCGTCGCTCGAATTGGCATCGCGGATTTCCTTGGGACCCAGGACAGGAGACTCGCCGCGCATTAAACATCGCACAAGCTCTGGACCGATCCATCGCATGGCGGGCATTTTGCAGGAATAGGTGAATTCGTCGGTCACAAACACGCTCACTCCAAATCCCTGCAGCGAAGGCTTGCCAGACTCCATGTCTTCCAGAACCACCGTGATCAGTGAGCCGCAGCGAAGACACTGTTTCCAGGCTGATGGCAATTGCTCCACGAGCTGGCCATAGCGTTCACTTTCGAGGGGATGGGCGGCGATCAGTTCAGCGCAAGGCTGAGCATCGCGGAGCGTCATCGGTCGGCGGCGCAGTCGCATGTACTTTCCCGATGGAGTGGCGACGATTTCTTGCAGGGGTCTTTTAGGCCACTTGAATTGGTATGAATCTTACCTTATAGCTCACTATGAGGCGAGTGCCGCTTTTGTTCACGGGCAACGGCGCGAATGCGAAATAATCCAATGCATGGGGGTTATCCGCGCCGGAAGAGTCTACGATTGGTGTGCCGCGTTTTGGGGGACCTATGGCAACCGGAGTAATCCGCCACCAGAGAATCCGCCGTTTCGACAATCTTTTTTTCCCCGGCATGGCGGTGCTGATTCTCGCCTCGGTCATTGTGGGCTTCGGACCAACCTATTACTGGGCGGGAGTGTTCAAAGCTCCTCTGCCCAATCTCCTCATTCATATCCACGGCGCGGTGTTTTCCTGTTGGATTCTTTTGCTGATCGTCCAAACCTCGCTGGTCGCCGCCGGACGCGTGGATGTGCATCGCCGCCTCGGCCTGCTGGGTTTCGGCCTAGCATGTCTGATGGTCGTGCTGGGCCTGCTGGCAGCCACCGATTTTCAGGTCAGGCACTTTACCACCGGCGACCTTGGAATAAGGATAAGAGCGTTTTACGCTGTCCCCCTCGCAAGCATGTTGGCCTTCTCGACGCTGATTTATTTCG
Organism: uncultured Acidobacteriaceae bacterium; assembly: GCA_963731525.1. Classification (GTDB taxonomy): domain Bacteria; phylum Acidobacteriota; class Terriglobia; order Terriglobales; family Acidobacteriaceae; genus Acidiflorens. Next base: position 22,411 of record CAVSWK010000024.1, read on the forward strand.
CCTTCCGCAACCGCCTTAATCCTGCCGCGCACAAGCGGCTCATCCTGATAGCCACAATAGCAATCCTCGACGCGGCGTTCGACCGCTGGCCTGTTCCCGTTGCGTGGTGGGGTCACCGCGCGACATCGTTCATATGCGTAATCCCGTTGCTGCTATTGATCATGGGCTACGACTACTGGTCCACCGGTGAGGTTCATCGCGCGACGATCTGGGCCAGCATATTCTTGGTCGTTCTGCAGCAGTTGCGGGATCCAATCGGGCACTCCGTCCCCTTTCAGGCTTTCGCGGCGTGGACACTGACTCATGCGCGCTCTTTGCACCTCTAACGCACCGGAGGGTCGATCCTTGAAGTTAAAGTTTCCGCGAAATTGGTTGTCGGGCAGGTGAAAGGACTTCAATCTATCACTCAGATCAAGATCAGAGTTCTGCTCGCGTGGAGCTAGGTGCATGATGGACCGCCATCGGAGATTTCCGAATGAAAGGTTTTCATGCTTGAAGATTATTACGTGATCACAGTTTGGTTCTTGGCCGCGAGAGAGCTCGCGCACCAAGGGAGGCTCGGGCAATGCGGCATCTAGGTCGTTGCGGAATTGCATTGCTGGTTCTTTTTTCGGCATGGGCGAGTCCTGCTGAAAATTCGTCGTTGCCGCTGGTGATGGCGAACGACAACCGTACTCCCGCCGGACAGCTCAAGGACGGCGTCTTGAGTCTGGAACTCGAAATAAGTCAGGGCCGTTGGTACCCGGAAGATGAAAAGGGTCAATATCGGGATGCCTACGCCTTCGGGGAGAAAGGACGGTCGCCAGAGAGTTCGGGTCCGCTCATCCGGGTTCCGCAAGGAACGCAACTCCGTATCACGATTCACAACACACTCCCCTTGGCGGTCAGGATCCACGGGTTGCACGCTCATCCGGGCGACCCGAACGACACGGTGAATTTGCGAACCGGGGGAGACGCGCGAACTCGAATTTCCCGCCGGCGAACCGGGAACCTATCCGTACTGGGGCACTACATCCGACACACCACTTAAGGGTCGGCGGGCTGCAGAAACCCTCCTTTCGGGTGCGTTCATCGTCGATGCTCCGGGCATGCCGGAGCAAGATCGCATCTTTGTTCTAAGTGTTTGGCTGAAAGTCGGCCCATCGGAGGTCGAACTGATTCCCTCGATCAACGGTAAGTCCTGGCCTTACACGGAGCATTTGTCCTACAAAATGGGAGAAGCCACTCACTGGCGTGTGATTAATACCTCGGACGATCCGCACGCCATGCATCTTCACGGTTTCTATTTCACGGTCAATGCCGTTGGAGACGGAGAACACTACGAGCGTTACTCCGAGCAGCAGCAACCTAGGGGCGTCACAGAGTTCATCGATCCCGGCCACGTGTTCGAAATGACATGGACGCCGGAACGCGCGGGGAACTGGCTGTTCCACTGCCATATGATGATGCACATGTCCGCGCCCGCGGCGCTTCATCCCAAAGAAGCGCAACCGGCTGCGTATTCAGAACATGATCACAGCGGCGGCATGGGCGGGTTGGTGATGGGGATTACGGTCCTTCCGGGCGCCGTCGCTGCGGCACCTGCGGTTGTCACGAAGGCCCCGCGCAAGTTGCAACTTGTGATTTCCGAGAATCCGGAGAAGGTTCCGCTGTACCAGCTTCAGGTGAACGATCCGCTGGCGCCGTCGGAATCCGATAAGACAAAGGCGTCAAGACTGTTAGGGCCACCGATCTTGCTCACGCGCGGGGAAGAAACGGAAATCGAAGTTAAAAACATGACGAGCAGCCCGACTGCCATACACTGGCACGGTATTGAACTGGAAAGCTTCTATGACGGGGTCGCGGGGTGGACGGGCTCGGGCCAGCAGACAACTCCAGCGATCGCTCCCGGAACCTCGTTCGTTGCCCACATGGCGCCGCCGCGTGCGGGTACGTTTATCTATCACACGCACTGGCATGATCAGCAGCAGCTGGAGAATGGCATGTACGGGCCATTGATCGTTTTAGAGCCGGGGCAGAAGTATGACCCGGAGCATGATAAGACTTTCGTTTTCGGCATCGGTCGTTACGCTCCGTTCGGTTCGATGTTGATCGTGAACGGGACTCCGGAACCAGATCCCATGGAATTGAAGACTGGGACCAGATACAGGCTGCGCTTGATCAACATCACCACGAACGAGTCAGACCTACGAGTGCGATTGGAGGGCGAGGGCGCGCCGGTGCAGTGGAAGGTCATCGCGAGCGATGGAGCCGATCTCCCCGCCGCACAACTCAAGTCCTCTGCGGCAGATATGGGGTTGACGGTAGGTTCAACCTGCGACATCGAATATGAGTCGGATCGTGAAGGGCACGTCGAGATGAGGATTTCGGCACCGGGGTTTGAAGCTCTAATCATGCAGCCGTTCGATATTGTCTCCGCCAAGTAGCGAATCGAGTTGCTCGCCGATTTGCACAAAAGCGAGAGGAAGTTGATTCAGCGATGGCAAGTCAATACCACGGGAAAACCATGGCAAGTGGCACAGCTTTTGTTGCGCTCCTGGACCAAGGCGAACGATAGAGGTTCTATGCTCAACCGTCGTGATGTTCTTCAAAAGTGTGTTGCACTCGGTTCCGTCTCAATTGCATCTCGGTTTTCCTCCACAGAGATGCTCGCCGCTTTTCAAGAGCACGAAAGCCAACGCCGTAAGCCCACTCCGCCGAACACGCTTGGACCTTTCTACAAACGTCTCACGCCAGTCAACGACGTGCTGCGCGCGCCCGGAGATGCCGGCGTGGCTCTTACTCTTTCGGGACAAATCTTTGACACGCGAGGCGATGTCGTCACCGACGCTACCATTGAAATTTGGCAAACTAACCATCAGGGTTACTACGACCTGAACGGCTATCACTACCGTGGAAAACGCCTCGTGGACAAATCGGGAGCCTATTCCTTTGAATCTGTGATCCCCGGCCACTATCCCGACAAGAGTCGCATCTGCCAGCACGTCCATTATCTTGTCATGGCCCCTGGACACAAGACTCTCGTCACGCAGCTTTATTTTGCTACTGATCCAGCCTTCGATGGTGACCCAATCAAGAATTACGTGCGCGACCCGCTGCTTCAGACGCCTGAGCTTGTCCGTCCAGTCATATTGACGGGCGATCCAAATGAAGTACACGCCAAAGTTCAATTCGAGCTTTGCCTGGAGCGACTCTGATGCGGGCGAGTCTCGCAGTCCTGTTGATGCTGTGCTGCCTTGGAGTAGCAGCCCCCGCGCAAACCGCACGTCAGGAAACAACCATTGATCTGACGGTAGGAGTATCACTCACGGACGCGACTCTCTCCCATAGCGGCAACCTGCTTGCGGCAATATGCAGCGACCGTCTGGTGCGCGTCTGGTCCGCCCATTCTGGAGAACTGCTGCGAACCATCGATGAGAACGATCAGCTACCCAGCGCCGTGCATTTTTCGACCGATGACCGCTTGCTGGCCGTGGCTTACGAAATAGCCGTGTATGAAAAGGGAGCGATTAAAGTCTTCGATGTCGGTTCGTGGAAAGTGCAATATGAACTGGCAACCCCGTTCACGATGTACACGCTGGTCTTTTCTCCAGACAGTCATCGCCTTGCTTTCTCCGACTTCCACAATGACACCGAAAAGGTCTGGGACTTGGAGAACGGGAAAAATCTGATCGACATATCACCGCCATTTGGCGGATCGGTTTCGCTTTCATTTTCGCCGGATGGCAGATGGGTTGCCAGCGCCGACGGAGACACCTTCGTACGCGTGCATGACACAAGAAACGGCTCGTTGCGCAGCGCGACGAAAGGTTACACTCTAGAACCGATGGCGGTTGCATTTTTCCCGGACGGCGGAAAGCTCCTCGCAGGCGGCGTCGAGAAAACGCTTTCGGTGATCGAAACCGCAAGCGGAAACATTCTGCGTACGATTCCCAAACAACCTGGAGTTATTTGGTCTGTCGATGTTTCACCCGACGGAAAGCAGGCAGCCGTCGTTTATACCTCCCCCGAACGTTTTCTGGATATTAACCACCTCTCGTTGTGGAATGTGGACAACGGAACCGTACTGGCCGATTTTCAAAAGCCGGGAATCACCATATATGGAGGAACCTTCGTCGGCGACCAGTACTTTTTCATCGCGGCATCTACCAACCAACTCAGCCTTTGGTCCCTTCGTTAGTTCGTCTCATGTTTAGCGGGGAAATCCGCGTTAATGGGCTCGCCGAGGAGAGGCGAAAAATGAGATTCTTGTCCGGGACTGGTGCGACCTCAAGCTCTAATTGCAGCCTGGAGAGATGGAATCTGCCTGCAATATTGCTTCTCACCGCGTTACTCGCCGTCGCGACACCGCTGGGCCTGGCGGCGGAGCGGCATCACATCGTTTTCACCCGGAACGCTCCCGCGCGTAGCGGCTTGTTTCTCGCGGATGCGGATGGCAAGAACGAGCGCCCGTTGCTGCCGGCGATAAGTCTCGACTACAACGCCTCTTTTTCGGCAGACGGCGAGTGGGTTGTCTTCACGTCCGAGCGCGACGGTTCAGCCGACATCTATCGGGTGCATCCAGACGGCGCGGGGCTTCAACGTCTGACTGAAGGTCCCGGCTACGACGATCAGGCGGCACTTTCGCCAGATGGGCGCAGGCTGGCATTTGTCTCTACTCGAAGCGGCGGCACCGCGAATATCTGGCTCCTGGATCTCGCCACCCATCGGTACACGAATGTCACAAAGAACGCGAGCGGCAATTTTCGTCCGAGCTGGTCCCCGGACGGGCAGTGGATCGCGTTCAGTTCGGATCGCGACACGAAGCCCGGCCGGGCGCCGCTCTCGTGGGACTTGCTGCAGTCAACCGCCATCTACCTTGTCCGCCCGGACGGCACCGGGCTTCGCCGCTTGACAGATCTTGGCGGATACAGCGGCAGCCCGCAATGGTCTTGCGATGGCCGACGCATCGTCTTCTACCAGTCGACTCCCGTCGACGTTTGGTCCAGGCCAATATTTCCAGGGCAAACCGGAAGCTCACAGATCGTTTCGATCGATGTTGGAACGGGAGAACTCCGGGCGCACACGACAGGGCCGGGTGTGAAAGTATCGCCTCGCTACACCGGGGGCCAGGAAATCGCCTACGTCGTGATCTTCGGAGATAAACAGGGGCTGCGATTTACCAGTGACCGCGACGGAGCCTTGGGGGCAATGCGGTACCCTTCCTGGTCGCCGGACGGAAAGAGGATGGTGTACCACAAGACCTCCGAGGGGGAGTATGGCCTGTCGCCGACCTTCAGTCTTGACCCGGAATTTGAACTCGTTTCAACTCTTGCCGAAATGGTGGCGTACTCCCCAAACGGCGAACAACTGGCGTTCACGGATGGTGATCGAAACTTGGAACTCATGAACGGCGATGGCACCGGCGTCCACAAAGTCCTGGAGAGCGGGGGCAAAGTGATTGTGTTCCCGGCGTGGTCGCCCGACGGAAAGTACATCGCATTCGCGATCGGCGGCTTTTTTCAAAGGCCAGTCCTGCCGGGGCAACTGGGGTTGATCCGGCCAGACGGGTCTGGCTTGCGCATGCTGACAGATGGAAAAACCAGCAGCGGTTTCGCCAGTTGGTCTCCTGATGGCAAACAGCTCGTCTACCGGGTGATGGGAGACGGACAGCAGGGGCTTCGCATCCTTACCCTGGATGGCGGTAGAATCGCGGCTCTAACGAATGAGTACGATACATTTCCAGCATGGTCACCGCGTGGCGACCGGATCGCGTTCTGCAGTTTTCGGGACGGCGACTACGACATCTACACCATGCGACAGGACGGCTCCGATGTGCGTAAGCTAACGAACAGCCACGGGAATGATGCGCATCCAATCTGGTCGCCGGATGGGGTTTGGATACTGTTCACCAGTTCACGCAAGGGTTTCAAGGATGAGGCGATGCTGAATGAGTGGGGACCGCAACCATACGGCGACTTGTACGTCATGCGCGCGGACGGTAGCGATGTGCGGCAGTTGACCGATAACCAATTCGAGGAAGCGACTGCCGCGTGGGGGCCTGAGCCAGAAACACACCCCGTCTCGTCCGGTCGCTAGGCGAGGGCTACAAAGGCAACTGAAAACGATCGCAGCGAACCCGAGCCAACGGAGCGCAGATCACCGCCAAGAGAAAACCGTGGCAAGTGACTCAGTTGTTGACGCACTCCCAGACCAAAGAGAACGACAGCAAGTACGAAGAGTCCGAACTCTGCAAACTCCCTCTGGAAATCAGCCCGCTGGATTCGGCGTAATAGCGATCCTCCACCAGCCGCGACGACGTTCTTATGGACGCCTCCAAACGCTACTGAGTGGATGCTGAAAAGCTCCAGAAGCCGTGGCCAACGAATGCGCCGCGAAATGAGACACGAAAAACAATCAAGGCGAAGGCTGGCAAGGCGGCAGCCTAAGTCAGCCTTGCGAACTTTCAGAACTTCTGCCAACACCGCCAGCGTGAATCCGATCCGAAGCGCCCTTGCACCACAAGAACTCTCTCCAACGCGCTCGCAGGGATAGACTCGGTAACCGGAGTCTGTTCGAGAGCTCGTGGGAGAACAGCGATCCTTTCATAAGGTCTAATCGTGTCTGGACTCACGCACTTGCACTTTGCCGAGGCGCCATCCGAGAAGAGGGATTGACATAACGTTCATAATAATGTACGTTAAATCTAATAGTGACCATTACTATGGACATTAAGTATGAGAACTAGTCGATCATCCGTCGTAATGCCACTCCCGGTAAGGCATGCCCTGCGCAAGCTCGGGCGCGACATCCGTGACGCCCGGCGGCGGCGGCGCATCCCGGCGGCCATCGCGGCGCAGCGCGCCTCGATCAGCCGCACGACCCTCGTCAAGATTGAAAAGGGTGATCCCGGCGTCGCGATCGGCATATACGCCACGGTCCTTTTTGTGCTGGGTATGGCGGACCGGCTGGGCGATCTCGCCGCACCGAAGAACGATCCCGTGGGCCTGCAGCTCGAAGAAGAAAACCTGCCGCAGCGCATTCGCGTGGCGCGCAGCCCGAAACGCACGAAAGACAAGTAATGGACAGAGAGGCTCTCGTATACGTTGATCTCGACGGCGTCCCGCACCTGATGGGGCGTCTGTGGGCCCGCACGCGCAAGAACAAGGAAAGTGCCACCTTCGAATACGACAAAACCTGGCTGGAAAATCCCGCGCGATTCTCTCTGGAGCCAGCCCTGCAGGTTGGTCCCGGTCCGTTTCACACGCAGGCAGACACGCCCATGTTCGGCGCCATCGGCGACTCCGCGCCCGACCGTTGGGGGCGGGCGCTCATGCGCCGCATGGAACGCCGGCGCGCGGAGCGCGCGGGCGGGGCGCCGCGCACGCTTCAGGAAATCGACTTCCTGCTGCTGGTGGACGACGAGGCACGTCAGGGCGCGCTGCGCTTTGCGGAAAAAGAAGGCGGACCCTTCCTTCGGGAGGAGGGCGTAAAGCGCATCCCTCCGCTGATCGAGCTCCCGAAACTGCTCTCCGCGGCCGAACATGTGATGGAAGAGAAAGACACCGAGGAGGAACTCCGCATGCTGTTCGCGCCCGGCTCCTCTCTTGGCGGCGCGAGGCCCAAGGCTTCCGTCAGGGAGAAGGACGGCCATCTCGCCATCGCGAAATTCCCACGCAAAGACGATGAAATCAACACGGTGGTCTGGGAGGCGGTCGCACTGGCCCTCGCGCAGAAATCTGGCATCCCTGTTCCCCAATCCCGTGTCGAAAACATCGCCGGCAAATCTGTACTCCTGCTGCGACGCTTCGACCGCGAAGGCGAACGGCGTATCCCGTTCCTCTCCGCGATGAGCATGCTCGGATCGAAAGACAGAGAAACACGAAGCTATCTGGAAATTGTTGACGCGCTGCGCCAGCACGGTGCTGCGCCGCAAGCCGACATGGAAGCACTGTGGCGGCGGCTGGTTTTCAACATACTGATCTCCAACACCGACGACCACCTGCGGAATCACGGCTTTCTGTACGAAGGTCAGGCGGGCTGGCGCCTGTCGCCCGCTTACGACCTCAACCCGGTGCCGACCGACATCAAGCCGCGCATCCTCAGCACGGCAATCAATGAGGATGACAACACGGCTTCACTCGCACTGGCGACGGAAGTGGCGGGATATTTCGAACTGGACGCTGGCAAGGCCCGCGAAGTAGCCGCACACGTCGGTAAGGCCGTCTCTAAGTGGCACGATGAAGCCGCACGGCATGGTCTCGCCAAAGGCGAAATCGACCGCATGGCGTCGGCATTTGAGCATGATGATCTGAAATCGGCTCTCGCAGCGCGGTAAGTAGAAAGAGCTGTACGATGCACGGCATGTCGTTTGCCTTCATAAGGCAATTTTCTTTTCCCGCTCGGGGCTAAATGCCTACCTCGACGGGCAGCCCCCCTCCATCAAAATCCTTGCATTCAAAACCACCAAGGTTGCCGGGATATCCAAGTTGATTTGAAATGATCCGGGTTTGGCCGATCATCTGATCGTCGCATTCGTGCGTATGGCCATACACCCAGAGGGCCGGCTGGTGGGTCTCAATGATCTCCACCATGTCCAGGGAATTGAACGCCGGCGTGAGAGGGCCGCCCTTGTATTTGGAATTGGGATTGACGACCGGTGCATTATGGCTGATGACCACGCGCGGACCAATTAGATTCTTGTCAAACCAGTTCAGCAATTTCGATGCGAAGTTTTTATGTAGCGCAATCGAATCTGCTGGCGTGAAAGGTGTTTCGTCGGGGTTATAGATGAGGAGGTAATCATTCATTTGAGAGCGGGCGGTTTCCATGGCGCGCAAATCGCCGCCGTTGAAATCCGTCCACATCGTACCGCCGAAGAAATTGACGCCGCAGATGCTGACCTCTTCATCAATCAGCAGTTTCACGTGCGGATGTCTGTCTTCGAGCCACGCTTTGAATCTATTGTCCTCTTCGTTCATTGGCCGCCGCGTGTAATATTCGTGGTTTCCCGTCACATAGAGGACTGGTTTCTTCCACTTCTGCAGAATCTGGTCGAGCGGCTCATAATCCCTGAGCGTGACGATATCGCCTGCCAGGATCATGACATCTCCATTGGCATCTGGCGGCAACATCCAGCCCGAGCCAAATTCAAGATGCAGGTCGCTATAAGTAATGATTCTCATACTCGTCAGAGAACGCTTGTTTGAACACGTCTTTCTCAAGTTCCAGATCTCCTCCGACTGGACAGCAGTTTTTGCACTGTCGGGATGCGTAAGAGGACAACTACCATCGGCGGTACTTCGACACGGCAGCCCGGTTCGTAGAACTAGAAATCTGACATTCCCCGGATAGCTGAATGATAAGCCGAGGCGCAAAGGCCAGCGTCAAGGCTCTTTGACCGCGAACGCGGCGCGCGAAGCGCGGCCTTGACACTGGCCGGGCCTCGGCTATGCTCTGGCTATCCGGGGCATGTCATTCGGGAACGCATCACAAACCTAGACCGAAACCCTGACTGATCTGATTTGTGTGCGTGGTTTGTGGTTCTATCTTTTGCGCCACTGGCTCTTGCTGAATCGCGTGCGAATGGGACACGTCGCGGCTGAGTTCTTGCCCGAGCGTCGCCGCGTTGTTCGTATAAATCTGCGCGTCATAGCGTCCACGCGAGACTGAGACATAGGCCATGCGGCTGTTGAGTAGATCCTTAGCGCCCAACTCGGTGTCCACGTGAATGAGGACACGGTCGGCAGTCTGTCCCTGGCTGGAGTGGCTGGTCATGGCATAGCCGTGATCGAGATGCGGATGCTTGTGCGTATCGAGCTCGACCGCACGACCACCGTCCATCTTCAAGCACAGCCGCCCGTCTTCGCTGATGCTCTCGATGGTGCCCAACTCGCGGTTCGCAACTCTGAGGTCGTTGGCCGGCGCAGTGAACTGAATGCGGTCGCCCACTGAAAAACTCCGCATCTCCTCCCGAAAGACTGCGACTCCCTGCTGCCTGCGCGGATCGTAAGTGCGCTGCGTGCCGTCCTGCAGCTCGACGGTCAGCCGGTTCTTCGGAGCGTCGATGCTCTTCACCTGTGCGTACTCGCCTTTTCCGATGCCGGTCTCCTTCGATGCGCGCGAGTAGCGCAGCACATCGCCCACCTCATAGCGCTCGGCCCATGTGCGGTCCGCGCCGGTGAGGTCTTGGCGCGGCACTAGCGTCCTGATGCGGTGCTCCTCGTTGCTGACGAGGCCACTCCGCTGCAATTCCGCATGGACGCGCTCGTTGATCTCGATGCGAGAGCGATTATCGGGAGAAATCACCAGCGTGTTCTCCGGCGATTTTGCGTACTCCTTCGCAATAGCGGCGATGCGCTCGTCGTGGCCTTGAATCTCATGGACTCGGCCCTGCCGGTCAAGATTCTGTATCGCTTCGCGCACTTCGCCGCGTGCAAGCTGCTCGACTACCTGTTTCAGTTCTGGGTCTTTCTGGCGCACGATCTCTTCGAGCTTCACCGTTTTCATACCAGCGTCCTGGAGCTGCGCGAAGGGCCGCCCGGCCTCAACCGCCTCATGTTGCCGCCGGTCGCCGACGAGCAACACACGGTCATTCGGATGGAGCCGGTTCACAAACTCATGCACCTGCCTGGTCGATGCCAGAGAGGATTCGTCGAGTACATAGAGCCGTTTCTCGCCGGTATCCGGCTGCTGTCCACGTACCAGATGCTTCTGTAGTGTGGATGTCTCCATGCCTGCTTCCCCGAGCTTCTGCGCCGCGCGGGACGTGGGCGCGAAACCTTCCACTCTGTAGCCCTCGGCCTCCGCGCCTTCGCGGATCACGGACAGAGTCGTTGTCTTGCCCGCGCCTGCGATGCCATCTAAGCCGACAACCTTCTCGCGCGAAAGAAAGATTTCGTCTACTGCTTGGCGCTGCGACGCATTCAACTCCGGGTGGCGGTCTTCCGTGGCGATGCGCACTTGCGGCGAGACCAGCATGGGATCGCTGTAGTCGCGCCGATTGCCTTCCTGCATCCGGCCAACGATCTCACGCTCCATGCGTACCATCACGGCGGTTGTGTACTGTCTGCCAGCACCAACGTGCGAGACTTCGCGGAACTCCCCGGCCTCGATCCGGCGCTCGAACTCCTGCCGGACCTGGGCATAGGTGGTTTCTCCCATGCCGCGCACCAGCGCTGTTTCAAGGATCGCGCGGCGGTCCTGCACAGCCGATCTCTCGAAGACATGATCGCGCGCCCAGGTCACGGCCCGCTTCGCCTGAACCTCTGGCTCCGGCATCTGGTATTGCCCATGTTGGCGCGCCTGTGCGACGACGCGGTCCGCCTGATGCCCGTACTGTGCGGCCAACTCGCGGTGCCGCTGTAAGACTTCTCCAGGCGACAGCAGTTCCTTGCGGTCGCGCGTATGGTGGGCCGCGATCTGTGCCGCCGCGGCTCCGTCGATTCCTTGTTCCCGGAGATGGTCTTTGATCTGTTCACGTCGCGGACTGGAAGCCTCCAGATATTCCTTCGTGTAGCCTTTTACTTCCGGCTGTCCATGCTTGCCGCGCTCCAGTTCGTAGCCCAGCTTTTCCAGACGCAGAGCCAACTCGGATCGGTAGACCGCCGTGGCGTAGCGCTGTGACACGAACATCTCGTGTGGCTGCAAAGCTCGCATCTGTTTCCCATTTTCGAGACCGTTCTCGCGCTCGGTCATGTTGAAGATCACGGCATGAGTATGAAGCTGGGGCGCAGCATAGCCATCGACGGGCCGCGCGGTGTCGTGCTCGAAGGTGGCGGCGATGAATTTTCCGGTCGTCTCCGGGGCATGGACATTGCCGATCCGCGCCTGCGTGTATCGCTCAAGTTCCTGAAGTGCCGCGCGTACACTCTCCCGATGGGCTTCCCGCACCCGATCATCGCCGCCCACGAGAGCGGTAAGCGATACCGACTTCGGCGCAGAGAATGTGGCGTCCCACCCGGCGCGATGCTCGGCGCTGGTCACCTCTCTGCCAAATTTGCCTTCATAGGTTCTCGAAACTTGATGCCGTACGAGCTGCTCTTCGGTGTGCGGATGTTGGCCTTCACTCAGTCGTGCAAAGTGTTCGGAACCAACGCCACCTTGCAACCCCCACTGCTCGGCGAGTCTGCCCTGCCACTCACTGTGACCCTGCTGATCGCGGCTCCAGTAGTTCTGTTCCTGCGAGGCAAACTCCCGCACATGGTAGGTCTGCGCCTGGCTGGCTGACAGCGGTTTCGAGATCGTGAGCATACCGAGCGTTCCTCAAGCGTGAAGTGGTGTTCTTGGCAATTTGTCTCTCATTCGATTCCCTTCGTTTTCTCCCAGGCGAACGCCTCTTTGGGTTTGGTCTCGGGCGCACCGATGGTCGAACCATTGACGGTCGAACCAAAGAGCCCGAGCATCGGCTGGGTAGGCTTCTTCAGCGGATCGGCGGGAGAATTCGCGGGCACTGATGGCGCTGGTTTCGGCGCGCTCTCTGGCATCTGCCGCTGCGAAAATCTCGGCAGTCTGAATCGGATTCTGTCCATCTTTATCCTCCATCTCTGGATCAAACTTGGCCGAGGTCGGCCCCATTCGATCGTCTCCCGATCCCTCCATTTACGTGAGGACCGGTTCTGCAACATACTGCGCACAGCCAGTAGCAAAAGGAACATCGCGGCTAGCCAAAGCAACGGCGTTAAGAGCGAAAAGCTTCCGGGAAAAGACATGGCACTCATGGCATACGAGCTCTTTCCTTTCGCCCGCGGGCGAAGAAGTCATCAAGCAGTTTGCGCGCCTGCTGAAGCTTTCGTGCGTCTGCCTGGTCGCGAATCTTGAGGACGGAATCAGGCGACAATTGTCCGCCTTCCGATGCCGCTTGAGAAGCTGCATGGAAGAGATTCAAGAGCGTGTAACGCACCGCCCAGACTTCGGACAATACCAGTTCGGCGGGATCGGCAGGCCGCTGTCGCGCAGCGCACAGAGCGGTCTGACGCAACCACTCGGAGAGGGCTTGTCCCGCAGCTTCGGCGGCAGCTTCTATTTCTGCCAGTTCCTCGGGAGTCAGTCTCGTGGCCGCGGTCTTGGTGCGGAAGCCGGGCTTCGCCTCTTCTCCGAACGGCAAACTGGACTGTGGATCAGCTTGAACGCGGGGACCACTCATTGGACAAACCGCCTTGTTGCACTCCTGCGCTTGATTCCGCTGCGATTAAACTGCGTAATTGTTAGTTCACAGGAAGCCCTTGCGCTTCAACGCGTTTACGCGAGTCGATACTCTGGAGCCACCTTGTCGCAAACAAACATCATTGTTCGATATCTCAGTCACTCAGCAGTTGACGAATTTTGTTGACGCAGCGAAAGTTAACCTGCGTAAACGCCGAAGTTTCATCTGGCGCTCCGCAGTTCCCAAATTGGGGGTGACGTGTCCCCACTTCTTCCGGTGCGAAGCACCGCGTTCTTACAACTCGCCATACTCAAGAGCCAGCGCGTCCCACAGGCGGCGTACTTGCGGAGCCTGCCACGCGCGTCGAAACAGCTTCTTGATGGACTGCCAGTCTTCGCCACGAAAGTTAAACGTAATTCCGTTGTCACCAGCGCGAAAATTCACGCCGATTTCGTCCTTCTCGTCAGCCACCGTGTACGCGAGAAAATAGCGGCCATTCCAGGAGATCAGCACCCGCCTTACATCCAGCCGTTCTAGGATCGTCCTGAATTCCGAAATCTTTGGGTATCCCTCCACGGGATAGAGCGGCGCAAGTCTTCCGGGGAAGGACAACCAAACGGAAAAGCCTTCGCTCGGCGAGCGCACGAATTCGAGACGGTAGTCGCCTTCTTCAAATTTCGGTAATGGCGGATTCAACGGAGCGTCCATTCCCCCTGCCGAAGAGTTCGGATCTTGCAAGGGCTTACCATAGTGAAAATAGTGGCCGCGGGCGCACACGCGCCACAGGGTCGGCCAGAACGGCCGAAGCGCCTCGTTTAGCCTCTCGATATTGGGGAAGTCTAGCTCGTCGAGGAGAAAGTAGAGGTTCCGGGCGACAAAGATGGGTCTCTGCCGCTCTTCTGTCGGGTTTTTTAGCATCCGAATGGTGCGGGTGACGGCGCGCCGAACATCGTCGCTTCCGATCTCTTCCGGTTTCTTCGCTTCGGCTTGCCGATCGGGCGGGAGATGTGCGACGAAGAAAGAGTCCAAATGGGTCTTGTTTGGTTTGCGAAGCAAACCGTAAACCGCCTGGAATGCCTCAAGGATTCCGGCAAGAGATTCATATGAAATCTCCGTCTGTGCGGTGTTGGCAAATCTCTCCACTCCGTGCAGACAGAAATAGGCAACGGCGGTCCATTCTGCTTGCGAAAGCGGGAGCTTTGAGTCTGCCTTTCGGCGAATCATTAGCAGAGAATCGGTCGGCTCGGTAAGCAGACTTACCAGCTCAAGTCGTTCTTCTTTTGAGGACTCAAGAAGCTGCTTTGCCGCCTCCGATGTGGAAACGGGTTCGCCGCTCTTCATGGACATGAGCACCTTTAAGCCCTCAAGCTTTAAACGCAGAGCCTCGGAAATACGAATGGAGATCACTGGCTGCTGCGCTATCGCTGCCTTCTCCGTCGTGAGCTCTCTTTCGGTCAATTTCACCTCCTATGTGTAACGATACAGCTTGACTATATGTGTACACCTGCGCTACCGTCAAGGGCAATGTCGTCCACGAGGGGCGGATGAGTCTCCCCTCAGGAGTAGATGAACCATGCCCCAGCCAATCGTGATGAAAAAACCAGCCATGCCTCAGCTCGTCAACACGCGCAAGGCCGCTGAGATTCTCGGACGCTCAGCAGCAACATTGAAACGATGGCGCGCCGAGGGAGTCGGGCCGAATTGGATAGAACTGCAAGGTCGGGTTAGTTATGATGTGAATGTTCTTTTGGAATACATCCAGAAGAACACACGAGTTGCTTCCGTGCGGGCTGCAATGGAGGAAGCTCGTGAAGCTGTTTAAGAAAGCGAAGTCCAAGTTTTACTGGTATGACTTCACGGTGCGCGGACAACGCTACCGCGGGTCAACCAACGAAACAAAAGCGGCCAGGGCGGCAAAGGTTGCTGGTCTGAAACTCGCCCATGTGGTCGAGAATACTGATCCGCTTCCCCAAAAGGCTCCTGTGTTGCTGGAGTTTTCCCGGCGCTTCCTGGAATGGCTGGACAAGGTCAGACTGGAAGACAAAACCAAAACCTACTACCGCGATGGCTGGCGACTCCTCAAGACGACGACCGTCGTGAATATGCGATTGGATCAGATCACCAGGGACGTTATCGAAACTTTGCGGTTTTCGGGCGCGTCCTCAAATGCCAATTGCGCGCTGAGAACGTTAAGAAGGATGCTGCACAAGGCGGAGGAGTGGACACTGATTCGCCACGCTCCGAAACTCAAACTGATGAAGGAATACGGACGTTCACTCAGGCTTGACGATGAAGCGGAAAAGAAATTGTTGGTGGGCGCCGCCGCCTGCAATTGGCGGAAACGCAGCCTTCAACTTTTCCAGGACATCATCATCTTGATGCGCGATACGGGCATGCGTAACGAAAGAGAGCTTTACCGGATGCGCATCGAGAACCTGGATTGGAAAACCCGCGTGATCTTCGTGCCGGACAGCAAGACCGAAGAAGGAAGGAGACGCGTGCCGATGAGCAATCGCGTCTTTGACGTTCTTAAACAGCGGTGCGGAGAAAAACGCGAAGGATGGGTTTTCCCGTCGAAACGCGCCGAGTCTGCTCATCTCACCACAATGGCGAAGAGATTTCGCGAAGCTAGGGTCAAAGCTGGGCTTCCCGAAGATCTTGTCCTCTATTGTGGACGGCATGATTACGGCACCCGGATTCTGAAGAGAACCGGAAACCTGGCTGCCGTCATGAGAACCATGGGACACAGGGATGTGAAGACTGCGATGCAGTATCAACATCCCGAACTAGAGATCGTGCGCGCTGCGCTCGATCAAGACACAACAGTGGAGAAACGGGCGTAGCCGGATTGAGTTACGGCACACTTTACGGCACACCCGAAACATCAACTCCGGTAAGTGATTGAAAAGATGGTGAGCGCGGTAGGAATCGAACCTACAACCTACTGATTAAGAGTCAGTTGCTCTGCCAATTGAGCTACGCGCCCACTGCGAACAGCAAGGTGGGGACAAACTTTGATTATACCATCCGTTTTGCGCCCTTCTGTGAACCATGCTGGGAGGTGGCCGGCGTTTCGAATCGGCGATTCAGCAGCGTCGTTCGATTTCGCAGCAGGCGCGACAGGAAGCTGAGGGAGTATGCGCAAACTCGTCGCTCTCGATACAGCAGAAGCGGCAACAGATCCAGCAGATTCATCAGCGCGAACGGCAGCAGATTGAGGCCATAATCACCTCTGCACCAGCAGGAAGCTATGCGGTCCTGTCAGGAGCAGAGCCATCCCGCTCACAACGGCGGCGGACATGTCGGAGGGGGCGGCGGACCCTGCGGCGAGATGCCGGTTGGGCACAAGCCCAATCCGCCGCACGAGGATGACGAAACGCCAAACGACACGGCTCACCCTGATTGAACTTGAACGCACTTTGGGTCTGAGATCAGGCGAGTGAGACCGCGTTGACTTTGAAGGCAGCGCAATCGCGGTGCGGTCTCGCGATTATGCTGAGGCAGCTTCCTGGCTTCGCTCCGCCACGGCGGGCTTCGAACCGGAAACCGATTCGCGAATCGGCACAACCTCGGCCTTAGCCGGCGCACGCCGCTCAATTCTTCCGATGACCGGTCTGTCGGATACGCCCGCTGCAGAAAGGGACACGAACCTGTTCTCGCTCCACAGACGATCAATCAATCGACGTTCCCACGGGCGCAACACTTGCTGGGGCAGCGAGAAAAAATTTCGGAACGTCCATATCAAGTACGCGCGTTCTATAAGATTCGGCTGTACGTATCGAGGCCCGATTGGCGTATCCAGTTCAAGAACGCCATCGGAGAGTTTTTCAATCCACATATCCTAGTCCTAGCCCACCTGAAAGAGACGGCCCACTCCGCCTTCGCTCTGAAAGCGGGCCATTATTGCACCAAGGACAGGGCAATGGGAAGCAATCTTTTTGTCTTAAAGGGGAATTTCTTTCCGTTAAGCTGGATCAATTTGAGAAAAGGTCCCGGACGCCGGGCTGGCATTGAACACGATCAAGCGGCTGTCAGGTGATCTCCGGCAAGAGCGCGATGCGGTCGAGGGTAGCGGCAATGCCCATACCTTTGCCGTCCGATTCCTCCACCCGCACGACCGAGGCCTCGCACAGCGTCCATCCTCCGGGCCCCAGACCCATGCCGGGAGGCAGCATGATGACCAGTTCCAGCTTGGAGCCCGCTTTCATCCCCGACTCGGAATAGATGAAAACTCCCGATGAACTCAGATCGCGAGTCAAGCCCTGATGCTCACTACCCTCGTGACGCACCTTGACCGGGACACGAACCGGCACCCGCTGGCGCGAACGCCTCTCATTGGTTGTAGTCTTCTCCGTCATATGCTGTGGAAGTTTACCGCAGTTTGCGGGGGACGTGGGAAACGGAAGCATTCGCAAAAAAGCTCCTCTCGCATGGTTGCGAGAGGAGCCGGGGACGACGCAAAGTTGCGAAGTTAGAAGCTGAACTTGAGGGCCAGCTGAATGCCGCGCGGGCCGCCTCCGCCCAGGAACGGGTTGCCGATGCCCACGTCGCCGGTGGCGGTGAGCTGATAGAAGCCGTTGCCAACCTCACGGCTGTTTGGGCCCGCCACGAAGCCGGGCGCGCCGCTGACAATGTTGACGGCTGGGTCGGCGATGAACGCGGGCAGGAGTGGGCTGGAGAAGTTGGGGTGGTTCAACACATTGAAGAACTCGGCACGGAACTGCACCTTCAGCCGCTCGACTATCGCCGTGTTCTTATAGAAGCGCGAAGTCCCATTGTTTGTAGGTAGGACCAACGAGCGAGTTACGGCCCAGATTCCCGTAGTGGCGCGTGCCGGGAACACAGTCGGACTCATAGCCCGAAACCGTTCCGTTGTTGGTGCATGGCATGGCAAAAGCCGAGAGGTCGAGGAAAGTCGTCGGATCGTGTTTGTGGTAAACAACTGGGCCAACTACGTCCGGACGATCGAAGCCGTCGCCGCCGCCGCTATAGTCATCCTCGCCATTGTAGTTTAGCGTGAACGGCTGACCGCTTTGCAGCGACACTGTACTATCGAAGCCCCAGCCATTCTTCAATCGCCGCATGGTACCACCCATTTGCGGCAGTTCGTAGCTGAATACCCAGGTGAGGCGTTGGGGAATGTTGAAGTTCGAAGGACCTTTTTCAAGCTGCGGATTGTTACTGTCTTGAGGCTGGGCCGCGTTCACCACGAAGTCTTCCAGGTCGCTCGAGTTGTCGAGCGACTTCGAATACACGTAGTTGACCGTTGAAGTGATGCCGTGCCAACCGTTGACCTTGAAGCTTACCTGTAGCGAGTTGTAGTTTGATTTCCCGGTCGACTTCTCTTGGAAGATGTAGACTGCGCCCTCCTGTGTCATGTTGCCGCCACCGTAGGGTGAGCTGAAGGGTCGCGGGACGAAATAATCGTTATCGTAGACGTTTCCGGGGGTGCATCCTGGGAGTGGGGTGGGTATGCCGGTGTCGCACTGGGTCACAATTGCGTTAGTTGGCTGGTTTATGTCGTAGAAGCGGAACAGGCGGTGACCCTGCGATCCCACATAGCCGATCTGCAGGGTGGTCTTGCTGGTGAGTTGCTGCTGAATGTTGATGTTGTAATTCTCCATGTAGGGCGTCTTGATGTGGCGGTCGACCGCGAAGATGTCACATTCGACGTTCGTAAAAATCACGCCTCCGGGTGTGCAACCGGACGGCTGATAGACCGGCACACCCGGAGTGATCGTCGTGGAGCTCGGGCTAAGCCCTGCCGCCGTAATCGGGGACGGTCCGAAGTTGCCGTAGGCCGGACCAGGCGCGTAGTACGCGGGATAGGGCAGATGACCGAGGAACATGTCCTGCGAGAAGGCATCATAGAACAGCCCCCCACCGATGCGGACGACAGTCCTGCCCTTTCCGGTCACGTCCCAAGCGACGCTGGCGCGTGGAGAAAAGTCCTTATAGTCGGGCTCGTACAATCGGCTGAGTCCGGGGGTGCCCACCTGCGTCAATGCGCCGGTGCCGGTATCGCTGACCGGGTCAAAACTCGATACGAGGAAGTTGGCAAACAGATTGTTCTTCTCTTTGACGATTCCGTAGTAGTCCCACCGCAATCCGTAGTTGAGAGTGAGCCGGGGCGTTACACGAAAGCTATCCTGCAGGTAAGCGCCGTAGCCGTTTTCAAAAGTGTGGCGGCCGGTGGAACCTGTCGTCGAGTACTCTAGACTACCAAAACCACCTCCATGCGGCTGCCCTTCAAGGAACGTGCTCAAGTCGCTGAATTTCAGCCTGCCGCGAAAGTACTTCTGGAACTCCTGCTGATTAATGCTGGTGCGGCGAAACTCAAACCCGACTTTTAGATCGTGTTTCCCTCGTTTCCAGGAAAAATTCTCAACGAACTGGTTGTTCGTGTCCACGCGAGCACGTGGATCACCAGAGGTGGTGCCGGGCTGAGCGAAGAAACTACTCGCACCGCTGGGCGTATACGAAACGAGAATAATGGGCAGGCCGGAGTCGTGGGGACCGCCCCCCTGGCAATCGGCCGTTGAGCTTGCGGCGCATAGACCCCCGTTCGGAGTGAGCGAACTGGGATGGAAGCTTTGATCCTGCGCAAAGAAACCCTCGGCGAACCGGTTCCAGCCGTAGCGCAGTTCATTCACCTTATTGGTGCCAATGGTGTGCACGTAGGACAGGGCGACCAACTGTACCCGAGTGGGCGTCACCGTGTTGAACCCGGGAAGCTGGCCACCGGAAGCTGTCAGGGCCAGCGGGAAGGACTGCGTGCTATCGCCGAAGAAATAACGGCCGGTCAAAATGTTGTTCTGGTTGAAGTTGTGGTCGATCTTTCCTATCACGCTGCTGAGGTTGTTGTACGAAGGGGTGATCAAAGATGCATTCGGAATTGTCTGGCCAGTGGCGGAACAACCAAAATTATCGGACTGCGGGGCATTCGGGATGTTCGGTGCCGGCCAGAATTTCAGCATGGCCGCAGTCACGGCGTTGGGCTGCCCGTTAGCAACGATGTCAGCAGCAATCGTGCGGGGATCCGGCACGCAGGCTAGAGTTACCGTTCCCACGGTCTCGCGCTGACCTTCATAGTTCATGTAGAAGAAGGTCTTGTCCTTTATGATCGGGCCGCCGAGCGACCCACCGAACTGGTTGTTGTGGAAGGGCGCGCGCTGCGCTTCCGTGTTGAAGTAGTTCCGTGCATCGAGCGCATCGTTGCGGAAATACTCGAACAGCTCTCCGTGCAGAGCGTTCGAGCCGCTCTTGGTCACGATGTTGACCACGGCGCCGGCGTTGCGTCCATACTCGGGTTGGAAGTTGGAGAGCACCTTCATTTCTTCGACGGCGCCGATCGGCAGAATCGCCGATGGAACGGCGAACACACCGCCCTGGTTGATGGCGGGGTCGTTGCGGTATCCATCGTTCATGTCGGTGCCATCGAGCAGGTAATTGTTGGAGCGGCCGCGGGCGCCGTTCATGGAGAACTCGCCAAACGATCCCGGCGAGTCGGTGATCTGATCGGGCGAACCTGCGACGCCAGGATTGAGAAAAATCAACTTGGTGTAATCGCGTCCGTTAATCGGCAGATCTTCAACTCCCTTGCTGGTCAGCACCCCTCCCAGTTCATTGGACTGGGTTTCGATCTGGGGAAGGTCTCCGCCGGAGACCTCGACCGTCTGCGTGACCTGGCCGGTTTTCAACTGCGTGTCCACGCGCCGCTCGGTGGCTACGTCCACTTCGACGTTGTTGGTGATTGCGGTTTGAAAGCCCGTCAGCGACACGGTGACGGAGTACGTGCCGATCGGCAACTCGGGCACGTTGTAGCTGCCGTCGCCGCTGGTTACGGTCGCGCGCTCGAGCCCAGTTGCCAGGTTGCGCACTTTGACCGTCGCTCCTGCCACGTATGCTCCGGAGGGATCGGTCACAGAGCCGAGGATTGTCCCACGAAATGTTTGGCCCACGAGCATGGCCGTCGAGAGCAGAACGAACACCAACAATAAATGCCGTTTCATTCCTGGTCCTCCTTAGTCGCGGGCACTGGAACAGACCCACGCTCCGCGAGCTGCGAATACAGTGTCACTAGAGATCGGCGGAATTATAAACCTGTGCGCGCGAAAAGATCAGTGTCGGACCTCACACGAGGAAGTTCGTAGAAGAGGATCAACACAAGAATCTGCGTCGGCCGGAAGCTGCCCGGGAAGGCAGCAAACAAAATTAGGAGGTAGGCTCTGGGCGCAGTCGTCGGAAGTCCGTGGAGGTAGTCTATGGAATCACCGATTGCGAATCTACAGATTCTAGAAGCTGAAAACCACGCCGCCGCGCACCGAGCGCGCCGATTGCACCAGATAGACCGTGTGCCCGTCCTGTCCCATCACCGGTACATAGCCCTGCGCGAGAAGATTTCGCAGGTCCACGAGAACCTCCATATGCCCGGCCAGGAAGCTGGCCGGAATCGGTTGCCGGATGCAAAGGTTCAAGTAAGGATCAGCCTGGCCTGCCGAAGTATTGAACAGGTCGACCGGCGTCAAAGCGCGGCCGCCCGCATAACGATAGGAGGCGATCCAGCGCATCTTCGCCTTGGGCACAGTTCCGCTGAACTTCGCTGCCACAGCCTGGCGGCGTTCCGCGCGAATCCACTGCCGTGCGTCCTGCAGCTGGACGTCGGGGCGCGCCAGGTCGAGCACGCCGCCATAGGCATAATCGAGGGTCGCGGTCAGATCGGACAATAGCTTCCGCTGCAGCACTACCCGCATCCCGCGCGTTGCGAAATCATTGCCCTGATAGCTGAAAGTCCCGGAGTACACGTTGGGCAGCACTTCACCCGATTCGGCCGTCATTTCGCCTATGCCGGTGAGCACGGGATCGACAATGCTGTCCGAGTAGAACGCGACCTGCATATTGTTTTTGCCGATGCGCTGGGAGATCGACGCTTCTTGATGATGAGCCCGCTCTACCGCGGGTGAAAACCCGGTTATGCTCATACGCGGAACGGTTTCGCTCAGGTCCGCGGAAGTCGAATCCAAATCGTCGCCGGGGCGATCACTGCCCAAACGATCCTCCAGTCCCAAATTCGGGACTGAACTCGCATATTGGTATTCCAGCACGGTGTTCGGCGTAATGTGCAAATCGGCCGACGCGAAGGGCTTGAAGGCGTTTACTCGCCCCATAAACTGGATGGTTTGCAATTCGCTGCCCAGCTTCATCTCCAGCATGTCGCCGAGAACGACGCGATCCGAACTGGTCACCGACAGCGCTTGCAGCGTGCCAGCGGGCATTGTGTTCACGTCGGGCGAACTCAAGCGGAGGGCAGTAATCGCCAGCGAAGGTTCAAAAACACCGTTGAAACGGTTGGTGTAGGACGTGCGGAGCACTGCCGCCGGGATGCCCTGAGCGTCGGACCCATAGCCGACGTTGCCGTTCAGGCGCAGGGTGCCGCTCGACAACAAAGAACGCTCCACGGCAAAACCAGCAGTCATATCGGAAGGGCCGCCGTAGCCCTGCCCGGGCGATCCGGCGAGGAGGGTCACACTACCTTTCAAGTCGTGGTCAGCGGCTGATTCCCCGCTCTGGGCGACCACGGTCGTGCCATCCTCAAGCACGCGCAGAATGGGCCGGTTGGAGACCGATCGCAGCGTCCACTTCCAGTCGTCGTCGTCCACCGGACTCCGCAGCGGAACAAGCTGGATGGCTTCGAATAGCGTGGTTAGCGTGACGTTCACCATCAGCTTCGCCCCTGCCCGCACGCCGATCTTCTCGCGCAGCGAAGGAAGGAATGAAGGCGCGCTTACCTTGACGCTATAAGTTCCAGGCAGCAGACTCGCGACCGAGTAGAAGCCACGATCGTCGGTGAAGACCTTCAGCGCCTGGGCGGCCGAACCGAGTATTTCCACCGCCGCGCCCATCTGCGGCACGCCGCTCCCGTCGCGGACGTATCCCGATATCGCACCCGAGATCGCGCCTGAGGCGTTTCCGCACCAAGCCGGAACTGCCGTGCTCACGACGACACTCACGACGACTAAGAGGAACCCGAGCTTTCGGAACATCTCGCCACCTCCGCTGAACCAGGCAGCATTTACTCCACCGCGAAGGTCGCCGATGGATCCACCGTCTGCTTGGAAAGGTTGTCGTTCACTTTGATCTCGATCTTGTACAAGCCCGGCGGCAGGTTCGCGGCGGAAAGCGTCTTCTGCAGCGTAACCTGGTCGCCCACATTGCCCATGGTATCGGTCGACTCGACGGTATGGATGACGGCCTTGTTGTTGGCGTCCGTCACATTGTATTCGAAAGTGGCCGATGGCTTGTGCGTCTTCTCGTCCACGCTGAGATTGTAAACCTGCATCCAGAAATTCAGCTTCTGATTGCGCTTGAAAGAGATTGGCTTGCCGTCGGAAGGCGCCACGCGCGGCCGCACTTTCATGGTTCCGATCACGAAATTACCCGTGCCCACGTTCTTGGCCGCAACCGGTTCCATCTGGTCGGCGATGATGAGCGTTGAGCTGCTCAGCTTGTCCTCGCTGAAGTCCGGGATCACAATCGCATGGCTCCAAGTCCCAGTGCGATCGCCGTTCACGTCCTTAACCACGACGTCGAGCCGGTAGCGATTCTGGCTGATCCGCAGCGGCAACGCTTTCCAGTACACCGAAGAATTTTCGGCGGTCTTCGGCAACAGTTCCACCGGCACATCGACCTGCACTGTGTCTTCAAAAGTCTGCACAATCTTGCCGGTGAGCGTCGTCACGCGCCCAAAGATATTGACGGTGCCGCGCTCTATACCGTCCTTGTTCTGGAAAGTGACGTCGCGGTTCTTGATCTGAATCGTGACCGGAACCAGCACCGTGTCGCTGGTCACCTTCACGAAGTCCGCTCGCACGTCAAAGGGCATCAGGTTGACGCTGATCTTGTGGCTGACCACCTCTTCCAGATCCTTGAACTTCACTGCCGGCGCCGCCTGCAGTTTGGCAAATTGTTCCAGGCGGTCGAATTCCTTGGTCTGCAAATCCTTATTGAACGGCGAGGATCCCAGTTGCTCGATGCCGTTGCCGCCGCTGAATCGATTAGCCTTTTGCGCCATGCCCATTTGCTCGTACAACGTCAGGCCGGCATTCGGGGTGTACTTCAAGGCGTCTTTTTCCGAGCGGTCCATCGTCATGTGATAGTCGCCGCACATGCAGCTATCGACGAACTCGATGATCACTTCCTGCCCAATCCCCTCCAGGTAGCGATATCGCCATTGCTCGAATGGGAAAGTGGACGTCTCGCCGCCGCCTTCCTCCATGGGGCGCTCGTAGCTGCCGCCGGAGGGGTGGGACTCGATCTCATCCGCCGGCCCAAACACGATGTAAGTCCTTCCGCGGTCGGTCTTCCACCCGGGGATGCCGGCCGCGAAGTGCTCGTTGGCATACGCTATGCGGCGATAGTGCTCTTCCTTGAACTCGTTCTCTTCTGTGTCCGGCGTGGGATCGCGGCGTTGCCAGAAGGCTTCAATGAACTGGTCGCGCTCTTCGTCGTTCGAGAGCTGCATGAAGGCGGATCGCTCTTCGTCGGTGATAATCCAGCGCACGTCCTCGTCCAGCCACTTCCGATAAGTCTTGCTCAACTCAATCTTGAGCGCCTTGGCGTTGGCTCTCCTCTGTTTTTCCGGGATCGGGCGCTTGAGTGGGTCTACCTGGCCCCCCGGGGCAGCAGCCGCGCCATTGTTATCCGAGCTCTTTGCGTCTTTATCTTGATCCTGTGCCAGAGAAACGGCGGAGAAACCCACTGCCATCACACCAGCCAGCAAACCAACCGAGCATCGGTTTCGAAAACCTGCGGAAAACATAGGAGGGCCTACCTTCACGAGAGACCTCAGAAGCCTAATTCTATGTTCATTGGATACAACAAGGCAAGCAGAAGTGGCCTGCTCCCAAAAGATTTCCGGTCCGGAACCCCTCTCCTAAACGCCTTAAGAATCCGTGCCTTGCGGCCGAGCCGCGGGCCGGACTGAGGAAGGACAAAGACCGCTTCGCCTCCCCACGCCCACACCCTGGCGCGATATAATGAATTTCGCCCAACGTTTCACCTCCGTAAGCCCACCGGAGCGACGATGGGTGAGACCTGTTTCGCGGGGACTCGGGAACTTTCCCCCTCGTTTGAACGTAACTGTTCATGCGCAACTACGGGTGCGTTTTCGCCATTCTCTAGCCAGAACCCCCGGGGATATTCTTGGGAAGCTAAGTTGGAAAGTTAGGCCGGAAACAAGGCGAGCCCCAAATTCAGAGCC
Organism: uncultured Acidobacteriaceae bacterium; assembly: GCA_963731525.1. Taxonomy (GTDB): domain Bacteria; phylum Acidobacteriota; class Terriglobia; order Terriglobales; family Acidobacteriaceae; genus Acidiflorens. The sequence goes on from CAVSWK010000024.1 coordinate 47,793, forward strand.
GTCTGGCGACGTGGCGGCTGACCGGCACAGGACAGTTGCAAGAACTTACTCACTATCATGAAGACTTGGAAGAAAGTATTGATCGGGGTTGGAGCGGCCCTGGTGCTCGGCATCATCGTTGCCGTCACCGTGTACCAGAACCAGAAGAACCTGGTGACGGTGCAAACCGGGAAAGTGCAAAAGCAGAACCTGACCGCGGTGGTCAGCGCTTCGGGTGAAATCAAGCCCAAGACGTACGTGAACATCGGCGCCAATGCCTTCGGCAAGATCATCAAGCTGCACGTCAAGGAAGGCGACCGTGTGCAGAAGGGGCAATTGCTGGCGCAGCTCGAGAACGTGCAGTCCTCGGCCGACGTCAATGCCACTCGTGCTTCCGTACAGGCGGCTCAAACCGACGCCGTCGCCGCCGATGCCGCTCTGAACACCTCGCTCGCGGACCTGAACCGCGCCAAGTCCGATGCCGTCCACGCCAAGCTCGACTGGGACCGCGCGCAAGGTCTATACAACGCGGCCCTCATCGCCAAACAGGATTACGACGTCAAGAAAGCCGCATGGGAGTCCGCCGATGCCGGATTAGCTCAAGCCGAGGCGCGCGTGGCCCAAGCCAAGGCACAAAAAGATTCGATGGACAAGCACATCACCCAGAATCAGGCCAACCTTACTCGGGTTTCCGATGTGCTGCAAAAAACCACGTACGAAGCGCCCTTTGACGGCGTAATCACCAATCTTCCCGTGCGCGAAGGTGAGACCGTGGTCATCGGAATCCAGAATTCGCCCGGCAGCACACTCATGACGATCGCCGATATGTCCGTCATCACCTCCGAGGTTAAGGTGGACGAGACCGACATCGTCAATGTGCATCTCGGCCAGCGCGCCGACGTAACCATCGACGCCATCCCCCACAAAATCTTCCACGGCATCGTCAGTGAAATCGGGGACAACGCCATCGTGCGCTCGACCGGTGTCGCGACCTCACAGGCCACGTCGACCAGCGAGGAAGCGAAGGACTTCAAAGTGGTCGTGACGCTCACGGACCCGCCATCCGATCTGCGCCCGGGTCTTTCCTCGACCGCCAAGATCACGACCGCGACCCGCAGCAGCGCGCTCAGCATTCCCATTCAGGCACTTACCGTCCGCACCCAGGCAGATCTGGTGTCCAAGGATAAAGACGCGGGCAAAGGCAATCATAATGTCGAGGCTGCAAGCGCTCCCGTGGAAGCATCGAAGCAAAAAGAAGAAATCCAGGGCGTGTTCGTGATCCGCAATAAGAAAGCCCAGTTTGTTCCTGTGGATACCGGCATCAGTGGCACCACAGACATCGAGGTCACCAGGGGCTTGCAAGAAGGTGACGAAGTAATCACCGGCAGCTATAAGGTTTTGCGTACCCTGAAACCGGGAACGAGTGTCAAAATAGATAACTCGACGCCGAAAAAAGAAGACGAAAGCAGCTAGTGGAGGGACGCTCCACTAACCTCTAATCAGTTAGAACGTCCAAGATAGAACGGCTATAGGAGCGTGCGTGCCCGAGCCCGATCCGGAGAAGGAGAGCAAGATGGCGACTGCCGAGGTACTGCCAATCGACAAACCTGCGAATTGGTCCGCCCCTGATTCCTACATGATCACAACCGAGGATCTGTGGAAGAGCTACGATATGGGCGCGGAACAGGTGCATGCGCTTCGTGGCATCAACCTTCGCATCCAGCGCAACGAATACGTCGCGATTATGGGCCCTTCCGGGTCCGGCAAGTCCACGCTGATGAATCTCATCGGCTGTCTTGACTCACCGTCCAAAGGCCAATACTGGCTCAACGGGCAACTGGTGAGCGCACTCGACGACGACGAACTGGCCCGCATCCGCAATAAAGAAATCGGCTTCGTCTTCCAGACGTTCAATCTACTGGCCCGCGCTACTTCCCTGCACAACGTGGAACTGCCGCTGATCTATGCGGGAGTTCCCGCCCACGAGCGTGCCGAACGCGCCAAGGCCGCACTGACTTCGGTCGGCATGGGAGACCGCATGAACCACAAGCCCAACGAACTTTCCGGCGGACAACGTCAGCGCGTAGCCCTCGCCCGCGCCTTGGTCAATAAGCCGGCCATCCTGCTCGCCGACGAACCTACGGGCAACCTCGACTCCCAAACCGGGAACGAAATCATGGCGCTGTTCGACCGTCTGCACGCCGAAGGCAACACCATCGTCCTCGTCACCCATGAGCACGACATCGCCGAGTACGCCCACCGCATCATCTACATCAAAGACGGCGTGGTCGCCAAGGACGAAGTAAAGCAGTAGAAGCTCACGTAGGGACAGCCGCCCTCGGCTGTCCAGTGGAGCGAAGCTCCGCCATTCTCACGAGAGGCGCTAATTTCAATTCCAGTCTGGAGGTAATCCATGCGGACGGCTCTCGCGGTAATCCTTTTGATGATTGCTGCCTTTGCCCAGGATCCCACGGCGGTCTCCGCCGCACAGGTTGCCTGTGGTCCAAGAAGCGTCAGATTTAATGTAAAAAACGATAAGACCCAGCACACCGTCGGACAGCCCGAAGCAGGCAAGGCGCTGGTTTATGTGATCCAGGATATTGGGCCCGCAGGACATTGCCTTGGAATGTGCGTCACCACGAAAGTCGGTCTCGACGGAGTCTGGATCGGTGCTGTTCATCACAGCTCCTATCTCTCGTTCGCGGCAGATCCCGGCGAGCGCCATCTCTGCGCCAACTTGCAATCGGACTTCGATCCCGAATCCCGTTTGGTCGTCCTGGCTCACTTCACTGCCGAGGCCGGAAAGGTTTATTACTTCCGAACCAGGGTGTTGGACGCTAGGAACGGGTCCCTATTCGATCTCGACCCAATCGACAGCGACCAAGGAAGACTCTTCGTTGCCGACTACCCGTTGAGCATCTCGCATCCAAAAAAATAACCGGAAGCACGCCTTACTTCCCCGACCGCAGCGCATCTGCCGTTGCCTTCGCCTCGGCCAGATTCGGCGACGAGCGTTCCACGCGCTCCAAAATCGCGTTGGCCTCATCCGGGCGTCCTTCCTGCTGGAACGCATGGGCAAGCAGCAGAAATCCTACGTCGGTCGGCTGCAGCGCCATGGCACGCGAATACTGGCGAACGGCCTCAGACGGGTCGCCATTTCTCTCCGCAATCAAGCCCAGTCCGATCATCGCCATGGACCGATCGGGGGCCAGTTGCAGCGCCACGTCGAAACACTGTTTCGCCTTCATCAACTCTCCCATTTGACGATAGGCCGATCCCAGATTGCCGTAGGCGGTCGCGCGCAAGCTCACGTCGCCCGCGTGTTGAGCCACTATCTGATACCGTTCGATCGCCGCTGTTAGATTGCCGCGGCCATGCTCATAGGTGCCGAGATTCAAGTTCGCGGGCAGATCATCCGGACGGATGGCGAGCGCAGCGCGGAAGTGCACGACCGCTTCTTCAGTTCGGCCCTGGCGGGCGAGATACTCTCCCCAAGTGTCGTGTGCGACGTAATTGTTCTCAGTCAGCGCCAAGGTGCGGCTCCAGAATGACGGAATATCGTACCAGTAGCCAACTTGACGGTAAGTAAGGGTTCCCAGCGCCAGCAACCAACCAACAGCGGCAATGGCAAGCCATGCGGCGCGAAGCTGGTAAGCCTTGGCCCATTCCGCTGCCAACCACGTCACCATCAGAAACAGACCAACAAAGGGAATGTACGCATAGCGATCCGCCATTCCCTGTGCGCCCACTTGCACCAGCCCGATCATCGGGACTAAGGCTCCCAAAAACCAGAACCATCCTACGGCGAGATAGCGGCGGTCGCGCTCGCGGAGAACCAAAGCGGTGACGAGCAGCAATAAAAGCCCGCTCGCGCCCACTTGCCATGCCGGATAGAGCTTGGTCGGGTGCGGATACAGCGCCACCAGCTTCGATGGCCAGAGCGCCTTTCCCATGTAGCTCACATACGAAATCACCGCTGTCTCCAACCGCAAGAGCGGGCTGTATTGGGAAAAAGTCTTGATCGCGCCTCCGGCATTCTGAGCCTTCATCGTAATCACCGCGCTGGCTGCGGAGAGAAGCAGAAGGGGCAGTTTTTCCAACACCAGCCAGCCGCTCGACCTCTTAGGAACTTCATCGCCCTGAGTCGCGGCGGCGACAGCCGGAACCCTAATCCGAGATAGCGGCCAGTAGTCCCACAGGCCGAGCAGAAATGGAAATGTGATCGCCTGTGGCTTGCAGAGCAGGCTAAGTGCAAACAAGAAGGAAACCAAGGCGTATCGCTGGGGCGCAGGCTTACGCGCGTACCAAACATAGGCATACAGGGCGAGCAGAAAAAACAACACGCTTAATACGTTCTTCCTCTCGGCCGCCCACGCCACGGATTCGACATTCATCGGATGCAGCGCAAACAAAGCGGCGACCATCAGGCTCCGCCAGCGAAATCCTGTGACACTCTGAAGCAGCAGAAAGAGCACGACCGCGTTGGCTGCATGCAGCAAGACATTCACGAAGTGGGGTCCGGCAGGATTCAAGCCGAAAAGTTGGCAATCGAGAGCATGGGAAAGCCAGGTCAGGGGATGCCAGTTCGCCTGATCGTAAGTAGTGAAAGCCCATTTCACCGTCGCCCACGTCAGGCCGGCTCTTACATGAGGATTGTTCGTGATATACGTATCGTCGTCATAGTTGAGGAAGCCGTTGCGAGCCACCGGGCTGTAAGACCCGAGCACCATGCCGGTCAGCAGCAGACACAACAGCAATGTGCGTTTCTGGCTCGAATGAAACAGTGTGGAAGAAATCGAGACTCCCGGTTGTTCCAGGCGTTTTGCGACCGCGGGAGAGGGCGACGAACTCATGATCTTAACTTTTGCGACTTGACCATTGTGACCTAGCCGTAACCGATTCGCGAGAAGAACTACGAAGCGTGAGTGCCATAGGTCACTGCTGTTTGATCATGTGTCGAACAGGCGGGATGGAGAACGGCACAAGAGGAAAGACATCCGCTCCCGGGCAACATTTGGGGGGCTGGCAGGCGGTATTGTATGTGCGATTCGTATCAGGGCTCGTTTTAGCGATGCCGCAACTTCTTACCGGCGCCCTTTAGGGGCTGGGCAGCCAGCTACGGTCATTATTGCGGCGTGGTCGGGGTGCTGGCTTTCTCTAAATCCGGAGCGGAAATCGTTCCGGCTGCGCCCGCCACAAAGAAATTGTGGTCGTAGAGATTTCGGTACATGCGTCCGGCGATCTCGGCCGCTTTGGGCCCGAACGTAGGACGTCCGCCTTGCAGGAAGACGACCGTCACAATGCGTCCGATGTCGGTATTGGCGTAAGAGGCGAACCATCCGAAGCGCGTGCCGGCGTGCGAGCATGTCCCAGTCTTGCCCAGGATCGATTCCTCGTTAAAGTTCAAACGCAAGCTGCGCGCGGTGCCATAGGCAACGGCTCCGGCCATTCCATCGGAGAGTTCGGGAATCACCGGCTCGATGTCGAGATGGCGCTTGACGCGGGGCTGGAAGTTGGCCACGGCTTCGGGATCAGTCGGATGTTGCAGGTAGTAGAGCGTGCCGCCGTTCGAGATCGCCGTCACCAGTGCGCCCAGTTGCAATGGAGTCATCGAGATGCCCTCGCCGAACGAGCACATCTTGCTGACGCCACCAAGTTTGGCGGGAATTTCTACTTCCGGATAAGTGCCCAACTGTTCGCCAGGAATGTGATAGCCGGCAAGTTCGCCGAGTCCGAACTGGTGCGCGTAGTACTGCACCTTTTCGAAGCCGAGCTTGCGCCCGACCGCTTCGAAGTAGGCGTTGTTCGAGTGCGCCAGCGCCTCGGTGAGATTCATGCGGCTGCGGCGCCCGAGTGTCACTTCAGTTTCCTCGTCGATCACGCCTTCGCTCAGAGCAGCCAGAGCCACAGAAAGTTTGATGGTCGAGCACGGCTGCGCCCCGCTCGAAAGCGCCAACTTCTGATTGACCATGGCCAGCACGCGTCCGCTGGTTGGCTCGATCGCGACCACGGTGCCGTTCATGTTGCCCAATGCATCGATCGCGGCCTGGCGAACCAAGGGGTCCTCGCCGGCGGTCACGTCACCGTCGGTGATTTCGGATGCGAACGAACTGGTGTGGAAACGCTCGTAATAACGATGGCGGCGGGTTGTGCCGGAAGAATGGGTGCTGGAGTAAGGCATGGCGGCAGAACGCGTGGTGGCATACCCCGACCGCGGAGCGCGGCTTCGCGCCAGTGTTCGCATGCGCTTTTTCGCATGCTGATTTTCTGTAACGCCGTGAGTTTTCCTATGCGGCGTGAGCGTGCTCGGGTTGACGCTGGCTGCGATGCCACTCGCCGCCAGCAGCATTGCCAGTCCTAAGAAAAATGAAAGACGAAGAAACCCAGCCCTAAACTTCACTTCACCATCCCCGGTAGTACTCGGCCAATCCACTGCTTATCCAGCTGTCGGCCTAGCGAGTTAGATGCAAGAGTGTCGCCAAATCCCACACGGAAGGCACATTCCCCGCAACTACTCGATAGTAGGCGATTTCCGTGCTCCAGTGCAATCTTAAAGTCGAAAGGTGTCAAGAGCCGAATCTGCGCGGTAACTATATGAATAAATTGCATTTAATCTGATTCGGTAAAAGGGGACACGCACCTTTGTAATCAAATGGGCTTGTTACCAGGAAAGTATCGGACTTTGCATCAGCTTGCACATCCGCAGCGGTGGCAGGCCCCGGAGCTCACCGCGATTGCCATGTCTCGACAATCACTGCATGTTGCTTGGATGCTTTATCACCGAAGAGCAACTCACCCGCCGCCCGCAGACTGGCTGGGGTAGAATCCATCACGACCGCAGCGGTTATTGCGGATGATTCTGCGGAGGTCTGCATTTTGCGAACATCGCTGGTGATTGTTTCTCTAGCCGTAGGTCTCCTGGTCCCCCTCTTCGCCCATGCTGCCGAACAGACGCTCGAAGCCCAGCGCGCCGAACTCAATCGTCTGCTCGCCGATCAGTGGGAGTACACGCTGCACACCCAGCCTGAACTTGCCACCCAGGTTGGAGACAATCGTTACAACGATCGCCTGAGCGATTTCTCGGACAAGGCGATTGCCGACGATCTCGAGCATACTCGTCAGGCGATAGCACGTTTCGAAGCCGTCAATGTAGATGTCGCCGGATTCCCCGAGCAGGAAAAGCTCAACCATGCACTGATGCTGCGCAGCCTGCACGAGGCGCTCGACGCTGCGCAATTCAAAGACTGGGAGATGCCAGCCACACAGTTTGGAGGCATTCACCTCGGATACGCAGGGCTAGCCTTCGATTCTCCCTTCCGCAACGTGAAGGACTACGAAGACTACCTGTCCCGTCTGCGCCAGATCCCGCGCGTGCTCGATCAGGCCATGGGACACATGCGCGACGGATTGCGTGACCACCTCATGCCGCCGAAGTATCTGCTCGAGAAAGTATCCGAGCAGGCTCAGCAGATTGCCGCCGATCCCCTGGAGAAGAGTCCATTCACCGAACCGCTGCGCAAATTCCCGGACTCCATTTCCGAGGCAGATCGAAAACAACTGCGCAAGGATATCGAAAGCGCAGTAAAGAACGAGGTCGCGCCGGCGTACGCGAAATTCGCCAAATTCGTGCGCGAGGATTACGCCCCTCACGGGCGCCTCGATCCCGGCGTGTGGGCCTTGCCCGATGGCGAAGCGCGCTATCGCTTCGCCGTGCGTTATCAGACGACCACCGATTTCACCGCCGATCAGATTCATCAGCTTGGTCTAAAGAGCGTGGCGGAAATTGAAACCCAGATGCTCGCCATCGCCAAGGCGCAGGGATTCAGCGATTTGAAATCGTTCAACGATCACATCCGGCAGGATCCGAAACTGCACGCTCAGTCCGGTCAGCAATTGTTTGACCTGTACTCACACTATCGCGATCAGATGTACACCAAGTTACCTGATTTATTCGGACGCCTGCCGAAGAACAAGCTGGATGTGGTGCCCATGGAGTCGTATCGCAGCGCCTCCAGTCCCCCTGCCGACTATTCGATCGGCGCCGGAGATGGCTCGCGCCCCGGACGCATCAACGTCAACGAGTATGCGCCGGAGAAACGATCGCTCCTCAATGTGGAAGCCATCGCTTACCACGAAGGCGTCCCCGGACATCACCTGCAATTTTCCATCGCGCAGGAACTCACCGGCTTGCCGCCGTTCCGCAAATTCAATCTCGACGTGAATGCGTATACCGAGGGCTGGGCCTTCTATTCGGAACGCCTGGGAAAAGAAGTGGGCTTTTATCAGGATCCGTACAGCGACTACGGGCGCCTTCAGAACGAAATGTGGCGTGCCGTGCGCTGGGTGGTAGACACAGGCGTGCACTCCCAGCACTGGACGCGCCAGCAGATGGTCGACTTCTTCCACGAACACACGGTGATGGACGATGAGAACATCAACACCGAAGTGGATCGCTACATCGCATGGCCGGCGCAGGCACTTTCCTACAAAATGGGACAGATGAAGATTCTCGAACTGCGGGCGCGGGCGCAAAAGGAGTTGGGCACAAAATTCGATCTGCGTACCTTCCACGACGCTGTGCTCGATCAGGGCCCGCTTCCACTCGACCTGCTGGAAGCGAAGGTCAACGCCTGGATCGCGGCGCGGAAGTGACTCTCTACTGCACATTCTCGGCAGCTTCCCGATAGGTCCCGAATTTCTTCGCGACCGGTTTCAACGTCGGATAAAACTGCACAAAGACGTGCTCTACCGCCGCGTGCTCGTCGTGACAGCTCCAGCACCCGGCTTTCGGATTTGCGCTCGCGGATTTTGTATCTTCGTCGAAATTGAAGTAGGCCCATTTATCGGGAAAGCGGCTTTCGTCCTTTACCTCGACGCCGATCCCCATCCAATCGGTCTGATAGTGTCCCACTTTATTGATCGAACCCTTAATGGTAGATCCGCGGTCTTCCACCACAAACATCGTCTTTTCCGGCCATTTGCCTGACTTCATGAACTCCTGGTAGGCCCACTGCGGCACGAAGACGTTCGTGAACATTTCGTGGCCAGCTTGCGCGCTGTAACTCATGCCCAGACCTGAAGAAAGGAAGATCCACTGGCGATAATCGGCGGGGCGCAGAAGTTGATTGTCGCCGATGTACTGTGGGCGCCCGGAAGCAGACTCGGATGAAGCCGCCAGCAGAATCGCGGCAGCCAGCGCGACAACAACGAGAGCAGCGGGAATCAAGGGACGCATCGAATCTCCTTTAGCGGTTTAACGATGGGACAACAAACAATGCGACCTGATACGCAACCCGGTTAGAATAAGTTCCGAAGTCCCACACTTGCTCGCGATCGGCCTCAGGCTAAGTAGGTCTCTGTTCGCAACGTCGTTTCAGTCGCAGGAGAGGTTCTTCGAAATACTAGCGCGAAACATAGGCAACGGCGACCGTAAAGCCAACCGCAACGATGAAGACCAAGAGCATGACAGCAAAGTGTCCGCGGGCCGGGAACAGCCCGGGAAATAGAGCGGTCGAAATGAACCGTCAACTCATAGACCAGCATGTGGATGAGATAGACGCCGTAACTGATATCCCCGAAAAACTGCAAAATCGGCCGGTTCACGACAGCCTCCCATTTGGAGGTTCCGGCCAAAAGCGCCAATGTAATGGTCCCTGCGAAGAAAAGGTTCAGAGCTGTTGCCCGTAGTGTCGCTCCCAAGAAGTTGCTTCCACGAAATATTCCGAATGGATAGCCCGCCCCGAACATCAGCAAGCTCACGGAAAAAAGAATCTTGGTGCCGCGCGATATACAAAGCCGGGTGCCCGACGGACCACGAACCAAAACGGCCAACATCGCTCCGGCAGCTAGTCCATCCGCAACTAGCCATGTATATCCCTCACCAGCGTTGTATCCCCGAATGAAATAGAAGGCTCGCAGACATGGGCAGATGACGCAAACGCTTGCGGCAACCATGGCAACTCGGTGAGGAGATAGGGAGCGAACCGCAGCGGCCAGAGTAAGTAGAAGTGCTCTTCCACCGCCAACGACCACAGAACGGAGTACTGGGAAGGTACTCCGAACAATTGTGTGACGTTGGAAAGGTAGAAGAAACTGAGCCCTAAATAGGCCCACGATGCTTGGCGGTTGACCCATCCCGCTCGTGTCACAACGGTGAGAAGTAGAAGAACTGCGTAATAGAGCGGCAGAATGCGCAGCGCACGTCGGGTGTAGAAGGGTCCGGTAGTAGTCCGCCTTGGGCTTGCTATCGAGCAAGATGCCAGTAATCAGGAATCCGGAGAGTACGAAAAACAGATTTACACCGATCCAGCCAGGTAGAGTGGCTGCGACAAATAGTTTGGGAAGTCCCGAGAGACCCTCAATACCGTAGCGAAAACCGAAACCATGAAAAAAAAGAACCAGTAGCACGGCGATCCCGCGAATGGTATCCAGTTCCGGCATGCGGGATCGCAGCAATCCCGCAACTGGCGCAGTCGGTACTGGCACCTCCAAAGTGGGGATCGCCATTTCGCTGGAAGAGTAGCAGCTCAAACTACTACGCCATATCTCCGGGGGGCAAGCGGAATTCCGCACAAGATTCCCAGGACGAGACGATTCATACCGGCCCTTTCACTGGCCGATGCCCTCCCTTACATCACTTCGCTGCGCTTCCGCAGAAACGCGGGCACGTCGAGATCCTCCGCCTGGTAGGTGGGAGCGGTCGAACGCATCGCATCGAGCGAAATCACGTCGGCATGCGACGCATTACCCGATTCCTGAAAGGCTACGGGGGTGGGCTCTGGCTCGAAGGCTGGTTCTGGCTCGAAGACGGGCTCGGGCTCAGCCACCGTTTCAGGCTGGTCGAAACGATCGCGCTGATGAGAAACGTCCTGATGAGAGACGTGGCGCGACACCTCGCGCGACATTATGACCGGATCATAATTTTCGTGGTGCCGCGGACGACGCATATCACTCTCTTTAAAGCCGGTTGCGATCACCGTGATCTTGACCGCATCTTTCATCTTCTCGTCCAGCACCGCGCCGAAAATAATGTTGGCATCCTCGTGAGCCGCGCCCTGAATAATCGTGCAAGCTTGTTGCACCTCGGCCAGCTTCAGCGAATTCGAGCCGGTGATATTGATCAGTATGCCGCGGGCTCCGTCGATCGCGCCCGCCTCGAGCAGCGGCGAGGCGATGGCGCGCTGCGCCGCCTCTACGGTGCGATGCTCGCCGGTCGCGGTTGCCGTGCCCATCACCGCGTAGCCCATGCCCGCCATAATCGCTTTCACATCCGCAAAGTCGCGGTTGATGATGCCCGGGATGGTGATGATGTCGGAGATTCCCTGCACCCCTTGACGAAGAATGTCATCGGCGATGCGGAAAGATTCGAAGAAGCCCGCGTTCTCAGCAACGGCCAGCAATTTTTCGTTGGGGATCACGATGGTGGTATCGACCGACTCCATAAGCTCGGCGATGCCGCGCTCCGCCTGCTGCATGCGGCGTTTGCCTTCGAAGGCAAAGGGCTTGGTAACCACGGCGACGGTGAGCGCGCCCATTTCGCTGGCAAGCGAGGCGATAATCGGCGCCGCGCCGGTGCCGGTTCCGCCGCCGAGCCCCGCCGTCACGAAAACCATATCGGCGCCTTCGAGGACTTCGATGATTTTGTCGGAATCTTCCAGTGCCCCCTTGCGGCCGATCTCGGGATTGGCGCCGGCCCCCAGGCCGTTGGTCAGCTTCACGCCGAGTTGAATCTTAGTGGCGGCGCGCGACATCCGCAGAGCCTGCAGGTCGGTGTTGGCCACAATGAATTCGATGTGTTCCATCCCCGAATCAATCATGCGATTGACCGCGTTGTTGCCGCCGCCGCCGACACCGATGACTTTGATGCGAGCGTCGTTGCGCGCTTCTTCGTTAAAGCAGATGCGGAGTCCGTTGTCTTCAGTCATAACTTCACCTCGTAAACCAGTTCTCAACCGCCAAGTCATCAGTGGAGCGCCGGGCGTCCCCGCCCGGCGGACCGGCCATCACAACCCCTACGCGCCCTTCCCGGCGAACAGCGCCTTCATGCGCGAGCCAAAGCCCGGTTCCTGTAATCCGCGGGCAAGGCGGGCGCGGTGGCCGTAATACAGCATCCCCAACACGGTCGCGAACTCCGGCTCAGCCAGGAATGACGGCATCTTCGCCATCGGCGTTGGCCAGGCAAGACGCGCCGCTTTCCGCAGCACCGATTCCGCCACGTCGAGAATGCCGGGAAGCCGCGACCCTCCGCCGCTGAGCACGAGTCCCGCGATGCAGTGCTCCAGAACACCGGCATGGCGCAGGTTCTCACGCAGCAACTCGAAAAGTTCGCGGGCGCGCGGCCCCAAAATCTCGCCAGCCATGCGCTGCGGCATCATGCGCGAGGGCCGGTCTCCCACCGAGGGCACTTCGACCTCGTTGCCCTCGGGAATGAGCGTCGGGACCGCGTTGCCAAAATTCTTCTTGAGAGTCTCCGCGTCCGCCAGACCGGTACACATGCCGACCGAGAGATCGCTGGTAAAGTGATCGCCGCCGATAGGAATGACCGCCGTGTGCGCGACCGCACCCTGCTGGAAAACGATCAGATCGCAGGAACCGGCTCCGAGGTCAACAAGGCAGACGCCGAGTTCGCGTTCGTCCGACCGCAACACCGAGTCCGCGCAAGCGAGCGGCTCAAAGATGGTGTCGTCCACATGGACACCGGCCCGGTTCACCGCGGTCACCAAGTTCTGCGTAGCGCTGCAAGAAGCCGTCACAATGTGCACGCGCACTTCGAGGCGGGTGCACACCATGCCCGTGGGATCCTGCACTCCGGTTTGATCGTCGAGAATGAACTCCTGCGGCAGCAAATGCAGAATTTCGCGATCGGCGGGCAAAGGCACGGTGCGCGCCTTGTCCACGGCCTGGCGGATTTCGTCGCGGCCGATTTCGCGCGACCGCGCGCCAAAGCTGATGCCGCCGTGGCTGTTCATCCCGCGGATGTGCGCTCCCGCAATCCCCACCAGCGCACGCTCGATCGGAATGCCGGCCACGTCTTCCGCGTGCTCCACCGCCTTTTGAATGCTGCTGACCGCCTTGTCGAGTTCGGTAATCACACCCTTGCGCAGGCCGCGCGATTCGCTGATGCCGTGGCCGCGATAACGCACTCCGTTCTCGCTCAACTCGGCCACCAGGACTGAAGTCTTGGCGCTGCCTACGTCAATGGCGGTAATAAAATTGGGCACGTGGCTCGGCATAATAATGATGATGATCGCTAGTTCTGCGGAGTCTCCTTGGGAATTCCAGCGCTCGGTTTCTTTTGGCCCAGGGTGACGGCCAAGGGCTGCGGGGACGGAACCGAATGCGCCACTCCCGTATTTTTCGCGGCAGCGACCGGCAACGCCTTCCCATCCGGTTTCAGCGTGGCTTGATTAACTGGCGCTGGCTTAACTTGCGCTGGTTTAACCTGCGCTGGTCTAACCTGCGCTGGTTTAACGGGCGCTGTTTTGACGGGCGCTGGTTTAGCCCGAGCATGATGAACTGTGGCTCTTGTCGCGGGTTTTGTCGCCTTTGGCTTGGAGTCCTTCTTCGCCGGAGCCGCCGGAGCGGGATGGGTCACATATTTTTCGTAATTTACGATCGCCGCGGTTTTCACTCCCGCGGCCATCGCCGCTTTGGCTGCCGCTGGCGTCAAGGCCGGCTGCCGCGCCATCCCGTTGAGATCGGGATTCACGATGATCTGGCCATCGTAGCGCAAATCCACCGACTCGAGCTTGTCGAACTGCTGCCGCCATTGTTGCACGTGGGTCACGTAAGTTCTGTAGCGCTGCAGATAATTCCCCGACCCGAGATGCACCAGCACTTCGCCGTTGGCATCGGAGGCCAGCACCTTCACATCCTCAGGGTCGCTGAGATCCACCTCGCTCAGTTCCTGCGAGTAATGCGCGCCGCTGGCATCGAGTTCACGAACCAGTTCGTTGTAATTCTTCATCCGTGCCGCGCGAGTGGAGAGCGGTTCGCCCGCATTCATGCCCGCAATCACAGCAAACGAGTATTTGCGCTTGCCGCCCGGAGCAAGATCCATCAGCGTGCCCCCGGCATCGATCAGCGCTATGTGCGAGCCGATGCGGGCAAACGCAACCGGCGTGCGTTCATGAATCTCGATCCGCAGGCGATTGGGGACGAAGCGCATCACGCTCGCCGATTCCACCCACGGAATCTGCTCCAGTTGCTGTTTGCGTTGGGCCAGCGGGACGAAAAAAATGTTGCGGCCAATATCTCCGCCCATCACTTCCATGACTTGCGCGTGCGCGACGTGCTCGGCGCCGGAGACTTCAATTTGATCGCTGGAATTGATGCGAAAACGCCACGAGTGTTTGCCGTAACGGTAGAGGCCCATGCCGGCAGCTCCCAGAATTGCGAAAAGGATGAGTGCCAGGACAGTCCACATCAACCGGGTAGCAGTCTTTTTGGGAAGCGATCCGCGCCGGACCGAGACGCGCTTTTGTCCACGCAGGAACGGAGATTCCTGCTCCGCTTCCAGATCGACGAGTCGCGAGTCGTCGAAAGGTTCCCGCTCGGGAGCCTCGTGCTGAGAAACGCCGGGAAGCGGATACAATTCTTCCTGTATCGCGGTGGAACTTGATTTCCGCGCCACTCTTTCGAGTCAGTTGTCGACAGAAAACCGCTGAGCAAAATTACTATAACTGGTTTTCGCGAATCGAGACAGTGCCAATTTGGTTCGCGTTCTCCAATTTCTCCAGTAGCATCGCTCCCAGTTGCGAGACACTGCCCGCACCCAGCGTTAGAACCATATCGCCCGGTTGCGCGAGCGCGGCAACCGATGCAACGGCGTCCGAAAAAGAAGGAGCATACACGACGCCCCGCTTCCCTGCCCGAACGATGCGGCTGGCAAGCGCTTCTGCCGTGATGCCTTCGATCGGCTTCTCGCTCGCCGGATAAATGTCGAGCAAGCAAAGCGTGTCGGCATCGTCAAATGCAGCCGCAAACTCATCCATCAGATCGCGAGTACGAGTAAACCGGTGCGGTTGGAAGATCACATGCACGCGCCGAAATCCGCACTGCCGAGCCGCGGCCAGCGTCGCCCGGATTTCCGTGGGATGATGCCCGTAATCGTCAATCACGCTGACACCGGAGGCCTTGCCTTTGAGCTGGAAACGTCGGTCCACACCGCGAAAACCGTCAAGCGCGGAACGAATCTTCTCCGCCGGAATGTCGAGCGCAGTGCCAACCGCAATGGCCGCCGTCGCGTTCAAAACGTTGTGCGTTCCCGGCACGTGCAGCGTAAACGCTCCGAGATCTTTCTCCTTATAAGCCACCTGAAAGCGAATGAGCGGGCTGTGCTCTCCAGCACCCAGCGACACCCCCATGCTAATCAGGAAATCCGACCCCAGGCTCGTCCCGTACGTGGTCACCCGGCGATGGACGCGCGGCAACAGGCGCCGCAGCACCAAGTCGTCATTGCAGCCGACCACCATGCCGTAAAACGGCACGCGCTCCATGAAATCGAGAAACGTCCGGCGGACGTCGCGCATGTCGCGGTAGCAGTCCATGTGCTCGCGGTCAATGTTCGTGACTACCGAAAGAATCGGCGACAGCTTCAGGAACGACCGGTCGCTTTCGTCCGCCTCGGCGACCAGGTATTGCGACTTGCCCAGACGCGCGTTCGATCCCATCGCGTCCACGCGCCCTCCGACCACGACTGTGGGATCGAGGCCGCCAGCGGCCAGCACAGCCGCGACCATCGAAGTCGTGGTGGTCTTTCCATGCATGCCGGCAATCGCGATGCCGTATTTCAGCCGCATGAGTTCGGCCAGCATCTCCGCACGCTGAATCACCGGAACATGCAACCGCCGAGCTTTGGCGACTTCGGGGTTATCGACCGAGATCGCGGAACTGGTAACAACAACGTCGGCGCCAACGATATTGGCGGCAACGTGTCCCTCAAAAATGACCGCGCCCAAAGTGGCGAGCCGCTGCGTGACCAGCGAATTTCTTAGGTCCGACCCGGAAATCCGGTAGCCAAGATTCAGCAACACTTCGGCAATCCCGCTCATGCCGATGCCACCGATGCCCACGAAATGAATGCGCTGAATCTTGGCGAACATGAAAGCTAATTTCGAGGCGACCGCTGATGATAGAACATTCACCGCCGAGGACGCCGAGTATTCCTATTGCCATCAACCGCAAATTACCAGGCGCCACCGTGGCCGCCAGCCAACTGCGTCACCATCTCCGCGATTTCCTCAACCGCCTTGGGATGCGCCAGCGATCTAGCCGCCGCAGACATACTCTGCAGCCGTCTTGCATCGCCGATCAGCGCGGCAATCGTATCGACCAGATAAGCCGCGCCCAGGTTACTCTCTTCGACCACGACCGCCGCGCCCACTTGTTCCAGCGCCCGAGCATTCACATTCTGATGGTCATCGGCGGCAGCCGGGAACGGCACGAAAATGGCGGGCTTACCCGCCGCGGTAATCTCCCCAACCGTGCTCGCGCCCGAACGGCAGACCAGCAAATCCGCGCGGCCGAACGTGCCCGGCATATCGTCAATAAACTTGTGGACCTCGCCCGAGATTCCTGATTGCTGGTAAGCGGCTAGCACATGATCGTAGTCGCGCTGCCCCGTCTGATGAATGATGTGGATCCCGGGTACCCGATCGCGCAGGCCACCCAGCGACTCGATCATTGCTTGATTGATAGCCCGCGCCCCTTGGCTGCCGCCAAATACCAACAGAGTAGGCGCGCCGCCAGCCTTTGAGGGAATAGAAAAAAACGCCTCGCGCACCGGAACGCCCGTTACCCGGCAGTTGGGAAAATACCGGCAAGTCTCTTCAAAGTGCACCGCCGCCACGGAAACCCAGCGGGCGATCATTCGATTTGCAAATCCCGGCACGACGTTCGGTTCGAACGCCAGCGTAGGAAGCCGCCGTCGAATCGCAGCCACCATCGCCGGTCCCGAGGCGTAACCTCCGACCCCAATCACAACTTCGGGATCGAAGTCTGAGAGCATCCGCGAAGAAGCGGCGATCGCACGCGGCAAATCAAACATTGTCTTCGCCCGCGTCATCAGGCTGACATTTTTCAGCGCGCCAACCTGGATCAGCTCCAGAGGAAATCCCGCCTGCGGCACCAGGCGCGTCTCAATGCCGCGAGCCGTCCCGATGAAAAGAACCTCGGCGTCGAACTGCTTCTTTAGCTGTTGGGCTATGGCCAGCGCCGGAATCACGTGGCCGCCGGTGCCGCCGCCCGCAATAACAATGCGCATGTTCTTGGTTCTCCGAAGGTGCTCCAGCGGTTCTGGGCTCAATCGTTCTTGGGTAGTTCGCTCGGCAAAAGACTGACGGAAACAATATCGATATCACCGTCGAAGGCTTCCTCAATGCAGGCGGAAATCGCATCAGAGAACTCGTCCCGCAAAGCTAGCCCCTCAGGGTCGAAATCGTTGTCTGCCTTCAGCACAAGCTCAGACCCGTTCCACTCACAACTTACATTTTGGTGCCACGGCCGGTGCTCGAACTCCTCGGTAATGTCTCGAGAAGCAGCAGACCCCGCATGAGTGGGGACACCATTACAAGCCAAGACTATTCGATACATCAGCAAGCTCCCTGCTTATCCAGCACCATCGTGACGTCAAGGGCTATCTCGTTCCGGGAGTTTCCCGAATCTGCTGTGTCAACTCGCGTAAAGACTGCTCATACGGCGCGCGCGCGATGCCCCGTTCGGTAATGATAGCGGCCACGTATTTTGCGGGAGTTACATCGAACGCAGGATTCTCGATCCCAACTCCCTCCGGCGTCATTTGCTTGCCGCCAATGTGCGTAACTTCTCTGGCGTTGCGCTGCTCGATAGGAATTTTGCTGCCGTCGGGCGTGGCGAGATCGAGGGTGGAAATCGGCGCCGCGACGTAGAACGGGATGCCGTGCTCTTTGGCGAGGACAGCGACGGTATAGGTACCGATTTTGTTGGCCACGTCTCCGTTGGCGGCGATGCGGTCGGCGCCGACTACGATGGCTCCGATTTTGCCTTGCTGCATCATCGCCCCCGCCATGTTGTCGGAGATTACCGTGGTGGGGATGCCGTCTTTCATCAACTCCCAAGCGGTGAGACGCGAGCCTTGCAGAAAGGGACGCGTCTCGTCGGCGTAGACGTGAATCTTCTTGCCTTGCTCAACGGCCGCGCGGATGACGCCGAGCGCGGTGCCGTAGCCGGCGGTGGCTAGCGCTCCGGCATTGCAGTGGGTGAGCACGCCGCCGCTTGAAGGCATGAGCGTAGCGCCGTGGCGTCCCATGGCCTGATTGGCGGCAATATCTTCGGCGTGCATGCGCTGGGCTTCTTCGATTAGCGCTTGCTGGATCTGCTTGATAGGCCGGATGCGGAGAGTTTCAAACTTCTCCGTCATGCGACGGATCGCCCAAAATAAGTTGACGGCGGTAGGCCGCGTCTGGCCGATAATCGCGCAAATCTGGTCGAAATCTTTTCTGAGGTCGGTGCCGTTCTCCGCTTTGGAATTCTTCACGCCCAGGGCGATGCCCATGGCAGCGGCCACGCCAATGGCGGGCGCTCCGCGGACAACCATGTTGCGGATCACGTCGGCCACCTGCTGGTGCGTGGTGCAGGTTACGTAGACTTCCTCGGTGGGCAGCTTCGTCTGATCGATGAAGACTACGCCGGATTCGGTCCATTCTAGAGTCTGAATCATGAGTCAGTTGTTGGTCGTTAGCCTTGGTCGTTAGTCGTTCGCTGTTCGCGACTAACTGCTAATTGCTAAGTGCTCTCTTCGCACATCATTCGCCGTGAAGATCGAGATGAACGTAGCGGGCGCGACGGCTTTCTCCACAGCAGGACGGCCCATGGCATCCTGGCGCTCGACCAGGCACATCGCGCCGACCACTTTGAAGCCGAATGCGCGGGCGGCTTCGATGGCCTGCACCGTAGAGGACCCCGTAGTGCAAACATCGTCCACGATTACCACGCGCGCTCCTTTTTCGCGGAAGCCTTCGATGCGCTGGCCGGTGCCGTGCTGTTTCTCCGCTTTACGCACGAGGAAACCGTTCAGGGTGCCACTGATGACGGCGACGGCCACGACGATGGGGTCGGCACCTAGGGTGAGTCCCCCGATGGCGTCGGCGTGCCAGCCTTGGCCGCGCATTTCCTCGAGAAAGACTTGACCGGTCAGTTGCGCGCCACGGGCGTCGAGCGTAGTGGTGCGGCAGTCGATGTAGTAGTCGCTGGTGCCGCCGGACGATAACTGAAACTCGCCGAGGCGAAATGACTTTTCCGCCAGCATCTTTAGGATTTCTAGTCGTGCAGTTGACATGAATTTCTACGATAGCACGGGCCCAGTCCCTAAAGGGGCCGTACGATTTCGAAGACTTTCGGCATCGCTAAAGCGATGCCCTGATACGAAACAAGGCTTTCCGCAGCCGCTATTGATTCAGTTTCTCCAGATGCCGGAAGCCGTCGGTAGCAGCGAACATGGCTACGGTAATTGTCCCGTTGTAGGCCATGTGGATGAGCACTCCGGCGGCGACGGAATTTGTTTTGGCTCGCACCATTGTCAGGACCAGGCCAACGAGAAAGATAACCAGCACCGGCCCCCAGGAGAACATCAGTTGCGCGCCGTGCAGCAAGGCGAAACCGAGGGCGGTGAGGAAGACGGCAGACGGCAGTCCCAGGCTGCGCGCGAGTACCGGATAAAGAAAGCCGCGGAAAAAAAGCTCTTCCATCAGCGGCGCCAGGGTAACGCTGAGGATGCCGAGGGCCCAGGCTTCGGCGGGCGTGCGGAAAAAGCTGTCGATCGGCAGCTCTTTCGGAATCGGCAGAAAATGAGCCACAAGTTGCAGCGACAACGAAAGCACGAAGCCCGCCAAAACGCAGACGGCAACGTTGGAGGGCCAGTTCCAATGGATGGCAGCGAGAAAATCGGGACGGCCGCGCTCGCGGGTAACGAGAACATACATGTAGGCGAGAATAAGAAGGTACGCCACGGATTGCCCGGCGACAACGACCAGCGGCACGCGAGCAATTTCGCCGAGATGCGTGTGCGGATACACCAACCAGCGGGCGATCAGCAGCACGGTAAACACGCCGACGAAGAGAGCAACGATAGTGATGAACATGAGGCGCAGGACATCCCACCCATTCCACACCGGATCGGACGGTTGGGCCTCGGTAAGTTGATTTGCGGATAAAGAAACTCCAGATCCGCCACTCTGGCCTGAGGAGTCTGCCGAGCTTTGCTCGGCTTGGACGGGCGAGGGCGCCCGTCCCCACACGGGCACAGCCTCTGCGGACTGCGGAGCTGGCGTTGGATTCTCGGGGAGATCGTCAGGAGAAAAGTTCACGCGAGTTCCCCCGTGCCTGTGGGCGCGAGCACATTTCTTGCTAAGCCATTTCTTGCCGACCCATTCTTTGCCGACCCATTGAAATACGCGGTTAGCGCCTGACCAGTGTAGGACTTTTTCACGCGTGCGACCTGTTCGGGCGTGCCCTGGGCAACGATGCGGCCGCCTTCTTCTCCGCCTTCGGGGCCCAGATCGAGGATCCAGTCGGCGTTCCGGATGACGTCGAGGTTATGTTCGATGATGATGACCGTGTTTCCGAGATCGGTGAGGCGATGCAAAACGTCGAGCAACTTGCGCACGTCGTCGAAGTGCAATCCCGTGGTTGGCTCATCCAGCAGATAAAGAGTTTTGCCGGTCTGGCGCTTGCTGAGTTCGCGGGCGAGCTTGATGCGCTGGGCCTCGCCGCCGGAAAGCGTGACGGCGGATTGACCAAGATGAATGTATCCAAGGCCGACGTCGACCAGCGTTTGCAGCTTTTGCTTGACCTGCGGAATGTTTTCCAGAATCTGGAGCACGTCCGATACTGGCATTTCGAGCAGGTCGGCGATGGAATAGCCGCTGTAGTGAACCGACAACGTTTCGTGGTTGTAGCGGCGTCCGCCGCAGGCCTCGCACTGCACGTAAACGTCGGGCAGAAAATTCATTTCGATGCGCCGTTGGCCTTCGCCCTGGCAAGCCTCGCAGCGTCCGCCGGAGACGTTGAAGGAGAAGCGTCCGGGCTTGTATCCGCGCTCGCGCGATTCGGGCAGCATGGCGTAAAGGTCGCGAACCTGCGCGAATATTCCGGTATAAGTTGCGGGATTGGAGCGCGGGGTGCGTCCGATGGGAGACTGGTCGATGCGAATGACCTTGTCGATCAGCTCTGCTCCGGTGATGGCCTTGTGACTGCCCGCTTCTTCGCGCGATCGATAGAGTTGCTTGGCGAGCGCGCGGTACAGAATGTCATTGACCAGCGTCGATTTGCCGGAACCGGAAACACCGGTCACCACCGTCATCACGCCGAGCGGAAACACGACGTCGAGATTCTTGAGGTTGTTCTCGCGCGCGCCGAGGATAGCGATGGCTTTGCCATTCGGACTGCGGCGCCGAGGCAGCATGGCGATGCGCTGGCGTCCGGCGATGTAGGCGCCGGTGAGGGACGCCGACGAGTTCATGATCTCTGTGGGGGTACCGCTGGCGACCAACTCGCCGCCATGACGACCCGCGCCGGGGCCGAGGTCGATTACGTAGTCGGCGCGCCGGATGGTTTCTTCATCGTGCTCGACGACGAGGACGGTGTTGCCGAGGTCGCGCAAATTCTCGAGGGCGGCGAGCAGACGCCCGTTGTCGCGGTGGTGCAGGCCGATGGAAGGTTCGTCGAGAACATAGAGAACGCCGCGCAGCTTGGATCCGATCTGCGTGGCCAGGCGGATGCGCTGGCCTTCTCCACCCGAGAGTGTGGCGGCGGAGCGGCCGAGCGACAGGTAGCCCAGTCCGACGTTGTGCAGGAATTCGAGGCGTTCGGTGATTTCGTGCGCGATACGTCCAGCAATGATCTGTTCCCTCCCCGTCAGTTTGATGCTGCGCGCAGATTCAAGAGCGCGCGCAATCGGAAGGCTGGTGAAATCGGCAATGGACATGCCGTTCACCTTCACGGCCAGGCTTTCCGGACGCAGCCGCTTGCCGTGGCACACCGAGCATTCCGTGGCCGACATAAAATCGAGCAGATAGTCACGATATGTGTTGGAAGTAGAAGCTTCGAGGTTCTGCTTGAGGTGGCCGAGAATCCCGAGAAAACCAGTCTTACCCTCGCGTTGGCTTTCGCGCTGGCCCCCGCGCTGCGGCTCGCCGTAGAGCAGGAGGTTCTGAATCTTGTCGGGAAATTTATCGAAAGGCATCGTCAGGTCAAGACCGTAGGCTTGAGCGACCAACTGCAGACCGTGAATGAGATTTTGCGATGACGACCCCGGCCCCAACCCGCCATCGAGCAGCGGCTTCGACCAATCGACAATCACCTTGGCAGGATCCAAATCGTAGCGGCTTCCGAGGCCGTGGCACTCGGGACAAGCTCCATAGGAGCTATTGAACGAGAATGACCGCGGCTCCAGTTGCGGAACACTGATGCCGCAGTCCGGGCAGGCGAGACGCGAGGAATAGAGCGTTTCTTCTCCGTTGACGACGGCGACCAATACGAGACCGCCACCGAGTTTCATCGCGAGCCCGACCGAGAGTTCGAGGCGATGCTCAATTCCGGGCTTCACCAGCAGCCGATCCACGACCACTTCGATGGTGTGGTTCTTGCGCTTGTCGAGGGAGAGGTCGTCCTCGAGGTTCACCAGTTCGCCATCGACGCGGGCGCGGGAAAAACCGTGCTGGACAAGCTTCTCCATTTCTTTCTTGAATTCGCCTTTGCGGCCGCGAACGATGGGCGCCATGATCATGACGCGGTCATCGGGCGTGAGCGCCATCACGCGCTGCACGATCTGCTCGGCGGATTGCCGAGTAATCGGCTTGCCGCAATTCGGGCAATGGGGCACTCCGATCGAAGAGTAGAGCAGGCGCAGGTAATCGTAGATCTCGGTGATGGTGCCGACGGTGGAGCGCGGACTGCGGCTGGTGGTTTTCTGCTCGATGGAAATCGCCGGGCTGAGGCCGTCGATCGAATCGACGTCGGGGCGCTCCATCTGGTCGAGAAACTGGCGAGCGTATGCCGAAAGCGTTTCCACATAGCGCCGCTGGCCTTCGGCGTAGATGGTATCGAATGCGAGCGAGGATTTGCCGGAGCCGCTCAGACCCGTAATGACCGTCAAAGTATTGCGGGGAATCTCGACGTCAATATTCTTCAGGTTGTGCTGGCGCGCGCCGCGCACCGAAATCCGGGTGATGGCCATTTAACACAGTACTTTGTGGACTTCCGTAACGTGGACGGGTCCGGGGAAATGTTGGAGAGTGGAGATACGCAGTCCGATTCCCGTATCTTAGTTGTTAACAACGGCGGGGGTCAAATGCGGATAGAGTAAAACATTTGCAGCCGCGCGATTTTCACAGGGTGGCTGCCAGTAGGGGCCGTCAACGTGAGCGCACTTTTCGTCGCCTTCTTAATCATCAGTACCGCAATCTTGAGCGTAATTCTAGGTGTGTTCGGCGCGTATTGCGCGATTACCGCTGTATTGGCCGTCGTTGACCCCTCTCGGCCGTCCAATATTCTTGCCGCATTGGTACCCCATCAAAGCCCCGCGAGCGGCGACTAAGAGTCCGCCACTGCTTCTTCCCGTTGAGTCCTATGGGATAGTGTTTCTGACGCCTTGAGACCAGCGGCTACTGCTGCGGCGGTTGCGGCGGAGGCTGTTGCGGAGGAGGTACGACGCCCCCGCCAGGCTGCTGTTGTCGGCGTAGCAGCTCCAGAATCTGCTCCGGAGTCTTCGGTCCCGCATTGGGCTGATTTGGGTCCGGTTGTTGCTGCTGTCCCTGGGCATTGGCGTCGGCCGCGTCCGGCTGTCCGGGTGGTTCGGGCTGTAACTGGTCGTCGGCGTTGTCGTCAGCAGTGTCCTGATCGTCTTTGCTATCGTCGCTGTTCGCACTAGCCGGTTGTGCATTTCCCGGCTGCGCGACGAACTGCGGGTGGAACGGCTGCGGCATGGGAAGGCGGTTCGGAGGCATCGGCTGCGGATTGTTCTGATACACGCTCGCGGCAGTCTGGGGCTCTCCCGACGTCGACGGCTTTGGCATAAGTACCACGCTCGAAACCGCGGTGGGATCCGAGCTTGAACCGATCATCACATAGTTAAATGAGGAGCCGTTGAGCAATACCGCCAGAACATCCCGCGGCGCTCCCGGGCCCAGGTGCGTGACCACTCGCTCGTTGGCGCCGTTTGAGCCCGGAGGAATGTCAATGGAAGCGCCGGTGAGTTTGCGCACATCGCGCAGGATTTCGCCCAGAGTCGAATTCTGAGCCGAGATCGTCAGCAACCCACCTTGGAAAGTGACTTTCGCGGGCGTCGGCGGGATCTGATCCATCGGCAATTGACTTAGCGGACCGTCCGGCAGCTGCGGAAGCACGACTTGCTTCTGGGCCTTGTGGGAGTTGGGGGGTGGGGTAGTGGTCGGCGCGGCGTCCGGGGCGGCAGTCTGATCAGGCACGCTCTGAGCAAAAAGCACTGGAGCTGACAGCAAGAGCCCCACAACCATCCATCTGCATGTGCATTGCATCAGAATCTCCGCGCTTTCGCGAGCGGCTACAAGACCCACTACGCCCTGCCTGATTTTACCACCGCTTGTAGAACGCCGACGCGCCTAATTTCTTGCGCGTCAATGACGAAGGAACCATTGCAGGCGTTGCCCTTGCAAAACATTGAGTCTACCTTCGGCGGCGACAGCGCGTAAAATGCCAGCGGAGGCTTTCGCTTTGGGCATTGCTTTGAAACCGGCGCTGCGGAATCGAGGCCGCTGCCGACGATGGCTGTGGCTGCTGCTGCTGGGAGCGTCCGTCTTCACCCATGCCCAGACCTGCCAGAGCGCCGCCGATATGGATGTCGCCGTGCGCACGGCGCTCGAAACCGCGGCCAAGCGCTACTTCGAAATGTCGGCGCGCGGCGATACGGCTGCCTTGAAGCAGAACTCCATTGCCACCGTGGCAGCCAGTTTTGCCGGCATCGAAACCGCAGTCAAAGAGAACGAGGGCGCATTCACCGGCGCACAAGCAACGGTTCGTCCGCCTTTTTTGCTGACCGCCGACGGCCCGGAACCGCTGGCGCGTGCGGAATTCCTTTGCGGAGTATTTGGGAAGTCGGGCCAGACAAAGGATAGCTCGGTATTTGTCCTGAATAATCTGCCCCCCGGCAAGTACGGCGTGACCATTCTTGATGTGAACGGCGGCAAAGTTGCCATGACTCTGACGCTGGTTCTTGAGCAGGCAGGCGTCGAATGGAAACTGGCAGGCTTTTACGCGAAATCCCCGTATGCGGCAGGACACGATGCCGCGTGGTTCACGCAGCGGGCCCTCGACCTCAAGGCCAAAGCTCAGAGTCACAACGCCTGGTTGTACTACCGCGAGGCGATCGCCCTGTCCACTCCCGTGGACTTCATGAGCACGCTCGCTACCGACAAACTCTACGACGGGGCGCAAGCTATGCAACCCGCTGATGTGCCCGCCAACGGCAACACAGTGGATATAAGCGCCGCCGGCAAGATCTATCGTATAACCGAAATCTTTCCGCTGGCCGTGGGCGACGATCTTGACGTGGTAGTAAAGTATGAGGCCGCCGATGTATCGAATACGGCGCGCACGTTCCAGGAGAATACGGCTGTGATCAAGGCCCTGATAGCGAAGTTTCCGGAATTTCGCGAAGCTTTTGCCGGAGTGGTGGCGCGGGCGGTCGATCCTTCCGGCCACGACTACGGCACGCTGCTGGCGATGAAGGACATCAAATAGCTGGTCCACAGTTGCCTTCCCCGTCCAGCCGGACTAGTATTTTTCAGGGTCATTTCAGCGCAACCAAACTCTCTCACTCGATCTCGTTCTAAGGAGGATTTATGGGTATCGCAGTTTCCCCAATCCAGATTGATTCACGCGTCAGCGACTTCATTGGCAAGCCGCGCAAAATGCTGATCGACGGCAAGTGGGTGAATGCCGCGTCGGGCAAAACTTTCCCAACCTACAATCCGGCCACCGGCGAAGTTCTGGCGCAGGTCGCGGAGGGCGATAGCCAGGACATTAACCTTGCCGTGAAGGCCGCGCGCAAGGCGTTCGACAGCGGTCCCTGGTCGCGCCTGACGGCCTCGGAGCGCGGCAGGCTGGTGTGGAAACTGGCCGACTTGCTGGAAGAGCACGTCGAAGAATTCGCGACGTTGGAAACACTTGATAACGGCAAGCCGCTCACCGTAGCGCGCGCCGCCGATGTTCCTCTGGCCGTCGATATGTTCCGCTACATGGCGGGATGGGCGACCAAGCTCGAAGGCACGACCATTCCCATCTCGGTGCCGTACACGCCCGGCGCAAACTACCACGTCTACACGCTCCGCGAGCCGGTCGGGGTCGTGGGCCAGATTATCCCGTGGAATTTCCCGCTGCTGATGGCGGTGTGGAAGCTGGCGCCGGCGCTGGCCTCGGGATGCACGGTGGTGTTAAAACCGGCCGAGCAGACGCCGCTTTCCGCGCTGCGTTTGGGCGAGTTGATTATGGAAGCCGGATTCCCGGACGGCGTGGTCAACATCGTTCCCGGATACGGCGAGACGGCGGGCGCGGCCCTGGCAGCGCACGATCTGGTCGATAAAATTGCCTTCACCGGATCGACGGAAGTGGGCAAGCTGATTGTGCACGCGGCCACTGGAAACCTGAAAAAAGTCTCGCTCGAACTCGGCGGCAAATCGCCGAACGTCGTTTTCAAAGATGCCGACATGGACACCGCGATCGCCGGTGCTGCCAGCGCCATCTTTTTCAACCACGGCCAGTGTTGCTGTG
Organism: uncultured Acidobacteriaceae bacterium; assembly: GCA_963731525.1. Taxonomy (GTDB): domain Bacteria; phylum Acidobacteriota; class Terriglobia; order Terriglobales; family Acidobacteriaceae; genus Acidiflorens. Next base: position 74,553 of record CAVSWK010000024.1, read on the forward strand.
CCGGGTCCCGCCTGTACGTCGAGCGGCCAATCTTCGATCGCGTGGTCGAGGGCGTGGCGGCCAAGGCGGAAAAGATCAAGGTAGGCTCGGGACTGGATCCGGCGACCCACATGGGCCCGCTGGTTTCCGAAGAACAGCTGCAGCGCGTCTGCAACTATCTCGAAATCGGGATGGCCGAAGGCGCCAAGGCCGCGTCGGGCGGGCGCAAAATCAGTGGCAAGGGATACTTCGTCGAGCCCACCGTTTTAGTCAACACCAAAGACTACATGAAGGTCGTGCAGGAAGAGATCTTTGGGCCGGTGGTAGCGGCGATTCCATTCGACGATCCGGAAGAGTTGGTGTCTCGGGCCAACGATTCCGTGTACGGCCTGGCGGCGGGAATCTGGACCAACGACGTCTCGAAAGCACACCGGACAGCAGCGTTGCTGCGCGCCGGAACCGTCTGGATCAACTGCTATAACATCTTCGACGCGGCGCTGCCCTTCGGAGGCTACAAGCAGTCGGGATGGGGACGCGAGATGGGTAAAGACGTTCTCAGTCTCTACACGCAGACCAAGGCGGTGTGCGTCAGGATGTAGGCTGGTAGGCCGTGTGGGGACGGGCGCCCTCGCCCGTCCAGGCCGAGCGTAGCTCGGCAGCTGCGTGCAGCCACACCAACTCTGGAATCGTTAGACGGTGATTCAAATGGCGGCCTGCGGGCCGCCTTTCTTATGCGAACAATTCGTGTGGAAAGATGTTGGAGGCGCGGGTGAGAATCGAACTCACGATAGAGGTTTTGCAGACCTCGGCCTTACCACTTGGCTACCGCGCCGGCTAGTGTCGCCAAACGACACGCTAAGACTAGCACGCTAAAACGAAAAGCCCTCGCTGCTGCAGGGCTTCTAGAAACTGGAGCGGGAGACGGGATTTGAACCCGCGACTTCGACCTTGGCAAGGTCGCACTCTACCACTGAGTTACTCCCGCCCAACTGTTTGAGTATAAACGACCCCGTCCCAGGGGAGCAAACATGGCTTCCTCTGCCGGCTACGGCACCCAGAGCTGCCCTGGCCACTGGCAACTGCCGAGCTGCGCTCGGCTTGGACGGGCGAGGGCGCCCGTCCCCACACGAACCTTGCAAAGCCTCAGCCAACTCCTAATATTTAGCTCCCGCTGGCGTCTGGTTGGCGGCGGCTGTGATCTGGTTGCGGACATCCCAGAGATCTTTGTACAACCAGCTCTCCATTCGTTGCTGCAGCACTTCCACCGGCGTCCCCATGGTACCGACGACGCGGCCTCCGATGATGCGTTCGGCGAGCTTGAGATGGTGGAAACGGAACAGCTGCATACGTTCATCGAAGTCGAGCAGGCGCTCGGCGACATCGTGCAGCCCGAAGAATTCCTCGTGACGGCGATAAAGCTCGCCGACGGTAAGCCCCGCGCGGCTGAGCTGCTCGTGGAAGGCGTGGCCGAGGCGCGGGCCGATGTGCAGCAGCGAAAGGAATCCCGGAGAGTCCAGGCCGCTGCCGTGCCCGAGGCCGGCGCGAATGAGGTGGTAGTCGCAGGGCGTAATGGTCTCCAGAATGTGCAGCAGGCCGATGGGAGGTTCGAGCAGCGAGATGGCGCGACGGATCAGGCGCGCGCTGTTTCCATAGTCGGCGTGCTCGAGTGCCTCGAGGGCGCGGCCAAGTTCAAAAGCCGCTCCCTTCATGAGCAGTTCCGAGCTCTGGTGCACGACCAAAAATGTCATTTCATCTTTGTGCAGCAGTTCTTCGGGCGACTTTTGCAGGGCGAGCAGTTCGTCGGTTCGCAGATAGCGCTCGTAGTCGGTCGCTGCCTTGCCGGGAAGAATCGGTTTGGTGAATTCGTCGCGATGTGCCATTCGGAACCTGTTCAGGACTGCAAGTGTTCGGCCGGATGATGCGGCGCCCACTGCGGATCTTCATCCGGCGTTACGATCTGGCCGTCGCGCATGTGAACGATGCGGTCGCCATACTCGGCGGCTTCGGGATTGTGCGTAATCATGAGCACGGTTTGCCCCAGATCCTTGTTCGACTGGCGCAGCATGTCGAGAACGACGCTCGAGCTTTTCGAATCCAGGTTGCCGGTGGGTTCGTCGGCCAGCACGATGGCGGGGCGGTTGATGAGCGCGCGGGCTAGAGCGACTCTCTGCTGCTCGCCGCCGGATAGCTCGTTCGGCCGATGCTCCAAACGTTGCGCGATGCCCAGCATATCGGTGATCTTCTTCAGGAATGCGGGATCGGGAGCACCCAGGCCGGCGATGTCAACGGCGATCTCGATATTCGAGCGCGCGCTGAGCGTAGGCAGAAGATTGAATTTCTGGAAGACGAATCCGATCTTGCGCTTGCGCAACCGGGTGCGCTCGCCGTCGGAAAGCGTGGCAAAATCGACGCCATCGATGGTGACACTCCCAGAGTCGGCACGGGACAGTCCGCCGAGCAGATAAAAGAGCGTCGACTTGCCGCTGCCCGAAGGGCCCACGACCGTAACGAACTCCCCTTTTTGCACGCTGAAGGAAACACCACGCAGGGCTGGCACGTCCACTTTGCCAACCCGGTAGGTCTTGCGCAGTTCCCTGGCTTCGATGAAGGCCGACATCCAGTGGAAACGATATCACACGAAGGCGGCAAAAATCGGCAGCCCTCACGCCACGGTGGCGTGCTCCGCGTTCACCGCGCGGGCGCGGAGTTCAACCGGACGCTTGGGACCCCGCTTGCGCACCAGCAACAGGCGAATGCGTTCCAGCAGTTCCGCGGGTTCGTACATTCCCTTGGGCAGAAAAACATCGGCCAGCGTTTCGCGTTCGTAGATTTTGGTGTGGCCGGAGATCAGCATGGCCGGAGTTTGGGGAGAAACACGTTTGACTTCTTCAATCAGACGCGAACCATCCATACCGGGCATGATCAGGTCGGTGAGCACCAGGTCAACCCCGCCGCGGCGGAAGGCTTCGAGAGCCATTTCGCCGCTGTTGTACGCGAGCACGCGGTAGCCTCGCGTTTCCAGCAGAACTTTGCGAATGGAGAGCGCCTGTTCGTTATCGTCCACACAAAGAATCGTTTTCTTGGGCTTCATTGGTCTGACCGGGGGACTGTCGTCACAAATGTTTTCTGAATTCGATACCTGATTTCTTTTTTGGGAACTGGGAACGAGGTGAATGCTAAATACAATCGCGGCTCTAGTAAAGTAGCGCGACCGCCACTGGCACTTCGGTGTTTGGTAAGAACGTGCCATCGGCCTGAGAGCCGCGCCGGTCACAGCGTTTGATCTGCTAGATCGGAATCATGACTTGACCGCGGAGAACTTCCACACAATTTCCACCGACACGCACATTGACCACCTGGTTATCCTGCCCATCATTTTGCCGATCATCCCGCTTTGTCGCGCGAACAAAAATCCTGCTGGGACGGCGCATTTCGAGCCCCTGCTCGATCAAAACCTGCTCATCGCTGGCGGCAACGCCATGCGCCACCATCCAGGCGGCACAGCATCCGGCGGCGGACCCGGTGGCGGGATCGTCTCCGTTGTAAAAAATCATGCGGGCGTGGAGACGGGCCTTCGGATCGACGGTTTCGCGGCAAACAAAGTAAAAGAATTTCCCGCCGCTGCGCCCGAGATATTCGGCGGAGCCGTCGAGATCGAGGCGAAGCTTCTCGACCGTCCGCAGCGACCGCAGCGCGACCATGGTAAAAGGAATTCCGGTGGAAACGGTTTGGATGGGCACGGAGTCGTCGAAGTCAGCCGCCGTCAGGCCCGTGAGACGCGCGACGGTATCTACGTCGTGGATCAGGCCGAACTCGGGATTCATCTGCGTCATTTCCCCGAAGATAGGTTCCTGAGTTGCTCCCTGGGTGAAGCGCACCGGAACGGTACCGACGTTCAGATCGAGCCGGACTTCGTCTGGTTCGGCGGATGCGCCGGCCTCGCCATGCAGAACGAAAGCGGTACCCAGCGTCGGATGTCCGGCAAATGGCAATTCTTCCTGCACAGTAAAGATGCGCACCCGCACGCCGCGAGTCTTTTCCGCGGCGGCATCTCCCGGCAGAATAAAGGTGGTTTCGGAAAGATTCATTTCGCGCGCCAAGGCCTGCATATGCTCAGTGCTCAGGCCGCGTCCGTCGAGGAAAACCGCCAGCGAGTTGCCGGTGAGGGCGCGGTCGGTGAACACATCGACCTGCACCATGGAGAGTTTCCGGATTGAGGTATCCATAAATTTTACAGAGTTCCTTTCTTCCATTAGACGGAGCATAACCGCCGCCGGATGCGATACCATTACTAAAAACTACGTGAGGAAAGAACATGTCTCTACGCATCAATTCCGAAGCTCCCAACTTCACCGCCGAAACCACGCAAGGCACAATCAACTTTCACGAATGGATCGGCAACGGCTGGGCCATCCTGTTTTCGCACCCCAAGGATTTCACTCCGGTGTGCACCACGGAACTGGGCTACATGGCGGGTCTGCAGCCCGAGTTCGCCAAACGCAACACGAAAATTATTGGGCTAAGCGTGGATCCGGTAACCAGCCACGGCAAGTGGGCCGCTGACATCGAGGAAACGCAGGGTCACAAGGTGACCTATCCGATGATCGGCGATCCGGAACTCAAGGTCGCGAAGCTCTATGACATGCTGCCCGCCGAGGCTGGAACCACCAGCGAAGGCCGCACGGCAGCCGACAACGCCACAGTGCGCACGGTCTTCGTGATTGGTCCGGACAAGAAGATCAAGCTGATGCTGATCTACCCTATGAGCAGCGGACGAAATTTCGATGAGGTGCTGCGCGCGCTGGATTCGATCCAGCTCTCCGCGAAACACAACGTGGCCACGCCCGTGAACTGGAAACCAGGGCAGGACGTGATCATTCCCACATCGGTCTCAGAAGACCAGGCCAAGCAGAAATATCCCGGCGGCTGGAAGACTCTGAAGCCCTATCTGCGAGTGGTGGCGCAGCCGAAGTAGTTCGTGTTACGTTCCCAACGAACTTCTCCACAAACTTGCTCGCGAACTTTTTTGCGAACTTTTTCGAACTTCGGAAGCGCATGCGGTCCGGTGATCGTCCCGGTCTTCAAAACCGGCGGGCGGCATCTCCGATGTTGCCGGTGTGTTCGACTCACACACGCTTCCGCCAAAACAAAGGATTTAGCCAGCCTTGCGATCTGTTTGCGATCCGTTAAGAGCTAACCCTGCCACTTTCCCACACGCTACGGCCATTTCGTCGGTGACCACATCCCCGTAGGTGTTCATCGTTGTGCGAATGTCCGCGTGCCGCATCAACTTTTGTTGGACGGTCATCGGAGTTCCCACCGCGTCAAGCCATGAGCGGTACGTGTGCCGCATGCTGTGCGTGCTGACGTGCGCGATACCAGCGGCAGATGCGGCTTTCTGGTATGCATCGTTAACGCTGTCGGCTGACCACGGCAGACGCCCTAGTTGCGCTGGGGAGGCGAAAATCCAATTCCCCTGTGCGGAGAATCTAGTTGTTTGCTTCCACAGATTGAGTGTGTCGAGCATGGTTTGGCTGACTGTAATCGCCTCGCGCGAAGTTTCGGTTTTCACTTCATCTATTCGTTGTCGAACGATGCCACGTTCTACGCTGAGTTTTCTGTCGAGCCAATCCACATCCGACCACCGCAGTGCGAGGCATTCGCTAATTCGCAAACCTAAGCACACGCATACGAGGGCAATGGTGCGGAATATTTCCCGGAGGTGAACGATGAACCGCTGGAACTCATCGACCGTCACACTGCGCGGTTTGCTACATCGCTTCGACGCGCCTTTGATGGTAACCAGTTCCATAGGGTTTCGCTGTGTCGGCACGTCACCGCGCCACATCGCGAAATCCCACAGGATGCGAAGCAATCCGCGAACGGCTGCTCTACTCCGTGGTGTAAGTTCGAGAGATTGCAGCCACAATTCAGCAGGACGCGCCTGCACGTCTGCGATCTCGCCCTCACCCCACCTCGGGATAACGTGATTCTTCAGCCATGCTTCATACGATCTTCGCGTACTGTAGCGTTGCGGCATCTTCTCTGCTCGGTACTGTTCGATCAGCGAGCACACCGTAATAATTCCCTCGGTGCTCAACCTCGGGTCCGGCAATGCGTACTGGAAAGATTGCGCTACTCGCCAAGCCGCTCCCTTGGTTGGATATTCCTCCAAGGTCCCGATTTGTTTCGAACGGCGCTTTCCTTCTTCCCACCACAGGAAATTCCAAGTTTTCCTTCGTTTGTCAAAGACCACACTACCCGTTTTGTACCGTGCTGCCCTTTTCATTCCGCCATCCTTTCGTCAGGGCGCACGGATGGCGTAGTGGATGTTAGCACGGGTGATTCCAGAAGGACCGCGTCTAAGTCAGCTTGCCGGAAGCGCCAAACGCGACGCTTGGTACCTGATAGTGCAAAGGCTTTCACCCTGCCTTGCCGAACCCAGAGCAGGAGCGTGCGGACTTTCACCCTGAGGTATCGCGCAGACTCAGCGGCGGTGAGCCATTCGGTAGTCGGAGGAGTTGCGGATTGGGCAGACGTTGTGGTCATCGCGAATGAGATACTCCCTGGAAATTAATCTTGCCGTTCTTCACTGGAAGTGGTGCATCTTCAAATCATCCGGCGGTTTCAAGACATGGCGTACCCCGATGTCGTCTCTTTTTCGGCGTCGTCGTGCATCTGCTTGGCGACATATAGTAGGAGAACGCCAACTGCCACAAGACAGAGAACTCCCAGCAGGGTTATTTTCATTTTTTCTCCTTGTTCCAACTGACCACGCCCGGACAATCCTTCCCTGGACAGCGATAGCCCTCGAATTTGCCGTCCATCCAACTGGTCTTGAGCAGATCGGGGACAATCCAAAACGTGGTCCCACATTCGGGGCACTTCCGCTGATACCTGCTTTGGAGGTCGTCCAGTCGTTTCCAGATGTTGCGTTTTTCGCCTTCGCCAACGAGCTGCTCGAAGATCCGAACGCCGACCTTGCTGCGCACGAACAACTGGACACCGCAAGGGTCACAAATCACGTAGGGTTTTTTCTTCTTGGTTTCGCGTTCATCAAGACCCTGCCCGCAAAGGGGGCAGGGGAACCGGTGTATCGGACGCTGAATCAGATCTAACGGCACATGCAATCTCTATTGTTAATATAATCTAACAATTGCAATTATTATGAATTGGCATCTTGGCACTTGTCAATATAAAAGAATAATCTTGCAATTGTTAATGTGCTGCCATATCCTACAAACATTATGGAAAACTTCGGGAGCTACATGCGCAGGGTGCGAAAATCGAAGGGTTTGACGCTTAAACAGGTCGAGATCCAGGCTAAAGTCTCCAATGCCTACATTTCCCAGATCGAGCGAGGGTTGAGAAAGCCTCCCCACCCCGACATCCTCAAAAGGTTAGCCAAAACATACGATGTTCCACACCGGGAGCTTTTGGTCGTTGCGGGCTACTTGGACGAAGACTCGCAGGCGGTTGCTGCGAAGAGAAAAATCGAAGAGGCGTTTGAGCATGTCCGGACTGATCCTACTTTTAAGCAAGGAACTCGCCTCAGAGGGACCCATGTCAGCCTTGAAACGAAGCGCTTTATCGTGGAAATGTACGAAAAGCTGACGCAGCGCAGCTTATTGAAAGAAGGAGCCTAAAACAGGTTGGAATTGTTAAACGGTGAAATCGACGCTTCTCCGATTGTGGGGTTCTGCAAGGCGGTAATTTCTCGCCATGCTGAGCACTGGCCACCCACAGAACAAACACTGGCCGAGGAGTTTGTGCAATGGTTGGGTCTCAAGACCTTCTTGACCCGAGTTGAGCTAGTCGAACTGTGCGTATCCAAGAAGATCAATCTCTCATTCGCTGAACTGCCCTCCGAACTTCGTGGCTTCAACTGCTCATTTGAGAATAAGGCGGAAATTGTTATTGCCCAGCGTGAGACGGTCCCCGGCGCTGATTTGCATACCCTTTTTCACGAGCTCCGAGAATTGCTCGAAAACGCTTTTGTTGAACATAGATATGCTACTTTGAGCGCGGACGATTTATTGGAAGTACAAGCCGACGTTTTCGCAATGTCGGCACGCATGCAAGTTGTTATAAAGGAAATTCTTGCTTTTGTGGAGATTGTAAAGAATGCTAACGCGAAATGGGCTCGCTACCTTGGTCTTGGCGTTATTGGTATTACCGGAATCATTTACCTGCTCAATTGTGTTTTCCTGCCGCGGCTCGAAGAAATAGAATCTGAGGTGAAACGCCAGCGTTACGTACGTATGTAACGTTGGCCCACCAAGTTCTTCTCGATGGCCAATGCGGAATCTCTTCACTCACCAGTGTGGTCATAGTTTTTCCGCTTGACACTGGCCATTAACTCGCCTATATTCCCCGGCAATCCTAGTAAGAGAGATTTTGATCTCAAGCGGTCTCTGAGACTTTCTTGGCGGGACTTCTTCCCTTCCACACGGGTGTTCACCCGTCTTTGTGCGCGAAGGACATGTCGCGTCCAAATTACTGCGCGTCGAAGGATGCGCTGCAATTTCTATAAATGCTTTCTCCGCACGCAAAAGGAAGATTATGCAGATTCGCTTTCTCCGCCGTTTCCTGCCTTTCGTGTTTTTCCTCTACAGTTCGGTTTCTCTTTTCTCCCAGAACAAGACGCCGGTCCGCGATGACCATGCGCTGAAAATAGTGCAAACCGCGATAAACAATATGGGTGCGGCAAGCAGCGCGAGCGGCGTGCAGGACTGCGTGCTTACCGGGATCAGCGTAGCGGATTCCAACCCTGACCTCCGCAAGGATTTTACTTGGACGATTGCGGGAGACGAGTTCCGTTTCGAAGTGAAATCTGCGAAGGGAACAGGTCTCTTTGTTAGCGGTCATGGAAGTCCTGGACGGATGTCCAATGGAACGTTCTCCCGTATCAACTACCACGTGGCTCGCGCGAATGTCCCATACTACTTGCCCGGCTTACTGTTGGCGCGAGAACTCGCCAATCCCAACTTCACAGTGAAATATGTTGGTGCGGTCACGACCGAGGGACGGCGAGCCGCGCATATTCATCTCGGTGACGGATCAGACAAAATCGCAGCCTTGGTGACGCCCCAGGAGTGGTACTTCGACCTCAATTCCGGATTGCCGCTGCGCGTCGAGTTTCACATTCCCACAAATGAAAACGCGGAGGATTTGTTTAACGGCGCCTACGAATTTTCAGATTTTCGTTCGGTCAGCGGCATGCTCGTACCTTTTCAAATCTCATTCTCGCAGGAACACCAGCCGCTCCGAGTGATCTCTTTCAATTCAGTGGCGTTCAACGTAGGAGTTTCGCCCTCGGTCTTCGACGTCCCGAAGGGGGTGGGTCAATGAAACGTCACGCCATCAGAGTTTGCATGCTACTCGCTTTGTTTGTGTCCGGCTGTGCTGGTTGGTCGATGGCGCAGGACCAAGACGACATTCGGCAAGGTATCAACGCCTATGGGACATACCGTGGCGGAGACATTGATTTGGTCAGCATGACGAACGGAAATGTGACTGTGCAAATTCCGCTAGTCTCTTATCCACAACGCGGCAAACTGAATCTCGGCTACAGGCTCGTGTACAACAATAAGATCTACGCGCAGAGAGTGATTTGCATTATCGATGAGTGCACGACTTACGTTGGGCTCCGAAGTCTTTTTTCGCCTTTGGTTCCGGTCGCAGATGGCAGCTTTACTTCGAAATCGACCACCATCCAAGAAGTCGGTGGTACTGGCACAGTGACCTTCGCCAGCTATTCCTTGGTTGCTGCCGATGGGGCCAGTCACCAATTGGCCGCGCTGTCTTCAGCGGGCACTAATTTTGAAACCGTCGATGGAACAGGGCTTTTCTCCTCCAGTGGGTATCTAACTGATGCGAACGGAACGCGAGTTTGGGAGGAAGACACTAACGGGAATCAAATTACCCAATTGTCTGGCACACTAACGGATACCGTGGGACGAAGTATCCCCAACCTGCCCGGCGGGACCAGCTCCAGCGGCGCCGGTGCATGTCCAAGCGGGCCACTACCGGTCTATTCCAACTCTTCGTGGGTGGTTCCGGGACCAAACGGCGGTACCTCAACGTTCGTATTCTGCTACGCGCAGGTCGATGTCGTCGAATCCTTTGACATAACTGACGACACGCAAGTTTGGGGGTATTTGAACTTTCTCCAGAGTGTGGTCTTGCCCAATGGAACGGCCTGGACATTTCAATATAGTACCGATGGCTATGGCGATCTGACGCAAATCACGTTTCCCACTGGGGGAACAATTTCCTACGTCTGGACAGAGGGCGCGACTTGTACGGTTGCTCTGCCCCCTCGATGGTTGGCTTCGCGTACTGTGAACGCAAATGATGGTACGGGAAACCATACCTGGACCTATTCATATGTTGGTGGGCCTACAACGGTTGCCGACCTGTCCCGCCTCAGCTGGAAATGGAGAAAGCGTTCGTCCGTTAAGATAGCGGAGCGAACGTATGAGAAAAGAGCGCAAGCATTACACAGCTGAGGAGAAGGTGGCCATTCTGCGGCGCCATCTTTTAGACAAGGTCCCGGTTTCCGATCTGTGTGAAGAACTGGGCCTGCAGCCGACGGTGTTCTACCGCTGGCAAAAGGAGTTCTTCGAGAACGGAGCGGCCGCCTTCCAAGCGACGGAACGTCCTCGCCGCCAGGCGGAGGAGAAGCAGAAACGGATTGAGTTCTTGGAGAAGAAGGTGCAGACCAAGGACGAGGTCCTGGCCGAGCTGATGGCGGAGCACATCGCGTTAAAAAAAAGCGTTGGGGAACTCTGACCGAGACCTGGGTACCACACGATGTGCGGGATCAGGTGGTGGATTTCGTTCGGCGCTGGTCGGAGAAGACCGAGATCAGCGTCGGCCGATTTATTCATTGGCTGGGGGTGACCGTGAGCAAGTTTTACAACTGGGGGCAGCGCTATGGGCGAGTGAATGAGCACAACGGTTGGGTACCCCGCGATTTCTGGTTGGAGACGTGGGAGAAAGAAGCCATCATCGGCTTCCACGTGAACAATCCGTTGGAAGGCTATCGGCGACTTACGTTCATGATGTTGGATCAGGATGTGGTGGCAGTGAGCCCGGCGAGCGTATGGCGTGTGCTGAAACAAGCGGGATTACTGACGCGCTGGAAAGCGAAGCCGTCGCGCAAGGGCACTGGCTTCGAACAGCCGCTGCAGCCGCACCAGCACTGGCATGTGGATGTTTCCTATATCAACCTGTCGGGTACGTTCTATTACTTATGCAGCGTGCTGGATGGATGCAGTCGTTTTCTGGTGCATTGGGATCTGCGGGAGTCGATGAAGGAAGCGGACATCGAGAGGATTCTGGAACGAGCCAAGGAGAAGTACCCGGGAGCTAAGCCGCGGATCATCTCCGACAACGGACCGCAGTTCATCGCTCGGGACTTCAAGGAGTTCATTCGTATCTCCGGGATGACGCACGTGCGCACCTCGCCGTTTTACCCGCAGTCGAACGGAAAAATCGAACGCTGGCATAAGTCGCTCAAACGGGAGTGCATCCGGCCACTGACCCCGTTGACGCTGGAAGATGCGCGCCGCCTGATTCAAATCTACGTGGATCACTACAACACGGTGCGACTGCACAGCGCGATCGGCTATGTGACGCCGCAGGATCGGCTCGCCGGACGACAGGCCGAGATCCACGCGGCTCGCGATCGCAAGCTAGAGGAGGCGCGTAGACGACGGCAACTTCGCCGGCAGCAGACGGCGTCTTTAAGATTTGCACACTCTTCAACCGCAGCTACAATGACCTCGCCGGGTGAAACGGAAGCGGGCTCTGCCGGGAGGCAACCATGCTGAGGGATAACCTGGTGGGGCTCATCGAGCCGATGCTCAGCAGCGCGGGAGCCAATCCTCTCGCGCTCTGCATTGCGATGAACGAGTCATCGGACGATAGACCCCAAGATGCCTTGAAAATCCCCGCCCCGAAGGGGCGGAATCTTACACTAACGGAGAACGCCGCTTCTCCATTTCACGCTGAGCCAAAACAGACCCGCTTGGGAACCACACGGTTTACACGAACACTCAATTGTCCTTGTGTACTTCCTACACCACGGAGATCCAGTATTACCAGGGCGCTGTCCAGTCTGCGAACCTGTTGAAGACTGTATCCACAACGTACTCCAGGACAGTCAGTCCGTTCGCGCCGGAAGTGGGCGAAGCCTACATGAACATTGTGCCCACCCAGATCACGACCACTTGGGCAAACGGCAAGACCAGTATGATGACGAAATCCTACGATGCTGGGTTTACTTTCCCAAGCCCCAGATACAACGACCCAACGCAATACACGGGGATCTACGGAAAAGTGCTGGTCGAGAAGGAGTACGACTACGGCACAACCTCGGGCCAGCCTGGACCGCTGCTGAGACAGACGAACACCAGCTACGCCTGGCAAAGTCCCAATCCGAATTATTCCACCTATCTCAGCAACAACATGCTGAATCTGATTTACTCAACCCAGATCACCGATGGCACCAATCAGAAGGCCTACACCCAGTATGGCTACGATGAAACCTCGACGATTGCGTCCGGAATGGGAGCGGCTCAGAATCTCGACCTTTCGGTGTGGACGGGCACCCTCCGCGGTAATCAAACGTCGGTGAATCGCTGGCTGAACCTACCCACGGTGCAGACGCTGACCAGCAAAACGACGTACTACGACACTGGGATGCCCTCCGTCGCGAAAGATCCTCTGCTCAATCCGACGACCTATTTCTATTCGAGCACATTTCAAGACGCATATGTGACGCAGGTCCAAAACGCGTTAAGCCAGAGCACATACCACAACTACGACTACGACACCGGGTTGCTGACTTCTACCACCGATCCGAACGGTCAAGTCACCAGTGACAGCTACGACGTTGACTGGCGGCTGACGAATGTTACCCGCCCGACAGGCGGGGGCCTGACCTCATTCTGCTACACGGACCTCGGTGGCTCGACTTGCACTCAAGGCAGCGCACCATATCAAGTCGTTATTACCAAGGAGATCACCAGCGCGAAGAATGAAACCGCGACTGCGATTGTGGATGGAGTCGGGCGGCTCGAACACACCCAGCTGAACTCTGATCCCGAAGGCACCGACTATGTTGACGATGGCTACGATGGAGTGGGAAACAAAGCCACGACCAGCAACCCCTATCGCACGACTTCCGACTCCACCTACGGAATCAGCACGAATAGCTACGATGTCCTCCATCGCGTGACGCAGGTCACGCAGCCCGATGGCTCCCTTCTCAAGACCGCATATTGTGGCAATACAACCTTGGTCACGGATGAGGCTGGGCACTGGCGTCGAAGCACGGTTGACGGCTTGGGCCATCTGATCGAAGTGGATGAGCCCAATTCTCCGACTGCGACCGTCAATTCCAACGGTTGTCCGGGCTCCAACGACCCGATCTGGGCAACCACGTACGGATACGATCAGCTGGGCAATCTCCTGAGCGTGCTGCAAGCCGGTTCTCGCCAGCGCACCTTTACATATGACTCGCTGTCGCGCCTTTTGACTGCTACCAATCCTGAATCCGGCACCTTGACCTATACATACGACGCCGATGGAAACGCGACCACGAAGGTCACTCCTCAGCAGGACCAAAGTAGTCCTTCGGTCACCACAACGCTTAGCTATTGCTATGACGCGCTGAATCGTATCACCAGCAAGGCTTACAGCAACCAGTCGTGCCCGCAGACTACTCCGGTCGCAACGTATTCGTATGATGGCAGCGGATGTCTGGGGCAATCCTCGTGCTACAACATCGGCCATCGAACGGGAATGACGGACCCAGCCGGGTCGGAATCCTGGGCGTATGACACGATGGGACGGACCGTCGTCCAGTCACGCACCACCAACAGCATTACCAAGACCACGAAATACACCTACAACCTGGATAGCTCGGCGGCCACGCTGACCTATCCCAGCGGGCGAGTCATGACCTACACTCCCGATACTGCTGGTCGTCCGAGCAACGTCAAGGACAACACCACAAGTGTCTATTACGCCACCGGAACCTGTGCGAACGATGTATCGGGCAACGGGGTGTGCTACGCACCACAAGGAGCGGTAGCTCTGCTCCAGAATTCGTCCGAAATCGTTTCTACGCACATCTACAATGACCGGCTCCAGCCCTGCTGGACATATTCGACCACGGGGACCGCTCTGGCTTGGAGCACGACGCTTTGTACCGGCACTGCGACCGCTGGGAACATGCTCGACCTGAAATACAACTTCAATCTTGGCTCGGATAACGGGAATCCGATCAGCATTACCAACAATCGCGTTACCGACCGCAGCCAGACCTTTAGCTACGACCAGTTGAACCGCATTTCGAAAGCGCAAACCACGGCAACTCATTCCAGCGATCCAACCGATTGCTGGGGCCAGGCATTCGGCTATGCCCAACGATCCCAGTGGTCTTGGCCCGGACTGGCATCAGAATCCAGACCACAAGAACCCGAACGGTGAACAATGGGTAAATGACAAGACCGGCGAAAAAGTGGAATTTGAACGGGGGAGGCCTGGCGAGACAGGTAACAAAGAGCACGATCACTGGCACTACACTCCGCCTGGTGGAGACAGGGGAAAGGACCACATCAGGCCGGGAGATGTAGGCAAGCTACTCATGGATGCCGGGCATGGAGTTGTTCAGACCATCAGAGAGCATCCGGTAGCCACCGGCGCGATAGTGGGCACCGTGGCAATAGGGGCGACAATCTTGACAGGTGGCGCGGCAGCGCCAGCGCTGGCCTTCGTTTTCTAGGGCCACAAGGACAGGAGTGTTTCAAATGACGTTCGAGGAGTTAGACAACGAGCTGCCAAATGGGTTCCACGATGCGCAGCTTCACAACGTGAGAATCGATTACGTGCGCGGGACGATGGCATTGCATATGAGTTTTTGGGTTGGAGACCTCAACGGTCCCAACAAAGAAGAATACAGGCCTGGAGAGGTACGGATAACGGGCCTTTACTTCTGCGCGATCGACCCGCCTGATCCTACCTATCGGTACGTGCCGCATGGGTCTGCTTTGAACGTCTCGGGAGACCCCGCCAAGCCCGATACATTCCCGGCGCTTGAAAAACTCTCGCGGACTCTTCCGCCCGGAGTTTCGTGCTATCGATTCTTCGTGCATGAGTGGAACTCGTTCATCAACTTAGCTGCGAAGGACGTTCAGGTTTCCTGGATTGAGGAGGGAGCGCCGACAGCGGTTGCAACATCCTAGCCAAGCAGTATAAGCAAGTCAGGTGTTTTTCCTGACTACCTGTGGGACATTCTGGGCGAGCAGCTTCTCGAACGCCTCCCGTTGCTCGGCGGTGGGAAAGACGCGCTTCGGAATCACGGTAAACGATCGAGAGCCGTAGTAGAGCACGAAAGAGTGGGCATCAATGAGCGCCCGCGAATACATGCTCCACTGGAGCTGTGAGTCGATGTGCGCTGTGCGGAAGTGGATACCCTCCGGTGAAAACGTGAGTGAATAATCATCACGAAACTTCGGCTCGCGCCGGAACACCACGGACGGAATGACCGCGAAGGCTGCAACCAGCATGAGGGCGAAGACAGCCGCAATCCCGACCACTACTATGCCGTACAAACGCGAGTTCGGAGAACGCCAAAGGTAAGCACCGAAGGCCACGGTCGCAACGATGACCACGATGTCGAGCCGGAGACGAAGGCGCGAAGCATAGTGAGCGCGCATCGCTCGCACGTAGTCGCTCTCCAAGTACCGGAATGAGAGGTTAACCGTCGAATCCACGGGATGCCTTTAGGTGCAACCAAGTTTATCGCGATGAGGGCTGCCGCGCATCTTCCGGCGTCTGCCCTTTCAGCACCACGATCCGCCGCATTCCGTAGGTGGAGGAACATGAAGATCGAACAGCATTTTCGCGAGCCGACTCCCACGGAGGCAGAGGTTATGCGGCGACTCTTAGCGGCGGACTTTCCCGGCAAGGAGGAAATAGGGAAACAGTTGGCCGGTTGCCGAGTACGGATCATCGACGACGAGGGCAGCCTGGAACTCGAACCGAGTGCTGCGGCTCGGCCCGCCACGGTCGAAAAGCGAATACCGGTGGAAGCTGATGCGGTCGATGAAGATGGGATACACGTCCACTTCCTGCTCCACGTGGTTAAGGGTTTCGCAAAAGAGCTGGAAGTCTATAAAGACGACGGAACGCCGATCAGGCGAATGCCCAGCCCGAATGATCTTGAGATCATCGTGCTGCCAGCGTGATTCCGACTGCTCACCAGAGTGCCAGCTGTTGGCGTTCCTGAGCGGCCAGAGCGAGCGATCCCGGAGCGGGTGAGGGTCGGGGCAGGTACTCCGATTGCGCTGGGTGTTCTGAGAGTTTTTCTTTTAGCCGTGGGTTTCGTTCTGGCCGCGCCGGGGTGTGGCGCGGCCTTGCCGTCTGCGGTGCCGATCCGGTTCCTGATTCCGGGTGTCCTGGCCCGCCGATCCGCGCCGTGATCCGGGTCAGTTTAGCCGCCCGATGCGGCCCTGATTCGAGTGCCGATTCCTGACCCGGCAGTGTGGCGATTCCGGCACGGTTGTGCGGGCAGTTTCGTACTCCCGGAGAGCCGTGGTGGGGTTGAGGTTTTTTTGCGCTGCCTTCGGCATCGGCAGATGAGGGTGACACGTCACCCCTGGGAAGGTTCCTGCACCTACTTGTGAAATGCGACATCCACATTAGGCGGACGAAAGTCCACCTGGAAATTCGTAAAGATCAAATCGCGCTTACCGCTGTGATTGAGATCAGCGGCGGTCATTGAGACCGTGTCCGCTCCGGAAGCAAAGAACGACCGGCTGAACTGGCCGTTGCTATTGTCGAAGAAAATCACTGCCTGCTGGGCAAGCATCAGCCCCGCCGCAACGTCAAGGTGGCCGTCGTTGTTGAAGTCTCCCACTGCCAGTCCGCCCACATTTCCTCCCGTGTTGAGTTCGGTGGCCAAATAAAAGGTGCCGTCACTTTGACCGTAGTAGATGCCGATGCTCTGCTCGTCGCCAAGTGAAATCGCGACATCATCCTTGCCGTCTCCGTTGAAGTCGGCGACCACGGCGACCGCTCCGTCGACGAGCGGCAAAACTTCACTCGTTACAACGTCAAAAGTCCGATTGCCTGCGTTGAGCAAGGTAGCTCCGCCGACCGCGATGTCCAGCTTGCCATCGCCGTTGAAATCGCCGATGACGTAAGGTCCGCTTGAATAC
Source organism: uncultured Acidobacteriaceae bacterium (assembly GCA_963731525.1). GTDB lineage: Bacteria > Acidobacteriota > Terriglobia > Terriglobales > Acidobacteriaceae > Acidiflorens. The sequence goes on from CAVSWK010000024.1 coordinate 91,766, forward strand.
ACGTTGGGCGTAGCCACCGGAGTGAACTGATAATCGCCGTTGCCATAGAAGATTTGACCAACGCCAACGATGTCGGGATGACCATCGCCATCCATATCGGCTACCATAATTGGCCCGTTGATAGGTGGCAGGGTAATTGGGGAGGATGAGAAACCGAATGTTCCATTGTTTGGCCAGATGACCAGACCGGCGTCTGAATTCCCGATCAGATCAACCACGCCTTTTCCGGTGAGGTCGGCCACCATGAAAGAAGTTGGGTTCGTGTTGGCTGTGAACTGGAATGAATCGTTGCCCTGGTTCTGAAAGACCGTGCCGGAGATGTTGTCAGGAACTCCTCCAACGAAGATGTCCAGCAGGCCGTCGCCGTTGATGTCCCCGGCGTATGCGGTCGTGGCCACTTGCGGCGTTAGAGCAAGGGCCGAAGGAAAATTGCGACCGGTTTGACCAAGCGCAACCGATACGAAACTGAAACGATCCGGCACAATAACATCAGGCAGGCCGTCGCCGTTGATGTCTCCTTCCGCGATGCCTACTCCTTGCGGTCCGACTACCTGCTGCGGCGTAAAGTTTCCGTGTCCGTCGCCAAACAAGTAGAGAATATGCGATGGCTCGGTCTCGCCGTCTGTACCAGCCAGGTCGGGAAACCCGTCGTGATCAAAATCGCCGATCACAAACTGGTAAACGTCATAGCCAGGAGGGGAGATCGTCACACTCGAAACTTGCTGAAACGAGCCGTCGCCTTTGCCCTTGAATGAATAGAGCTGGAGGACGGTGTTTGGTTGTACCACCTGCACTACAAGGTCTGGAATTCCATCCAAATTGAAGTCGATGATGTTGGTCAAGCCGCCGATTCCGTTGAGGCCGGGCGTGGGACTATCGGAGAATCGGCCCGATCCTTGGTTCAACAGAGTGTGGACAACAAACGGCCCTAACGGCGAATTTTGCGTCGAGTAAACGATGTCGGGTTTGCCGTCGCCGTTGAGGTCTCCAATCGAGAAGTAGGTGTTGCCATTCATTGTGGACAGAATGGCAGCGGCAGGAAAGTTTCCTCCACCGGTGTTCCGCAGCCATTGCAAGTTGCTCGTCGTTCCCGATCCTTGCTCGCCTGAGAGTACCAAGTCCTTCAGTCCGTCGCCATCAAGGTCTGCGAGGTACTCAGTGACGGGAGTACCGAGATATGGCACCTGCGAGGAAGCGGTTTGCTGGAAATTGCCGTGCCCGTCGCCGTGAAAAACCGTGACCACACTATTGGACCCCGATTGGGTCACGGACACGAGATCAGCGATGCCGTCACCATCCACATCGCCGACAAGGAGCGCATAAGGGGTCACCATGGAAATAACGGTAGGAGGAGCGAGTGAACCATCCGAGCGGCCATCCAAGATAGCAATCCCCCCGGAACCGTTGGGGACATCGTTCGGCATGATAACGTCGGCTAGACCATCGCCGTTGACATCGGCGACAGCGATCCAAGGCGCGTCACTCTCTGTGCCGACCAGAAAGCCAGGAATCGCATTCATGACGAATGGACCTTGCTGCGGCGCATAAACGCTAAGCGAAACGGCATTGGAAGTGCCGGTACTCTGCTGCACAGTGATCTGATGGGTGGCGACTGTGTTATCGAAACTAGGACTAACCTCGGCTTGCAGTGTATGAGGATCTAATATATCCGTGGAAACTGCTTGTCCGTCTATTTGTACGAGGGCGTCGGAATTGAAGTTCGACCCGGAAACCAACAAAGTGCCGAGCGGGACGCCCACCATCAGGTTGGTAGGCGACAGAGTTGCGATTGTTGGACCAGTACCGCCGCCACCACCACCGCCTGATCCGCCGGAACTTCCGCCACAGGAACAAAACGTCAGCAGCACGACCGTGAGGCCCATGCACACCAGTGGGCGATAACTGACCATCTGCCGTATTACACAGCAGAGTAAGTGCATTGTCCACAGAGGACAACGGCTCTAAAGTTATCTTCCGGGACGGAGAGAGGAGAATTCTCTGCACAGAAGTCGGTCCCGTCCGATCAGCTTGGAAGAAATCTGCGATCCGATTGCAATCCGTTTGCTGGTTTACCACTGCTTTCCAAGTACTTTCATGCCATCCGTGGCCCTGCATGTTGTTGAATTTACGTTGTCATGCGGATTCGACTCACACACGCTTCCGCCATTTAGTTTCAGTGATTTATGGGAAGACGCAGGTCGTCGCATACTGAGAATTACGGGCAATCAGAGTTTGCGGTGATAAAAACGTGAGCGCGATCGGTTACTGGGTCACGGGCTGATGTCACTGCTGCAGGGGCGATTCGCGGGGCTCTCGGTGGGCTCGGAAACCCACAGCAAGCCATTCCCGGTCGGCGTGTAGGCATTGAATCATTGAGCCACTTTCCAATGATTCAATGACTCGATTCAGGAAACTTAAAGTCAACGTTGATCCGGATTAGGTTCTTCACCGGTTTTCCATCAAGCTCATAGGGTTTGTACCGCCAGTGCTGCACTGCGTCCACGGCGGGCTGGGCAAGCAAAGGCTCGCCCTCGATAACTCTGACATCGCGCAACGTTCCATCCTCCATGATCACTGCGGCCAGAACGACCTTGCCCTCCAGGCGCAGCAGACGGGCCTGGGCAGGATAGACTGGCGGAACGCGGTGCACGAGCTGGCCGCCCGAAATCCCGCGCGACACCGGCACACCGAGCCCGGGCAACGAAACTTTCGTGGAGAGAACTTCGTTGAGAGCGGACTGATTCGTCGAGCCGGCGGAGATCGAGGGCGGCTCGGTCGAGGCGGTCTCATCCGAGCGCGAATCGGTGGAGCGCGAGGCGTTGTGCGATCCAATCTGCGCGCGGGGAACCTCGTGCGTGACGGTGAAATCGGCACCAACGTCCGTCGCAGTTTTCTCTCCCGAGACTACGTCCACTTTTGAGGCGAACTTCACGGGAGTTCCGGCTGAAGTCTTTCCGCTGGATGGAAACAGGGATTCGCCACCCGGATTCGCCTTCCAGAGTGGGTCATTATCGGGAGGATGTTTGTCGGGAGAATGTGCGGTTACGGCGTTGACGGTTGTGGTGCCGACAGAAGACGGCTTCGCCGCATGCGCCTTGCCATCCGCTTTATCCGGACCTCGCCACCCAAGCCAGATCACCAGGGCAAGCAGCGAGATCGCCACGAGGCCGATGGCGCCCAAAGCAAACGGTCGCGATCGAGTTCCCAGGAAAGCGAGAGCCACGTCCCTGACACCATCCGACACCGGTAGCAGGCTGGAGGATTGCGGCGTCGCCACCGGAAAGGTCGGCGCGGCGGACGATGCGCCATGCGGTTGCGATGCGCGTGCGCGTTCCGCGAGCTCTGCCAGTTGTTGAAGAAGAGCAAGATGCTGTTTGCTGAAGGCTGCGGGCTGGGTGGAAAAAGCTTCGAGAATTCCGTTGATCTCGCGCCGACCCTGAATCGGCAAGACGGCAATCGAGCGCAAACCGAGGCTGCGGCAGACTTCCACATCGACGAGCGGATCATTCTCGGTATCTGCGCAATGCTGAATTTTACCGGTGCGCAAACACTCCCCCGAGATTCCAGTCTCCGCACCCAACTGCGCACCGAGAGCGGGAGCCGTGTCGCCACTGCGCGCGCGGCACACCATCGCGCCTTCCTTCCACATCACAAGTGCGGCTCCGGAGGCGCCCGTCAGTTGTCGGGCGGCGTCTGTGATGGTCGCCAGTATCGGGTCCAGGCGGTGGCCCCCGGCTGCGATCAGCTCCTTCAGGGGCGACAGGGCAGCGCTCTCGTCAAAGTTGCCGGACCGACTGGAGGAAGTTTCCGGCGAAGAATCGCGGGCAAAAGCACTGAGTATTTTCCCGGAGCGAAGCGGCTTTGGTTGAGGCACAACCACAGGTCTCTCTCGGTCGGTAAATTGCCGGACAAAACCAGTAGAACACAAGCGAAGCGCGCGATTTTGCCGAAGTATGAGCCAACTCCGCGCGCCTGTCAAGACAACGCTCCACATGCCAGCAGCACTCTCGGCACTATTTTTCTGCCTTGTTTCCAGTCCTTGAAGTGTTTCAGCTTAAGTAGGCCTGCCCCTCAATTATGCTCACGGCCCCGAGCGTCGTGGGCGTTTCATGGAAATCCCTTCATCATGCGACTGCTGCTTTCGTCGGTCCCTCTGATCGCTTCGACTTTCGCCGGTTGCGGGTTCTTCTTGTCGGGAGCGGGCTTGACCCCGTGAACGCTGACCCCTTGCTCCAACTGGGTCATGAGAGTTCGGAGGTTCTCGTCGCCGGCATACAGGAGCTTGCGCATTTCCGCGCTGGCCCTCAGGGCTTCCTCATACGCGCCCCGAGCTTTGGCAAGAAGCGGAAGGTGTGCAGTCAACGCACTAGCGTTCTTGGTGCACTCGTTCACCGCTTCTGTGTACGTCTTCATGGTTGGTGGCAACAATGGCTGGTTATCATCTTCGGCAAGAACCTTCTGAGGACCAACTGCGAAATTCCCTTTTTCGTCCCGGTTGTGTTTTAACGACTCAATCAGCACGGCGCCGACGGACTCCAAGTCCGGCATCTGCGAGGCGAACTCGGGCTGCGCGCCCACAGCATCATCGTGATTTTTCCACATTCGCTTCACTCCTTTACATCTTCACTACTCCTGACCGGACGGCGGGAGGTGTGCATTATGTACTGGTTGGCAAGAAGAGTCAAACTTCACGCGCTGACGGGGTGCTTTCTCGCGCTGCAACCGCGGCGCCAACGAGTGGACCGCCGACGGCGTTAGCACAAGCTTGTGCAATCTGTTCGCCCTTTGATGAGGTCAATGAGTGAAATCGGGATGTTTCGCCAACTGTGAAGCGCATTGTCGAATTACTGCTTTCGCGGTTGCACACTATCGTCGCGCGCTCGCGACCTTGATGCCGTGGGAGCTAGCGGCATAGCGTGCAATGCCTTTGTACAGCGCTTCGGCGACCTGTTCGCGGTAGCCATCGCTGCGCAACTTCTGCTCGTCTGTGGGACTGCTGACGAACGAAACTTCCGCCAGGATCCCCGGCATCGCGCTTTCCGTCAGCACTACGAAGGTAGCTTCCCTGATGCCGCGGTCGCGCAGACCCGGATTCTGCGCCGACAGTGTCCCGTACAGGGAGCGCTGCACACTCTCCGCCAGCCTTCTCGACTGCTCAACCCGCCCTTGCAAATCGGCAGGCGAAAGCGATGCTGTCGCCGCATTCCTGCCGCCTGAGCCTGGCCGCATATCCACATCTTTCGAATCCGGCACCATGAAGAAGCTTGTGTAGTACGTTTCCACCCCGCGCGCCGAAGGAAGATCGCTGTAGTTGGCGTGCACGGAAACGAATAGATCGGCCTGCGCCTGATTGGCAATACTGGCGCGCTCGGCCAGAGGAACATAGCTGTCATCCTGTCGCGTGTAGATTACCTCCATTCCCAATCGACCTTCGAGCAACTTGCCCAGCCGCTGCCCAATCTCGAGCACCAGATCTTTTTCGAACAAGCCGTCGCGCCCCACCGCGCCCCCGTCTCGACCACCGTGGCCCGCATCGACCACGATGCACATCTTGGCAACACGCCGCTGCAGTTGCAAATCTTCCTGCGTCGGCGGCGGAACCACGATTAATAGTTTGTTTTTCTCCGCTTCGGTCGCATTCGGGGACCGATTCACCGTGCTCTTGGGGCTCGCCCCGAGGTTGCGCACTTCAACCACCAGCCGGTAGGGATTCGGCTCCAGGCTCACCGAGAAATCTGTGTTGGCCTTCGTCTCCAGCACAATGCGCGTCATGCCGGTCCCGGGCTGAGCCACGCGGATGCGTTGGAGCAGTGCATCGCCCACCTCGATTGATTTCCATGCAAGGTTGGAAGCCGGCTCTGTATCGTGCAGATCGAAATAGATGCGATCGGGATTGGCCAGGCGGTGCACTTCATACTGCACCTGATCTTCAAGATTAAGAACCACCGTACTCGAATCCGCCGCCGACCAGTGCTGGATTCCGGTGACCATGGGAAACCTCGACAATTCCTGCGGCTTGGCAGGTGAATCAGTCGCCTGGCTTCCATTGAAAGTCGTGCCCGAATTGATGTTGGCGGGATTCGCTGCCGTCCCTGCGAATGGAGCGGCCGGCGCGTCCTTCGCCGCGGCGCCCATCAGCTTCGGCGCCATCTTTTCCGTTCGCGCCGTCTGGTTGGCCAACTGCGACGGTTTCAGCTTCCACCAGGCTCCTCCCACTAACGCTGAGACAATGACAATGCACACCAGCAGAACCGGCATGCCAGGCCGGCGAGTCACGCTATCCGGTGCCTCGGCTGGCATCTCGGGTTCAGCGACGGGCACGGCTTCTGGCTCGCTCAGAGCCGCTTCCAACTTCGTTGCCGCGACCTGCGCGGACTCTGCAAAGCGATCCTCATCCTCCGGCGTGAGCGCTCCCATCACTAATTCAGCCAGCAAGCCCAGGTTGCGGACATCTCTGTCGTTGAATCCGAACGGTAGCGCTGAAAACGCCTGCAGCAACCCAATCCCACGCCTCCGCCCGCACAGCGGCACCGCGACCATGGAGCGTGCGCCCAAGCGCCTGCACGCCTGCAAGTTGACCCGTGCATCCGTCTCGGTGTCAGCGCAGCTCAGGATCTGGGCCGTGCGGAAGCAGGCCCCGGAGAAAGACGAATCGCGGTCGATGCGCGCGCCCAAGTTGGGCCGGACCGTTCCCGCCGCCGCCTGCAAAACAATCTCGTTGTTTTCCGCCATCGCAATCGCCAGGCCATCCGCGCCAGTGATCGCTACTGCTATGTCGGCGACGAGTTGAAGTACCTCATCCAGAGTGAACTGCTCTCCCTCTTCAAGCTCCGCCTCGGGAACAGCCGCATCGTCCCCGGTCCGGCGAGTTTCTTTCCTCCGGCGCGCCTGCTCGTTCAGCGCCAAGAACGCCAGTAACGCCTGCAACGTGTTGCGATGCGATGGTTGTTGCGTGGAATCCGCAGGATCTGTGGTGGAGTTCGAAGCGGTCTGCCCGGGCGAGCAGAGAGGTACTACAACTCCGGCAGAAGAAGTCTGCCCTTCAAGGCTCGGGTTGGTGGTCGCTGTCGCCATTCCTAGCCCAAGTGCACAATTCAAAGCAATATGTACACCAGTAAAATGATCCTCAATTAGTCACTCAGGCTACTGCATCTGGTGAACTGCGTCAGCTAGGAACGGTCTTTCCCCCGACTCCTGCGGCAGCGTAAGCCGAACGTGACGCGATATAGGCCTGCCCCTCAATTATGCTCACGGCCCCGAGCGTCCTGGGCTTTCATGGAAATATATTCGCACGACCTCCGCCTTCGGCGGTCGCTCTCATTCTTTCGACTTTCGCCGGTTCAGGGCTTTTCTTGTCGGGAGCGAGCTTGCCTGGTTGAATGCTCACCCCTTGCTCCAACTGGGTCATGAGAGTTCGAAGGTTCTCGTCGCCGGCATCCAGGAGCTTGCGCATTTCCGCGCTGGCCCTCAGGGCTTCCTCATACGCGCTCCGAGCTTTGGCAAGAAGCGGAAGGTGTGCAGTCAACGCACTAGCGTTCTTGGTGCACTCGTTCACCGCTTCTGTGTACGTCTTCATGGTTGGTGGCAACAATGGCTGGTTATGATCTTCGGCAAGAACCTTCTGGGGAACAATAGCGGAATTCCCTTTCTTGAAAGACTCAACGAGCGCGTCGCCGAGCGACGCCAAGTCCGATCTCTGCTTCGAGGCGAAATCGGGCTGCGCGCCCACAGCATCATCCTGATTTTTCCACATTCGCTTCACTCCTTTACATCTTCACTACTCCTGACGGGACGACGGGAGGTGTGCATTATGTACTGGTTGGCCAAGAAGAGTCAAACTTCAGGCCCTGACGGGGTGCTTCCCTTTTGATTGACATTGCTTGCCTGGCTGGAATAAGTGATGCTAACAGGCGTGGCTGTTGAAAAACTCCGTTTCCGCTCCAAACAAGCAAAATTTGGGGGGTAGAAAATGTCTAGGCGACCCGAGGAAGTCGCTTGTAGGGCTTCCTGACGCGATTTCATTTTTGCGAATTTCGCGGGAAGGAGTTTTTCAACAGCCACGCCTGTTTTGAACAACTGACCGAAACAGATGCCGTCATGAGCTAAACTCATTCACGTGAAAAAGTCACCAGTTGCTTCCACGAGGCGGTACCATCACATCGGAATTCCCACTACCGAGCGTCGAGAAGGTGAACGCCTGATCGAGCGCTATGCGACGTTCGTGTCTGGATATGAAACGAGCACCTACGGGATCGAGTGGATGCGGTTCGAACGTGAAGCGCCGGTCCCTGAACTTGTGCGTACTGTTCCGCATGTCGCCTTCGAAGTGGACGACCTCTCCGCTGAAATCGCCGGAAAAGAGATACTTATTGCGCCCAACTCACCCTCACCGGGCGTGACCGTCGCTTTTATTGTCGAGAATGGAGCCCCAGTCGAGTTTCTCCAGTTTGATAAGAAGTGATGCTTGAAAACCGTCAATGGGGTTGTGGCGGATCGTTGGCGAAAAATCTCTTTTACACTCATTAACTGGGTTCCGCCACGGTTTGGTTTTCGCGTTGTCACCGTCACCACGGAGGTGTTCTGATCCTATGATTCGGCTGCCAATATTGGAAGACGAGTTGGCCTTTCTAGAGAAGCTCTTGCCAGATTTGGAAACAAGGCCGGATTTGGGTCATCTGGCAATTGAGATCAAAAAGCGAATTGATAAGATTCGTCAAGAGATCCGCGCCCTAAAAACAAAGGGTGACCAAGATTCAAAGTAGCCCACTGCCCCATTGTTGACGAAATATCGTTTACACTCGCAATCCCCGCCTGACCATCCCCCTGTCCTTTAGTCCGAACTCAGAGAACACTTTCGATTAGAGCCGCCGCTCTGATCTGGTGCTATTTTCGATTCGAAAAGGAGATTGCATAATGCTCAGCCAGCCCTCCCCCCTTTTGTATTTTTGTCCCGCCTCAGCTGGAAATGGAGAAAGCGTTCGTCCGTTAAGATAGCGGAGCGAACGTATGAGAAAAGAGCGCAAGCATTACACAGCTGAGGAGAAGGTGGCCATTCTGCGGCGCCATCTTTTAGACAAGGTCCCGGTTTCCGATCTGTGTGAAGAACTGGGCCTGCAGCCGACGGTGTTCTACCGCTGGCAAAAGGAGTTCTTCGAGAACGGAGCGGCCGCCTTCCAAGCGACGGAACGTCCTCGCCGCCAGGCGGAGGAGAAGCAGAAACGGATTGAGTTCTTGGAGAAGAAGGTGCAGACCAAGGACGAGGTCCTGGCCGAGCTGATGGCGGAGCACATCGCGTTAAAAAAAAGCGTTGGGGAACTCTGACCGAGACCTGGGTACCACACGATGTGCGGGATCAGGTGGTGGATTTCGTTCGGCGCTGGTCGGAGAAGACCGAGATCAGCGTCGGCCGATTTATTCATTGGCTGGGGGTGACCGTGAGCAAGTTTTACAACTGGGGGCAGCGCTATGGGCGAGTGAATGAGCACAACGGTTGGGTACCCCGCGATTTCTGGTTGGAGACGTGGGAGAAAGAAGCCATCATCGGCTTCCACGTGAACAATCCGTTGGAAGGCTATCGGCGACTTACGTTCATGATGTTGGATCAGGATGTGGTGGCAGTGAGCCCGGCGAGCGTATGGCGTGTGCTGAAACAAGCGGGATTACTGACGCGCTGGAAAGCGAAGCCGTCGCGCAAGGGCACTGGCTTCGAACAGCCGCTGCAGCCGCACCAGCACTGGCATGTGGATGTTTCCTATATCAACCTGTCGGGTACGTTCTATTACTTATGCAGCGTGCTGGATGGATGCAGTCGTTTTCTGGTGCATTGGGATCTGCGGGAGTCGATGAAGGAAGCGGACATCGAGAGGATTCTGGAACGAGCCAAGGAGAAGTACCCGGGAGCTAAGCCGCGGATCATCTCCGACAACGGACCGCAGTTCATCGCTCGGGACTTCAAGGAGTTCATTCGTATCTCCGGGATGACGCACGTGCGCACCTCGCCGTTTTACCCGCAGTCGAACGGAAAAATCGAACGCTGGCATAAGTCGCTCAAACGGGAGTGCATCCGGCCACTGACCCCGTTGACGCTGGAAGATGCGCGCCGCCTGATTCAAATCTACGTGGATCACTACAACACGGTGCGACTGCACAGCGCGATCGGCTATGTGACGCCGCAGGATCGGCTCGCCGGACGACAGGCCGAGATCCACGCGGCTCGCGATCGCAAGCTAGAGGAGGCGCGTAGACGACGGCAACTTCGCCGGCAGCAGACGGCGTCTTTAAGATTTGCACACTCTTCAACCGCAGCTACAATGACCTCGCCGGGTGAAACGGAAGCGGGCTCTGCCGGGAGGCAACCATGCTGAGGGATAACCTGGTGGGGCTCATCGAGCCGATGCTCAGCAGCGCGGGAGCCAATCCTCTCGCGCTCTGCATTGCGATGAACGAGTCATCGGACGATAGACCCCAAGATGCCTTGAAAATCCCCGCCCCGAAGGGGCGGAATCTTACACTAACGGAGAACGCCGCTTCTCCATTTCACGCTGAGCCAAAACATTTGCGGTGCCCCGTGTGCCCTGGAAACCCCGTTCGAGGTCTGGGGATCAAGCGACAGGATGCCACGCAAGGAACCAAGCTAAACGTCCTTGCGGCTACGTGCGGACATTCCTGGATGCTTTCAGATGGCACTGCCATGGCAATCAGGAAGGGCCTCGCAGCAGATAGGCGCATAATCTCGGCGTTCCTGGACGCCATCTGATGGTTGAGTTTTCGCTTGCGAACGCCGATCTGTACCGAGCTTCAGAGGAGCGCCTCAGGAACGCATTGATGTTGGGGACAACCCGCCAATGCTTAGCCTTGTATTCATCGCGGTCGTGACTACCCTGGCCGTGTTCACTATTTTGGCCAAAACATGCGCGGGCAAAACCAAAAAGGCAGAAAAGTGGGAGAAGGGAGAAATCATCAAGCAGCTCTTGGCACTATCTGAGCGCGAAAACAGCAGTTCGGTAGTCGCAGCTCCTCCGGCCAGAAGTCCATGCTCTGCGTCCACCTCATCCACATGCGGTGACACATCGCGAAAGGGCACATCTCGGGGGCGCAACTCGAAGCGAAGATACCCGACCGCGAGCTCTCAGCCCCCGATCTTACCCAGACCCAACCAAGCCGACGCCCAAATTGAAGAAAAAATCCGCCAACGCGCGTATGAGTTGTATCAAGAACGTGGCCGAGTGAATGGAAGCCCAACAGATGACTGGCTGCAAGCAAAACAGGAAGTGTTGAGCCGCAAAGCCCGAGCGGGCAACGGATCGTCCTAATCATTTCTCGTCTGTACTTCGCGGCGAAAAGGAACAACTCCAGAGTTGTCGCAACCAGGCGTCTCTAATAATGTCGGCAGTGTCAAGCAATTACACGCAATATAAAAAGGCGCCCACTTTGCGGTAGGTTGTGATTGTTGGGATCACCACTTACCAAAAGGAGCGCCGTTATGAAGCAAGAAAAGTATATTGGCATGGACGTTCACCAAGCAACGATCTCGGTTGCCGTCATGGATTCCAATGGCAAGCTGATCATGGAATGCATCCTGGAGACGAAGGCGGCCACGATTCTGGAGTTCATCGATGGGCTACGCGGAAGTCTATCGGTGACCTTTGAAGAGGGAACTTCTGCCGCCTGGTTGCATGATCTGCTGAAACCTCATGTCACCCATCTTGTGGTCTGCGATCCAAGGAAGAACGCCCTGCTGAAAGACGGCAGCAAGAGTGACCGGATCGATGCGCGCAAGCTGGCCGAGTTGTTACGCGGCAACCAGCTCCATTCGGTGTACCACGGAGAGCACGGGGTGCGCACCTTAAAGGAGTTGGGTCGCAGCTATCAAACGCTCACGAAAGATATCACTCGAGTCATGAGTCGGATCAAAGCGCTGTACCGCAGCTGGGCGATTCCCTGTAGCGGAGCCACGGTCTATGCCCCGCGACATCGCGCCGAGTGGTTGGCTAAGATCCCGCAACCCGGAGTTCGTCTGCGGGCCGAACGGTTGTATCAGCAACTGGATCTATTGCAACCGGTGCGCCAGGAAGCGCGACGCGACCTGCTGCGAGAGAGCCGCCAACATCATGTCGTGAAATTGCTGCGTCAGGTTCCCTCGATCGGTCCCATTCGTGCCGCCTTGCTAGTGGCGCTGCTGCAGACACCCCACCGTTTCCGTACCAAGCGTCAGCTGTGGGCTTACAGTGGTTTCGCGATCGAGACTCACGACAGCGGCGAGTACCGCTATGTCAGAGGGAAGCTACGACGAAACCGGGAGCGCATCACCGTGCGGGGACTGAATGACAACCATAATCATGATCTGAAGAACCTGTTCAAAGGCGCTGCTCTCTCTGCGAGTACTCGCCCCGGACCGCTGTACGATTTCTATGGTGCCCTCCTGGAGAAGGGGATGCGTCCAACCATGGCCCGTCTCACCCTGGCACGGCACGAAAGATTGCCGCGATCACTTTAACCATTTGGAAGAAAGGAGCAAGTTTCGACGCCAAACAATTGCATCGGCAAGCCGCTTGAGCGTCTCTGGTAAGAGGCCTTTCCATCTCCGGTGATTCTCTCGGGTGGTGGTCGGTCGGGTTCTCGAGACGCTCGGTTCGAGGTGAGTATCAGTCAATGAGATCGGCCCTGTGTGCTTCGGCACCGAGTCACCCATTACACGTTATGCCTCCTCGGATAACCAGAAATAGCGATAGGCCACGAGCCTCCGATAGAACCATGGTTGACACTCCAATCAACCAGGTCCGCTTGCCAAGTTTCAAGACTCGATTGGCGTGGTCACCACCGGAAGATGAAACCCACGGGAAGGGCAAACAAGCCAGAGCAAAACCTCTCGAGCGCAATCGAGGGGCACTTACAGTCAGTGGGCTGGATCTCGAGACTAAAATCTTCTCGGCCTCCGGTCGAGGGAGAATTTTTTTCTTGACATCCCTTTTTATAGAACTCATTGAGAATTGGCCGATCTGGTCAATGCGCAGTCGCACTCGTAGCGCGGTCACACTCGTACCCCAGGAGAGTGCAGTGATAAAAACGTGATAGTTCTATGCTCAAAACGGGTCAAAAGGGATCAGGACGCGTCAGAACGTCATCCTGGAAAGTCCTTGAAGAATCATGTAGAGTAGAGAATTTTCACAACGGTTCAGAACACACTGTGTGATCTTCAAAACCGGCGGGCGGCATCTTCGATGTTGCTGGTGTGTTCGACTCACACACGCTTCCGCCAACTATGTAATCGCTGCGACCCTGCATGAAGGTGCCGATATCTGGGATGACATCGGCGATCAGTAGGTTCGTACCGGGCGCCACAGACTTGATTCGGCACGCAGCTTCACTGTCTCTCCAGCGCACTCGCCTTACTGCGCAGGCGGCTCCGGTCGAAAGCAAAAGACTATCGTTACCTCCCGAGGCGAGTGTTTTTCCGCAACGGATTGGGTGGAGCACTTCCCAACGTAGTTCACGTCCGGGGCATCTTACCGAACTCCATTGCTGCCTATCGCAAGCTCTCTGGATCCCGCGCGATTGTTGCTACGGCGGGTGTGCGGTTACCATGTTTATAAGACACATCAATCTCGATTGCATCCCAATGCTCGGCGGGCCCGACGTAGTACGGCGCCAATCACCAATCCTAGAATCAGGCCCGCAATTATTTTGATAATCTTCTCTCTCCATGACAGGTCAATTGCGACTCTGGCGAGAGAGACAGATTAGTTCCCAGCTGCCGCCTGTTGTCCAGAACTCCTCGGCGACAAACGCAGGTGGACCAGAATGTTCAGATGATTCCCGACCAGGACATTGAAATTTGCGGGGCCAGGATAGTCCTCGGCATTGCCCGCATACGGCGCTTCGGGAAGGGCAGGAGCCATCAGAAGCGTTCCCGTGCACTGGGAGCCGCGATAGTCCTCACCCACACCGGCTTGCGCTTCGCAGTTTTTATCCTGAACTACGGGCGGCCAGTAGGTGCTGACTACAGCCCTCACCAATTGGGGGTAATCCTCGCGGAACATACGCGTCGACCCTGACGCCACGATGCTGCCGTCTTTCTGCCCCTTCCCGTCGGCCGCCGGAAGAGAGAAAACGAAAGTGGCTTCGTGCGAAACGCGATGGATCATCGGGGGGCCATACACGGGTCCCGCGTAGGCTTCACTCGGGGTCGCCTCGACGTTGCGATCCACGCGTGTCAGGATCAGATTGCCTGTGGTTTGCAGCCGCCCGTCCGCCGTCCGGACAGCTCCCTTGGAGTGGAAACATACCAATGTGTGATTCGACAGATCGGCCTCCCATTGACTCAGGAATTTCCCGTCCTCATCAATATCTGGCGTCATAGAGCCAGCCGGATAGATTCTGAAATCGAAGGAGGACTTGGCGGGGTTGTCATTGTCCAGTTCGACTCGACCATTAACCCGGGAGAAGCCGAGGGTTACGTCTATTTTCGTTTTTCCATAATCCGTTGTCGCGTCCGTGATCAGTTGGGCATCGGAATGACGGGCGTCTACCTTCCAGGACCCGGTCGTGACGGTAGGCTGGCTGGGAACGCCCATAGCGAGCATTCCTGCCACTGCGAGTAGAACCGTGTATTTAAACATTTTCTTCTCCTCCATGTAGATTCTGTGTTTTTCATGAAGCTGGCCAACGAAGTCGACGTAGGCTGGCTCCCTGATCATTCATTCCCGTGAAGACGCAGCTGACTATGATGCTGCCTTCCCTCCATCGATTTCGGGGGCGGTGGATTCTTCACCCGCCCTGATACCCAACTCAACAAACGCACTGGGGGACATAAACGATTTGCCCCATTCCGAGTCGCAGCGGACGGCCGGGTTTGTGGCGACAGTCTCCGCCAGGAAAGTTTTTTCGACCCGGGTTCCCAGAGTGCGATCTTCCCGGGGGCATTCTATAGGCGACGGTTTGAAATGATACACTTCTGTGAGTTTTTGGGCGACCAGCTGACAAGCAATCTACCGTGCATTACGGACCTCATGCCGGACTACCGGACAAACCTCGCCTTGTACCCAAGATTCCAGGCCTTCTTCGGTGAGTATCAGCCGCCAACCCTGATTGTCTGGGGCAAGAACGATGTCGTCTTTCCGCCGGAAGGGGCGACTCCATATGCCCGCGATCTCAAGAACATCAAGACCCATATGCTAGATACCGGCCTGGAGACGCACGGGGAAGAAGTAGCAAGTCATATCGAATCTTTCTTCCTTATGCGGCAATCCAAAGCGGCATAGATGCGGGGTCGGCTGGCCCGAAGCCGAAACGAGAACCCATGTCCCACAACTTTGGATCGTTGGTGTTCACTCCGGCCATTAAGGCCTTGCAAGAGCGATACGGCAGCCGCCGGCAATACGCGGGGCTTGAGGGGTCAGAGCCGTCGCCCGTTCGCCTTGGCCCGCAGGAGTCGGAGTTCATCGGCGAACGCGACACCTTCTATATGGCGACTCTGGGCTTGACCGGTTGGCCTTACGTTCAGCACCGAGGCGGCCCGAAAGGTTTTCTGAAGGTGATCGACGAAAGGACCATCGCTTTCGCCGATTTTCGCGGGAACAAGCAGTACATCACTACCGGCAACCTGATCACCGACAACCGGGTAGCGCTTATCCTGGTCGACTATCCAAGACAGTTACGTCTCAAAATCCTGGGTCGGGTTGAGATTTTCGAAGGAGAGCAAGCGCGAGAGTGGCTCAAGAAAGTTCGCGACCCAGCGTACAAGGCATTTACCGAGAGGGTATACGTAATCCGAATCGAGGCCTTCGACTGGAATTGCCAACAACACATTGTTCCCCGGTACACGGAGGAAGAAATTCGAGAGGCGGTCGCCCCCGCAGAAAACAGAATGCGCGAATTAGAGCAAGAGAATCAGAAACTCCGGGAGGAGCTCTCGCGTCTCGGCAAGAAAAACGGAAATATTTAACTCAAATCACACCGAAGGAAATCGGAGTGATGACCACCATGGCCGGCAACGAACGATTCCAGAATGGTGCGCAAGATTACGTCGCGTACCTTGAGACACCCGAGGGCCGATTGCGCACCGACTTGGCATTCGCCCACCTGAAGGATTTTCTTCCCCGGTCGCAGGCCGAGGAGTCATTGTATGCGCTGGATGTCGGGTGCGGCACAGGAGCGACGGCGGTTCGCCTGGCGCGTCTTGGCATCCGCGTTACGCTGCTGGATTCGTCTCCGGCGATGCTCGATATAGCGAAACGCACAGCACTGGAAGCAGGAGTTACTGACAAAATCATATTGCAAATCGGCGACGCTACCCGGTTGACGAACTTGTTTCAGACTCGATCGTTCGATGTAATTCTGTGCCACAACGTACTGGAATATCTCGACGACCCGATTGCTGTGTTGCGCGGCGCGGCTCGCGCCTTGCGGGATTCATCAGGGATACTGTCAGTCCTTGTGCGGAACCGGGCCGGCGAAGTATTCAAGGCCGCTATCCAAGCCGGCGATTTGGCGGCTGCGGAAAATAACCTCACCGCTGAGTGGGGGCAAGAGTCTTTGTACGGAGGCCGGGTACGACTGTTTACGTCAGGTGGCCTGCAAGCCATGCTGAAAGCGGCGTCGCTGGCGGTGATTGCCGAGCGGGGTGTACGCGTCCTTGCGGATTACT
The DNA here is from genome assembly GCA_963731525.1 of uncultured Acidobacteriaceae bacterium. Taxonomy (GTDB): domain Bacteria; phylum Acidobacteriota; class Terriglobia; order Terriglobales; family Acidobacteriaceae; genus Acidiflorens. Next base: position 108,411 of record CAVSWK010000024.1, read on the forward strand.
TGCCGTCTTGGATTTCCCGCAGCGCAGACTACGAACGGATTCTTAAACTGGAGCGCAAACTGAGCAGCCGGCCAGAGTATGCCGCAGTCGCGCGCTACACACAATGCTTCGCGCGTTTGCTTTGATGGTCGATGGTTGATGGAGAATGGTTCATGAATAACGTCGCCGGCAAATCTTCCTCCATCCCATCCGTCGCGAGGGCGCCTGATACCACGATTGCGCTTGGGCTCGGGCTCACCAACGAGTGTAACCTCTCCTGCGCTTTCTGCTACCGAGATCCAACCCGCACTGATCGACTCTCTCTGGATCACGTGAAATCCGTCATGGAACGACTGCCGATCCGTTCGGTGAATCTGGGCACCGGTGAGAACGGCATGCATCCGGAGTTCAAAGCGATTCTGGCCTACCTGCGAACGCAACCGATCAAGCTCACCATCACTTCCAACGGCCACAGCGTTGCTGCTTTGGAAGACAACGAGTTGCGCGCCTTTCACGATATTGAGTTTTCTCTTGATTACCCGACGCAAGCCGAACAGGATGCACAGCGCGGAAGCGGTAATTGGGAGCTGATCCACCAGCAAGCGGAACGTTGTGTGAGGCTGGGTGTGCCCGTAACCATCGTCGCGGTCATGATGAAAGCGAACTACTTGCGCCTGGCGGAGGTAGCGCGAGTAGCCAAACAGTTTGACGCTCCCCTGCGTGTGAGCGTGTACCAGGCGGTACGATCCGACATCTATGCGTTGTCCTACGAAGAGTATTGGGAGGGGTTCCGGCATCTCTTTGCGGAAACCGACGTGATCGCCATTGGCGAGCCGCTGGTTCGAGCGATCGCAGGCCTCCCGCCGCTCCGGGGAGGATGTGGCGTAAGCACCGTGAGGGTTACGCCGCGCGCCACGACGCAGCCCTGCGTTTATTGGCCGGGATCGGGGGAGCCGCTGTCGGATTTGATCTCGATGGGGCTCGACATTCTAGACTCACCGCCCTTCGACCAAGCCCGCACGCTTCCCGATGCGTGCAAGCCCTGTGAGTTCCGGGACTCATGCCATGGTGGCTGTGCCGGACGCCGACGCCTCCAGGGCGCGCTGCTAGAGCCCGACTGTTACTGTCCGATCGTTCGCGGGGAGCGTCCGAACCTGAAGATTCGCATGGCCGCCACCCGCGACCTGCCCAAGTTGAGCAGTTCGTGCACTACCGTAGTGATTGCCAGAGAGGCTGATTCGTGAAGAACGGTCAACTGCCCGAACCAGCCCGTCCGCTGTTTATTGAGCTCCGTTTATTGCGCTTTCATCCAGGTATCCGAGCCTGTCAGCTTAACTGCTACGTCTGAAATGAAGATGTGCAGGGGCTTGCCATCGGCGGTGCCGCGGTGCTCCGTTGAGATCAGGAGAGGACCGGCCTTCTTGTAGCCCGCCCAGGTTGCGTTGACGAGGCTCGGCTTCTCGGTCCCGCCGTGGTGGAAGACAAGGTACTCGACGCGGTTGTCTTTGCCGACGTAGAGTTCCCAGGTGTCGCCGGGCGTGTAGCCGCCGACCTCCGGGGCATACTTCACTGCGACCAGCTCGGCCGAGCCACTGCCAACCGGCAGTTTATGCATACCTTCGTCGGTCACGGTGGCGCTGGTGTCCCAGTAAGCATGGAGCGGGAACAGAAGCCAATAGTTATCGTTGGTGAAGCCCCGATCGATTTCATTTTTCACGTTGTCGGGCTGGCTGCTGAGCTCGGAGCGCATGTAGGTAACCTTGACCGGCTTGCCGTCTTTATCCTTCCCCTCGTAGGAGACCTTGCCGGTTTTGGGCTCCCACTCCCACGTGCGAGAAAGTTTGAAGAGCCCGGTAATTTCCCCGTTCCAGGTGTAGCGTATCGCCTCGATTTGTCCAAACGAATCGAGACCATAGGTCTTGGCGACCTGATCGAGAATTGGCGGGCGATTCTGCGCCCACGAGGTTGCAGCAAGGACAAGCACAGCGAAAGCCAGAAATCGGAACATCGTTGCACGGCTCGCATTTGTCATAGAGTTCGCTCCTCGGTGAATTGAACGGATGCTTTCTTGGATGACGGGCAAAGGCTTCCGGATACAGAAGTCGACCGCGCACACCGCCGCCGAAAGCACGCTAATGATGGAATTAGTATTACGCACTGATTCCTGAGGTTTCGAGAGAAGAGATCAAATCAACGACTTCATTTGTGGTCACAATGGCACTGGCGTAGTTCGGGATATTGACGTCGAGAGCGGCGTGCATTTCCTCATCCGAGTAATCCGTGGTCGCGTCTTTTACCATTGTGACCTCGTAGCCAAGCTCAGCGGCATAACGAACCGTTGCCTCCACACACGTGTGTGCGATCAGTCCCATGACGATGAGCTGATGGATGCCATGTTTCTTGAGTTGCAAATCCAAATCCGTATTGGCGAAACCACTGGAACCCCAATGCTCGAGCGCCACGATTTCGCCCGGTTGAGGTTTGAACTCGCTGCGAACCTCGCCACCCCAGGTGCCGTATTCGAACGTCTTGTGCAACCACGCTGCCTTCTGGATGGGCGCAATGTACTTCCAAGTCTCGTAGTCGCCTGGACGGTATCGACGATGCAGCGCATAGAAAACGCGAAGCTCCGCCTTCCGCGCAGCATTCAGGACTTGCAGCATATGAGGAATACAATCATTTGCTTCTGCAACCGTCTTCAAGCGACCCCATACTTTGCCTCCCTCGGAAATGAAATCGTTGTACGGGTCGATGACGAGAAGTGCAGTGATCTCTTTGTCATACTTCAGATTTGCCATGTCCTTTCCTCCTCGCAATTAGGGTGCGTAATGGGTGAAGACATAGTCGCGATCTTTCGCAGGCCTGTGGCAGGGGAAGCAGGTCTCGTGCAGCGCCTTGTCGCCCGCCTTTCCGCCCGTAAAGTCAGCGAACCCCCAGCCGCCCGTCGCCGCGTACTTCCTTGAGTCCTTGACCATGAATTGAACATTCACGGGGGACCCGACAACGAAAGATTGAGCGCCGGGGAACGGACCGTCCAGGACTTCGTTGTTGTTTTCCGACGGGACACGAGTCCAATGAATCGCGGCAATGATGGCGCCGTCTGGGAACGGGAGCGTCCCTTCCTTAAAGGCCTTGACCGCTATATCGTTGCCGAATTGAGCGCGCAGCTGGTCGGCCTTGCCTGGTACCAGAAGTTGGTCCACGGCGATCAATTTCCAATCGCGGTATCCGGCCGGAATTGTGACGCCGTATACCGGGGAGGCGATCGGGGAGGCCGCTTCATCGGCGTGCCCGGATGCGGGAGCCGTGAAGGCGACAACACCGGCCAGGCTTGCAACTGCAACCAGCAAGAAAGCGACCCGTTTCATAATTGTTCCTCCTTGTTAATACGCTTACGCGCAAGCTGACGACAGTCTGGAATTTCTCTTGCCCTAAGGAGTGACGCTCATACTCCTGGCGAAGGCGCCCTTCAAGCTCCGTGCAAATCGGCAATCACCCTGAACGTTCGAACATCGAGCTTCCCTTCCAGAAGGGTTGCGGCGTCCGCAACGAAACGGCGGAGGACCGGATTCTCCCGATGTCTGTTGAAATGCTCTTGCGATTCGTAGCGCTCGTAGAGGAACCACAAGGCGGGATCTGCTATGGAGCGGTGCAGATCATAGATCATCACTCCCGGGTCCGAACGGGACGCTAGAACGAGGGCCTCAAGCCGACCCGCAAGCTCTTCTTCCTTTCCAGCTTTGCTGCGTAGGAACACAGCGTTAGCGATGGACTCTGTCATGTTCGTTCTCCTCGTCAGTGATCAGTTTCGATACGGATACGCGGCTCATGCTGCGTCTTCCTTTCTCGCCGTACCGTTCCGGGCTTCGATGGCCTTGACCGAGTTTTCAAATGCCTTTTCCAAAACGCTCCTGCCGATCGTCCCAAGCACGAAGCCGAGCAACCGTCCCTTGAGGTTCTTGCCCTCGCGTACGACGACCACATCAATGTCGGTCGTGCCGTTGGGCTGACGCGTGAAGGTGTAGGTGTGGCCCGACGCTCCTCCCCAGGTGTTGGAGTCGGTCGTCGTGAGGACGACGTGGTTAGGATCGGACCAGTCGTAGTGCAGGCGTTCCCAAATGCCGCCCGAGCCCTCCGTGACGTCGGCCTCCGACGGCCCACGGTGATGCACCTTGAGGTACTCGTCGGCGCTGTTGCCAAAGAGCCTCGAGCGGCCAGGCCCGAAGTCGGTGAGCCCGGCGACGTACTGCTCGGGCGTCGAGGTGGTCGTCTGCTGGAGATGGATCGTGGACATGCGTGCTCCTTTCGCTAGGCGGCGACGAATTGCTGCCCGCCGTCGATGTCGTAGGTTGCGCCCGTGAGGGCGGTGTTGGTCATGATGTGCACGGCGAGCGCGGCGACGTCGGCCGGTCCGACGACGCGCCGGATAGGAAGCGTCGTGCGAAGCTGATTGCGGCGGTTTTCGAGTTTATCGCCGAGCAGCGATGCCGACAACGGTGTGTCGACGAAGCCGGCGGCGATGAGGTTGACGCGGACGGGCGCCAGCTCGAGCGCCAGGCTGGCGGTGAGGGCGGGGAGTGCGGCGGTGACCGTCGGCACGATCCCCAGTCCGATGCCGGGGCGGCGGCCTCCAGTGCCGCCCATGAACAGGAGCGTGCCTCCCGGTCTCACCTTGTGGGCGGCGTTACGGGCGACCTGGAGCATCAGCAGGGGGTGTGCGTCGAGGTCGCGGCGCGCCTGCTCGATGTCCATCTCGAGGAGGCGCCCGTAGTGCGGCCCGCCGGCGGTCACCATCACGTGGTCGATCGTGGCCGGCAGGTCACGGAAGAATCGCTCGAGGGCAGCGGGGTCCGTAGCGTCGAAGGCCGCGGTGCTCAGCGCTTCGAGCTCGCTTGCGGCGCGCTGGAGCGGCTCGGGATTGCGGCCGGTGAGGATCACCTTGGCCCCCTCAGCGCGCGCTCGCCGGGCTGTTTCGAGCCCGATGCCGGCGCTGCCGCCGATCACGACGACGGTTTGCCCGAGGAGTTCCGGTTCGCGCTGCCTGGGAATAGTAGTGGTTGCGGCGCTCATGATTCCTCCGATCAGCAGTTTAATGTCACTCTCGCTTCAAGGCGAGACGCTCATTGCGGCAGCTCTTCGCCGGACTGCTCTGCCACCATGTACTTGGCGCACCAGTCGGGCCAGTTGGGATCTGCCTCGCCGATGCGCTTCTCGTGCTTGCCGTGGGCGGTCGCCGCACGCCGAAGCGCGCTCGCCAGGTCGCTTGCGGAGCCGAACGAAGTTGCGCCAGGGTCGATGCGCCCAGGAAGCCGGGTCGTGATCTCCTGCAGCAGCCAGCCGTTGCCGTCGGGATCGCTGAACGAGGCGCGCGAACGGTAGGTGCGACGTTCGGGATCGAGACCGCTGACCCGGCCCTCCGTGCCGATGTGGAAGAACTCGCTCACCTCGATGCCGGCGGCTACCAGCTTGTCCCGGGCGGCCACGATGTCGGAAACGATCAAGTACCCCTTGCCTGAACCGGGCACAGCCGACGTGAGGGTCGTGCCGAATTGGACCGAGCACCCAGAGCCCGGCGGCGTGAACTGGACTACGCCGGGCGGCGTGACGTCCAGCCTCCACCCGAGCCTTCCGTAGAACTCCTTCGCGCGGTCGATATCTGAGACGGGGATGACGACGACCTCGAGCTTCATATCGACTTTCACGACGCTCGCATTGCTGGGCGGGTTGCTAGTACGGATTTCATACGTCGGATTTGCCATGTCCTTTCCTCCTATGCTGCGACTGACATCTGCCCGGAGTCGAGACAGGAGAGCCTCTATCATCGAAGATCTCGTGCTGCTTTGCGAACAGCGTGAGCGGCCGGTCGCAACTTCTTCATGCCCCGCTCCACGGGACAACGTCGCCTGCCAAGTCCCCGCACTACGGGGTGATTGGCTGATTCGTGAAAAACGACCGCAACCTGCGCGTTCGTCCTATTTCGCGTCCATCCAGGTGTCTGAGCCCGCCACTTTAACCGACACGTTAGACAGGGAGAGGTGCAGGGGTTTGCCGTCGGCTGTGCCGCGGTGCTCGGTCGAGACCCACAGAGGACCGGCCTTTTTGTAGCCGGCCCAGGCGGCGCTGACGAGGCTCGGCTTTGCGGCCCCGCCGTGGTGGAAGACAAGATACTCGACGCGGTTGTCTTTGCCGACGTAGAGTTCCCAGGTGTCGCCGGGCGTGTAACCGCCCGCTTCCGCGGGATACTTCACCGCAACCAGTTCGGCCGAACCGTTGCCCACCGGCAGTTTATGCATACCTTCATCGGTCACGGTGGCGCTGGTGTCCCAATAAGCATGGAAGGGGAAGAGAAGCCAATAGTTATCGTTGACGAAGCCCGACTCGATTTCCTTTTTCACGGACTCGGGCTGGTTGCTGAGCTCGGAGCGCATGTAGGTAACCTTCACCGGCTTGCCCTCTTTGTCTTTCCCCTCGTAGGACACCTTGCCAGTCTTGGGTTCCCATTCCCAGGTGCGCGAAAGTTTGATGAGTCCGGGGATATCCAGGTTGAAGGTATAGCGGATGGCTTCGATTTGCCCATAGGAATCGAGACCGTAGGTCTTGGCGATCTGTTCGAGAATTGGCGGACGCGTCTGCGCCCAGGAGGTTGCAGCAAGAACAAGAACAAGAACAAGGAACAGCACTGCAAAAGCCAGACGACGGGTCATCGTTGCACGGCTCGAATTTGTCATGGGATTCGCTCCTCGGTGAATTGAACGGACGCCGTCTAGGATGACGATCAAAGGCTTCGGGATGCAGGAATTGTGTGTGGCGCCAAGCCGATTCATTCAATGCGGCAATGGGTAGGCTTCGCACCTGGATCGTCTTCGCAATGGACGCCTAGTCCGTTGAACATCCGGGCACCGCCGGTCGCCTGAAGCGGCGCAACCCGATAATTGCACCGGCCGCTGCCACGGACCCATATTCCAGCAGCATAATCCAGCCAGGAACTGACCACGGACGCCCAACCGCGCGCAGATGCCAAACGTAGTAAGTAGGGATAATGCTCACTGTCCAGATGATGATCGGCACCGTCGTGGCCGAGCGCAGGAACGGCAGCAGCCAGAGCAGGTACCATGGATATACGACCGGCGCACAGAGAAGCGATGCTGCCATGGGCCATGCAAATGCGTCCGAAGACCATGCCTCAGACTTTCTTCTCAGCCAGATTGCGGTAAGAAAGCCGACGAGCACTGCCAGCCCAATTGCAAGCTGCGGCGCCGCCACTCGCTCGAGCGTTGCAAATACCGGATCATTGAAGCGGAAACTCTGCACGTAAGTGCCGAGTGAGCCGATCGGAATCCGCCCGTGGTTCAGAAATGGTACGTATAGGAGTCCGACCACGACTGCCGCCAGGGCCGCATCGCGCATACGAACCCGCCTCCAGTAAAGTGGCAGCAGTACAATCGGGAGGAATTTCACTGCGACAGCCAGCCCGAATGCCAGTGCCGCAACCGTACGCCAGCGCCGTTCTAGCGCGGCGAAAGACAGCAACAGCAGCAGCACGCCGACAATATCGATGTGACCGCTGCCCGCCACTTCTGTCGCCAGCAGTGGGTTCCAGGCATACGCCAAAACCCAGTGCGTTCCTTGCCCACTGCGACGCAATATGTCGAGCAAAACGAGAACGATCGCCAAGTCGCAAACTACAAATGCTACTTTCAGCGCAAAGATGGACTCATGAATCGCGGTTACGGCGCGGAAGAAAAGCTCAGCGCCCGCTGGATATGGGCTCGGCAAATCCGGGTTGTTCAGCGTGCGGGTTTCGGGTGTGTGCAACGCGCCGAGCGCAGGATCGCTGGGAATGACAACATACGGGTTATAGCCGAGCCGTTGCACGCGGCCATCCCAAACATATCGATGAATGTCATCATCTGAACCCGGCGGCATCAGTAGAAATGGAAGATGCCACAGCGCGGCCAACACGAGCCCGATGACGATGACGCGCCGCGGGAATTTTGGCGTGGAGAAGAACTCACGAATGGCGAAGAGGTACGCGATGCCCGCAACTGCCAGCGGAATGATAAAGGACGCTGCACCGATGCTGCTGAACTTGCGTGAGCAGATCGTCAGCGCCACAAGCAAGATGGTGCCGAACCCGTACAGCCTGCGGGATGGCGTGAACTTCACAGGTCTCCCGTGCCCGTCCGCAACTGTGCCACCGCCTGTCCCCACTGTTTCAGCCAGACCGCCGTTCGTGGCGCCCTAGCCGGAGCGAGCCGCAGTTCCGCGGCAAGCCGAGTTAAGTCGCCCTCCACGTCGATGTCGTAGAAGGGATCCGTGAAGCCAACGGAAAGCTGCAGTCCGCGAGCGCGCGCCAGCAGGGCCTCAAGCGCGCTCTTAGTGCCCATGCCGTCGCCATCGAAAAGCGCTGGATGAGCGGCCTTGGCCCCTACGAGATAATAGCCGCCATCATGTGTCGGTCCAACAACCACGTCGTGCCCGGTGAGCGCCTCGAACGCGCTCCCGAGAACCGAAGCCGGCAGATGCGGGCTGTCGCTGTTGAAGGCAACGACGCGTTGCCGGCCAGGCGCTGCGAAGTGTGCAAACACCGAGGTCAGGCCTGCCGCAAGGCCCTCCCCTTTCTGCGCCACGACAACCGCCCTACCTCGCGCCAACCGCGTTAGTTCTTCGACATCCGAAGCGGGGCACATAATGGCAACCTCCACAGTGCCCAACGAGCACGCTAGCACCATTGTGTCGTCCAAAAGGCAGCGATAGAGTTCGGTGACCGCTTCAACTGGAAGGCTCTGAGCTAAACGGGTCTTGACCATGCCCGGCCTGGGTGCTTTTGCCATGACAACCAGCGTGCGGCCCCTGTTAGGCGAATGTGCTGTATTTTCGCTGGAGGATTCCATAAGAGATCGCTGTGCCAAGACTCACGCCGGCCGTGGCATTCCGGCCCTTCGATGCCGAAAATAATAGCGCACTATCAGACTGAGGATGAACCACGCCGCTCCGACTGTGCCCCTCAGCGTACCGCTAATCTTCGATTTCCCAATGCGCGGATAATAGCTCACCGGCACCTCAACGATGCGGAATCCCCCGAGCGCTACCTTTTAGAATTATTTCAACCGCCCAGCCGTACGTGTTCTCTTGGAGCTCAAGCCGGCGAAGGACATCTGCTCGCCCGGCGCGGAACGGTCCGAGGTCGCTTATCCTTAGACCATACAAAAGCCTGATCAGGCCAGCCGCCAGGCGGTTACCAAACGCGGCGTGCCAAGGCAACGCCCCACGAATGCTCTGCTTCCCCAGGCGCGAACCCAGCGTAATATCGGCACGTCCGTCAATGATTGGAGCTAAGAGAATCGGCAGTTCAGCGGGTCGATCGCTGTAATCGCCGTCGAGGAACACTACAACGTCAGGGCTACTTGCACCAGCCAGTCCGGTCAAACAGGCGCGACCGTATCCGCGGCGAGGTTCGTGGAGGACGCGGGCTCCCATCTTGGAGGCGATCTCGGGAGTCCCGTCGGTTGAATTGCTGTCTACAACCAAGACCTCAGTGACAATATCGGCCGGGAGATCGGCTAAGACGCGGCCGATGGATTGCGCTTCATTGTGCGTAGGAATGACGACCGACACTCGCACTTGATCTTCTTTCAAGTAAATATGCTCAAGTCAACACGCCCAAGTCACCACCATGGCGAGGACGGCCAGCGCCGCGCCAGCAAGGCGTCGACGCCCCACGCTCGACCGGCGCGCCCCACCGCCAGCGCGAGCGCTGCCATCACCGAAACCAGCAGTTCCCAAATCCACGACGTGCCCCACTCCGACACCCAAAGGCTGCCCAGATACAGAAATGCTACAAACGCGACCGGGCGCGTCAGCAGACCGATGACCAGCAGGATTCCGAGACCGATCTCGGTCACCGCCTGCATAGGAGCCGCCATCGCGGCGTGACTCGCCGCCAAACCCATCACTGCCTTCCACGCGGCCGGCGAGTGACTCGCCTTTATGTAATAGTTGATCAGGCCAGCGTAGCCCGCTGGGGTGTAGAGACCCTTTCCCAGATTTTCGAAGAAGACCCACACCAACATTGCGCCGATCGTGACCCGTACTATTGCCAGTCCATTTGCCGCGGGCAGGGTGGCTGCATTTTGCGTTGGGGTTGCGTTCGTCATCATCGTGGCCCTCGTAACATATGGATGCCGTGCCAGTTTGCAACGGGAATACAGGGCAATATCTTAAGCGGTTCTCCCAGTTCTTGCTAGTGGATGTACTCGCTTGACGGAGCCTCCGGCCATGGGCTATAACGATCTTCCCCAGCTACCTGGACGCGCATGCTCATCCGCTGCAATCGCGGCTTCACTTGACGGTAGATTCCTCGCCGCCGCCCGGTGGTTGCGCTAATCTCTCTTCCAACACTACTCACATTCATCATCGGTGCACAGTCCCTGCACTAAGAAGGAAGCCATGCATTCTCAGCGGATTCGAATCAAGCCCGTCTTTTTGAGTTTCGTGGCGGCTAGCGTTGCTATAGGAATCTCCGTCCGCGCGTTTGGTGGCGATGCCTCCAAGGCGACGCAACCAAAGCAGGCGTCGTTCCAGGTAAGAAATGAATTCAAGGTGCAAGTACCGAAAGGGGCCAAGACGGTGCGCATGTGGTTCAGCGTTCCACAGGAAGACGCCGTGTCTGTGATTCGTGAATTCAGCGTCGCCGCCGATTTTCCCGTCCACTACTACCGGGACGATTGGGGAAATCGCGTAGGGTATGCGGAAGTCAATGCACCCGCCGAAGGCCCGATCACGATCCGCGAAGCGTTTGGACTGACGCGCACCGAGACTCGCAACGACATCGACCCAGCTAAAACCCGTCCGCTGACAGATCAGGAACGGGCGGCGCTCTTCGCGTATCTGCAACCTTCGAGCCACGTCATCATCACCGACCAGCTGAAGTCCCTTTCCGCTTCGATCGTCGGGGGCGAAACAAATCCCATTCTCGCTGCTCGAAAGATTTACAACTGGACGCTCGAAAACGTGGATTATTGGGTGAAGGACCCCGACCACCTGAAGGCCTCCCCGGTGGGCAGCACAGAATATTGCCTGAGGACAAAAACTGGGAACTGCACGGATTTTCATTCCCTTTTTGCATCGCTCGCTATGGCGGCCGGTATTCCCACCCGCATGGTCTACGGTTCGCTCCTAAAGCCCACCTTGAATGGCATCCAAATCGACGGAAGCTATCACTGCTGGATCCAGTTCTTCGCGCCCAACTACGGCTGGCTCCCGCTTGACGTTTCCCTCGCGAATATCTACGGCAAGGAGTTCCCAGTCACAGATAAAAATAAAAAGCTCGTCGAGCTGACGACGGCGACCGGTTACAAGGGTCTCGATCCAAGCAAAGTCGATTATTACTTTGGAAACCTCGATGAGAGGCGCGTGACGTGGTCGATGGGGCGTGACCTGATCCTGCAGCCTCCGCAGAATGACGGGCCGGTGAATGCGCTCGCGAAAATCTACGTCGAAGTGGATGGCAAACAATCCGCGGATTGGACTCGCGAATTCACCTACACCGAGGTCGCGAAATAGTTGTTAGTTGTTAGTCGTCGGTCGTCAGTCGTTGGCAAACGGCCATCGACGATCGACCAACGAATTCAAAGTAGAATTCTTTCCAGCAGAGGAGACCACAGTGGAACTTTGGAGACCTGACCCCACTTTTTACCCTTCACCGCGAATGGCGATGAAAGCGCCCGCGGAAAAGCTGGCATTTGTGGCCATGCTCAACGCGGAAGATAATGGACGTCCCGATGCCCTGGGTGTGGTCGATGTGGACCCGGCGTCCACGACTTATGGTGGACTGGTGGGCCGCGTGGACATGCCCAACCCCGGCGACGAATTGCACCACTTCGGCTGGAACGCTTGCAGCGCTTGCCTCTGCCCATACATGCCGCATCCGCATACGGAGCGGCGCTACTTGATCGTGCCGGGCATCAAGTCTTCGCGAATCCACGTTATTGATACGAAACCCGATCCGCGAAATCCGAGAATCGTCAAGGTGATTGAGGCCAACGTCCTGGCTGAACGTGCGGGCTACAGCCGGCCGCACACAGTGCATTGCGGTCCTGAGGGAATTTTCTGCAGCGCGCTTGGCTCCGCTACGGGAGACGGTCCGGGCGGAATTTTCGTCATGGATCCCGACAGCTTTGAGATTTTGGGAAAATGGGAAATCGACCGCGGGCCGCAATTTCTTGCGTACGACTTCTGGTGGCATTTGGGCTTTGACACAATGATCAGCAGCGAGTGGGGAACGCCGAACATGGTGGAAACCGGCGTCAACCCAGAAATTCTTTTGAAGGGCGGCTACGGCCACTCGTTGCATGTGTGGGATCTGCGAAAACGCCGTCACCTGCAGACATTGGATTTGGGCGCCGAGCAACAAATGGCTCTGGAGCTTCGCCCGGCACACGATCCGAGCCGCGCGTACGGATTTCTTGGCGTAGTGGTATCGCTGAAAGATTTGTCCGCTTCCATTTGGGTTTGGCATCGCGACAATGGCAAATGGGGCGTGACGAAAGTGATCGAAATTCCCGCCGAGCCCGCCGAGCCCGAAAAGTTGCCGCCGTTGCTCAAGGGATTCAAGGCCGTGCCGCCACTGATCACGGACATCAATCTGTCGCTCGACGACCGCTTCCTTTATATCTCCTGTTGGGGCACCGGCGAATTTCTGCAATACGACGTGTCCGACCCTTTCCATCCCAAAAAGACAGGTTCCCTGCATCTGGGTGGTATCGTGCGCCGCGCTGGACATCCGAAGAATCCCAGCGCGCCCTTGAACGGCGGCCCGCAAATGGTGGAGGTGAGCCGCGACGGACGTCGAGTCTATTTCACGAACTCGCTTTATGCACCGTGGGACGCGCAGTTCTATCCGGACGGAATTCAGAGCTGGATGGTAAAGCTCGATGCCAAGCCCGAGGGCGGCATGGAGATCGACCCGAAATTCTTTCTTGAATTCGGGAATCTCCGCGGCCATCAGGTCCATTTGGAGGGTGGCGACGCCTCGTCCGACTCTTACTGCTACTCATGAACCATTCTCCGCTCTGGCCCTGGGCTGCGTTGTTTCTTCTCGGGGCCTACCATGGCGTCAATCCGGGAATGGGCTGGCTTTTTGCTGTCGCACTTGGAATGCAGAAAAAGAGCGCCTCTGCGGTATGGCAATCCCTCGTGCCGATTGCCGCAGGACATTTTGTTGCGATCGGGCTGGTAGTGGCTGCGGCGGTCGTTGCCGGTGCAGTGGTGCCCTTGGGTTACGTCAAGATAGCCGCCGCTTGCGTTCTTCTTGCCTTTGGACTTCACCGGTTAATACGGAAAAGCCATCCACGTTGGGGCGGAATGCAAATCGGTTTTCGCGATTTGTGCATTTGGTCCTTCCTGATGGCTTCCGCTCACGGTGCCGGCTTCATGCTGCTGCCCATCTTGCTGAAAATGTCAGCGCTCCACGCGGCGGCTGACTCCGGCGATTCTGCTCACCATCTGCACGCGCTCGGTTTGGCCGGACCTTGGACCGCGTCAATCGCCTTGCTTGTCCATACGCTCGGATATCTTCTCGTGACCGGGCTGATCGCCTTCGTCGTCTATAAGAGGCTGGGTCTCGACATTCTGCGAACAACCTGGGTCAATTTAGACCTGATCTGGGCCGTGGCGCTCATCGCCACCGCTGGCTTCACACTGCTGGTTCCCACGTAGGTTCTGATGTCCAAACGATGGATGCGTATTCCCCTTCGATTAAGCGATAGCGGTCATCCGTCATAGCGCCGCGTAATATGCTCGATCTTGGGGTCGCCTGGCTGATCGCCGAGCTCAACGAGGAAGGCCAAGGCGGGCTAAATCTGTGCTTGATAATGACGGAAGTTAGAATTTTCACCGGAATACGCGATTGATTCTAAAGGCTCTGCCTTTGTTTGCAACACCGGTGCACGTTCGACTCACACACGCTTCCGCCAGTTTTCAATCAAGCGACCCACTCAGTTTTTTCGCAGCCTGCTCGAGCAATCCTCGACTAGGATATCCCTATGAGCGTGCGCCGCGCCGCCGAGCAAGTCATTATGGACGCAGAAGAGCGCTTTGAAGGCTTCGGAAACCTGATGCCCTTCAAGGTGCACGACATCCTTCTTGTGTCTAGCCTCTACGATTCTTTCATTCTCCGCGAGGACGGCCGGCTCAACGAACTGCTGATCGACGAATCGCTCGAACTCAACCTCCGGCAGATCCCGGGAATTACGCACGTCTCCAGCTGCGCCGAGGCTCTTCATCTGGCAACTTCCAATCCGCAATTCAACCTGATTGTCACCAACCTCGCCGTCGGCGACATGGACGCCGCGCAGCTCGCACACGAGGTCCGCCGCGCCGGCCTCGATGTGCCCGTCGTGGTTCTGGCCTACGACTATCGCGAGATCAAGAATTTTGTAGCGCGGAACCCCGTCACCGAGATCGAACGCGTTTTTCTTTGGCAGGGCAATGCCCGCATCCTGATCGCGATCGTCAAGTACATCGAGGATAAACGCAACGTCCAGCACGACACGCACGCCATCGGCGTGCCGGTACTGCTGGTCGTGGAAGACAACATCCGTTACTACTCGTCGTTCCTGCCCGTGATCTATACCGAGCTGATCAAGCAATCGCGGCGCGTGATCCAGGAAGGCATCAACGTGGCGCACAAGCTGGTGCGCACGCAGGCGCGACCGAGAATTCTGCTGAGTTCGAACTTCGAAGACGCGGCCCGGCTGGTGCAGGAATATCGTGAGTATCTGTTCGGGCTGGTGGCGGACGTAGAGTTCCCCCGGGACGGCAAGCTGAGTCCGGAGGCGGGCTTTGACCTTGCGCGCATGGTGAAGAGCCTGGTGCCGGACGTGCCCGTAGTGTTGCAAACCAGCCGCACCGAATTCCGCGCGCGGGCGCATGCCGAGGGCTATTCGTTTCTGCGAAAGCGATCCCCCACTTTGCTGAAAGACCTGCGCCAGATATTGACCGAGCAGTTCGGGTTTGGCGACTTCGTGTTTCGTCTGCCGGATGCGAGCGAAGTCGGACGAGCGAAAGACATGAACGAACTGGAAGAGCAATTGCAAACTGTTCCGGCGGAAAGCATCGTCTTTCACTCGCAGAGCAATCACTTCTCCCACTGGCTGATGGCGCGCACTGAGTTTGCGTTGGCGGCCAAGCTCCGCCCGCGAAAAGTTTCGGATTTTGCCAGCCCCGAACATCTGCGCCGCGATCTGATCGAATCGATCAACCAATACCGCTGCGAACAGAACGAAGTCCTGATCGGCGACTTCAAAGCGGATACGTTCAAGCCTTCGGAATCAAGTTTTCTACGGATCGGCTCGGGGTCGCTGGGCGGAAAAGCTCGCGGCCTCGCCTTTGTGCGCCACCTTTTACGCAAGAACCGCATCACCCGCCGCTTTCCCGGCGTTCGCATCTCGGTGCCTCCAGCCGTTGTGCTGGCGACGGATGTGTTCGATCAATTTGTGGCCGAGAATAACCTCCTGGATTTTGCCTTGCAATGCGAAGATGACGCTGAAATCCAGCGGACGTTCCTGGCCGCACCGCTATCCCCCTCCCTCAACGAAGACCTGAAATCGTTCCTGGCGGAGGTGAACCATCCGTTGGCGGTGCGCTCGTCCAGCCTGCTGGAGGATTCGCAATACCAGCCTTTCACCGGAGTGTATGAGACGTTCATGCTGGGCAACCAGCAAGCAGATCCAGCGGACCGGCTGACGGCACTAAGTGAAGCCATCCGGCGCGTCTATGCCTCCACCTTCAGCCGCCATGCGAAGGCCTATGTGCGAGCTACGCCCTACCGTTTGGAAGAGGAAAAAATGGCGGTGATTCTCCAGCAGGTTGTGGGCACGCCCCACAGGCAGCGCTTTTATCCGGATTTCTCCGGAGTGGTACGCTCGCGCAATTTTTATCCCGTCCCTCCGATGACCTTCGAGGACGGTATCGCGGCCATCGCTCTCGGCCTGGGCCGGGCCGTGGTGGATGGCGGGAAGTGCTTGACTTTCTGCCCGCGTTATCCCCGCAACCTGGTGCAGTTTTCCTCGGTCGAAGACATACTGGCCAACTCGCAGTCGGAATTCTGGGCTTTGGAGCTGGATGGCGCTTCGGACGGCCGTCCGGGGCATTGGCACGAGCGGCGCTTCAGCCTGGATGCTGCCGAGAGCGATGGCACACTGCGGGCGCTGGCCTCAACCTACTCCCGGGACAATCACGCGGTCTATGATGGCGTGAGCCGGGCGGGCACACGCATCGTGACCTTTGCCCCCATGCTCAAGCATGGCACTTTCCCACTGGCTGAGATTCTCGATGACCTGGTCCGGGCAGGCGAGGATGCGCTGGGTAATCCGGTGGAGATCGAATTTGCGGTGCGTTTGCCCCAGCAAGCTGGGTCATCATCTGGACCAGCGACTGGCCCTATGTCCGGCCCAGCGGCGGAGTTTGGCTTCCTGCAGATCCGGCCACTGACGCTGGCGCGCGACACCGAGGACTTAGCCCTTGACGATGTGCAACCCGAGCAGTTGATCTGCCGGAGCGGTAAAGTTCTGGGCAACGGTCGCATCGAGAATCTTTACGATGTGATCGTGGTCGATTCGCAGCGCTTCGAGCGCAGTCGCAGCCAGGAAGTGGCCAAATCGGTCGCTCAGTTGAATCGCCTGCTCCAGGGGAAGAACCGCCCCTATCTGCTGATCGGGGTTGGGCGCTGGGGATCGACCGAACCTTGGCTGGGCATTCCGGTCGAATGGGATGAAATCTCCGGCGCGCGTGCGATTGTTGAGGCCGGATTTCGCGATTTTCGCGTCACCCCCTCGCAGGGCAGCCATTTCTTCCAGAATCTCACTGCCTTTCAGATCGGTTACTTCACCGTGAATCCAGATGTCGGCGAAGGCTCAATCGATTGGCAGTGGTTAGCGCAACAACCGGCCGAGGAAGAGCAAGGCTGTGTCCGCCACTTGCAGTTTGCGGAACCGATTCGCGTCGTGATGAACAGCCGCACCAGTCAAGGCGTAATCTTCAAGCCCGAAGTGCGGCCGAGCGAAGTCACCAGAAGCTCTGAGCTCTAGCCGTCAGTTCTCAGTCAAACCGAATCACATAGGGACGGAGGCATTCGTCCGTCCAGTCGGGGCGAACCGGAGCCCGACAAGCCCGGCGTTGGAACCTAGCTGACAACTTCCTCTGGTGGAAAATTCGTTGTGTCCGGAACGGAGGAGGGTTACGATTTCCCATCGGAAAATTCCAGATAGAAACTCAATTTGGAGGCGAAATGAAACGCCTATTCGCAGGACTGCGCGCTTTGGCGCTCCTTTCTTTGATCTCATATCTAACCCCAGTTCAGGCACTAACATCGGCAATCGCGAGCAGTGCGGCAGGGCGGTTCGGCTATGATGTCTCCGAGGAAGTCACACTGAATGGCACGGTCTCGGCTGGACACCGGATTGAGTTAACGGGTGCGATGACGAGTATTGCGATGACGAGTATTAAGGATAAACAGGTATTCCTGGTGCGCACGGCAAGAGTGGGTGGCGAGGTCAATGCCATCCGGAACGAGCACGGGTTCCCGCTGCCGCCGCAGGCAAGTCCGCGGACGAGCCAGAAGACGGCAGGGACGTCATTATGAACCGCAGGGTTTACGCGAGCATTCTCGGCTTAATTTTCCTGATGTTAAGTTTCTTGATGGGCTGTGGTAGTGGGTCGAGTTCGACAACTCCGGTGGAATCGATCGCAGCGACTAGCGGAACACCGCAAACCGCGACGGTAGGCACGGCGTTTGCGCCGCTGATAGCGACGGTGACGCAGAGCGGATCGCCGGTTCCATCGCCGGTGAGCGGCGTGACGGTCACGTTCACGGCTCCGGCGACGGGAGCGAGCGGCACTTTCGCGAATGCAACGAATACGACAACGGCAACGACGGACGCGAACGGCAACGCCTCCGCGACGTTCACAGCGAATGGGACGGAGGGCGGACCTTACACGGTGACGGCTGCGGCTACAGGCGTGTCGACAACCGCCAGTTTCAGCCTGACGAACGCGGCGGGAGCGCCGACCGAAATCGCGGATTTGAGCGGAGGCGGGCAAAGCGCAGCTGTCGGCACGGCGTTTCCAAATCCGCTGGCGGGGACCGTGGTGGACAGTCACGGCAACCCGGTGAGCGGCGTGGTGGTGACGTTCGCGGCTCCGGGATCGGGCGCGAGCGGCACATTCGCGGGTACACCACCGTCAGCAACAGCAGCGGTGACCACCGGCTCGAACGGAGTGGCCACCTCGCCCACGTTCACAGCGAACGCGACAGTCGGCGGTCCTTATAGTGTGACCGCCGCGCTTCCAGGGTTGCCGCCGTCGGCCGCCTTCAGCCTGACGAACACAGCGTCGGTAGTCGAAATGGTCATGGCGACGGGCGGAACACCGCAAAGCGCGCCGGACGATACAGCGTTTGCAACGCCGCTGACGGCCACTGTGACGGCGGGCGGATCGCCGGTGAGCGGGGTGACGGTCACGTTCACGGCGCCGAACTTCGGGTGCGAGCAGTACTTTTGCGAATGGAACGAATACGACAATGGCAGTGACCAATGGGAGTGGCATGGCCACTTCTACTACGTTCTCCGCAAATGGGACATTGGGAACTTACACGGTGATGGCTACGGTCCCAGGAGGGTCGGGGCCGGCCAACTTCAGTCTGACCAACATCGTGGGCGCGCCGGCATCGATCACGGCGACGAGCGGTACGCCGCAAAGCGCGACGATCGACACGGCATTTGCTGCTCCCCTGGTGGCGACGGTGCTGGACAAGGGCTCGAACCCGGTAAGCGGAGTATCGGTGACCTTCACGGCGCCAACTACGGGCGCGAGCGGCACTTTTGCGAATGGAACGAATACGACAATGGTCACGACCAACGCCAGCGGCGTTGCCACTTCGACTACGTTCTCCGCGAATGGAACTGTCGGCGGACCTTATACCGTGACGGCTACGGTTGCTGGAGTGTCAACACCGGCTAACTTCAGTCTGACGAACCTGGTGGGCGCGCCGGCATCGATCACGGCGACGAGCGGTACGCCGCAAAGCGCGACGATCGACACGGCATTTGCTGCTCCCCTGGTGGCGACGGTGCTGGACAAGGGCTCGAACCCGGTGAGCGGAGTATCGGTGACCTTCACGGCTCCAACTACGGGCGCGAGCGGCACTTTTGCGAATGGAACGAATACGACAACGGCAACGACCAACGCCAGCGGCGTTGCCACTTCCACTACGTTCTCCGCAAATGGGACGGCTGGGGCCTATACGGTCACGGCTACGGTTGCAGGAGTAACGGCACCGGCCGACTTCAGTCTGACAAACACAGCGGGAGCGGCGGCATCGATCACGGCGACGAGCGGAACGCCGCAAAGCGCAGCGATCAATACGGCGTTTGCTGCGCCTCTCGTGGCGACAGTTCTGGACAAGGGCTCGAACCCGGTGAGCGGCGTGACGGTGACGTTCACGGCTCCGACTACGGGTGCGAGCGGCACCTTTGCGAATGGAACGAATACGACAACGGCTACGACCAACGCGAGCGGCACGGCCACTTCGAGTACGTTCTCCGCGAATGGAACCGTCGGCGGACCTTACACGGTCACAGCAACGGTTGCTGGAGTGTCGACACCGGCCGACTTCAGTCTGACAAACACGGCGGTGGCATCGAGCAACTATTCGTTCTATGTAAGCGGACTGGAAGAACTGAATGACGGCCCGAATTTTTACGCCCTCGCAGGATCGGTGACCATCGATTCGAATGGCCACGTCCTTGGCGGCGAGCAAGACTATAACGACGGTTTCGGACTCCTGTCACACCAGCCTGGCGGCGACACAATCACGGGCGGAACTCTGAAAGTGAATGCTAACACCGGCCAGGGAACACTTACCCTGATCACAAACAACATGAGTTTGGGCGTGAACGGGACCGAAATCCTCGGTGTTCAGTTTGTGAACACCAAGCACGCGCTCGTCGTTCAGTTTGATGGGACGGCAACATCCAGCGGAAGCATGGACGCGCAGACCCTGTCGAGCACGCTCAACGACGGGAACTACGCCTTCACTTTTTCCGGAGTGGATACCCTCTATTTCCCCATCGTTTTCGGAGGCGTCTTCTCGATCAGCACCAATGGCACCAAGTTGGCGGGTTTTTACGACGTGGATGATCCTAATTATGCGCCGCCTGTGGCTCTTAACCAAGCTTTTAACGGAACCATTTCAACGGCCGATCCCTTTGGGCGAGGGACTATCACTGGCGCCGTTCTAGGAGATATAGATATCTCCCTCGTGTATTACATCGTTGGCCCGGAAGTCATACGGATCATTGATGTGGATAGCCTTATGGGGATGAATACTGGCGATGCGGGCATTGGCTCGGCATTCGGCCAGGGCACTGGCACCTTCAGCAACACATCGCTCGGAGCGTCGGTGTTTGGTGTCGAAAGCAACTCGGATGGGAACCTCTTTGCCGCGGCCGGCATGTTGACGACGGTTCCCGCTGGCGGCACATTCCAGGGCGTTGGGGATGACGATGAAATCTACAATACGGTTAGTGCTAGCGGCTCCTCTATCTCGGGCACCTATTCCATTGCGGCCAATGGATACGGCAACCTGACGATCACGAACGCGGGCTTGGGCGACGTGACCGACCTTGGCATTTATATGACGGACCCAACTCTCAACCTGAATGATCCGAATAACAAGACCAGCGGATTAGGGGGCGCTCTTATTGCCGACCTGGATGATGTGAATAATCTCAGCGGCACGGGGCTCAACGGCACAGGAGTGCTGATTCCACAACAGCAGCCAATTGAGGAGTCCAGCTTTACAGGCAACTATGCCTTTGGAGCGCAGGATTACTACTACCTGCTCAATTTGAACAGTCCCGGTTGGGAATTCGATTTTGTCGGGCAAGGATCGGTCACGAACCTGGTTTTGAACGGAACCGGCTTGGTCAGTGATCCGTTCGCTGCCTTCAGCGCCAACTTGGCGGACAACGGGGTCGTTTTCTCGGGGACTGTGACTCCTGACGCGAATAACGCTGGGCGCTATACAATTCCGCTGGCGATCACGATTGGTACTGACTCACCGGTTGCTTTCTCGGTAGTCATCTATCAGGCAAGCGGGGGACAATTGTTCTGGTTGGACGACGATGGTGCTAATAGTGTTTTCCTTGGAGTGCTGGAGCAGCAGGGGCCGCTGACCGGAATACCCGCGGTAACAAGAGGCTCGGCGAAATCCAGGCTGAAACATCCGCAATAGCAAAATAAACAGGCTTCGCCCGGACATGAACCAATCCTAGGCAGCCCGGGTTCGACAAGTTCATGCTCCGGAGGTCCCGCACCGGAATGCGAGTTTAGTGCGCGCCTAAGTCTGCGTAGCGCTTGAAGCTCGAGAGCGCGACCTGGTCATTGCCGGGAATGTAGAAACCAAATTTCCCGGCTGAGAGGTTTGCTCCACTCCACTTGTCCAAAGCCACCCAACTGTCTCCGCTTTTCGCCTGATGAACAATTTCCGTGGGCGACACGTGAATCTGGATCGTGTGGAAACTCTTCTTCTCGCTCTTGTACGGGATTTTGGCTTCGTCCGTCTTCTGACCATTGCGGAAGACAGTCCGGTAGAAGTTGTTCTCGTCTATCTGGAACAAGACGTAGTTCTGGGCGTCAATATAGTTCACCACCCATTGCAGGCGGTGGCCTTTTTGCAGCATGGCGGAAAAAACAAATGTCCCCGCAGTGGGCGACACACCGTACAGCACGAAATCTCCACCCTTGCGGACGAAGGCTCCCTTGTCCTGCTTCCATCCGGACGGGTCGTCCCACAACGACATTCCGCTTGGCCCCAAAGGCAGGTCGAGAACCTTGGACTGTCCCGCCACAACTTCAACCGTGGAGGTGCGAGTCAGATTGTCCGCCGTGCGCGTGCTCAACGTGTATGTTCCCGGAGTCAGGTTGAGTGCGCTGCCGGAGGTCACTTTAATCGGAGCCGTTCCTGCCCTGGTCAGATTTACCGTGGCATCCGCGGGCGTGAACGTGATCTTTACCTCGCCAGTGGCTGCTTCCAGCGCTGTTTCCGCCGTCGTAAGTGTTACATTCGCTCCCGCTACAAACCGTCTTTTGAATCCGCTTGGGTTTGAAGCCATCCCTGTGTAGTTCGACCACGTGGTCGCCGGGAGTGATGTTGGCGGCGGTGAAACTTCCATCCGATTGCACGGTTCCCGCCGGCACCTGGTCAATCAGCACCTGTGCCCCAGGGAGTGCGCCCTGGATGGAGAGCGACGCCAGATGCGGAATCGGCTTCAAATTGAACGTCAACGTGCGCTGCTTCGCCTTTGCGAATTCGAACTTTCTGCTCCGGCAGATCCTGAAAGCCGTTCTTGCTGACCTTGACTACGTAGTCCTTCGGCTCCAGGTTCGAAATTCGCAACTGGCCGCCTGCGGTCGTGTCCTTCTGCGGCTGACCGTTGAGGAACACGCGGGCCTTGTCTTCGCCGGTCACCACGACCAGTGTGCCAATGTTCCTGCCCGACTCCAGAAAAGTGGTGAGCGACGGCATCGGCCCGGCGTCGACATCAAGCTTGTACTGGTCACTGCCCTGGGTCAGCGTCAGTTCATGAGTGCCGGACCTCACTTGTGTGAGCTGCCAGCCGTCCTGACCAATGGCAGTCGGAGTTTGCCCGTCCCAGCTGAGTTTGGCCGCGGGATCGCTGACAAACACCTGCAAGCGGTCGCCGAGGTTGCTGACAACCACCGCCAACACGCCCTTCGCTGTGATCGGTCGCTTGACCACCGGCATGGCGCCGGCCTCAGTCGCGAAGCTGAACGACGCACTGCCTTGCGGCCCATCAAACTTGAGCTTGTGCTCGCCGGGCCCGATGTTATTGAGCGTCCACTGCGCGCCTCCAAGATCGACCGGCGACTGGTCGTCAAACGAGACTTTCCCGACGCCGGTGTCCGACGACAGCTCCACCACCGCCAGCGCCGGCTCAAGGGTTAATTCGATGGAGTTCGGCGCCCCGGCTTTGGCATCGAAGGCCACGGTCTGGGGCTGGTAACCCTGCAACTGCGCTTCGATCTGATAAGTTCCTCCCGGCAGATCGATTTGCAGATCCGACACGCCGCGGACTTCGTGGTTGACGCTTATGGTGGCACCCGCGGGGGTAGTGTGCACCAGCACGCCGAACTGGGCAACAGGTGGCGGCGCACTGGCAGGACGAGGATGCCTCCCCAGGAGCCAGAACACCAACAACAAAGCCACCACCGAGGCTCCCGCCACAACCATTTGGCCGCGTGAAAGTTTCACGGGAGGTTTCGGACGCTTTGGACCGGTTATCGCGGGCCGGGGTCTGGCGGGCGCAGGTTTAACTTCTGATGACGGGGGAACCGCAGGCGTAATAGCCGCCAAAGGAGGCGCTGGTGGACTCTTTGTCTCAGCCGCGGACGGCGCTCCATCGATTGTCGGCGTAGAGTACAGCGACATAGTGCTTTGGCCGGCATCCGAGCCGACAACCTCCCCCTGCTGATCCGACTTGCGCTCTTCCCGGCCCTGACTCGGTTTCTTTCCCTGAACCGTGGCCACGTTTAGGCGTTGCAAAAGGCCATTCGCCGAAGACAAAACCTCTTCGTCGTCCAGGTAGCGATTGGCCAGTGCCAGCACGCGTTCGGCAGAGGCCTGCCTGGTCGCAGCGTCGGAGAGCGTTTCGGCTTCCTGCTCCATGCGGCGCAGTTCTCCGAGATCACGGCGCCTGGCCTGGCCGCGCTGCGCCAGCAGTTCCCGCTGCAACGTGTCTTGAGTCTGGACCAGCCTGGGCTCACGGGGATATACCGCCAGCGCTTCCTCGATGCGCGCCCGCGCCCCCGCCACATCTCCTGCAGCTTGCAGCTTGCGTGCCTGGGAAAGGAATTCACTAACCAACTGTTCCCGCTTTTGGTCGGAAATCAGCGTGCGCACCGTCTTGGCCAGGGGATGACCAGGATTCAGGTCGACCGCCTGCTGCGCCAGGCGGTCGGCTTCCTGCCAGTTGCTCTCCGCTATCACGCGGGCTTGTTCGAGGAGTGCATTGCAAAGCACGGCCCGGGTCAGTGCATTGTGCTCGTCCAGTTCGTAGGCCTCGCGCAGGAGCTTGATTCCTTCCACGGCCCGGTTTTGTGCGCACAGTTCCTGGCCTTCGGTCATCAGGCGATGCGCCTCTGTCGAACGCTGCACTCCGTCGTTGGCCAGCTTCTCCAGTTCGGCCAGTTCGGCATCGTTCGGGAATTCCGCCTTCGCCTGTTGCAGCAAGTCCAGGGCGCGCGCGTAGTCGCTGGAATGTATGCAGGCATCGATCTTTTCCACCCACCCGGTTTTTGCCTCGATGCGGCTCTGCTGCTCGCGACGTTTCTGCAGCCGCTCCACTTCAAACTTCAAGCCAGGATACTGGCTGTAGATGGTTCGCAGGATTTCCCAGTCATTGAGCGCGTCTCCGAATGCACCTTCCGCTTCATGATGGAGGGCGCGCGCGACGATGGAGTTCACCAGGTCGCGCTTGTCTTTCACCGGCCGCAGCGCGCGCTCGAAGTGGGTCTCCCCAGGATGCTGCTCCAGGGCTTCTTTCAGGATGTTCACCCGCTTGTCGAGATCAGGCTCGGCTTCCACTTGCCGGTCGATGGCCGCAATGTACGCCGAAAGTTCCTGCCGCTGCTGTTCTTCGATGTCGTACTTGAGCGCCTGAAAAATCGCGTTGTTGGGATACTTCGTGACGTAGGTTTCGCAGGTGGCGAGCGCTTTGCTGAAGTTGCGCTCCCTTAGCTGCTTTCGCGCTTCAGCGTACGCGGTGTTCATCGCGTCATGTTCGGAGCGGACCTCGTTGTAAAGACTCTGGTAGGTGGCGTCGTGCTCTGGAGTCGAAGCATCGGGCGCACGCCGGTCCAGTTCCAGAACCACCGCCAGCTTACTGAGTGCGCTGCTAACGTCTCCCTTCTGCCAGGCTTCCATGGCCGCACGGTGAATTTGCGTCTTTTCCTGGCGTAGCTTGTTGTATTCGTGCTCCTGGCGATCGACCTCAGCGATGAGTTGCAAGGCACGGCCTTCCTTCGGCCGGAGTTGCAGCACGTTTTGCAGAGCTTCGAGCGCGTGCGGGTAGGCGTGATTGTCGATGTGCTGGCGTGCCAGCCGGTACCAGTTCTCAATCTGCTTGTCGCTGCGCCGGTTTTCGATTTGGCTCCTCAGCGACAAAGCCTGCGCGTTGTCCGGTTCCATCTCCAGGATGTCCTGGAGCTTCTGCAGTGCCAGCGGGTCTTCTTGCTCTTCGAAGCGGGCTTTGGCGGCTTCCAGGAGCTGCGCAATCGTCTTGCGCCTTACGGCCGCATCGAGCTGATGGCGCAACCTGCTGATCGAACTGTCGATGTGGCCTTCCGCTTCCAGTTCGCCCAGAATTTCTCCAGCAAACTGGTAGTCACCACTTTCCAGCGCCTTGGTGGCGCGTTCCAGCCGCGGCCGTGTGCGTGAGGAATCGAAGAACTCGATCGGCTCATTGCGCAACGCCTTGTTAAGGACCTCGCTGAACTCGCGCGCACTCGAGAAACGGTGCCACGGCTGCTTGGCCATGCCCTTGTGCACCACCCGCCCAATGGATTGGCTTACGGCGGGATTGATCTCCGAAGCCGGCGGCGGAACCTGCTTCCGAATTGCTTCGACAATCTCGTCTGGCCGCGCTCGCTGGAAGGGTTGCCGGCCGGTGAGCGCTTCGTAGCACACCACGCTTAGCGAAAAGATGTCGGACAGAGCCGACAGCGGTTTCATCTCGATCTGCTCCGGGGACATGTAGAGCAGCGTACCCTTGAGTGCCCGGGTGGAACGGGTTTCAGTTATGTGCGCGACACCGAAATCGATGATTTTCACCGAGTCGTCTTCCATTACGAAGATGTTGCTCGGCTTCAGGTCTCGGTGCACCAGGCCGCGCTCGTGCGCCGCCTGCAGGCCCCGGCAGGCCTGGGTAATAATTCCGACCGTGCGCTCCACGGTCAGCCGGTGGCTGGCCTTGCGGATAAATGTCTCCAGGGTTGTACCCGGCAGGAGCGGCATCACGAAGTACGGCTTGTTCTTGCCCCCCTCCTCGAACTCACCGATGTCGAAGATCTCGACAATGTTGGGATGGCTCATGGAGGCCAGCACATCACATTCGCGGTAGAACAGCTGCAGCGAGGCAGGATCGGGGATGTCGAGGATGGTCTTAACGGCCACTTCGCGCCGAATGACGGTATCATAGGCGCGATAAACCACTCCCATGCCGCCTTGCCCTAACACCTCTCTTACTTCGTAGCGGCCGGCCAGTTTGCGCGGAACAAGGGAACCCTCCATGACACTCCCCCGGGGAGGTCAACGATCTTAGCAGGCATTGGGCCTTTGCTCCAAGACCGCCCGTTCCGCAGGCGCTAGCACGTTGGCGTGGTGGCACCGGAGGTCTATCCGGTATATCATGTGCCTCAAGTTTGGACTGGCCCCCCGCACTTCATGGAGCAGGTACCGTCAAATAGAATCGAGGACTTGATCCGCGAGCGAGCTCGCCTCGATGTTGAGCTCGAACGGTGCAAAGAGCTGGTCACGATCTTGTTGGTAGACATTGTAGGGTCCACCCGATTCTACGACGAACATGGTGATGTGGCCGGTCTGGTGATGGTCCAGAAATGCCTGGACCTGCTCATCCCGCTGATCGAGCAACGCAATGGGATTGTGATCAAAACCATTGGCGATGCGATTCTGGCGCGTTTCTGCAACGTGGAGGAGGCAGTCCAGTCCGCAATGCAAATCCAACGCGATCTTTCCGATCGCAATCAGCATCGTGCTCCGACCGATCAAATTCATGTTCGCGTGGCCATCAACCTCGGCCTGGCTCTCCTGAAAGGCAACGACGTCTTCGGCGACGTGGTCAACGTCACCGCACGTATCGAAGGCGCCACTGACGCAGACGAGATTGCGATTTCCCCTTCGGTTTACGAGAAGATCCAGCACCGTTGGGGAACCCGGGTTCGCAGAAAGGCCTCGGGAGTAGAACTGAAAGGCAAGTTAGGAAAACTGGACCTTTATGCGGTGGAGTGGCGAGCGGAAATGACAGCCGAGCCCTCCCCTCCGCGGCCGTCGAGCGACCAACTGATCAAAGCCACGGGTCTACACGATTTTGCGGATTTGTTGCGCCCCAGTGCCCCCGGTTCGCTGGTTGGAAGGCCCGGCGTGTCACCGCGGCAACCTGGCTTGGACAAGACGGCAGTGCTGGGGGCAAAGGAAATAGAGGTAGAAGAGTCTCCCGACACCGGTGTACGGTTCGTGTTGCAGCAAGTTTTTTCCGATGGCTCTTTCGGGCAACGCCATAATCTCGACCACCCTGGAATGATCGCCGGGCAGAAGGGTGAAATCGCTTTAACCGAGGATCCGCAAATCGCCGCGCAGCACGCCCGTTTCACCCAACTCGGCGCCGAAGTTTACGTTGAAGACATGGCAAGCTCTTGCGGAGTCTACCTCCAGGTTCGCGAACCGCAGCGATTAAAAGATGGCGACGTGATCCAGATCGGCCAGCAGCGTCTGCGTTTTGTCATTCAAGGACAACCTATTCCTGCGGCGCCTGCCGTGTCCCTTGATCGCACGGCGGCCTTGACCAGCCCCTTCGCGAAAGCGCCAGCAGCAGCCTCGTTGTTCTTGCTCAACTCCAACGATCGGGAAACTGATCGTTACGAACTTCGGGGCGTCGAGACCTCCTTCGGGCGTTCGAAGGGAACCTATACCTTTCCCGACGATCCGTATCTCTCGACCATGCACGCGCGGATCAGGCTGCAGGAGAACCAGTACTTTCTGGAGGACTTGGGTAGCACGAACGGGACGTTCGCGCGCATCCGAAAGCGTGCGTTGGCCCGCGATGGCGATACTGTAATGATGGGGAAACAAATGCTGCGCGTAGTGGCCGACCGATCGTAGGGTATACGCGATTGGAGAGAATTCGACCTTGGTTTGAGATGCGCGGTTTGAGATGCGCAGCTTTGGGGACCGCAGGTGAGCGGCACGTCGCTTCGCTATGTTGAATAAACTTGGCAAATATGAAATTAGGGAAGAGATCGGCAGCGGCGCCATGGGCGTTGTTTACCGGGCCGAGGATCCCCTGTTGGGCAGGCCGGTTGCGATTAAGACGACCACCGCTGAGGTCGCCCGGAATCCAGATCTCTTCGAAACGTTTCTACCGTGAAGCGCAAGCCGCCGCCAAGCTGGCACACCCCAATATCGTCACCATCTATGAGATCAACGAAGACAATGGTGTTCCTTTTATCGCCATGGAGTTCCTCGAGGGCGAGAATCTGCAAAAGATTGTATCCGACCGCAAGGAGGTGCCGATCCTCAATGCTTCAGGCGCCCCGGCCCCCGCCGCCCATGACTCCCGTGGAGGCCTGAAATGCTGTTCTTCTGGATGATCGTCATCGTCTTCGCGCTCCTCACCTACGTCATGCTGGACGGCTATGACCTCGGCATCGGCGTGCTCACGCTGTTCCAGCCGGATGCCGCCCGCCGCCGCCAGATGCTCGAGGTCGTCGGGAACGTCTGGGACGCGAACGAAATATCGGCTGGTCCTGCTGGCGATGGGCCTGTGGGGCGGCTTCCGGACGCCTCGCGACGAACTGCCCCGGCCTGTACATACCGCTGGTGGTGATGCTCTTCGCCTTCATCTTCCGCGGCTTCTCGGTCGAAATGGCGCTCCACCGGGCCGCCTCCGACCGCACCTGGACCCGCCTGTTCGTGTTCGCTCGTGGCGGCGTTGGCCCAGGGCGTCCTGTTCGGCGGCCTGCTGTGCGGCATCACCGTCCACGACCAGCGCTTCGCCGGCGCGACATGGGACTTCTTCGGCCACGGCTACGGGGTGCTCACCGGCCTGGTGACCGTCGCCTTGTTCTGCCTGGCGAGGCGCGGCCATGCTGCAGGCCAAGACCATCTGAGGGGCCGCTGCGGGACCAGATGGCGGGCCTCGTCCGGCTGACCCTGGCCACCGTGTGGAGCGTGACCCTGGCGGCCGCGCTGCTCCAGGTCGCGACGCGCGCGCGCGGCTGCCTTCGACGGGGTGGACCGCTGGCTCCCGTTCGCCTACGCGGTGCTGGTGGCGGCCGCGGGATTCTGCACCGCCTACTGGCAGGCCGTACGCCGGACCTGATCCCGTTCCTCGCAGTGACCGCCGCCGAGATCGCCGGCGTGGTGGCGCTGGTCGCCTTGTACCCCCAGATCGTGCCGCCGTCGGTGACGCTGTACTCGTCCGCGGCCAGCCGTAACACCTTGGCCTTCCTGGTCATCGCGATGAGTGTGTTCGCCCCGCTCACGATCGCCTATCACGCCTACGCCAACTGGGTTTTCCGCGGGCGCCAGCCGCTGGACGACGGCGCGGTCGCGCCGCGGGCTGTACCCAGTCCGCGGCCCGCCGAAGGAGGCAACTGACCTGCAAACCAATACCGCAGGCAACCTAGACGGCACCACAGACGGAAGCGCCCGCCGCAAGGCCGGCGACCGCAAATGGCCGTGGGGGGTGCGGGCTGCTCGTCGCCGCGGCACTGCTGCCGGTCTGGGCGGCGGCGATCCTGGCGTCGGAGAACTCCTTCAACTTTATCGGCATCTGGTTCGGCCCGCTCATGACAGCGGTCATAGTCGCCGTGGTCATCGCCGTCTGGGTGGCGACGGCCCGCTCGCAGCGATGACCATGGTCACGGCGACCGCGACCGCGGATAGTGCCGCTACCGGCGACGGCCTCCTCTGGCTCCTTCGGCCCCATCGCAGGCGCGCCCGAGCCCCACGGCCGGGACGGGTGGCGCACGCGAGGGAGGCGGTGGCTCGCCGCACAGGGCCACCCCGCAGGCGCTTCTTCCTCGCCGCCACCCTGGCCGACCTGGCCGCCACCGCCGGCACGGTCACCATGAGCTGGTATATCGCGGCGCTGATCGTCGCCGAGTCATCAGCACCACCGCAGGCCACGGCCTCGCCAGCGACGTTCCTCGGTGTAGCGGCGGGCGGCTTCCTGCGGACGGCCGGGGCGTTCGCCGCAGACCGGCTGGCCGCGGCCAGTGCCGGCCACGCCGAGGCTAGCGCCCGCGACGCGGTCCTGGACGCGCTCGTCCTGGGTAGCCCGCCGATGAGCAGGTGCGCGGGCACGGCCGTCGCGGCGGTTTCCGAACAGCTCCCGCGGCTCGGTGACCATTTCCACGACTACCAGCGCCGGGCGGTCACCGCGTGCCTAGCGCGGCCGTCATCCTCGCAGTGATCTTCCAGGTCAGCTGGGTGGTTGGCGTGTTGCTCGCGCTGGCCACCCCGATGGTTCCGGTCAACATGGCGGTGACCGGCCTCGGCGCCGAGGCCGTAGGCCGGCGGCAGATGCACCAGGTGGCGCAGCTTTCCGGCCAGGTCCTTGAGCGGCTTCAGGCCATGAGCACGCTGCGTGCCCTCGGGGCGATCGGCCACCAGCGCCGGCCTGGTGGAGCGGGCGGCGGCCGAGCTCGCGCATCGCACGGCGGCCGTGCTCCGCGTCGCATTCCTCGCTTCCAGTGCGCTGGAATGGGTCTCGACCTTCGCCATCGGCCTGGTCGCCATGTATGTCGGGGCCACCCTGCTCGGCTATTTCCGGGTCCCGCTGCTGCCGTTTCACCTGGGGGCGCAGGCGTATTCGTCCTGCTCCTGGCCCCGGCTTACCTACCGCTGCGGCGCTACGCCGCCGCCTACCACCAGCGCCAGGAAGCGCTCGCTGCCGCGGAGATCCTGGCGCCGCTCGCCACAGTGCGCACCCGCCGCGGCCGGGCCCGGGGCCGCCGCGGTCACCGGACATGGAACCGTCACGGCCACTGCGCCCGGAACCGCTGGTTCCGCCCGGTAACCGCGTCCTGTTCCCGCGCCTAGTGTCGCGCTGCGGCGTGACGGTCCGCTTTGCGGGCGGCTCGCGGCCTGCCCTCGCGATGTCGTGTCTTCGTGCCGCCGCGGACCGTCCTCGGCGTCGCTGGTCCCTCGGGGTCGGGGAAGTCCACTCTGCTCAAGGTGGCCGGGGGCTGGCTGCGGCCCAGCGAAGGCCGGGTGCTCATCGATGGGACACCCGCACCGGGGATTCTGGGTCCACCCGGGCGTTGCTGATCGGCCAGCATCCCTATCTGTTTTCCGGCACCCTGGCCGAGAACATCGCCCTCGGCCAGCCCGGTGCCTCGCGCTCCCGCATCTGGGCGGCGGCCGAGGGCCGCACAGCTCACCAGCCTGCTCGGCCACTTCGATGGCCTGGACACGGTACTTGGCGAGGGGGATGGAGCGTCTCGGCCGGGGAGGCCCAACGGGTCGCCCTGGCCCGGGCGTTCCTCAGCGACGCCCGCTTCGTGCTCATCGACGACCACGGCGCACCTGGACGCGGCCACCGAGGCGGCACTGATCGAGCGCTGGCCCGGCTGCTGCAGGGCCGGACGGCCCTGGTGGCCAGCCACTCGGACGCGGTGCTCGGGATCGCCGGCCGCGTGATCGACCTGGACGGCGGGCGGATTCGTGGCTGATACACCGCACCCGCGGCCGGGCGCCCCGCGTCCGCGGCGGAGCTGTGGGCGGCGGTACGTGACGCGGGACAGCCGGGCGCGGGCTGGGCTTCCCCGCCCGCGGGCTCGCGGCGGGGCTGGCGCTCGCGATCCTGGCCGCCGTCGCGTCCGCGGCCCTGATGGGCCTGGCCGGCTGGCTCATCGTGCGGTCGGCCCAGACCGGGCTGTCGACCACGTCGACGTTCTCCTGGATCTTCCCCGCCGCCGGGGTGGAAGCGCTGGCTCTCGTCCGTACCGCGGCACGGTACGGTGAGCGGCTGACCACGCACGGGGCGACCCTGCGGGTACTGGCGCGGCTGCGGGCGGGGGTGTTCGCGTCGGCGACGCGGATGGCCCCCGGCAGCTTCGCCGGTTCCACAGCGGCGACCTGCTGGACCGGGTGCAGGCGGACATCGACTCCCTGGACCGCGTCGTCCTGGCCGTCGCGGGATTGCCGGCGGTGGTGGCCGCGATCGTCGGGGTATCCGGCCTGGCGGTGCTCGCACTCGTCCGGCCGGCGTTCGCGGTGGTGGCGGGACTCGCCCTGGCCGTGGCGTTCACCGGCGATCTGATCGGCAAGCGCGGCCGGCGGGCGGGGGGCGACTGGCCCGCGCGCGGGGCGCCGCGCGGGCCCGGCTGGTCGAGGTGCTGGATGGCCGGATGGAGATCGCCACCTACAGCGCCGGCCGCGCGGCGCTCGTCGAGCTGGCCGAGCGCTTCCGCGCCACCGATGCGCCGCGCCACCGCTGGTCCGCCCGGGAGGGGGCCGGCCAGCTCGGCACCGATCTGGCCGCGGCCGCGGCCGCGGCCGTGGTGCTGGCCAGCGGCGCGGGGCCGGGCGCCCGCCCGCTGTCCCCGCGATACTGGCCTTTGCCGCCTGCTCACCATGACCATGTTCGAGGTCGCCGGGTCGCTCGCCACGGCCGGCCCCGCCGCGGGTCAGGCCCTCGCCGCGTGGCGGCGGCTCACCGAGCTGACCGGATTGGGCGCCCGCCGAGGCACCCGCTGACCCGCGCGGCGCCGGCCGCCGCCGGCACCGGCCGGCGGTGCCTGGGCCCGCGGTGACATCGCGCTCCGCGGGCTTATCGCCGGCATGGGAGATGAGCCCGCATTGTCGGTCAACGCGCTGCATTTGCCCGGTGGCGGTTTCACCGTGCTGACGGGCGCCTCGGGGGCGGGCAGATCAACGCTGCTGCGGGTGCTGGCGGGCGCATTGCGGCCGATGGCCGGCTCGGTCCGGATCGGCGGCCCGACCCGCACGCACTTCGCTACGACGATCTCGTCGCCGCCGTGACGCTCATGGAACAGGACAGCCAGCTGCTCAGCGGCACCGTCGCGGATAATCTCCGGCTGGCCCGCCCGGACGCCAGCGCTGATGAGCTCCGTGCGGCCATGAAGGTAGCTGTCCTGGCCGGGCACGTCGACCTGGAGTCGCAGATCGGCCCGGGCGGCGAGGGGCTCTCCGGCGGCCAGCGGCGCCGGCTCGGCGTCGGTCCCAGGCCTACCTGCGGCACCCCGGCCTGCTGCTGCTCGACGAGCCGACCGAGGGCCTAGATCACGACACGGCTCGCGCCCTGCTGGAGAATCTCCGCTCGGCCCTGCCCCGCGCCACCATTATCGCCGCCATTCACGACCGCACGTTCGACCATCTTCCGGTACCCGCCGATGCCATCGTCCGGTCAGGCCGCGGGTCGCCCCGGGTGACCTGACCGCGGCCCAGGAAAGGACGGCACGGGCGGACTTGTGGCTAGCAGGGGCCCGGGCCTGCAGCCACCATCACCAGGTAATGGCCGCTGGCCATCG
>CAVSWK010000025.1:0-714616 GCA_963731525.1 uncultured Acidobacteriaceae bacterium
TTAACTCCTTATTCCAGAATACTTTGCCTGTAAGTCCTTTAAACCCCTGGACCTAGCGCGATTTGTTCCTAACTCTATGATTCTAAAAGACCACTGGAGGGGGGGGTAGGGGTGGGGAAGCGGGAACAACCGGATCCATCGTAAGCCCAGCGAGCTAAGTCTTTGATTTAGAAATACTTTACGAGTAAGTCCTTATTCCTCAAAGACCTGGGAAAAGCTAACCGCCAAGTCTTTGATTCCAAAAGACCGTCGCAGGAGGGGTGGGGGTAGGGGTGGACCCAAGCTTGGTAGCGGCTCAGTTTGAGGGACACTTTTCCGCAGCCTCTTAGGCGCTTGCTCGCACCCGCTCCGTGACGACTGATCGGACCGCATGGGCGATTTTGTCTTCATTCGGGAGCAGGTAGCTTTCGAGGGGCTCGCTGTAGGGTACCGGCGCATCAAGAGCTGTCACCATGACGATCGGCGCGCGTAAATGCTCAAAGCCCTTTTCCGCTACTTCAGCAGCAATCACTGCAGCCGCCGACGAATGACGCGGAGCCTGATCGACCAACACCAGCCTACCCGTCTTCTTCACGGACTTGATAATGGTGTTCACATCAAGAGGCGCCAGCGTTCGCGGATCGATCACTTCGGCGCTGATGCCTTCGCGCCCCAGTTGCTCGGCTGCAGCCAGTGATTTCTTGACCATCCATCCGGTAGCAACGATCGTAACGTCGCTGCCGGCGCGCTTGATGTCAGCAACACCGAAGGGCACGACATACTCGCCCTCGGGCACCTCGCCGGTATCGAGGGTCAGCATGTAGTGATGGAGATACACGACCGGGTTGTCATCGCGAATGGCCGCTGCCATCAGTCCCTTGGCATCGGCGGGCGTGGAGGGAAGCGCCACTTTCAGCCCTGGAATTCCCATCATGGTGTGATAGAGACAATTGGAGTGCTGCCCAGCCCAGCCAGCGGCGAATCCGTAACCGGCTTTGAGCACAAGCGGAACTTTCACCTGTCCTCCCGACATGTAGCGCAAGCGGGGAGCCTCGTTGAGCACCTGGTCCATGGCCACCAGCATGAACTCGCTCATCCAAAGCTCGACGATGGGACGCAATCCTGTAACGGCGGCGCCCACGGCAATGCCAATCTCGGCGGTTTCGGAGATGGGTGCAATGCGAACGCGGCTTTTGCCGAACATCTTCAGCATGGGATCGCGCTCGGTCATGGCCATGTTCTGACCGTAGAAAACTACGTTGGCATCGCGCTGCATTTCTTCGGCAATCGCGACGGCCATTGCTTCTCCGTACATCATTTCCTTGGGCATTGGAATTGGACCTCCTAAGCGTAAACGTAGTTAGTGGCTTCTTCGGGCGCGGGGTGCGGACTGGCGAGTGCGAACTGCACGGCATCGTCCATCTCTGCGCGCGCGCTGTCATCGAATCGCTGGAGTTCTCCCTCCGTGAGGATGCCCTGGCTCAGCAACCGTGCGCGGAATCGCGGAATCGGGTCTTGCTCCTTGGCCGTCCGATACTCCGCTTTGTTGCCGTACACTCCGATGGCTTCGTGCTCGGGAAACTGCGTAGGCACAGGAGGCACGGTGATGGCGTTGCCATGCGCACTGAGCCGGTAGAACTTCGACTCAATAAGACTCGGCCCAAGTCCGGCACGCGCCCGTTCCGCGGCCTTAGCGACTACTTCGTACACCAGCAGCGGATCCGTTCCATCAACGGTCGTGCCTGGGATGCTGAACGCGGCCGCCTTCTGGGATAGCGGATCACCAGCTTGCGCATTCGCGTCTTCGAGGCTGACGTGCGTGTACGCCTGGTATTCGTTGTTCTCCAGGATGAACACGACGGGCAGTTTCCAGAGCGCCGCCAGGTTGAGCGTCTCAAAGAATGCTCCTTGCTTGCTCGCCCCATCTCCGAAGAAGCAGTAAACGATCTGTCCGGTGTTCTTGACCTGAGCCGTCAGAGCGACGCCCGCGGCATGGGCAATACTTTGAGCGACGATGGCCGATGTTCCGGGGAAGTAGTGTTCGGGATCGGCAAGATGCATGGAGCCGCCAAAACCCTTGCACAGCCCGTCTTTCCGGCCATAAAGTTCAGCCATCATTTTCTTCGACGATGTGCCGAGCACGAGCGGCTGAGCGTGGCAACGATAGGTGGGCATCGCGAAGTCTTCGGCGTTACGGGTGGCGAGCGCTCCTACAATCGAAGCTTCCGCGCCATCGGCAAGATGAGTGTGGCCGCGCATGGCTCCGGGATGTTCGAGGAAGGTGCGCTTGACGTGCTCTTCGAATTCACGAATCCGGGTCATCTGGATGTAGATCCAGATCATCCGGTCTTTCCCAAGGACGTTATTGTTTGGCATCGCATCACTCCTTCGCCGCAGGGACTGAGTCGCCCGGCTGACCGATATGACATAAGGGTCCACCCACCGGAACTTGGACGCTTTCTCCCGCAACAATTTTAAGCAGCACGCCTGCAATCGGAGACTCCAGTTCGTAGCTCACCTTCTCCGTTTCCAATTCCACGATCGCCTCGCCCACGCGCACAGCATCTCCCTCGCTCTTGAGCCAGCGCAACACGCTGGCTTTTGTTGTAGGTATCCCGCCAGTCTTTGGGACTTTCAACGTCGTAAGAATGACGATGCCTCCGCCCTGCATTTCCAAATCGCCGATTGCGTCAATGAACTTCGCGATCCACCGTTGTCCAAAACTGTTTGCGCATTGCTTTGCGGTCGAACTTCCCGGCTGGAGTTTTGGGGATTTCCGCCACGAACTCCACCGACTTGGGAGACTTCACGCCCCCCAGTTTGGCCTTGCAGTGAGCGATGATCTGACTCTCGGTGAGCGCGCCTTGCTTCAGGCCGTCTCTTAGAACGACCAGGGCCTTGACCGCCTCTCCCCACTTGTCGTCGGGCACGCCGATGACGGCGCACTCCTGGACCTGCGCCAGCGCCATGACGCCCGCTTCGACCTCCGCGCAGTAGACGTTAAAACCGCCGCTGATAATCATGTCTTTCTTGCGATCGACGATGTAAACATATCCATGTTCGTCGATATATCCAACATCGCCGGTATGATGCCAGCCGTGGCGTCGAATTTCTGCGGTAGCTTCTGGCAGGTTGTGGTAGCCGCCTGAGACCAGCGAGCCCCGGGCTACGATTTCTCCGGGTTGGTGTGAAGGAAGGATGCGGCCGGCATCGTCCATGATGGCGAGACGCACCGCCGCCGTTGGCCGACCGCAACTGCGCAGGCGTTCCGGATGTTTGCCGGCTGCGGCTGCAGCGACGGTGCGCGCATCGAGAAAGGTGAGCAGCATGGGCGCTTCGGTCTGGCCATAGGACTGGCACATGCAAGGGCCGAAGACTTCCACACCCTGCTTGAGCTTGTCAGGCGAGACGGGAGAACCCGCCAGCAGAAAGACATGCAGGCTGGAGTAATTGAACCTACTCACGTCCGGATGGGCGAGTAGTGCGTAAAACGCCGTAGGAGGAAGGAAGAGGTGCGTTACACCATACTGCTCAATCGCCTGCAACACCTGCGCCGCGTCGAATCCGGGCAAGACGACGTTAGTCCCGCCCAGAGCGAACATCGTAAAGGCAACAACCCCGGCGGCATGCGAGAGCGGAGCCGTGCAGAGGCAGACAGGGTCAGCGCCGTCACCTTTCCAGTAGCGCGTGGCCATCTCGGTCATCGTGCCCCAGGCCAGGTTGGTGACGCGTACACCGCGCGCTGGGCCCGTCGTTCCGCCGGTAGGAACCAGGCCCATCATCTGATTCAGATTGCCGTGGGCGTCGGCCCAGTCGGGATTGTGATCGTTGCATGCGTTTCCCTGTTCCATGAAGTCCGCAAGTGACGGATGCCCGCCGTCCGTGCCGTCGATACAAATCAAATGGCACAGCGAGGGAACGCGTTTGCGGATCTCTTCGACCTGCTCGCGAAAGCGGCTGTGATAGAAAAGCCATGCCGTCTCAGAGTAGTTCAGGAATTCTACGTTGGCGTCCGCGGCATTGCGAAAGTTGATGGGGACCCATGCGGCTCCGGCGCGCAGGATTCCTAACATGCAGAACAGAACCGCGGCATGATTGTGGGAGTAGATGGCGGCGCGCTGTTCCCGCTCGACTCCGCGAGCCCACATCCCGCGAGCGATGCGCTCGCTGAAGGTGCGCGTTTCACCATACGAATAGCGAGCGTCCCCGTCGAGGATCGCAATCCGGTCGGCGTGGAGATCCGCACTCTTGTCGAAATAGTCGATCGCTCGCATCGTTGCCTGCTTTACAGGCGGAGCGCCGGGCGTCCCCGCTAGGCTGGACGAGGAGACGTCCGTCCACTCCACTAACTACGACGACAGCTTCGCCTTAGAAAGACCGTGCGTTTCCAGAACGCCGAGGATTTCGCGATGGCCAAAAGCTTGCGCCGCCGAAGCGAAGCCCACCGTGCGCGGAGCGGCGTGGACCAGGTTGTGGGCTGCGAAAGCCTGAATGAGCGCGGTCTGGCGATAGCAGCACGTGCCAAAGACCGCACACTGCACGGAATCCGTGCTGCCCCGGCCGACGATCACATCAATCGTACGATGCTCGCGCGGGTTTTCCCGCGGCGGTGTACCGCCCGTCACCGCATTCGCCATCTCGCCGAGCCGCCGTTCCTGTTCGGCGGGAGGCAATGGACGGATCTGCTCCTCGAACAGTTTTTCCGTCGCCGCCACGCCTTCCATAATCTGGCGGTCGAGCAGTCCACCAAACGACCGCACGTTCGCTACCTGCGGGTGATCCTTGTACCAGACCGGATGCGGGAAGCCACCCCAAGCCAACGCGAGCTGAGTTTGGATGCAGCCGGGCACGACGACGTCGTAGCGTGTGGCGCGCGGCCAGGGTTTGTACGTGTTCTGCTCGAGATAATAAGCGTCGGTTTGAATGACAGCGAAGATCGTCTGGGTCGAGCCGAAGGTCGGGTTGCCCTTGAACATGGTGAGCACTTCCAGAGTATCAATGCCACGATTGCTCTCAAGGCACATCCGAATCGCGGAATCGCTCACCGCCGACATGAACGCGGTGGCGGGAGCGGCAAGCAAACCGCGCTGGGCAAACTTGCCGCCCCATTTTTCCGCCACGGCGCGCACCCATGCCTGTTCTCCGCCAATATCCAGATAATGGCAGCCTGCATTCAGCGCGGCTTCAATCACTCGCGGGCCGTTGTAGATAAAAGGACCGGCTGTGTTGCAGACCACTTTCGCGCCGACAAAAAGCTCGGTGAGTTCCTCGACCGAGCCCTTGGTCTCGACGACCTCATAGTTGGCGGTCTCGATGCCGGGCACGAGCTTCATCACGTCTTCAAGCCGTGCGCGACTGCGTCCGGCGGCAATGAACGGGACATTGTATTCACGAAGAAATTCCGCTATCAGGCGTCCCGAAAAACCATTAGCGCCGTAGATCACCACCGGCTTTTTGTCGGTCATTCTTTGGCCTCGCTGTGGCCTTCGCGCTGGAATCGTCCCCAGAGATACCCGATGCTGCAGCCACTTCCAAGTCGAGACCAAATCAGGTATTCTTTCGGGACCGAGGGCTAATTCTAGGCAAAAGTAACTTTTTGGCTAGTAGGCACGTTTCGGTAACCAGATACCTGCGGGGGACTATTCGATGGATCACTCTAATTGCCCCGTGAAGTTGACGGCTTCCATCATTGGCGGGAAGTGGAAACCGCCGCTGCTGTACCATCTCGAAGGCCGAACCCGGCGCTTCTGCGAACTGCAACGGCTTATCCCTGGCCTAACCAAGAAGATGCTGACCCAGCACCTGCGGGAATTGGAGCGCGACGGAATTGTTCGCCGGAAGGTGTATGCCGAGGTGCCGCCGCGCGTCGAGTATTCGCTCACTCGCCATGGAGAAAGCCTGAAACCGATTCTGAAGCTGATGTCAGCATGGGGAACTCGACACCGGGCCCGTTATGGCTTGACTACAGCGCTCCCGCAAAAGCCTGAAGCGTCTCGCGCTCCCGTGGAGATGACGGTCACCAGCGCACCGCTGAATTCGCAGCTGCCGCGCCTCGCCGTCGTGGGCGAAGAAATTCGGGACACTAAAGCATCGCTATGAGTTCGCGCGACAGAGCTCTGCTTTCGAGCTACG
The DNA here is from genome assembly GCA_963731525.1 of uncultured Acidobacteriaceae bacterium. Classification (GTDB taxonomy): domain Bacteria; phylum Acidobacteriota; class Terriglobia; order Terriglobales; family Acidobacteriaceae; genus Acidiflorens. The sequence continues at coordinate 6,112 of CAVSWK010000025.1, forward strand.
ATGACGTCTTCCTGCTCGACGGCGTGCGTACTCCCTTCGTGGAGTACAACACGGCTCTTGGACTGGTGTCTCCCACTGACCTCGGGATCAAAACGGCTCGCGAGGTCTTCCGGCGAAGCAGTGTGCCGCCGGCCGACGTGGACATCGTGGTGGCCGGGAACATGGCCCAGGCCTCCTTTGATGCTTACGTGCTGCCGCGGCACATCGGGCTCTACTCTGGAGTTCCGATCGAGGTTCCCGCGCATTTGGTGCAACGTGTCTGCGGCACTGGCGTCGAGGCCATTCTTCAGGCCGCCGACAATATCAAGCTGGCGAAAGCCAACTTGGCGCTGGTGGTCGGGACCGAGTCCATGTCACGCAACCCGATCGCCGCTTACACTCACCGCGGGGGATTCCGCATGGGTGAGGTGGAGTTCAAGGATTTCCTGTGGGAGGCGCTCCTCGATCCCTGTCCGAATGAAACCATGGGTGGAACCGCCGAGAAGCTGGCGAAACAGTATGGGATCACACGCGGCGATGTAGATGAATTCGCCGCCGAGAGCTTTGCGCGAGCCATTGCGGCACAGAAGACCTGCTTTCTGAGCGGCGAGATCACGCCGCTGGCGAGTGAGGTCTTCGAGCTGCCGGGCTATTCACCGCGGGGAATCAGGCTGCCACGCGGCATCGAGAAGCTAGGTGAAGACACTCACATCCGGCCCTCGCCGTTGGAAGTTCTATCCAAGCTCAAACCAGTATTTGGCGGAGTGCAGACCGGGGGGAACAGTTCAGGCATCGTAGACGGTGCGGCGGCGGCCCTGGTGGCTTCCAGCGAGTATTTGAAGCGGCACGAGAAGGAACCTTTAGCGCGCGTGGTGGCTGGTGCCGTGGTTGGCGTCCGCCCAGAGATCATGGGCATCGCGCCAGTACCGGCAATCCAAGCTCTGCTGGACCTGGCTGGCCTGAGCCTGGCGCAAATCGATCGGTTCGAAATCAACGAGGCCTTCGGCGCGCAGGTTCTCGCCTGCCAGCGCGAGCTTGGCCTCGACCGTAACAAGCTCAACGTCAACGGAGGCGCGATCGCCATCGGGCATCCGCTCGGAGCCACTGGAGTCCGGCTGGCAATCACACTAGCTCGGGAGTTGAAGCGCTCGAACGCGCGCTACGGAATCGCCTCGGCCTGCATCGGAGGTGGGCAAGGTATCGCCATGCTGGTGGAGAACACTTCAGCAATCCACTAGAAAAGAGGTTGAATACGGAGACTAGCCGATAAGGATGCCAACATTGGAGTTCTTGAAGGTGCATCCCGTAAATTGATTTCCCTTGATATTGCTGGAGTCGGGACCAAGGAGCAACAGGGTGCCATTAGGGAGGAATGTGGAAACTGACACATCAAGTTCCTCTGTTGCAGCGCTGCGTCTCTTGATTTCGACGATGGACTTTCCGGTATCTTTGTCGATCAGGGCGAGCGTGTCTCCCGTACCAGCTGCGCCTTCTAGGGCATAGTTCGCTTTGTGGTCTTTATGGGGATAGATCTTGTTCTTTTTCACGGAGGTGATTTTGTGCCGACTTGCGTCGTAGACCTCAAAGTCAATGGCAAGATAACCGCCTTCATTGCGGGAGACCGTGAACAGCGGTGTTCCCTGGTATGAAATCAGGACTGGCGTGTTGATGTATGTGTTTCCGCCCAGCTTTACAGAAAATTCATTCTCTTTCATCCACATAAGAGAGATGATAACAGGGCAATGTTAGGCGACATTGACTGCTGGAACGGAAGTCAGGTTTGCTGGGGAGCCGATGTCGCATAAATCCCGCCCAAGAATACATCTCCGATTTCGTGGGCCAGGACCTTCGCGTCGCCGTCGACGTTCGGGTTGTACCAGGTGTAGATCCAGTTCATCATTCCGAACAGCGACAGCACAGCCACGCGGGAGTTGAACTGCAGACCCTTGGCAGACTTCAGCGCATCGACCAGGTCTGCGCAGCAGTGGTAATACTGCCGCTTGAGGTTGGCTATGTCTGCGCCTAGTTCTTCCTTGAGCACGTCGTCTTCGTGCGAAAGCACCTTCATCGATTTCGGATTGGCGAGAAAGTATTCGAGATGCGTGAGAATGAAAACCCGAACGCGTTGCTCGGGATCGCTTTCCTCCTTTAGACGTTCGCGGACGAGGTCCATGACCGAGAGAAAGAGATGTCTCTGGATGACATAGAGCAGTTTTTCCTTGGACTCGAAGTAGTAATAAAGGCCCGCCAAAGACATCCCGCTCGCTCGGGACAGGTCGCGGATGGAAGCGCCCTCGTATCCTTTTTCGTAGAAAATTGCGGTCGCATGTTCTACGATTTTCGCTAGTTGGCGGTCGTAACGGCTGTCAGAGCTGGCAACGGTGGAGTCGGGCAGTGGCGATGTTGGGCTCATATTTAGTGTTCGAATGAACGTTCGTTATATCGGCTCCATCTTACGCATCGTCCTTCTTATATGGCAAGAACCTGTAACCGCTGACTTTCAGAAGCCTTGGCTCAGAGGTGCTGCACCCTGATGAATAAGGAATCGCATGCAAGGAACCATGATGCATTATCCGCTGACGCTCTCTCACAGCCTGGAGCGCGCGGGCAAATTTTTTCCCACTGCTGAGATCATTTCCCGGCGGCCAGATCAGGCGCTCCATCGTTACACCTATGCCGACCTGTACCGGCGAGCGCGCGCTCTGGCGGAAGCCCTGCAGAGAGCGGGTCTGGAGCGCGGCGATCGTGTCGCAACTCTGATGTGGAACCATCACGCTCATCTGGAAGCCTACTTTGGCATCCCCATCGCCGGCGGCGTGTTGCACCCGCTGAACCTGAGGCTGGCGCCGTCAGAGATCACCTACATAGCCAATCATGCGCACGACCGATTCCTGATCGTCGACGACGTTCTACTCCCGTTGTTCGAAAAGATTCGGGACTCGGTTCAATTTGAGCGCGTCATCGTGGTCGGGTGGTCGGGCTGTGGCACCGCATCGGGGCTGGGAGATTATGAGAAGTTTCTGAGCACCGCTTCCGGTAGTTTCCGTTATCCCGATCTCGACGAAAACGAAGCCGCGTGTATGTGTTACACCTCGGGCACGACTGGTGTTCCGAAGGGAGTCGTGTACACGCACCGGTCCGTGATGCTGCACTCGTTTCTTCTCACTACGGTGGACAATTTTGGCATCTGTAACGCCGACACCGTGTTGCCGATTGTTTCCATGTTTCATGTCAACGGCTGGGGGCTGTCGTATGCCGCAACGCTGGTGGGGTCGAAGCAGGTTCTTCCCGGCCCGCACCTCAAGCCCGAGAGCCTGTTGGAGCTTTGCGAAAAAGAGGGTGTCACCGTCGCCGGGGGCGTGCCTACTGTCTGGCACAGCATTCTGGAGTGTCTGGACCACAATCCCGGCAAGTGGAAGCTACCGCCCATGCGAATTCTCATTGGCGGAGCGGCGCCGTCACTCGCGCTTATCCAGAAACTGCGGCAGCATGGATGGAACATGGTGCAGGGCTGGGGGCTGACCGAGAGCAGTCCACAAGCTACAACTAGCCAAATCAAAGCGCACATGCAGAGTTGGCCGGCGGAAAAGAAATGCGAAATCAAAGCGCAAGCCGGAATCCCGGTTCCATTCGTGGAGAGAAGAGTCGTCAGCGAGCAGGGTGAAGGTCGAATGGACGAAGTTCCATGGGACGGAGAAACCATGGGGGAAGTACAACTGCGCGGGCCCTGGGTAGCCGCCAGCTACTACAATCTGCCGGCGGAGAACGACAAATGGACCAAAGACGGATGGTTCCGCACCAGCGATGTCGGAACGGTGAATGCCGAAGGCTATCTAAGAATCGTGGACCGTACGAAAGACCTGATCAAGTCTGGCGGCGAATGGATTAGTTCCGTCGACCTGGAAAATGCTCTTGTTGCGCATCCGGAAATTCGCGAAGCGGCGGTGATTGCCGTCGCCCATCCCAAGTGGCAGGAGCGGCCCGTGGCGGTGATCGTGGCGCAGGATGGTGCGACCTTGTCTCCGGAAGCGTTGCGCGACTTCCTGTCGCCGAAGTTCGCCAAGTGGCAGTTGCCGGATGCATTTGTGTTTGTCGAGGAGTTGCCACATACGTCCACCGGGAAACTGCAGAAGACAGAACTGAGGCGCCGTTTCCAGGATTGGAAGTGGGGAGGCTAGGGCAGCTTCACAACGGATGTATTCGGGTTTTGATCCTGCTTGCGTGGGGACGGGGATTCGCCCCGTCCAAGCGAGGCAGCGCCCGCTTCCACACAATTATTGCACCTCGAATTGCACCAGGAACCAACGCCAGGACCTACTTCACCTGCAGCGATTCCAGATACTTATTCAGATTCGCGATGCGTTGCTGTACGACTTCTTCGTGCCCTCCACTCATTTTCCAGAACACCGGGCCCCACACTGGCATTTCCTGATCGCCGTGAGGTACCAGATTGGCTTGTCCGCGCAAAATGCTGGTCACCTTGTCCGAAGGATACTTCCCGCCATTGCGCTTTGCCAGGCCCGTCAAATCGGCGGGCAGTGATTTGAGCGAGGCTGCGGCCGGTCCATCGCCTTTCGCGTCCTTACCGTGGCAGGAGGCGCAGTAACTCAGGAACATTTCCTTGCCGGATGCGGGCGAGGTTACCGGCGCCGTACCGTGCTTCACTTCAGTTTTTGCTTCTTGTGCCGTGACGACCATCACGCTGGCAAAAGCCAGTGTCACCAAACAAGCGAAATATCGTATGCCCATAGATTCCTCCAGTGGTCAAACGCGGGTTGGGTTTCACACGGCATTCTCGCGCGACCATGCATGCATTAGAAAGCTAAAATAGAAACGACAGCCACGCTAGCCGCTCAGGATCGAACGGCCAGTGTGTGATGCCCCCTCAGAACGAAAACTTCAACGAGAACTGCAACTGCCGCGGGTTGAACATGGTTCTCGGCAGGCCGAACGTCGCAGTCGGAGAATTGGGAATCGGGACCGGCACAAGCCCGTCGGCGAGCCAGGCCCCCGGATTTCCTGTTGCCTGCTGCGAGGCGCAAGACACCGCGCCCTGCTGGATGGCGCGGGTGGCCGCGTCGTTGTAGTGCTTGGGTATGGCGGGGCTGGCCCCGCAGAAGACCGGAGAGCCGTATACCGAACTCACTTCATCTATGTTCGGATGATTCAGCAGATTGAAAAAATCGACACTCAAGTCGAGGACCTTGCCCTCGCTCACCGTGAAATTCCGCGACAAGCGCAGATCCCAGGAGTAGAGCGGGGCGCCGGTGTAGGTATTTCGTCTGACGGTCGTCCCGCAGTTCGTGACGGAGGTACAGGTTCCATTGACGGGAGCGCCACCCACGCGATCCGTGCTCAAATCGGCGATATCGCCGAACACACCTTCTCCGGCGAACAAGGTGAAGGGGCGGCCGGATTGCAGGTTGATAATGCTGCTGAGTTCGAAGTTGCGGAGAAAACTGTGCTCGGGCGCGGTCGCAGTGAAATTCGTCACAAGGTGGTGGCGAAGATCCTGGTTGGAGTTGGCCCGCTCGTTAGCGTAGTCGTACTGGTTGACTGGGAGGTTGATAAAGGTCGTGAAATTCCCGTTGTCGATGGTGTGGGAATACGTGTAGTTGGCGGTCATCCGGAAATACTTCACGCGCTCGATCGCGGTCAACGTCAGCCCGTGGTAGACCGCGTTGGCGACGTTGTTGTTGTAGTCCAAAAGCCCGGCGCTTAGCGTCGGCGGAGTCGGTTGTCCATTGGCCATTAAACCGGGCACACCAAATTCCAACCCGCTGGGATTGACGGGAGCGAGGGGATTGAAGATCGGGAGGCTGGGATTGGCTGCGGGACCTAGATAATCGAAAAACGGGCCCAGGCCGAATGGCCCAAGAACGGGTGTCCCGGTGCACGCAGTGAGCGAGCCGCTCGGATCGAGGATCCCTTGCGCATAGTAGGGATTGTTGGCTTTTTGCGTTCCGTAGGGGCACCCTATATTGATGTTGTTACCCCGAACCAGCTTGTGGGCCCCCACGAAGAGGTAACCCGCCTCGATCGTGAGACCCTTCCCGATTTGGCGATCGATCTGGAGGCTACCTTGCTCGGCATACGGGAGTCGGCCGTTACGCTGGATGCCCCCTGCGCCGACGCCGCAGGCTCCGTTCAGCATCCCCGTAAAGGGGGTAGCTGTGCAAGGCCCGGTCAGACTCTGTGGAGGATAAGCATTGGGACCGGCAGCAAGGATTTGGAGGGCTTGGAAAGTTTCGACGCTGAGGGTGGTTGGAAGCTGCGAGCAGAATACTAGAGGGATAACCAAAAACAAAGCAAGGGAGGGAAGGCGTGGCCGGAAACCCAGGGGTAGCAGACAACTGCCAGCCGCCGTTCTGCGCTCCGGTGTGGATCATCGGAGCAACCACTCCCTGCGAAAATCCGTTTGCCTTGCAACTGGGATCTGCGCCCGGGGGATTGCAGAGGTAGCCGGGGAGCGCCTTCTGGTTTCCGGTCGTGAAAAAGAAAGTCAGGTTATTGCGATCGAAGAATGTCCCGAACCCGCCGCGAATGACGGTCTTCGAGTCCGGCGAGTAAGCAAATCCGATGCGCGGTTGAAACGCCCGGTAGTCGGGGTTGGCGGTGCTCGACAATCCCGATTCGAAATCCCAGCGCAAGCCGTAATTGAAAGTTAACTTGGGAGTGAAGCGCCACTGATCCTGTGCAAAGAATCCCCAGTAGCCGTGGTTGAGAGTGTAAGCGTAGTTAGAGTATTGGTTGGTCGGAAACGCATTCGGCCAGCCGCTGCCGAATCCACCGCCGGTCGGGGGAAGGGGCTGGTAACCGTTCACAAAACCGCTTCGCGGAACGGCAAGTCCAAAGTAAATGGTTTCCAACCCGTTCGCTCCGGGCTGAAGCGCAGTGCAGTTCTCAGGAATCGTTCCATACGTGCCGGTGGTGGGGGTCGAGCCGGGGGCGCCAACAGGTTGACTGTATCAGCAAGCTGGTACAGGCAGTCGAGGTTCGGGATGAGTATGCGCTCTGGAGTGAACCCCGGATAGTTGTTGTAACTCCAAACGTAATTGCCGTCGAATCCAAACTTGGCGACGTGGTTGCCTTTGACCCAGGAAATGGAGTCGGCGAATTGTGCCCGGCTCTCGTAGATCGCGTCATAGGTTCCGAAGTTGTGTCCAAAACTCAAGTCGTTGACTACGTCCAGATTCGGTTCGCCGGTGGCTCCGGGGAAGTTGTAGTGGCGTCTTGAGTACTGTCCGAGCACTGTGTTGACCAGGTTCGGTCTGAGCACCGAGTTCAACGTACCCACCAGCGATTGGTCGCGGATGAAGAGATTACGCGCTCCGCTCGGGACACCGATGCCGCCGCCATCTTCCGTGTTGCCGATCAGTTCTCCGAGATCGCGCGCATCCTCCACGACGTAGCGCAACGCGAAGCGATTATTGTTGTTGATCTGATGATCGAGTTTCGCAAAGCCGTAGTCGTTGTTGACCGTCTTCAGAACCCCTTGAAGATAGGAGAAGTCCGAGCCCGTGCATTGCGCAGGCGGAAGATCGCAACCCTCGGGCGAAAGGCCCAGGTAGCTTTTGGCCGTATCGATGGCCGTGATGTTGTTGTACAGATCCGGGGCGTAGGTGGGAGACGCACCGCGTCGCCGCCCCTCATAGTTCAGGAAGAAGAACGTCTTGTCCTTCTTGATCGGGCCGCCGAGGGTACCACCAAACTGATTCTCTCGCAATTCATCGGGTAACGGCGCCGGCTGCAGCAGCGAGCGTGCGTCGGTGTAGCTGTTCTGCAGGTAGTCGTACACCGAACCGTGAATCTGGTTGGTGCCAGACTTGGTCACGATGTTGACAATGCCGCCGAGCGCGCGGCCGTATTCCGCTCCGAAACTGTTGTTCACGACGCGGAACTCCTGCACGGAATCCTGCGGGGGCGTGGCGCGCTGCACACCGCTAATCGTGTTGACGAAATCGGCGCCGTCCACCGTGATCTCATTGCTGAACGAGCGCATGCCGCCGAAGGAGATTTGGGTGATCTCGAACTCAGTGAAGGTCGTTCCAAGACTGGTTCGACTGGTCGCGACACTGGGCGCGAGCAGAGCGAAGTCAGTAAACAGCCGGCCGCTGATGGGCAGATCTGTAATCTGCTGGGTGTCGATGACCTGGCTCACCTCGGAGCGGGTCGTCTCCACCGCTGGGGCTTCGGTGCTAACCTCAACCTCTTCCTTGACCCCAGCCACCTTGAGAGTTACGTTGAGGGTGGCAGTTTGCCCGACCGTCAACTCCATGCCGGTGCGCGTGTATTTCCCGAAGCCAGCAGAGCTCACAGCGAATTCGTAACGCCCTGGCGGCAGGCCGGGCAGCGCGTAAAACCCGGTGTCGCTCGACACAGCGGTGAAGGTCTGGTTGGTGTCCAGTGAGCGGACCGTGATCGTGGCCTTGGCGATGGTCCGCCCCGCCTCATCGGTCACCGTTCCATTCAGCAGTGCATAGCTAACAGTGGCCTGGGCCGTTGCATATTGAGTCATCCCCAAGGCTAGGAAAAGGCCACACAAGCAGACAGATAACCTACTTGATTTCATAGACCTCCTGTCATTCGAGCGAACGTCCGTTCGATTCAAGGGCTAAAACGGCCCTTGCGCCACACAGTTTACGTTTGAGCTACCTCACAACCGGATCCCTTATCCTTGATCCAACCCCACCCAGTCAACTCAGGCCGCAAGCCCCCTCGACCACTTCAAGCACTGTGCGCCAGTGGAACGGACTTGCCCCACACTTCCTGCGCCGTTTCGGCCACCAGGCGCAGCTTTGCTTCCTGGTCCGCAACCGTCACGGCGTTGCCTTCGATGGTGGAGGCAAACCCGCACTGCGGGCTGAGGGCTAGCCGCTCCAGCGCAATAAATGCGGAGGCGGCTTCAATCCGTTTCTTCAGTTCGTCCTTGCTTTCCAGGTTTGGTTTCTTGGAACTCACCAAACCGAGTACGACCGTGCGGTCTGTTGGCACCTGGCGCAGCGGTTCGAAACCACCGGAGCGCTCGTCGTCATACTCCAGCAAGAATCTCTGGAACTTCGTATTGCGAAACACTTTGGTGATCGGGCCGTAGTCGCCGGCGGCGTAGAACTTGCTCTGGTTGTTGCCGCGGCAGAGGTGCAGCCCGAAGGTGATGCCAGGATGATCGCCGATTACTGCATTGTCCATTTCAATCGACAAATCCAGCAGACGGTCGGGATCATTGCCGCGCTGCCTGTACCCTTCCCGCAACTCCGGATCCAGTAGTGCGGTGTATTGCGGCGAGTCGATCTGAATGTAAGTGCAGCCCAGGCGAATCAACTCTGCCACTTCATCGCGCAGGATGTCGACCAAATCGGCGAGGTAGGCGTCGACGGTCGCATAAGCCCCGGTGGATTTTCTGCTGTCGTAGTAAGCTGCGGCCTGCTGCGCGCTGATCATGGTGGTCTTGGCGGGGTGCTTGGTGCGCGCGCGCACGTAAGTGAATTCTTCGGCGCAGAGGGGTCGCTTCCGACGCAGCTTGGAAACGACCACCGGGCGCTGCAGGACTAACTGCTCGCCCTTCTCATCCCGAAACGGAATTGCCCAGCCGCCGAGTTTGTCGAATCCTTCGACGGCGTCAATCAAGTGCCCGTAGAAAGCGTAGCGGCGTACTTCGCCGTCGGTGACCACTTCCATACCGGCACGAATCTGCAGGTCGATGCACTCATCGACCGCCCGATCTTCCACTTGCTTGAACGCGGCGTCCGCCAGCTTTCCCGCTGCGAACCGGTCGCGGGCTTCCTTGAGATACGCGGGACGCAAGAGACTGCCGACTACATCGCTGCGGTACACGACTACCTCCACGAACGGCGTATCACCGAAACAACATGGTTCGACAACAAGGCCCGACCGCCTCACCTTTCCTCGCGGTGGTCGACGAGGGCAACGAAACGGGCAACACTGTATCGAAGTCCGAGCCAGACCACAAGTGAAAACTATTATCCTTGGAGGTGGTATGTTGCGAGATAGTTGGTTACTTTTCCGTGCCCTTATTTGGTTACTTTGAAGTGCCTTTTACAAACGCGCGCTGCTCGGGAGTATGATGACGCTCCAAACGGCAGCTGCACCGCGGGGCGGGAGTCGACATGAATCCGAATATCAAAGCTACTGTCGTGGGAAGTTATCCGGTACCTTCGTGGCTGGTCGGTAACACTTCGCGGCTGGTTCTTCGGGATGCGGTGATGGCGGTGTTGAAAACGCAAGAACTCGCCGGTCTGGACCTGCTGAGCGACGGGGAACTCATGCGCTTCAACCCCAGCCATCCAGAGACCAACGGGATGGTGGACTATTTCGTCTCGCAAATGGAAGGCATCCGCAGCCATTTTGCGCTCTCCGATTTCGACCGCTTCAATTCCGATCGCGCCTCGTCGGCTCGCTTGCTGACCGCAGGCATGGTGGCCGGCAAAATCGGCGAGGGCACGCTGAATCTGCCCCGAGACTACGAGTTTGTCGCCCCGCTCACGAAAATGCCGCTGAAGTTCACTTGTACCGGCCCCCACATGTTGTCGCGCATGGTGACCAACTGCTACTACAAAGACATTCCCGACTTGGCCATGGATCTGGCCGCCGTGCTGCGTCGCCAGTTGGAATCCATTGAAGCCGATGCTGTACAGCTCGATGAAGCCTGCATCGCCGGCTACCCGCAGGATTCATCCTGGGCAGCGGAAGCGATCAACCAAGTGCTGGACGGCGTCCTGAACGAGCGCGCCGTGCACATCTGCTTCGGCAACTACGGTGGACAGCCGGTGCTGCGCGGCTTTTGGCGCGATCTGGTTCCCTTCCTCAATTCGCTGCATGCCGACCATCTGGTGCTCGAATTTGCGCGGCGGGGCTATGACGAGCTCGAGGTCTTCACCGATCTGGATCCGAAAATCGCACTCGGCATCGGCCTGATCGATATCAAAGACAACGAAGTGGAAACACCCGACCTCGTGGCCTCGCGCATCGAGCGCGTGGTGAAGACGCTGGGTGCGGAGCGTTTGCGCTATGTCCATCCCGACTGCGGATTCTGGATGCTGCAACGCAGTGTGGCGGATCGCAAGATGCGAGCGCTGGTCGAGGGAAGAGATCTGTTCGAGGGCAGAGCCTAAAGTCGTAACCAATAAGTTTGCAACAGAGATGTGATTGTGATTTATGCCACCGACAACCTCATCCATCGGCGAAGAAGAAAAGGCACAGGTTCGCGCCATCGTATTTGGTCACCTCGCTGGTGTTGTCCTGGCACCCACCGTGAAAGCCTTGTGGGACCGGCGCGTATTCGAACTCTTCGGCTCCGGCGACGAGTGGGTGGATTTCGACCGGGTCGCACAAGAAACTCGTGCCAATCGCGGTTACTTGCGAGTCGCGTTACGCCTGCTGGCATCGTGCGGCTGGCTGAAGCAGCAAGTCGAAACCGGACGCGCTCCGCGTTACGCACTGACGGCGGAGGGCAGAGTCGCGGTGAGCACGGCGCCACTTCTTTACGGCGAAGTGCTCTCCTTTGTTGCGAAGGCGGTTTTCCTGGAGGATTTTCTGTTCGGAGCATCCGACCGCCCCGTCCTCCCGTCGCTGCAGGAACTGATTCGCCGGTCGAAAGAACGATGGGGCCTGCAACCTGACGCCGACCCCGTGGTCGGGCGGGTGCGAAATCAAATTCGCGAACACCTCGATGGCATGCTCATCGGCCCGGCCATGGTTGCCTTGGCGCGCGCTGAAATTCTGGCTCAACTCGAGCGGCAGCCGGTGGACCTCAATGCCATTGCCGCGAATCGCGCCAGCCTGACCTGCATCCTCGACCTGCTGGCCGCGCAGGGCTGGGTTGCACTGGAATCGATCGCGCGCGACAAGAATTCCGTGAGTCTGACCGCGTGCGGCCGTTACGCGGCCCAGATTGCGACGTCCTATGGAGTCACTGTCTCCTATCTCCCGCTCTTCGACAATGTGAGCACTCTCTTGTTCGGCAATTCGCACATCCCGCGCATGGACGAAAGTGGAGTGGAACTGCTCGTCAACCGCGGCATGAACGTCTGGGGCAGCGGCGGTGCACACCGCACGTATTTCAAGAAAGTAGATGAGATCATCGTCGACATCTTTAACCGTCCACTAAATCTGCAGCCTCGAGGCATCTGCGACATGGGCTGCGGCGACGGGAGTCTTCTCGAACACTTGTACTCCGCGGTGAAGAACAAAACCGAACGCGGCAAGGTGCTCGAGAAGCATCCTTTAATCCTTATCGGCGCCGATTTCAACAAGGTGGCGCGCCGGGTAGCCAAGCAAACGCTACGGAAAGCTGGCATTCCCGTCTATCACATAATCCCGGGCGACATTAACCGGCCGGCGCAACTCGCGAGCGACCTCGAGGGCCTGGACCTGGACGTCCACGATCTGCTCCACGTGCGTTCCTTCCTCGACCACAACCGGCCGTACATTCCGCCCGCGAATTATGCCGGAGGAGCGCGCACAGGGAAATCTACCGGAGCCTTCGCCCACCTCGGGGACGAGATTGCGTGTGACGAGCTGGAAGAAAATTTGACCCGCCACTTGCGGCGGTGGGCACCCTATGTAGGACGGTTCGGCTTGCTGGCGCTGGAACTGCACACGCTGCCTCCGGAAGTCGCGGCGGCGAATTTGTCCAAAACGCCGGCTGTGGCCTACGACGGGACCCATGGGTTCTCCGATCAATATCTCGTAGAGTTGCCCGTGTTTCTGGATGCTGCCAAAGAAGCTGGCCTGAAAGCCGATCCGCGATTCCAAGCGAAGTTTCCACCGTCGGAGTTGGCGACGGTAAGCATCAACTTCTTCACCACGGCCGGCGATCCATACGACGCCGGACTATAAGGCGATGAAGCGATGAAGAGATGGAGCGACGGGCGTCCCTCGGCAAGCTCAGGGCAGGCTCTCGCCCGTCCGTCCGCGCCACAACGTGAATGGAGGGGGTGCAATGTTCCTGCAAGACTACTGGTACGCGGTGGCGTGGGATCACGAGATCAAACGCTCGCCCTTTGGACGCACCGTCTGCGGTGAACCCATCGTTCTCTATCGTCAGACGAGCGGAGCGGTCTCTGCCTTCGAAGACTGTTGCCCTCACCGTCTGCTGCCGCTCTCCAAGGGCTTCTTGCAAGGCGAGCACCTGGTCTGCAAGTACCATGGGCTGCGCTTCGATAACTGTGGCCAGTGCGTCTGGATGCCCGGCCAGGAAGGGATTCACAAGCAGGCCAAGCTGCGTATCTATCCTGTAGCCGAGAAGCATCGCTTCGTCTGGGTTTGGATCGGCGATCCGGCGTTGGCCGAGGAGAAACGAATTCCAGATCTCTCCTGGTGCTCGGACCCAAACTGGGTTTTCGAAGGCAGCACTTACCACCTCAAGTGCAACTACCAGCTTCTCGTCGATAACTTGATGGACTTATCGCACGAGACGTTCGTGCATCCCTCCAGCATCGGCCAACACGAAATTCTCGAAGCTCCGATCAAAGTGACGTCCGACGCCACCTCGGTGCGGGTCACGCGCTGGATGCACAACATCGATCCACCGCCGTTCTGGGCGGCGAATCTGCGGTCGTTCGAGAAGTGCGACCGCTGGCAGATTTGCAATTTCACGCTGCCCGCAAACGTCATGATCGACGTGGGAGTGGCGCTGGCGGGAACCGGCGCGGAGAACGGCGACCGCTCCAAAGGGGTGACCGGAATTGTTGTCAACCTGATGACTCCGGAAAGCGAAACTTCCACCTGGTATCACTGGGGCATGGTCCGCAATTTTCAGACCGACGACCGCGGCCTGACGTTTCGTATTCGCGACGGTCAAGCCGCGGTGTTTACCGAAGACACGGAGATTCTCGAAGCGCAGCAGGAAAATATTCTGCGGCGGCCAGACCGCCAGATGCTCAATTTCAAGATCGATGCCGGGGGAGTGACACGCACGGCGGATCATTGAGCGGGAGTTGGGACGGCGCGATTCGAAGTAGATCACAAGAATGGAGCGACGGGCGTCCTCCACGTTTAGCGAGAACCTCGGAGGCTAACGTTCAGGGTTTAGCCTTCGCCGCGCTCACGCTCTGGTTGGCGCGGAAAATGACGTAGTCGCGAATCTCATCCGCATCTTGTTGCGATACTTCCTTGCCAAACGCCACCATGCCCAGCGATTGATATGCGCCGTCGCGAACAATCTTGAACCAGCGCTCATTAGCCAACGTACTGGAGTAGCGAAGATCCGGCAGCACTCCTCCGCTGACTGCTACATCGCCGTGGCATCCGGAGCAAAAGCGCTGGTAGACGGCCTCTCCGTGATGAATCGACTCCGCGCTTGCTGTCGACGGGGGCGGATTCAAAACCGGTTCTTCGAGCAACGGCAGCGGCGGGAGGCTCGCTTTCCCGTCCAGCTTGAACGCCAGCATCCGGCTGACGTTGCGCACTCGTCCTGACTTGAACGCGACCTCACCCGAGACCAGCGGGAAAACTCCGCCCCATCCGGCCAGCACCGCTACGTACTGCTCGCCCTTCACGGTGTAGGTTACGGGGCCTGCCATCACTCCGGTTTGCGCGTCGAACGACCAAACCTTCTCGCCCGTATCGGCGCGATACGCTTCAAAGCGGCCACCGGCTGTGCCTTCGAAAACTAGATTCCCAGCCGTGGCAAGCGTCCCGCCATTCCATGGTCCCGGCCGCTCTACCGCCCACGCTTGTTTCTGCTGCACCGGATTCCATGCGACCAATTTGCCTTTGACGCTGTCGAGAATCGCTTGCTTGATCTTCGGATCCTGCGGCATGCCCGCGGCTACCATGTCGATGCCGAAATTCATCGCCGAATTTTTGAACTCGAAATCTTCCTGCGACTTGAAATTGAATCCGACTTCATTGACGGGAATGTAGGTCAGGCCGGTCAGCGGACTGTAGGACATCGGCTGCCAATTGTGCGCGCCCAAGGGCCCGGGAACGATCGGCGGTGCGTCGACGCTGGGGTAGCGCGCCAGTGGCATTTTCAATCGGTCGGCCCGTTTTCATGTCGACGCCGGTGGCCCAGTTGATAAAAGTGAAGGGCTTCGCCGAAATCAGCGCCCCGTTCTCGCGGTCGATGACATAGAAGAGGCCGTTCTTCGGAGCGTGCAACAGCACCTTCCGTGTGCTTGCCGTCGATGGGGATGTCGGCCAGAATGATCTGTTCCGATGAATCGTAGTCCCAGTCGTCCGCCGCGTTTTCCTGATAGTGCCAAACGTATTCGCCGGTGTCCGGCTTGAGCGCAACGATGGAGCAAGTGAAAAGATTCTCGCCGCCCTTCGGACTCCGGTACTTCTCGTTCCACGGTCCGCCGTTGCCGACGCCGATGTAGAGAAGATCAAGCTCGGGATCGTAGACGATGGCGTCCCAAACCGTGCCGCCGCCGCCGATCTTCCACCATTCGCCCGTCCATGTTTTGGCGGCCTGCGCGAGAATCGGTTGCTCGAACGGTTTCGAGGGATCACCGGGCACGGTATAGAAGCGCCACGCCAGCTTGCCCGTCTGCGCGTCGTAGGCGGACACATAACCGCGCACGCCGAACTCGCCGCCACCGTTGCCGATAATCACCTTACCCTTGACGATGCGCGGCGCGCCCGTGATCGTGTAGCGCCACTGCGGGTCGATCGTGAGCTGTTCCCAGACTGGCTTGCCAGTAGCAGCATCAAGCGCGATCAGCCGGCCATCGAGAGTCCCGATGTAGATTTTTCCTTGCCAGACAGCGACGCCGCGATTCACCACATCGCAGCATGCGTTCGCACCCCACTGCTTCGGCACTTTGGGATCGTAGGACCAAAGGCGAGCGCCGGTCGCGGCATTCAGCGCAAACACGTTGCTCCATGCGGTAGAAAAGTACATCACGCCATCGACAATGATGGGCGTGGCTTCTTGCCCGCGGTGGGTATCTAGATCGAAGTACCACGCCAAGCCGAGCCGCCCTGCGCTGTGGTCGTTGATAGCCTGCAGCGGGCTGAAGCGCTGCTCGCTATACGTGCGCCCGTAGGTCAGCCAGTTTCCCGGCTGACTCTCGGCCTTCACGATCTGTGCGTCGCTCACGCTGGCTGCCGCCGTTGCCTCAGACTTCGCCGCGCGCGCAGTGGAGAAGTTGTATCCCGGGAAAAGCAGAACACCGAGAACGACGGCAACAACTCCAATTCCAATTCCAACGCTAGACTCGCGCATGCCGCTCCTTGCTCCGTCCCGCGTGCGTCTCACGCCTTCCGTCCCGGGCGCTCCTCGTGCCCGAAAGTTTCCGGATCACGTCCCGGGGCAGAGGCACGCTCTTCAATCGGTGAGCCTCAGTAGGATGGGTGGCCGCCCACACGTGTGTCTCCCAGCCCTCCATGGCCAACACGCCATCACGCAGGAATTTGTGACGGATCACAAAACTGCTCTTTCTCCATTCGCTCACGCAGGATTCCGCCACCAGTTCGTCACCATACGTGGACGGGATGATGAACCGCGCCCGCGCCTCCACCAGCGGAATGCCGACGATGCCATGGGCTTTGAACAGCTGCCTTAGAGGAAGACCCGCCGCATGAAACAGCGCCGATGTGCACTGATCGAACCAACGGAAATAGTTGGCGTAGAAAACGATTTTGGCCGGATCACAATCTCCGAACTCGACCCGGATTCGAATGCGATTCATAAACATAATCGGTTCTGCTCCCACACAAGAAAACCGCGCAAAGAAAACTGACCATTCCCAACTGAATCTCTAAGGCCGCAGCGCCTCGGCAGCAACTGCCGTCTTGTTCTCGTACGTCCGTTTCACCAGTTGCCCTTTCATCTCGTAGCGCGGCAGCGCACCTGCGCGCACCAGTTCAACCGATGCCGAAATGCTCAGCATCGCTTTGATCTTGCGCTCAATCGCCAACTTGAGCGCAGCCGAAGCCGCCGGTTCGCCGCTACACTCCGCCACAAGCTTCAGCGGCGGCACGACTCCGGGCCCTGGCTTGTCCAGCACGATTTGAATTTCCCCGTTCGTCGCCGGATAGAGACTCGAAACCACATCCTTGATCGCCGAGGGAAAGACATTCACCCCCAGCACGATCAGCATGTCGTCGGTACGTCCGATGCACCGGAGTTTGAAACCCGTACGGCCACACGCACAAGTAGTACCCAACACCTGAACCCGGTCGCGTGTGCGAAAACGCAGCAAGGGAACGCACTCCCGCTGCAAACTCGTGTACACCAGTTCTCCCGTTACGCCTGCTTCGTGCGGAAGACTCTCGCCGGTCTGCGGATCGCTGCTCTTCGGATCAATGCTCTGTGGATCAATGCCCGGATCAATGATCTCCACGACCACATAATCCGGCCCGTTGAAGTGCATCCCAGACTGCTCCGCGCATTCACTGAAAATGATGGGCGCCATGTCGGCATTGCCCAATCCTTCCGTAACGCGCGCGCCCCAGTCCTGCTCCAGCTTGGCACGTATCGCAGGGATTCCCGCCCCTGGCTCGGCGCCGCAGAACAGTTTCTTCAATCCCAGCTCTCGCGGATCGATGCCCGCTTCCCGGCGCACAAAATCGGCGAAGTACGCGGCATAGGACGGCGTGCAATGCATCGCGTTCACACCCAGCATCGGAATGATCTTCAGCGCCTTCTCCGACGCGCCCGTACCCAGCGGAACAAACACCGAGCCCACCGATTCGATTGCATCCTTCGAAGTCAATCCCGCCACGAACAGCGTGAGACCCGCCGCGTGAACCACAACATCGGTTCTCCTAAGACCCTGGGTGTAGAACGATCGCGCCGTGAGCCTCGTCCATACCTTTGCATCGCGGCGCGTGATTCCGACGAAGCTGGGCTTGCCGGTGGTGCCGGTCGAGCTATGAACGCGAATCACATCACGCCAGTCGGCGGCGATGTGGCGTCCCAGAGGCGGATGCTCCGCCTGGCTCGCGCGCAATTCTTCCTTGGTCGTGAAGGGGAAACGAGCCAAGTCGCGCAACCTGCGAAAGTCCTTGCGACGAATCCCGGCGGCACGGAACTTTTCCTGATAGAACTCGGACCGCGCGAACAGGTAGTCGAGTTGCCTCGCGAGGAGGGCTTGCTGCAGACTAGCGGTCTCCTTCGCCGGCGCAGTCTCAATCTTGCGATCCAAGTAGTCGTTCTCTCTCATAAGCCAGGGTATCGACCTGTTTGAACGAAGGCATGCGACAAATTCTATCGAACGTCCGTTCTATCTCGCAAGTCATTTCCTGTGTTTTGCTTACAACGATCACGTGCGCAAACACGTTTTCAAACTGCCCGAGGTCTTAGACCTCAATCTTGAGCTCAATAATGATGATGCTCATCTCCAACGGTCCCAGGTTCTCCACCGTGTGCGGCGGCAGTGATTGCATCCACTGCGCACAAGGGGGCTTCGGCGGCTCTCCCGCCTGGCGGCTATCGAACAGAATCTCGCCCCTCTCACCGCGCCGGATGAAATGGCTGAAGCTCAGGACGTACGCGAGCCCACCCCAGCGATGAGTGTGCAGCGGAACTACATCTCCTGCCGCAATCCGGGTGTGAAGAACGCGCACCCGCTGGTCTTCCAGCAACAGTTGATGGTGGGCCGGCGCAGCGACCAGCGCGTCGAGCGCTTCCGGCCACGGCCAGTGTTTGGAGTTCGGAGGGACAGGATTTTGGCTCATGCGGTTATGTTTGAAACTGCGCCATCGTCGTCTGAAACGCGCGCGTCGTCAGCTCCTCGAGCGGCCGCGTCCGCAGTTCCGCGGACAGAACTTCGATCCCCCAAGGGCCGGTGTAGCCCGCCTTCTGCATGCCCTGAACGAAGCCCCGCACATCAAACTCTCCCTCGCCGCAGAAGCGCCGGTGATGGATCGTGTCCTCGTGCAGACTCCAGGGCGAATGAACTGTCCCATCATTCAACTCCACGCCGACCACGTATTCCATAGGCACGCGGCATACTTCTTCGTACGGAATGCCAAGCTTCACCACGTGCCACAGATCGAGCACGATTCCACCGTTCGGTGCTCCCGCGCCCTTCACCATCGCCAACGACTCCTCCAGCGTTCGGATCATGGCGAAGGGCATGAGCTCGAAGCCGATTCTGGTGCCGTGCTGCGCGGCCGCCTCGCAGAGAATGGCAAACGCATCGATGAGGCACGGCAGAGAGCATGTGCTCCTGGAAGAAATCGCCAACCTTGATATGACGCGCGCCCAGTATTTCGGCGGCCTCGAACAACTTTCCTTTTCGAATGTCCGATAACTTCCTTCGTTCCCCCTCCAGAAACCAGTCCGTCAGGAATTCCAACTCCACGTGTTGGATACCGTTGTCGTCCAGGATCTGCTTCATTTCCTGGAGGCGGTACTTTTCGAGAACGCGTTCGAGGTCGGCATGCCAGATACCAAAGCCCTTGAAACCAGCTCTGGCAGCGGATTTTACACGATCATTGAAATCGAACGGGCTATATTCGCGGTCGGTGTGGGGAAGGCCTGCCGAGATCGTCCAGTAAGAAGCCAGCAAATCGACGTCTGGAGTCATCCCGATTCTCCGCAAGAACTGAGCTCGATCTGCATGGGAAACTTGATGTCCCGCAAGGCCCGTAGCGGACGCGGGATGAACAGGCTTCTGCCGGGGCTTGTGTTGAACCACTCTAAAGCTGCGCGCACACCGACTTGGTCTGGGTGTACAGCTCCAGTGCGGCATGACCCATTTCGCGCCCCCATCCCGACTGTTTGTAGCCGCCGAAAGGCAAGGCTGGATCAAAAACGTTGTAGCAGTTGAGCCATACCGTGCCGGCACGAAGCTTGGCAGCCATGCGGTGCGCCTTGCCGATGTCGCGGGTCCAGACCGCGGACGCTAATCCATAGACCGTGTCATTGGCGAAGCCGACGACCTCGTCGGGGTCGCTGAAGGGAATTGCAGTGACGACCGGGCCAAAGATTTCCTCGCGTACGACTTTCATGTGCGGCTTCACGTCGACCAGGATGGTGGGCTCAACGAAATATCCTGTGTTCCCAATCCGGTGGCCACCCACGACGACCTTCGCGCCCTCCTTGGCACCGGAATCGAGATAGCCGCAGACCCGACCGAGCTGTTCCTTCGAAACCAGCGGTCCGAGGTTGGTGGAGGGGTTAATGCCTGGGCCAACTTGGAATTTCGTAGTCTCCTCGGCAACGCCTTCGACGACTTTGTCGAAGATGCTCTTGTGCACGAACAGGCGCGAGCCGGCGGTACAGATCTGCCCCTGATTAAAGAATATGGCGCTGGCGCTTCCGGGAATGGCTGCATTCAAGTCGGCGTCGGCAAAGACCACGTTGGGTGACTTCCCGCCGAGTTCCAGGGAGACTTTTTTCAAATTCCCCGTAGCTGCATTTGCGACCAGTTTGCCGATCTCGGTCGAGCCCGTAAAGGCGATCTTGTCCACGTCGGAATGCGAAGCCAGCGCGGCGCCGGCCGTTTCACCGAAGCCCGGCACGATGTTAACCACCCCGTCCGGGAAGCCCGCTTCCTGGATCAGTTCCCCCAGCCGCAGAGCGGTGAGCGGCGTTTGCTCGGCGGGCTTGAGTATGCACGTGCACCCCACGGCGAGCGCCGGAGCGAGTTTCCACGACGCCATGATGAGCGGGAAATTCCAGGGGATGATTTGTCCTACAACGCCAACCGGCTCCCGCAATGTATAAGCGAAATACTTGGCGCCGGGCATGGAAATCGGAATCGTGGTGCCCTCAACTTTCGTTGCCCATCCAGCCATGTAACGGAAAACGTCCCTTGCAGTCGGGACGTCGACGATGCGCGAGAACAGGAGCGGCTTGCCGTTGTCCAATGTCTCAAGTTCGGCGAGTTCCTCGTGGTTCTGCTCGATCAGATCGGAGAGCTTCCACAGAAGACGCCCGCGCTCCGCTGGCGACATATCAGGCCACGGCCCGGTTTCGAAAGCCTTGCGTGCGGCTGCCACGGCTTGGTCAATGTCAGCGCGATCGCCTTCCGCCACCTGCGCCAAGACCTCGCCGTTGGCTGGGTTATAGGTTTCGAAAGTCTTGCCCGACTTGGCTTCGACCCATTCGCCGCCAATCAGCAGTTTTCTGGGGCGGCTCAGAAACTCTTGGACAGACCTGTGCAGCGGAACGGGTGCGGTTGTGGTGGCCATGCGTCCCCTTTTTGGCTATTGCCAGTGGTCGGGCCGACCCAGAGCTTCGAGGACGAGGACTGGCGAACGCCAGTGTCTCCCCAATTCAATCGCGGCCCATCCGATTCTAGGCACACTTAGCGCGATTGCAAGTAGGAACCCCAACGTAACCTGGTTTCCGGGGAGAGACCATGAATCGGATACGAACGAGCAGCCGCTGCCCGTAGACGTTTGCAACGGCGGGGGAAGTCCACGATCTGAGAAGCCATACTTGGTCCCTGCTGCCGTATTGCGATGACGGAGGAGATCGATTAGTCGCAAGCAAAAACTAGCGGTCAGATTGCGGATGACGGACCCCGCAATGGGCGAAATTGGTCGAACGCTATTCATCCAAATCACCCCCCGCGAAAAAACAAAAAGGTGAATCATATTTCGCCCAGAACAATCAAACACCGCAGAAATTCGCCCTGACTACGCGAACCGTGCCGACTTCCAGAGCTGGGCACGTTCGGCTTGGCGGTTGAGGCGAGGCAGTGGTATCGTGTGCAAATCACACCGTGAGCCTGGCCGGGGGGTCCGCCGGCTCACATCAAAATGGGCGCTGGTTTAATGAAGCGCAGGAAAACCAAACATATCGATGTTTAGCGTATAGCCACGCTACCGGGGGAAAACATGAACATGCTTTCGAAATACAAACTCTGGATAGGCGGAGTGTTTGGCTTGCTCGTCATCGGCCTGATTATTGGAGCGGTACGCCCAAGCCATGTAGCGGGAGCGCACCTGAGCGCTCCGCCGGACGTTGAGGTCGTGCAGGTTGAGCAGAAGGATGTTCCGATTTTTGGCGAGTGGATCGGCACGCTCGACGGATTCACCAATGCCGACGTCAGGGCACAGGTCACGGGCTACATGATGCGGCAGGGCTACCAGGAAGGCGCATTCGTCAAGAAGGGGCAGCTACTCTTCGAGATTGATCCGCGGCCCTTTCAGGCGGCTCTCGACCAGGCTCAAGGACAGTTGGCGCAGGCCAGAGCGCAGCTTGCTACCGCCGAAGCTGTTCAAGGCAGAACTCAGCTTGATGTAGAGCGGTACACCCCGCTGGCCAAAGAACAGGCAGCGAGCCAGCAGGATCTCGACAATGCCGTTCAGAATAACTTGGCCGCCAAGGCCACGGTGGAAACGGCCCGGGCTCTAATCAAAACGGACGAGGCTGCCGTCGAAACGGCCAAGATCAACCTCGATTTTACGCGCCTCGTAGCGCCCATCGACGGCATCGCCGGGCAGGCTCAGCTGCAGGTGGGTGCCCTGGTCAATCTAAGCAGCGGGCCCGTGACCTCCGTATCGACCGTTGACCCTATCAAGGTTTATTTCACCGTTGGCGAGCCCCAGTACCTGGCATGGAGAAAACGCTATCCGACGGAGGCCAGCCGGCTGGAGGCGGACAAGAATCTGCATCTCGAACTGATTTTGGCCGACGGCTCAACCTATGCACACGAGGGCACATTCTACTTTGCGGACCGTCAGGTAAACGAGAGTACCGGGGCAATTCGGATCGCCGGGCTGTTTCCCAATCCTGGAAATATTCTGCGCCCTGGCGGATACGGCAAAGTTCGCGCGGTCATTCGAGTCCAGCCGGACGCTTTGCTTGTACCTCAGCGCGCCGTCTCGGAGCTGCAAGGCGGCTATCAAATCGCGGCGGTGGATAGCGACAACAAAGTGAGCATCCGCACGGTCAAAGTCGGCGACCGTGTCGGCAGCGAGTGGATTATTGCCGACGGACTGAAGCCCGGCGAAAGGGTGATCGCCGAGGGCGTGCAGAAGGTGCGTCCGGGCATGCAGGTGAACCCCAAGCCATTTGCCGCGGAAACTGCGGGCAGGTAGCGGAGGGAAGGGAATCCCATGTCAAAGTTCTTTATCAACCGTCCCATCGTCGCCATGGTGATCTCGATCGTCCTCGTGCTGGTGGGCGCGCTGACGATTCTCACTTTGCCGGTCGCGCAGTTTCCCAGCATCGCTCCGCCGGAGATTCAAGTTCTGGCCACCTACATTGGCGCGGACGCGCAAACCCTGGAGCAAGCGGTTGCCACTCCCATCGAGCAGCAGATGAACGGCGTGGACAACATGAACTACATGTATTCGCTGAATGCCACCGGCAACTCAACCACCAGCCTGATCGTGGACTTCGACGCAAAAACCGATCCGAATACCGATTACATTCTCGCGCAAAGCCGTGAAACGCTGGCTGCTTCTCAGCTACCCGTGGATGTCACCAATTACGGAGTCAACGTTCGAAAATCCGTTACTGCTCCCCTTACGTTAATCGCGGTCTACTCGCCGCATGGAACATACGATGCCACCTTTCTGGCCAACTACGCGTACATCAATCTAGTCGATCCGATATTACGTTCGCCGGGCATCGGCAACGTTCAGGTATTCGGCGCCGGCCAATACGCGATGCGATTGTGGGTAAGACCCGACACGCTGGCCAAGCTCGGCGTCACCGTCCCGGAAATCGTCAGCGCCATTCAAGCGCAAAACACCGTGAACCCCGCCGGGAAGGCGGGCGGCGAGCCTGCCCCCAAAGGCCAGGAATTTACTTATTCGGTTCTCGCCCAGGGCCGTCTGGTATCGCCGGAAGAGTTCGGACAGATCGTTGTGCGAGAGACGCCCGACGGCGGGACTGTCCGGGTCCGCGATGTCGCCCGAATCGAGCTGGGCGCCCAGGACTATAGCGTCGCCGGTCGTTTCAATGGAAAGCCGAGCGCCATCATTGCCACTTACCAACTGCCGGGCTCGAACGCGGTCGATGCCGCCGCCGCCGTCAATAAGCTGATGGCGAAGATGAAGGAGCGCTTCCCGGAGGATCTGGATTATGTCGTCGCGCTGGATACGACGCGCTCGGTCACGGAGGGCATGAAGGAAATCGTCGAAACGCTTCTGATTGCCCTGGCGCTCGTGATCCTGGTGGTCTTCCTCTTCTTGCAGAGCTGGCGCGCCACGCTGATTCCGCTGCTTGCGGTGCCGGTCTCGCTGGTCGGCACTTTCGTGCTTTTCCCGTTGTTCGGTTTTTCCATCAACACGCTTTCTCTCTTCGGTCTGGTGCTGGCGATCGGTCTGGTGGTGGATGACGCGATCGTCGTGGTCGAAGGTGTGGAACGCCACATCGAGGAGGGCATGACGCCGAAGGACGCGGCGTTGAAAGCCATGGAAGAACTTTCCGGCCCCGTCGTTGGCATCGCTCTGGTTCTCTCCGCCGTATTTGTGCCGACAGCGTTCATTCCCGGAATCACCGGCAAGCTCTACCAGCAATTCGCGGTCACGATCGCGATTTCTGTTCTGCTTTCCGCGTTCAATGCGCTCACGCTCAGCCCCGCGCTTGCGGCACTGCTGCTCAAGCCGCGGACACCGAGCCGTGGACTCCTGAGGAGATTTTTTGATTGGTTCAACCGCGTCTTTGAGCGAGCCACCGAGGGCTACGTGCGGTGGAGTGCGGTATTGGTTCAAAAGACGGTCGTCGTGGTCGTTTTGCTTGCGGTCTTCGGCATAGCGGGTTTCTTTTTCGCCAACCGAATCCCGTCGAGCTTCCTTCCTGACGAAGACCAGGGTTACGCCTACGTCAATGTGCAGTTGCCGAATGGGGCTTCGCTCGAACGCACAACGGCCGTCACGGCTGATGTGGAAAAGATTCTGATGAATACACCGGGGGTGGAGCACGTTACCAGCTTCGTCGGATTCAGTTTGCTCAGCTTTGTTCGCACCAGTTACAACTCGACTTTTTTTGTGACCCTCAAGCCTTGGGACGAACGTAAAACGAGAGCCGAGCAATTTCAATCGTTCAAGGCACATCTCAACCAGCAACTGAGCAAATTGCCCGCGGCGGTCGCTTTCGCTTTCTCCCCGCCTGCCATTCCCGGTGTCGGCACTGCGGGCGGATTCACCTTCATCCTCGAAGACCGTTCGGGCAGCGATATTCAGTTCCTCGCCAAGAATCTCGGCACTTTTCTTGACGCCGCCCGAAAGCGGCCCGAAATTGCCAGCCTGAGCACCACTTTCCTGGCGAGTGTGCCGCAAGAGTTTGTTGAAGTAGACCGCGACAAGGTGCTGAAGCAAGGTGTGGCCCTCAACGATGTCTACCGCACGATTCAGGCCTTCATGGGCGGCTATTTCATCAACTATTTCAATCGCTTTGGCCGCCAGTGGCAGGTCTATATCGAAGCGGAGGGCGAAGACCGCGCCAAGGCAGAAAACGTTGGGCAGTTCTATGTTCGCAACAACAAGGGAGAGAATGTTCCGCTCTCCACGCTCACCACGGTCAAGCCTCGTCTCGGCCCGGAATTTACTTTGCGCTTCAACGAATATCGTTCGGCGCAGATCAACGGGAGCGCTGCGCCGGGCTTCAGCGCGGACCAGGCCACAGCTGCCCTCGAAGACGTTTTTAGACAGACGATGCCGCGCGAGATGGGCTTCGACTATTCGGGCATGTCGTTTCAGGAGCAAAAAGCGCGCGAGGGAGTGCCCCCGGCCGTGATCTTCGGACTCTCGCTGCTGTTCGTCTTTCTGATTCTGGCGGCGTTGTATGAAAGCTGGTCGCTGCCGTTCAGCGTGCTGCTGAGCACGCCCGTGGCAATCTTTGGAGCCTTTGGAATTCTGTGGCTGCGTCGCGTGCTGCTCGGCGTTTTCCTGCCGCCTTACCTGGTCCAGATCGAGAGCGATGTCTACTCGCAAATCGGGCTGGTCATGCTCATCGGCTTGGCCGCCAAGAACGCGATTCTGATCGTCGAGTTCGCCAAGGACGAATACGAAAAGGGAAAGCCTTTGGCGGACGCTGCGCTCGAGGGAGCCAGGCTTCGTCTGCGGCCGATTTTGATGACGTCTTTCGCGTTCATTCTCGGTTGCGTGCCGCTATGGACGGCGACCGGCGCCGGATCGGTTGCTCGCCAGATCATGGGCACTACGGTGATCGGCGGAATGATGGCCGCCAGCCTGATCGGAATCTTCTTCGTGCCTGCGATCTTCTACCTGGTGGAGAAATGGTCAGGCGCCAGCGCAGGAGCGGGTTGCCACCGCGCTGCCAGGAACGCCTGCGCCGGCGGAGGGAGACTGAAATGGTCCACTGCCGTATGGACAAGAGAGAACGAACACCGGAGATGGTCATGAAAAACCTGGCGTCATTATTATTGACGTCCGCGATCTTCGCCGGAATTCTGGCCTCGATTTTAATGACCGGGTGCATGGTCGGCCCGAATTACCACCGGCCTGTCGTTCAGACGCCGGGCGTGTACCGTGATCTGAGCGAAAACCCACAGACCCAAGCCCAAGCGGCGTCCTTCGCAGACCTTCCCTGGTGGCAGGTCTTCCAGGATCCGCAACTGCAAGAGCTCATCCGCACAGCCCTGAAGGAGAATTACGACCTGCAACTGGCGACGGAGCGCATCGCTGCTGCGCGCGCTCAGGTCACGATCACGCGCTCCAATCTGTTTCCGCAGGTGCAAGGGAATGGCAATTTCAGCGGCGGAAAGGACCCAAGCACCCAATCTAAGTTCAACATTCTGGGCCTCACCGCGGACGCAGCATTCCAGTTGGACCTCTTCGGTCGCCTGCGACGCGCGACTGAAGCCTCGCGCGCCGAGCTCCTGGCTACCGAGGATGCGCAGCATACCGTCACGTTGACTCTGGTGAGCGACGTGGCCAGTGACTATTTTCAGCTTCTCGATCTCGATCTCCAGCTTCGCATCACTCAAGACACGGTCAAGACACAGGAAGAGTCTCGTCAAGCTGACCCGGTTGCGGCTCGACCACGGCGTTGCCACCAAGCTGGATGTGCTGCAGGCCCAGCAGGTGCTGGATACCGCAAATGCGCAGATCCCGGATCTTGAGAGACAGATCGGACAGGAGGAAGATGCGATCAGTATTCTCCTGGGCCATTATCCCGAGGGTGTGCGACGCGGACGCCCGTTGGTCGAGCAGCCGCTTCCTCCGGATGTGCCGCCGGGCATGCCGTCGTCGTTGCTCGAACGCCGGCCGGACATTCGCCAGGTCGAGCAAGACCTGATCGCCTCCAACGCCGAGATCGGCGTCGCCAGAGCTGCGTTCTTTCCGCAGATTTCCCTCACCGGCTCCGGGGGAGGCGCGTTCGGACGGAGCACTCTCTTCTCCGGCCTCATGAGTTCACAGACTGGAATCTGGTCCTACGGCGCACAGGTCAGTCAACCGATTTTCACGGGCGGCGCCCTGCGCGGGAATCTAAGACTGGCTGAGTCGCAACATCGCCAGGAACTGATTGCTTATCGGCAGGTCATCCAGTTGGCGTTCCGCGATGTCTCCGATGCGCTGATCGGTTATCAGAAACTTCATCAAGTCCGCGTCGCGCAGGAGACGACGGTCAAGGACCTGCAGGATTCAGTCAGCACGTCCCTCGTACGCTATCGGGGAGGAATCACTACCTACCTGGAGGTTCTCGATGGGCAGCGATCGCTCTTTAACGCCGAGCTTGCTCTCGCCCAGGCCCGCGGCAACGAGTACCAAAGCCTGGTGCAACTTTACAAGGCACTTGGCGGAGGCTGGCAGTAGGCTCTCCAGATCGCCAAGGGCTCGAAGTGCCCTAATTGCAAATGTGCGGGTCAATTCGCAAGCAGGAGCGACAAAATGAATAAATCGATGACGCCTGGGCGGCTGGTACGCGGAACGGCTCAGTCCCTCTGCATCGCATTATTGCTGTTGACCGGCTGCGCGCTCTCAGCGCAGAACAACAGTGAACAGCATCGCGTTCGGAATATTGTTCTGGTTCACGGTGCCTGGGCAGATGGTTCTGGCTGGAAAGGCGTTTACGACATTCTTGTCAAGGATGGCTACAAGCGTCAGCATCGTTCAAGAGCCGGAGACGTCCTTCCAGGAGGATGTCGCCGCTACGAAGCGCGTCCTTGCTCAACAAGATGGACCGTGCATTCTTGTCGCTCACAGCTATGGGGGAGCCGTAATTACCGAAGCGGGGACGGACCCATCGGTTGCCGGTTTGGTGTACATCGCAGCCCACATGCCGGATGCGGGAGAGAATGAGGCTGACGACGGAAAGCGCTTCCCCAGCGACCTCAGCAAGTCTGACGCGATAAAGAAGACAGCAGACGGCTTCACTTACCTTGACCCGGCGCAGTTTCATGAGTACTTCGCAGCCGACTTGTCGGCTGAGCAGGCCGCATTCATGGCACGCTCGCAGGTGCTTGAACAAAGCTGACAATTTCAGAGCAGTCATCACCACACCTGCGTGGAGAAGCAGACCGAGCTGGATGTTGGTAGCGGCAGCAGACAGAACCATCAACCCTGACCTCGAACGGTGGTATGCGACGCGAGCCAACAGCCACAAGGTCGAAGTCTCCGGCGCTAGCCACTCCGTCTACGTCTCTAGGCCGAAGGAGGTCGCAGCCCTGATCGAAGAAGCTGCATCGCACTAGCTCCGCTCGCAGCGCTCAGCAGAGCCGGCGAATGTCACATCGATATTTCTGAGGAACAAGAATCGCAACGAAGGACTGCAAGTGTGTTTGAAAACGAGTAGGCGGCGGGAACAGTCCATTTGCTAAGCCGTTATGCGGGCTAACACCCGATATCGTGGGTTCGCATATCCGTGACGCAAGCGCTCACGGCTGCGAACTGACCTCGAGCAGCAGATGATCCTTGAATTCCGCCGCCAGTTTCGCCACGCCATCGGCCGCCGCGTCTACCGCGCCAAGGTCTTTTCCCTCGCCGTAGTCACTCACCCGATATATTCCCGGCTTCAGTCCGCGGAGTTCGACTTCGCCTTTCCAGGGGGACGCGGTGAAGAACGCGTAATACATTTTATTGTCTTTCGCGATGGCATATCCTTCGGGCGCGTCGTAACCGGTCACGTAAAGGTCCCTGAACTCTCCCTTGGATAGCATCTTCTGATTGTACAAGCCGATCCATTTCTTCCAGCGCTCTTCTTTCGCCACGGTCAGATTGACGTCCTTGAATTTCGGGCCGGGATCGGGCCAGACGAATTTCGTCCCCACCACGCCTCCGGCCCCAATCGTGGAAGCAAAATCGTCGCCGTGTTCTCTCCATTCGTTCCCCACTTTTGTCATCGCAGAAAGTTCGACGTGATCGCCGTAGACAGCCGATTCGGGCCCCAGCAACGCCTTATACATCTTGATCCGTCGCCGCACCTGCACCGCCCCCACCGGGTCGGCCGTCACCGCCTGGTCGATGAACG
The DNA here is from genome assembly GCA_963731525.1 of uncultured Acidobacteriaceae bacterium. Taxonomy (GTDB): domain Bacteria; phylum Acidobacteriota; class Terriglobia; order Terriglobales; family Acidobacteriaceae; genus Acidiflorens. The sequence continues at coordinate 35,402 of CAVSWK010000025.1, forward strand.
GCAGCCATGCCAGGGAGGGCGGCGTTCCGCACGGGCAAGCCTGCGTCACACTTTGCGGCTTCAGTGCACGCGTCGTCTGAAAAATTTCTCTGTACACGTCTCCCATCGCATTCACCGAATCCTGCGGAGACTTGTGATGGTGTGCCGGGTTGTAACAAGCCGGAACACTATAGATGTTGTCCAATTTGCTGCCGTCGAACCCCCAGTCGCGAATGAATCTTTCCGTCAGTTGCTTGTGATAGGCCCGCACTTCCGGCACCGCCGGACACAGCACCGCCAGGCCGCGAGTCATGCGCGCATGCTTGCCGTTCTTGTCCAGAATCAGCCACTCCGGATGCTCCCGCGCGATCTTCGAAACCGCGTACTTGTGCGATTCCCATTTTCCCTCGCCATCCTCCACTCCGAGCGGCAGCCACCACAACTGCGCCAGCATCCCTTCTTTGTGGAAGTCATCGGTCATCTTCTTGATGGAATCTCCGGGAAAAGTATCCGCGCGCGGATTCCAGTCGCCGTAGGTGTCGAACCAGCGATCGTCGAGCGTAACCCACTTGATACCCATCTCTTTCAGCTTCGGAATCGTGCCCAGCATTTGCGCCGGCGTCACATCGGCTTGGTATCCCCAGCCGCACCAGCTCACGTTGTAGGCCTCGCTCGACGGCTTCGGCAATTCCCAGCCTTCTTTCTGCAGCACGCTTGACCAAATCCGCAGCGGCTCATAGAAGTCGCCCGCAAAGACCGAGACGAAACTGCGCGGAGTAGAATACGTCTCGCCCGGTTTCATCGTGATGTTGGCAGCGTAGTCTACCTCGGTATCCACGCGTCCATCGGATCCCACTTTTGCCGGAATCGCCGCGGGAATCGGCAGCGTCTCCACGTGCCCGATCGCTTCACCCACTTGGCGCGTCCAGAAAGCCACCACCGGAATCCCGCCACCATAGCCGCCTTTGACCATTTCTCCCATGACGTTGGGCTGGGAAAACACCGGCGTCAGCTTCACCACGTCGTCTTTTCCCCAGTTGTAGCTCGCGCCATGAAACGACCACATCTCCCACGGATGCGCTCTCGCGTCGCCCAGCCGCGCATTCAACCGGCGCCGCTGATTCACGCTTTTTTCAATGACAACTTCGCTCGCGCCCGTGTTCTTATATTCCACCGTGCTCAGCAAAATGTTTGGAAACTTGTCATAGACTTCGAGCGCGAGCACGCGTTGCAACTCCGTCCCCGAGGGCCCCAGTGGACGTGCCGGAATCTCCACCCGCTTGCCGGCCCCCATCTTCCCGATCGCCTCATGCACCTCGGCCTGCTGGAAGTCGAGCGTGAAGTGCACATCCTTGCCCGCGATCCGCACAAAGTCGCTGTCCGAGGGAGCGCCGACGTTGGGTTCGTCCAACGAAAGCTTCTTGCCGTCCTTTCTCTGTCGATCTGGCAGCAGAAACGCTTGCACATAACCATCCGGCGTCACCTGAAACTCGGCGGCGCTCGTCGTCAGCGTCACCGGTCCCCCTGACTTCACGTCCACGTTGATCGCGGATGGCTGGGTGGGTTCTACCTTGGCGGTCTCGGTGGTCAGAGGCGACTTCGGCAACTTCGAGCAAACCGTCAACAGGAGTGTGAGACCGAGCGTGATACAAAGCAGCGCAATCCTGTTTTTTCGGGCGATCATGAGTGACCTCTCTTTGTCGTTCTGAGCGTTGTTCCGAGCTCCGCCAAAAAATCGCAGTTGACAAAAGCTATAAAACGAAAGTAAAAGTAATAGTTCGTAATATTACACCGAAAGCTGCCGTCCCGACACCCGAACCTTCGCCGGGCCCAACCAAGCCGCTTGCGAACCTTCGGGTTAGCGTCCAGGAGCGTCGCCATGCAGATCTCTTTCCTTCGCCTGCAAACTCTCTCGATCCTGTTTTTTTCTATATTCCTGGCGCTGGCCACGCCGCTATGGGCGCAAAAAGATGCCGGAGCCATTGTAGGCCTGGTGCGCGATCCGAGCGGAGCGGTGGTCACCGGCGCCAAGGTCACCGTGACCGACGTCGATCGCGGAATTGCGCTGACTTTCTCGACCAATGGTGAAGGAGAGTATGTGGCCAGTCCGCTCAGGATCGGCCATTACACCGTCACCGTCGAAAAGCAGGGATTCAAGAAGGCCGTTGCCGGCCCAGTGCAAGTAAACATCCAGGATCGCATCGGCGTGGACCTGCAGCTTCAGCCTGGCATGGCAACGGAAGTTGTTACGGTCACCGGCCAGCGTCCACAGCTTGAAACCGAAACATCTGACCTGGGCCAGGTGGTGGACAGTCGGCGCATCAACGCGCTTCCTTTGAACGGACGCAACTACGCGCAACTCGCTCTGCTCGGCGTCGGCATCGCTGCCGCCGAGCCCGGATCGCGCGTCGAAACCACTTACGGCTTCAGCGCCAACGGTGCCCGCTCTCTGCAAAATAACTTCCTGCTCGACGGCATCGACAACAATGCGAATCTGGGCGACGTCCTCAACGGCGCCGCTTATGTGGTTCAGCCTGCGGTGGACGCCATCGCCGAGTTCAAAGTCGAGACCAATTCCTACAGCGCGGAATTCGGCCGCGGCAACGGTGCGATTATGAACGCCGTCGTCAAGTCTGGCACCAACAAGATCCACGGTGACGTGTGGGAGTTTCTGCGCAACGAGAAAGTGGACGCTAGCAATTTCTTCGACATCGACGGTCAGCAGCCTTACAAACAGAACCAGTTCGGCTTTACCCTGGGCGGCCCCATCGTCAAGAACAAAATGTTTTTTTTCGGCGATTACGAAGGCCTACGCATTCGCCAAGCACTGCCGCAAGTGTCCACGGTTCCCACATCAGGCCCCACCGGCGAGACTGCCGGAAATTTTTCCGCGTTTCTCCAGCTCAACATGCCAATCCCGGGTGTGCTCGACTGCGCCGGCAACCAGACTTACCAGGGAGAGATCTTCGATCCGACCCAGGCGGAGACTAGTTCGCCCTACAATGGCGGACCTTGCGGTGTCCCCATCGGCACCACCCCCAGCGGGGTACCGACCAACATCTTCCCTGGTACCCTGTGCCCGTCCCCGCCGAAGTCGCCGACCCCGGCGTGCATCGATCCGCTCGGCCAGGAGCTGGCGAATTTGTTTCCCGCGCCTAATGCCAGCATTAGCACTCTGCAGGCCGCTGGCAACTTCCTGTCCGATCCAAAACGCAGCGAAACGGAAAACAAGTTCGACATTCGCGGGGACTACACCATTAGCGAAAAAGATAACTTTTTCGCCCGTTACAGCTATGGCAACGACAGTAATTTCCTGCCTTCGCCATTCGTCAATAACGTGCTCGACGGGGGCAGCTTTCAGGACGGCTACAGCCAAAACATAGCCCAGGGCTTGGCTGCCAGCGAGATACACTCTTTTCGCAACAACCTGATCAACGAATTTCGCTTCGGCTTCAATCACCTCGACTCCCATCGCTACAATCTGTATTCCAACGTCAACGTCTCGCAACAGATCCCCGGCGGGATTGAATTTCCAGGAGTTCCGTTCGAAGCGGGCGAGAACATTGGTGGCCTGCCTTCGATCACCTTCGGTGATGGCACCACGAACATCGGCGCCTCGGAATTCCTGCCCGCCGTCGAACGCCAGAACAGCTACGTTTTTACCGATAATCTGAGCTGGACCCACGGACGCCACGCCGCGAAGTTCGGCGCTGAACTTCGCTTTGAACAGTTCACCTTACTCGAGCCGGCCGCCCCTCGTGGCTACATGGACTTCGGCGGCAACTTCGTCATCAACGACAATCCCGGCGCCCCCGGCACCGGCGGCGAGGCCTTCGCCTCTTTCCTGCAGGGCATCAGCGACGGCGGATCCATCACCAGTGTGACTCCCAACGTCGACTATCGCCGGCAGATTTACGCGGTCTATGCTCTCGACGACTTCAAAGTAACTCCGCGGCTCACCCTGAATCTGGGCCTCCGCTACGAACTCTTCGCCACCATCAAAGAAGCCAACAACAACCAGGCCACCTTCGATTTCGCATCACTCTCGATGATCGCCCCCAGCGGACAAAATCGGCAATTGACGCCCACGCTCGGCACCGAGCTCGCTATTCAGAACAACGGTTCTCGCGGACTCATTTCTCCCGACCTCAACAATTTCGCGCCCCGCATCGGACTGGCTTACCAATTGTCCGACAAGCTCGTCCTGCGCAGCGGCTACGGCATCTTCTATGGGGGGCAGGAAAACGGTCCCTTCTCGAACCCGAGCCCCGGCTTCAATCCTCCGTTCTTGTCTTCGGAGGCATACAACGCGCCCTGTCAAGCGCCATCCGCAAGTTCCGCGATGGATTGCTCGATCTCGGCCGCGAACAACGGCGGCTTGGCGCTTAACCAGCTGCAGGCGGGCTTTCCCAACAATGTCAACAACAACCAGCCCCCGCTCGCCGACCCGAACGCACCCGAGCTCTACTCAATCGATCCGCATCTGGTGACGCCCTACACCCAGCAGTGGCACCTGGGCATCGAGTACCAATTGCCCGCCGACACCGTTCTCGAAGTCTCCTACGCTGGCTCTCGTGGATTGAAGCTTTTCGCTTTCTACAACGGCAATCAGGCCGTTCCCGTCCTGGGGACGGACTCGCTTCCCACCGCGCCGCGGCGTCCCGCCAACGATGAAGCGCCGGGCGCCTCCGGCCCCTGTACTCTGGCGGACGGAGGAGCAAACTGCAATCCCGCGCTCGATGTCGCCATCGACACCTTCCGCTCGAATACGCAGTCGAATTACAACTCGCTGCAGGTTCGACTGGAGAAGCGCTACTCTCATGGACTCCAGTTCGAAGCCGCTTATACCTACGCTCACGCGCTCGATAATGCTTCGAGCGCCGACTTGGGTTCGGTGAACAACGGAGATTTCCAGGACCAGCGCTTCCCCAACGCTAACTACGGGAATGCCGATTTCGACGTGCGCCACCGTTTCGTCTTCAGCTATGTTTATGACTTGCCGTTTGGCCGGGGGCGCCTGTTCGCCAAAGACGCGACCGGCGTCGTAAACCAGATTATTGGCAACTGGCAAATGACTGGCGTCTTTTCCGCCGCCACCGGCAATTACTACACCGCCACTGACATCAACAATGTCTCGGGCAGCGATTGCGCCGGTAACGTCGGCGTCTATTGCTCACGGCCCGCCCGAGTAGGCAATCCCAACGCCAAGCCGTGCATTCCGGGAACGCTATTTAACACCTGCGCGTTTGCGGACGACAGCACCAACCCGGGAATTATCCCTTTGGGCACCTTCGGCAACGCCGGACGCAACATCATCGAGGGCCCAGGATATAAAACCTGGGACACTGCTCTGGCCAAACAATTTCCCATCAACGAACAAAAGCATCTCGAATTCCGCGCGGAATTTTTCAACGTACTCAACCATGTGAATTATTTGTTTGGCCAGTTTGGCGCGATCAGTGCCGAACCCACGCCCCTGGAACTCGGCCAGACTGGATTCGGCTTCCCCCTGGCAGCGCGCGCACCGCGACAGATCCAGTTCGCATTGAAGTTTTATTTCTAAACTGCTTTCGAGTCGAGTAATCGCTAACGTGGTTGCGTGCACTAATGTTTATGTAGGGGAAATTATGCAACGCAATTTCGTGACGATGCGGAATCCGGACGTTGTATATGCCGCGCTCGTGGGGCTTGTGCTGATGCTGGCGCAGTTACTCGCCGGGCAAACCGGAGCCACCTACTATGTGTCGACCACCGGCAACGATAGCAGCCCTGGCATGATCGGCTCGCCCTGGCTGACCATCCAGCATGCGGCAGATTCGGTCTCAGCAGGCGCTACGGTATACGTATTCGGAGGAGTTTACAACGAGTCGGTCAATTTTCCGGCGTCTGGAACGGCCTCGGCCCCTATCACCTTCGAAAGCTATCCCGGACAGACCGCGGTGATCGACGGGACCGGGGTGAGCTGCTGCACATCGAACCCACCGTCGAGCGGGAACGAGACACAGGGTCTCATCAATATCGTGAATCAGAGTTACATCGTCATCAACGGATTTGAAATCCGCCATTACACGAGCAACAACGACAACGACACTCCGACCGGCGTCTGGATCACAGGATCGGGCACGGGAATCCAGATTTTGCACAATCGGGTCCACAACATCACGACCAAGGCGGAAGCGAACGGTAATGCTTTCGGCATCTCCGTTTACGGCACATCGAAGACTCCCATCACGCAGTTGGTCATCAGTGGCAACGAGGTCTACGACCTGAGGACCGGGAGCAGCGAATCCGTGGACGTGGATGGAAACGTGACCTACTTTAAAATCACCAATAACCTCGTTCACGACAATGACAACATCGGGATCGACGCGATTGGATACGAGGACGTTGGTCCGGTCGGCTACGACGAGGCTATGTACGGGGAAATCAGCGGGAACACGGTCTACAACATCAGCGGGATCACGAATCCCGGTGAGGGCTATGGATACGACGCGGACGGACTGTACTGTGACGGGTGCGCCTATGTCACGTTCGAGCGGAACGTGATCATTCAGACCGACTACGGCATCGAGACCACCAGCGAAAATCAGGTCTGCCAAGCCAATGGCACCGAGTGGTCCGGCCCAAACAATACCGGAACCGCCGCTAAAGGCAAGTTCCCGTGTTACGGCAGGTTTGTTACGGTGCGCAATAACATCTTCTACAACTCGAATGCCTGCGGTAACTCCATCGGCGGATATGCGCACGCGTCCAAGAAGGGCGGCCATAGCAATGGAGGAGGCAGCAGCTACCACGACGTCTTCGTCAACAACACTCTGTACAACAACGCTACCCAACCCGGCAACGATTCGGAAGGGCGGTTCAACCGGTGAATTCCAGATTCAGTACCAGGTGGGAAGCGCTCAAGGGAACATCTACGAAAACAACGTTGTCTACGCCGGCGCATACAATACGTGGATCTTCAGCTACGTCCCCTTTTCGGCGAAGTACCCCGCCCCGCCGGCGACGCTCAATTGGAACCTGTACAACTCGGCTGCAGGTTACGTGGAAGGAACGTCAATCTGGTGGGGCAACGTGAATACCTACAAGAGTTTTTCAAACTGGCAGAACCGCAGCGGGGAAGATGCCAACTCCGTGAACGCGGATCCGCTCTTCGTCAATCTGGGCGACACGCCGCCAAACTTTGACACCATCCCTTCTTCGCCGGCCGTCGGCGCCGGCAGCACCAGCCTCTCGTGCAGCGTTGGCTGGTGTGATCCGGCAGGCAGTTCCCCCGACTCCATCTATGGCAGCACCGACTTCCTCGGGAATCCTCGGACGAACGACTCGAACATTGACATTGGCGCCTACGAAAACACAGGAGTGACGATCGCCAACTCATTGACGGTGAATCTGACCTCAGGCGCGTACACTCTCAGGCCAGGTCAGGCGACCACTCTGACGGTCACGGTGTCCGCCAATCCCGGCGGCGGCGGTGTGCCCAGCGGGACGGTGAACTTCCTGCTTGGCTCAACCTTGCTGAAAAAGCGGCCGCTGCTGCCGACCAGCGCCACGGAATCTGCGGCAACTCTGCCGCTCAGTGCGTCACAGCTCGCGCAGGGCGCCAACACGTTAACGGCGGTGTACTCGGGGAATTCAATCGCGCCGTGTTGTCCTGTAACAGGACCGCCGGTTACGGTCTACGGCAACTCGACTTCAGCGCCCATCACGGTGACGCTGCAATAGATTTCTGGAGGACATCAGTAGGATTACGAGTCGAAACAAGTCGAAATAATATGCCTTCGAACGGTCTGCTCAACGAAGAACGCCGCCGTGAAATCCTTGGGGTCCTGCACCGGGATGGACGCGTGCTCGTCAAGGATCTGGCCCGGCATTTCCGTATTTCGCAGATCACGATCCGCAAGGATCTGGAGTTTCTCGACGGCCAGGGGGTCATTCAGCGTACTCACGGCGGCGCTCTGCCCGTGCAAGCCGGCGCGCTGCTCGATCCGACACTGCGAGAGAAAGAGAAACTCCACCGCAAGGAGAAGACCCAGATTGCCCACGCCGCAGCCCGCTTAGTCGAAGAGGGTCAGTCCGTGCTGCTCGATTCCGGAACAACCACGACGGCCATTGCGCGCGCCCTGAAAGACATGGGGCAGCTCACCGTGATCACGAACGCGATCAACATCGCGGCCGAACTGGCGGGCACGCACATCGAAGTGATCCTGACCGGAGGTATGCTGCGTAAGAACTCGTTTTCTCTGGTGGGTCCTCTGGCCGAGCGGACTCTGCGCCAACTCAGCGCTGATATCCTGTTCCTCGGCGTCGATGGCTTCGACACCAAGGCTGGCCTTTTCACTCCGAATCTATTGGAGTCGGAAGTGAACCGGGCGATGGTCGAAATTGCCCGCAGGACAATCGCCGTTTGCGACTCAAGTAAGTTCGGCCGTCGCAGCCTGTGCAACATTATGCCGGTCACGGCGGTGCATGAAGTAATTACCGACAAGCAGATCCCGGAATCAGATTTGCACGCGCTGAAAGAAGCGGGAGTAAGAGTCACGCTGGTGTGAGCAGAGTCAAGCAGAGCCCATGAAATCGGCTGCAATAACGGAGCACGGCCAGCACACGCTGAGCGAGATTTTTTCTCAGCCCCAGTGCTGGAGCACGTGTCTGGCAAAGCTGGCGATCAGCGCGGAACTTCGTGCGGCCGTTCAAATAGCGCGACCCGGAGCGGAGTGGATCTTTGTAGGCTGTGGAACGAGTTACTATCTTGCGCAGGCCGCAGCAGCGAACTTCAACTATCTCAATCTGCCCGCGCGGGCGGTTCCGGCTTCGGATCTCCTCATGTATCCTGGACTGACTCTGCACGCCGGACGGGACTATGTTCCAGTCGTGGTTTCACGCTCCGGCCGCACTTCGGAGGCAGTCCGCGCCGCGCAGATGCTGGAGAAAGATCACAATCTCCGCACCATCGCCATCACCTGTGCCGATGGCCAGCCGCTGGAACCCGCGTGCAGCGTGACGTTGAATCTTCTCGACGCCGACGAACAGAGCACGGTCATGACGCGATCGTTCACATCCATGCTGCTGGCGCTGCAATACGTCGCAGCCGTGGTCTCGGGTAATGGAGCTTTTCGGCGCGCATTGCTCAAGCTCCCGCAACAGGTCGAACCCCTTATGAAAGACATTCCGCAGCGGCTGCGGTTGTTTGTCGAGTCTCGCAGTTTCTCGGATTTTGTCTTCCTGGCGCAGGGCCCGCTGTTCGGCATTGCCTCGGAGTGCATGTTGAAGGTGACCGAATCATCGTGCTCCTATGCCCAGGTATTTCACTCTCTGGAGTTCCGTCACGGCCCGAAATCGATCGCAGGTCCGCAAGTGCTGATCACGTTCGTTATGTCGGAAACTTCTTACGACGCGGAAGTCGAATTGCTCGAAGAAATGAAATCTCTCGGCGCGGCCACTATGGTGATTGCGAATCGCGTCGATAACCGGGCTCAGCGTGCCTCTGATTTCGCCATCGAACTTGGCCTCCAGTCGCCAGAGTACGCACGCCCCGCAGCTTTCGCGATTTGGGGTCAACTGTACGGGGTTTACTACGGGCTCAAGAAGGGCCTCAATCCCGACTCGCCGAAAAACCTGACGCGCGTGGTCGAACTCGCGGACGGCCGCTAGAACCAGTAGTTAGTAACTGGCAGTAAACCAACAGGCCTGCTCCATGTCCAAGCTTGATATCACGATCGCCGGGGAGATCAATCTTGACCTGATCCTCTACGGTCTACCCGCACAAATGCCGACGGAGCGCGAACTGCTGGCCACGGGCTTTGCCATCACGTTAGGCAGTTCCTCGGCCATCCTGGCGCATAATCTCGCCGCTCTTGGCAGCCGCGTGGGATTCGTCACCAAGGTTGGCGATGATTCTTTCGGAGCCATCGCGGTGGAACGACTGCGTGAACGCGGTGTGGACTTGGCGGGCATCGCACATGGCGCGAAGTCCGGCGTAACGCTCATTCTGCCCCACGGGCCCGAGCGCCACATCCTGACGTATCCGGGCACAATCTCCGAACTGCGCTTCGAGGATCTCGACCTCGACTATCTGGCATCGGCGCGCCACTTTCATATGTCGTCGCTGTTTCTGCAGCGTGAACTGTTGCCCCGTGTGCCAGAACTTTTTCGGCGGATGAAGTCTGCAGGCCTGACCACCTCGCTCGACACCAACGACGATCCCGACGACCGTTGGGACAGCGTCCTCGAAGAGATCCTGCCTCACGTGGACATCTTGCTGCCGAACGAACGCGAAGCGATGAAGATGTCCCGGACTGACGACTTGGAAAGCGCGCTTTCACGGTTGGCACACATGGTGGAAACCATCGTGGTCAAAATGGGCGCCAGCGGAGCCGTTGCTATTCGGGATGGGCGCCGATTCAGCGCACCCGCTGTGCCGGTAACGGTCGTCGATCCAATTGGCGCAGGTGACAGCTTCAACGCCGGCTTCCTGCACCAATCTCTCCGCGGGGCGGATCTCACGACGTGCCTGGCCTACGGAAACCGGTGCGGAGCATTCTCCGCCACCGACTGTGGCGGCACGGAAGCGTTCCGCGATATAGCCCGAATGCAAGAATTCCTGCGATAGCCGGACGAACATTCCCCCATTTTGGTCGCCCAGTCACAACTGGGCCCACGCGGGACAATCTGTCCCGACTGGTTGTGCTTGGGACAGTCTGTCCAACTAGCTTCTTGTTTCACGCAAGGTTCGACCGTGTAATCACTGACTTACGCGCCATCCCGTCTGGTGCGCCACGTGCTTCTATGAAAGTCGTCAAGGCCATCAATTTGCTGAGACTGCCATGAAACCAAATTCAGTATGGCTAATGACGTTCACCGGACTGGTCCTGATAGCGGGACTCGTGGCTGCGGGCAACAGTCTGGTTCCTCTGCACCCGACGCGCGATCTCGCATCCCTGGCGCTACTCGTGGATTGCGGTGGTGGCTTGGAGGCTCAAACTGCCCGGACTGAAGGGCAACATATCCGGCTGTATTCCGCTTGTCTCGATCGCGGCGATCCAGTTGAGTCTGCTCGAAGCGCTGCTCAGTGTTCTGGCGGCTCTGGCGGAGCCTGTGGCCGGGAGTCTGCCCAAACGGGGGAAGCAGCAAACAGCGATCCAGATGCACTTCACCATTGGCGACTCTAGCAGCAAAGCAAACCGCCCAAGCAGAACCTGAGCGGGGCACTCTCACAGCAGCCGCGTTAGTGGACCGGTGATTCTAAAGTCTCCTGACTTTGGCAACACTGGTGGAATTGGTGTAAGTAGCCACATAAGTGTTGCTTCCGTTGCTTAACGGAGTGTTGTTGATCGGACGTGGCGTAGACGTGAACCACGATCCGTGCAAATCTAAAGCGCAGGGTGGAATCCTCCACCCCGCGCCATACTCGCCGTTGGATCCAAGACTTAGACCAAGCCCTGGTCGAGCATCGCATTCGCCACCTTAAGGAAGCCGGCGATATTCGCTCCATTCACCAAATTGCCCGGAGTTCCGTAGGTCTCCGCGGTCTCGTAGCAATTGCGGTGGATGGCGATCATGATCTGGTGCAGCCGGTTATCTACCTCATCACGCGACCACGTCAGACGCATGCTGTCCTGCGCCATCTCCAGACCCGAGGTCGCTACGCCACCCGCGTTCGCAGCCTTGGCCGGGCCATAGAGGATCTTGGCATCCAGGAACATCCTGGTCGCATCCAGCGTGCTCGGCATGTTCGCGCCTTCCGCCACCAGTTTAACGCCGTTCATAACAAGATTTGCCGCGTCCTTGGCATTGATCTCATTTTGCGTGGCGCCGGGGAAAGCACAATCGGCTCTGATGTTCCAGAGTGGATTGTGATCGAGCGTGGTCTCGGCGGGCATGAAGATCGCCTTCTTGAAGTGGTCGGCATACTTGCGGATGCGTCCACGATAAACGTTCTTCAACTCCATAACCCAGGCTAGCTTCTCGCGGTCAATTCCATCCGGGTCGTAAATCGCACCGTCGGAATCGGACAACGTGATCGGCTTGGCGCCGAAGTCGAGCAGCTTTTCCACCGTGTACTGAGATACGTTACCGCTGCCTGAGACCAGGCACAGCTTACCTTCGAGCGAGTCCTTGCGGCTCTTCAACATCTCAGCGGCGAAATAAACGCAGCCATATCCCGTGGCTTCCGGACGGATGAGTGAGCCTCCCCAGCTCAGCCCCTTGCCGGTCAGCACGCCGGTGAACTTATTGGCCAGGCGCTTGTATTGGCCGAACAGGAAACCGATTTCCCGTCCGCCCACCCCAATGTCGCCCGCGGGAACATCAGTGTCCGCTCCAATGTGCCGCCACAATTCCGTCATGAAACTTTGGCAGAAGCGCATGACTTCGTTGTCGCTCTTACCTTTCGGATCGAAATCCGATCCGCCCTTGCCGCCGCCCATAGGCAGCGTGGTCAGTGAATTCTTGAACACCTGCTCGAACGCCAGGAATTTCAGGATTCCGAGGTTGACCGAGGGATGGAAGCGCAGACCTCCTTTGTAAGGCCCAATGGCGCTGTTCATCTCGATGCGGAATCCGCGATTGACCTGCACATTGCCCTGATCGTCAAGCCAGGGCACGCGGAACATAAGCACCCGCTCCGGCTCCACGATGCGTTCCAGAAGCCGGGCTGCCCGGAATTCCGGATGCTTTGCCAGCGCCGGACGCAGCGAGTCAAATACTTCCTGCACGGCCTGATGGAACTCCGGCTCCGCGGGGTTCTTCATTTTCACTACGTTGAGTACATCTTCAATATCGCCCGGAACCTTGATTTCGGGCAGCGTCATAATGCCAGGCATATAAGTACCCTCCATGAAAAAGATTTTTTACGACATTAGGGATAACTGCGATTTGAAAATGGGGTTGTGGCAGACAGCATTCAGGATCTGCCGGATCCGCCCACTGCCTCGACGTGCGGCTATTGGATACCCGGCCAGTGGATGGTTTTCTGCGGCTCTCCGTTGGCGCGCGCAGTATGGTGGGCATAGCGGGATGGTGAGATCTTGACTCGCGGACCGTGTATAGCTCGGGCACTTCACGCACGGGGTCAAGACTCGCGAGAAACAGGCTGAAGATCATGCCCACCTGCACTCTTTTCGAAACCGCCCGAACGCATAATTACACGCTTCCGCGCATTTCTTGGCGGTGACTTTGACTACCTGGCAAGGTGAGAATTGTCACATCCCTCCGCCATAACGGGAGACCACATTGAGGGAACGCTGGGCACTGGTGTCCCCAAGGGCCCGCTCGATCCGGACTGAAGGTATTGACGTCGTGACTGGCGTCACATCACTAAAGGCAACGTAAGAGGATAATTTAATTAGAAAGCTGGGACGCGCCGTTGCCCCGGGGGAAGGGGGGAGAATATGAAAAGCGAAACGTTGGGAAGGGATGCGGTAATGATGCTCAGCCACAGGTTCGTCCGCCATATTGAGGACCGTTCTGACGCCCTGGCCAGCAGTCTCCTGCACAAGGTGCAACGGTCCGACCGCACCGAAGCCTTCCGCACAATTCCAGAGGAAGAACTTACGCAGCGGGTATACGAAATCTATCGCCACCTGGGTGAGTGGTTGCTCGACAAGAGTGAGGCCGATATTGAGCAACGCTATACGCAAATCGGAGCTCGCCGTGCCCAGCAGGGTGTCCCTCTGAGCCAGGTAATCTGGGCAATCATTTTGACGAAAGACAATCTCTGGGAGTTCATCCTCGATGACTCATATCCGGACCGCCCGATAGAGATCTTCGGCAAGCAGGAGTTGTTGCAGTTGCTCGACCAGTTCTTTGAGCGGGCAATTTACTCCGCCGCCGTGGGCTATGAGTGGGCCATGGAGAAGGCCGGCAGAGCGGAAAGCAAGATGCGAAAAGCCGGATAGCGAGTAGGCTTTAGCACGCGACCATTACCGTGCCCAGGACGGCCAGTGACCGCAGCTATCTCCGCGTAATCGAGAACGTAGAAGACGGGGATTCCGAATATCACCAGAAAGGCACAGTAATACTGCCTCAGGATCCTTCTGCTTTATCCGACAGCCAGCCGTTGAAGGTGTATCCGAGAAATGCTAGAGACCAAGATACGCTCGCCTCACTTCATCCATTCTTGCGACCTCATCCGACTTGCCACGGATGCTGATTCGACCTTCGGCAAACACGTAGGTGTAGTCGCTGATCGCCAGCGCGAGATGCACATTCTGTTCCACCAGGACGATGGTGAGCCCCTGTTTCCGCAGGGCGCCCAAGGTCAGGAAGAGTTGCTGCGCCAGGACCGGTGCCAGGCCGAGCGAGAGTTCGTCGATCATCAGCACTTCCGGCTCCTGCATCAAGCCGCGGCCCATGGCCAACATCTGCTGCTCTCCGCCGGAGAGAGTGGAAGACTTCTGCTGGCGGCGTTCTTTCAGGCGCGGGAACAGTGTATAGACGCGTTCCAGGTTCTGTTTCTCTTGCTTGCGCGCGCGCTTCGAGTACCCGCCCATCTCCAGGTTCTCTTCAACTGACATATCCGGAAAAAGCTGTCGGCCCTCCGGGACCAGCACCAGCCCGCGATTTGCTTTGGCATGAGGCGAAAGCCGTGTAACGTCTTCTCCGTGTAACAGTACGCGGCCTTTCCAGGTACGCAAACTGCCCATGATCGTGCGCAGACTAGTGGTCTTGCCGGCGCCATTCGTTCCGATGATCGTGGTTAACTTACCGCGCGCAACCTCGAGCGAAATGCCCCACAGGACCTGCACTTCGCCGTAGCCAGATTCGAGGTTCTCCAGTTGAAGGGCTAGGTCCATTAATCCGTCCTCGTTAATTTGTCAACGATATCGGGAAAGCCCAGGTAGGCTTCGACGACATCGGGATTGTGGACAACCTCATCGGGCTGGCCTTCTGCCAGCTTGCGGCCCAGATTCAGCACCACGATGCGATCGGAAAGACTCATGATCGCCTGCATCAAGTGCTCGATCATGAGCACCGAGACCCCGCTGTCACGGATGGTGCGAACCAGTTCGATCATGGTCGCAACTTCGGTGGGATTCAGCCCCGCCAGCACTTCGTCCAGCAACAAGAGCTTGGGTTTCGCCGCCAGTGCCCGCGCTACTTCCAAGCGTTTCTTGCCGGCGATGGTCAGCGAGCGCGCCACCGTGTCGGCGCGGTCTCCCAATCCAACCCGCTGCAGCACTTCGGAAGCTACTTTGCGTGCGGCGGCCTTATCGAGATATTCACGACCGAAACAAGCTCCCACCGTGACGTTGTCCAGCACGGTAAGGTCGTTCAGTGGCTTCACGATCTGGTGGGTACGCGCCAAGCCGAGGTGCACCACTTTGTCCGGCGAATAGCCAGTAATGTCTTCTCCCACAAAAGTGATGCTTCCCTGATCGGCCTTGTAGACCCCATTCACAACATTGAACAAGGTTGTCTTCCCGGCGCCGTTAGGACCGATCAGGCCCATGATCTCACCCTCAGCGATGCTGAAACTGACGTCGGAAACCGCTACCAGCCCGCCGAAATGCTTGCTAACGCCGCGTACTTCCAGGAGGCTGTTCATTCGATCACCTTGCGCGCGCGCGGCACCAGACGATATACCCAGCCAATCAAGCCGCCCGGCGCGAACAACACCACCATGAGCAGCAGTCCGCCGGCGATCACCAGGTGAAAGTTGGAAAGGACAGGAGATGTCAGCAGGTAGGAGCGGAGTTTTTCATAAAGTGTCCCGCCCAGAGCCGCGCCGATGACTGAGCCTTGTCCGCCGAGCATAAGCATTACGATGCCTTCCAGCGACAGCATGTACTCGAAGGCGATCGAGGGATCGATCATTCCGTTCTTGAAAAACATCAGCGCGCCGGCGACCGCGGGAAGGAATGCGGACACGCTGTAGATGATCGCCTTGTACATGGTGGCGTTTACGCCCAGCACCACCGCCGCATCCTCGTCCTCGCGAATAGCGAACAGGCCCAGTCCAAACTTGGAATTCTTGATGACCAGGCTCACGATCATAGAGAGGGCCATGACCGCAATGATCAGGAAGTAGGTGATCCAGAGCGCGCGCCTGGCGCCGCCCAGCGACTGGTAGGAGTTAAATGACAGGTACATACCCGTCGATCTGCCCCAGGGATCGAAGTTGGAAACGAACGCCTGCACGGCTTGGAGAATACCAATGGTGGCCAGAGCAAAATAGGCCCCCCGCAAGCGCAGAATGGCCAGTCCGAACAAGAACGCGCAGAGACTCACCACCACACCGGCCACCAGCGCCGACAGCACTAGGTTCCAGGCGCGCACCGTCGTCAGGTACAGTCCCACGTAACCGCCCAGCCCGTAAAAGACGATGTGGCCGAAGTTCACGTAGCCGGTATAGCCGATCATCAGGTTCAGGTTGCTCGCCAGGATGATGGCGATGGCGACGAGGATAAGGTCTTCACGCAAGGAAACGTTGTTGCCGTGCAGCGGTGCGTAGATAAACCCGGCGGCGATGAGCAGAATGATCCAGAAAAAAGGCCGGCGCAGGATCATGCCGTCGCCCTCTTCCCGAAGATGCCCTGCGGAAACGCGACCAGTACCACCACAAACAGCCCGAACTCGATCAGCGGAATCCAGCTGACGGCGATGAACGGCGTAACCACTCCCTCCAGCAAACCCAGGAGCACGCCCGCGACCAAAGCTCCGAACGGCTTGCCCAGTCCCGCCAGGATGGTCACCACAAAACTCTTCAACTGGTACACCCCGCCAGAAAGAATGGTGAAGGGAAACAAGGTGGAGACCAATGCTCCGGAGGTACAGGCCAGAGCGATGCCGATCGCGAACGCGATACTCAGCACTGCCGTCGAGGAGATGCCCATCAACTCGGCGGCTTCGCGGTTATCGGCCACCGCGCGGATGGCTTTGCCCGTACGCGTCTGATAAAGGAACAATTGCAGCGCCAGGGCGATGACCACCGCGGAGGTGGCGGCAGCGATGTGGTTCCCGGTGAAAGTGTAGGCTCCGAGGGTGATGCCGGGCAGCACGAAGTTAACATTGTACGGACTGGTGCTCCACACCGCTGTGCCGATGCCGATGACCATCATGTTCACGGCGAACGTGGAGAGCAGGCTCATCAACATGGAGCGGCCCACCACCCAGTGCACCGCCATCCAGTAGACAACAAATCCCAGCAGCAATCCGACCCCGATCGTGGGCAGCAACAACAAATAAGCGTTGATCCCCGTGGCGGCGAACAGCAGATACATGCAGAACATGCCCAGCGCGATCATGGCGCCATGAGTAAGATTGATGACATCCATCACTCCCCAAATCAGACTCAAGCCCATCGCCGCGAGTCCGTACACCGCTCCGACGAGCACGCCGTCGATCATGGAAGCTAGGACGCCCGACATACCTGACCCTCCGCGTTCATCCTTGTAGCGCCGGCATCCTGCCCTCGCAGGTGGGGCGGGGACGCCCTCACGACAACCGCCGGGACGGCGGCGCTACGTCATTCTGCATCTGCTTGGGCGCAAAACAGATTCCTCGCTTCGCGCCGGATAACAATCGCCGCAAATAATTACGACGAATTAAGTAAATCGCCCTCAACGGATCGGATACATCAGGTTAGCGCTCTTGCCTGCCAGTGGCCACACAACTTCTTTTACGAGTTTGCCGGACTTGTCCTTCTGCCATTGCGCCAGAACCATGGAATGGCCCGTCTGCAAGCCGTGTTCGTTGGCGGTGGTCGAGTATTTGGTCCGCCCGTAGAAGGTAGTCACATCGGTGGCGTTTAGCGCCTGCGCCACCTTGGCCGAGTCAATCCCGCCCGCCTGTTCAATGGCGCGCTGCAGAATCAGCCCGCACCCGTAGCCACCCGCAGACTCGTAGCTGGGCGGCGCATTGTATTTCGCGGTATACGCCTTGGCAAAATCGGCGCCGCTCGGGCCGTACTGCGCCTTAAACGCCGACTGCGGTTCCCACTGTGACGGTACCATGACGCCCAGCGCCGCATCGCCCAGTTCGATCCACTGCGAGCTGTCTGGTGCCACCAGCAACGTCAGCATCTTCAGAGGAACTTTGTGGCCGTAGAGCTGCCGGGCCAGCGTCGAACCGTCGGCATAGTGACCCCCGCCAAGAAGCACGGTCGCCTTCGACGCAATCACCTTATCGATGATGGCGCTGAAGTCGGTGGTGTTGGGAGCATAGGCTTCCGTGAACACTACGTTGAACCCAAGCTCCTGCGCATAGGCCTTGGCCGGAGTCACCACTGCGACCGAAAACGAGGAGTCCTCGTAGACGAAGGCGACAGTGGCTTTGGGGTCGTTGGTCTTTAAGGCGTCGAGGGCAACCTTCAGATATTCGGGAGCGGGCGCGAACATTTGGAACAGGTACTGGTTGCCCAGAGTGTAGGTTTTGGGTTCGGCCGCACCGGTGGTGAGCATGATCTTGCCATACTGCTCCGTGACTACCGAGGCGGTGGCGGTAAGCGGCGACGAGTAGGGACTGAACAGGAAGTCGGCCTTGTCCTCCAGGATCATGCGGCTATAGAGCTGCTGCACGCGCTTGGAGTTGGATTCGTCGTCGTAGCTGGCGAACTGTATTTTGTAGTTCTTGCCGCCGGCCTTGATGCCGCCGGCATTGTTCACCTGGTCGCGCCACAGTTCAAACCCGCGGTATTGCTCCAGGGAATCGACGTTCAGGGCGCCAGTCTTGGAAACGGTGAATCCGACGGTGATTGGTTGTTGAGCGAATCCCGGGATAACTAAAAGAATTAGAACAACTGCGAGTAGAGTTAGTTGCTTCACAATCCACCTCGTCGTTAAAACGTTTTCAAACCGCATCGCTAACCGGTATCTTGAAGGCACGCTGGACCAAGCCGAGGTTATCTCCCTTGCGAGAGTTCCGTGCCGAACCGCGCCGTCGGCTAGATGTAGCACGCTGGGGAGAAAGAAGTTTGCGACCGGGGTCACGGTTGGCTGTGACCGGGGTCACAAGGGACCATGAGGGGCCACTCCGACTCTTGGTGTCGAGACTTGTCAGGTCGCGGAAGCGGGCAGAATAGTCCCCCTGCAGTCGCCAAGTCCGATGCGGCGGAATCCGTCCCTTTCGCAGAATCCCCGGAGGATGACTTCATCTCCGTCCTCCAGGAATTGTCTCTGCTCTCCCGTCGGCAGCGTAACCGGGTCCTTGCCGCGTGAAGTCAGTTCCAACAGGCATCCGCGCTCGCTCTTGTCCGCGCCCGACACAGTTCCGCTAGCCAGCAAATCGCCGGCGCGCAGATTACAGCCATTGCTCGCATGATGGGTTAGCATCTGCGCCATGGTCCAGTACATGTCGTGAAAATTGCTTCGGCCCAAAACCACAGGAGCGATGCAGGCTTCCCGCATCCGCACCGACAAAACAGAGACTTCCAGCCACAAGTCGAGACCACCCTGATCCCGATCGCTCTGGCTGAAGAGGTAAGGCAATGACGCCGGGTCGCCTTCCGCGCGCGCAAAGGCGGCCGTGCGAAACGGAGCCAGCGCTTCCATCGTCACCACCCACGGCGAGAGTGAAGTCGCAAAACTCTTCCCCAGGAAAGGTCCGAGGGGCTGATACTCCCACGCCTGAATGTCTCGTGCCGACCAGTCATTTACCAGGCAGATTCCAAAAATATGTTCTTCAGCTTCGCCGATAGGAATGGTTCCTCCCAAGGTATTTCCATCACTCACAAAAAAACCGAGTTCCATTTCGTAATCCAACGCTCGGGTCGGCCCGAACTTCGGATCGCTGCTTTGGTCAGCCTCGCCATCGCGGGTCTGGCCGCAGGGGCGCCGGACCGGAGTCCCCGTCGGCACCAGCGACGACCCCCGCCCGTGATAGCCAATGGGAATGTACTTGTAATTCGGCAGCAGCGGATTGTCTGGGCGGAACAGCTTCCCTACGTTAGTGGCATGGAAAATCGAAGCGTAGAAGTCCGTGTAGTCGCCAATGACCGCGGGCAGAAGCATCTCAACATCGGCCTGCGCGACAAGATGGCTCGCAGCGGTCCCCTGATCCGAGGCCGGCGCGTCCTGCCGCAAAACCGCATGAAGACGCCGGCGCAAAGCACGCCGGGGACCGGTTCCGCGCGCCATTAACGGATTCAGCGAATCGGACGCACAGGCATTCACCGCAAATCGCAGCCTATCATCCGCCAGATAGCAAGAACCCAGCAAGCCGGCGACGTCAAGAATGCGGTCTCCAATCGCAACTCCCACTCTCGCTTTGGCAAATGCATCGCGTCGTCGAAAAACGCCGAAGGGCAAATTCTGGATGGGAAAATCGGAGCCGGCAACGTTGGCCGATTCCACCCAACTTTGCACTTTGGAATCGTGGGTTTCGTCGAGAACGGGTTTCATGGCTGATGTTTCATAACAGACTTTTCATAACAGGCGCAGAGACCGTAAGTCGTCGATGGGCTCCGTAAATGAGCATGAGCCAAACGAAATCGCGAAGCCCCGGCGTGCGCCGGCAATTTCGTCACGGCTGAGCCGATGCTGGCGCCAGCCGACTCCATCCAAAGCAAACTGGAACGCCTGACTCGATTGCTCCGCGAGCAACTGGACAGCGAGCTCCCTTTCCATTCCTGCGCGTAAAAACGCCGCTGCCAGAAAAACATTGATGAAACCGTGCATGATCCCCGACGGGCTCTCGGGTTGATAGGTGAACCGGTGCATCGAGCGCAACGGATGGTGCAGTCCCGCCGTAGCCTTGAAGGGCACATTTGCCGCCGCACACAAGCGAATGAATTCGATCACGCTCTCGGGAGCGGGAAACTTGTCAGCCGTCTCGCCGCCTGTCCGGATCTTGGCCCTGCGTCCGCAACCGGCTACTGCCGCGATGCACTCGCCGCAACTGAACAGCGGAACCTCGAAATAGGCCACGAGTTTTGCCGGAATGATTCCCGAAAGTCGCGTGATCTCCTCAGCACTCGCAGCCTTCAGCTCAACCGCCTCGACGACAGCCCTCAGGCTGGAACTGGAGTTCGTCATCCGACCATTGAATTCACGAATGTGAGCGACATCCGCAACCACATCGGAACCCAGAAGAACAGACAGACGCCAGTTCGTGAAGCTCGTTCCCTGCGCTGAAGTTGGTAATCCGGCAGACGCTTCTTCAAACTCGCCCAGCCGCGCGACCGGAACGATAAAACGCCCGAGAATCCAGTTCCACTCCGACCGCGAATATGCGTGGTAGTTAGTCACGGCCGGCATCATGGCCAGCGAGGCAGGAGGAAATAAGCCCGCATAGTCGATCAGGTCGCGCAGCAAGACATCGGCGGCAGCCACCGCGTCCGCGGAACTTGACACCGTTTGGGAAGCTTGCAAATTCATCACCTTATCTTCTTCGCATCTTGCTGTCCCTACGTCTTGAACTTCTTCCGCAATCCCTGCCAGCACTCGAAGTACTGATGATCAAGCTGCGAAGTTTCCAGCGCAAATTTCGTCGGCTGGCACACGAAGCGAGTCTCGAACATGAACGCCATGGTGTCGCCCAGAAAAACCGGCTTCAGATCCGCGTTGCTCCCTTTCTCAAACGTTTCCGCGTCGGGCCCGTGACCCGCCATGCAATTGTGCAGGCTGGCGCCGCCCGGCACGAATCCTTCCGCCTTGGCGTCATATTCCCCGTGGATCAGCCCCATGAACTCGTTCATACAATTTCGATGAAACCACGGTGGACGAAACGTATGCTCGGACACCATCCATCGCGGCGGAAAAATTACGAAGTCAACATTGGCGGTTCCCGGAATTTCAGAAGGCGAAGTCAGCACCGTGTAAATCGACGGGTCGGGATGGTCGAAGCTCACCGTGTTAATGCAATTGAAGTTCGCCAGATCGTATTTATAGGGCACGTAGTTCCCATGCCACGCGACCACGTTCAGCGGCGAGTGATCGATTGCCGCCGCCCAGAGTCTTCCCTGGAACTTGGCCACAATCCGGTAATCGCCTTCTCGATCTTCAAACGTCGCTGTCGGCGTCAGGAAGTCGCGCGGATTCGCCAATCCATTCGCGCCAATCGGTCCCAGATCCGGCAGACGCAGCAGCGCGCCGTAGTTCTCGCAGATATAACCGCGCGCTTCTTTCTCCAGAAGTTCGACGCGAAGACGAATTCCCCGTTGAATCACTGCAATCTCGCCGGGGCCGGCTTCGAGAATTCCCATCTCCGTGCGCAGCAGTAGCCGTCCCGTTTGCGGCACGATCAGCATCTCTCCGTCGGCGTTGTAGAAAAAACGATCCGTCATCGAGGCGTTGGCGACGTAGATGTGAATCGCAACGCCCGCGTGGGTGTGGGTGTTGCCATTGCCCGCCATGGTGATCAGGCCATCGATGAAGTCGGTGCGCTGTGAAGAAGCGGGAATCGGAATTGGCGTCCAACGCAACTGATTCGGCGGCGTCGGGACCTCGTCAAACGGCGCGCTTCGCAGTTTTCCCGGGCTGATAGGTTCGAATGGCTTGTGCGCCACCGACGGACGCATCCGGTAAAGCCACGTCCTGCGATTAACGCCCCGCGGAGCGGTGAATGCCGTGCCGCTCAGTTGTTCCGCGTACAACCCATGCGCCACTCTCTGAGGAGAATTCTGTCCCTGCGGCAGCACACCTTCCACTGCCTCGCTCGTGAACTCGTTGCCAAATCCCGACTGGTAACGCAACTCGGGCTTTCCTTTCGTGTTGGTTGCTTTCCCGGTCGCCCTTCGTGAGTTGGTCGTTATTGCGTTGGCCATGGCCTACAGATTCCCTCGTCGCGCCTGCTCCATCTCGATCGATTCAAACAACGCCTTGAAATTTCCTTTGCCAAATCCGCGGCTCCCCTTGCGCTGGATGACCTCGAAAAACACGGTAGGACGATCCTCCACCGGCTTCGAGAAAATCTGTAGCAAGTAGCCCTCTTCGTCGCGGTCCACAAGTATACCCAGCGAGCGCAACTCGGCCAGCGATTCCTCCACCGGCCCCACCCGCGACGGCAGCAGGTCATAATACGCGTCGGGAACCCGCAGAAAATCGAGCCCGTTCCGCTGCAGTTTGCCTACCGTATACATGACATCCTTGCACTGCAGCGCGATGTGCTGCGCTCCCGCTCCTCCGTAGGCTTCTATGTATTCCTGAATCTGGCTCTTGTTACGCGCCGGGGCAGGTTCATTGATCGGAAATTTCACCGAATGCGAATCGTCCGACATCACGATGCTCATCAAGGCGCTGTACTCCGTTGAAATATCCTTGTCATCGAACGTGATGTAACGATGGAACCCGAAGACGCGCGTGTAGTAATCCGCCCAGTGCTGCATCTTGCCGAGCTCCACATTCCCCACAATGTGGTCAATGCGCAGAATGCCGCAGTCGTCCCCCGCCAGCGGAGCCGCCGTGTATCCAGGCAGAAATGGCCCTTTGTAATTCTTAAATGAAATCAGCGAATGGATCGTATCGCCATAGGTGTGCACCGCACCGCGGCGAATGGCGCCGTGTTCGTCCTCTATGTCATGCAGTTCCTCGGCCGGCTGAGCTCCCCGGCGCACTGCTTCCTCAAAGGCCTCGTCCGCATTGTCCACTTCCAACGCGATATCGCGCACGCCATCGCCGTGCTTTCGGATATGTTCCGCCGCCGGATCTTCGGACGTCATGGGCGTAGTCAGAACGAAGTTCGCCTTGCCCTGACTCAAAGCATAAGACGTTCGCTGACGCTGGCCCGTTTCCAGTCCGCTGTAAGCAACCTGCGAAAACCCGAAGCCCTTGCGATAGAAGTACGCGGCCTGTCGTGCATTGCCGACCCAGAATTCGACATGATGAATGCGTTTAAGCTTAAGTGGGTTCTCCATCCGCTTCCTCTCCCGGATTCCATCCTCGCATCCTCGCAGCCTTCAATCCACACTTCCCGTGAAGCGGCGCGCAGCCCGCGGCATTTCATCGCGGTTACCGCACTTCAATCGACACCAACTCCCCGCCGTTTTTCCCCACCGCCCGGTAGTTCACCGATACAAGCCGGTTCTTCCAATCGCAGGAAAACCGGTCCTCGCCAATCACCAGCAACGATTTGTAGTCTGAAGCATGCATCTTGTAAGTCGTCATGCCGCTCAAGATAGTAATCGTTGCCTCGGGAGGCCTTGAGCAGTCGCTACTCACGATCTTGCCTTTCAGGAATTGTACCGGCCCGGTCGTTCCCGGCTTGACGGGCGCTGGCTTCGGCGCAGCATCCGCATCCTCATTTTGGCCTTGCGCCGCGCTCGCAGCCACGGTCGGCGCTCCACTCCCCGCCCCAGGAGTGCTAGCCGCGCCAGCCGGCGCCTCGCTTTCCCCCGCTCGTTGCGGACGCACTCCAAATCTCTGCAGCGTATCCAAATCTTCCAACTGATGTTTCGCCGCTGCCGCCGCAACCCTATCGGGTCCCGCCTTCAGCCGCGTAAACACTGCCCGCGCCAGATCCCACTTCTTCCCCGCGACATAAATCTGTCCCAGATTGAACTGATACTCCATATTCCGTGGGGCCAGTGCTATCGCCTGCTGTTGCGCCTCCAGCGCCGAGTTAATTCCGCCGCCCTCGACTCGTGCCATCCCTAGCATGTTATAAGCGTCGGCTAGCTCTGGATACCAATCCGTCACTGCCCGCAGATCCTGCATCATGTTCGCCAGGCCCTGCATCTCTTGCCGTGTCGCCTGTGCCTTCTGATACTTCAGGGCCGCGCGGTAATACCAGATCCATGGGTCGCGCGGATTCAGGTCCGTCGCCTTGTCCAGTTCGTCGGCGGCCGCGTCGAACTTCTTCTGCCGCAGATAATCCCGTGCGAGCCCGCGACGTGCCGCCTCATTATCTTTTGGATCCGCCGTCAATTGCTGCAAGTCGTGCAGCGCCAGATCATGCTGCTCCGGAATTCGCAACATCGCATCGTCAATCACCGCTCTTGCGTCCTCATCCTTCACCGGACTGACCGTCATCCCGATGTCGTCCGCGTCAAACGGAAGAGACAAACGATCCGGCTGCTGCTGGTCCACCGGGTCTGCAATCGGCTTTTTCGATTGATCGAGTGCAATGCCTAACCCGCTTATCGTCTTGAAATACGCCTTCACTGCGTCTTCCATCTGCGCCGGCGACATATCAAACGCCTGCACCATCGCCTTCTCCACCGGCACCTTGTGATTCTGCACCAGATCGAAGTACGTCCCCGCCTCCGATATCTTGTTCTTGTTCAGCAGGTAGTGAACGACCATCCAGGACTGCGCGTAGTAGATAGTGTTGTGCGTCCCCTCGCGCGCCCCCGAGCCGTCATGCTTCATCGTGAACAAATCCACCATCGACAGCCATACCGGCGAACTCATCAACTGCGTCAGCGACTGCGGAACATTGGGGTCGCGCCGCAATTGATCGAAGACGTCCTCGTGCCATTCCGGTTGCAGTTCCGGATCAGCTCCAATCTCCACCTGCTTGCCGATGTGTATCGACCCAAAGTATTCCGCCAACCCTTCGTCGAACCAGCCCTGCGTCGGAGGATAGTTGTAATTCAAAAAATAATGCGCAAGAGGATGGGCCACCGTTTGCCACGGATCGATCTCAAAAAGATTCAGGACGATATAAATCCGATCCCACCCCGGCACATAAAACCCAGGCGACATGTCCTGTTTCAGCGGAGCAACCAGGCCATACTGCTTATCGCTCTTGAGCGCGATCACGGTGATGGGAACCGACATCTGCAACTTGTCCTTCAGCAGCAGCTGTCCAAAAACCGCCCGCATCTGCTCCATCCGCAAAGCAACTTCCCGCCCGCGCTTGTCGCCCGCATCCGTAATCACCGAAAAATGCGCGGTATGCACCTCGATCCACCTGGGCTCGTCTTTAGCGAAAGCGGATTTCGCCGCCACCAGGTTCAGCGCAACCAGCAGCGCGACAGCTCGAGCCGTGAACTTCGCAATCGCAAGGGGATGGCGGTCTCTCATGACTGGACAGGTTTCTAGGAAATGCTAGCACGCCTCGCTTCGGAGGGCGCGAACCAAAAACTCCTGTGGTACAGTTACGTTTTTCCACATCCCGATCAATCTCAAGCAGCCAGGAGACCGCAATGCAAAGCCGCATCGTGGGCACGACCATGCCCGTCCTTGAATTCGTGCTCGAACCGAACGAGTCCGTCATCTCCGAAGCCGGAGAACTCTCCTGGATGACCAGCTCCATCCAGATGACCACCCACACCCAGCTAGGTGGAGGCGGAGGAATCTTCGGCGCAATCCGGCGCGTGGCCGGCGGCGGAACTCTTTTTATGACCGAATATCGTGCTATGGGCGCACGCGGTGAGTTAGCCTTCGCCACCCAACTTCCCGGCCACATCGTGCCCGTTGAAGTCAGCGCCGGCCACGAATACATGATTCACCGTCATGGCTTCTTGTGCGCCACGCCGCAAATTCAAATCGGCGTCGGATTCCAGCAATCGCTCGGCGCCGGCATCTTTGGCGGCGACGGATTCCTCCTGCAGCGCCTCAGCGGACAAGGCACTGCCTGGCTCGAACTTTCTGGCGAACTCGTCGTCAAGGATCTTCAGCCCGGAGAAACTCTCCGCGTCCATCCCGGCCACGTCGGTGCTTTCCAGTCCAGCGTTTCGTTTCAAATCACCACCGTCCCCGGAATCAAGAACATAATTTTCGGAGGCGACGGACTCTTTCTAGCCGCGCTCACCGGCCCCGGCCGCATCTGGCTGCAAACCCTCCCCATCTCAAAACTAGCCCACAAGCTCATGGAATACATGCCCAGACCCTCCCATGAAGCCGCCAAGGGAGGCGTAGTCGGCGGCATCGTCGGCTCGATCTTGGAGGGAATGAAATAAAATAATACGACGGCATGAAGCCACCAGCACAAGCATCAAACGCAAGCGCAGCGCCCACCGCTTCCCGCTTAGCGTGGATCGATTGGATGCGCGGCCTCGCCTGCATCCTGATGTTCCAGACCCACTGTTACGACGCCTGGCTGGGCGGCGATGCCCGTAAAACCACCTTCCTCGAAGGATCGCAACGCCTCGGCACACTGCCTGCGCCCCTCTTTCTTTTCCTGGCCGGAATTTCCTTCGCCTTAGTCACCGACAAGCTCATTCGCAAGAATCTGAGCCCCGCCGAAATCACCCGTACCATGGTCCGCCACGGCGCTAAAATCCTCGCCTTCGGACTTCTCTTCCGCCTGCAAGAGTTCCTCATAGCCTGGGGATGGGCTCCCTTTTCCGACTTACTCCGCGTAGACGTACTGAACATCATCGGCCTATCCATGATCCTGATGGCGCTAACCTGTGGCATCACCCTCGCCGTCTGCAGCAAAACTCACGATTCGAATCAGGATGTGCCTGCAGGCGCTTCGTATCAGGGCGTGCCTTCAAGCATACCGAAAAGCACCAAGGATGGATCCGGCTTTAGCTGCTGGCGGATTGCATTAGTATCCGCCGCGATCGCCGCAGCAGCTCTAATCGCCTTACTAACTCCGCCCCTCTATACCACTTGGCGCCCAACCTGGCTGCCTTGGCCGCTCGAGTCCTACATCGACGGATGCCACAACCTCGGATCGCCCCAGCCTTGGCTTTTCGCTCTATTCCCCTGGGCCGCATTCGCCTTCGCCGGCCTGGCCGCTGGATTCATCCTCTTCAGCGAACAAGCCCGCAATCAGACCGCGAAAACGCTTGCGCTCTTCGCCGCAATCGGAGCCGCCGCAATCCTGGTAGCGCGCCAACTTGACCACTCTTCCTTCCATCTCTACTCCACTTACGACTACTGGCACACCAGCCCTAACTTCCTGATGATGCGCGTAGGAATGCTCTTGGTAATCTCGTTCTTGAGTTATGCCTGGTGCCGTTGGGGCCTGGCAACCTGGGGCTTTAGTCCGCTAATCCAACTAGGCCAGACGTCGTTGCTCGTCTATTGGGTCCACATAGAATTTGTCTATGGACGATTCTCCCTGCTTCCCAAACACGCCGAATCGATCCCCGCCGCATCTAGAGGACTGTTGGAGATCACTGTGTTCATGCTGATCCTCTCGCTGCTTCGCACCAGGATCGACTGGAAGAAGATCGAGTGGAAAAAGATGATCCGAAGAGTTCAGCCCGCGTAGGATTTTGCTGGCGATTGCGCCCGTTCACTCCAAAGAGCATTAACCCGTGTTTACTATCACCCCTGTTCACCCCTGCTCTCCCGGTCTTTTGGAATCATGGAGTTAGGGGAGAATTTTGGAGTGGTCTTTGATTTTAAAGGACTTAAGGGTAAAGTATTTTAGAATGTGCGAGTTAGCGGCTTTGACAGGCGGGGAAATCCTGTCAAGAGGCTAAACGGGCGATTTTCTCTCTAACTTACTCAATTCACGGCAGATATATTTTCCGCAAAAGTGGCGGTGTACCCCTCTTGATTTGAAATAATAGATATAGGGATGAAGAAAATGAGCGCGGCCCGCGGGCCGCGTTTTTATTTTGTGGTGAGGGATGGGAGTTTATGGCGAGTTATCCAATTGAAATCCGGCGTTGCCGGCACGTCAAAACCAATGGCACCCAGTGCGGGTCTCCAGCGCTCAAGGGCAAGGAACTGTGCTTCTACCACGAGCAGAACCGGCCCCAGCCCGTGGAACTTTACATGGACGGAGAGCGATATTGCGATGGCCAGATTGTGCTGCCGGTGTTCGAGGACGCGCATTCGATTCAAACCGTGATCCGGCAGGTGGTGCAACTGATGCTGACGCGGAGAATCGAGCGCAAGGACGCGGGATTGCTGCTGTACGCGCTGCAGATCGCGTCCGGCAACCTGAAAACGATGCAGGCGGAAAAAGCCAAACCGACCCAGGTGGTCGTGGAACCGGACAAGGCGGGAGAGACGCCGCTGGGGATGACTCCGTGGTCGGCCAGCGGCCAGGGACATGATCCCGACGAAGCCGAAGGAGGGCAAACTGAGGCAGAGAATTCACCCGCTGCGCCCCCATCGCCGGAGGACATCTATGCCGCCACGAGCATGGATGAAAGAGTTCAGAAGACAAAGCGCCTCGAAGAGCATGGTTGGATTCGTCCTGGCGAATTCGAGGAGTATCTCTTCCGCGATGGCCCTGACCCGTTACTGCTCGCGAAGGGCCGCCTTTTGGCAGCAAGTGAGGACGGAAAACGGTCCGAATCCCCCAATTCGCAAACTGCAGACGATCAGGCTCTTCCTCCCGGGACTATACAAGCATGTCGAGCGCGGAGTGCGCGGGTCTGCGGGAGGTGAGATCGGCGAAAGTGGGAACGCTCGCGGCATCCCACTCATTGCAAAAAACGGCGATGAGTAGGGCACCCGGCAGGCCCGGCTCAGCTCGCTAGTGACCGCCACGTGGAAGAAAATGAAGATGAATCCCGTGCTAATATCCGTCCATGTCTGACCACTGCATTCAATTGCTGATGCTGATAGTGCAGGCTTTGGGAGTGATTGGTCTAGCCATCTATTGCATTGAGACTTATAGGATTCGCAAAGCGTCTCAGGATCAGGTGACCGCCTCCCAAGAACTTATCAAAGCTTCAATAGATCAGGTGGAAGGTTCGTTAAAGCCATGCATAGCTTTCGCGGCGCGTTTGCGAGAGGACGCAGATGCTATTCTCGAAATGCACGGAGCCGTGGGTAATCTGATCGTAGACCCGGATCAAGGTAGCTACCGCATTCACAATATCGGCAATGGCGCGGCGTTGAATATCAGATATTTCATCACGAGAGCGCCCGATGCTGCACAGCCCAACTGGCGATACCTACCCGCCATACTTGCAACTGGACGCGCAACCCTAGTTGAGACTCTCGCAGGCTACAACGCCGAGCATGTCGCAACGTTCGAGTATGAGAGCATCGGCGGCAGAAAATACCGCTCCACGATCAGCGTCAATCATCACGTGATCACGGCTTTTAATTTCGAGGAAATCAAACCCGCCGCGCCGAAGTAGGTTGGGTCACGTTCGCAATACGGACAAGCGGCACCGAGATGCGCTGCACAAAATGCGAGGCGATTTTCACTCCGCAGTGCGGCGCATAAAGCGGGAGAAAATTGGAGTATGCGGAAGTGTTTGTTTTGTGACAATACCGCGAATTCGAGAGAGCACATTTGGCCGGATTGGATATTGAAAAGGCTTAAGGTGAGGGACGTGATCCAACAGAAAATGGGAAACGATCCTGCGCAGCTACTTCCGAATCCCGAGCAAAAAACAAAAGCGGTATGCAAGACGTGCAATCACGGTTGGATGGGTGCGCTTGAGGCGTCCAATATCCCGCTGATCGGCAATCTTATGCAGGATGTGGCGTTCTCCATGAACGGCTTTCAGCAATACCAGATTGCAACTTGGGCTGTGAAAATGTCCACGATCGGGGATTTTGTAGCCCGAGGTCAGCGTCCGTTGTTTTTCCATCAAGCCGAGCGGGAACAATTGCGAGTTGCGACCAACCTACCGATGCGGACGGGCGTTTGGCTCGCGCGCTTCGGGCTTCCCGACCATATTGGTTTTTGGGGGACAAACTCTTGGAGCATTGATAGAACGGTTCATGCCTTCATTACAACGGTGCTCGTCGGGTATCTGGCGCTGCAAGTTGTAAGTCTCCAATGTTCGCCGAAATGGGATGGGAAGCACGTTGAGGTCAAACCCGAACTGGGGCCGGGTCCTTGGCCGCAATTGCTCACCGACATCTGGCCAACCAAAGTCTCGGCACAATGGCCTCCCGCTCGCAGCTTCAAGAACGACGGAAAGTTTTCTCTGCTGAAGCTTGTCCGGCGATATTCTTACGGGGAAAATGTGCTTGACATGCCCCCGCAAATCTAGCGGGTGAGCGGCGTGGGACGTTGTCACTTCCACAGGCTACGAGCACCGCGCTAGAATCTTCAAGAGCGCAGAGGTTCCATTGCCCATGACGAAAGATGATTTTACGTCGCACGCCATTTACCACGAGTTGTTGGGCTATACGCTTCAACAGGACTATCCCGATGACGAGCTAAACGAAATTGGTGGCTCCCACGTGTCCGTCGATGACATTGCGGACGTTGAAATAGATTCCGTAAGAGAATCAGGCTCGGATTTCATCGTTGAGGGAAGCGCCACGCTTGAGATCACGACAGACTTGGATGACGGCGACATGTTCTCTGATGGCTACCCAATGACGTTTAGCTACGAGTTCAATGGAGACGGCAAGATTGTGAGGCGTCTCAGGCGTAACATCGACACGTCATCTTTCTTTGCGGGCAACGACTACGACAGCTACCTAGTCGAACGCTCGGGGCATCAGATGGCCTTTCAAACAAACGTGATGGATATTCTCAGCCTTCTCGCCCAACCCCCAGAGGCACCACCACACAAAAGGTGCCTGCATCGGCTGTTGTATATCCATGTCGTTACTATCCTGGAATGCTATCTCTCGGACTTTTTCATTTCCCGCATAAAGGAAGACAAGAAACTACTTCGCAGATTGATGGAGACAGCCCCCACCTTTAAGAGCCAAACAGTCAGAGTCAGCGATGTATTCCAAACAATGGACGGAATCGAGAGAAGAGCTTACTCGTATCTAGCCGGTCTAGGATGGCATCGTTTAGATGATGTGAGCAAACTCTACGATAGGGTCCTTGGCGTGACCTTTCCCTCCGATGTAAGGGATCTTCGAGCGGCGGTTGCTGTACGTCACGAGCTTGTACACCGCAACGGGAAGAAAAAAGACGATACCGAGCACGAAATAAGTGAGGAGGACATCGGAGGAGCCGTCAAACGGGCAGAAGAATTGGTTGGTCACATCGAGAAGGGCTGGCTCGACGTTTCTTTGGCGGCCAGCCCGCCCAAATAAGAAGCTGCCGGGTGCCCCAGACAAGCGGGTGCCCCACTCATTCGCGTTCTTTGCGAATGAGTGGGCTCTTGACCTCGGCAAAACTCCTGACCGGACGACTCTTGATTTCCAGCGCCCACTCTTGAAAGTTCACGCGCACCGGACCTGGTTCTCCGCAGAGATAAGCCCGGAAACTGCTCCACTTCCACTGCTCGGGCCGCTGCACTAACAGGCAAAGGCAAAGGCAGCGGACAGGAGTGTCCGCTCTACAGGGGCGTTGCTCGCGCTCCACACATTGAACTCCACACAATGAAATCGTAGAAGCGTTTCTGCCAGATCTTCGCCGGTTCGGGACGCGGAACCTCGTGCACCCTCGGGAGTTGAGATTCGCGAACGGGCGGGCCCGCGCCGCCGAGGCCTCGTCATCCCGCCTGCGATAATTGGACCACCGCATTCCCTACCAGCTTCAGCCCGACTCCCCAATTCTGACGCGCGCCGGCCTCGTCGTTTCCGTAGCCGTTGACATACAATGTGCAGTAGCAACCTTCCCGCACTCCTCCATCTTCGGCCAAGTAACAGCGGCGCACGCACACTTCGGCGGCTGACGGAGTCTGTGGCGCTCGCCGCAGTAACTCAACCAGCTTTCTGACAAACTGTTCATGAATCAACAAAGATCGCTCTAATGACGACAGCCGCACATCAATGCTAGACAACACCAAGTCCACATAACTCGAGAACTTATGCGATACACCATACACTTCTTCCTCGGCGCTCAGTTCCGTGGTCGTCCAGACATCGCACTTCGCCGATTCCACCAGGCTCCGCGCCGAGTTCAGGGTGCGGAGAAACTCCCGCAATTCGGGGAACGTCTGCGCTTCCTCGATGTGCGCGATCAACTCCGGATGCCGCTTCAAGTCAACATGGACAAGCTTTCCCGCCGCATCCTTCCACGGAAAATCCAGCACCGGGTCGTCCTGCCCCAGCTCGATCGAGAAGTCGGCATCCACCGTAGGCTCACCTCTTAGAACTGGCGCAGGAAGTTCACGATCTCGCGTTCCGCCCAATAGCCATCGTCTTCACGTTCATCGCGACCGTTGCGAACTCCTACAAAGGCGCAGTGCCCGCCATCGGAGGTCTCGACAAATGTTATGTTCCGGTTCGACGAAATCTTCCGCCGCGTCTCCGCCGTAATGCGAATGAACGGATCATTTGCCGCGTACAACACCAATGCCGGCACCGCGATCCGATCGACCACATGCGCGGCCGAAGCGCGGTCATAGTAATCGGCCACACCCGTGAACCCGCAATAGTAAGCCGTCACCTTGTCATCAAACTCACGCAGACTTCTGATTCCGCGCAAGCGGCCCACATCGAAGTGATCGGGAAACAGGCGCGCCTTCTGCAGCATCCGCCGGCGCAGCGCCCACAAGAAATATTTTTCGTATATCCGGTTCGCCGGTTCGTGCAGCGCATCGGCCGACGGGGCCAGATCAATCGCCGGACAACACGCAGCGACAGCCCGAAACTGCGGCGGCGCTTGCGATCCCCACTCCCCCGCCAACTTCAACACGATGTTGCCACCCATCGAAAAGCCCACGAGCGCGAGTCGCGAAACGCCGTCGCGCGCGATGACCTCGCGCGCCACCGCCGCCACATCGTTCGACAGCCCCGAGTGATAGAGCACCGGAGCCAGCGCATCGGTACCGCCGCAGTTGCGCTGGTTGTAGCGGATTACATTCATCCCCGCAGCCAGCGCCTTCTCCGTGACGCCAAGCATGTACTGCGACTCGCTCGACCCCTCGAGCCCGTGCACAATAATGATGGTCAGCGCGTGGGCTCGATCCGCCTGCCAATGGCAGTGGCAAAGCACCTTGACGCCGGACTCCACTTCGATCAACCGCTCCTCTGGCGCAGGCACATGAAAACGTCGCGGAATCAAAAAGCTGGCAAGCGTCTGCACGTGCCCGCCGTGCAACCAGCGACGCGGGGTGAAGGGACGCGTCTCCTCGGGTGTTTGCGAAGTACCCACACTTTGATTTTAAATAGAAGAAACTTTCTTCGCGGAGTTTTCTTCATGCCCATCTTCGAGTACATCTGCAAGGAATGCCAACACGAGTTCGAGGCCCTGGTCTTCGGCAAACAAAAAGCCGAGTGCCCGAAGTGCCAGAGCAAGAAACTGGAGCCGCAGCTCTCCGTGTTCGCCGTGTCGGCGAAGGGCGGAGGGGCAAGCCAGCCGTCTTTCTCGGCGGGGCCAGCGGGGCCCTGCGGGTCGTGCGGCGACGCTCGCGGGCCGGGAGCCTGCTCGCTGAAAGACCTCGACTGAGTCCTTTGTTTGCGACCAACAATGTTTCCCATGAGAACTAAGTGTGTTTTCTTTAGCTATGCCTATAGCAAGACCATGACTATTTCCTCGACTATTTCTCGCAAATGCAACGTAACTTCGGGAACTCTTTGGCGTGTAACTAATGTGACGTTTCGCTTTGGGACCGTCCTGGTTATGATCCGCTTGCATCGTTCAGCTGAAATCGGAGCGAACGCTCGGAGCGGAAATGGATCGGCGAAGAGAGCGCAGACTGAACCTGGAGTTACCAGTACGCATCTGGGGAGTAGACAGGATGGCGCGGCCCTTCGCGGAGATTGTACGCGTAGGGAACGTTAGCAACTGCGGGGCCGTTCTGCTCGGCATGCGCTCGAAGGTGCAAAGCGGAGATTTGCTGGACGTGCAACTCGGTGCGTCGCGGGCGCAGTTTCGCATTGTGTGGATGAGTCTTTCGGGAGAGGCCGGCATACAGGCTCTGGCATTTGAGCCGCCCATCTTGGGCATCGGCCTCCCCAAAGTTTTTGCGATGGCGGGGACCGGATAGACCTATGCCGAACGGCACTGATCGGTCAACTAACGTGGATTCACGTGGCCGGTTCCCACTTTCGTTTCTTCGGTTTTCTCAGTAAGAAATCTGGCAAACACTTCGTTGGATAAGAGACGGCCCCGGCCGGTGAGGTGCAAAGTTGTGCCTTGCTGTTCGAGCAACCCTTCGTGCACGCTCTGCTGGATCGCGGATTCCCAAAGAGCGATTGTTTCCAGATTGAACTCCGGGCTGAATTCTTTGCGCAGCCGATCGAGATCGATTCCGCGGTTGAGGCGCAGACCAAGGAAAAAACTTTCTTCGATCGCTGCCTGCGCGGAAACCGGCGTCACCGTATGCGGCGCGCGATTCATGTACGCGTCGAGCGAGTCGGGGGTTGCGAAGCGGACGGCCTGGTGACGGTCGGCCTGGCGACGGGCTTCCTGGTTGCGATCGTCCTGCTTGCGATCGTGCTGCTTACGATCGCCCTTGTAAAGATCGGCAACAAGCATCGAGTGCGCATCGACGCCGAAGCCAAGGTAGGGCTGGCGCGTCCAGTATTTCAAGTTATGGCGCGATCTATTACTTTGTAACTCCTCGTCGCGCGGCGACGCTGGGCTGCGTGCGAAGTTGGATATTTCGTACTGCGCGATGCCGGCGTCGGCCAGCGTCTCGCATGCCTGCTGGTAGAAATCTGCGGTCGCGTCATCATCAGGGACAAAGTGGGCGTGGTAGCGGGCGCCGCCGGCGATCAGTTCCCTGCCCAAGCGAGAATCATCGTCTACTTCAAGCATGTAAACGCTGGCGTGGGGAACGCCCGTTGCAATCGTTTCCGACACCGAGAAGGCCCAGCTTTCTACCGTCTGGTGCGGCAACCCGGCAATCAGATCGATGCTGATGTTACGGAGGCCCGCCTCTCGCAGGCGCCCAATCTCCTCGAGAACGGTCGAGCGTTTGTGCAGTCGTCCCACGGACTGCGCTTCCCGATCGACGAACGACTGCACGCCCAGGCTCACCCGGTTCACGCCGCATTGCAGCAAGGATTCAATGAGGGCGGGCGTAAGCGTGCCCGGAGCACATTCGACCGTGATCTCGGCATCGGGCGTAACCGCAAATTCATCCCGCACGGCAGCAAAGATGCGCAGCAACTGCGCGGCCTCGAGGATCGACGGAGTGCCTCCGCCGAGATAGATGGAGTCGGCGGTGTCGGCGTGCGTACATCCGCGCGCAGATCCGAGCGTACATCCCAGTTCCGACGCGAGCTGGCGTGAGTTGGCGATATCTTCGAGCAGGCGGGCAACGTAATTTTCGTAAGCCGACTTTGAGAACACGTCGGAGGCGAAGTTGCAGTAGCTGCACTTGGTCCGGCAGAACGGAATTGAGATGTAGAGGCCGAGGGGCATGCTGTTGTTTATTCTATGGGACGGGGCGCAACGCGCGTTACCTGACAGTGGCGGTAAAATAAAGGGGTAGGAATCTGCTGGCGAAGGGCTAACAAAGTCGAGGCGGCACTATGACGAGCACAAATATGAGCAATGACTCAATTGAACTTTTATGCGATCACTGCGGTCAGACGTTTTCCGCCTTCCTGCACCAGATGGCCGATCAGAATGCCAGGGTGGTATGCCCGAATTGCGGCGGAAAACGCAACTGCAAACCCGAGAAGGCTGCCAAGCCGGTTGCCGGGGCGCGGCCTGTCAAGAAGACTCATTAACATCGCTCGATTTTTCTGTTCGCTCAGCCCTTCCGAACGATCATCCTGTGAACGAGTACTTCGTGCTGCGACACTTGCACGATCCGGCTTTTCGCCACCAGGCCTGGCAGCGCTTGACGGGGCGGAGCGAATCATTTTGATCCAAACGTCGTGCTTCTCCGGTCTCCGGGAATTCGCGCGAACGTACGCGAATCCGGTCACGACAAAGAGAGCCGGAGGTTTTCCATCCGGTGCACCGGTTCGGCCATCTATTTGGAGTAACGGTTTTGGGGTAATCTTGACTGAAGGGATTTCTGGTTAAGCCGATCTCTCGCGCCACCCATGGCCTCCAATCAGGAAGAAGAAGTATTAGGCAAAGCGTACGACGGCCGGCTGATGCGGCGGCTGCTTACTTATCTGCGTCCGTACAAGTGGCACGTCGTGGTGGCGCTGGCGGCGATCATCCTGAAGTCGGGATTGGACGTGCTGGGGCCGTTCCTTACCAAGATCGCCATCGATAAATACCTGGCGAAGTCGCCGAACTCGCAATCCTGGATTGGCGACCGGCTGAGCAGCGTGCCACTCGTCGGTATTGCGCAGATTGGCGGGCTATACGTCGGAATTCTCGTCTTCACGTTCGCGCTGGAATTCATCCAGACATACCTCATGCAGTGGACGGGGCAGAAAGTAATGTTCGATCTGCGCCGGCAGATTTTTCGCCACTTGCAACACATCCACGTCGGCTTTTTCGACAAGAACCCAGTGGGACGCCTGGTGACTCGCGTGACCACCGACGTCGATGCCCTGAATGAAATGTTCACGGCGGGCGTGGTCTCCATTTTTGAAGATGTCTTCGTGCTGGCCGGCATTATCGCGATCATGATGAAGATGAACTGGAAGCTAGCGCTCATCACCTTCGCCGTGCTTCCAGTGATCGTGTACGCGACCAAGATCTTCCGCGACAAAGTGCGCGACTCCTACCGGCGCATTCGCACAGCCATCGCCCGGATCAACGCGTACTTACAGGAAGCGGTCTCGGGAATGCTGGTCTTGCAGCTCTTCAATCGCGAGAAGCGCGCCTTCAATAAATTTTCGGACATCAACGCCTCGCACATGGAGGCGTTTAAAGATGCCATCATGGCCTACTCGGTCTATTACCCGGTCGTCGAAATACTGTCGGCGATTGCTATCGCCAGCATCATCTGGTTCGGCGGGAATGACGTGATCAGGGGAGTGGCGTCGATCGGCGTGCTGGTCGCGTTCATGCAGTACGCGCAGCGGTTCTTCCGTCCGATTCAGGACCTGAGCGAGAAGTACAACATCCTGCAGTCGGCGATGGCGGCCGGAGAGCGCGTGTTCAAGCTGCTGGATACGAAGATTGAAGTGACGTCGCCGGCGATCACGAAACGACCGCAGGGGCCAGGACGGATTGAGTTCGACCACGTGTGGTTTGCGTACAACGTTTCAGGACAAGCCGGTGGAGCGACGAGCGCCCACGCCCGTCCAGAAAGCACCAGTGTGGTGGCGGGGTTCCGCCCCGCCGGGACGGGGCAAAGCCCCGTCACCACACAAGCTACTTCCCAAGTAACAGAGCCCGACTGGGTGTTGCGCGACGTGAATTTTGTGCTCGAACCGGGCGAAACTATCGCCGTCGTCGGCCACACCGGGGCGGGAAAAACTACGCTGATCTCGCTGCTGATGCGCTTCTACGATGTACAGCGGGGAGCGATTCGCATTGACGGCGTCGATATCAAGGAAATGGACCTCGACGAACTGCGCAGCCGCTTCGGCGTCGTCCTGCAGGACCCGTTCCTGTTCAGCGGCACGGTGGGGGGCAACATCCGGCTGGGTACGACGCGCATTCAGGACCAGGACGTGGAGCAGGCGGCGGAGGACGTCAACCTCGCCGACTTCATTCGAACCTTGCCCGGAGGATTCAAGGAGGAAGTGCGCGAACGCGGCTCGACGCTCTCGACGGGACAGAAGCAGCTGATTTCGTTCGCGCGCGCGCTGGCGCACAATCCGAAGATTCTGATTCTCGATGAGGCCACTTCGAGCGTCGATACCGAAACCGAGTTCCGCGTACGCGACGCGCTCAACCGCATGGTGGAGGGCCGCACGTCGCTAATCATCGCGCACCGGCTCTCGACCATCCAGCGCGCCGACAAGATCATCGTCATGCACAAAGGCCAAGTCCGCGAAATGGGGTCGCACCAGCAACTGCTGGCCCAGCGCGGGATATATTACAAGCTCTATCAGCTGCAGTATAAGGATCAGGAAATGCCGGCGGGGGCTCCCCCGGTCACGGCGAACGCGGACGACTGAACGCGGTCCCTCTACTCCCGCCATCTACTCCCGCTACAATGTGTTCCGTGCGAGTTCTGATCTCAGCTGGCGAAGCCTCGGGCGAAATGTATGGCGCCCAGCTGATCGAGGCGTTGCACCGCCGTGTAGAAATTCCCGCTTATGTGGGGACGGGGTTCGGCCCCGTCCAGGCGGGGCAAAGCCCCGCCACCACACAGCCTGCGCAGCTTGAATTCTTCGGCGCGGGCGGGGAGCGCATGCGCTCCGCCGGATGCGAAATAGTTGTCGACGCGAAGGATCTTGCCGTCGTCGGCATTACTGAAATTCTGAGCCGTCTTCCGAAGATTCTCGGCCTCTATAAGAAACTGATTCGCGCAGCCGACGAGAAACGCCCGGCGCTCGCCGTCGTCATCGACGCGCCCGCCTTCAACTGGCGCGTGGCGCGACAGATGCGCAAGCGTGGCATTCCTGTCGTTTACTACGTCTGCCCGCAGTTCTGGGCGTGGCGGCAGGGACGCGTGAGGCTGCTGCGTAAGTACGTCAACAAAGCGCTGGTGATTTTTCCTTTCGAAGAAAAGTTCTATCGCGATCGCGGAGTGAACGCCACGTTTGTCGGCCATCCGCTGGCGGAATTGCCCGCGCCTGCGATTAATCGCGACGCTTATGCGGCTGAGAACCAGCTCGACTCAGCGAAGCCCTGGATCACCCTGATGCCGGGCAGCCGCCGCAAAGAAGTGCGTATGAACCTCACGACGATTCTTGAGGCGGCGGATCGGATGGGCAGCGGTTATGAATTCCTGCTGCCGGTCGCGCGCACGCTTGACACATCGTTTCTTCGGGAATTAATAGGAACGCCGCGGCGGGAGACGGGGCAAACCGCGTCTCTACAGGGGAATATTCACCTCGTCCCCGAAGCACTCCCAGCACTCTACCATTCCCGCGCCGGCATTATCGCCAGCGGCACAGCTACGGTCGAAGCCGCCATCATGGGCACTCCCTTTGTCATGGTGTACCGCGTATCTCCGCTCACCTACGCGCTGGGCAAGCCGCGGGTGAAGGTTTCTTATTTTGCGATGGTCAACCTGATTGCCGAGGAGGAAGTCGTCCCCGAGTTGGTTCAGCGCAAGTTCACGGCTCAAAACATCGTCGCGGAGATGAGCAATATCATCCCCGATGGCGAACCGCGCGCCCGTATGATCGAGCGCTTGGCGGTGGTGAAGGCAAGACTGAAGCAAGGGAGCGACGGTGCGCATCCATCGGAACGGGCGGCGGAGATTGTCTTAAAAATGATCGGCTAGCTTCGGGCGCCCGGCCCCTAAAGGGGCTTAAAATCTCGAACGGTTATGGTATCGCTGAAGCGATACCCTGATACGAATCTATTGCCCTTGACACTCGGCGACGGGGCACCCGGACGGAGCTTGGGTCCGAATACTGTGCACTCCGTTCATGATGTGGATCGGCGCCATGGCCGCGGGATAC
Organism: uncultured Acidobacteriaceae bacterium; assembly: GCA_963731525.1. Taxonomy (GTDB): domain Bacteria; phylum Acidobacteriota; class Terriglobia; order Terriglobales; family Acidobacteriaceae; genus Acidiflorens. The sequence continues at coordinate 75,433 of CAVSWK010000025.1, forward strand.
GCCCACCAGAGTTTCCGGATGATCTTGTCGCCGGGAAGCCAGGAGTGGGGCTTCTTGAGCTCGTAAGCCACCAGCAACTCGGTGGCGTAGATCCCCGCGTACTTGGCGACCAGATGCTGGTTCGGAGGGACGCTCGTAACCCAGGGAGCGCCAGCCGCGAACTCGTGATCCAGCACCAGTTTGTGCGTGGTGAAACGCAGACTCTCAGCGCCACCAAGCGCTCCCATGACGGCAATGAACTTCTTGTCAATAACTTTGGGTTTGATTCTTTGCGGGGCGGGTGTGTCCGGAAGCGAGACCGGCGGGGCAGCGGTGGGCGTGTAGACGCTCGTCGAGTTGATTTCACCGCCCACCTCGCGAGCTACTTCGTCGGGCTGAGGGCTTTCGGCCAGAGCAGGGGCGATGACTAGAAGCATGACGACGAGCAAGCGGGCGGTTTGCAAGTAAAGTCTCCTGTGGGCCGGTTATCGCGAAACCGGGTTGCCAGGAGGGCGGCGGACCCACTGGCTGGCTCGCGATTCGAGATGCCAATCGTCCTGTGCAAGCTCTGCGCCAACCTTGGCACCAATTTGGGAAGGCTGTTCTTAACGAGGTAGGGGTTGCTTTCCCGGACTGGGACACATCGCCGCGCGGGCATGCGCAAGAACTTTAACTAGTGGAGCGCTATTTCTTCCGCCGCGGGCAGCGACTATCCACGAAACCGCACGCCCAAAGCTTCGTGCGGATGACCGCTGTTATACTCCAACCGGCACGCGACCGGCGCTTCGGAACCGTTTGCTGAAAGAGGTCGAAGGAGTTGTCAGCCAAGCATTTTTGCGACAGGGATTTGACCAACAAGGATTTGACTAACAAATTTCGCCAACCCTTGTCCTCACAGCATCTTTTGCGGGAAAATTAACATCTTAGAAACTGTAGCCCTGCCAGGAGACCCTACTTGAAGCTTTGCCACTCTCGCCCAGCCCACCGGGCGCCCGGTTTAACGGTCGTCTTTCTTCTTGGCCTGTTTCTTACCGTGGTCGCGAACCGGCCCGCTTTGGCGGCCGAAAAGACGCGTCTGCGCGCTGACGACTATCAGATCGACGTCGAACTCCTGCCCCAGACTCACAAGCTCACGGCGCGCGCCACGGTCAAGGTCACGGCGCTTGAAGACATCAACGTGGCCATGTTTCAGTTGAACAACGCGCTGCGCATTACGAAACTCACCGACGCGAACAACAAACCACTGACTCCGGAGCGCAACACGCAGGATTCGACCGTACGCTTCGCGCTCAACAGCGGCATCGCAAAGAATGCGAGCACCACTTTCACCTTCGAATACGAAGGCACGCTGGAAAGCGCCGACGACAGCCCGGTGCAGGGTTTGAAACTCGCCTACGTCGGCCCGGATACCAGTTACCTGCTTTACTCCGGACTGTGGTTTCCGGTCGCGGGATACGGCATCAACCGCTTTACGTCGACGATCAGCGTTACCGTCCCGACCCACATGGTGGTGATCGGCAGCGGAAAGGAATCGTCCGCGGCGGCAGCAACTTCAAAAAAGCCCGCGGCCGATCTGGCGAACGCCAAGACCTTCACCTTCACCTGGGACAAGCCGAGTTTTCCGGGCACAATCATTGCCGGCACCTTCCAGGAGTTCAAGAGCGACGAAGCGGGCATCGATCTGCACCTGTTCTTCAAGCCAAACAAAAAGGACCTGGGCGCGGAGTACTCATCGACGGCGATCAAGGCGTTCACCTACTTCGTCACTCAGTATGGCAACGCACCCTCGACGCGGTTAAAAGTCGTTGAAATCCCGGATGACACCGTGCCCACAGCGTGGGCGCCTGAAATCGCAGCGCTTTCGAGCCGAGCGATTACCGAAAAGGTCAACTACCGGTTGCTCTCCAATACGATTGCCCATCAGTGGTGGGGCGTCTCGGTGAGTCCGGCATCGAAAGCCGACTGGTGGATCAGCGACGGCTTCGCGCGCTACTCCGAAGCTCGCTACGTAGAGAGCGCGGCGGGCGCGGCGGGGCTGGAGGAAATGATCAAAGACATGTCCGTGGGCGCGCTCGCCTATGACAGCGTGCCGCTTTCGAGCGCCGACAAGCTGGACTATTTCTCTCCCGAATTTCAGTCGCTGGTGACCGACAAGGGCGCCATGATCCTGCACATGCTGCGGTGGGTGGTCGGCGAGAAAGATTATCTGAAGCTCATGCGCGAGTTCGCCACCAAGTATGCAGGCAAGTCCGCCAGCGCCGACGATTTCCGCAAGCTCAGCGAGAGTGTGTATGGCGAGAAGCTCACCTGGTTCTACTCGCAGTGGATGGATTCGACCAGTGCCCCCGAGTTCAAGGCCAAGTATACGTGCTACCGGCTGGGCAACAACAAAGGCTTCCGCATTGTCGGCGCTATCACGCAGGACCTTGACCTGTTCCGGATGCCGGTAAATTTGAGAATCGATACCGATGGCAGAACGGAAGAAAAACGCATTGAGGTGGTAGGCACCGACTCCCCGTTTTCGGTCGAAACCTTTGGACGCCCACGACGGATCTCGATCGATCCGGAAAACCGCGTGCTCACCAACTCCAAGGACATCAAGCTGCGTTCCTCCATCGTGCGCGGACAGGGTCTCACTCAGCAAGGCGATCTGGCAGGAGCCCTCAGCGAGTTCAACAAAGCACTCGAAGTCAACAAGAACAGTTCGCTGGCGCACTACCGGATCGCCGAGGTGTTTTTCATGCAGAGGAATTATCAGGCGTCGGCCAACGCTTACCGCGAATCGCTGAATGGCGACGGTGAACCGCGATGGACCGAAGTTTGGAGCCACTTGCAGCTGGGCAAGATTTTCGACGTAACCGGCCAGCGCGAACGCGCCGTCAATGAATACCGCCAAGCCATCCAGACCAACGACAACACTCAAGGCGCGCTCGACGAGTGCCGCCGATACATGCAGAAGCCCTTCGAGCTGCAAAAAGAAGGAAACTAAGCGCAAAAAAAGAGGCCCGCACCGCCAGGCGAATAGCGGCACGGGCCAGGAGGAACCTCGATCGAACGATTCAAAGCATAGGACAATTTCTGGCTAATGTCAAGTAAGTCTATCGACTTTATTTTAGGCGACCCCGGCCAGTGTGGCGGCGGGGCTTTGCCCTGCCCGGACGGGGCGGAGCCCAGTTCCCCGCACAACCTGTATCCCCATGAAAACAGGCGGTCATTGCTGCATACGGAACCGCGAATCATTTACCACCGGCAAACCCCTTGCGGCGCTGCTCGCTGTAACGGTACAGAGCATCCTCGATGATGGGATACGCCTCGGTTGCCGGCTGGATCTCGTCGACTTCGACCGACTTGCCTTCCAGTTGTTTGTAGTCCTGAAAAAAGCGGCGCAGCATGATCAGCCGGTGCGGCGGCATCTCCGCCGCTTCGCGGTAGGCGTTGAACTCCGGATCTTCGGTGGCGATGGCGATGATCTTGTGATCTTTCTTTCCCGAATCGATCATGGTCATCAGCCCGATGGCGCGCGCGTGGATAATGGTCAGCGGCACCACGGGTTCCTGGCACAGCACCAGCACGTCAAGCGGGTCGTCGTCTTCGGCCAGGGTCTGAGGAATGAAGCCATAGTTCGCGGGATAGTAAACCGCCGAATACAAGATGCGGTCGAGCTTGATCAGGCCGCTGGTCTTGTCCAGTTCGTATTTCACGCTGGAGCCAAACGGAATCTCGATGACGGTATTGAACTCCTGCGGGAGCTTGCTGCCGGGAGTTACATCGTGCCAGGGATGGATCATGAATCAGGCCTTCCTTTGACGGATTCATATATGCTGCTGCAAGGCATTGTAAATGCGGCGGGATGTCTGTGTGGCGCGGGCGCCCCCGCCCGCGAACCTGTGCATCTTGACCCGTACTCAGCCAGCGCGTACAGTTTTTAAGCAGGGGTGGGGTTTTATGTCGAGCGAAGCCAGCAAATATCTGAAATTCGGTTCGGTCACCGTGTTGATTCTGTTGTCTCTCGGCTATCTTGCCTACACGGGCGTGCAGGACAGCAAAAGCTACTACGTCACCATCAAAGAATTGAACGGTATGGGAAACGAGGCTTATTCCAAGCGTCTTCGTGTAGCGGGAAACGTGGTGCCGGGATCGATCAAGCGGTCGGGAACCCGCGTTGATTTCATGCTGAAGGAGAACGATCTGACGCTGCCCGTTTCCTACACCGGGACCGAAGCTCCTCCCGACACGTTTAAGGACGACTCGCAAGCCCTGGCCGATGGCAGTTTTGGGCGTGATGGCGTCTTCCACGCCAAGCAACTGCAGGCCAAGTGCGCGTCGAAATACGCGCCGCAACCCGGAGCCACTCCAGCCGCCGAGCCTGGCAAGAGCATGTCGCAGAACCAGAGTTCTGGATCGAGCGGAATGGCCAATTAGGTTCGTATCAGGGGTCGCTTTAACGATGCCGTAAGTTCCTTACATTCAGTTGCCCCTTAACGGGCTGGCGTTTTGGCACGCCTGAAGGCGTGCCCAGATACGAATCTCAATTGCATCTGCCTCTTATTCCATTGACTGAAAACGCGCCTGCCCCCGTCATCACGGTCTCGAACCTGATCAAGCAGTTTGGCCGTTTTGCCGCGCTGCGCGGCGTTACCGCGGAATTTTCCGGCGGCAAACTCTACGCCATTCTCGGGGATAACGGCGCCGGCAAAACTACGCTGCTGCGCACTTTGGCAGGACTTAACCAGCCCTCGAGCGGCGAGTTCGCGATACTCGGGGCCAACAAGTTTCGCAACATCTGCCAGCACGTGGGCTACATGGCGCATCCGTCTCTGCTCTATGACGAGATGAGCGGGATGGAGAACCTCGAATACTTTGCCCGGCTTTACGGAATCGCGAGTCGCACGCGCTGCGCGGAGGTCATCCGCGCGGTTGGGCTCGATCCCGATCTCGTCCGCCCCGTCGGCCAGTATTCGCAAGGCATGCGGCAGCGGATGTCTTTGGCGCGGGCGCTGCTGAACGATCCTAAAATCCTGCTGCTCGATGAGCCCTTCTCGAACGTTGATCTTCATTCCGCGGCCGGAATGGTCCACTTGCTGGCGCGCACCCGAGATGAGGGCAAAACCATCTTCATCGTCACCCACCAGGCCTCGTTGCTCGAGGGCGCGGCTGACGAATTCGTCTGGATGGAATTCGGCAAAATTATCGGCCGAACCCGGGAACTGAAACGGCCAGAGATTTCAGAAGCGATTTCGGGGGAAAGCATGGGGGAGACCACAAGATGAGCTCGCCCACCGGCATCATCCGCGTCACGCTGCTCAAAGACCTTCGCCTCGAGTGGAGGTCGAAAGACGCCATCAACTCCATGCTGTTCTTTTCTCTGCTGGTAGTGGTGGTGTTCAGTTTTTCGTTCGATCCAAGCGCCGAGGAGTCGCGCCAGATCGCTGGTGGCCTGGTCTGGGTAGCGTTCCTGTTCGCGGCAGTGGTGGCGCTCAACCAGACCTGGGCGCGAGAGATTCGCAATCAGGTGCTCGACGCCTACCGGGTCTCACCCGCGCCTCCCAACTCGCTGTTCATCGCCAAGACACTGGGCAACTTTATTTTCGTGAGCGTGCTGGAAGCGCTCATGACTCCGCTCTTCATCGTGTTTTACCGCCTGCGGGCGCTGGGCCCGGCATGGCAACTGCTGCTGGTCGCGGCGCTCGGAACCTGGGCCCTGGTCGTGAACGGGACTTTTTTCGCCGCCATGTCCCTGCGGACGCGCAGCCGCGAGATCATGCTGCCGCTGCTGCTGTTCCCCATCTCAATTCCGGCCCTCCTCGCCATGGTGCAATCCACCACCGCCATCCTGAACGGCGAAGGCGCGCGTTTCTGGATCGTGTTGCTTGCAACCTACGATCTGGTGTTTACTACAGTCTGCCTGCTCTTGTTTGAAACCGTCTTGAACGCAGAATGACAAACACAGAATGACCAACGCAAAATGAAAAAAGCCTTCCCCATCCTCGGCGTCGTGACCGCGTTCCTGCTAATCTACGCGCTTTATCAGGCGGTGGTCGTTGCACCCACCGAGAAAACTATGGGCGACGTGCAGCGGATTTTCTACTACCACGTACCCTCCGCCTGGACAGCGTTCATCCTCTTCTTCATCAACTTCGGAGCTTCGGTTCTCTATCTGATCAAGCGCAACCCGGCTGCCGATATCGTCGCGCTGGTGAGTGCCGAAGTTGGTGTGGTTTTCTGCACCGTCGTGCTCATCACGGGCCCGATCTGGGCGCGTCCGGTCTGGGGCATCTGGTGGACGTGGGACATGCGCCTGACCTCGACCCTCGTACTGTGGCTCATCTATGTCAGTTATCTCTTTCTGCGCCGCTTCTCCTCCAGCGGAGAGACGCCCGCGCTTGCCGCCGCCCTCGCCGTTCTTGGCGCCCTGTGCGTGCCGTTCGTTTACTTCTCGATCTGGTTCTTCCGCACCCAGCATCCGCAACCGGTCATGGGTGGGGGCGGATCGATCGACCCGCGGATGCTGCACGCGCTGCTCATCAACTGGTTGGCCTTTTCCTGTTTCGCTTTTCTGGTTTGCTGGTCGCGCTATCGTCTGGAGTCATTGCAGCGCGAAGTCGACCACGCCCATGCCCTGCAATCGCTGCTCGACCCTCGCGGGAGCGTGCGATGAACAAAACCTATTACCTCTTTGCCGCCTACGCCGTCACCTGGATCATCCACATCGCGTATTTGGGGACCATCGTCCGCCGCTATCAACGGCTGCAGGGCGAGATCAAGGACTTGAAAAAACCAGGTCTCAGGTCTTAAGTGTCAGGGGTCCGGGGTTTCATTGCCGAAGATTTTCCTGAGACCTGACACCTGCTTTCCTGGAGACCTTTTTCTTTACAACCATTTCCGCCTCTTTCGGCTTCTCATTAGCACGGCCCAACTGTCTGCCCGGCTTGACAGCGTATCTGTTGGATGTAAAAGTATTTGTTTGGTTTAATCCCAGTATTCTGGTGACAGGTACGCATCCGCTTCCTAAGGGCGTCGAGCCGCAGCGGTGTTTGTGTGCCTTCTTGTTCTCACCCCACGAAATTGGGAAATCGGAGGAGCTTCGTGAATCGGAATTGCCCCGTGTCGGTAGGAGGTTCGGTGAGAAGTTCGGTTGCAGAGAAAAAGACAGGCAAGACAGGAAATGGCATGAACCTGAAGCTGAAGGCTGCATTTCTGGCGGCGGCCGTGCTTGCCACCGCAGGCGTCGTGTTCTATTTCGGAACCGCTGTACACGCCGCCAAAGCCAGCCAGCCAGGGTCGACTGAGCAAAGATTTGCCAAGCAGGGATCTGCCGAGCAAGGATCCGCCGCCGCCCAAAAGGCGCTTGCGTCGAAGTCGCTCCCGAAATCGCTGTCGCTGCCGCTGTTCTTCGAGCCGAATCAGGGTCAGACCGCTCCTCAGGTCAAGTTCCTCGCGCGCGGCTCCGGCTACGGCCTGTTCCTGACCGCCGACGAAGCGGTGCTGCAACTTCAGCAGGCACGGCCCAACCCTCGGACGGCAACCGCCCTCCCGGCGCCTACGCCCAGATCGGTGATCCGCATGAAGCTCGACGGAGCTAACTCTGCCGCCAGCGTTTCCGGCGCCGAGCCGCTCCCCGGCAAGAGCAACTATTTCATAGGCAATGATCCTGCTAAATGGCGCAGCAACATCCCGCAATTCGCGCGTGTCGAGTACAAGAGCGTTTATCCCGGCGTCGATCTGGTTTACTACGGCGATCAGGGAAAGCTCGAATACGACTTCCGCGTCGCTCCAGCCGCAAACCCGAACCAGATCGTGCTCAGCTTCCAAGGGGTTTCCACGCACATTGTTTCGGCGGTTTCGGGGGATTCAGGCGATTCCGGCGATCTCATCCTCTCCACCGCTAACGGAGACATTCGCTTCCACGCGCCGCGCGTCTACCAGCCCGCCACTCCCGACTCGGGAAATGCACCCGGCAATGCCGAGAAGGCGATCGCGGGAAGTTTCCGCCAGCTCGCCGGCAACAAAATCGCCTTCACCATCGGAGACTACGACCACAGCCGCGAACTCGTCATCGACCCGGTTCTCACCTATTCGACCTATCTCGGTGGCAGCACCGGCGCCGAAGGTCTGGTGAAAGTGGCGGTCGATAGTGCCGGCTTGATTTATGTAGCGGGCTCGACTACCTCAACGGACTTCCCGCTCAACACGTTCTACCCGAACAATCCACCGTACCAGTCGCACCTTGGCGGTAACAACGCGCAGAATATCTTCATTGCGGTGCTTAACCCCACTCTGCAGCCGCCCACTTATGTGCCCGCTCAGCAATTGGTTTACGCGACCTATCTTGGCGGTTCGGGAGTCGACAGCCTGGCCGGAGTCGCGGTCGATTCGGCCTTCAGTATCTACGTTGCCGGTACGACCACTTCGCCTGACTTCCCCACCAATGGCGCGCTTACTTCTTTCCAAGGAGGCCCCCAGACCGGCACCCACGGATTCCTCAGTAAGATAGGCAACACGAGCCCCACTACCATCATCGTTTACGGCCTGGCCTATTCCACCTATCTCGCCGGAAATGGAATCGATACGGTTAGCGGGTTGGCAATCGACAGCGCGCAGAACGCCTTCGTCACCGGCGTCACCACTTCCAGCAACCCCGCCAGCGCTGGCTTCCCCGCGAACCCCAACGGCTATCAGACGGTGTCGAACTCTCCCGGAAACCCGCAGTTTTTCGCCAGTAAGATCTACACCGCCGGCAGCGGTTTCCAGAGCATGATCTACTCCACCTACTTCGGTGGCGCAATTCCCGCTGCCGCAACCGCGATTGGCGGCGGTATTGCCGTGGATCCTCCCCCGGCCAGCACTGTCAACATCTACATCACCGGCACCACGAACATGCTGCCTGGAACACCTACCACACCAGGATTCCCTCTCTCCAACGCTTACCAGTCCTGCCTCGACCAAGCCAGCCAGACCTCGTGTAGCCAGGGGACGAACCCGACTAATACCGATGCTTTTGTCGCCAAGATCAACCCAAACCAGGTCAGCACTTCCAGTCTGATCTACTCCACCTATGTAGGTGGCAGCAGTAACGAAACCGGCACCGCCATCGCAGCGGACACTTCGGGCAACGCCTACATCACCGGTTCGACCAACTCGACCGATTGGGTTAGCAGTGGCTCTGGCTTCCAGACCGCTTACGGCGGGGGCGGCGATGACGCCTTCATCGTCAAGATCGGCAACCTGGTCGGGTCGAATTATCCGCTGACCTACTTCACTTACCTGGGCGGCGAGGGCGACGACATCGGCAATGACATTAAGGTGGATACCGTACAGTCAGCTCACGTCGCGGGCTCAACCACCTCCACGCATTTCCCCACCACCATCAATACCCTGCAGCCGACGCTCATCGGTACGCAGAACGCCTTCGTCGCCTCGATTGGAACCTCATTGTCGGGAGTGGGCGCTGGCGATTTCTCGACGTATTTGGGAGGCGCCCCGTCGGATCAGGGCACCGGAGTGGCAATCGACATCTTCGGCGCCACTTATGTGGCCGGCACTACCACGTCGTCGACTTTTCCTGTTAAGTCGAACCCGTTCCAGTCCACGTTGCCCGGGTCGCCGGCCGCTTTCGTGAGCCAGATCGGTGCCAGCAGCCAACTCATGCTGTCGAACGCTGGTACCAGTCCGTCGCCCAACCCGGTTGCCGCCGGAACACAGGTCGCGTTTACTTTCGACATCCTCAACATGGGGCCCGACAACGCATCCGACGTAAACTTTTACGCCTTAGTCCCGACCACGGGCCTGGCGTCAAGTCCCACGGCTAAAGTCACCAGCGGCTCGGGAACCTGCGGCCCGGTCAGCGGAAACACCATTCTCTGCAATATTCCGTCGCTGGTGGACGCCGGAACCGGAGCGGTTGAAGTCGACGTCACACCGTCCATCACAGGCAACTACCAGAACAACCCGACCCTCTCGGTCTCGGGCCAGGCCAGCGCGAACAACGGCCCAGCCCAAGGAATCGTCTCGCAGTCGGTGCCCGTCGTCGACTTCACAATCAGTGCCTCGCCCACCCGGCAAACTATTAATGATGGGGACGTTGCCACCATCCAAGTCATTTTTTGTCCCATCAATAAAGACGGCTATAACGCCACCATCACCCCGAGCCAAACCACGGCACCGTCAATGGTGACCGCAAACAGTCCCACTTTTAACCCCACCACCGTCACGCTTGCCGGGAGCGCTTGTGCAACAACCACGCTGAGTATCGCCACCACACCCCGCCCCGTGACCACCGGCAGCCTGCTCCGCCGCGGCTCGTTCTACGCCGCCTGGCTCCCCATCGGCGGCCTGAGCCTGGTCGGACTGGGCATCGGCGCCGGCCGCAAGCGCCGCCGCTGGCTGCTCGGAGCTGTTCTCGGCCTCATCGCGAGCATAATCTTGCTGCACCCGGGCTGCGGTTCAGCTAGCACAACCAATACCACTACCGGCGGAACGCTGGCTGGACAATACACCGTCAGCCTCGTCGGCTCCGCCGGCACGGGAGCGTCGCACAACTATCCGGTGACCGTAACGGTGAATTAAAACCAACTCACCTTTTTCGCTTAAAGCCTCTGTCTTCGCTTCCAGCCTCCGCCCGCGGCGGAGGCTTTTTTGCTTTGCCCCTCCCCCGCATTGCCGGAAGCCTTGCGTAAGCCATTGCAAACAGGCCTGATCTAGTGCTTGACAATATTTCATATTGCGATATTATTATCGCGATCTGGCATATATGACGTTGGGCGAAAAAATTCGCTACCTCCGCGAGGTCGAAGGTTCCCTCCGCGGCATGAATCGGCCCCTCACCCAACAGGAGTTGATGAAGGGCATACAAGCCGAGACGGGCAGGAAGATCAGCCAGTCATACCTCTCGCAGATCGAGCGCGGCAAACGTCCGCATATGACGCAATCGTCGCGCACTTTGCTGGCGCGCTTCTTTAAGGTGCACCCCGGCTTTCTGGTCGACGACCCCGAGGGCTATCACACCGAACTCGCCTCCGACCTGCGCACCACCGAGGGTCAGCTCGATGTGTGGCTGTTGCAAGGTTCGGAGCGCTTCGCCAGCGATCCCGAGGTGAGCGAGGTCCTGATCAAGGTCGCGCGTGACAAGGACACCCGGCGCTGCCTGTTGCTGCTCGGCGAAATCCTGAACACACCCGGACTCGCCGACCGCCTGTTCGAAGCGCTGCGGCCGGAAGCCGCGCGCGGCGCCGGCACCGCGCCCAGGGGGCGAAACCTATGACTTGGAATATGACTTGGGCTGATTCTTATCTGACCTGTTTCGCCGTCGGTTTTTTGCTCAGTGCGATTTCGTTCATCGCCGGCGGATTGCGCTGGCATGTGCATCTGCCGCACCTTCCGCACGCGGGCGGGCATGTCGCCGCCGGACACGCACCGGTGGCGCATGGCAGCACGGGCAACGGCGCGGCTCCGCGCACGGGTCACCAGGCGACGGTGTCGCCGTTCAACTTCGTCACTTTGACGGCGTTTCTTGCCTGGTTCGGAGGAACCGGTTTTCTGATCACGCGCTTCTCCAGCATGTGGTTCGCGCTCGGCCTGCTGATCGCCATGGGAGCCGGAGTCTTCGGCGCCGCCATCGTTTTCCTGTTCCTCACGCGCGTGCTGATCTCGCACGAGGAGAGCATGGACTCTGCCGACTACGAAATGGTCGGAGTGCTGGGGCGAATCTCGATGCCCATCCGTGAAAACGGCACCGGCGAAATCATTTACTCGCAGGCCGGAACCAGGCGGACCTGTGGCGCACGCAGCGAAAATGGTGTCGCGATCGAGAAGGGCGAGGAGATTGTGGTAACACGCTACGACAAAGGCATCGCCTATGTACGGCTGTGGGAAGAAATGAACAATGAGGAGCCGGCAGCTAAGCGCTGACAGCTAAATTATGAACGACGCATTCCAAAGCGAAGTGCTGGCCGAAGAGACGCATTCCGGCCGCGCCTGGAGTCTGATCATCCTGCTCGCAATGATTGGGCCGGTGATCGCATTGACACTGGCTCGAACCGCAGCAGTCTTATGGCCGATGATCCTTGTCGGCGTAGTCGGCCTCGGCGCGTGCGCCATGGCGTGGAGCGGTTTCCAGTACCGATTCCTGCGACACGGGGTTGAGATTCGCATGCTCGGATTGCGCCTGCGGTCGATTCCGAAACAGTCGATCGTGAGTTATTCGATCGAGCCCTGGTCTTTCATTCGTGGCTATGGCATTCGCGGCATCGGCAGCACGCGCGCTTATGTGTGGTGCAAGCAGGTCGTGCACATCCGAACTTCAAACGGCGAGATTTTTCTGGGGTACAACGATCCCGAGCGGATCGTCCGCGCTCTGGATATGGTGACGGGCGTTTTGACGCGCGGTTAGGGGCTTGAAGTCAGTGAAGATAGCCGAGGGTGAGACGCCCTCGGGAGCCGGCGAGGACGCCGGCGCTACGAAACTTTCAGGAGGCGATATGTATTTCGGCATAGCAATTGAAATCTGGGTCATCGCGGGGCTGATGGTTCTGGCCATCCTGTTCCTGATGAGCATGCTGGCCCGTTTATACCGTAAAGCAGGGCCGCATGAGGCGCTGATTGTTTACGGCTTTCGCGGAACCCGCGTGGTCCAGGGACACGGCACGGTCATCTTTCCAATGGTCGAAAACTGCAAGGACCTTTCGCTCGAACTCATGTCGTTCGACGTAGCCCCGCAGCAGGACCTCTACACCAAGCAGGGCGTAGCCGTCACTGTCGAGGCGGTTGCTCAAATCAAAGTCAAGTCCGACAAGGAATCGATTCTGACCGCCGCCGAACAATTCCTGACCAAGACCGATCAGGAGCGTGAGAGCCTGATACGTCTGGTCATGGAAGGCCACCTGCGCGGCATCATCGGGCAGCTCACCGTCGAGGAGATCGTCAAGCAGCCCGAAATGGTGGGCGATCGCATGCGCGGCACCTGCGCCGACGACATGAACAAGATGGGCCTCGAAGTCATCTCTTTCACCATCAAAGAGGTCCGCGACAAGAACGAATACATCACCAACATGGGCAAGCCCGACGTAGCCCGCATCAAGCGCGACGCCGACGTAGCTACCGCTGAAGCCGAGCGCGACACGGCCATCAAGCGCGCCATGGCGACTCGCGAAGCCGCGATTGCAAGAGCGCAAGCCGACCAGGAGCGTGTGCTCGCAGAAACGCTATCCCAGGCCAAGCAAGCCGAATCGCAGCGCGATCTCGAGGTCAAGAAAGCGCAGTACCTCGAAGTTACAAAAAAACAGCAGGCGCAGGCCGACAAGGCTTACGACATTCAAACCAATGTCATGCAGCAGCAGGTCATCACCGAAAGCGTGAGAGTGCAGCAAGTAGAGAAAGAAGGACAGGTAAAAGTCCAGGACGCCGAAATCAGCCGCCGCGAAAAGGAACTCATCGCAACGGTATTGAAAGGTGCCGAGATCGAGCGTCAGCGCATCGAAACCATCGCTGCCGCCGAGAAGCAGCGCCTGATCGCGGAAGCCGAAGGCCACGCGTCGGCAATTCGCGCCCAGGGAGAAGCCGAGGCCGAGATCATCTTCAAAAAAGGTGAAGCCGAAGCCAAAGCCATGAACGTAAAAGCCGCAGCCTTTCAGGAGTACAACCAGGCCGCGGTCCTTGACAAGCTGCTTACGGGCTTGCCGGAAGTCGTGAAAGCCCTGGCCGCGCCATTAGCCAATGTGGACAAGATCACCATCGTCTCCACCGGTAACGGCGACACCGCCGGAATGAGCAAAATCACCGGCGACATCACAAAAATGGCGGCGCAGGTGCCAGCGTTATTCGAAACGCTAAGCGGCATGCCGCTAGCAGAACTATTAGGCAAAGTCCGCCAAATCGGCGACAAATCACCGAAGCCGGAGGAAAAGTAATAAGGCAGGTTGTTGGTCGTTAGTCGCTGGTCATTAGGAATACAGATCTGACCCGCGAGTCGCGAACGACCAACGACCATCGACTGACAACTGATTCTAGGAGGTATTCCGTGTCAGAAGAACTTCACCACGCCAGATCACTCGGCCTGTCCGTCGCTCTGGGAGCCGCCATGGGCGCGGCCCTCGGCGCGGCCACCGGCCACATGGGCCTCTGGGTAGCCGCCGGAATCGCGGCCTACATCGCGATTTCTCTGGTAGGCGGCGCCTGGAGCAAGAGACCGAACGACCAACGACGAACGACCAACGATCAAAGAATCAACAACTGAAGCAAAGGAGTCCCTTATGGCATTACTCGAACGCGTTTCCACCTTAGTCCGGGCCAACCTCAACGACCTGATCGACAAAGCTGAGGAGCCCGAAAAGATGATCAAGCAAGTCATCCTCGACATGAACAACCAGCTTTTGCAGGTCAAAACGCAGGTTGCCATCGCCATTGCCGACCAGCATCTGCTGGAAAAAAAGAAGCTCGAAAACGACGACAAAATCCAGGAATGGATGCGCAAGGCTGAGCTCGCTGTTGACAAGAAGCAGGACGACCTCGCGCGCGCCGCTCTGCTGCGCGTTGAAAGTTATCGCGACCTGAGTTCGAACTTCGCGCAACAGCTCGAAGACCAGAAAGCCCAGGTGGAGAATCTGAAATCGGCGCTGCGCAATCTCGATCAGAAGCTGGCCGAGGCCAATGCCAAAGCCGATCTGCTGATCGCGCAGCACCGCCGAGCCCGCGCCGCAAACCGGGCCACTGACGCGCAGTCTGGCATGAGCGCCAGCAGCAAATCCGGCACCTTCGATCGCATGAAAAAGAAAGTGGCCCGCGAAGAAGCCATCGGCGGAGCCAAAGCCCAACTCCTGGCCGAAGATGTCGAAGACCGGCTCGCTGCGCTCGAAAAGGAAGACCGCATCGAGCAGTTGCTGGCCGAGCTGAAGACTAAGCGCGGGGCATGACCGGAGACTTATGTCAGAAAATGCGAACAAGGCCCGCTTGATCGGGACGCTCATCGGCATCGCTGTCCTCATCGTGGCGTTGCTATGGAAGCGTCTTTGATAGAGCAAGGCCCACGATGTAGAACACCGATCGTTTATCGGCGAAGATTGAGCTGTGACTGAAGAGGTACGAGGGAAGCGCTGATGGACCACAAAGGAAAAACGTATGATGGTCAGACTCAGACAAGTTGAATCGAAGTTCGTGTGGGGATTTCTTGTGCTCGCGTTACTGCTGGGCGTTTGCTCGGCAGTCCAAGCTCAGCTGAAACCTGAACAACTCGCGCAGCAGTCCGCGGACGCGTGGCTGGCTTTAGTCGACTCCGGGAAATACGCGGACAGTTGGCAGGAGGCTTCGCAGCTCTTTAAGGCTGCCGTCACGAAGGAACAGTGGCAGGGTAAGCTGCGGGCAAGCCGCGATCCCTTCGGCAAAATGGTATCGCGCAAGCTCAAGAGCGCAACCTACGCGAAAACGCTGCCGGGCGCGCCGGATGGCGAGTATGTGGTGATTCAGTACGAGAGCAGCTTCGAGCACAAGCAGTCGGCGGTCGAAACGGTTACTCCGATGCTCGACAAAGATGGGGCGTGGAGAGTGTCCGGCTACTACATCAAGTAGCGGTATTGCACTAGTCGATCACGAGCGGGGAAACCATTTGTTGGGGTCAATCGAGAACGTGTCCAGTCGAGATTCCACGTTTACGGAGTTGGGATCAAACATCAACTGATAAACCATGTCTCCGACGACGCAAACCGCAGCCAGGACGACAACGCACGCCACAGCAGCGCACGCAAGCGGGATGAGTTCGGCGGCCTCAGGCAGGCACTCGAACATTGCCGCCACAAAGTTCTTGGCAAGTCGCCGCACTCTACCCAATTCCACCAATCATCGAGCAGTGATACGTCGATCAGTGGTCGGCAGTTCCCGGCGGCTGTGCGAATACGAGCATGGACAGGGCAGAGCCCCGTCACCACACATGCACACAATCTACAACTGACTCATCTTGGCCAGGAATTCGCTGTTACTTCCAGCCTTGGCCAGTCGCTCGATCAGCAGTTCCATAGCTTCAACCGGCGACAGCGGATTTAGCACCTTGCGCAGCACCCAGATGCGCTGCAAATCTTCTTTTGGAATCAGCAGCTCTTCCTTACGGGTGCCTGAGCGCTGGATATCGATGGCCGGGAACGTCCGCTTATCGACCAGCTTGCGGTCCAGGATGATTTCCGAATTGCCGGTACCCTTGAATTCTTCGAAGATCACGTCGTCCATGCGCGAACCGGTATCGATAAGCGCCGTGGCGATGATGGTCAGCGAGCCGCCTTCTTCGATGTTGCGGGCTGATCCGAAGAAGCGCTTTGGACGCTGCAACGCGTTCGAATCGACGCCGCCGGAGAGCACTTTGCCCGAAGGCGGAACGATTGTGTTGTAAGCGCGCGCCAGGCGCGTGATGGAATCGAGCAGGATTACTACGTCGCGCTTGTGCTCGACTAGTCTTTTGGCTTTTTCGATCACCATTTCCGCGACCTGCACGTGGCGGGCGGCGGGCTCGTCGAAGGTCGAAGAAATAACCTCTCCCTTGACCGAGCGCTGCATGTCGGTGACTTCTTCGGGGCGCTCGTCGATCAGCAGCACCATCAGCACGACTTCAGGATGATTCGTGGTAATCGAGTTCGCCACGTTCTGCAACAGCATGGTTTTGCCGGCGCGCGGCGGAGAGACGATCAAGCCGCGCTGTCCCTTGCCGAGCGGAGTTAGCAGGTCCATGACTCTGGCGCTGATGTTCTCCTTCACGGTTTCGAGCTTCAGCCGCTCCTGCGGATACAGCGGCGTCAGGTTGTCGAACAGAATCTTGTTGCGGGCCTCGTCCGGCGACTCGAAATTGACCGCCTCGATCTTGACCAGGGCGAAGTATTTCTCGCCCTCATGCGGAGGACGCACCTGGCCGCTGATGGTGTCGCCGGTTTTCAAGTCGAACTTGCGGATCTGCGAGGGCGACACGTAGATGTCGTCGGGCCCGGGCAGGTAGTTGTAGTCGGGCGAGCGCAGGAAGCCGTAGCCGTCAGGAAGGATCTCCAGCACACCTTCGGCGAAGATGTGTCCTTCTTTTTCACTTTGCGCCTGCAGGATCTTGAAGATTAGGTCCTGTTTGCGGAGTCCGCTGGCGCCGGGCAGCTCCAAGGATCGGGCGATCTTGGTCAGCTCGGTAATATTTTTTTCTTTCAGTTCGGCAATGGTCATATTTACCTACGTGGATGATTTTCTTCGGGAGGGATTATCTTTTTCTCTCGCGGGGATGGATTGCTTTGCCGCCGTGCGGGCACACGGCGGAGCCGCTTAAGCAGCTCGCCGTTGTGCTTCGGCAAAGTTCTCGGGTTCGCTCAGGATGTCATGACGTTCCGCATCGGCGATCTTGTCAAAAACATCGTTCATGGTTTCCTGAATGCGGGTATTCGGCTTATGAAACTTGCGTGTTGCCTTCGAGGCAAGCTGGCAAAGCATATACCGGTTCCGCAAAGTATGGAGCGCGTCAAATACACGATCGGAGCGCATGTTCGGTCGTTCTCCTTCAAAGGATAATTTCGGCGACGGTCCCATCGTCCGCCCACTGGCACACACTGGATGATAGTCGAGTACGGTCAGCCAAACTGCAATTCGGGCCGAGTTCAAAGGGATTTGCCTGAATTACCCAAATAGATGCCCCACCCTACCCGAAAGTTGCTCAATTCTTAAGGAGTTGCCTCAACGCGGGCGGAGGTTCGTCGGGACCGGCAGAAACTGCTTTAATGTCCTGAGAACGCCTAAGTATAACAAACCGCTAGGGGAGGTCAAGAACAATTTACGACCCAGTGGATTACCTTCGCGGCACCCGCGCCCTTGCTGCTGAAGAATCTGGCCCGGATCAGGGGATCGCTTCAGCGATACCGCAAGTCTTTTCAAATCAATCGCCCCGTCAGGAACGGAGGTCAGGATTTGACTTTCTTCCGAGCCTCTTCGACGCCTATTTCAGAGCGTTGAGCCGCGTCGAAAGGCGGGACTTGTAGCGCGAGGCCGTGTTTTCGTGCAAAACGCCCTTCTGGATCGCCTTGTCCAGCGCCGACACGGTCTGTCGGTAGGTCGCGATTGCATTGGTCTTCTCGCCCTTTTCCAGGCTCTCGCGCATGTTCCGCAGAGCGGTGCGCAGTTGCGAAGAGTTGGCCCGGTTGCGGACGGTTCGCTTGGTTGTCTGACGGGCGCGTTTCAGCGCCGAAAAATGATTTGCCATGCTGCTTGATTACCTTTGTTTGTCCTAGATTGCGCTAGGAAGATGTTCCGGTGGGTACCGAAGTTAATATTGTAAGGCAGCAAGTCGCGTTGGGTCAAACAGATATGAATTCGCTCTTAGGGCCGCCTGTAGTTCCGCCCCAAAAGTCGTCTACAAATCCGATGGACCGGCTGAAGGTTCTCATCAACTCCTCAACCCCGATCGTCGTCATCGAGACGGTCGAGGAACTGCGCGCGGTGCGTATGGTTCGGGTGGCCTGCAGCGATCTCAACCTCGCGACATTTG
The DNA here is from genome assembly GCA_963731525.1 of uncultured Acidobacteriaceae bacterium. Classification (GTDB taxonomy): domain Bacteria; phylum Acidobacteriota; class Terriglobia; order Terriglobales; family Acidobacteriaceae; genus Acidiflorens. The sequence continues at coordinate 93,899 of CAVSWK010000025.1, forward strand.
AGTGGACGATCGCCAGCGGCCTGGCCCGCTCCGGAACCAACTCGCCGGACCCGCAGTTCGAAGACGCATTACCGCCCGGCGGCTATGACCCGGCTCGGCGAACCGATTCCGCCCAGAACGCCACCGCGATCTATCACAGTCAGGAGCCCGCCCAGATGCTGGGGAATCTGGAAGCCGTTTCGATCGAGGCGACGTTCATCCTCAAGGACTTTCACCGGCACCTGGAGGACGCCGTCGTGGTGCGGAGGCTGCGCGATGTGGCCCAGAAGTTTTCCACCAACCGCAGAACGGTCATCATCACCGGCCCTCGCGTCGTGATTCCTCCGGAACTGGCGGGACTGGTCGAGTTCTTCGACTTGCCGCTTCCGGATCGTCAACGTCTTCGGCAGATCGTGGACGAGACCCTAGTCCGCATCGGCAAAACCCACACCGTACAGAGAAAGCTTGATGCCGCGGGGCTCGACACCCTGGCGGCGAGCCTTCTCGGCCTGACCGAAGAGGAAGCGGAAAGAGCGATTTCGCAAGCCGTGGTAGCGCGCTACGCGCTTTCGCCGGACTGCGTCACCGATGTTCTGGAAGCGAAGAAGGCTCTGCTGAAGCGCTCCGAGATGTTGGAATTTGTGGATGCGAGCAACAACATGGCCAGCGTAGGCGGCCTGGAGAATCTGAAAGGCTGGCTCGCGCAGCGGCGAAATTCCTGGGATGCGCAGGCCCTCCAGTTTGGCCTCGATCCGCCAAAAGGCGTCATCATTCTCGGTGTGCAGGGATGCGGCAAGAGTCTGTGCGCCCGTGCCATCGCCGGAGAATGGAATATTCCGCTGGTAAAGTTCGATACCGCCGCAATCTATGACAAGTTCATCGGCGAGACCGAAAAGCGAATCCAGAAGGTGTTCAAGGTAACCGAGGGCCTCGCTCCCTGCGTGCTGTGGATCGACGAGCTGGAAAAAGTTTTCGCCGGAAGCGGTCCCGATTCCGCCTCGGCCGATGCAGGAGTTTCGTCGCGCCTGCTGGCGTCGTTTCTATCCTGGATGCAGGAGCGCAAGCCCGCCGTATTCGTAGCGGCCACCTGCAACAACGTCACCGTGCTGCCGCCGGAGTTGATTCGGAAGGGACGCTTCGATGAACTCTTCTTCGTGGACTTGCCCAGCGTGGCCGAACGGAAGCAGATATTCTCCATCCAGCTGACGAAGCGCAAGCGTAATCCGGGCGACTACGATTTGGATCGCGTGGCGGCCGCCGCGAAAGGCTTTTCCGGGGCGGAAATCGAATCGGCCGTGCAAACCGCCCTGTATGCCGCGTTTGCTCGCAAGCAAGAACTGAGAAACGAAGACCTGCTCACCGCGCTCTCATCCACGGTACCGCTCTCGGTCACGCGGGCTGAGGAGATTGCGGGGCTGCGGGCCTGGGCGAAGGATCGGGCGGTGTGGGCCAGCATCCCAGAAGCCAAGCGCGAAAACGCGTGAGAACATGCTTCCGCGTGATTCGAAGAGTGCGGTCTAGCTAAGCCCAGTCGTGAGCGCAAACTGGTTTCGACAACTATCGGTAAGCAAACGACGAGAAGGGCACTTGCCAGCTATTGCAGCTTCGCGTACTCCGCTTTGGCTTCCTTCAGGACGGGAATATAGGGGCGTGATCCGGCAATTCAGTGTGCAGCTTGAGATCTCTCAGCGAGGAAATCGTCCCGGCACTGTTTTGCGGCGGAAAGCAACTGCGTGAACTCAGGCGAGCCTCGCAGTGTCGCGAAGATTGGACTATTCTGCAAGTCGGTGTAGGCGCAGTAGTGGCCCGCAATCGAGCTCTTGAGGAGCCGGAGCGCCATGTCCTTCTGCCCGCAAAAGGCGTAGTTGTTGGCAAACCAGTACCTGTTCTCAGCGTCAGGATTCGCTAAAGCCTGCGGCGCAAACTCCCTGGCGATGTTGTCTACTTCCGCGGACGGGGCGTGGGCGAGACAAGCTTTGTACATCCTGGTGCGTTGATCGCTCAATTTTTCGGCTTCTTGCCGCGCTTGCGCCAGGTTGCCAACAAGAATGTAGTGCCGCACCAGGTTCCTTGTTACCCATTCAGATCCGGCATCGAGCTGGAGAAACTCCATCGCCCGCGCGTGGTTACCCAATGCATCGAAGGTGCTCGCACAGGACCGGTAGGCAAAATTCCCTGGGTCGAGAGACAGGGCGGTGTCGCACTCCTGCGCAGACTGCTCAGTCATTCCTCCGTAGCGAAGGACATAAGCCAGGGCGAGGTGAGCCCCGGCGTTTTCGGGATGCCGCTCCACCAACGCCTTTGCCGCCTGGTAGGCTTTTGCCAACTCGCCCCTTTCAACCCGATTAATGATCAGCCCCACCGCTGGTCTGACGAAGTCTGGATCCAGCGCCACCGCTCGTTCAAAATCGGCATTCGAGCGCTGAAACATTGCTTCGCCGCCATCTGAATATTGCGAATCGAAGTAGCAGCGATTCCCCAGGGCTTCCCAAGCGGGAGCATAAGAGGGATCGATTCCCACCGCTCGCTCCAACATGACAATGGCATCTTTATTAGGAAGCGGATCATGGGGCATCGAGACGCTCCGCAAGTAGAGGTCGTAGGCCTCTTCGTTCCTGGGATGTGTGGCGGCTTCACCTGAATCTTTTCCGGCGCCCAGAGCTGGTACCAGTCCCTGGCGAACCTTAGCTGTAATCTGACTCCGCATGGCAATCATATCGGGAGCGGCGACGGTCATGGTGTCGCGCCACACCGTTCGATTGTCGGCAATGTCCACCGCTTCCAGCGTGATCTGAAGCTGGTCGCCTTCTTTCATATAGTGGCCGGTGACCACATCGGTCACACGCATGGCCTTGCCGGCCTCTTGCAAATCGAGTGTGGGAGAGTCGTACTTGCTGGTGGTAGCGAACGGGCGAATGGTGAGGGAGCGAGCGTAACTGAGCGCGGTTGCAATTTCGTCGGCCAGAGCAAGGCGCAGAAAATCCACATCCTTGTCGGAGCCCAGGTTCTGCAATGGAAGAACGGCGACGGTTCTTTGACTGGCAGTAACCACAGCGGGCGTGGCACGCTGCTTGACGAACCAGAAAAAAGCAGCCAGCACTACGAGCGCAACCGCGGCTAACACTCCGACGATCTTGCCGTAGAGGCGGTTCTGAATCGTAGTCGCAGGCACTTTGTCCACAGATACAGCGCTCGATGACGAAGACAGAACGAGTGCAGGGGAGGAACCGGATGCTGGCGATAGCGTTTGGGCGACCTGAGAACCACTCTCTTGTGCGACCGCCATTGTCCCGGAACTCGCAGCTATGGCTCGTCCCGTTTCTGTATCCCGCTTTAGCCGCAACAACTCAGAACGCATGTCAGAGGCATGCTGGTACCGCAGTTCTCGGTCTTTCTCCATGGCCCGGCTGATGATCCGTTCCAGATCCGGCGGCAAGTCGGGGTTCAGTCGTAACGCGGGCAGCGGAGCGCGGTTCATGATGCCGTCGAAGATCACTCCTGAAGTATCGCCACGAAACGGCAGCGTGCCCGTTGCCATTTCGTACAGCACCACTCCGAAGGAGAACAAATCCGTGCGGGCGTCGAGTTCCTTGCCTCGCACCTGCTCCGGCGACATGTAGGCCACAGTGCCGAGCGTCGCACCGGGACTGGTCAGGTGTTGCTCGCTCATCGCCGTCTCTTGGGCCGTTGCTTCCCTTTCGATCGCTTTCCCGCCGACTGGCGTCACTTTCGCCAGCCCGAAGTCCAGAATCTTGGCGTGTCCGCGCTTGGTCACGAAGATGTTCGCGGGTTTGATGTCACGGTGGACGATGCCAGCGGCGTGAGCAGCATCGAGTGCGTCGGCAATGTCGATCGCCAGACCGAGCAGAACATCGGTGTCGATGGGCTGTCCGGCGATACGGTACTTCAGCGTCATACCGTCCAGAAACTCCATGGCGATGAACGCTTTCCCATCCTGTTCGCCGATGTCAAAGATCATGCAGATATTGGGGTGATTCAGTGCGGAGGCAGCCTGCGCTTCGCGTTGAAAACGAGCGAGGGCTTGTGCATCTCGAGCCACTTCTTCCGGCAGAAATTTGAGCGCGACAAAGCGGTGGAGACGAATGTCCTCTGCTTTGTAGACCACACCCATCCCGCCACCGCCGAGCTTCTCGACGATGCGGTAATGTGAGATGTTTTGGCCAATCATTAGGGGCAAATCTTACGTCGGCGTAACTGGCAAGTCAATGAAGGCCATGGGGTTGGCGCGATCCCAAGAGATTGTTGTTGCAAAATCGCACTCAGCCCCTTGCCTGTCAACCGCCCCCGAAAGCACACCCGCGTAAAGCTCCGACGCGAGTTCACGGGCGAACAAGCTCATCTCGAACGCAAGCAGCAGGCGCTGCTCCCCCGACATGCGCTCTGAATCTGAAGTTGGAGAGCTTGCGCCGCCGGGCTTGTGTCGCCAATCGCCACGGGCAGATGTTACCACGCAACTGCACATTGTAATTCGGCCAGGTTCCCCTGTTTTCGGGAATCCCCGTTACCCTCTTCCCCCATGAACTCCTTCCCATTGACTCCGCCCCCCGCCCGCGCTACGCTGGTCTCAAATGGTTGGTAACCGCCCCGTCGTCGGGGTGCGCAATCCGGTCCGCTCCACAATTTCCCGTATCTCTTTGCGTGCCACGACGTCGGCGCAGATTCGCCTGAATCCGGCAAAGCACCTTCCCCATAAACCACTTCCCCGTGACCCACATCTCATCCTTACGACGACCAGTGAGCCCGGTCCATGCTGCTGGAGGCGGCGTCACAATCCTGAATGAAAAAAAACATTGAACTCAGCCCAAACATCGAGACCCTGTTCGGCACGCGCGATGAAAATCTCCACGTGCTCGAAGATGGCCTGAACATCAATATCGATTTGCGCTCCGATCGCATTGAACTGGAAGGCGCGCCCCGCGACGTAGCCCGCGCCGAACAGTTATTCGCGGATTACGAGTATCTGCGGAAGACCGGCCACCAATTCATGAACGGGGACCTAAGCAGCATGTTGCGCGTGGTCGTCGGCGATCCGAATGCTACTCTGCGTGGGCTGGCCGAAGCCGGACGCCAGCGGTCGTTTGGGCGGCGGACGGTGCAGCCGAAAAGTCCCAATCAGCGCCGCTACCTCGAAGCCATCGAGAACCATGACATGGTCTTCGGCGTCGGCCCCGCCGGCACCGGCAAGACCTATCTCGCCGTCGCCATGGCGATCTCGGCGCTGCTCAACAAGCAGGTCAACCGCATCATTCTGGCGCGGCCCGCGGTCGAGGCCGGCGAACGTCTCGGCTTTCTCCCCGGCACGCTGCAGGAGAAGATCGATCCCTATCTGCGGCCCTTATATGACGCGCTCTTCGACATGCTCGACCCCGAGCGCGTCGAGCGCTATCTCGAAAAAAATATCATTGAGATCGCCCCCATCGCCTTCATGCGCGGACGTACCCTGAACGATTCGTTCGTCATCCTCGACGAAGCGCAGAACACCACCTCCGAGCAGATGAAGATGTTCGTCACCCGCCTAGGATTTAATTCCAAAGCGGTGATCACGGGCGACGTCACGCAAATCGACTTGCCGACCGCGCGCCGCAGCGGTCTGATCGAAGCCGTCGAGATTCTGCAAGGTGTAAACGGCCTCGCCTTCGTGCACTTCGACGAAAGCGACGTGGTGCGTCATCACCTCGTGCAAAGGATCATTCGCGCCTACGACGAGCACAAAACGCGGCTGGCGGAACAGCAGTTGTCGCTACTGGAAACGAAGTCCGCCGCGCCACCAGCGGCAAGCAACGCCGCTCCGCGGCCAGCGCCTTTAGTGGCGCCGCCCGAAGAACCGCACCTGAGCAATTAGCGCGATAAGAATTTGGATTGTCATCGTGACCCTGAGCTCGCCGAAGGGGAAGGACCTGCTGCTCTTACACTGAGAAGGGAGCAGTTCTTTCGCTCAGGATGACAGTTTGGTGGGAACTTGGTCATCGTTCAAAAGCGCGTCGCGGACCTGACCGACTTGGCGCTCAACCGTTTCCTGGCGCGCGCCCGCCGCGCCGCCGGATTAAAGGCCAAGGTCAACGTGCTACTCACATCCAGCGCCGAGATGAAATTTCTGAACCGCCGTTTCCGCGGGAAAGACAAGCCCACCGACGTGCTTTCATTTCCCGCCGAACCCGACGCCCAAAGACAATTCGCTGGCGAAATCGCCATATCGGCAGAAATTGCAACCAAAAATGCACATGAACTCGGACACTCGCCCGCCCAGGAAGTGAAGATTCTGGTGTTGCACGGCGTCCTGCATCTGCGCGGCTACGATCATGAGTGCGACAATGGACAGATGGCCAGGCGCGAAAAACAGTTACGCGCGAAACTCCACCTCCCGCTGGGCCTGATTGAAAGGGCAACAACAACGACCGAGCGCACGGGAAGGAAACAGTAACCATGATCGGCGTCAGCATTGCTCTAGCGCTCCTGTTCGGCCTGCTGACGCTGGTCTCCTACGTCGACCGTCTTTACCAGGAGATCGGCAAGTTTCTCTCGCGCGAATTCCAGGACAACATCGACGCCTTCGAGCAGATCGTCGAGCCGCGCCTCGGAGTAACACGCGCTCGCGCTTCGCTCTCCATGGCCATTCTGACGCAACTGGTCACCGCTGCCATCGCCATGATCGTCGGCTTCACCGTATTTCGCGACCGCGCCTGGAGCGTCTACGAAGTCCTGGAAGCCACGCTCAGCCTGGTCCTGATCATCATCATTTTCAACCGCCTGCTGCCCTTCGTTTTTTTCTCGCGATCCCGGGGACGCTGGCTGGCGGACTGGGTCGTGCTTTTGCGCGCGCTGATCTACCTGGTTCTGCCGGTAACGCTGGTGCTCGGATTCTGTCAGTCGGTAGCTGCCCTGACCCGCGAGCACGCCGACGCGCAACCGGAAACTTCCTCCGAAGCCGTCGACGCCTTGATTGAAGCGGGACAGGAAGAAGGCATCATCCAGGAAGGCGATCGCGAGCTGATTCAGTCGGTAGTGGAGTTCAGCGGCAAGACCGTTCGCGAAGCCATGAAGCCGCGGCCCGAGATGGTCGCGGTCCCGTCGGACTACACCGTCGAGCAGGTGGTCGAGTTGCTAAGGGGCAAGCACTTCTCGCGCATCCCGGTGTACGAAGGTTCGATTCACCACATCAAAGGCATTCTTCACACCCAGGATGTGCTGCAGGTCCCCGACTCCGAGGCGCACACGCGCACTGTGGCCAGCCTCATGCGAAAAGACGTTTACTTCGTCCCGGAAAGCAAGTTAGTCAGTGATCTGCTGCGCGAGATGCAGCGCAGTAACATCCGCATGGCGATCGTAGTGGATGAGTACGGAGGAGTAGCCGGCCTCGTAACTATTGAAGACCTGGTAGAAGAAATAGTCGGCGAAATTGGCGATGAGCACGAGAAAGCGCAGGTCGTGCAGGAAAACGACCATTCCTACATAGTCACCGGCAACATGGACGTCGACCGCCTCGATGAACTCTTCGGCATGCGCCCCGAAGGCCACGAATCCTCCACCATCGCCGGCCTGGTCAGCGAGCTCGCCGGACGCATTCCCAAGAAAGGCGAAGTCGTCGAAGATGAAGGCCTGAGGTTCGAAGTCCTTGACTCGACCGATCGCCGGGTCGAGCGCGTGCGGATCACTACGGCCGAGCCCAAGCAGATGAAGTTAATCTAGGAGCTTGCGGAAAAAGTGCCGTCGGTTGCGCAGTCGGACCTCGGCGGCTAAAGCCGGCACTGAAAATAAGCCCGTTATCGCAGCGGTAAACCGCTGCGCCACCCAAAATCCAAGATCGAGTTTTTCCGCAACCTGCTAGACAAGACAATCAAATACTGCACTAACTATTTGTGCCATGGCGGGGCGGGACAGACTGCGGGCGCACGAAATTGCGTACAATAAATGGGCTTTCGCATCCTCAGAAAAAGGGAAATTCCATCTCCGGAGGAAGACGTGCGCAACAAGATAATCGTGGGTATCGTGTTACTGGCCGCGGCGAACCTGGTCTTTGGGCAAGAGCGGAGAGGCAACGGCATCGTCCCGGCCTCAAGCATCGAGAAGCCCGAGGATATTGGAATAAGAATGCACACTAACTACATTATCTATGCTCCCGAAGGTGTGGTTCATCCAGAGGCCAATCCTGGCGGAGAAACACCGGCCTCGCTGGGCTGCGTGTACGACTTGGTTTCCAGTCCGATCAGCGGATGCCCGATCGCAACCGCCAAGGAAGTGCCCACTGGGGGCAGCGGATTGATCGTCATTGTGGACGCATATGACTATCCCAGCGCCGCGACCGACTTGGCGAAATTCTCCAGCGAGTTTGAGCTGCCTGCGCCGAACTTCGCAGTAAAGTATGCCACCGGAACCAGACCTGCGAATGGATGTAGTTCCGGCTGGAACCTGGAGGAGTCGCTCGACATCGAATGGGCGCACGCGATGGCACCGAATGCCCAGATTATCCTGATGGAAGCTGCTTCGGATTCCTTCAGCGCGATGTACAAGGCGGTGACGGCAGCGAATTCCTACATCGCGGCACATGGTGGCAAAGGCGAGGTATCGATGAGTTGGGGAGGAAGCGAGACCAGCGGCGAGACCGGTTCGGACCACTATTTCACGCAGTCAGGCGTAGTGTATTTTGCATCGTCTGGCGATTCTCCCGGCGTTATCTACCCTAGTGCGTCGGTAAACGTGGTCTCTGCCGGCGGCACGCAAGTGAATCGCAGCGGCGGGAATTACACGAATCAGACAGCATGGGCCGATGGCGGCGGCGGCACGAGCAAATACGAGGCCCGGCCCTCGTTTCAGAGCAGCGTCTCCGGCGTAGTGGGCAGTCACCGCGGCACGCCGGATCTTTCGTTCGACTCCAGCGGAAATTCGCCGGTGGCTGTGTACAACTCGAACTGCTACGGCGGATGGCTGGAAGTATACGGTACCAGCGTGGCTTCGCCCTCGCTGGCCGGCATCATCAACAATGCCGGGACCTTCAATGCCAGCAGCAATGCGGAGAACACCGAGATTTACAGCAACATGAGCGATACCAGCGACTTTACCGATATTACTTCCGGCAGTTGCGGCACGCACAAAGCAACCAAGGGTTACGATTTGTGCACCGGCGTTGGAGTGGACAAAGGATTCACAGGCAAGTAAGAGATAGCCGATTACAAGCCCGCTCCGGAAGGAGCGGGCTTTTTTCTCTGCGATGTGCTCGGACCGAAGAGCCGGTGCCACGAGTCGGCTGGGCCGAATCGTTCACAATAGCCGGCTTGGTCAGCGAACTCGCCGGACGAATTCCAAAAAAGCGAAGTCATTTAAGAAGACGCGGCTCCTCTGTCTTCGGTCTTTAGCTGTTGGTCGGATTTCGTCTTTCAATCCACCGCTGCCACTTCCTTCGGCGGTAGGCTGTTCGCGACTACTTCCATTGCGGCCTGAACCGAAGACCAGAAGGTAACGGGGTCCTCCAAAGTGGCAGCGGCCAGCACCTTGTCGTGCGGCAGTGCAGCCCTGGCCTCTGCGACGATCGCTTGGGCGATCGCGATGGTTTGTTGGTCAACGGAATGCTGGTGCGCAATTTTGCACACATTGATAATTCCGAGCGCCTGTTCACGAAGTGCGGACATGGCCGAAATTTTATCACCGCGCGCCGTCGCGGGCAGCAAAGGCGGGCATCCTCGTCCCCCAACACGGCCCCCAACAACAACGTGAGACACTGGATCGCTAGTATTCCCGGCCGGACAGCCGGCAACAAACATGAGCGCCACCCAGCCCCTTCCGCAACGAAAGATCTTCAGCCGCCTTTCGATCGTCGCTGGAAATGTAGTTCAGATTGCTGGAGTTGTCGCCGCCTGTATCGCACTCGCCCTTGCACGATCCGCCCAATCGAAACCCGCAGCCCTCGCCGCCATGATCGTAGCCTGGCTCCTCCTCTACTTCTTCTGTCACGGAATCGCGCACTGGGCCGTCGGGAGGCTTCTCGGCATTCGCTTCGCCTTCTATACCATTGGAGGAACCGGCAATCCTGAGGGCTACCCCGTCGGCCTCCGGTGGCTGTTCGAACATCTCCCCTTCTTAGGTGTGCAAACAGACAAAGCCTCGATGCAGAAAGCCAGCCCGATGGCCAAGGCAATCATGTGGTCGGCGGGAGTAACGTCTTCCGCAGTGGTTCCGACGCTGAGCGCGCTATGGGCTTGGCACTCGGGTGTTCCCGGGAGCAAGCTCCTCTTACTTTTTGCGGTGTTCTGGGCGGTAGGGACATTGTCCAGCAACTGGAGAAGCCAGACGGGAGACTATTCCAAGGCGCGACGGGCTCTCGGCGGTTCGTGATGGCGACAGGCTCGAATTACATTGTCACCTTTTTCTCATTATGTCATTTTACCTACTTTATGACATTATGTATAATTATGTCATCTCGTTAGAGGTGTGACAATGGATATCGAAACCCGAACGCGGGTCAATGAAAACGGCCGTTTAGTAATACCCGCTCCCTATCGGAAAGCGCTTGGGATCAAAGCAGGGGACGAAGTGATTCTGCGCATGAAAGATGACGAACTGCGGATTACGACGATGAAACGCAGAATTGAGCGCGCCCAGCGGCGCATTCGGCAGTACGTGAAACCGGGCGTGTCTCTGGCGGACGAGCTTATCGCGGAACGGCGCGAGGCGGCAAAACGCGAGTAGGATCGTATGAATAAGATCGTACTGGACGCGTCGGCTATGCTCGCTGTCCTAAATCATGAGCCAGGTGCGGAGAAACTGACACCGGAGATGTTGAGCTACGCTGCCGGAAGCACGGTTAATCTGACCGAAGTCCACACGAAGCTGGTGAGTCGCGGGGGCGATCCCGATGAAGCCTGGGAGGATGCGCTCAGCGCGGTCCATGAACCCGTGCCGTTCACCGCCGAGCAAGCTAGAATTGCAGGCAATCTCGTGACTCAAACCCGCCTGCTCGGTCTGTCCCTGGGGGACCGTGCCTGTCTGGCGTTGGGGGCTGCGCTCCATGCTCCGGTCTACACAACGGATAAATCCTGGAAGAACCTTAAAATTGGCGTCCGAATTCATGTCATTCGGTAAGTTGAGAAGCCTTCTGCTAGCAGCCAGCAGGTAGCAACGGGCAGCTAGAACCTAGTAGCCTATCCCCATGTCCTTCCACTCCGGATTCGTCTGCATTCTCGGTCGCCCCAATGCGGGCAAGAGCACGCTGCTGAATGCGCTGGTGGGCGAGAAGCTGGCCATCATTTCCCCGAAGCCCCAGACCACGCGCAACCGCATTCTCGGAATCATCAATGTTCCCATGCAGAATGTCCCCAAGCAGAAGGCCAACCAGAAAGGACGCGAAGCCGGGCAAATCGTGCTGATCGACACGCCCGGAGTTCATCGCTCCGGCTCCTCGCTCGGACGCAAAATGATGTCCGAGGTGCGCGAGGCCCTCGAAGGCTGCGAACTGATTTTGATGATTGTCGATGCGACAAGAAAGTGGGACCGCGACGACGCCTTCGTCCTCGACCTGGCAAAAAAGGCGGGCACCCCGGTCTTCCTGCTGCTCAATAAAATTGATTTGCTCGCCGACAAGAGTAAACTCCTCCCACTGATCGCAGAATTCCAAACGCTGCACGATTTCAAGGAGATCGTCCCCATCTCCGCCCTCAAGAAGAAAGGACTCGACGAATTGCTGTCCTGCGTGCTGAAGGCGCTGCCCAACGGCCCACGCTATTTTCCCGAAGATCAGATTACCGATCAGCCGGTGCGCTTCATGGCGGCGGAGTTGATCCGCGAGCACGTTCTGATGCAGACGCATGAAGAGGTGCCGCACGCGGTCTTGGTGCTGATCGAGCAGTTCGAAGAGAGTCCGAGGCTGACGCGGATTGCCGCTGTGATCTATTGCGAGCGCGACGGCCAAAAGGCCATCCTGCTCGGCAAAGGCGGCCAAATGCTCAAGAAGATTGGCACCACAGCCCGCCTCGACATCGAGAAGATGGTAGGGACCAGAGTGTTTCTCGAGCTCTTCGTTAAGATCAAAGCCGGCTGGCGCGATTCGCGAACCTTTGTGGAAGAGCTGGATTGGCGACGTCAACTACAACAAATTGGAGGCCCGCTGGACCCAGAGTCGTGAAGCGGCTTCTTCGTAGAGCTACGGCCGCGTCTCTGCCCAAGTTGTTTCTCAGCTCTTAGGCTATAGGTTTCAAGTCGTTAAGCGGCCACCTGACCATGGTAACCCGCCGACGTAATGCTGTAGTGGTTGCCCGCGATCCGAAAGAGTTTGCATCTTCGCTCCTAAATCCCTAGAATCTGTCAGCGCCTCCCTGCATCTTAGTTAAATAAGGGAAGGGTTGGAACCGAAGCCCACAGCCGTTTATGGCAGATTTTTCCCCATCCTCGGAACAAGCGTCGCACCCGCCGCAGTCGTGTGACTTCGACGCGGACAAGCTTAATCTCAAGCTGAGCGTAACCCTCGCCGGCGACCGCGATGCCGTGGACCCGGTTGTCCGCAGCGTGATGAATCTGGTGCGGGAAATGAAATGCGCTCCGGGGCGCGAAGACGACATTGAATTGGCGTTGACCGAAGCTCTGGCCAACGCTGTCGTGCATGGAGCGAAAAGCGATCCCTCCAAAACCATCGAATGCGACGTGGCTTGCGACGACCAGCGGGGTATCCTGATCATAGTGCGCGATCCCGGTCCCGGTTTTGATCCCACGCAGATCGCCAACCCCTGCCACGGTGAGAACATCTATGAGAATCATGGCCGGGGCATTTACCTCATCAATCAGTTGATGGACGAAGTCCAGTTTCACAAGAACGGGACCGAGATTCACATGCTGAAGAGATAGGTCTCGGGTGTCAGGTCTCAGGGAAGCCGAGAGACCGATCAACCTCCGACGTCTTTCCTGGGACCTGACACCTAAGACCTGGGACCTGTCCTGTATGACGGTCAGCCACATTGAAACCACGGATGTGCATTCGCGCGAGGGCTTGAAAGCTTTTCTGGCGGCGCGCGACTTCCTGCTCAAGCAGCGCGAAGACTACGGGACCGCGTACCGCGATTTCCGCTGGCCTCAACTCAACCAATTCAACTGGGCGCTCGACTACTTCGATACCTACGCGCGTGGCACCGATAAGTTAGCGCTCTGGATCGTGGACGAAAACGGTCCCGAGGTGAAGCTGAGCTTCGCCGAAATGTCGCGGCGCTCCAACCAGGTTGCCAATTTCTTACGTCAGCACGGAGTTCGCCGCGGTGACCGCCTTATCGTCCAACTTCCCAACCTGGTCGCGATTTGGGAAATCATGCTGGCGGCTCTCAAACTGGGCGCCATCGTCATCCCTGCGGCTACGTTGCTTACCGTCGACGATTTGCGCGACCGCATCGAGCGCGGCAAAGCCCGCCACGTGATTACCATTCCTGGCCTGACCGAAAAATTTGCCAACATCGGCGGCAATTACACTCGCATACTTGTCGGACCAGGCTGGATAACTTACGCGCAAGCCTATGAACAGAGTTCCGACTTCACTCCGGACGGCGAGACGCAACGCGACTGATCCGTTCATGCTGTATTTCACTTCGGGCACGACGGCTCTGCCCAAGCTGGTGCTGCATACTCACCAAAGTTATCCGGTCGGCCATCTTGCCACCATGTATTGGATCGGTATTCGGCCCGACGACATCCACTTGAACATCAGCACTCCGGGATGGGCCAAGCACGCCTGGAGCAGTTTCTTCGCGCCGTGGAACGCAGGCGCCACGATTTTCGTGCACAACTACGATCGCTTCGGCGCCAAGCGGACCCTCGAGGTAGTCGCCCGCTGCGGCGTTACCTCGATGTGCGCGCCACCGACGGTTTGGCGTCTGTTCATACTCGAGGATTTGATGTCGTTCCCGGTGCAGCTTAAAGAATTGGCAAGCGCCGGCGAACCGCTCAACCCGGAGGTGATTGAGCGGGTGCGAGCGGCTTGGAATATCACCATTCGCGACGGTTTTGGCCAGACCGAAAACGTCCTGCTGCTGGGCAATTTTCCCGGACAGACCGTCAAGCCGGGCGCCGTCGGCAAGCCCTCGCCCGGGCACCGCGTCGTTCTGCTGGATGGCGAGGGCAATGAGTCCGATGACGGCGAGATCGCGGTCATGTCCAACCCCAAGCCGATCAGCCTGATGGTCGGCTACGTGGACGATGAAGAGCGCACTGCACAATGTTTTGCCGGCGGTTGCTATCGCACCGGCGACGTGGCTCACCGCGATGCCGATGGTTACTTCACCTACATTGGCCGTGCCGACGACGTCTTCAAGAGTTCCGATTATCGCCTCAGCCCGTTTGAACTGGAGAGCGCACTGATCGAGTATGCCTCTGTCGCCGAAGCTGCCGTTGTGCCCAGTCCGGACGCCATCCGCTGGCATGTGCCCAAGGCATTTATCACGTTGAAGCCAGGTTTTGAGCCGTCGGCAGAAATGGCCCGCGAAATTTTCCAATTCATCCGCGCGCGCCTTGGTCCCTACAAGCGCATCCGGCGGATCGAATTTTCCGAACTGCCCAAGACCATCTCCGGCAAGATCCGGCGCGTGCAGTTGCGCGGCATTGAATTGCAGCCTGGCAAGGGCCGCCGTCCCGGTGAGTATTGGGAAGAGGATTTCCCCGACCTAAAAGAAGCAACAAAATAAATTCAGTCGTGGGAAAGGTTTTCCTGCGATCTAAGACCTGACACCTGAGACCTGCACTACTCCTTTGCCGCAATCCCCAAACTTTTCATTTTGCGATACAGGTGGCTGCGCTCGAGCCCCAGCACTTCCGCGGTGCGGCTGATGTTGCCATGATTTTCGTCGAGTTTCTTGAGAATGTAGTCGCGCTCATACGCCGCCCGCGCCTGATGCAGCGTGGAACCCTCGCTGCCCGCCACGCGGCGGCTGCCGTCGCGATGCACCAGTGGCGGAAGATGCTTGCGCTCAAAGCGTGAGGTGGTGGGGTTCATGATCACGATGCGCTCGATCACATTGCGCAGTTCGCGGACGTTCCCCGGCCAGGAATAGCGCATGAGGGAATCGATTGCATCATCGGTAATCTCTCGTGGACGCCGCCCGTAGGCCGAGGCGAATTCTTTCAGGAAGTATCGCGCAAACAGCGGAATGTCTTCCTTACGTTCGCGCAGTGGGGGCACGACAAAAGGAATCACGTTCAGTCGGTAAAAAAGGTCTTCGCGAAAGTTTCCCTTGGCGATTTCCTCCTCCAGATCCTTGTTGGTGGAGGCAATCACCCGCACGTCCACGGTGACGGGATCGTCGCTCCCCACCGGAATAAAGCGCTGTTGTTCCACCGTACGCAAAACTTTGGACTGCGTCTTCAGGCTCATGTCGCCCACTTCATCCAGAAACAAAGTTCCGCGATCGGCCTTTTGAAACTTGCCTTCTTTATCGGCCGTAGCTCCCGGAAACGACGACTTAACATGCCCGAACAGTTCACTGTCGATCAGATCTTCGGGAATCGCGGCGCAGTTCATTTCGACAAACATTTCATCTTTCCGCAGGCTCTGCATGTGGATGGCATGCGCAACCAGTTCTTTGCCGGTGCCCGATTCGCCATAGATCAGCACGCGTCCGTTGGTGGGCGCCATCAGCGCAATCTGCTGGCGCAGCGCCTTCATGGGAACGCTGTCCCCCACGATCACGCTTTTCGATTGCAGTTGCTTTCGCAAGTCGAGATTCTCATGGCGCAGCCGCCGCGCTTCGATCGCATTCTTTACCAGGATGAGCATCTTTTCGAGCGATAGCGGCTTTTCCGCGAAATCGTAAGCGCCCAGCTTCGTAGCGCGCACCGCGGTCTCGATGGTCCCGTGGCCCGAGATCATGATGACTTCCGGCGGATCCTCCATCTCGCGGATCTTCTCCAGAACTTCCAGTCCGTCAATCCCGGTCAGCCAAACATCCAGCAGGACCAGGTCAAAGCTGCTCCGGCGCAGTAAATCCAGGCAATCTTCGCCGCTCGGGCTGACGCCGGTTTTGTATCCCTCGTCTTCGAGGATGCCGCGCAAGGATTCGCGGATACTGGATTCGTCATCAACAATGAGGATGTGTGCCATGGTTTAGGTTAACGACGCTTGCCGGTGGAGAGCCGGGCGAAATTCCCGTCGCTCCACCATATAACTTGTCACCCGGTCAGAGTACTAGCTTGCCGCCGGTGCGCTGATGCTTTCAACCGCTACGGGCAGCTCGATAACGAAGCGGCTACCGACTGGTTTGTTTTCTTCCACGCGAATCGAACCACGATGGTCTTCCACAATTCTGCTCACAATCGCTAGCCCCAGCCCCGTGCCCCGTTGCTTGGTCGAAAAATAGGGCAGGAACAGCCGCTCCTTCACGTCGCGCGAAACTCCGTGCCCGGTGTCGGAGACAGCCAGTTCGACGGCATCGCGGCTGGCCACCAATGAGGTTGAAATCGTGATCTCTTTCAGCAGCGTGTCTTGCATGGCCTCGGCGGCGTTATCTACCAGGTTCGCGACCGCGCGTTTGATCGCTTCCGGATCGGCCATGACGGCGGGCAGATCGTGCGCCAACTCCGTACGCACGCAAATGCCCTCCAGCCGCCCATTGAACATGTTGAGTGCGCTTTCCACCAGGGTATTCAAGCTGGCAGGTTGTGGGCGGGACGCGGGAAAACGCGCCAGCACCGAGAATTCATCGACCAGCGTGCGCACGGTTTCGACGGCATTGCCGATGGTTTCGGCGCAGGTGCGAATCACTTCGAGCGAGGCTGCATCGGGCGCCGTGCCGCGCATTAAATGGCGATGAATGCGCTCGGCGGAGAGTGCGATCGGGGTCAGCGGGTTCTTGATCTCATGCGCCACGCGTCGCGCCACCTCGCGCCAGGCCGCCTGTTTCTGCGCTCGCAACAGGTCCGACAAATCTTCGAACACCAGCACGTATCCCAGACCCTCGGCAGCGTGCCTCAGCGCGGACACAGTCACGGCGACATTCAGCTGCGCGCGCGGCAGGGCCAGTTCCATGTTGGCTGCGGTAATGCCCATACGATCCGCGCGGCGGAGCAGCGGTTCCAGGTCCGCAAGCACATCGGCGGGAATCACGTCCCGCAGGGGCAGATTCACCAAAGCCGCCGGGCTCAGGTACTCACTCCGCTCCACATAAAACATTCGGGAGAAAGCGGCGTTGGCCAGCGTCACATGGCGCGCGGCGTCAATCGAAATCACTCCCGTTGGAAGGCTCTCGAGAACCGTTTCGATGTATCGCCGCCTCCCTTCGAGCGCTTCGTTGGCAGCGACGACATCGCGACTGGAGGCTTCGATCTGACGCCGGCTGGATTCCAGTTGTTCCGCCATGCTGTTGAAAGACTGCACCAGTTCGGCGAGTTCGTCGGTGGCGCGAATATCGACGCGGTAATCGAGTTGCCCTTTGGAGATGGCCTCCGTACCCGCGGCCAACGCCGCCACGGGACGGTTGACCAACTTCGAAAGCAGGAGCGCGAGCCAGGTTGAAGCGAACAGCACCAGCACGGTCAGGAGCAGAAGAAATCCTATGTAGGTCCGCCGAAACAGTTTTCTTTTTGCGGCTAGTTCGACGTAGCGCTGCTGGCTATCCTGAATCTGCCTGGCCGTTTCGGCGAATTTTGGCGGCAGCGGCATGGCCACAAGCACAGTGCCGCCTTGGAGCGGGGCCGCCGCGACAATGTAGTCGGTCTGGCCCCACTGGAAATGCGGGTGCTCTCCGCGCAACGCCGACTGCAGCGGGAAGCGATTCTTCATGTCAGTCCAGAGCGCCGGGGTGTTCAGACTGGCTGCCGCGTTGCCGTGCGCCAGGGCCAGAACGAATCCGCCCTGCAGCGTCGGTATGTGTTCCCGAAGCTCTTCTGTGGCGTCAGAGAAATTTCCGCTCGCAAACGCTCTTTGAAATTCGTCCGTCTGCGCGATGGATTGTGCTTCCGAGGCCGCATTCTGGCCCGCGTAATCATAGAGCAGAACCGACATGGCGGCGGTATCCGCGCGCACTTCCTCGACCGGCTGGGAAAACCACTTGTCGATCGAGCGATTCATGAGCCCGTACGAGAACCAGAACATCGCAATCACGGGCAAAAACGACAACAGCAGGCTGACCACCACCAGGCGCGTGCGAAACTTTGAACCGGCCACGCCCTGCCGCCGTTCGGCGTAGAGCTTCAGCAGATTGCGCCCGAGAACGACCGTCAGCGCCACGAAGGCAAAAAAGATCAGGCCGCTCAGTCCGGCAAAAAACAGAAGCTCCTGATTGCTGTCCGGGCTGATGAACTTCAGATTGAACGAAGCCTGCAACACTAAGATCGCGAGCAAAAGAAAAGCGCCGATCGCCAGCGTAATCACGAACGTCCGGCGGCCGGAAGTCTTGCCTTCGTCGCGAATTGGATTCGGTGCGGCCAAGGATTGATCACATTATAGGGCGTCGTTGGTCGTTGGTCGCTGGCTGTTCGCGAATCCGTCGGCTGGTAAGCGGAAACTGGCTAACAACAAGCGACCAACGACGCCCTATATGCAGATCAAAGGCCCGCGACCCGTTCAGTGTGGCGCGACGGGCCGGTAGATGAGACCGATTACTACGCCCACGACTACCCATTCCACGAAGTAAACGACTGCTTGTTGCACGGTCAGCTTCAGTCCGATTTGCAGATTGACATAGTTGTGCACGACAAACGAGCCAATGGCAAACAACCCGATCAACGCACCAAAGAGTGCGCCGAGGCGTACGCCTTCGGCAAGGCCAGAGACGCCCTGGCACGACATGGCGTAAAGCACGGCAAGCGCCGCGATGGCGAGAAACATGAACGCCATTCCAACCGGCATAACGCTCTTCATCGCCTCCTGCGACCGGTAAATTGTCTGGTACTTGAGAAACTCACTCCTCAGCGACGGCAACAGGCCGAACGTGGCAAACCCGACGACAAAATACGCCACGAAGCCGCCAAGGGCTGCGAGAGCGATACGTGCAGGGTTCATTAGCAATCCTTTCCACATTACAGGTGGTTTACCAGCGTCTGGCTAGCCAGCAAAGAGTCAAGTCTGTCGAACGATTCCGAGGTGCCTTGCGAAACCATCTCGCAAATGCTCTGCGCCGGAAATCCTACCTGTGTCAGAATCATCTTCGTCTGCGCGCCTTGCTGAAGATCGACGAAATCCACGATCACGCGCGTGGTGGTGGTTTCAAAATCCGCGTGAAAGGCGATCCTTTCCGGTTCGACGATCTCGTCGTATTGGCCCTTGTAGGAAAACTCACCTGCCCCACTAATCTGCATCACGCAAGTGAACGAACCGCCGACGCGAAAGTCCATTGTGCAGTCGACCTTGGTTGTATCCTTGCAGCCCCACCATTGCTGTAACCGGTCGACTTCTTTCCAGAACGCAAACACCAGATGCCGCGGGGCGTCGAAAACCCGCGTAATTTGCAAATGATTGTCGCCAACTTTCACCTCGGATTTCATCGTGTCTTCTCCTGTCGTTGAGCAGTTTGTTGAGCGGTTTGTTGAGCCGTCTTCAGTAACAGGTCGAGCGTGTCAAACCCGGACTCCCAACCAGCCGCGCATTGGGCAATCCATTTCCGGGCAGCTTCCAAGCCGGCGGTGTCCGAGCGTATCAAATGCTCGCGTCCATGGCGACGGCGCGTGATCAGCCGGGCCTTTTCCAGCACCCGGAGATGCCTCGAGATTGCCGGCAGCGAGATGCGAAAGGGCTTGGCCAGAGCCGTCACCCGGCTCTCACCTTGCTCCGAAAGACGCTGCACAATCCGCCGCCGTGTAGGGTCCGCCAATGCCGCGAAGATCGCCGTGACCCTCTCTTGTTTGTTAACCACGGCGTTAAATGTATGACGGCGAACTCTTGGAAGTCAAGACAATAGTTAGCCTGTTTGTTAAGTATTATTTCCTCATTACGCGCCGAAGGGCGTCGTTGGTCGTTCGCGGTGGAGAGCCGGGCGCCCCCGCCCGGCCGCCGAAGTGCTGAACGGGCGAGACGCCCGTCCCCTCCACATCGACTAGCGACGCCCTAACTCCAGCGCCTTCCGCAGCGCCGCATACGCCGGCTTGGCCCGATAGTTCCGATCAAACGGCAGCGCGGCGCCTTGTGTCTGCTTCGAGTGCGATCCGATCCAGGAATATTTGTCCGTGAAACCCCAGGTCTGGATCGCCGTGCATCCCGGATGCGACAGACAAGCGCCGGCGATCTGGCGATAGATGTCCGCCTGCAGTTGCAGGTCCTCGGGGCGAGCATTGCCGTTCGCATCGACCGGCAAGGCGACGTCCATCTCGGTGACGTGAACCTGCACTCCGAGGACCGTGAAGCGCTTGATATTGGCGGAAATGGATGCGACATCGGCGTGCAGGTTCGCGATATGCATCTGCAATCCCACGCCGTCGATGGGGACGTCGCGTTGCCGGAAATCGCGAACCATGGTATAGATCGCGTCTGACTTGGGGTTTACCGTCTCCGCCTCGGCCTCGTTGTAAAACAGCAAAGCCTCTGGATCGGCTTCATGCGCCCAGCGGAAACAACGCTCAATATAGGAGTAACTCTGCTGCGAGCCGCGAGCTTCGAGCCGATCTCCGAGCTTCGAGCGAACCGGGGCCCTCGTAGCTATCGCGATTCCCGGCTGGTCGCGCCAGATCGTGCTGCGCAGAGTTCCCGGGCGCAACTCGTCGAAGGCCTCATTGACGACGTCCCAAGCGAATATCTTGCCCCGGTAATGTTCGACCACGGTCTTAATGTGCTTCTCAAGAATTTCAGCGAGCTCGGCGGAAGTGAATTTTCCTTCCGTCAGCCATTTTGGATTCTGATGGTGCCAGACCAACGTGTGCCCGCGAACCTTCATGCTGTGGCGGGTCGCGAAATCCACGATCTGGTCCGCCTGAGCAAAATCGAAAGACTGCGGTTCCGGATGCACCACCTCCCACTTGAGGGCGTCTTCCGGCTCCGCCATGTTGAATTCCCGCGCAAGCGTGGACGCATAGGCCGCCTCGGAGAGTTGCGCTGGCCTCACCGCGGTCCCGATGAGCAATCCAGAAGCATGTGCAGCCTCGCGTAGCGTCTGCTCTCGTACGCTAGCGCCAAATCCCAGGCAAAAGGCTGCGGCCGCCAAAACAAGAACAGGGGCTCGCCATCTCATGTTGTTAATTGACTTGTTGTTTCTCACTCCGCTCACTTTGCCTGAGGAAGAAATTTCTGCAAAGGACATTGCTCACACTGCGGTTGTGACTTTAGGCAATAAGTCTTGCCAACTCCAACGATCAGCCCGTGCATTTCATTGAATGCCTGAACCAGCGTGCTGCGCTCGGCTCTGCTCATGCGCGATGGGCGATGACTCGACCCCGGCGGCCCCACCGCAGCGTCGGGTGCACCGCCCAAGTTTTGCTTGGGCGGGAGTGGTGCATTCAGTGCCTGCTCGAACAGTTGTCGGATTTCTTCATAGCGCGCCGCGCTCGAAACAATCTGGTGCCGTTCCAGAATGCGCCGCGTGTAAGCGTCCACCACAAAGACCGGGTGATTGCCGGCATACAACAGAATCGAGTCGGCGGTCTCGGGCCCTATCCCGTTGAGCGCAAGCAGTTCGTCGCGGAGTTCAGCCGTCGGCCGCGCGAACATCCGCGCCAGCGACCCGCCGTAACGCGCATCGAGAAAGCTGACGAAGGTCTTCAGCCGCTGCGCTTTCTGCCGGAAGTAACCCGCCGGGCGTATCAACTGCTCAAGTTCAGGCTGAGGCGTGCGGCGGATTCCGCGAATCGTCAGAAGCCGCTCTTTGCGAAGGTTGCCGAGCGCCTTCGCGACGTTCGTCCATGAAGTGTTCTGCGTTAAATATGCCCCAACAATCACCTCAAACCGCGATTGCGCCGGCCACCAGTGCTGGCGTCCCCAGGCGGAAAATAACGTGCGGTAGTAAGCGCGGATCGTGTCGTGTTTGGTTTCGCTCATGGCGCGCACAGGTTGGAGACGAGTGTCACCATTGTAAGGGCCGTTGGTTGCTGGTCGTTCGCGGCTCGTCCTATCCGCTCCGCCGGAAAGCAAGCACTCGCATGCCAACGACTGGACAAAGCAAAGACGATCGGAGCCCGACCGGCAGAACCGCCATCTTCTCACTTCATTTCGCCGGAGCTACCGGAGCGCTGGGACTGACGTTCCGCTCTCCCCGCGTTTGCTCTCCAAATTGCTGCTCAGTTCCTACGAAGAATTCCTCGTATTTTCTCTTGCCTTGCGAACCAGACTCTTCACCGTTGATTTTTCCCCAGGGAAGAACCGGAATTCACTCTTGAGCAGCTGTTCCCGATCGCAGCCATGACTTCGGACGTTGCTACTGCAGCGACCACCCTAATTTGACCTGGACGTAATAGGCCAAAAGAAACACAACCGTAAAAAAACTACCGATTACAAGAATGAGTAGTACTCCGTGGCGCGTGGTAAAGGATGATTGTTTCTTCTTCCGTGTCTTCATGACTTACACCACTTGACGCCCCACAACCATGCCAGCTGTTTTCACTTGAAGGCAAGCACAATGAGAACTGCCCAAACGGTCGCGGCTGTCTTTTCAAAACCAGGTTTCCTTAGAACCCAGTCGTCTGATATTGCAGGACTGCCAGAGCAAGCCGGCAGTCATAGCCCGCCTGCGCGTTGGTGATTTGAGCCTGCGTCTGCTGCAGCTGCGCCTGACTTAATTCGACAATCGAGCCTAGCCCCAACTTGTATCGTGCCTGCGCAAGATTCAGCGCGAGATTGGCTTGCTCCAGCAGTTGCTGCGTGACCGCCAATCGATCGTAAGCATTGGTTGCGTTGAGCCAACTCGTACGCACGTCGCGGGATATCTGGTCGCGAAGATCGCGCAGGCGCTCCTGCACGGCTTGTGCTCTGAGCGCTGCCTCACGGGCTCTTGCTGAAAATAGAAAGCCATTGAATACCGGGATTTCGACATTCACGCCCACTGCCCCATACCAACTGGAGACAATGGGGTTCCGCACGGGTGTGTCTCCCACCGCGCCCAGCGCCTCAATATCCGGGAAGAACAAGTCTCGTTCCGCAGTGTGGAACTTCTTCGCCGATTCAACCTGGAATTCAAGCGACAGGATTTCCGGCCGCATCGCGAAAGCAGTAGCAATCAGATCATCCGCATTGTTTTGCGGAGGTGTGATCGCGGCTGTATCCTCCGCCAGTTGGAAGTTCTGCAGATTTGAAAACCCGAGCACCGCTGAAAGCGATGCCAGTGCAGCATTCTGGTTGTTTTGCGCGTCTAGAAGCAGCAGTTTGGCTTGCGCCAGGTTGACATTCGCAAAGCTGAAATCGAGTTCCGACTTCAACTTGTTTTTGTAGAGAGCTCCCACCTGATCCGCAACCGTCTGGCGATCAGTCACCGTCTGTTGGGCCACGGTCAGGACGGCATGCGTCTGCAAGGCGTTATAGAAAGCTTGATCCACGGCCAGCAGGATTTGCTCCTTAGTGGCCACGGCATTCTGGTTTTCAGCTTTTGCCGCCAGGTTGGCGCTTGAAATCAAGTTTGTTGTGCGTCCGAAATCAGTGATGAGCTGACTCACCATCGTGCCTGCAGCAGCGCGTTGATAAATGATCGGATTGTTGAGCGCCCCCGCAGTAATTCGCGATCCGGCGTATGCATCCACCGCGGTAAGATTGACTGTCACCGTCGGCCAGAGATTCGAACGGACCTCTCGTGTCACCTGCTGCGAGGCAAGAGCGGTCAGTCGCGCCACGGAGATTTGGGGATTATTCTTCAAGGCCAGCGCCTGAGCATCCTTCAGAGACAGCAACGTGGGCGTCCCCGGACTGCTTTGCGGAGCACTGCCTGGCGGGGCATTGCTTTGCGGCCCAGCCATGGGTACGGTCGACCTAGCTGGTGGGGTCGCTTGTTGTGGCACCGGAGCCGAAGGCAACCCTGACAATGCGCTCGAACGGAGCCCGGTCTGCGCGGCGCTGTACGCCGGCATCGCCAGAGCCAGGCAGATTGGCAATGCTTTTTTCATTCTTTGCAAAACCATCTTGCCTATCATTCCGTTGTCTCCAAGGTCGGGTTCGTGGGATGCTTCGCGCCGCGCTTGGTGTAGACGAGCAGATAGGCAGCGGGCACAATAAACACGGTCAGCACGACGGAGGCAGTTAGACCGCCAATGATGGCACGCGCCAACGGAGCGTACTGTTCGCTTCCCGTGCCCAGTTTCAGCGCCATCGGCATCATCCCGATAATCGTTGCCAGCGACGTCATCAGAATGGGCCGCAACCGCACCCTGCACGACGTAATCACCGCCTCTTCGACTCCCGTGCCTTGCTCCTCCAGGCGATGCGCGAATTCAACAATCAGAATGCTGTTCGAGGCCGAGATGCCCACCAGCATGAGCACCCCCATGAGCGACATTACGTTGAGAGTCGTCCCCGTCAGCGGCAGGATAACGAGCACTCCGATGAAGCCCATCGGGATCGCCAGCATGATGAGAAACGGATCTTTGAAGGACTTGAACTGCGCCACCAGTATCAGGTAGAGCAAAACAACGGACAGTGACAGACCCAGGGCAAAGCTGCGGAATGACGCATTCATCCCTTGCACCATGCCCCGCATATTGATGCGGACGTTTTCCGGAACTTTGAGTTGCGGGATAACTCGGGCAACCTCAGCTGACACTTTTCCCAGATCTTCCGTCGCCGGAGTCACGTAGACGTCCGTGACTCGCTGAATCTGATAGTGGTCCACCTCTGTCGGTGTCAGAACGTTTTGGATTTTCACAACGGCATCCAACGTCGTGGGCTGCTTAAGACTGGGCGCATGGATTGGGATGTTGGTCAGGTCAGTAAGGTTGTGAATCGCCGGCCGTCCCTTTTCGAAATACTGGACGGTGAGGAAATAGTCGTTGCCGCTCTTCCTGTCCACCCAATAGTTGGGCGCGATCATAGAGTTCGAATTCAGCGCCGTAATCACGTTGTCCACCACATCCTTCTGGGTCAGCCCCAACTCGGCCGCATGCACCCGGTCTATGTCCAGCCGCAACGCCGGGTAGTTCAGATCCTGCGGTATATACACTTCTCCGACCCCCGGCAGGACCCGTATCCGTCTCGCTAACTCCTGCGCAATCCCGTAAGTCTGGTGCAGATCGGGACTGCTCACCTGCACGTCAATCGGCGCCGGCATCCCCATGTTCAGCACCGCATCCACCATCGACCCGCTGGAAAAAAACGCCCGCACATCCGGGAAGTCACTGGCCATCTTCTTCTGCACCAAATCCATGTACGCAAAACTGCTCCGGCTATGCGACTCCTGCAACGCCACCTGGATCGTGGCCGTGTAAGGTCCCGCATTGGTCGTGTACAGCGACGAGAAGTCAGGTACGACTCCCAGGTTCGACACCACCATCTTCAGGTCCTTCGCCCCTACCGTATTTCGGATTAGATCCTCCACCCTGGCGACATACTGTTCCGTCACTTCAATCCGCGTCCCGGTCGGCACCTTCAGATTGATGGTGAATTGACCGGCGTCGGTCTGCGGAAAGAACGCCAGCCCCAGCAGCGGATAGAGCCCCAAACTCGCCACAAACACTCCACTCAAAACAGCCACCGTCAGTCCCGGACGCTTAACTGCACGCTTTACCCAGTACTCGTAATAATCCAGCAGTTTGTTGAATGAGCGGTTGAAGCCGGCATTGAAACGGTCCCACCACGACTTACTCACCGGCGAGGTCGGCTCAATCTCATACTCGCCTTCTTGGCCGTGCCCTCCGCCGGGTGGCATCGTCTTCAGATAGCGCGCGCAGAACAGCGGAATCACCGTCATCGCTACCAGATAGGAGGCGAAAAGAGAGATCGCCACCGCGAGTGCGAGCGCCGTAAAGAGAAACTTACTAACTCCATACAGAAATGTAACCGGAAAGAACACGACCACCGTGGTAAGAGTCGCGGCTAAGACCGCAAGGCTTACCTCTGCTCCTCCGGCCTCAGCCGCAGCCTCCGGTGCAGCCCCCATTTCCAGGTGACGGTAAATATTCTCCAGCGAGATCACCGAGTTATCGATGATGCGGGAGAAAGCTAGCGCCAAGCCGCCCAAAATCATCGTATTCACAGTGCTGCCCGTCAGGTTGAGAACGACAAATGTGGCCAGCGCGGAAAGCGGGATGGACAAGAACACAGCTGTAGTGGCGCGAAGACTGCCCAGAAAGATGAGAATCATCAGGCTGGTCAGAACCAGCCCTATCAGTCCCTCATGAAGTAAGGTCTTGATTGCTTCCTTGACGAACGCCGATTGATCGAAGACAACGGTGGCCATGAGTTGCTTGGGAATGTCATACAGATGTTTGATCGCCTCGCGGATACCATCCACGACTGCGATGGTATTTGTGTCGCCGCCCTGCTTCATGATCGGGAGATAGACGGACCGCTGACCATCCACTCGCACCAGGCTGTATTGAATCTGATTGGCGTCCTCGGCTTTGCCAACGTCGTCCACCGAGACCCAGGAATTTTCCACCGTCTTGATGGGAAGCTTGCCTAGTTCCTCCATGGTGTCGACTAGGCTGTTCGAGTAGACGTAATAGTCGTTGGAGCCGATCTTGACGTCGCCCGCGGGCAGAATCAGGTTGGAGTCGTTCACGGCATGTACGACGTCCATCGGACTCAACTGCCGGGAGGCCAGCTTGTAGGGATCGACGTACACCATGATTTGGCGGTACTTGCCGCCAAACGGCGGCGGAATCTCCGCTCCCGGCACCACCGCGATTTGATTGCGGATCGTGAATTGGCCAATGTCATGAATCTGAGTTTGGTTCAGTCCTTCACCCTTAAGGGTTACCAGGCAAACCGGCAGGCTGGAGGCATCGAACTTCAGCACGACCGGCGGCAGTGTGCCCGGGGGCAGCCGCTTCAAATCGGCCAAGGCGAGGTTCGAAAGCTGCGTCACATCCGCATCCGCGTTGGTTCCCGGCTGAAAATAGACTTTGATGATGCTCACGCCCAGAAGCGATCGCGACTCCATGTGGTCGATCCCACTGGCCAGCGTAAAGAATCGCTCCAAAGGATCGGTGATGTCCGTCTCAATATCCTGGGGAGGCATCCCGGAATAAAACGTCGCCACCACCACTTCAGGAAGATTGATGGTAGGAAACAGATCCACCGGCATGCGTGCCAGACTGGTGACACCGATCACCGTCAGCGCCAGACAAATCACGACAATGAAGTACGGATTACGGATTGAAAAACGTGACATTTGCGCTCACCTAAACGCCGCTGCATTATCTAGTGGAGAGCCGGGCGTCCCCGCCCGGCAGGACGGGCGAGACGCCCGTCCCTCCACTTACTCCTGGTTGCTCTCGTGATACTGCATGACTTGTACCACCTGAGGATGAACCTTCTCTCCCGCTTTCAATCCGCTGCGATCGCTGACAACCACCTGTTCTCCTTCAGTTAGACCCGCGACCACTTCGGCATCGCTCGAAGTCTGAATGCCGAGACTTACCGGGCGCTCTTCGATCTCACCGTTTGCGTTTACTACATAGACGGAGGTTTTATCGTTCTCGTGATTCACCGCCTGCAGGGGCACGGAGGGGATATCTTCCTTGTGCTCAAGCGTCAGGTCGGCATCGGCGTACAGCCCCGGAATCAGCACCCGATCTGGATTAAGAACATCAACCTCGGTGTGCATAGTTCGCGTCTCTTCCTTCACATCCACCGAGAACCGCGCGACCTTCCCCGGGAACGTCTGGTTGAGAGATGGAACACGGACGTCCACGTGATCGCCGACTTTGATGTATCGAACGTAAGATTCCGGAACCGGAATCACGAGCCGGAAAAGATCGTCCTGGGACAGCCGGACGATCGGCATAGCCTGGGTGCTCGAACCTGTGCCCGCCTGCACCAATGTACCGAGGTTCGCGTAGCGCTGGGTCACTACTCCGGCAAATGGAGCCGTGATCCTCGTATAGTCAAACAGGCTTTGATCGTGAACCAGTCTTGCCTTGGCTACGGACAGCTGGCTCTCCGATGCCTCTACACCCGCCTGGCCAGCATCTACCTGAGCCGACGCCGCCAGATCCTTCCCCTGTGCGTCATCCACTTCCTGCTGCGCGACAATTCCGGGTTGGCTCTCAAAGACTCCATTCAGACGCGTGTATTGCAGGTGAAGCGCGTTGTACTGCGCCTGATAGCGGTTCAACTCGTGCTGTGCTCGGCTGACTTGATTCATCGCATTCTTGATTTCCGCCTGATCTTCCTGAAGCTGCGCCTCCAGCTCCGGTATCTCCAGGATCGCTATTACCTGGCCAGCCTTTACGCGGGATCCATAGTCGACAAGCAGTTTTTTGACAAAACCGGATTCTTTCGCATATACATCGATCTCCTGGAAGGGCACCAACTCGGAGGACAAGGTGATCTGTCGACCCAGTGACTTGCGCACGACTTTGGTTACTCCCACCGTGACCGTCGCCGCATTCGCTCGATTACCACCATCGCCTCCTGAACAAGCGGCGAGTTCGACCACCAGAGCAACCAGGCTGGCCAGCAAGATCAGCTTTGAAGCCTTGATTCCTCCTGTCGCTATTCCACCGGATCGATTGCTAGTCTCATTCATCGAGTTTTCTATACCGGCTTTCTCTGGCATTCCCAGCCAGCAATGTCCCATGAGCGCAAAGCTTCTGGTTGTCCCTAACCCGACGTTTTCATAATCTCGCACAGCTCAGCGACTGAGAACGCGCCGGATCGGCAAAAGTCGATCACCGTTCGCTCCACCCGTTGCAACTGCGCCGCAGCGTCCGGAATCTTAGTTGCGAATTCCATTGGAACCGTCAGCACTCCGTGGCGGTCGCCGTGCAACAAATCTCCGGGGTGGATTTCCATGCCACCCACCCTGACGGTCGCCCCCAAATCGAAGATGTGGGCATAGGCATGAGAGACCGCAACACTTCCGGCAAACAGCTGGATATCCACGGCGCGCACGGCTGGCAACTCGCGCACGGCGCCGTTGGTTAAGTACCCGATACATCCCAGAGCTTTAAGAATGGCGGCGTGCATGTCACCCACGAACGCCCCACGTCCGGGCGGCTCGTCCATGTCCTCCAAAACCAGAATGCGAGGCACGGGAATTTCGAGGATGCTGTTCCAGAAGTTGGCCCGATCATGAAAGCTGCCGCCGGCAATTGGCGGTTCCCCGCTTCGAAGACGAGCCGTGGCCGCGTATCCCACCGTGGGCGGAGCCTCTTGGAACATGCACCGAATGCTGCCATCCGTAAATCCCGTGTTCCGAAGCCTTGCGCCGAACTTCTCAATCGCATTCGAGACCATGCAGGTGTCAAACTGGCGAAGAGCATTGAGATCTTCTTCGGTCAGCAAAGACTTAATGGCCATGTGCGTTTCCTTTCGTGAACCGGAGACTCGTTTCCGCACCCGGACTCGAACTCGATCGAGCCACGCTTGAACCTCGCGTTCAAGCGGAGTTGCCTCAGTCAATTTCAATGGCTGGGGTTGAGTTCAAAAACAGTGAGTGGCTGCAAACGACGGGAAGTCAGCAGGAAGGAGGAGGCCGGTTATAAAGCCAGCTTTCGGAGCTAAGATTCGTGGCTGGAACGATCACCGATACCGCAAAGACGGAAGGTCGCGGCGGCTGGAAAAGGGTGAAACTGGAAGCTGGAGCCGTCCACTGGAGTGCGTTGCTAAGAAGGCGCTGTCTCTGGACATCCGGAGACTGGGATTTTACGGCCGCTACCTTCTGGACTTCCGGAGCCAGCGCAGTGTAACGAGTCGCAAGGCTTGCCGTGAGGGAACAGACGGCTAGAACAACAACTGCAATCCGACATCGAGACCACAAGCTCACTCGGGCGTGAGAGCGTTCGGCCATAACCATTTCAAATCGACGCGCGGATCAAATGCCAGCACAGTATACACGATCACCGCGGGGCAGACAGATCACGGAAGTCATCGCGGTGCATCTGCTTTGACGCCAGGCGGCCGGCTTGGGTTGCCTTTTCGCAACTCGGAACTGATTCACGGAATCGCGGCCAGCAACTCGGCTGTCGGAGCGTTGTCCCCGAAAGTCTGGCTGACATGCATGTACAAGTCGACATTGCCGGGACCGAAAACGAAGCTGCCCCCGAGCTGAAACGGATTCTTGCCCAGCTTGTGCTGCCGGTGTCCGGCGGTACGGGCTCTTTTCCTCGCCAATGAATTGTCCCGGCGGAAAATATGAAAGAGCGAGCCGTTCAGCAGACCCACAGCACGATAGGCCTGCCGCTCGGCATCCACCAGAAGTGGGAACGTGATTCCAGTCTCCTCGCGAAAGACTTGGGCGTAGTGTGCGTCGCCTAAACCGATGGCGGCCAGCCGAGCGCCTTTATCGCGGAACGCCTGTTCCTGGTCGCGCAACTGCGCGATGTGCTCGCGGCAGAAGATTCATCCGTAGTGGCGAAGGAAGGCGATCACTGCGGGGTTGTTGGACCAGAGCGAGCCGAGTCTGACAGGCCGTCCTTCAGAGTCGGGCAAGACTATTCCCGCGAGCTTCTCACTCATTGACTGCGGCACGACTTCATTCTCAAGTGACTCCTCAGGGCTGTCAAGCAAAGTACTCAGTGCTCATAGCGTCGCACAACGATACGCAAAAAGCCGCCCCCATGCCATCAGTTCCAGCGTGATGAAGCCAGAATGTGCGGGACAAGGTCAACGGGATTTTCGCATGAGCTACGGAGCGATCACCTCCTCGTGCAGTATTCTGCCGAGAATCGGCAAGAAAGCGTTGGCGAATGGATGCCAACGACCAGCACGATCAGCCGGGTGCGGTGTCTCCAGCCATAGACATTTTCTTTCGCCGAGGACGATTTCGTGAATGTGTCTGTCAATCATCCACTCCATCGACGCTCGTAGCTCCTGGGTGCGGTCTCCAGATGGGTGCTGCTCCACCATGTATTTCGCCCAGTCGTCCGCAATCGACGATGGCCGCAGTTCCACTGGCTTCTTCGCGTTCTTTCCTTGGGTCACGATAATCTGTGGACTGAGCAGGCTCAGTTCCCCGAAACCAAACCCCGAGCACTCGCAGTAAAGCGGATCGGGAACCGTGCGCCGGTTGCCATAGCAGCACTTTGCAGCATTGATCATCGCGAACTGCGTCCAAATATTCTCGCACTCGTCCTCGCGGAGGATCGCCCTCAGCGTGACCAGCGTGCCTTTCATCTGAGGATTAAGCCCTTTCCCGTCAGTCGGAAGACCCTCAATTTCCGAGGATCGGCTCCAGACATCTTCGGCTCCCTCACCTCGATCTAAACCGACAACCACGATCTTGAAACGATCTCCGTATCGAGATCCGACGTAAGCCTCAGATCCTCGGCCCATGAGCAGTTTTGGAGCAACCGCTCGTTCGCACTCATCGCTGTGCGGACATCTGAAGTTGCTTCCTACTGCAATTTCCTGCTGCTCGTAATACTCGTGCAGAGCACTTTTCAACTCCTCACTCAGGACGGTCCCCGCAGCAGTAGTTTCCATTTTGTTTTCCTGCGATGCCGACAGTTTCACACATGCCGAATATGTTCTATGTGATGTACGTCACATGATGTGTTCGCACTGCGCGCACAGCCACTTTCGCCACGGTGATAGCAGAAGGGTTGGGCCAGCCACGAAGTCCACTGTTCCTTTGTTCCTTGCCGGAGGCAATTCCCGCCGGACACGACTCTTGCGGCGATTTGGAAATGCTGAGCCCTCCAGGGCGCATATCAGAATTGCGATTGTCGCGATTGACATCATTCTTCCCTCCAATTTTGGGCTGATTTTGTACAACGGTCTCTGTACTTGAGTGCATGGTGCGCAATCTGCGAAATGTGTTTTCATGCGGTTACGTGGAGTCAAGGGCTTACGACCCAAGCGGACAGTACCTAAGTTACTTTTTCGGAATTCCCATTGGGTTGACAATTTGTGTCAGTGCGAAAGCATCCTCGCTGATCCCCCCGGAAATCAGTGCTTTCGCATTGACCCCGGACTTCGCGGGAATTCAGGAGAGATATGTCTCAGCGGCTGGGTGACCTGCTCGTCAAAGAAAAGGTCATTACCCAAGAGCAGTTGGAACAAGCGACCAAACTCCAGAAGGAGTCTCACACCCGGCTCGCCTCGGCGCTGGTGAAGTTGGGTTTCCTCTCGGACGAGGATGTTACCAACTTTCTCTCCCGCCAGTACGGCGTGCCCGCCATCAATCTTTCGTATTTTGAAATCGATCCCGCCGTCGTCAAGCTGATTCCCTACGAAACCTCGAAACGCTATCAGATCTTGCCGCTCAGCCGCGTCGGCGCTTCGCTCACCATCGCCATGGTGGACCCGACCAATGTCTTTGCCATGGACGATATCAAATTCATGACCGGTTTCAATATCGAACCGGTCGTGGCCTCGGAAAGCTCCATCATCGAGGGCATCGACAAGGCCTACGGCACTTCCAAAGAAGAAGAGCTGGAACAGGTCATGCAGTCCATGAACGACCTGGGCGAAGGCACCGATATCGAGTTGCAGGCCGAAGAGCATGAACTCGAACTCAAGGAACTGGAGAAAGCGGCCGACGAAGCTCCCATTGTCAAGCTGGTGAACCTGGTGCTCACCGATGCCGTGAAGCGCGGCGCCAGCGATATTCACATGGAGCCCTACGAGAAGGAATTCCGCGTCCGTTTCCGCATTGACGGAGTTTTGCAGTCGATCATGAATCCGCCGCTGAAGCTGAAGGACGCTATTACTTCTCGGCTCAAGATCATGGCCAAACTCGACATCAGCGAAAAGCGCCTGCCGCAGGACGGCCGGATCATGCTGAAGATGCAGATTGGCGGCAAGAAAAAGCAGCTCGATTTTCGCGTTTCCACTCTGCCTACGCTGTGGGGCGAGAAAATCGTGCTCCGGCTGCTCGACAAGGAGAATCTGCGCCTCGATATGACCAAGCTCGGTTTCGAGCAGGAGTCACTGACCAAGTTCGAGAAAGCCATCCTGAAACCCTACGGCATGGTGCTCGTCACAGGGCCCACCGGATCGGGCAAAACCAACACGCTTTATTCGTCCATCTCGCGTTTGAACCAGCCCGACACCAACATCATGACCGCCGAAGACCCGGTCGAGTTCCAACTGGGAGGCGTGAACCAGGTGCAGATGAAAGAGCAGATCGGCCTGAATTTTGCGACGGCCTTGCGCGCCTTCCTGCGGCAGGACCCCAACATCATTCTGGTCGGCGAAATCCGCGACTTTGAAACCGCGGAAATCGCCATCAAGGCCGCGCTCACCGGCCACCTCGTCCTATCCACGCTGCACACCAATGGCGCTCCGGAAACCATCACCCGTCTCATGAATATGGGCATCGAGCCCTTCCTGGTGGCGACTTCGGTTCATCTCATCTGCGCCCAGCGCCTGGTGCGGCGGATCTGCAAGGATTGTGCCGAGCCGGTCGAAGTCCCTCCCCAGGCCCTGATCGATGAAGGCTACACCCCCGAAGAATCCAAGACGGTGCAGATCATGAAGGGCGTCGGCTGCGCCACCTGCAACAAGACCGGTTACAAAGGCCGCACCGGTTTGTACGAAGTGATGGAAGTGGATGACGAGATCCGGGAGCTGGTTCTGGTCGGCGCCTCGGCGATCGAGCTCAAGAAGAAAGCGATTGAACGCGGCATGATCACCCTGCGTCGCAGCGGGCTGATCAAGGTCGCGCAAGGCTGGACCACGCTTGAAGAAGTGGCTCGCGAAACGATCCACTAGAAGCTGCACAAGGAGAGAAACAAAACTATGGCACTTTCACTAAGCGATCTGCTCCGCCGCATGCTGGAGATGAATGGTAGCGACCTCCATATCACCACCAACTCTCCGCCCCAAATCCGCGTGCACGGACACCTGGTGCCGCTCGACCTGCCACAGTTGACCCCCGCTGAGACCAAGCAACTGGCCTACAGCGTGATGACCGATTCGCAGAAGCACCGTTTTGAAGAAAGCCTCGAACTGGACTTTTCATTCGGTTTGAAGGGCCTCGCCCGCTTCCGCGCCAACGTCTTCAACCAGCGCGGCGCTTCGGCTTGCGTCTTCCGTCTGATTCCCTTTGAAATCAAGTCGTTTCACCAACTGGGTCTGCCGGCGGTGGTCAGCAAACTGTGCGACAAACCGCGCGGGCTGGTGCTGGTGACGGGACCGACCGGCTCGGGCAAGTCCACCACGCTGGCGGCCATGATCGACAAGATCAATAGCGAGCGCCACGAGCACATCCTCACCATTGAGGACCCGATCGAGTTCGTGCACATGAACAAGAACTGCCTGGTCAACCAGCGCGAATTGCACTCGGACACCAAGAGCTTCACCGACGCTCTGCGCGCCGCGCTTCGTGAGGACCCGGACGTGGTGCTGATCGGCGAAATGCGCGACCTCGAAACCATCGAGTCGGCGCTGCGCATCGCGGAAACCGGCCACCTCACCTTCGGCACGTTGCATACCAATTCGGCATCGTCCACCATCAACCGCATCATCGACGTGTTTCCGGCGCACCAGCAATCGCAAATCCGCGCCCAGCTTTCTCTGGTGCTGGAAGGCATCATGTGTCAAAGCCTGCTGCCGCGCAGCGACGGCAAAGGACGCGCCATGTGCATGGAAATCCTGGTGCCCAATGCGGCGGTGCGCAACCTGATTCGCGAAGACAAGATTCACCAGGTCTACTCCGCCATGCAGTCCGGCCAGGAGAAGTACGGCATGCAGACGTTCAACCAGTCCCTCGCCACCGCGTATTTCCAGAAGCAGATCACGCTGGAAATGGCGCTGATGCGGTCCAGCAATCAGGACGAACTGCAGGAAATGATTGCGCGCGGCGCCGGCCTCATGAACCGCACCAGTCCGGCTCCGATGGCCAAGGGTACTGCGCCAGCGAAGCGATGACATCGTGAAGCCCGGGTAGCTTTACGGGCCGCAAGACGAGTGAAGAGACAAAACGGCGCGAACCGCCTTTAAGGTAGGCAGCTCACGCCGGCGGATTTCGGACAAGGAGAAGGTAACCATGCCAGTTTTTACGTTTTCGGGAAAGACCGCTTCGGGCGAGAAGGTTCAAGGAGAGCGCATAGCCTCCACCAAGGACGGACTGGCCTCTCAGCTCCGGAAGGAACACATCACGCCCGGCGCCATTCGGGAGAAGGGCAAGGAATTCTCCCTCCCCACTTTTGGCAGCAGCAAAGTCAAGGTCAAGGACGTTGCCGTTTTCTTCCGCCAGTTTTCCGTCATGATTGACGCCGGCCTGCCGCTGGTGCAGTGCCTGGAGATTCTAGGCGCCAACCAGGAGAACCCGAGCTTCCAGAAAACCCTGCTCGGTGTCCGGACCGGCGTCGAAGGTGGCGCCACGCTGGCCAATGCCATGCGCCAATATCCGACGGTCTTCGACGATCTAAGTACCAACATGGTGGAGGCGGGCGAGACCGGCGGCATTCTCGACATCATCCTGCAGCGCATGGCGATCTACGTGGAAAAGGCGGTCAAGCTGCGCGCGGCCGTCAAGTCGGCGTTGATCTACCCGGTAGCTGTCGTCTCGCTGGCCGTGCTGATCGTAGCCGCGCTGCTCAAATGGGTTGTGCCCATCTTCGCGAACCTGTTTGTCGGGTTGGGAGTTGCCCTTCCGCTGCCGACCCGCATTGTCATCGGCCTCAGTGGCTTCGTGGGTCATTTCTGGTGGTTCTTTATCGTAGGTGGCGTAGCCGCCTATCTCGGCGTCAAGCAGATTCGCAAGCATCCGCGAGGCCGCTATTACTTCGACGCCATGCTGCTCAAACTGCCGATTATGGGCCCGCTGCTGCGCAAGATCGCAGTCGCCCGTTTCACTCGAACCCTGGGCACGCTCATCACCTCAGGCGTTCCGATTCTCGAAGGCTTGGCGATCACCGCTCGTACCTCGGGCAACGCCGTGCTCGAAGAAGCGCTGATGAAGGTGCGCAAGGCCATCGAAGAAGGCCGCACCATCGTCGATCCCCTGCGTGAAAGCGGCGTCTTTCCCAACATGGTGACCCAGATGATCGGCGTGGGCGAAGCCACCGGCGCCATGGACGCCATGCTGCAGAAGATCGCCGACTTCTACGAAGACGAAGTCGACGCCGCCACCAAAGACATGCTGGCCATGCTGGAGCCGGTCATCATCGGTCTGCTCGGCGTCACCATCGGCGGCATCGTGATTTCTCTGTACATGCCGTTGTTCGCGATGATCTCAAAACTGGCGGGATAGAAAACGGTCGCTAGTCGTTAGTCGCTAGTCGCTGGGCACAACAACCCAATGCTGGCGACTGACTCCGATTCCGCGGAACAGCGACGAACTGCGAACAGCTAGCGACTAGCGACGAACGACTGACTTTCATGCACTCCATCTCCGATGAGCGGAACTGGCTGACCTGGCTGGTGAAGGTTCGCATCCTGATCCTGATGGTCCTGCTCGCCATTGAACTCGCCGTCATCCGCCTCACTCCCAGTCCGCTGCCCATCCTGCCGTTTCTCACCGGCATGGTGCTGTGGTTCGTGCTCTCACTGTTCTTCCTGTTTCTGGTTTCGGTCTGGCGCGAACATCGCTTGCAGGCCATGCTTCAGGTGCTCGCCGATCTGGCTATGGTCACGCTGGTCGTCCATGTAACCGGCGGCATCGACAGCTCGCTGAATTTCCTCTACCCGCTGGTCATCGTGGTCGCTTGCATGCTGCTGCCGCGAGCCTGGGGATATCTGAGCGCGGCCCTGGCTTTCATTCTGTTCGGCACCGTCCTCGAACTCGATTACTACCTGGTAATTCCCTCGTATTCGATCTCGCATCCCAAGCTGAAGGCGCTGCAGGTGGTGATCTTCGTCAACCTGTTTGCCTACTTCGCCATCGCCTATCTGGCCGGCTTGCTGATGAGCAAGCTGCGCCAGGTGGACGTCCAGCTAAAGGATGCCAGCGGCGCGCTCGAAAATCTGCAGGCGCTCCACGAAAACATCGTGCAGTCCATGAGTGGCGGGGTCATCACCACCGCGCTCGACGGTCGCATCACGCTGGTCAATCGCGCCGCCCAGCAACTCCTCGAAATCTCCGAAGCCGAATTGCGCGGACGTTCCATGGCCGATCTTTTTCAGGATCCGCTGCCCCACTTCGGCGGAGACCGGGGCGATGCCGAGGTCCGTTACATGACCCCCAACGGTTTCCGCAAGGCTTTTCGCGTGCGCGTTTCCGCGCTCAACGTGAGCGCGCGCGGTGACTTGGGTTTTGTCTATTCCTTTGACGATCTCACCGAGATCCGCCGCCTGGAACGCGAAGTGCGCCTGCAGGATCGCCTGGCTGCCGTCGGCCGCCTGGCCGCTGCCATCGCTCACGAAATCCGCAATCCCCTGACCTCGATTGCCGGCTCGGTCAGCATGTTGTCGGACGCTCCCGCCTTGAATTCCGACGAGCGCCACCTCCTGCAGATCGTGCACCGCGAGTCCGATCGCCTGAATGACATCATTACCGATTTTCTGGCGTACTCACGGGGCAAGCAATATCGTTTCGAGCGCGTGAATCTGGTGCCGTTGCTCGAGGACACACTCACCTTGCTCGAACACCGCCTCACCGCCGAAAACGCGGGCATCAAGCTCGAACGCAGGTTTCAGAAATCCGAAGCCTGGGTGCTGGCCGATGGCGACAAGCTCAAACAAGTGTTCTGGAACTTCTCGGAAAACGCGGTGCGCGCAATAAAAACGACGGACAAAGGTGGAACCCTGACCGTGTCCCTGGCCGAGCGCGGCTCGGACTGGGAGATGAGCTTCGCCGACACCGGTCCCGGCATCAACCCGCAGCAGACGGAAAAAATCTTCGAGCCTTTCCAGTCGAACTTTGAAGGCGGAACCGGCCTCGGCCTCGCCATCGTGTACCAGATCGTCCAGGCGCATGAGGGCAAGGTCTGGGCCCGCTCGGAAGTGGGCAAGGGCACCAGTTTCGTGCTGCGCTTGCGGCGCATGGACCATGACGCGCATGAACGGAAAGGCACGGGTGGAACTTCCTCCGTATCGGCATCCGCCAGGGCTGCGCTCGCCGCCTCGGCAGCGGAAGGAGGATCGCGTGGGTAACATTCTCGTCTGCGACGACGAGCGCTCCATCTGCGAACTGCTCGACATCACCCTGCGCCGCGATGGCCACAAAGTGGAGACCGTCACCGGTGGCGAAGCCGCCAAGCGCAAAATCGACAGCGCGCTCTTCGACGTGATTGTTACCGACATCAAAATGCCGGGCGTGGATGGAGTCGAAGTCCTGCGCCACGCGCACCAGATCTCGCCCGAATCCGCGGTCATTTTGATGACCGCCGTCGATGACTACGAAGCGGCGGTGCAAGCGGTGAAAGCGGGCGGAGCAACCGATTACATCCGCAAGAGTCCCGGCCTGGTGGACGAAGTCAAACTCGCCATCGCCCGCGCGCTCGCCAAAGTTTCGCTTAGCCGCCAGAACTTTGCCCTGCGCCGCGACGCGGCCACGCGCAACTCGCTCGACAACATCATCGGCGCCAGTCCGGCGCTCGAAAAGCTGAAGCAGACCATCCGCACCGTCGCGACCACCAGCAGCACGATTCTGGTCTACGGCGAGAGCGGTACCGGCAAGGAACTGGTCGCCCGCGCCGTGCATACCTGCTCGCCGCGAGCCGCCGAAGCTTTTGTCTCGGTCAACTGCGGCGCGTTTCCCGAGACGCTGCTCGAAAGCGAGCTCTTCGGATACGTCAAAGGCGCCTTCACCGGAGCCAACCAGAACCGCCGCGGACTGTTCGAAGTCGCCGACCAGGGCACGATTTTTCTCGACGAGATCGGCGAGATGACCATGCCCATGCAAGTCAAACTGCTGCGCGTGCTGCAGGAGCGTACCGTGCGCCCGGTGGGCGGCACCACCGAAATTCCAGTTGACGTGCGCGTCATCGCCGCCACCAACCGCGATCTCGACCGCCAGGTCACCGAGGGCACGTTCCGCGAGGACCTCTACTATCGCCTGAACGTCATTCCCATTCGCGTGCCGGGCTTGCGCGAGCGCCGCGAAGATGTACCGCTCCTGGCGAATCACTTCCTGAAAAAATATGCGCCGGGAGCCGGAAAGAGCATTCACGGAGTCGCGGCGGCGTCGCTCGAGACGCTGACCGGCTACGACTGGCCGGGAAACGTCCGGCAGCTGGAAAACACGATCGAACGCGCCGTAGCGCTCGAAACCACAAGCGAGCTGCACGTCGAGTTGCCGGTCGAGCGTGCGAAAGCTCGCGCCGTGGCCGCGGGCGCGGAAGGCGCAACAAGTATGACCACCGGCATGAACGTCCCCCCAGGCTCGGTTCTGCCCGAGGGCGTGAACATGGAAGACTACGTCGCGCAGATCGAGCGCTCATTGCTGCAGTCCGCGCTCGGACAAACCAACGGCGTGCAGGTTCGGGCCGCCGACGTGCTAGGCGTCTCCTACCGGTCGTTTCGGCATTTGATGAAGAAGTACGAGCTGTAAGAGCCTTCTATCGGCCATCTTTCCGGACTAAGGATTCAAACCAGGCTATTCAAACCAGCTTATCCAAACTAAGTTATTCGAACCAAGTTACTTAGATCAGGTTTCGGAACCCTCGGGCCGTCGAATTTCTCGTGAACCAGTGACTTCTGTCGTTGACGGATGGCCATTTCCAGCTATACTCAGGCCATTACTGCAGTAGCCGGATTCTGGCTCGAGGGGGCCCGGAATTCGGAGGAGGCGGAATTGCTGTCCTCGTGGAGAGCGCCACTCGTCCCCCTAGAGTTCGTGGTTCCCGCCCGCAGCGAATCTTGTTTCTCGATACCGCGGTTGAGCCTGCATTTACCTGGGGAGAGATAACTATGTTCCGGTCGAACAAGTGGACGGTGGTCGGGCTGGCGGTCTGTATGTTGGCGGCGCGGAAGGCGAATGCGGGTGTGGGATTCCAGCCGGTTTCACCCGACGAGACCAAGATGACGAGCGAGCCGCTGGCGCCGGGAGCGCCCGCAATCATTCTGTACCGGCAGGTGGACCGCGATGACAATACCCGCACTTCCCACGAAGACGATTACTTTCGAATCAAGATCCTGACCGATGAGGGGCGGAAATATGCCAATGTCGAGATTCCGTTCTTGAAGGGAAGGCAGAATGTTGTGAAAGTGAGGGCTCGGACCATCAGGCCGGATGGCTCGACCGCAGACTTTGGCGGTCAAGTTTTCGAAAAGTATCTGTTGAAGGGAAAGGGAGTGAAATATCTGGCGAAGACTTTTACCCTGCCGGATGTGCAGGTGGGAAGCATCATCGAATACGCCTACACGATGGATTTGGGTGAATATATGGTCTTTGATTCCCATTGGATTTTGAGCGATGAGCTGTTCACCAGGAAAGCGCAGTTCTCGCTGAAACCCTATCAGGGCTTCTCGCTGCGCTGGAGTTGGCTAGGGCTGCCTGAGGGTTCTATTCCCAAGCTGGGGCCGGACCACGTTGTACACATGGAGGCGAGCAACATACCGGCTTTCCAGTTGGAAGAGTACATGCCCCCTCCCAATGAATTGAGATCGCGAGTGGACTTCATCTATGAAACAGGCTTCGTCGCGACAGATCAGGACACCTACTGGAAACAGGTTGGTAAGAAGTGGAACGAATACCTGGAAAACTTTGTCACAAAGCGGAAGGCGATGGAACAGGCGGTGGCGCAAATCGTCTCGCCGAACGACTCGCAGGAGGTGAAGCTGCGAAAGATCTATGACAGGGTGCAGCAGATCCGAAACACATCCTATGAGGTACAAAAAACCGAGCAGGAGCAGAAGCGCGGAAAAGAGAAGTGGGACGAAAACGTAGAGGATGTTTGGAAACGAGGCTATGGCAACGGTATTCAGCTGACCTGGCTGTTCCTTGGGTTGGTGCGGGCGGCGGGTTTTGAAGCGTATGGATGCTGGGTTTCGGATCGCCGGGAGTATTTCTTTAATCCGGTCACGATGCAAAGCGCAAAACTCGATGCGAACGTTGTGCTCGTCAAGCTGTATGGGAAGGACCTCTTCCTCGATCCGGGTGCTGTCTTCACCCCGTTTGGGCTGCTGACCTGGTCAGAAACGGGCGCCAAGGGATTGCGCCTGGATAAGGACGGTGGAAGCTGGATCAAGACCACGCTTCCGCGACCCTCGGAGTCGCGGATCGAACGCGTGGGAAAACTGAATCTCTCCGACACGGGTGATCTCGAAGGCAAGCTGACCGTCACCTTCACTGGGTTGGAAGCGATGTATCGGCGAGTCGAGGAGCGAAACGCAGACGAAGTGGCCCGCAAGAAGTATTTGGAAGAGTTGGCGACCGAACAGATTCCGGCGGCTGCGGAAGCGGAACTGACTAACAAACCGGACTGGACCAATTCGGAAACACCGCTGGTTGCGGAATTTAGTCTGAAGATTCCGGGTTGGGCATCGAATGCCGGCAGACGGGTGATGATTCCTGCCGCGATCTTTACGGGCGCCGAGAAAGGACTGTTTGAACATGCCAACCGCGTACATCCTATCTATTTCAGCTATCCCTACGAGAAAGCCGACGCCCTGACCATCAGCCTTCCGCCCGGATGGCAAGCCAATAGTCTGCCAAAGGCGCAAGATCAGGATGGAAGAGTTATCGTTTACAACCTGAAGGTTGAACCAGGCCCGGGAACACTGCGCCTGACAAGAAAGCTGACCTTCGATGTTTTGCTGCTGGATCAGAAGTACTACGGCGCACTGCGGAACTTCTTTCAAGTGGTGAGGACCGGCGATGGCGAACAGATTGTTCTCCAGCCAGGGGAAATCCATGCGAGTAACTAATCGGCGAGCGCTGCTAGTTTTCTTTTGGGCTGTGGTATGGGTTTTGGCTATGGCGTCGCGGGCTGCGGCCGGTGATGCTCCATCGTGGATGCACGCGCTGGTCGGGACCACGCTGCCCTCCTACGACGATAAGACCGACGCGGTGTTGCTGTATTCCGAGACGAGCGTGACGGTTCTGTCGGTGGATAAAATCAGGACGCATGTGCGCGAGGCGTACAAGATTCTGCGTCCCGAAGGGCGGGAACACGGCATCGTATCGGTTTATTTCAATCCGGGCCGAAAAATCAAGGATCTGCACGGCTGGTGCATCCCAGCTCAAGGCAAGGACTACGAGGTTAAGGACAAGGACGCGATCGATGTTGCTGCGCCCATCGCGGGTGGTGAACTGGTGTCGGACGTAAGGTATAGAGTGGTGAATATTCCCGCACCCGATCCGGGAAACATTGTTGGCTACGAATATGAAGTGGAGGAGCAACCCTTCTTTTTGCAGGACATTTGGTATTTCCAGGAATCTGATCCGGTGCGGGAGAGCCATTTTTCACTGCAACTTCCTTCCGGCTGGGAGTACAAGGCTTCGTGGCTTTCTTATCCCGAGGCGAAGCCGGCTGAAGGGGGCGGCAACACAGCGCAATGGGTGGTCACGGGCGTAAAAGGGATCAGGCATGAGCCGGACATGCCGCCGTGGAGGGGCGTGGCCGGCCAGATGATTGTGTCATTTTTCCCAGCCGAAGGAACGTCGCGGAAGAATGAACTGGCAAACTGGCAAAGCATGGGGAGTTGGTATCAAAATCTGATTAGTGGACAGATGGGTGCGTCTGAACCGATCAAACAAGAGGTAAGCGTTCTGACCACGGGGAAGGCCGCACAACTGCAGAAGATGCAAGCCATCGCCGCCTTCGTGCAGCACGACATTCGTTATGTCGCGATCGAGTTGGGTATCGGCAGCTGGCAACCGCATGCCGCTTCCGATGTTTTTTCACACCGCTACGGAGATTGCAAAGACAAAGCGACGCTGATGCGCGCCATGCTGCGCGAGATTGGCGTGGACTCCTACCAGGTAGTCATCAACACGCGGCGGGGCGCGATTACGCGTGACACACCGGCTCACAACGGGTTTAACCACGTGATCCTTGCGATCAGGTTGCCGGACAACGTGAAGGATCCGTCGCTGATCGCCGTGCTGCAGCATCCCAAACTGGGCCGGGTTCTGTTCTTCGATCCGACTAACGAGTTGACACCGCTTGGGCAGATTGGAGGATACCTGCAAGCGAATTATGGCTTGCTAGTGACGCCGGAAGGCGGCGACCTGGTGGAGTTGCCGCAACAACCGTCGGCCATGAACAGTATCCAGCGCGTGGGCAAATTGACTCTTGCCGCCAACGGCATGTTGAAAGGCGATGTCACAGAGATACGGCTGGGCGATCGAGCCTGGTCCGAACGTGGGCGTTTGCGTGAAGTAACGAAAAACGCCGATCGCATCAAACCGATCGAAACCCTCTTGGCGGGATCGCTTTCCAGCTTTCAAATCACGCGCGCAAGCGTGGCCAACCTCGAACAGACCGACCAGCCTTTCGGCTTCAACTACACTTTCGAGGCTGACAACTACGCAAAAAATGCCGGGAACCTGTTGCTGGTGCGGCCGCGGGTGCTGGGAAGCAAGTCGTCGGGGATACTGGAGACGAAGGAGCCACGAAAGTTTTCGCTTGAATTCGACGGGCCGTTGCGGGATACGGACAGTTTCGATATCTCGCTGCCACCGGGCTATGAAGTGGACGAGTTACCGCCTCCGACCGATGCCGACTACAGCTTTGGCAGCTATCACAGTAAGACCGAAGCGACCGGGCAAGGGT
This sequence comes from uncultured Acidobacteriaceae bacterium, assembly GCA_963731525.1. GTDB lineage: Bacteria > Acidobacteriota > Terriglobia > Terriglobales > Acidobacteriaceae > Acidiflorens. The sequence continues at coordinate 137,471 of CAVSWK010000025.1, forward strand.
TGCGCTACACGCGCAGCCTGGAAATCAGGGAGCTAAGCGTCCCCGTCAGCAAGATGGACGAACTTAAGAGGTTCTATCGCATGATCGCTTCCGACGAGCGAAATACCGCGGTTCTGAAACCGGCGGGGGCCGGTAAGTAGCAGGAAATCAGTGGAAGATTGGTCGGCGCACGCGGGTAAGGTGAAATCCTAATTGCGAAGGATGGCTACGAACGATGGCTGCTTTCACATCATCAGAACCGAGGTTATTTCCGCGATAATCTCTTCGACTTGCCGCGATGAATCAACCGTGAGCGCATCCTGTGCTGCCTTGCGTGCTGGACGCCATCCTGCAGAGAACTCGGAGCGGACACTCTCCGAGCGTGCATTCTCGGAGCTTATAAGGCGGACTGGCCGGTCAAGCACGGAAGCGCGGCCGGTGGCATGGGATGCCTCGAGACAGACGATCTTGACCAGCGAGGACACTTTAGAGAGTTGCTTTCGATCTCTCTCCGTCAGCATCGGGCACGATACCACTACATCCCGCCATTCATAGATCCAGAGCTTGATGGCGGCAGATAGCGTTTCCAGGCGCGAGGTTGGATCGGAGCTTGAACCGGAACTTGGATCGGAGCTAGCCAGCGACGAGTTGTATCTCCGCGCATCAGGATGGCCACGAGGGCGAAGATGCTGCGCGTCGATAAATTCCCATCCCCAGGCTTCCGCGAGGAGCCTGCCCACCGTGTTCCCGTCTGATTCCGCGGCTCCGGTGATGATGAAAACCATACTGCTCACCCCCCTGCGGAGGCGATCAACACGAGAAGAACTTGCACCGCCGAGCCGCACAAAGTCAGTGACAGCTATCACTCAACTTAGTGACAACCAGTTTAGCGATAACCGGTTAATGATAACTACGCACCGCCTTGGTCGCTTCATCGAACTGCGAACGCGGAATAGTCCCAACTCTATGTTCCTTTCGCTCTGACGCTCGAGTCACTTTTCTCCGGCCGCGAACTCCTATCTGTGACGAACGTCACTGCCAGATTAGACCGGTGCAAGTTCGCACCGAGCAAGGGTTTCGAGGCAGCAAGGCGGCAAGGCAACGCGCTCCAAGCCGACGGAATATTCGAAATGACACGTTCCGCTCACGATGATGGGTGACTCAAATCACTGACATGCTGAGCTGATTGGACGAATAAGTAATGCTACGTTTGCAAGTGCTGCTCAGCACGAGAACGTCAGCGGCACGATTCGAACGAACGGTAATTGCTGAGAGGCGGGATTTTGGAAGTTCCCCTCACCGTCGCTTGGACAGACTCACCAGCGCCAGGCTGCCGTCCCGGAAGTTGCCATTACATCGAGGACAGCCGGCCCGCTCGCATGCCGATGCTATCAAGCTGATCCTAAAGGATTTCGGATTGGAGCCGGAGTATCCGGCTAGGGTAAGGAAGTTCGGGCCAGAACCGTATCGAATGCGTTATTAATGATCGCAGGAAGACGGGAACCAAGCACCAATAATTCAACTCCGGTAGGAGGTGCAGCATGGCAGCTCGACTTGCCGAAGAATGGTTTGCGATATGCGGAGGTTGCGAAGTAACCATCCTCGATATCGGTGAACCGCTCCTCGACGTACTCAAACACGTGGAAATCGTGCACATGCCAGTCCTGATGGACCACAAGGTCTACGGTCAGACTGGCGAAGGTACAGAGATGGAAATCCCCGCGGCGGATGTCGGGTTGATATCGGGAGGAATCCGCAACGAAGAGCACAAGAAACTAGCGCAGGAGATGCGCAAGAAGTGCAAGATCCTGATTTCTCTCGGTTCTTGCGCCTGCTTTGGCGGCATACCAGCGCTGGCCAATCAGTACAGCACTGATGAGCTATTGGAGAAGGTCTACCGTGACAGCGTGACCACCGAGAAGAACGGCTTGCCCCACGAGCAGATTCCCGCTCTGACCGACCGGGTCTACGCGGTCCACGAAGTGGTGAAGGTGGATGCCTATCTGCCCGGATGTCCGACCACGCCCGAGATGGTGACGGGAGCGCTGCTCGCCCTGATTGAGGGCAAGCCCCTGCCCGTGCTGCCGTCGAAGAGCGTTTGCGACGAGTGTCCCACCAGGCGTGAAAAGAAGGCGGTCTCCACTGTGAAGCGCCGTCTGGATGCGCCGGAATTCAAGCCGGGCGCACCGCTGAGCGAAATGCGTTGCCTCATGGAGCAGGGCATCCTGTGCCTGGGTCCAGCGACGCGAGCCGGGTGCGGTGGCAGCGACGGCAACCCGCGCTGTATCCGCGCCTATATGCCATGCGAAGGTTGCTTTGGCCCGCTCTCGGACAAAGCCAATCCCATGGTGGACATGATGGGTGCGCTTTCTTCCATCGGACTTGATCCCAAGCAGATTCCGGATCGGGCCCCAACTTTCAACCGTTTTGCTGGCGCTGGCCGTCTGCGGCCGCTGCCCCGGAGGTGATCCATGGCAAAGACACTGGTCATTCAACCTGTCACCCGCATTGAGGGCCACGCCAAGGTGACCATTCAACTCAACGACGCGGGCAACGTGGACACTGCCCGGGTAAACGTCATTGAATTGCGCGGCTTCGAAAAGTTCTGCCTCGGACGCCCCGTAGAAGACCTCCCTCGCATCACGCCGCGCATTTGCGGTGTGTGTCCGTGGTCGCATCACTTGGCCTCGGCCAAGGCTTGCGACGCGGTCTTTGGAGTCGAGCCGCCCCCGGCGGGAAAGAAGTTGCGCGAGTTGTGCAACAGCATCGCATACATGGAAGAGCACATCTTGCACTTCTACTTCCTCGCAGGAGCCGATTTCCTGCTCGGTCCCGATGCCGACTATTCCATCCGCAATGTCATCGGCGTGCTGCAGGCAGCACCCGACATTGCCAGAAAAGTGGTGAAGGTGCGCCACATGTGCGCCCGCATGCTGGAAGTGCTGGCGGGCAAGTCCATCCATCCCCAGGCCGCCGTTCCGGGCGGATTCAGCAAGCCACTCGCACCTGCCGAGCGCGACCAATTGCGCAAGCAGGCCGATGAGGCGCTGGAACTCGCCAAGTTCTCCATTGCTTTTGCCAAGGAGAATGTCTTCCCCAAATATCTCGACGTGGTGAAGTCGCTGGGAGTGATCACTACCGGCTTTATCGGCACCGTCAAGGAGAACGGAGCGCTCAACCTCTACGACGGAAAGCTTCGCCTGATGACGTCCAAAGGCGCATACCAGGACTTTCCGTACGATCGTTATACCGAGTTCATCTCCGAGCACATTGAATCGTGGAGCTATCTGAAGTTCCCATACGCCAAACAGTGGGGCGAAGGGTTCTCCATGGATTTTGACAATCCCAAGGGCGTGTATCGCGCTAATACGCTGGCGCGTATCAACGTCTGCGATTTTATCGACACGCCGCTGGCGCAGGCCGAACTGGAAGAGTTTCGCGCGAAGTTCGGGCGGCCGGCACAGCTCACGCTGCTCTATCACTGGGCGCGGCTGATCGAACTGCTCTACAACGCCGAAAACACCATCCGCTTGCTGGACGATCCCGAGATTACCAGCACCGAAACCCGGGTAAAGGTTACGCCGCGGGCAGCGCGAGGTATCGGCTGCACCGAAGCGCCGCGCGGCACGCTCATCCACGACTACACCACCGATGCCGACGGCCTGATCACCAACGTTAACCTGATTGTCGGCACCACACACAACAACGCTCCCATCAATATGTCGGTCACGCAGGCCGCGAAAAGTCTGATCCATGACGGCAAGTACGACCAGGGAGTACTGAACACAGTAGAGATGTCAATCCGTGCCTACGATCCATGCTTTTCCTGCGCGACCCACCGGTTGGACGGGAAGCTGTCGGTCAAGCTGGATATCTTCGATGCGGATGGCAAGTTGCTCGGCACGCTCGCCAATTAAAGGCAGCATGTAAGGAGAAAGAATGCGGGAGATCGATCAATTCGATGAATCCGATCTTCCCGACTTCTGTCGGAAGCCGACCGTGGTGCTCGGCGTTGGGAATATTCTGTTTGGAGATGACGGCTTCGGGTGCGCGGTAGTCGACTATGTCGAGGCGCACTACCGAGTGCCCGAAGCCGTCTGCTTGCTGGACGCCGGCACCGGCGTGCGCAAGCTCTTATTCACTCTCTGCTTGAGCACGGCGCGTCCGCAGCGCTTGCTCATCCTCGACGCGATCGATGCCGGACGCAGTCCCGGCGAGATATTCGAGATCGATCCGGCCGAGATTCCCCCGGTCAAACTCGACGATTTCTCGATGCACCAGCTGCCCACATCCAACCTGCTGCGTGAGTTGCAGGAAACCTGCGGAGTCGAGGTGCGTGTGCTGGCCTGCCAAACCGGGCCATTGCCGGAAGAGATCTCCCAGGGTTTGTCGCAAGCAGTCAGCGCTGCCGTGTCGCAAGCTGCGGAGTGGCTGGTCAGCGAGTATTTTCCCAGCACCACAGCACCAAGAGGTGACCTATGCCAAACAACGTGCTGAACACGCCGGTACGAGTACGCCATATTGTAGGAATCGTTTTTCGCAGCACTGTTTCTCGCAGCGCCGTGTGAACAGGCTGGAGGCATTGCATGAGCCCGAATCTCTCACCGAATCTCACCCTGATCAGCGACGGGAAAAAGTTCATGTGGGACGGGCAGGTCTACGAAAGCCGAGAAGAAGCATCACGCACAGCGGAGTCATATCAGAACGAAGACTTTCAGATTCAGATGGTGGAGGAAGGCGGGAAGTTCCTGGTGTACACCAGGAGGGCCGTCAAGGAAGTCGTAGCTGCTGCGCAGTAGCTTGAACTTTCGGTATCGGTAGAGGTGGCAAATGGCAGTAGGCACATTGCCGGTTCAAAGCGATCCAACCCTGCTGGCCGACATTCGGCGGTATGGGAAGTTCGACCCCACGGGCTGCTATCAGTGCGGAAGCTGCACCATCTCCTGTGATCTGGTCTCGGACTTCGCCAGCTTTCCCCGAAAAAGCATCCGCTACTCACTTCTGGGGCTGAGAGCGCCGCTGCTGGCAAACCTCGAGCCTTGGATTTGCCACGACTGCGGCGATTGCTCCACCGCCTGCCCGCGCCAGGCCGAGCCCAGGATTTCCATGGCCACGCTGCGGCGCTTCCTCAGCGGCCAGTATGAACGGACAGGCGTGGCGTCCAAACTCCTCACGTCCCGGGCGTGGTACTTCGGCTCGCTGGCCTCGGTTGCAGCGCTCGTCGTGCTGCTGATCCTCTGCTTTCACGTGTGGTATGTGGGAATGCCCGTTTCCGGCATGACCACGGCGCTCGGGCTGGAACACATGTTCCCCATCATGACGTATTACACGCTCGCGGTGATGCTCTTTCCGTTCCTTCTTCTGCTATCGCGCGTTTTCCGCGTCTGGCGGCTCACCATGAGTGGGCAACAGCCACCCATCCCATTCTCTGTCTATGTCGAGGAGGCGTGGACGTACTTGTACCAGTCGGTGACTCACTCGCTGATGAGGAAGTGTCCGGAAAAAGGCCGGTGGCTGGGGCATTGGATCCTCGCCCTCGGCACGGTCATGATGCTGACCATCAAGGTCTTCGCTCTGCGCTGGTTTCAAACCGACAACATTTATCCCTTGTATAACCCGCAACGCTGGCTGGGATACCTCGCCGCCGCCTTCATCTTCTACGGCATCGGCGACATCCTCATCGGGCGGGTGCAGGCGAAGAAGGAAATCTACAAGGAGACGCGGCCGGAGGATCTGGTCTTTCCCATCCTGCTGGTGCTAACGGCGTGCAGCGGACTTGCGGCACACATCTTCCGGTACGCAGGCTTCGCGCTCTGCGCTCACTTCACATACGCCCTGCACGTGATCGTCGCCACACCGATGCTGGTGGTAGAGATGCCGTTCGGCAAGGCGGCACACATGATCTATCGACCTCTGGCCTTGTACTTCCAGGCGATCAAGGAGCGGGCCGCGCAGCTGGCGCCCGCCGGGGAGGCCATCGGCCATGTCGTCGTCTGATCCGATCCCGCCGCATCCAGTCGGCGCGGCACTGGTGGTTGGTGGGGGCATTGGCGGCATGCAGGCCGCGCTGGATCTCGCCCACGGCGGCATCAAGGTGTATTTGGTGGAACGCGGCCCTGCCATCGGCGGGGTCATGGCGCAGCTCGACAAAACCTTTCCCACCAACGATTGCGCGATGTGCACCATGGCCCCGCGTCTGGTCGAGATCGGCCGGCACAAGGACATCGAACTTCTCACCTTGAGTGAGGTGGAACGCGTCGAAGGGGAGCCGGGGAATTTCAGGGTCAGTGTCAAGAAGCAGCCGCGTTTTGTGGACGCGACGAAATGCACCGGCTGTGGAGCTTGCACGGCGGAGTGTCCGGTAACGCTCCCCTCGGAATTCGATCTGGGGCTGGGAGAGCGAAAGGCGATCTACCGGCCATTCCCGCAAGCCGTCCCCAACATCTCCACCATTACGCGGCGCGGGATCTCTCCCTGCGAAGCCGGATGCCCCATCCATCAGAGCGGGCAGGGCTACGTGACTCTGATCGCACAAGGGCGGTTCGAGCAGGCGCTCCAGGTCATTCTGCGCGACAACCCGATTCCGTTGATCTGCGGCCGGGTGTGCACGCACCCCTGCACCGCCGCCTGCACCCGCACCCACGTGGACGACCCGGTGAATTTGCCGGCGTTAAAGCGTTTCGTTACCGACCGCTGCCCCGATTACAAGCTGCCGCAACCAACCGTGCCCGACCGTCCGGAAAAGATTGCCATAGTGGGGTCCGGCCCAGCTGGCCTTCTCTGTGCCTATCAACTTCGGCAAAAAGGCTATGGCACGACGATCTTCGAAGCACTCCCAGTTGCGGGCGGCATGCTGGCGGCTGGCATCCCGTCCTTCCGGCTGCCACGGCCCTTGTTGAATGCTGAACTGGACCGCCTGCGTGCAATCGGCATCGAGATCTTACTGGAAGCGCCGGTGGGCCGCAGTATCACGCTCGAAGAATTGCGCAAGAGCTACGCGGCGGTTTTCATCGCCATCGGGGCTCACGTGGAGCGGAAGCTCGGCGTTCCCGGTGAGAACATGTCGGGTGTCACCGGCGGGGTGGAGTTCCTGCGCCGGCTCAATCTCGGTGGTCCGGTACTCCCAGGCCGGCACGTGCTGGTGGTGGGAGGAGGCAATTCAGCCTTGGATGCGGCGCGCGCCGCCCTGCGCTGCGGAGCCGCAGAGGTGACGATAGTCTACCGGCGAACGCGCCCAGAAATGCCGGCCGCCCAGCGCGAGATCGAGGACGCTGAACGGGAAGGCATCAACTTGATGTTTCTCGCCGCACCCAAGTCCTTCCAGTTGGGGCACGGCGGGCGCGTGGCTGGCCTGGAGTGTCTGAAGATGAAGCTCGGCCGACCCGATGCCAGCGGTCGGCCAGCGCCGGAGCCGATTCCAGGTTCGGAGTTCGTCATTCCCTGCGACGCTGTCGTGGTCAGCATCGGCCAGGTCCCCGATGTGGATGGCTTGGGTGAACGGCTGGGTCTGGCGACCACAAAATCGGGAACACTGCGTGCCGATCCACTGACGCTGGAGACAGATTTGCCCGGTGTGTTCGCCGGCGGGGATTGCGTGACCGGTCCCGACGTGGTGGTTGGGGCGATGCTCGCGGGAAAAAAGGCCGCCAACTCCATCGATCGCTGGCTCAATAGCCGGGACCTCCGAGCGGGTCGTGAACTGGAAGGGCCGTATCACACCGAGTACGTCGTGGACACTGCTGGTGTGCTGATGCAGCGCCAAATACAGGTGCCCTCCCTCGACCCGGCAACCCGCGCCAGGACCTTCGACGAGGTCAGCACCGGCTACACCGCCGAGCAAGCCATCACCGAGGCTAAGCGCTGCCTCGCGTGCGGCATCTGCTGCGATTGTCATCTGTGCGCAACGGCCTGCCAGGCCAATGCGATCGACTATACACAAATGGCGGAGACGCAGGAGTTGAAGGTGGGCGCCATCGTCGTGGCACCGGGATACGAGCTCTTTGACGCCCGGCTAAAGAAAGACCTGGGTTATGGCCGCTTCCCGAATGTGCTCACGGCCCTGGAGTTCGAGCGTATTTTGTCCGCCTCCGGACCCTACTCCGGCCATGTGCTCCGACCCTTCGACCGGAAGGAGCCGAAGCGGATTGCCTTTCTGCAGTGCGTTGGTTCGCGAGATTTCGACCACGACTACTGTTCGTCCATCTGCTGTATGTATGCCACCAAAGAAGCCATCATCGCCAAAGAGCATCTCGGCGAAGGTCTACAATGCGACGTCTTCTTCATGGACCTGCGCGCCTTCGGCAAGGGCTTCGAGCAGTATTACCACAGAGCGCAAGAGCTCGGTGTGCGGTACATCCGTTCTCGCGTGCCGAAAATCGAGGAAGTCCCTGGAACGCGGAACCTGATCGTCCAATATCTCGCGGAGAACGACAGGAAGGTTTCCGGGGAATACGACCTGGTCGTCCTATCGGTGGGGATGCAACCGCCCAAAGATGTCAAAGTGCTGGCCGAACGACTCGGCGTGGCGCTAAATAAATTCAATTTTTGTGGAACCTCGACATTCCGGCCCGCAGAATCCTCGCGCAAAGGAATCTTTGTGGCCGGACCGTTTGCCGAGCCCAAAGATATCCCCGAAACTGTCATGCAGGCCTCGGCGGCCGCCGCCCAGGTGGTCTCGCTCTTGCAAGAGGCCCGTGGCACGTTGATCACCCCCGAGGTCTACCCACCCGAAAGAGATGTGAAGGGAGAAGAGCCTCGTATCGGGGTCTTTGTCTGTCACTGCGGAACGAACATCGCCGGCGTAGTCAATGTCCCCGCCGTGGTGGAGTATTCCAAGACGCTGCCCAATGTCGTATACGTCGAGAACAATCTCTACACGTGCTCCAATGACACCCAGGAAGCGATCAAGACAAGGATCAACGAACACCATCTGAACCGCGTGATCGTCGCCTCGTGCACGCCTCGCACCCATGAGCCTCTGTTCCGGAATACTCTCCGCGAAGCAGGACTCAATGCTTACCTCTTTGAGATGGCGAACATCCGCGACCAGTGTTCCTGGGTCCACATGCAGGAGCCAGAAAAGGCTACCGAGAAATCCAAGGACTTGGTGAGGATGGCGGTGGCCAAGTCACGGCTGCTCCAGCCGCTCGCGCGGAGGTCGATCGCCGTCAACAAGTCGTCCCTGGTAATCGGGGGCGGGCTCGCCGGCATGACTGCGGCTCTGTCGCTCGCCCATCAGGGATTCAACATTCACCTGGTCGAGAAGCAGAACGAACTGGGCGGGAATCTGAAGCACGTCCATTACCTGCTGAACGGCGAACAGCCACAAGCCGAGCTAGCACGACTGTGGGATGAGATCCGCCACAACGACAGAATTGCTGTCTACACCGAAGCCACGATCGAGCGAATCGAGGGCTCAATCGGCGACTTCAAGACTACCGTTACTGGCGGCGGCAAGACCACCACAGTCAACCATGGCACGATCATCGTTGCTACCGGAGCGCGCGAACACAAGCCCACGCAGTACCTGTATGGTCAAGACGAAAGGGTAATCACGCAGCGAGAACTCGAAGAACGTCTGGTTGCCGGCGATGGCTTCCTGGTCGCGAACGGAAAGCAATCGACGGTGGTGATGATCCAATGCGTCGGTTCGCGGGACAGCGAACGGCCGTACTGTTCGCGGGTCTGCTGCGCCGAGGCGATCAAGAACGCGCTGCGGATCAAAGAACTCTCACCGCAAACGCACGTTTATGTCCTCTATCGCGACATCCGCACCTATGGTTTCAAGGAAGAGTACTACACGCGGGCGCGGCAGCAAGGTGTCATATTTGTCCGCTACGACGAAGATCGCAAACCTGAGGTAGCGCCGAATGGCAAAGGGCTCCAGGTTTCCGTCTTCGACCAGACTCTCGGCATGCCCTTTACGATCGCCGCCGATGCGGTGGTGTTGTCGGCGGGCATTCAGCCGCACGAGGATAATCACCAACTCGCGCAGCTTCTCAAGGTTCCATTAAATAGCGAAGGCTTTTTCCTCGAAGCGCACATGAAGCTGCGCCCCGTCGACTTCATGACCGACGGCGTTTTTCTGTGCGGCCTGGCGCATTCTCCGAAGAACATCGAGGAATCCATTCTGCAGGCTCAAGCGGCAGCCGCCAGAGCAGCCGCCATCCTGTCCCGCGACAGCATTGAACTGGAAGGCAACATCTCGCAGGTCGTCGATGAAAGCTGCGACGGCTGCGCCTACTGCGTGGATACCTGCCCCTACAAAGCGATCACCATGCTCGAGTACAAGTGGCAGGGCGGGATCAAGAAGGTCGTTGAAACCAACGACTCCAGTTGCAAGGGCTGTGGCTGCTGTCAGGCTACCTGTCCAAAGAAGGGCATATTTATTCGTGGATTTACCCTCGATCAAATCGAGGCCCAGATCCATGCTGCCTTGGGAGTAGCGTGATGGAAGACAACTTTCAACCCCTGATCATCGCCCTGTGCTGCAACTGGTGCTCCTACGCCGGCGCAGACCTGGCAGGCGTTTCTCGCACCCAATACCCGCCCAGCATTCGCATCATCCGCGTCATGTGCTCGGGAATGGTGCATCCCAACCTGGTGATCGATGCGTTTACCAAGGGGGCGGACGGCGTCCTCATCTGCGGCTGTCATCTGGGAGATTGCCACTACCAGGAGGGCAATTACAAAACAGAGAAACGCGCGGATGCCATCAAGCTAATGCTCGCGGATTTCGGTATCGAGGAAGAGCGCTTTCGCCTGGAGTGGGTTTCGGCAGCCGAAGGGCCGCGGTTTGGGCAGGTTGTGCGGGATTTCACAGAGCAAGTGCGGAAGCTGGGGGTCAGCCCGTACAAGTCGTAACAGAAGCTGCTAGCGAATTTCACACTCGCGACCGGGTCAATTAGTAGAGTCGAGAACAGGCGCAGTGGCTTTAGTCTTCCGGTGGCTGCTGACGAATGCTTTCGCATCGTCGCCTCAGTCCGGTTTGGCTTGGTTCTGTTTCCTGTTCCCGCTCATCGAACCGGACAGGCGGATGTCCCGCATCCGGCTCTCGGAAAAGACACACGATGGTCCGTGTGACGCTGCCTGCAACTTCTGAACACAACTCGGGGTGGCTAGACTCATCGTCAATCCCCATGTCCTTCGTTGCTTCTTGCGTCCGTCTTTAACTGAGGCCCCTTCCCTCCACCGGAGTTACCCGGTTTCGTAGGTACTGCGAACCTCTCCGCCACCCCACACGGCCCGGCCCATCTCTCACGAGTTGCCAGTTGATCCTTATTCATTGCGATCACCGCGGGGGCTTCCCGTGTTGCGTCTGGTCTCCTCTGCCTGCATGCCATCGCCATTACCCCGGCAGGTTTGATGGACTTCATTCGCTCGGACTATTTCCATCATCGTCGGCCTTCCCCAATTACACGGTGGGTCGGCTCCTGCATTAATCGTTTCGAGGCCTGCTCAGCGTTCACTCACGTTATGGCCTGCACGCTCGCCGAGTCGCCTAGCGACCCTCTACACCGAAAGCTCCGACCGCTTCGTTACCTCTGCAGTCGTTTCGGTTGCTACCGGGTGGAGCGAACCAGTTCCCGGGCGGGAGTTGCACCCGCTGAAGTCCAGTGCCTTTTCACGGCGCACGTGTAATGGGCTTTAACCCTTCGTGAGTTCTTTACAAGTACCCACGTGGCTTAGCCAAAACCCTTAGGCCAGGGAGTTACTACTTATGGCGTAGTTCAACAACCCAGCACATACGACAGAGAACCGTCAGGGCTAAGTCCAGTCTTCTCGACTTGCCGCCGTCACGTGACTAATTCCAATAATTGACATAGTCAGGCGTAGCTGCGAAATTCCGTTCGTAAGTTATTGAAGGTTCGTTTGCCGCAGACCCTGAAATTGACTGGACTTACTGCTTTGATTTCTTTTTCAACAGCCAAAGCCGATTTCACCAATTGAGGGTTGTTAGTGTAAAGGGCGATGTTACGCCAACCATCCCTATTGGGGCATAAGCACATCCCTCGCCTACGACTGCAACCATTTGCAGATTGGACAAGGCAACGACCATAGAACATAATCTTTCGCGCGTTTTGGGTGCGTCACCCTTCCTCTATTGCCCGGAACCTTATTGCCGTGCTGGATTTTCACGTAAGCGTTCGGCCCATTTTGGAACCAAGGGTCGGTTCTCGCGAAAAACAATCTGGAACGTGCAGTGAAGACGAAAGCTCCTCCAAGCGGCCCGGGGGAAACTCGGTGATGGTTACCGGAACCGGCCTGACGCAGACCACGAGGCGTGGGGATAGCTGATGAAACCAGGCCATGCGCTCAGAACTCTGTTCAATGAGTGGAGTCGAGAACAGGCGCAGTAGCGGTAGTCTCCCGGTGGCTGCTGACGAGGCTTTCGCGTCGTCGCCTCAGTCCGGTTGGGCATGGCTCCGTTTCCTGTTCCCGCTCATCGAACCGGACAGGCGCATCTCGCGCATCCGGCTCTCGGAGAAAGGGTCACGGTTTCGCCCACGGAAAGCTGCTTGTCCGAGGAGTAAGCTCGACGAGGCCCAGCGCCTGATGCAGGGCAGTAATTGAAAACTGCTTGGTTGCCTGCCCTCGCAGCTTGTGCTTGGCACACAGCCACTGTCGCAACCTCTTGCGAGCATGTCGTTCGATAGCTCGATAGGCATTACTGACTGGTCCCAAACAGAAGTAGTTCGCCCACCCAATCATAATTCGATTGAGTGTCGTGATTACTGTTGCTTGGGCCAGGAGGGTCTTGTTCCGTCCGGTTTCCTGGCTGATTGCCTCGCAGATACGTTGCACTCGTTTCTTCGACGGAGTGCTGCCGAGATAGACCCGTCCCGTCTTTGGCGAGTAGCATCGTCCGAACGTGTACCCCAAGAAGTCGAACTTTTCTTCCGGCAGCTTGCAGACCCGCGTCTTGGTATCGTTCACCGTTAACTTCAGCTTCGTCATCATGTCTCGCATCGTGACCAAGGCCTCTTCGGCCCTGTCCCGACAACAGATCACAAGATCGTCGGCGTAGTTAACGATGTACGCTTTCAGACGTCTCTCGTGCCCCAGTTTCTTCCACCCGAGCACGAACCGGCGCATGTACAGATTACTCAGCAACGGGCTGATCGGAGAACCTTGAGGACTACCCCGACCTTCATCCCGATTTCGCGTGCTTCGACGCTTATTTCCACGCTCGTCCGTTTCCTCGACCGGAGCTTCCAGCCACATCTTGATCAGATGGAGCATGTTCCCGTCTACGACCCGGCGAGCTACCGACTTTAGAAGCTCGGAATGCGGAAGAGTGTCAAAGTAGGAGCTGAGATCTGCGTCTACGATTTCTCCATGGCCAGTGTTGATCAGCTTATGGACGTGTCTTACTGCGTCCAGTGCACTGCGGTCTTTCCGATAGGCGTACTGTTCCGGCTGCAGGTCGGCTTCGAAGATAGGTTCGAGCACCAGAACTGCCGCCATTTCCGCCGTCCGGTCACGGATAGCGGGCACCCCTAACGGACGCTGTTTCCCGTCTGGCTTTGGGATGTACACCCGCCGGACAGGAAGTGGTTGATAGGTTCGGTTCTTCAGCTCTTGCGCCAGTTCGTCCAACCATCGCTCCCTGCCGTACGCCTCGATGTCCTCGAACGTTTGGCCGTCGACTCCTGCCGCTCCGCCATTGGCTCTGCAGCATTCGTAGGCGAAAGCCAGAACGTCTCTGCGGTACACCTTGTCGTATAGCGCATAGAAGCGAAAGGTGGGCGCTTCCTTCGCTTTACCGTGCAACGCCGTCTGCAACTTCTGAACGCTTTCTGGGGTTGATAGACTCAACGCCAATCCCTCCGTCTTCGTCGCTTCTTGCGTTTCCTTTCAACTGAGGCCCCTTTGCTCGACCGGCATTGCCCGGCTTCATCGCTCATACGAGCCTCTCCGTCACCCCAAACGGCCCGGCCTGACTCTCGCGAGGTGCCAGTTGATCGCCGAGGCGATCACCGCTGGGGCTTCCCGTGTTGCAGCCAGTTCCTTTTGCTTACATGCCGTCGCCATTACCCCGGCAGGTTTGATGGAACTTATTCGCTCGTACTATTTCCATCAACGTCGGCCTTCCCCAAAAACACGGTGGGTCGGCTCCTGCATTAATCGTTTCGAGGCCTGCTCAGCGTTCACTCACGTTACGGCCTGCATACTCGCCAAGTCGCCTAAGCGACCCTCTACACCAGAGGCTCCGACGACTTCGTTTCCTCTATCGCCGCTCTGATTGCTACCGGGTGGAGCGAAACAGTTCCCGGGTGGGACTTTCACCCACAGTGAACCAGCGCCTTTCACGGCGCACGCGCTATGGCGATATTACGACAGCTATCGCGTTCGATCATTTCCCGGAAGTTTGGCGGCAATGCCCGAGCGTGGCTTTGCGACCGAAGCCAACCGTTTCTGTAGGGTGTCAGTCCGAAAGAAGTTGCTTTCTCGCTCCAATGCCATGCCCTCGAACCCGCCCAACCTAACACTCGACGAGCAGTTCTTTCAGGGCGTGCTGTCCGCTGCCTTCACCATTCAGGAATATAACGACCGGCGGAAACTCGCTCGACAAACTCAGGCGGAACCGGAACCCCACCCCGACCCGGAAGCCGATAGACTTTGCCGGCATTGTGGCAGTCTGATGCCGGCAGATGCATCGCGGTGCGGGAGCTGCGGCCTGGACGAGTTTCGTCCGGGGGAACGCCTGCAGTCCAGTTGGGCCTCGATGTGGCTGATGAGCCAGGAGCAAGGCTTGTGGGCCGAGCGTCCTCCAGAGATTCGCGAAGGTGCACGAAAGGCTGTCGATCCGCCGACGGCCAGGCACGGGCCGCGAGCTCAGGCAGCGCAAGATTTTGCCAGCAACGGCTTTCTCGCCTTGCCGGTTGCAAAAGAGGCTGCAAAGGAACCGATCACGCAGGAAGAGACCGAGACTATCCAGGATCTGTACGAGATGGCGACGGGGCTGCCGGCATTTTCCGGAAACATGTCGCCGATGGTGTTTGATGCGATTCTGCACAAGGCGTCTCTGGCCATTGAGATGAGTCGCGATGCCGAAGCGCCGGAATCGGCGGGGCGATTGAATCCGAATCTGCCGGTGGAACTGGAGCAGATCAAAACAAGGCGCTGGCGAAAGATCGCAAGCGGCGCTAGCAGAGCGCTTCGGAAGTGGGCGTCGATCTGAAGCGGCCCGATTTGAAATATTACGAGTACCCGTATCCCGGGGTACTCGTCAGTCCTTTATACCGTCGTCGGGATTCTGTTCGCAGTCCCTTTCATTCTCTTCTCGATGACTGGCGGGTTCTCGCCGACCGGTACAGTAAACGGACAGTGACGATCTGGATCGAGTTTTTCGAGATGGCCATCATGGTCCTGGCCATCGCTGGGCTGGAGGTGAGAGGGCCGATAGCAGCAGCAAGCCAAAGCCGGCAGGCGCGGATTCTCGGCAAAACCTCGAAGCCTCCCACGAAGTCTGTTGACTTTTGGTTTAAGCGCAAGATGCGGATAGCACCGTCCACGCGGTATTCGATACTGTCTGGGCATGCACAAGACGATCGACCCGACCATCCTCTATTTCGGAACGCCCGTGACGCTTATCAGCACCTTGAACCCAGACGGCTCGCCGAACCTGGCGCCGATGTCGTCGGCCTGGTGGCTGGGCTGGAGCTGCATGCTTGGCTTGGGCCAGATGGGGCAGACCTCCGACAACCTCATCCGCACGCGCGAGTGTGTGATCAATCTGCCCTCGGACGATCTGGTGACACATGTCGACCGGCTCGCCCTCACCACGGCGAAGAATCCTGTGCCTGATAAGAAGCGTCAATGGGGTTACCGCTATGCACCGGACAAATTTGGCATAGCGGGGCTCACTTCTGTGGAGTCGGAATCGGTAGCGCCACCGCGCGTGCGCGAGTGTCCGGTACAGATGGAGGGCATGGTGCACGATTTCCGTTCTTTCGGCAAGAACGTCAGCGCCAATGTGTTCGAGGTGCATATCGTTAAGCTGCACGTCGACGAGAGGCTGCTGGTGGGCACCGGCGCGCGCCTCCATATCGATCCGGTGCGCTGGCGTCCTCTGATCATGAGCTTCTGCCGATTTTTTGGGTTAGGCGGCGAGTTGCATCCGTCGCGCCTCGCGGAATCGGATTTCATGAAGCTGGTGACCCAGGGAACGACGCTGCCACCGGCGAATTCGCCCGGCACGCACGAACCGAGATAATGCGCGTTGCGGCCTGAAACAGAGCGCCCATCATCGCCACACAGTTTTCGCTCCAAGAAAAAAGCAGTGGGACGCGCAGTTTGCGCGTCTCACTGCTGGGAAGAGTGTTGCTATGCTGCCTTACTACGCCGGGAAAAGACCCAGCGCAATGTCAATGTCACCGCCCATGTCCACCGCCGTGCGATCCACCACCGCCGTGCGATCCGCCACCGCCGTGCGACCCGCCGCCACCGTGGGAGGATCCACCGCCACCGTGGCTGCTAGGCGCCGAATGCCCCCCGCCGTAGCTGGGAGCCGAACGTCCGCCGCCGTAACTAGGGGCTGAGCGTCCGCCGCCATAAGCACCTCCGCCGTAAGACCGCGGAGTGACAATGGGCTGCCTCATGTTGAGTGGCGGACGGGAGCTTCCACCATATCCACGGCCCTCTGCACCATAGCTACGACCTCCTGAGCCCGAACTGCGAGCAGAGCCGTACGGACTGCGCTCCCCTGCTCCGCCAATGGAGCCGCGGCCGGCCGATTCACCCGACCTGCCTGACTCAGATCTGCCTGACTCAGAAGATGACCGCGGAGGCATCGGCGAAAACTTCTGCCAGCCACCGTTGCTGCTGTTCTCGCGTCCGGACGTCGAGCCAGAGTTGCCTGGTCTGGACGCGGACCCCGAGTTTGAATTGCCGCGCGCTTCCGAGCCTCTTTCCGTACTCTGATTCGAGCGCTGCAGTCCGTTATTCGAGCTGCCGTTTCCGGGTCGCGAAACCTCGCGGCCGTTTCCCATCGACCTTTCATTCGCCGTCGCACCCGTGTTACCGCGGCTCGTTCCTTGGGCTGAGAAGAAGTGCTGATTCTGTGACACGTTCCGAGTCGTCGATGCAGCCGCTGGTCGTCCGCTGGCCGAAAAGCTCTCACGGCTCGGACTCACCGACAACCTCCCGGTATTGAAACGCGCGTTCTGCATCTCCGAGTGACTCATAGCGTGGGCGTTCATATGGCCCGTGCCGAAGTCCTTGCCGGAGACGCTCGTCGCACCGCGGAAGTTCGCGTCATGCATCGCCAGGTTCACGTTCGAAAATCGCGAGCCGGCGCGCAGCGGAGCAAAGCCACCGCGATTGAATTCGCCGAAACGGGCGTAGCCGAAGCCCCCGCCCCACCGGCCCCACCAGGGATGAAAAAAGTCCCCAGGACCAAGCGGAAGCCAGCCGATCCCGCCAAAGCCGAATCCGAATCCAAAACCACCGCCGAATCCAAAGAACGAAACATATGCCGGCGCCCAAATCGGACGGTAGAACGGGTATCCGTAGGCAGGACCAGGCCACCAACCCCAACCTCCGTCAACATACATCCAGCGTCCATAGTGATAAGGAGCCCAGCCCCAGGGATCATAGGAAACCCAGGTCCATCCCCAATAAGGCTCATATACCCAACGCCCATCGCGATAAGGAGCCCAGTCCGGCGGCACCGCTGGCCGCCACACCGGACCGTAATCCGGAACTTCCGACCAAGTACCATGGCCATCGAGATTTTCGGTTCCGACGTAATAGTCGTTAGTGTGCCGACGCGCCTCCGAGTTGCGGATCATGTTGTCACGATCAGTGTTCCACTGATCGAAGTCATCGCGGGCCGGAGCTTCGCCAATCTTGTACTGCGCGTCCGCTCCGCTGCCCTGAATGGTGATGAATTGGTTCTGTCCGACGCGTGTACCGCCCTGCGGAGTCGTAACCTCTACTTCGCCTTTGCGGACCAGCACCTCAGTGTGATCGTCAGCAGTTACCAGAATTCGAAAACTGGATTCGCGCCGCTCGGTGCGAATGGCAACGTTCGGAGTATCGATTTCCGCGTCCGCATCGCTGCCCTTGTAGACGGTGTAGTTCGCCATCCCGTGTCCAAGTTGAATCTGAATTTGCGAGCGCGTGAGCTGAGTGATGTTAGCTTGCGTATGCTCAGCGAGGCGAAGCGTGTTGGCATAGTCAAGTTCAAGTTCGGTGCGCGCCTTGTCGCCGGTAGAAACCCGGTCGCCAGCGAGCACGGGAGCATTGATCACAGCCGCCGCCCAGTCCTTGGAGTCGCCACGCTGTGTGGACACGTCGCCGTGAATCAGACTGATGCGCGCGACGCCATTGTTTTCCACCGGAGCCGGCGTGTTAGAAGTCGGGCCGCCGGGGCCTGGGTTACTGGAACCTGTGTCGTTGGGACCTCCCGCCGGAGCCTGATTCATCGAATCGTTATCCATTGAATCTTGGTCCGCGGGACCCTGGTCGTTGGGGCCCGGCATGGGCGCTTGCATGGGCGCTTGAATGTTCGGCGATGGCTTCGAATTCTGATCCGGCGCCTGATCGTCCTGGTTCTGAGCCGAGTCTTGAGCAATGACGGCGCCTGGAATCGCCATCATCAATCCTAGAAGTGCTGCTATTAATTTGAGCTTCATTACGTGCCTCCACCTCGTTCGGGACAAATACCCTGCCTGTAAGAGTGCAGTCTGAGTGCCAATATCAAACAGGGAGTCGAGATTCATATAACTGCTATATTTTCATCAAGTTAGGAGAGACATAACAGCGCCGGCAGCCGTCGATTAGCGGCGTCCCGGTGGCCCGGTTCCACCAGGGTGGTGGTTTTCGGCCAGGGCGCGGTTAGGGCTTGTAGTTGTAGTAGGATCCAAAAATCGCCTCGCGACACTAGACCATAGTTGCAGGCCCTCCTGAACAGCATGTGATCAATCTTCAGATGGCTTCATAACAATTCAGACCCTCTCCATGGACGCTTCCTGCAATCGGGTGCAAGATCGCAACCATGATTTCTTCCGGTAGCGATTACCCGAGTCGAAGTCAGTCCAAAATGGAGGTGTTTCAATGAACGGATCAAAAGGTATCGGACGTTGCAGAGTCCTGGCATCCATATCAATGCTGTTTGGCGCGATCTTTACGATATTGCTGGTCCCGGCCTATGGCCAACAGGAAGTCGATCCCACTTGGTATGACCCGTGGGCCGCACCAAACGCGGCGGTGGTTCAGCCCTCTCAGCCACCAGCGGTCGTTCACTCTTCTCAACCACCGGTAGCCACTCACCGGTATCAACAGACGGTCAGGTCTGCATCACCGGCTCCGGGCGCCGGGAATCTCCGCGGAAAGGACACTCAACTCGACCAAAGCCGTCATAGCGCTGCTCACAAAAAAGATGGTGGAACTCCGTCTGCTGACATCCGTCTGCCGGGTTCAGCTTGTCTTGCGGGTTTTGAGGCGTGGGATGTCGATACGTTTCTCATGTCGGTGTAGCGTCAAGGTCTGCGTAGGCGGCGTATTCACTTCCGACTCTCGGTTTTTCATCACTGATCGTCGGTGGGTAGTGGGCGAATTAGCCCACTACCGAACTTCTGCCTAACCCTATGATTCCAATACGCAGGGGGGAGGCCGGCAGTACTAAATAGTTGAGATACCATCTAGTAAATAGGCAAGAAGCCGGAAAGTACCAGAAGAAATGCAGAGTGTTTGTCGATCACCCGATCACCCGATCACCCGATCGCCCGACCTTTCACTCGCCATCGTTGTCGTCGATGCCGATCTTAGACAACCGATACCGCAGCGCATTCCGCGAGAGCCCCAGCAGACGCGCCGCCTGCGACTTGTTGCCGCCCGCACGCTTAAGAGCTTCACGGATCATTTCATCTTCCCACTGGTCAAGCGTCATGCCGTCGGGGAGGAAGCGATCGGACACAGCGCCGCTGCGAGTGCGCGGCGAGTCGAGTTGAATGTCGCTCGCTTCCAACTGACTGCTCGAGGCCAGCGCGCAGGCGCGTTCGATAACATTCTGCAGTTCCCGCACATTGCCCGGCCAATAATGGCCGGCAAGAAGCTGCATGGCGGCGGAAGAAATGCCGGTGATTTTTTCCGATCTCCCGGAATCTTTGGCGAAGCGCGCGAGAAACAGGTTCGCTAATCCAGGGATATCTTCTTTGTGCTCGCGCAGCGGCGGAATATCGATCGGAACCACGTTGAGCCGGTAATAAAGGTCTTCGCGAAACGTTCCATCTTCGAGTGCGGCGCGCAGGTCGCGGTTGGTGGCCGCGAGAAGACGAACGTCGACTTTGATGGTGCGCGTACCGCCCAGGCGCTCGAATTCGCGCTCCTGCAGCACGCGGAGAAGTTTGACCTGAATGGCAGGCGGCACGTCTCCGATTTCATCGAGGAAGAGCGTGCCTTTGTCGGCGAGTTCAAATTTGCCGGGCTTGCTGGTGGCGGCGCCAGTGAACGCTCCCTTTTCGTAGCCGAACAGTTCACTCTCCAGAAGATTCTCAGGGATAGCGGTGCTGTTGATCTTGACGAACGGACCGGAAGCGCGGCGCGACTTTTCGTGAATGGCGCGGGCGATGAGGTCTTTGCCAACTCCGCTTTCTCCGCCGAGCAGCACGGTGGAGTTGGTGGGTGCAACCCGTTCGACGGTGGCCAGCACTTCCTGCATTTTGGGACTGATCGCGACGATGTTGGGATGGCTGTACTTTTGTCCAAGGGCTTCGCGAAGCGAGCGATTCTCCTCGCGCAGGCGCGAGTTATCAAGTTCCTTGCGCACCACCATCCGCATTTCGGCAAGCGAGAACGGTTTGAGAACATAGTCGCTGGCGCCAGCTTTCATCGCCTCAACCGCGGTTTCAACCGACCCGAACGCGGTCATGACGACAATGGGCAAAGCCGGATTTTGCTGCTTGGCCGTTTGCAGAAATTCGAGGCCGTTGATGCCGGGAAGTTTGAGATCAGTGAGAACAAGGTGAACGGGTTCGGAGGCAAGCAGCTTCAAGCCAGTTTCGGCATCTCCGGCGGAGAGCGTCTTGAAGCCGTCGTCGCCCAGGTTCAGCTCAAGGAGACGCCGCATCTTGGCTTCGTCTTCGATGATGAGGATGGTCGGCATTTGTCGTCTTTAATCTCTAGTTCTTGCTCGTGGGCTCTAGTGGAGCACCGGGCGTCCCCGCCCGGCTGGACGGGCGAGACGCCCGTCCCTCCACCATCGCGGAAACTGCCTGCGGTTCGACGCTTTCGTCAAGCGGAAAGAAGACCGTGAACACCGCGCCACCCCCCGGCGCATTCTCGACATGGATCGACCCGTGATGACCGTCCACGATCTTCGAGACGATGGAGAGGCCCAGTCCCACGCCGGCTTTCTTCGTGGTCACAAACGGATTGAAAATTTCTTCGCGCAGCTCTTCCGGGACGCCAGGCCCGCTGTCGGCGAGACGGAGTTCCACTCCCTCACGATCGTTCTGCGTAGCCAGTTGAACGTCAACCCGCAACGTGCCGTCGTGGCCTTCCATGGCTTCGTAGGCATTCTGCACGAGATTAAGGAAGGCTTGCTCGCACAGGCTCTCGTCAAGCGGAACGAGCGGCAGTCCGCTGGCATAGTGGCGCTCGAGGCGCACGGATTTGCCCGTCTCTTGTGTACCGGAAAATGATCTAGCGGCAAAGCGACTGGCGACAATTTGCAGGACGCGATCAAGCAGGGCGATCAGGTCCGCCGAACGCAGTTGCGCATGAAGCGGACGAGCAAAGTCCAGAAACTCGGTAACCAGGGCGCTGAGCCGGTTGACCTCGGTCGAAATGTAGCCGGCCAACTCGCGGGCAAGTTCGTCGGAGGCCTGCAATTTCTGCGTCAGCATTTCCGCCGAGCCCTTGATGACTCCGAGGGGATTGCGGATTTCATGAGCCAGTCCGGCGGAGAGTTGGCCGAGAGCCGCCAGCCGTTCCGAGCGCCGAGCTTCGGCCTGAGCCTGTTCGAGGCGGCGATTGGTTTCGGCGAGTCGTTCGGCGAGTTCACGGTACAACTGGGTTTGATGCTGGCTTTGCTGCGCGAAGCGGTTGACGACCATGGCGGCGAGAAAGAAGAACAGGATGCGCAGGCCCAGTAAGCCCAACGACTCGGGAGTTATTTCGTATTCCTGCATCGCGGGGTCGATATAGAGGTACGAGCAGTAGGCGGCGGAAGCAAGCAGAGTCCAGAGCAGAGTCAGCCACGGACCGCAGTAGAGCGCCGCGGTGACCACTGGAAGATAATAAATAGGATAGTAGCTGCTATTGATCCCGACTTCGCCGGTGTGATCGATGAGGGCGGTCGCCAGCAAAATCTTCAGTAGGATGACGTAAAAGACTCCTCGCCTGTGAAAGTGGGAGATCAACTTTGTCTCCAGCAGTTGGACGATGCCGATAGCGAGGAGAATTAACTGTTTGTGCCATTCGAATAGGGGAGGGAGCACTGCGAGTATGGCAAGGCAGATGAGCCAGATGGTGAGCCAAGCTGCATCGAGACGGGTAAACCGCCGCGACTCGGGATCGAGAATGGTAGGCGCAGGTGCCACGCAGCTTCCATCCAACCCCAGAAAGCCCCTCGGCGTCAATTGGACGGCGGCTTCCTCCGAAAGGCGCACATAAAGATTTCCAATCACGAATATAAATAGTTTCGATTTCCGCAAACGGCGGCTCAGCGGCTATTGTTATGGGTGCTGCACGTTCCAAGCGAGGAGTCAGAAGGCATTGATGAAAAATTCCGCCACTGTTTGTCTTACGTTGGTAATGGTGTGTCTATTCGCGATCGGCGCGCTGGCGCAGACTTCGGGCGGAAATGCCGCCGAGAATGCTGCGCAATCGGCACAGATCGCAAAATTGGAACAGGCCGTGGCCGACGCAAAGTCCTCCGGCGACAACGCCTGGATGCTGACAAGTTCTGCCCTGGTCCTGATGATGACCGGACCCGGCTTGGTATTGTTCTACGGCGGTTTGGTGCGGAAGAAGAACGTCCTGTCGACGATGATGCAAAGCTTCGCGCTCATGGCCATCGTCACTCTGCTGTGGGCCCTGGTCTCCTATAGTCTGGCATTTGCTCCCGGAAACAGCTTCATCGGCGGCTTGCATAACGTCTTCCTCCGCGGCGTGGGAGCGCAACCCGACCCGGATTACGCCGCGACCATTCCACTCCAGACATTCATGGTGTTCCAATTGATGTTTGCCATCATCACCCCGGCACTCATCACGGGTGCGTTCGCGGAGCGTATGAAATTCAGCGCGATGACAGCCTTCATGGTGCTGTGGTCGCTCGTCGTGTATGCCCCCATGGCACACATGGTCTGGGGGAAGGGTGGCTGGCTGAATGCCTCTCTCGGCGGACGGTTCCCCTGCCTGGATTTCGCCGGCGGCACGGTTGTGCACGTGACGTCGGGTGTATCGGCGTTAGTGTGCGCGCTGTATCTAGGGCCCCGCATCGGCTATCCGAAGCAATCGATGCCTCCGCATAGCGTGGTCTTGAGTTTCATTGGGGCCTGCCTGCTCTGGGTGGGATGGTTTGGGTTCAACGCGGGCAGTGCGCTGTCGGCGGGGGCTCTCGCGACAAGCGCATTCGTTGCCACGCATTTTGGCGCCGCCGCCGCAACCGCCGGCTGGAGCGCCGCGGAGTGGTGGAAGCGGGGGAAACCCAGCGCACTGGGCGCGATCTCTGGGGCCGTGGCCGGGCTGGTCGCGATCACTCCAGCGGCCGGTTTTGTCTCGCCCATGTCGGCCATCGCCATCGGCTTGGCCGCGGGTGTCTTCTGTTTCTTCATGGTGACCAAGGTAAAGTCGATGTTCCGATACGACGACTCGCTTGATGCCTTCGGCGTACACGGCGCGGGTGGAACTCTGGGAGCTCTGCTGACGGGCGTCTTCGCTTCGAGCGCGGTGAATCCCATCTTTAAGGACGCTCAGGGACGCACGCTGGCTTCGGGATGGCTCGAGGGCAATGCTCACCAACTGCTTAATCAACTGGTCGGGATAGTGATTGCCTGGGGGTTGGCGATCGTGGGAACCGTGGTCATCCTAAAACTGGTAGACATCACGATTGGCCTGCGCGTTCCAGAGGAGCACGAGATGCAAGGTCTTGACCTCTCGCAACACGGTGAAGAGGGATATTATTGGGAGCCGGCCGCATAACGAGAAACCGAAACAGGCAAAGGAATCAACGAGACGGAGAACCATGACAAAGATCGAAGCGATTATTCAAGTTTCCAAACTCGAGGCAGTGAAGGACGCATTGCACGAGGTTGGCGTCGAAGGCATGACCGTGTTTGAAGCCAGAGGGCATGGCCGGCAGAAAGGACACACCGAATTTTATCGGGGACGGGAGTACACGGTGGACTTGATTCCGAAGGTGAAACTCGAGATCGTGCTGGCCGATGAGATGGTCGAAAAAGTTGTGCAGGCGATCACCGCGGCGGCTCGTACCGGCAAGATCGGCGACGGCAAGATTTTTCTGTCGCGCATCGACGAAGCGATTCGGATTCGCAACGACGAACGTGGCGAGAGCGTGCTGTAAGCGCACGAATTTCGAGACGACAGATCGACAGCAAAAGATTGACAGGAAAAGATCGACATCCCCCTTGTCTGCTTGGTTGCGAGCAGAACGGAATAAAGCTGGAGCAGGGGCTGAACACTTCGGGGAGACTGTCATCGAATGACCACCGGGGCCACCGTCCGCAGCGAGTTATCGGAACTGTATATCAGGGAATCCGCTGCCATTGAGCAGGAATTCTCCGTCACCGGTGAAGGGCGCACGGCGCTCGCCCGCCGCACGGCGCTGGTCGATTCGATCGTTCAACGGCTCTGGAAAGAAGTCATCCTTGATTCGCAACCTGGCTCCAGCCCTGCCGGCCCTGACACCCCGAAGAACTTTGCACTGGTGGCCACCGGAGGATTCGGGCGCGGCTGGCTTTTCCCCCACTCCGATATTGATCTGCTCTTTCTTCACGCCAACGGCAACTCCGAGAGTGAATTCAAAGACCCCATCCGGCGTTTTTCGCAGGAATTGTGGGACCTGCGTCTGAAGCTTAGTCCCGCTACCCGAAATTTGGCGGAGTGCGAACGGTTGGATCCGAACAATGTTGAGTTTGCCATCTCGCTGCTCGACTGCCGCTACCTGGCGGGCGATGGTGAACTTTTTTCGCGGCTGCGCGAGAAAGCTGTTCCACGTCTGGTGGGACGGGATTGCCAGAACCTGATCCAGAACCTGGCCGAGCTCACGCGCGCTCGTCACCACAAATTTGGCAATACCGTCTTTCACCTGGAACCAAACGTGAAGGATGGGCCCGGCGGTTTGCGTGACTACAACGTTGCCAACTGGCTGGCGTTGATTTCCGCGATGGAAAAGTTGAAGGTGTGGCCGGACACGAACACGCTGCTGCCGGTTTCGTCACGGAGGGCATTCGACGCCGCCCTCGACTTCCAAATGTCCGTGCGTTGCTTTCTGCACTTCCGGCACGGGCGTCACGACAACACGCTCACCTGGGAGGCGCAGGACGAAGCGGCGGCGAGAAAGATCGGGGCCAGCGATGCGGAAATCACGAACGCCGCGGACTGGATGCGCGTCTACTTCGGCCACGTGCGCAGCGTGCACCGAGTCTGCAACCAATTGCTGGAGGAAATTCCCGCGGCCTGGTCGTCATTGTACCGGCAATTCCAGGGCTGGCGGTCACGGGTTTCAAGCGATGACTTCTCGGTGGTCGATGGACTGATCTTTTTGAAGCAACCGCAGCAATCCGGCGGGCTGCGGGACCCGGAACTGCTCTTGCGGCTTTTTCATTTCATGGCGGAACATGGCCTGAAGCTGAGCACAACCACCGAATATAAAGTCGAGCAGGCGCTGCCCGCGCTGGCGGCGACGCCTCCGCGGGGCTCCGAGTTGTGGCTTTACCTGCAGGAAACTCTGGTGCAGCCGCACGCTGCCGACGCTCTGCGTGCCATGAACGCGCTTCGCCTGTTGGCGCTTCTGCTGCCGGAACTGAAGGGGATTGAAGCGCTGGTGGTGCGGGATTTTTACCATCGCTACACGGTGGATGAGCACTCGTTCCTGGCGATCGAAAATCTGCACCGTCTGAAAGAATCGAAATCTGAATGGGATCAGCGCTTTGCGGAGTTGCAGAGTGAACTCGAACAGCCAGAACTGCTTTACCTGGCGCTGCTGCTGCATGATTCCGGCAAGGCCGTGCCCAGCGAGAATCACGTTGAGATCAGCCTGCAATTCACGGACACCTGCACGGAGCGGCTGGATCTCGATCCGGTGGATCGCGAAACGGTGCGCTATCTGGTGGCGAGCCATCTGGAAATGTCGGCGGCGATGCGGCGCGACGTATTCGATCCGGCAAATGTGAAGTCGTTCGCCGAAAAGGTGGGAGTGCCCGAACGGCTGAAGATGCTGTGCCTGCTGACGTATGCCGACGTCAAAGCCGTGAATCCCGAGGCCATGACGCCGTGGAAGGCCGATAACCTTTGGCAACTGTACATTGCGTGCGCCAATTATTTGAGTCGCAGCGCCGATGAGCGCGTGCACACGGGCGCCGAGGACTCCAGCCTCGCCCATCTGCGGTCGCTGGCTCCGGTAGCAGGCAAGAAGATCAACATTTTCTTGGAGGGATTGCCACAACGTTATCTGCGGATCCATGGCGCCACTGATGTTCTCGCGCACGCCGAAATGGCTGCCCGGTTGGGGCAGGACGGCGTCCAATTAAGTTTGAAACAAGTCCGTCACTGGTATGAGCTGACGCTGATTACGACCGACCGGCCTTTCCTGTTCGCCTCGGTTTCGGGTGCTCTCGCCGCGTGGGGAATGAATATCGTGAAAGCGAATGCGTTCTCGAACGCCGCCGGCATGGTGGTGGACACCTTCTATTTCACGGATCGCTTCCGGACGCTGGAGATGAATCTGCAAGAATGGGAACGTCTGAAAAAAAGCATCGCAGCCGTGATCAAAGGCGAAGCCGACGTGGCGCGCATGTTGCGCGACCGCTTGAAATCGGAGAAGGGGAACGGCACGAAGGTCAAGATCGCGACGCAGATTGAATTCGACGATGGCTGCTCGGCGCACAGTACGCTGGTGCAGATTCTGACCCAGGATCGTCCGGGACTGCTTTACCGGATGTGCTCGCTGGTCTCGAAACATGAGTGCAACATCGAAATTGCGCTGATCGAGACCGAGGGGCAGATGGCGATTGATGTCTTGTACCTGACCTCAGGCGGGGCGAAGTTGAGCGCAGATCGCCAGGCGTCACTCGGGCAGGCGCTGCGCGATGAACTCGCGGGGAAATAAGCTGCTGATCGCAAGAATATCGGAGCCTACCAAAATCGGCGCTCCCGCCGCTTTGCCTCAATTCTTGCGATCGGCGACCTCGCGATCCGCGTAATATCCGTCTCTGGTTTGCACGATCACGTCTTTGCGCTTCACCGTCAATTCAATGTGATGATAACCGGAGGCCGCGCTGTCTTTATCGGGCGTAAAGCCCATGTTGTATTGGACGCGTAGTTCCTCGACGATGTTGTCATAGATGTCTCCGACGGTTTCCTTCTTAGTGATTTCAAAGAAACGTCCACCCGTTTCTTTGGAAATCCGCTCGAGAATTTTCTTGCCATCGGTCCGCGGTTCCTCGGTACGACGTTGACCACCGCCGCGACCGCCACCGCCCGGGTATCCACCGCCGCCTCCCGGCCAGCCACCACCACCTCCGGGCCAACCGCCGCCTCCGCGTCCCATTCCGCCGCCTCGCCTTTGGCCTTGATCGTGGTGAGGTTCTGCGAAATAGATGGAGTAGATAACCGTGTCGGCACGTTGGGCGGACTCAATCGCGCTCTCCAAATAAGTCTTGCTGCCGCGGTCAACGCCGTCCGAAAGAATGATGAGCGCCTTCCGGCCCTGCTGCTTCTTCATCAGCTCGTTCGACGCCAGATAAACGGCGTCGTAAAGCTGGGTACCGCCGGCATGATGCGAGCCCGACCCCGAGCCGGAGCGGGAATCGTCGGAGTCGTTGGGATCGTTCGATCGCTCGCGATCCGATGGCGTCTTGAGCAATTCCAGCGCCGCTTGCAGCTTTTCACGGGATGAAGTCAAGTCCTGCAACAGTTCAACTTCACGATCGAAGTGAATGAGGAAGGCTTTGTCCTTCGGCTGCACCAGCATCTGATCGAGAAAGCTGCGGCTCGCGTTGCGCTCCGCGTCAAGGACGTTGGTTTGACTGCGGCTGGTGTCGACGAGCAGACCCAGCGTGAGCGGAAGATTCGCGTCCTGCGAAAAATACTTGATCGTCTGTGCGCGGCCGTCTTCCTGCAGCGTGAAATCGTCTTTAGTGAGGTCGCGGACGATCTTGCCATGTTTGTCGCGAACGGTAACGGGCAGCGTCACTACTCTGACGTCGACCGCGATGGTGGTAGCGGCATCCTGCGCCCGCATCGACGGGCCGACTCCGGGAAGAGCGCCCAGCGCGGCGATCAGCACGTAGGCGACCGGCCTGCCCAAGAATGACCGGCCTAGGAATGACCGGCTCGCAATCGTCTCTTTGCCTTTGCCTTTATCTCCACTGCGCCGGGGATTGTTCGGCCAGGTCTGATTCACCGTGCGTCCTCCGTTATCGTTTACCTGACACGAATCTTCAGAGCGCCGAATCGGCACAAAAAAATAGTGTACACGGCCAGGATCGCACCCGCACAACTCGGAAAGGCCACCGTCAACCGGTATAGGAGACCCGCCGCGGCCGGCTGAGATTGCTTTTCGGAACTGGATTTTCCTGCGGACATGGGCATCCAAGCAAGCATCGTTACCCTGGTTGGAGTTGAATACCTATTGAGTGGATGCGGGGCGATGGAGTTGCAGTTGCCAGCGTCCTGTAAAAGCACCGTCAATGCCCGGTAAAACTTCGTAAAGGGTCGAATAAGGTGGGTTTGGCGATGCTAGAGTTAGATCATGCGATTTTCCGGGCAGAAGCAGCCGCGCGTGTGCCTTCTTGTGTGCCTGCTGACAACGATGGTCACTCTGACGCTGGCGGGGCCGGGCTTCGTGTGCGCGCAAGGCAACCCAAACGACAGTTCGGGAGGCGCACAAGTCGCCAAGGCCGTGGGGGTCATCAAGACTATCCAGGCGGATTCGATCACGGTCGCGGCAGAGTCCGGTGGCGAAGTCGCGGCGAAGTTAACGGGCTCGACGAAGATCCTACGTGTGCCGCCAGGAGAAAAAGATCTGAAGAACGCGACCGCTCTGCAGGCGCAAGACTTGCAGCCTGGAGATCGCGTGCTGATTCGCGGGCAGGCATCAGCGGACGGGCACACGATCACCGCGCTGGCGGTGATTGTAATGAAGCAGGCCGATGTAGCGGCCAAACACCAGCACGACATCGAGGACTGGCAGAAGCGAGGGGTGGACGGAGTCGTTACCGCGGTGGACGCGGCGACGGGTGTCATCACCATCTCACCCGGCCGGATAGGCCCGAATAAGAATGTCGCCGTCCACATTGCCAAGGATACGATCCTGCGCCGCTACGCACCCGGCTCGGTGCAATTCGATGACGCGAAACCGGCGCCCGTCGATCAGATCAAGGTGGGAGATCAGTTGCGCGCACGCGGAACTCGTACCCCGGATGGCAGCGAAGTAAGTGCGGAGGAAATTGTCTCCGGATCATTTCCAAATATTGCCGGGACCATCAAGGCTATCGACGCCGAGAACAATTCGATCGCGGTGCAGGATGCGATCAGCAAGAGCACGATCGTAGTGAAGGTGGCTCCCGACTCGCAACTGCAGAGGTTGCCGGCAGAGATGGCACAGCGCATCGCGATCCGATTGAAAGGCTCGGCAGGTGGAGGCAGTGGAGATCGACCGGGCGGCGTCGGCCAAGGCCAAGCTACGAGCGGGAAAGGCGCTGCGCCAGGTGCGGGCGGGGGACGTGGGCAGGGCGGCGGGCCCGGCGGGAACGGTCCTCCAGACTTACAGCGCATGTTGAGCCGTGTGCCCACCATCAAGCTGGCAGACTTGCAGAAGGGCGATGCCGTTGTGATCCTGGCGACAGCGGGCGGAAATTCGGCCGCGGTTACGGCAATCAAGCTACTGGCCGGAGTGGAGGCCATCCTGACGGCGTCGCCAAACCAGAGCGCATCCTCGCTGCTTTCGCCGTGGTCGCTGGGCGCGCCCGGTGGAGAAGGTGAAGCCGCACAGTAGGGGACAAATCTCAATCCGTGTTCTTAATCAATAATCAATGTGATCTGCCTGGAAAGAAACGGTGTGTGTTGAAGCTATCAATCATCATTCTGTCGATCCTGATTCCGGCAACGCTGA
Organism: uncultured Acidobacteriaceae bacterium; assembly: GCA_963731525.1. Lineage (GTDB taxonomy): Bacteria > Acidobacteriota > Terriglobia > Terriglobales > Acidobacteriaceae > Acidiflorens. The sequence continues at coordinate 167,757 of CAVSWK010000025.1, forward strand.
CCGGGCTGGAGGTGCCGGCATCGGCGCAGTCGCAGTCATCAACCCAGTCATCAGCAACAACGGGAACCTTGCGCGGCCAAGTGACGGATCCCTCGGGTGCGGTCGTGGCGAACGCCGCGGTGGCCGTCCTTGTTTCTGGGGGAGCAACGCATTCCACCACAACCAGCAAAACTGGCAATTACGAGATCGGAAATCTGGCGCCCGGCAAGTACACAGTCACGGCGAATGCCCAGGGATTCGCCGTTTTTGTGCAGAACGACGTGGACGTAGCGCCCGGCCAGGTCGCGCAATTCAACATTGCGCTCGACATCAATGTGAAGCAGGAAAAGGTGAACGTGGAGGCAGAGGGACCGCAGCTCGACACCAATCCCGCAAATAACGCAAGTGCGATCGTTCTCAGCGGCAAAGATCTGGAAGCCCTTCCCGACGATCCCGACGAATTGCAGTCTGACCTTGAAGCGCTGGCGGGACCTTCGGCCGGTCCCAACGGCGGGCAGCTTTACATCGACGGATTTACTGCCGGACAACTTCCGCCGAAGTCATCGATTCGCGAGATTCGCATCAATCAGAATCCGTTTTCAGCCGAATACGACAAGCTCGGCTACGGACGAATCGAAATCTTCACCAAACCGGGCACCGACAAGTTTCATGGACAGTTCTCAGTCGTAGGCAACAGCTCGGGGTTAAACACGCGCAATCCCTTTCTGGGCGACGCTCTTCAGGAGCCATACGACTCCGTAATCTACATGGGAAACATCGGCGGGCCGATCAATAAGAAGGCGTCATTCTTCCTCGACCTGCAACGGCGCAACATCGACGAAATCGCAGTCGTCGACGCGTTGAATCTGCCTCAACCCGAGAGCGTTCCCAACCCCCACACCCGAACCAACGTCGGGTCTCGTTTCGACTATCAAGCCAGCACCAACAACACGCTTACTGCACGTTACCAGTTTTACCGCGATACGCAGGAGAACGCCGGCGTGGGCGGACTGGTGCTGCCAGAGGCAGGCTATGACACCAACTCCACCGAACATACGGTGCAGATCAGCGATACGCAAATCCTGGGAGCGAAGGTCGTAAACGAAACCCGCTTCCAGTACCTGCGCGACAACAGCGGACAGAATCCGTTGAGCATCGCCGTAGGCATCAACGTGCTGGGAGAGTTTACCGGCGGTGGCAGCAATTCGGGAACGCAGACCGACCACCAGGATCATTATGAATTGCAGAATTACACTTCGATATCGGCGGGCAAGCATTTCGTGAAATTCGGAGGGCGTCTGCGGGCAATTCACGACGTCAATGTGTCGAGCGCCGGATTCAATGGCACTTTTACTTTTTTAGACCTCACAAGTTACAACAGCGGTATGCCGATCCAATATTCCGTCAACACTACACCTAGCAGAGCGGCTGCCAACGTTCCTGTGACCATGGTAGACGGGGGGTTGTACGTGCAGGATGACTGGAAGGTGCGTCCCAATATCACGCTGAGCGGCGGGCTGCGCTTCGAAACACAGAATGGAATCCACGATCATGCTGACTGGGCGCCACGACTCGGCTTTGCCTGGGGCCTCGGCGGGGGCGGAAAGAACGCACCGAAGACCGTTCTGCGAGGGGGGGTTGGCTTGTTTTATGACCGCTTCACGGAGGACCTGATTCTGAATGCCGCCCGTTTGAACGGGGTTACACAGCAAGAGTACGTTGTGCCCGACCCGACGACTTATCCGAACCCGCCGCCACTGACAGCGACGACGCAGGCGATCTACCAGATTAATTCCGGACTGCACGCGCCCTACATCATGCAAACCGCGTTCAGCCTGGAGCGGCAGCTCACGAGGATCGCGAATCTTACGGTTACGTACCTGAATGCGCGCGGAGTGCATCAGTTTCTGTCATTGAACGTCAACGCTCCGCTGCCGGGCACACCGTTTTCGCCGCCGTCGAATATTCCAGACCCGATGGCGGGTCCCATTTACCAATACGTCTCGGATGGACTTTTCCGGCAGAACCAGTTGATCACGAATTTCAACATCCGCGCCGGTGCGAAGCTTTCCCTGTTCGGTTACTATTCCCTGAATTACGCGAACAGTGACACTTCTGGTGCGTCCAGCTTTCCATCGGATCAGTACGACGTGGCCGCGGACTACGGACGAGCTTCGTTCGACATCCGGCATCGTGTGTTTTTTGGGGGCACCGTTGGGCTGCCGCATGGGTTTCGCTTGAGTCCATTTATGATCTTCAATTCTGGCTCGCCCTACAACGTCAGTGTGGGCCAGGACTTGAACAATGATTCGATATTTAATGACCGGCCCGCATTCGGCGCCAATCCTTCGGGTTCGTGCCCGTTCCCGACGACCGCCGCTTGCCTCCACTACGTGATTCCGACCAGTTCCTCCGTTCTAATTCCAATCAACGATTTGACTGGTCCCAATCATTTCACGCTGAATCTGAGGTTGGCGAAGGCCTTCGGCTTCGGGCCAGAAGTCGGCGGAAGTAGCGGACCGAGGCAGGGTGGTGGTGGAGGGGGCGGCGGTGGAGGGCCGCGCGGCGGTGGAGGGGGGGGCGGCGGGGGCTTTGGACCACGCGGTGGCGGCGGCCTGGGCGCGGCAACCAGCCGGCGCTATAGCCTGACGTTCAGCGTAAATGCGCGAAACGTCCTGAACAAAGTGAATGCGGTAACTCCGATCGGCACACTGAGTTCGTCTTCGTTCGGACAGTCGATCGCCTTGGCGGGAGGCCCGTTCTCGAGCGCAGCGGCCAATCGGAAAATTGAATTGCAAGCGTCGTTCAGCTTCTAGGATTAACTCGTGAAGAGACGGGGCTTGCCCCGTCTCAGCGGAGATCGACAAGGCTTTGTGAAGCAGATTACGGGCTGCTTCTACGTGGAATAATCGGCGTTGATGCGCACATACTCCGCGGTCAGATCGGTAGTGAGAAATCGCACCGAGTGCTGGCCGCGCCCAAGCTGGACCCGAATATCGCAGACGGGCTGTGCGAGGGTGCGGTGAGCTTGACGCTCACTGAACGCGCAGGCGATTCCGTTACGGCATACTTTCTGACTACCAATGAAAATCTGGACGCGAAATGGGTCGACGGGCACGCCGCATCTTCCCACGGCCGCGAGAATGCGTCCCCAATTCGGATCGGCCCCAGCCCACGCGGTTTTGACGAGCATGGAGTGAGCAATCGTCCGCGCCACTACTAACGCCTCTTCCCTGCCGCGCGCTTGTTCGATGAACAACCGGATCACGTGCTGCACGCCCTCACCGTCACTGACGATCTGCTCGGCAAGAGACTGGCATACCGCGGCCAGAGCGGCGGACAGCTTCTTTCCGGTGCGAGCATCTTTCACCCGAGCACCGCTGGCGCCGCTCGCCAGCAGCAGCACCGTGTCATTGGTGGAGGTGTCGCCATCAATCGAAATGCAATTTAACGAATGGTCGCACGCCTCGCGAAGAAGAGCTCGCAGCTCTCGCGGAGTCGCACCGACATCGGTGAACAAGTACACCAGCATGGTCGCAAGCTGCGGATGGATCATGCCAGCGCCCTTGGCGATACCCAGCACGGTGACTTCTTTCGAGTCTGTTCGGAAGCGCGTGGACGCGATCTTTGGCCGCTTGTCAGTGGTCATGATCGCGTGCGCAAACGCAAGCACGCCTCGCTGGCTGGGCGACCGCGCCGCGATCAACTCCGGCAACTTGGCCTGAATTTTATCGGCGGGTAGTTGAACACCGATGATGCCAGTCGAAGAGGGAAAGACCTCATCAGCGGGAACGCCCAACAGTCTTCCGGCTTCGCGGCAAGCCCGTTCGCAGGCTAGAATGCCGGCGCGTCCGGTGGCGCAGTTGGCGTTTCCGGAGTTCACGAGGGTGGCTCGAACGTGGCCTCCCGTCGAAAGCAACGCCGCGCGCCCAACTTCAACGGGGGCAGCGACAACCCGGTTCTTCGTGAACAATGCAGCAGCAGTCGCGCCACCGGCGGCATCCACCAGCGCAAGGTCCGGCCGGCCACTGACTTTAAGGCCAGCAGCGATCGCAGAAAAAGAGAACCCCAGCGGCAAACGAATTTTCTCAGGAGAACGGCGCAGCGCGGTCATGCCTGAATCTTCAACCAGTTCTTCGGCGGCGGCAAGATTGCGAATGTGGGCAGATTTCCGCGGATCATCGCCACTTCATCGCAGCGATAAAGCCTGGGGCACTGATAGCAGTCTTTGTGGATCTTATCGGGAAGATCCTCGTGAGAAGCAGTAGTGAATCCCATGCGTGAGAAAAATTCGGGAATGCGAGTGAACAGGCACACGCAGGTAACTTTGTGCTTTTCCGCTTGCGCCAGAAGAGCCTTGACCAGGCGTCGGCCGCCCCCGCAGCTTTGGCTGGTGGGATCGACAGTGATCGAACGAATCTCGGCCAGGTGCACGCCATAGAGATGCAGAGCGCCGCATCCGATGATGCGGCCATCATGCTCGAGGACGACAAAGTCACGAACGTTCTCGCAGATCTCCGCGAGCGAGCGAGGCAGCAGCGTGCCGTCGCCGGAGTACGCCGCGATGAGCGCATGAATCTGCTCGGCATCGGGAAGGACCGCGTCACGCGTGCGCATGGACCTCCTTGCGCCGCGGCGAAGCGATTTTCTTTTTTCGGTGCGTGAGCTCTTCATTTCTTTGCAATGCCGCGTCCAGGGCCTTGATCACTTGATCCACGTGCTTCTTCTGGATCACATACGGCGGCAAAAAACGCAGCACGGTTTCGTGCGTGCGATTGATGACGATCCCTTCCTGCAGCAGTCGCTTGGCCACCGCCTTCGCCAGTTCGGACGAATCCAATTCTACGGCTTCCATCAGTCCGGCTCCGCGCACTTCCTGAATCGACTTGTGCTTCTTGTCAAGCGCTTCGAGCGCCGCGTGAAAGTATGCACCCAGCGCGCGCACATGCTTCAGCAATTGCCGTTCCGCGCGCAGGAACTCGATAGCAACGGCGCAGGCCAGCGGGCCTCCGCCGAACGTCGTTCCGTGCATCCCCGGATGCATGCACTTGGCAACTCGTTCAGTCGTGAGGATGGCGCCGAGCGGCAAGCCGCAAGCCAGGGGCTTGGCAACGGTGACCACGTCCGGCAACACGCCATAGTGCTGGTAGGCAAAGTGGCGTCCGGTGCGACCGAGACCACACTGAATCTCATCGAGCACGAGCAACGCGCCGCTCCGCTTCGTCAAGCGCGAAGCCAGTACGAGAAACTCTTTGTTGACCGGTTGAATTCCGCCCTCTCCCTGAATAGTCTCGATGCACACCGCGCAGACGCTGGAATCAAATTTACGTTGCAGGTCATCAAGGTCGTTGAACTTGACGAAACTCACACCCGGCAGGAGAGGAACGAATGGAGCTCGATATTTTGGCTGACCGGTAGTGGCCAGCGCGCCAAAAGTGCGTCCATGGAAAGAGTTATCCATGGCAAGAATGCGCCACTTCGGTTTGCCGCCGTTGCGATTGTTCATTTGCGCAAAAGCGCGGGCGAGTTTGAGCGCTCCTTCCCAGGCCTCGGTGCCGCTGTTGCAAAAAAAAGCACGGTCAAGCCCGGAGATTTCGGTCAGCAACCGCGCGAGTTCCGCTTGATACTCGTGGAAGAACAGATTGGACACATGAATCAAGCGGCCGGCCTGACGCTTGATCGTCGCTTGGATGGTCGGGTGGTTGTGGCCAAGCGCATTGACTCCGATCCCGCTCAGGAAATCCAGGTACCGCTTGCCACGAGAATCCCAGAGATACACGCCGCGCCCCCGAACAAACAGGACGGGCTGGCGCTCGTAGGTGGGAAGCAAAAGCTTCTCTTCCATGCGGGAAACAGAGGCAAGGCTCACGCTCTCAGCACCTCCGTGCCGCATTCCAGCTTGGTGAAATAAAACAGCGGCAACATTTCGACTTGCGACGCGGGCAGGATGCGCACGCGTCCCACGCCGGACTTGAGAGCCTGCGTGCAGGCTTCAAGCTTGGGCATCATACCGCCGCTGACTACTGATTCGTCGATGAGCCCGGCAACTTGCTTGGTATCCACTCGAGGCATCACCGCACCGTCGGCTTGTTTTACGCCGGCCACGTCGGTGAGAAAAATCAGCGCATCGGCTTCGCAGGCGATGGCGCAGGCGGCGGCCATTTGGTCCGCATTCACGTTGTAATACTCCCCGTCACCTCCGAGCGCAACCGAGGAGAGCACGGGAATGCCGCCTTCGGCCCAGATGGCCTTCAGCCAGCGCGGTTCCGAAAAGCAGATTTCGCCGACATATCCCAAATCGTATTCCGCGTCCTGTTTCTTGCGGGCACGAAAGACGCCGCCATCGCCGCCACAAAGACCGATGGCCGGCCGCCCGGCAGCGGCGATCGCCGCGACCAAGCTTTTGTTTACGATGCCGGCGAGTACCATCAGAGCAACATCGCGCGTCTCGGCGTCAGTAACACGCAGTCCGTGGACGAAGTCACTCGTCTTTCCGAGGAGTTTCAGGGTACGCGTCAGCGCGCTGCCACCGCCGTGCACGACGGCGACCAGATGTCCGTCTTCGGCGAGCTGCACCACCGCCTGCGCGCACTTCTTGAGCGTCTCTTTATCCTCCAGTGCAGCGCCGCCGATCTTGACGACAATTTTCATTGCAGACCCTCCGCTTCGTCCCAGCCGTACATGAGGTTCATGTTCTGCACGGCTTGTCCGGCTGCGCCTTTGAGCAGATTGTCCAGACACGAAACCACCACGAGCCGGCGGCCATCGCGCGCGAGGCAGAAGCCGAGGTCACAGTAGTTGGTGTGCACGGAGAATTGGATCTCCGGCAAACTCGAAGCGGGAAAGATGCGCACCCAGCGCTTGCCTTTGTAGAAATCCTGGAAACAACTCTGAATCTCATCTGCCATCGTTTCGCGGTTCAGGTGCACGTAAATCGTGGACAGAATGCCGCGCGGGATTGGCAGAAGATGAGGAGTGAAGATCAACTGTCCCGAACCGAGCGCCAACTGCTCGAGGATCTCGCCAGTGTGACGGTGTCCGAAGACTGAATAGGCGGAGAAATTATCGGCCACCGAAACGAAGTGGGTACGCGCCGTGGGCTCCTTGCCGGCGCCAGATACGCCGGACTTCGAATCGGAGATGATGCCGCGATCGCAATCCACAAGGCCGGCCGAGAGCAAGGGCGCCAGCGCAAGAATGACAGAAGTCGCATAGCAGCCTGGGTTCGCAACCAGAGCAGCCGACGAGATTCGGTCCGCATTCGACTTCAATTCGGGCAGACCGTACACGGCGCGCTCGGTCAGTTCCGCCGCAATCTGCGCGTTGGCATCTTTGAAGCCATACACGGCGCGATGTTGTTCCCGTTTCAGCCGCCATGCGCCACTAAGATCGACGATTCGCAGCCCGCGGGTCATCAGCCCGCTGGTCATCGCCTCGGTAACAAGTTCGCGAGAAACGGCATGCGGCGTAGCCAGGAACAGCAGTTCCACGCCATTCTGCTCTAGCGCGGACCACGAGAACGGCTGGATCGGCGAATGGCCGTTACCGGAAATGTGCGGCAATCCTTGCTGTGGCAGTCCTTGGTGCGGCAATCCAGGCCCGCCGGACTCAGCGGTCTCCGCGCTGCGCCGCAAGAGCAAGGGCGTTTCAGTCCGCGGATGCCGGCCGAGAAGGCGCGCGAGTTCGAGGCCGGAATAACCGGTCGCGCCGAGAACCGCAGTTTTGAGTTTGGCCGTCATCAAATCTGCTTCACGCCTTCCTGATAACGTGATTTCTTCGTTGAGGCATATTTATCCATTATCATGCATAAATATTCATCTATAGTAAATGGTCCCACGCACCTGTCAAGTCGAAAGCGCGGTTCGGGACTCGTTTCGAGCACTTTCGGGGCCGTGAAGCTTCAGTGTTTTTTGAAAGGTTTTCCGATAGCTGCAAGAAGAAATATCTATTGGACTCAGCCGATCACCGGCATTTAGTGTGGGGAACTATTGCAGCCCGCGAGTTGGAGGCTTGCGAAGACATTTCATGCCGTATTTCACGCCGCCGCCCCTCCGCACGCCGCATTATTCCGCAAGAACGATCTATCGCATAGAAATAGGAGCACTTCCATGACGAAGAAGCCCGACACGCGCCTGATACCCCGGTCATTATCATCCGTATCTATTCTGGCCATCCTTCTCGCCGCCGGGATGTTCGCTGCGCTGGCCGCGCCCTGCCTCGCGGATGAAGGCCCAAAGCCGGATCCATCGGGTATAGCAACTGGGGACAAAACTACCGCCGTGGACGCCGCCGGTAATTCTTTCGTCGTCGCTGCGCCCAGCGACAAAACCGCTCCGGACTACGCTACGAACAAGAAGGCATTCGACGACTATCAGGCGCAAGCGGCGAAAGAGCCGCTCGCGGTGAAGCTCGCCGACAGTGTGGGGCACGTCCGCGTAGCCACCAATTTCGCCTGGACGTTGAATACGGGTTACCTCGTCCTTTTCATGCAGGCAGGTTTCGCGCTCCTAACTTGCGGACTGGTGCGAAAGAAAAATGTCGCGCACTTGATGATGCTGAATTTCGCGGCCTACGTGTTCGCCTTCCTGGCCTACTACGCCGTCGGCTATGCGTTCCAGTTTGGAGCGGTTGCCATCAATGCCGCGCCCACCAACCTGGGCGGCATCCCCACGCTCAACAAGTTTCTGATTGGCAGCGGATCGTGGGGATTCGTCGGTGGCAAGGGCTTTTTTCTTACCGGCCCGGCCTACGACAGCGCCAGCAACTGCCTGACTCTGTTCGAAGTCGTGTTCATGGAGACCGCTGGGTACATCATCGTCGGCGCCATCTGTGAGCGGATCACCTTCTGGGCCTTCCTGCTTTGTGAACTCTTCATCGGAGCAATTCTTTATCCTATCTCCGGTTGCTGGGTGTGGGGTGGCGGATGGATGTCGCAAATCGGAACCACGTTGAATCTTGGCCACGGGTACGTCGACTTTGCCGGTTCCACGGTGGTCCATGGAGTGGGCGGCTTCTGCGCCATGGCCCTGGCCGTCATTCTCGGTCCGCGCTTGGGCAAGTATGGTCCCGGCGGGAGAATCCGCGTCTTCCCCGCGCACAACATCGTGTACGTAGTGACGGGCACCTTCATTCTGCTCTTCGGCTGGATGGGATTTAATCCGGGCTCGACGCTGGGCGCCACCGACTTGCGCATTTCCGTGATTGCCGTGAATACCAATCTGGCCGCGGTTGCGGGTTCAGCGGTCGCGATGGTCTTGTGGTACTTCCTGTTCGGAAAGCCTGATATCACGATGGCGTGCAACGGCATGCTGGCTGGGCTGGTTGCGATTACCGCTCCCTGCGCCTTTGTGTCGCCGACCTCGGCGGTCATCATAGGCGCGCTCGCCGGCCTGTTGGTGTGCGGCGGAGTTCTGTTCAACGACCGCGTTCTGAAGGTCGATGACCCATGCGGAGCGATTTCCGTGCACGGCTACTGTGGCTGGCTGGGCGCGGTCAGCGTGGGCATCTTTGCCGACGGCGCCTACGGCGCTGGATGGAACAGCGTGGGCGCAACGTCGTACCTGGGCCGTGCCGGACAAGGAGTAACAGGCCTACTCCACGGGGATACGCGGCAGTTCCTTTGCCAGCTCATGGGAGCAACTCTTATTGCCGCCTGGGCGTTCGGCGCAACTTACGTTGTCTTCTGGTGCGTCAACAAAGCGAAAAGCATGCGAGTGGCACCCGAGGCGGAAGAGGAAGGCCTCGACGTTCCCGAGTTCGGCATGCCGGCGTATCCCGAAGACGCAGTGGCCCCTGCCTCATACTGAACTTAGTCCGGGCGGGGACGCCCGGCTCTCCATCACAACAAGGTTGGATCGCCTGTGTCTCTCACATTTTCAGCCGGAGGTCGCTCGAGGTGCCGCCTGCCGCCGGAACGTAGCACTTGAGCGTGTAATCCATGACCATGCGATCGGCGTTGAAGCGCCAGCCGAGGGTACGTATGGTGCGCTTCATGCGTTGGATCCAGCCGCGCGGCAGCCCGTCGCGATCGCGATGATAGTAGAGAGGGATCACTTCTTCGCGAAGAACGCGCATTAGATCCTCCCCGTCGCGGGAATCATGAACATTCATGTCGGAATGAGTTCTGCCGTTTCCGATGGCGAAGCCGTTCAAGCCGTCGTAGGCTTCCGCCCACCAGCCGTCCAGTACAGAGAGGTTTAATCCGCCGTTCAAGACGACTTTCTGGCCGCTGGTTCCGGAGGCTTCCAGCGGACGCCGCGGATTGTTAAGCCAGACATCGACCCCCTGCACGAAATGGCGACCGACGTTGATGTCGTAGTCCTCGACGAAGACGAATTTATCGGAAAACTGCGGGTCGCGCATCAATTGGGCAATCTGCTGCAGGACGCGCTTGCCGGGTTCATCGAGAGGATGCGCCTTCCCGGCAAATACGAACTGCACCGGACGTTTCGGGTCGTTGACCATGCTGGCGATTCTTTCGATGTCCGCCAAAATCAGATTGGCGCGCTTGTAGGTGGCAAAACGGCGCGCAAAACCGATGGTCAGCGCATCGGGACTGAGGACGCGTTCCAGTTGCTGCAGCACGCCGCGCGGTTCGTCGCGGCGCGCGGCCTGCTTGACAGCGCGGCGGCGCACAAACTCGATCATTCGCGACTTCAGGTTGAAATGAGTCTCCCAAAGTTCGCCGTCGTCCACGTTGTCAATTCCATCCCAGATTTTGGCCTCACTGCTGCGCAAGTGCCATCCCGTGCCGAGATGGCGATCGTAGAGGCGAAACATCTGCGGAGCCAGCCAGGAAGGGACATGGACGCCATTGGTAATGTGTCCGATGGGAACCGAGTCTTCCGGCTTGCCCGGAGAGAGTCCCGTCCACATCGCGCGGGAGACTTCACCGTGCAGTGAGGAAACTGCGTTGGCGCGCCGAGAAAGCCGCAGGCCAAGCACGGTCATGCAGAAACGTTCGTCGCTTTCGGGATCCTCGCGTCCCAGGGCCATGAAGGCTTGCTTGGAAAGACCGAGGCCCTCGCGGAGAGGTCCGAGGTGCTCTTCGACAAGATCGGCATCGAAGCGATCATGGCCGGCGGGCACCGGAGTATGGGTGGTGAAGACCACTTCACGGGCCACCCGCGGCACGGCCTTTTCGAAGCTAATGCCCTCTTCCTCCATACGTTGCCGAATCGCTTCGAGAACGGCAAACCCGCTGTGTCCTTCGTTCAGGTGCAGAACTCCCGGTGTGATGCCGAGCGCTTTCAGAGCGCGCAGGCCGCCCACGCCCAAAAGCAGTTCCTGATGCACGCGAACGCGGCCATCGCCCCCGTACAAACGCGAGGTCATTTCGCGGTCTTCGGGAGTATTGCCTTCTACGTCGGAGTCGAGCAGAAACAAATCACAGCGACCCACTTTCACGCGCCATACTTTTGCGCGGATCGAACCGTGGCGGGTATCGACCTGCACCACGACCGGTCGGCCGTTTTTCCCGATCGCTGTTTCCATCGCAAGTTGGTTGACGTCGGTCTCCAGGTACTCTTCGTGTTGCCAGCCGTCGCGATCGAGGCGCTGGCGGAAATATCCCTGGCCATAAAACAGGCCTACGCCGACGAGGGGGATGCCGAGATCGGAGGCGCTCTTGATGTGATCGCCAGCCAAAACTCCGAGTCCACCGGAATAGACAGGGAGAGACTCGTGCACGCCAAATTCTGCGGAGAAATAAGCCACGGGACGGGGTCGCAGCACACCGGCGTGACGCGCGCCCCAGGTGCGCTCCGCATCCTGGTACTCGCGCAAGCGACGATAGGCGTAGTTGATCCGGCTGTGCAGGGCGAGTTCGGTGGCGCGGGCTTCGAGTTTGTCGAGCGGATACTCGTTCAGCAGAGAGACCGGACTGTGATTGAGTTGACTCCAGCGCAGTGGATCGAGATCGCGGAACAAGCCGGAGGAATCGTGATCCCAACTCCACCACAGGTTGCGGGCCAGCGCCCAGAGCCGCTCCTGAACAGGCGCAATGAAACGGTCGAGTGTGCGCGCTTCACTAACAACGGGCGCAACCCGCTTCGCGGCCTCCGTAAGCAGACGAATCTCATCTTCCGGAAAAACCCGCGCCTCTACGGTTTGAATCACCAGAACGCCCTGCAGCACACCGCGATCGATTAGAGGAACTCCCAGGAACGATTGGTACGCATCCTCGCCGGCTTCACTGAAATACTTGAATCGAGGATGGGTTCTGACTTGTTCCACAGCCACCGGGCGAACCTGTTCCGCGACCAGGCCGGCGAGTCCTTCACTAACGGCCATGCGAAGCTTGCCGACGCATTCCCGGCGCAATCCGAGGGTCGCGGCCAGAACGAGATTGGCGCGGTCGGGCTCCAGCAGATAGGCGGAGCAAACATCGGTGCCAAACCTTCGGGCAATTAACGCCACAACATTCATCAAGGTCTCGGCTGGCTTGCCGGGCTCCGCCGCCAAGTTCGCAATCTCTTCCCACGTCAGCACATAGCTGGCGTCGAGAGAGCAGGCAGCGTGGTCTCGATCCTCCACTAGCTCATTCGATTGGTCCAGTCTTGTCTCCATTTGCTTGAGTTCTCCAGGTCCCATAGACGGTCACCCAGTGCTCCTTGGGACGCGAACACGGTTTAGAAGAACTATCCTGAGACTATTCTATCGGCGAAAATACAACTTCCTATATCGGCAGCGGGATTGGTGATTACCATGGTGCGTGTTGGGTGGCAGATTCTATTGGGCTCCCGCTACTTTCCATATGTCGCTGATCCTAATGGCGTTGATGCTAAGACTCTAATATCCGGTTCGTGTGAAGTCCAATTCGAATTGTCGATGGAGCGCATCGGCGGGCGATGACTTCGGTCTGTCCGCGAGCTAAGGATCCTCCAGCCGGGCGGGGACGCCTGGCGCTCCACCGGCAATTCTGGGGGTGTGAGAAAGAAAATGCGCACTGCGTCCCGCCCTATGAAGGTCGGCGGAACGCAGCACGCAACTTGTCATCAGTGCTAGCTCTGGCCTTGGGAGGGATGCAACACGCGGAAGGTGCTGCCTCCGTTTGACCACACCAGCACGAGTGCGTCCTGGCCGTTCGGCACACCCGATAGCGCCTGTGCCACTTCGGAAGCGGACTTCACCGCATGCCGGTTCACTTCCATGATGACATCGCCACGCTGCAAGCCGGCGTTATCGGCCGGGCTGCCAGGCTTGACGTCCTCCACAACGGCGCCATGAACTGACGGTCGCGCTTGCACTTCATTTCGGACATCTGGAGTCAAGTCAGCGAGACTCAGCCCCCAACGCCCTTTTCCGTGCTCACTGCCGACGATCTCAGTGCCTTTGTCCCCGCCGAGTGCTTCGAGCGTTACCACAATGATCGTCGGTTTGCTGTCACGCATTACCTGCAGATGGATCGTTTCACCGGGCCGTTTTTGTCCGACGATCATCTGCAACTGTCCGGCGTCGGTCACGGGTTTTCCGTCGAGTTCGCTAATCACGTCCCCGGTGCGCAGACCGGCCTTCGCTCCGGGCGCGTCCGGCTCAACTTCTGAGACCAACGCTCCCTCAGCTTTCTTCATCTCGAAGAACTTCGCGTTGTCGGGAGTGACGTCGGAGATCTGAATCCCGATAAAGGCATGCGTCACTTTGCCGTCGCGAATCAATGTCTCCACCGTGGGCTCGACAATCTGGGTCGGAATCGCGAAACCCATGCCTGAAAACGATCCCGAGGATGAAATCAGGAACGTGTTGATGCCGATGAGTTCGCCGCGCGCGTCCACCAGCGCTCCGCCCGAATTTCCGGGATTGATGGCGGCATCGGTCTGGATGAACTCGCCCGGCTTGTGCCGATCATTGGCGTCAGGATTGGGACGGTTCAGCGCGCTGATGATGCCGCGCGTCACCGTGAAGCGGAACCCGTAAGGATTCCCGAAGGCGAGCACCGTTTGTCCCGGGTGCAGATTGGCCGAGTTACCCCAAGGCACGCTCGGTAGGTTGGTTCCATTGACCTTGATGACCGCGAGATCCGTCAGCGGATCGGCACCCACTAACTTCGCCGGCAAAACTTCCTTGTTGCTCATGGTGACGCGAATATCGACGGCTCCGTCGATCACGTGATTGTTGGTGACTATATAGCCGTCGGGAGAGATGATGACGCCGCTGCCCAATCCATGCTCCATCCTGTTCTGCGGCTGTGACGGCATCTGGAACTGACGACCGAAAGGATTGCCCGGGCCAAAGAACTGCTGCATATCCGGCATGCCTTCCAGTCCGCTCTGCTGCGGGTTGCCCTTCGACACTACCGTCACGTTCACGACTGCTGGCGTAACTCGTGCTGCCAGCGTTTCCATTGCGCGGTCGAGCGTGAGCAGCGCTCCGACACTGTTGTCATCAAGCGGCGCCGCGGCCGGAGCGGGAGCCGCCGCTGCGGTTGCCTTCGCAAAGTTGAACGTCGCCACGGACCCAACTGCCACGACGGCAATGAGGGCCACTAGCAGACGCCGGGTTACCACTGCTTTACAACGTTCTTTCCACATCTTCATTTTCTTTTCTCCTTGTACAACTAATTATGTAGTTGCTAGCTGCAAAAAAATTTTGGGCCTCTAAATCGAACTGGCCACAGGCACCCTCGCCAACCGTTCGCGCACTGCGCTCACCAACGTCACTCGCCACACCTGAACTCTCCACACCGATGAATCGGAGGTCACGTACTGTGTGGCTTCAATAAAGACCAGCGTTCGAAATTGAGGCACGATTTCCTGATTCGCACTTGCATTTGTTTCAACTACTCTTTCGTGTGGTGATGCCACGTTCAATCGCGCGGCAACTGTTCGAGCCGGAGCAGGCTGGCGTGCGGCAACAGCTTGTGGATGTGTAGTGGAGCGACGGGCGTTACGCCCGTCCAGCCGGGCGGGGCCCGACTCTCCATTGTAGGACGCCAATGACCGCAACGACGGCTGGCTGCTCGCGGCCGGGTACACAGAATTGGAATTGCTAGCCGTCGTGCCGTCATCGAACGCGACGAACTGAGGTGCATGCGGCAGCGCCGCGAGACACACCATGGAGAAAGCGCCGATCATCACCAGCGCCGGCTTCCAGACTCGCGTGGCGACCGGCCGGTTCTTGTCTAGAATCTGTGCCAGTCGTCGCGAAGCTTCCCGGGCTCGGTGCACAGCGGCCTGAGCCAGCGACCGTCGATGGCCGGGTGGATGGTCCGAAAGACGATGCTCCAGACTCTTTTCCAGCAGCGAGACCAGGCAGGTGGCGTATCCGTGCGGGTTGGCAGTTTCGGCCAGCACGGCATCATCACAAGCCATTTCGCGTTCCGCCGAGAGCCGATTCTCAATCCACCACACTGCGGGATGAAAGAAGAATAGAGCACGCACGATTTTCTGAATGAGGTTTGTCCAGTCATCCCCACGCCGCAAGTGCGCGAATTCATGCAGCAGGATGACATTGAGATCCTCGGGTGCCAGTTCTCGCATCGCCCAGGCGGGCAAGAGGATTGTCCGCTTCCAAAAACCGATGGCGCTGGGCACGCGCACGTACTCTGATGTCGCGACTCTGATTGAGCCCGCGCCGATTGAGGCCAGCGTCTTTCGCACCGCGGAATCGAGATTCACTGGGACGATCGGACTGCAACCACGGCGCAGTTCGCGAAGGCGCCAGAACGCAGTCGCCAAGCGGAGCATCGCCACACTCGTCCCCAGAGTCCACGCGAGAAATGCGAAAAGTGCCCATCCGGCGGGTATTGTGATTGCAGGACGCGCACTTCCCCAACCGCTCCCCGCCCCAATTACCGCCCTCTCCTCGGTGAAGGCGCCCAGCACAGGAAGCACAGCAACCGTGAGCAGCGCCAGGAACCAGACGGCAAATCGGGTACCCGAATTTTGCCGACTAAACACTCGCAACAGGGCCCAAGCAAAGAGGGCAATCAGAAATCCTTCGGGGAGCGCGTTGAGAATGCGCTCGACCGAGATCTGCGCCACTGTCGGCAGAAAGAGCCAGCTCATTCCGCGTCCTTCCGAATCGTCCCCTTCTGAACCGTGTCGTTCTGAATCAGCATCTGCCGGAGGCGGCCAATTTCCCCCGGCCCGATGCCCTGGTCCTCAAGGAGGTTTAAGACCAGTTGCTCATGAGAGTTCTTGAAAAAGCGATTCACAAGATGTCGGATTTCCGAACGCGTAGCATCTTTTTGCCCGACCAGGGGCGTATACACGTGCGCCCGGCCATCCTTGAGATGTTTCAAATAGCCCTTTCTCTCCAAAACACGGATGGTCGTCAACACAGAGTTATAGGCCAAGGGTGGATTTTCAGTAATAGAATCAAGGACTTGCTGAACCGTGCCCGAACCTTTTTCCCAGAGCACGTTCATGATCCGCAGCTCGGCTTCGGTCAAAGTTTCAGACTGTCTGGGCGGCACTGAATCCCCTCCTGCTCCTTAGACGCCCCACATGGCGAAAGGTAACTAATTCTTTAGTTGCACAGGATAGAATGCGGGTTGCCTGCTGGAGCTTGGCCGCAATGGCTGCTTTTCGTTCGTCACCGATAGCTGCTCGTTGTGGCGACGTGGCAGTCTTGCCATCAGGTTCAAGCGCGCCGCCCAACGCGCGCCATGCGAGGGACGAGAATCAGAGCCACCGCGTACAGGAAGATCGACACGGCCGTGGATCCCGGGTGCCCGTGTTGCAAGTCTTCGAACAGCAGCTTCGCCGTGACCAAAGCCAGTGTGCCATAGGCAATCCACACCAGTTCACTCCGCTGCCAACGCGTGCCACTGAAGGCAAGCGCGAGCGCGACGGCGCAAGTGATCAGAGTGCGGATGACGGCGACTTGGGATGCGCCGGGAGTCATGCCGACCGCCGCCAGCCATACCAGCACGGAAACCATGAACGTGATCACCGCAGCCACCGCCAGGACCGCCGAAAGCACTTGCAGCAAGCGTTGGTTCCATCGTTCTGTCCGGAACCGGCCTCCGACCGCGTAGCACGCAACCGCCGAGGCGGCGACAATCCAGACAATCCATCCGGGCACGGCTGGGAATGTCCCCACCAAGGCGCGGCCCGCATAATCCAACAGCCCCGATGCGTATGCCGCCGCAGCCAGATATACCAGGCCGTGGAATTCCAGCGTCAGGCGAGACGCCCGCACGCCCAGCAGCGTAGCCACGATCGCGGCCACGCTCAAGCACAACGCCAACGGCGTCGGCGGCAAACAGAGCGACGTGCCCGCGAGGAAAAGAGCCCCGCTCCAGGTGGCATAGACGTGGTAGTTGCGTTCTTCGTGATAGCGGTCGAAATAAGCATAGGCAAGCGAATAGCATGCTGCCGCGAACAGCAAACAGAGTGCCCCTAACACCGGCACACCGGCGCTTGCTCCAAAACGCAGAATGCCAAATGCAGCCAGCAGAAACGCAATGACGCTCTGCGCGATCTCGAACACGCTGATCTTCTGGCGCAGCCGCGTCGTCCGGAAAACGATGCTGGCTCCATAGATCAGAAACTGAATGCACCCTAGCGCCAGCAATACCGGAGTCGCGACGTTTCTATACTCCGACGGTATACCTTCCGGGCGGGAGTAGATGTAGAGCAGAATCCAAACCGCAAGATCCGCCGCGGCGGCGACCAGCGGCCTGAGCCTCACCCAGTGGTTGAAACCAGCCGCCGCTTCGCTGGCCAGCGCCATGAGGAGGAGCGCCGAAACGAACGGCACCAGATCGTGTGTGGCAATCAATAACGCGAGGGTGGTCAGGACTGCGGCGACGTTGGTCACCCAGACAACCGATGCCAGACTGCGCTTCCAGGCCAGCGCGTATGCGGTGACCACGAAAACGCTGAGCACGCCGGCGGTCACCGAGGTGGGCAACACCTCGAATCGCAGAGTCAGCTCCCAAAGCATAGGAGCAAGGATCAAGGCTGCGGTGGTGGCATAGGCAGCGCGCACAAAATGCGCTTCAGCCCGGACTCGCGCCGCCCAGACCAGCCACGTCCCCGCATAAGCAAGCGCCAGAACAACCACCGCCGACTTTGGAAATGAGCCGGATTCGGCCACAGCCCGGAGCACATAGGCGCCCGCGATTCCAAGCATGGCCTTGCCCAGCACCGGGAACACTCCGCCATCTTGCGCGGCTGGGAATGTCTCTACCGTTGGCCCGGTTGACATTGAGCGAGAAGCAGGATTAGCCGGTGCGGTGGGAGCAGATGCGGCTGCTGCAGATGGATGCTCCAGATTGCAGACCCGCCGTTCCAGGGTCTCGATGCGTGCGGTAAGCCGTGCTAAAGCGTCGAGATCATCCATAATCTCCACTCGCTTTGAGGCTGGCAACGAATACTGATCGAACGTCGTGCGCGAAACCTGACGCTCGGAATCTAGTGCGCAGGCGCGGCGTCCGGAAGCGAGCCTAAGTTCTTCTCCGGCCACGGAGGCAGGAGCCTAACCAGCACCCACAAAATGACTAATGGCAGAATGGTCAGAGCGATGGCTACGAGCAAACCTTCGCGCGTGATCAGTCCCATCTTGTATGTCGTGTAGCCCAGAAAACTCTTGGAAAACAATTGGCCCCCGATCACGACGTTCCAACGCATGGCAAAGATACCGACCAGGGTCAGGCATCCGGCCACGGCGTAAATGCGTTTGCGGGCCATTTCGCCGAGCCTCAACACTTGGGTCAAGCCGAGAAGCGCAATGGGAGCAACCGTGCCGAGCACAATCTGGATCACAATGTGCGACATGTACAGCTTGGTATGGACCATGAAATCCAGGCTGCGAAATGATTCGTCGGACTCGTAGATGCGATGAATCAGGTCAAGCATTTCCAGGCTGAAATCGAGGATAAATGTGTAGAACAAGTAGCGCGCCACGGTATCCACGCAGCGTATATCGATTGTCTCTTTGCGGGCCCACGTCAACAGCATGTAGAGCAGCATCACCGTGGCGATCCCCGACACCATGGCAGAGAAGATAAACACCACCGGCATGAGCGGCGACGACCACCACGGGTTCGCTTTGACGGAGCCAAAGATGAACCCTACATATCCGTGCAGCAGGAACGCCGAGGGGATGCCGATAAGGGTAACCAGCCAGCCGACTCGGTCATCAATCGCAAGTGCGTGCTCACTGATGTTGCTCGATCCGAGCGTCATCAGCCGATAGATCAAACGCCTCCATCCGGTAGTGGATTGGGAGAGCAACACGATGTCGCGCCGGTAGTCGAGCCAAATTTCGAGCAACAGGACCGCCATCAGATACCACAGGTACACAAACCCGAACATGGCCATGGCGGATGTTTTGTGCGGCGTCAGGTACATCTCGTACGACCGTTCCGGATGTCCAAGGTGCAGTTGCAGCGGCAGCGGCGCCACCAGCAGGAAGGCCAATGCCGTCAGCAGCGCCAGTCGATAGGTGGGCTTTACCGCCTGCACCCGGAAAACGCGCTCCAGTGAAGCCAGAATAAAAGCGCCGGCTACCAGCCCCGTAAGAAAGGGGTACAACACGATCAATACGCTCCACTGGAGCTCCACTTCGTTCGGGTACATGAAGCCTTCAACGCCAGGCATAGCCGGTCACGGTCTCCTTATCGCATCGAGTCTCATCGCACAGAACCATCCAGGCCGTTGTAAAAGACCTTGGCATGGGTCGCCATGTAGGGCTTCAAGACCTGAACGCTGTGGGTCTTCAGAAATTCATGAATCGGGTCTTTGGGGTTTTTCAAGTCCGCCAACTGGCGCGCGCCGGTCGGGCACGCTTCGCAACAAGCGGTAGTCAGCCCTTTTGTGATCCGGTGATAGCAAAGAGTGCACTTCTCGGCTGTCATGGTGCTCGGATTGATGAAGCGGCAACCGTAGGGGCAGGCCTGCACACAATACCGGCAGCCGAGGCAGTATTTCTTGTCTATCAGAACCACGCCATCGGGGCTTATAAACGTCGCGCCCACCGGGCAAACCTGGGTGCAGGGTGAATCCGCACAATGGTTACACAGCTTGGGCACGAAGAAATTCTTTCCTCCCTCTTCCTTGGCAGGAGGAAATCCCTTCTTGCCGCCGTCGGGCGAGTCCACGTGCGGATTTTCAATATCGTAGTCCGTCACGTGGTAGCGTTCCACCCATGTGCGGAAGTATCCGTCCGGCACCTCGTTCTCGGTCTGGCACGCGCGCACACAGTTCCCGCAGCCGATGCATTTGGGGAGGTCGATCAGCATGCTCCACCAGTGCTCGGACATTTTGTAATTAGGTGAAGCTTCCGGGGTCCCGGCAAGGACGTGTCTCCATGCGACCGCCGCCGCCGGTAACAGGAGCAGCATGTGGCGCCGGGTAATACTCATTTCGTCCCCCCGGTCGTCTTTTTGGCCGTCTCGCCTGTGTCGATCGCCGGGCTGTGCGGCTGGTGGCAGGTATCGCACGGTAGCCCAGTGGAGTGGTCGGCGGAAGCGACTTGCGGGAATCCTTTCGGTTTGGCAGTGTTAGCCTCGTGACAGCGGACGCACAACACGGCAGTGTCGAGCTTGGCGGGCTGGACCGAGCCCGGATCATCGGCGTGTTTTGCCAGTGGTCCGTGGCAGGCCTCACAGTTGACATGCACATGCCGACCGCTCTTCTTTTTTTCCAGGACGTCGGCGTGGCAATCTTCGCAGGCCTGGTGGCCGGCGAAGTTCACCGGGCGAGCAGCGATTTCGGCGAGGGCATTTCCACGGTAGTGTCCGTACTGTCCGAAACTCTTCGGCACCAGAAGCGCACGCACTCCCACAAACGCCAAGCCGCCGACCACGAAAACCGCGGCCAGCCGAAAGAGGTGCCCGGCATCTTTGAAGGCATTCATAGAAATGCTGCCCTCATTAGATACAGGAATGGGTTGCCAAACCGCTGTGCGCAGAATCACAGACGGGAGTGCTCATGGTTACAGGTGGGTGTGACTCGCTAGCCAATCGGGCGAAATATGCTCCCTCAGATGGCCAGAGCCGGCGCTTTCAGAGGGACGGCCGTTTCCGCAGGAACTTCCAACCAGTTCCGCACTTCGGGCAGGGCGCGGCGCATCGCCAGTTCCCCTACGCGGATCAATTCGCCAGCACGTTTGAAGTCGTCATAGTCAAAACCCGCGACATCGGGCTCGATCACGAGGTCGGCGGCGCTTCTCCATGTCGCACTCATCATGTCCTGCGCGATAGCGAACGACTGTCCGATCACGTCAAAGAAGTGCCGGGGAGCACTCGTCTTCGACCACTGCCCTCTCAGGTGCACGGCCAGCACGCGCTCCGCGTCCATCTCACGCAGAGGGCGCGTCGGCACCGGATAAGAGAGCATGCCATCCACCAGCCAGCTGCCACCTATCTCCACTGGCAGGAACATGCCTGGGTAAGCGCAACTCGCCCGCACCGGATCGATGATCGGACCGGAGGAAAAGACTGTTCCGGCTCCGGTGTTGAAATCGGTGGCTGCTACACCGAGAGGGATGCGCAACTCTTCAAAAGTATGCACCTTCAAAATTCGCGTCAGAAACGAGACCATGCGGTCGGTGGTGGCGAAGCCGTAGCGCGAGAGGGTCCAACGCGCGAAGGTGGTGAAGCGAACTTTGTGAGCGATTTCTTCCAGTTCCGCAATCGTGAGTCCGCTGCAATATGCGGCACCCATTAGTGCGCCTACACTGGTGCCCGCTACCATGCGAACCGGAATGCCTTCTTCTTCGAGGACCTTGAGAACCCCAATGTGCGCGATGCCGCGGGCAAAACCTCCGCCCAAGGCGAGACCGATCGCGGGCATGCGCTTCGGTTCAACCGCATTCGACCTGCCGGAAAGCTCGCGGCCGAAGGCTTGTACAGACCGAATAACTTTTCCCAGACGCTTCACGGAACCCCCACACTCCTGGTTTGCCGGGGCCGCAAACCCCACTATGCATGTAAGATGCCACGGACGCGTTTTGAGTTACAGTCCACCTTCGTGCTATCTGGCAGTTACAGTAGAATTTATGGGATGTTACTGTAGAAATTATAGCCGCCCGATGGCGCAGCTAACTCTTTTAATTCTCCTCATTTGCGTCTTTCATGACCCGGAGAATAGGCTGGCTTTGGCCCCTGCGGGGACATGGTGCACTGGAGCGCGTCTGGGAGCCGCCTGGTAGTGTTTACCGTTGCCAACTCGCGCAGGCGCCAGACTCCAGACGCTGCCAAAAATGGGTGAGCTCTGGGCAACAGGAGAGGAGGCCCAATGATGGCAAGCTACATTGGAGCCATTGACCAGGGAACGACAAGCTCGCGCTTCATCGTGTTCGATCGTTCCGGAAGCATCGTGAGCGCCGCTCAAAGAGAGCACGAGCAGATCTATCCCGAACCGGGATGGGTCGAGCACGATCCCGAAGAAATTTGGCGCCGCACGAAGCATGTCATTCAGGAAGCAATGGAATCGCGAGGGCTGCGGCCGGAAGATCTGGCCGCGATCGGAATCACCAACCAGCGGGAAACCACTGTGGTCTGGCACAGGAAAAGTGGCAAGCCCGTTTACAACGCGATTGTCTGGCAAGACACCCGCGTAGCTCCCGCGGCAGCCGAGTTCGCTGCGCTTGGCGGACAGGACCGCTATCGCGCCCAGACCGGCCTTCCGCTGGCTACATATTTCAGCGGCCTCAAGCTTCGCTGGATTCTCAATAGCGTTGCGGGCGCACGCGCACAAGCCGAAGCCGGCGATCTGCTGTTTGGCAATATCGATACTTTTCTGATCTGGTATCTCACCGGTGGACCGCATGGCGGCGTCCACGTAACCGATGTGACCAATGCCAGCCGCACCCAGTTGATGAACCTCAAGACGCTGCAGTGGGATCGGCAAATCTTGAAAGACTTCGGCATTCCGATCCACATGCTGCCGACAATTGTTTCGAGCAGCGAAGTGTACGGTACCGCGCAACTGGCGGCCATTGCAGGAGTCGCGATTGCTGGTGATCTCGGCGATCAGCAAGCCGCTTTGGTAGGGCAGGCCTGCTTCAAGCCAGGAGAAGCAAAGAACACCTACGGCACCGGCTGCTTCATGCTGATGAACACCGGGGGAAAAGCAGTGCTCTCGAGCTCCGGCCTGCTGACCACGCTGGCCTACAAGTTCGGCCCGAAACCGGCGCGCTATGCCCTCGAAGGCAGCATCGCAATTACCGGCGCCTTGGTGCAATGGCTCCGCGATAATCTGGGACTCATTGAAAAGAGCTCAGACATTGAAGCCCTGGCGCGAACCGTAAGCGACAACGGCGGCGTCTACTTCGTTCCCGCCTTCTCCGGTTTGTATGCGCCATACTGGAAGGACGACGCGCGTGGTGTGATTGCCGGATTGACGCGCTTCGTGAACAAAGGACACATCGCCCGCTCCGTGCTCGAGGCGACTGCCTTCCAAGTGCGCGAGGTGGCCGATGCTATGGCCAGCTCCAAAGACTCCGGCATAACGCTCGACGTGCTGCGCGTCGACGGTGGAATGGTAATCAACGATCTGCTGATGCAATTCCAGTCCGACATTCTGGCGAGGCCGGTGGTTCGTCCGATGGTGAAGGAGACCACGGCTCTCGGCGCGGCATATGCCGCCGGGCTGGCAGTCGGCTTCTTCCATGATACCGACGAACTCGTCGCCAACTGGGCAGTCGATCACCGGTGGGAGCCGAAAATGGATGGGGAATCTCGCGAGCGGCTTTATCGCTTTTGGAAAAAAGCGGTGACGCGTTCGTTTGATTGGGTGGAATCGCCGTAGGTGGAGATGCGGTCGTCTCGCCCGGCTCTCCACTACACAAAGTGCAGCTATGAATCGAACCGACATGTGGCACCGCATCGAAGCGCATCCCAAACCGTGGGACATGATCGTCGTTGGCGGCGGCGCAACCGGCGTTGGCGTTGCGATCGATGCGGCGGCGCGCGGCTACGATGTGCTCTTGCTGGAGCAGAGCGACTTCGGCAAGGGCACCTCCAGTCGCAGCACCAAGCTGGCACACGGCGGTGTCCGCTACCTGGAGCAGGGCAATATTGGCCTCGTCATGGAAGCGCTCAAGGAGCGCGGACTGCTTCTGCAGAACGCGCCCCACATCGTGCACGACCTTGCATTCGTCGTCCCGAACTACGATTGGTGGGAAGCTCCATTCTACGGTCTCGGACTGAAGCTCTATCAGTTGCTGGCCGGAAAATACGGGTTTGGCGTCTCCCGCATTCTTTCCAAAGAAGAGACGCTCGAACATCTGCCAACACTGAAGACTGAAGGCCTGCGCGGCGGCGCCGTTTACTACGATGGACAATTCGACGACGCGCGACTGCTCATCCACATGGTGGTCACCGCGTTCGAGCAGGGCGCAACGTTGCTGAACTACGTCGAAGTCATGGGCTTGACGAAGGACGCCCAGGGATTTGTCGACGGCGTCAAAGCACGCGATATCGAAACCGGCAACGAATTTCGCGCCGCCGCGAAAGTTGTGGTCAACGCCACCGGCGCTTTCAGCGATCTGCTTCGGCTGAAGGCGGAGCCTTCCGCTACTCCAATGATCGCTCCCAGCCAGGGCATTCATCTGGTCTTCGAATCGAGCTTTCTGCAGGGCGAGAGCGCGGTCATGGTGCCGCACACCAGCGATGGCCGCGTCTTATTCGCGATTCCATGGCACGGTCACACGCTGGTGGGAACCACCGACACGCCCATTGCAGCGGCCACGCTCGAACCTGTCGCCATGGAGCAGGAAATCGAATTCATTCTCGCGACCGCCGGACAGTATCTGACAAAAGCACCTACGCGCGACGATGTGTTGAGCGTATTCGCCGGTATCCGGCCGCTGGTAGGGGCAACGGGCGTGGTCAGGACGGCGACGCTGTCGCGCGATCATGTCATCCACATCGATCGCTCCGGCCTGGTTACCGTCTGCGGTGGAAAATGGACGACCTATCGCCACATGGCCGAGGATTGCGTCGATCAGGCGGCCACGCTCGCGCAGTTGCGGGAACAACCGTGCGTGACGCACCATCTGCGTATCCACGGCTTCCACGATGAAGCGAAGCAGTTCGGCTCGCTGGCTGTCTATGGTTCGGATGCGTACGAAATTCGCAAGCTCATCGAGACCGACGCCAGGCTCCGCGAACCCCTGCATGCGGCGCTGCCCTACGTGAAGGCGGAGGTGCTCTGGGCGGTGCGACACGAGATGGCCCGCACCGTGGAAGACGTACTCGCAAGGCGTACACGCGCGCTGTTCTTGAACGCGCGCGCAGCCCTCGCAATGGCGCCCGCCGTTGCCGACTTGATGGCTCCAGAGCTAGGCTGGGACGAGGTCGCCCGGACGGAACAGCTGGCTGCGTTTCGAAACGTTGCTTCGAACTACGTGCTTCATTTCTGAATTGCCAGAGAAGCCCTGGTAGGCGAAGGCTGTCTGAGTGGCGGCATTTCTTATAGAATTCTCCTGCTATGCACAAAGTTGTCGCGAGCGCTGAAGAGGCGATCCAGGATGTGTTTGACGGAGCCACCATAATGGTTGGCGGATTCGGTTTGTGCGGGATGCCCGAGAACCTGATCCGCGCTCTCGCCCGCAAGGATGTTAAGAACCTCAGCACCATCAGCAACAACGTCGGCATCGATGGCGTCGGCATGGGGTTGCTTCTGGCCAATGGCCAGATCCGGCAGCACGTCGGAACCTACGTCGGCGAAAACAAACTGCTCGAACAAATGGTGCTGAACGGCAGCGTAAAACTCGAACTCGTTCCGCAAGGAACGTTCTCCGAGCGAATTCGCGCCGGTGGCGCTGGCATTCCGGCTTTCTTTACCCCCACCGGCGTCGGAACGGTGGTCGCTGAGGGCAAAGAAACACGCGAGTTCGACGGCCGCACTTATATCATGGAGCGCGCGCTGCAAGCCGACTTCGCCTTCGTCAAGGCCTGGAAGGGCGACAAGTGGGGTAACCTCGTCTATCGCAAAACCGCGCGCAATTTCAATCCCATGATGGCGACCGCCGCCAAGATCACCATTGCCGAAGTCGAACACCTGGTCGAACCTGGAGAACTCGATCCCGACCTGGTGCATACGCCAAGCGTGTACGTAAAACGAATCTTCCAGGGAGAACTGTTTGAAAGAAGGATCGAGAGGAGAACATTACGGAAAGCGGTTGCCAGTGATTAGTGGTTAGTATAATTTGGATTTTCCTGAGACCTAGACGATGCCGACGGAAGCAAAGCCCTCCAAAGACCTCGACAAACGCGAGCGCATCGTCAAGCGCGTTGCCCGCGAATTGCGCGACGGATTTTACGTCAACCTGGGCATCGGATTGCCTACGCTGATTGCCAATCATGTTCCGCCGGGCATGGACGTTATTCTTCAATCCGAGAACGGGATGCTCGGCATCGGGCCGTACCCGGTCGAAGGTACGGAAGATCCGGACCTGATCAACGCGGGCAAAGAAACCGTCAGCGAATTGGCGGGCACGGCGTATTTTTCGAGCGCCGATTCTTTTGCCATGATTCGCGGCGGCCACGTCGACCTCAGCGTTCTGGGCGCCATGGAGGTCGACGAACTCGGCAGCTTGGCGAACTGGATGATCCCCGGCAAGATGGTTAAAGGTATGGGCGGCGCCATGGACCTGGTTGCTGGAGCGCGGCGCGTGATCGTCGCCATGGAACACGCAACCAAAGAGGGGCAACCGAAGATCCTGAAGAAATGCACATTGCCTCTGACCGGCGTCAAGGTCGTGGACACGATCGTCACCGAGATGGCCTACATCCGAGTCACTCCGGAAGGCTTGCTGCTCGAAGAGATTGCCCCGGGGCTCACAGTCGACGACGTCCAGAAAGCAACTGAAGCGAAGTTGCAAGTCAGTCCTGAACTGAAAACAATGTGAGCGAGAGCAGCTCTCGGCTATCAGTTCTCAGCTCTCAGTCCTCGGTTTTGTGTGGCGGCGGGAACTTCTTCATTCTTGCCCGCGTATCACTATTCAGGAGGAGGTGTCCTCATGGTCGCCTTTCTGCTCTGGTGCTTTCTCTTCGTGCTGTGCTGGCCCGTGGCACTGCTGGCGCTAGTCCTTTATCCAATCGTGTGGCTGCTGTTGCTTCCTTTCCGCCTCGTTGGAATCGCCGTCCACGGCGCGCTCGCCCTCGTCTGGGCCGCAGTTATGCTCCCCGCGCGCTTGCTCAGCACACCGTTTCGGCTTTCTCGAATTTAGAAAGCGCTGCCGAGGGCAGCCGTCGCTACGTGAGCTGGTTAGGGTTCAGGCGCCGCTAGGTATTTCTGCAGAAATTGCAGGCTTCGAAGACCTGCGTCGCGCCAGACTATTTCGTCCTCGAAACCGTGCCCAGCTCCGGCATAGATTCTGATTTCGTAAGGGATTCCCTTCTTCTCCAGCAACCTTTGCAACTGGTAGGCTTCTTCGACCGGGACGGTCGGATCGGCCTCGCCGTGCAGGATGAGCACGGGACAGAGGCGCCTCATGAAGAGATTCATCTCTTTGGGCATGCCTCCGAAGAACTCGACCACGGCTTTTACGCGATAGTCGATCGCGGAGTTGGCGAGCGAGAGGTAGGCTCCGAGCGAAAAGCCCAGGAGAGCGATGCGCTCGCGATCGACTGGCGGTTGCGTTTCGACAAAACTGGTTGCGTCCCACAGCGTTTTCATCCACAGCGGAAAATTGCGCATGATCGTCTGCTTGACGATCGTCTGTTTGACGATCGTCGGCTTGTCGGCGGATTCAATACCGGTGCGGTCAAAATAATGAAGCAGGTACACAGCGAACCCCTGGGCCGCGAGCATGCTGGCGTAGCGCTCCATGCCGGAAACACCGCCCCCCGCGCCGTAAAGTGCGATGACGGCGGGAACGGGGCCGTCAACTGCCTCCGGCAAGTAGACATCGAGGCGGATGGGTTTGCCGCCGCTCTGGAACACTGTCGGCGATTGTATGATGGCTACGGGCGGCATCTGTGATCGACGTTTCGGCCTACTTCATCTTCGCGTACTTCTCTCTCGCTTCCTGCAGCATCGAAAGCACCGACTGTTTCTCGGCTTCCGTGTTCCAGGAAGTATTACTCCGTGCCGCTGAAATCAGCCGGTCAATCCACGCGATGAAGTAAGCCGCATCTCCCGCACTATGCACCGGGACGCCCCCCACGCTTACGTATACCGGACTGGTCGTCGCGTACGGATAAAGATCAAGAATCGGATACTCCGCCTTATCGCTGAAAGCGCGCAGAACGCACCATCCGCTATCCTCCAGCGGGATCGAGCCGTTGACGTGTGCCGAGGTGCGTTCGCGATCCATCGCAAGCTCCCGCGCCACCTTCCCGTTGCAGACGATTTGCAGATGATCCACCGGAACTATCGAAAACAGGCCGGCGGAAAACCGCACCTCTTGTTTCTTTTCCAGACGCACTTCCCCGCCGATCGGCTGCTCTCCCAGCCAGAACGTGAGCAACGGCCCATTGGTCGCAAACGTCCGCCCCGCCTTAATCGCGTCGAGCCACGGCCCAATCTTCAACGGCCCACGAGGCACTTCGGCAGGCATCTGGGCATACACTCGATTCAACCCCACCGGCCCACGCAACGACGCGTAGTTCCCCATAAAATCCGTGCCCGCGGCCGTGGGCAGCCGGAAACCGCAATTGAGCAGCTTGTACCACACCTCCGCCGTCGACTTATGATCGGAAAACCCAACTACCTCGATGTAATCCACTTTGCCCAGCGCCACGTCCGCGGGTAACTCGGCAGTAAGTGAAGCGTCCTTAGCTGGATCAGGGAAACTATCAAAAGGATGCACATATCCCACCAGCGCGCCCTGTTCATGCGCCATGTCGGCGACATTCGCGTTCGCCGGATAAAGGCTGGCCGCCGCCGTGTTGGGATAAGCCGCATATCCTGGAAGAATTAAGTTGCGCGTAAGGTTCAGCAACCCCAGATGTCCCCAGTAACTCGTGTGGAACTCCTGCCCGTGCAGCAGCAGATGATCCGCGGTCGAAGCCGGATCGAGTTGTGGCGAAAAATACGCCATGTCGGGAATGCGCTGCTCCTTGTTCACTACCAGATCTTCAACAATCGCCAAATTCTCAGCCGCCGCCTGCTCTACCAGATGCGCTGGCGTGTTCCGATACGTCCCCGCATAATTCATGTGCACATGAACATCGCCGCTCACCCAATTCGGCATTGCGCTTGATTCTCCAAAAAGTGGCCGCACCCGTACGGTGAGCTGCGTGGTGCTATCGGCATTAACCTCCACCCTACGCTGCTCAAAATGGTTCTCGAATCCACGCATGACGTCCACTTCGACGTCGCCAGCGGGGACCGTGATTTCAGACGCGCCCGAAGTGTCGAAGTAGTGCGCTTCAAACGGCCGCTCCGAGCGATCAAAGCTATCGTCGGCATACATCCATGCGTTATCGGGCGCGTAGGCCAAGCCGTCCGCCCCCGTTACGAAAATGCGTGCCGCTACTGGACTTCCACCCGCATCCACCACGCGCAGCGAAATACGCCCCATCGGCTTCAAGTATTTCCGTTCGCGCGCGACAACCTCCGTCTGCTCTCCACCCGGAATCGTCTGTATCCACAGCGACGTATTCCCGTTTCGATTGGAGATAAACGCAATCTTCGACCCATCCGGCGACCATCGTGGATTCACGCTGTCAAAAGTGCCATAAGAAATCGGGAACGCATCCCCGCCCGCCGCAGGCATGAGCCACAATTGATGCCAGTTCTGCCCCAGATACGACGCATAAACCATGCGTTTCCCGTCCGGCGAAAAGTCCGGACGAGCCTTCCAGTTCGTCTCTTCGTAATGAATCTCGCGGTAATGAACGTCCGCTTCGGCGCTCGGCTCCGCCTTGGTCCTCCAGAATCCGCCCGTGCCGTGAATATGCCCCCGATTCGAGACGAAAAGAATTTCCGAGCCATCCCTCGTCCACACCGGACTGATCTCATGATCCACTTGGCTATAGTAATAACGAGGCAGCGAGCTGACATTCTCCGGAGTAAGTTGCCGCACATCACTGAGTATTCCGTCGTCGAATCGGCCCACAAAAATATGAAAGTGTCCCTTATAGGACGTCGACACAAACGCCAGCCGCTTCCCATCAGGCGAGAATCGCGGCTCTAAATTCACCGCGCCCAGAGAGGTCATCTTCCGTGTCCGTCCATCCTGCAAATCCAGCGACCACAACTCGATGGCGTCGTGATCGTAGCGCGCAAAAACCACCCACCGCTGATCTGAAGACGAATCCGGCTGATAGTCGTAGCCCGGTCCGGATGTAAGCTGTTCCGTCATCTTACTGCCAAGTTCCTGCCGCCACAGGGAGCCCGCCATCGAGTACACAAGGCTTCGCGAATCCGGGGACCAGGCCACCGCGCTCGGTCCCGTAGTCAACTGCGGCAGATACATCTCCCTGTAGTAATAGGAGTGCGGTAGATCAATCTGCTTCAGCACAGGTTCGCGCTGTGCGAAACAAGCAACGCAAGCAACAAGAAATATGCAAACGAGTCGGAACTTTAACAAGAGCCCTCCACCATCCGTGGCGCACGGACCTGCCGTTTTGCTGGGAGTCCCGGGCGAAGCCGAAGGGGAAGCCGAACGGGCCCCCGCCCGCGTGCTTCAGTAAATCAAACCCGTCCTACTCTGAAAGCCCCGCTCGACGTACCCACGCCCAATTCAGCAAAGCCGCCCCGATCGTCGCCGCCAGGATCAGCGACTTACTCAATTCCACCTGCTTCGCCAGCACGGCTGCAATCCCGACCGCCACCGCAATCCCGACGCCCAGGACGGCCAGCACCTGCCCCCCAGGCAGCCGGAAACCGGCAACCAGCGGCTGCTTTCGCCGCAAAGCGATCACCGCCGCGCAAACCACCGCGTAGTAGAATAGCCGCGCGACCACCGACAGCGTCACATTCCACGTAAAATTCCCTATGATCGCCAGCCCCCACACGGCTGCCCCATAGAACAGAATCGAAAACCAGGGCGTGTGAAACCGGGGGCTCACTGCGGCAAACACCCCTGGAAGATCGCCCCCCTTCGCGAGCGCAAACGTAACGCGTGGCATCGCCAGCAGCTTGGCGCTCAAATAACCGCACATCGAAACCAGCGCCCCGATCGCAACCAGCGCAGCTCCGCGATTGCCCATCGTGATGCGCGCCACCTCGGCCAGCGGACGGTCCGAGGTCGCTCCGGGCCTCAGCACTCCCACCACTACCCACTGCACCAGCGCATAAATCACGGTGCAGGCGATCAGCGCTGCGAACAGCGCGAAACCGGCGTCCCGCCCCGGGTTCTTCGCTTCACTCATAGGTGCCATCGCCGATTCAAATCCCCCGTAGGCGAAGATCAGCAGCACCATCGCCTTCATCCACGCGCTTGCCGGCATCGGTCCCGCCGCACCCCACGGCGCTGGATGGATGATCGTAACTGCAGCTCCCGCCGACACTACCATCAGCAGCGGCAAGAGTTTCGCCACCGTGAACACGTTGCTCACCGCCGTCCCCTGCCGTGCCCCCCGAGCGTTGATGAGCGCCAGCAGTCCCACCAGCAACGTCAGGATCGCAAAACGCGGCCATGGTTCTTTCGCAGCCGGCCAGAATTCCGCCAGATAAATGACAAACAAATTGGCGTTCGCCGCCGGAGCCGCCGTCTGCCCCAGGTATAGCATCCAGCCGACCAGAATTCCCGTTAGCCGTCCGAACGCCGCGCGCGCGTATAGGTAAGGACCGCCCGCCTCGGAAAATTGCGAGGCCACCTCGGCAAAACAGGCCATAATCACGCCCATCGCAGCCCCCGCAATCAACACGGCCTCAACGCTGCGTTTGCCGAGAAGCCCAGCCACCGTGGCCGGCAACCCAAAGATTCCACTCCCGATAATCGAGTTCACCGCCAGTGCGACAAGGCTCCAACGGCCAATCGCCCGCACTAGGCCAGTTTGCGGTGATGTCATCGCGCAACCGTTTGTACCACACCCGGACCCTCCCTTGGATTAAACTTCTTCCCGGGCTGTAACTACCGCCGCACCTGTGAACATCCGAAACGGCCCCAGGAGCGTACTAACGCTGTGGCTGCATCCATCTCCGATATTCGTCTCTTGCTGAGAGTCAAGCCCTTGCCGAAGTCGTCCGACTCCCGCCGCGTCTTCATCACGGGAGGAACCGGCTACATCGGCACCGCTCTCATCCCTATTCTCCTCGAGCGTGGACATCGAGTTCGCGTACTGGTCCGTCCCGGATCGAAAGCCAAGCTGCCCGCTGCTTGCGAGGTCGTCTCCGGCAATGCGCTTGATGCCAACAGTTACCGCCAAGTCATTCGTCCAGCCGATACCTTCATCCACTTAGTCGGTGTCCCTCATCCGTCCCCAGCGAAAGCCCCTGAGTTTCGCGCCATTGATCTGGTCTCCGCCCGCGAAGCCATCTCCGCTTGCGCCGAACTTGGTGTGCATCATTTCATCTATCTCAGCGTCGCCCACCCCGCGCCAATGATGATGAAGGACTACATCGCCGTGCGCGCCGACTGCGAAAAGATGATTCAGGAACACCTTCTCAATTCCACCATTCTCCGCCCCTGGTATGTGCTGGGACCGGGACACCGCTGGCCTTACGCGCTGCTGCCCTTCTACAAAGTGGGCGAGTGGCTGCCGTTCACCCGCGCCGGCGCCCTGCGCCTCGGCCTGGTTACTCTTGACCAATTGATACTCGCCCTGGTTGAGGCTGTGGAATCGCAGGTGCGGGGTACACGCATCGTCGAAGTCCCCGAGATCCGCTCCGCCGGACTGCCACTGTCCCGTGAAGTGACCCGCATGACCGCTTGAAATCGCTTGACCCGTGCGGCTTTCGACCTAAGGTAACTTCAATTACCGAAGCTCATGCACACGGGGAATCTTTCGCCCTCTGCTCCGGGATGCGATCTTAGTAAAACGCGCCGTTCAGGAAGTTGGGTAGGGATGTTCGCTAGGAAGCTTGGTCGGGACGGAAAGGATTTCATGGATCGCGAGAACCGGGAAAGCATGGAAGAGATTCATCTCCGCATTCTGCGTGTTACCGACGACCTGCGCGTGATTCAGCGCGAACTGAACTGCGCCGCCATGCAGGTCCCCACCGACCCCGAACTGATGGAAGCCCTAGCCGATCCGCCCGAGATGGAGTCCATCCAGGTCCTCAAGTCCACGCTCGACCAGATGCGTCACTTCCTCTGGTTCTACATGCAGGTCGTTACCAGCGATTCCGAAATGGGTGAGAAATTCCGTCAGACCCTGCGCCAGGACGCCACCGTGCAAGCCCCCGAAATTGAGCAGAAATTCCAAAGTGCCACCGACGCCATCATGCTCCGCTATCTAGCCGACAGTAAGTTCCGCAAACCCAACTAGCTAGTGTGGAGACCGGGCTCTGCCCCGTCCAAGCAGACTGCAGCGGCCGTTGTCGAGCGCATCCATTCCACAGGCCTCTGCTTGAAGTAAAATCCAACCGTTGCCAAATCCTTCGCAAATCCGTGCCGCTGAACCCGCCGATGCGCCCGCAATCGCGCGCCTGGTGAACGACGCCTTTCGTCCCGAACGTTTCTTCATCGACGCCGATCGTACCGATCCTGAGAAAGTTGGTGCCCTCATTTCGAAAGGAAAATTCCTCATGCTGTTCGAAGACGGACTACTGGCCGGTTGCGTTTACACAGAAATTCGCGGCGAACGCGGTTACTTCGGATTACTGGCAGTCGATCCACAACGCCAGCGCTCCGGAATCGGCGCCCGCCTGATCGACGCCGCCGAACAGCACTCCCGCTCCGCCGGCTGCCGCTTTATGGATCTCACCTTCGTGAATGTGCGCCAGGAACTGCCCGCCTACTACCAGCGATTTGGATACATCGAGAGCGGCACCCTACCGTTCCCGGAGGACCAGGTCGCCAAGATTCCCGTTCACCTGGTCCGCATGTCGAAGCCGCTTTAGATACGTTTGATGAATTGTCATCCTGAGCGAAGCGAGGGATCTGCAGGTTCGCAGCGAAACTGCTCTGCCACAAAAAAGGGCGCGCCGAAGCGCGCCTAAGTCTCAAGGAGGAAAGAACGTTTACAAACGAAAGCGTTCAGCAGGATAAACTCAATCCACCCAATCTCAGCGCCCAAACCCAGCCGACTGCATCGATTGCCGCGAGATGTCCGAGGTCGACGCAATCCCCTGCATCCGCAGCTTGAACTCATCCGAATTAGATGCGTTCTCCAGCGCAGTCTCGTAATTCACCAGCCCCGCCTGGAACAAATCCCAGAGCGACTGGTCGAAGGTCTGCATGCCGTACTGCGACGTGCCGGAGGAAATCGCGTCGCGAATGGCGCGCGTCTTCTCGGGCACCAGAATGCATTCCCGGATGTAAGCCGTCGTCACCATCACTTCGACCGCGGGCACTCGGCCCTCGGCGTCCGACCGGCGCACCAGACGCTGGCTGACAATGGCGCGCAATACCGCCGCCAACTGCAGCCTGATCTGTTTCTGCTCCGGCGGCGGAAAAATGGCGATGATTCGATTGATGCTTTCCACCGCATCCAGCGTGTGCAGCGTGGAGAAAACCATGTGGCCGGTCTCGGCCGCGTGCAGCGCCGTCCCGATCGTCTCCAGATCTCGCATTTCGCCGACCAGAATCACGTCCGGATCCTGACGCAGAGAAGCGCGCAGGGCCGCCGAGAACGACGGCGTATCCACTTCAACCTCGCGCTGGTTCACGTAGCCTTTCTTATCGCGATGCAGGAATTCGATCGGGTCTTCGATCGTGATCACGTGCTCGGCGCGAGTCGAGTTGATGCGGTCGATCATGGCGGCCAGCGTTGTCGATTTGCCCGAGCCCGTCACCCCGGTCACCAGCACCAGACCGCGCGGCATGTCGCAGATCTGTTCTACTACTTTCGGCAAAAACAATTCGTCGAGCGCGCGGATCTTCGTCGGAATCACGCGCAGCACCAGCCCCACATTGCCGCGCTGCTGAAACACGTTCACACGGAAGCGTCCCAGCCCCGCCACGCCGTACGCCATATCGATTTCCGTAGTCTCTTTGAATTTTTGCTTTTGCCGCGCTGACATCATGCTGAAAGCCATGTTCAACATGTCTTCGGCGGTCACACGCGCTTGGTCGGTCAGCGGCACCAGATCGCCATCAATGCGCAAGTGAGGATAGTTACCGACCTTCAAATGCAAGTCGGAAGCGCGGCGCTCCATTGCGATGCGGAGCAAGTCGTCGATATTCATGCGGGGCAGGACTCCAGCTACCTACCTATCATGACCCGAACCGCCCCCGCGCACGAGATGACGGAAGTAACGGCACCATTGCCCGCTGGCGGCGGGACCGTCTTTGATAAAGGACCGGACGACAGAAGACCCGATAAGGGACCCGGCCACAAAAAAGCTGCCCCGCAGGGCAGCTTAATTGGAGACACAGGATTTAGGCGAATCCTCACGCCGCCGCCTGGAACGGCTCGTCGAAACTCCCTCCGTAGATCGAAGGCACTTTCGACCCCATCGGACGCAAATACGTCGCCAACTCGCCCCGATGATGAATGCTGTGATTGTTCAGGAACGCCAGATAAAACGCCGCCGGTAGGTTGAAGGTGAAAAACTGGACCGGCGTCAGCAACTGTGCCGACGACAGAGCGTAAACCCGATCCGCGGAGCGTTTCATATTCCTGTCGTACCAATCCACCAGTTCCGCAGCCGTCTTGGGTTTTTCCGACTCCGCCCGAGCGGCCATAGTGAACTTCAGATCCGCGATCCCATCCATGAACTGGACGTCCGTGTTGGCCAGGTGCCAGGCCAGTTCCCAGCCCGTGCGCGCGTTCGGGTCCGGACGGTAGTCCCGTCTTGCATCGGGAACGGCGGCCAGAACTCTCTTGGTAATTTCAACTTCGCGGGCAAGGCCATCAAGCATCATGGCGCGATAGGCGAGAACAAAATCGGGAGTGGGAGCAGACATAGCAGTTCTCCTTATGGGCTGGGGGTTGACAAAAACAAAGCAAGTCGCCGCCGAATCAGGCGCATTTCACTATACTCCAACAAACGCTCAACAAAGCAGGACGTGCAGGCCGCCGACGAGGCTAGACGCCCACCGGCAGCTTCGCTCCCACCGGGACTGGAGTGAGCCAATTATAACGGTCCGCCTTTTCGCCGCGGACAATGCCGTAAAATTCCGCTTGTAGAGATTTCGTCATGGGGCCGAGCTTGCCCTTGCCCACGGCGATCTTGTCGACCGAGCGAACGGGCGTGATTTCGGCCGCGGTGCCGGTGAAAAAGACCTCATCCGCGATGTACAGAGATTCGCGCGGAATCTGCTGCTCGATGATCTTGATGCCGAGGTCGCGCGCAATCTGCAACACCGAGTCGCGCGTGATCCCCGGCAGCACTGAGTTGCCCAGCGGAGCCGTCTGCAATACGCCGTTGCGGATGACGAACAGATTCTCGCCCGAGCCTTCGCTGACGTAACCACTCACATCCAGCGCGATGCCTTCGGCGTAGCCGTTGACGATCGCCTCCATCTTGATGAGCTGCGAGTTCATGTAATTCGCGCCTGCCTTGGCCATCGCAGGAAGAGTGTTGGGCGCAATCCGCGTCCACGAAGAAATGCAAACGTCCACGCCTTCGCTGGCATCCGTCCCCAAATATTTTCCCCACGGGTAATTGCAGATATAGATTTCGGTGGGGGAGTTGAAGGGGTTGACGCCGGCTTCGCCATATCCGCGGAGAACGATGGGACGGATGTAGCAAGGCCACACACCGTTGTGTTTCACCAGTTCGACCATGGCGCGCACGATCTCATCGCGCGTGAAAGGGATGTCAATGCGGTAAATGCGGGCGGAGTCGATGAGGCGCTGCATGTGGTCGGTGGCACGGAAAATCGCGGGGCCGCTCGGCAGTGCGTAGCAGCGAATGCCTTCAAACACCGAAGAGCCATAGTGCACAACGTGAGACATCACGTGGATGTTGGCGTCGTCCCAGGCGATCAACTTGCCGTTGTGCCAAATTTTTTCCGTCTTCTGAATTGCCATGCAGACTCCTTCGGTATAAAGATGCGCGGAAGCAGCCGGGGATTCTCCGAATCGTCGAAGAAATTCTTCCGGACTGGAATTATAACGTGGGAGCGGGCTGCCCGCCGAAATCAGGGTTCGGAGCCCGGAGTGGGGCGGCCGTAGAAGAGTTCTATTCGCTCTCCTATCTCCTAGCGAATCGCGACGACGTTATTGGCGACGAACCCCGCTTCACCGGCAACGATCAGCCGCATGGTAATGCGTTCCGCTTTGTAGTGGTGGCTGCGATGCAACAGGTACACGACTCCAACTCCCGCGCTAAAACCTAAAGCGGATCCTGCAGCCTCGCCGGCTGCGCCACGGATCACAAAGGGACGCATAACGGGATTGACTTCGCGCAGGCCCTGGTTCAGGCCGCGCTGAGTCGTAATGCCGTCGGCGGCGATCAGTCCCACCAAGATGCCGACATCCACCTTGTTCTCGATGGTCCAGAAAGAATGTTGG
This sequence comes from uncultured Acidobacteriaceae bacterium, assembly GCA_963731525.1. Classification (GTDB taxonomy): domain Bacteria; phylum Acidobacteriota; class Terriglobia; order Terriglobales; family Acidobacteriaceae; genus Acidiflorens. The sequence continues at coordinate 205,153 of CAVSWK010000025.1, forward strand.
CTGGGCGCTTCCTGGAGCGCAGGAGGGCTCACCGTGAAACTCTGCGCCCGCATGGCAACACTCAACAAAATAATTGAAACGAGAAGCTTCATCTCGTCTTATGTAATATCGACTTAAGTAAAGTAATAGTAAGTCGGAAGATAACGAACGCACATGGCCCAATCTGTTGGGGTTGGTGGCCTCTTAGTAAGAGTGACTGTAGGTCTTGGCAGGTTACTTACAGTGCCCCTCAGACCACGGAATGGGCTGGCAGCAGGCGGTCTCGGCAATAGTCAAAGCTTTCCGAAGGCATGGATGCGCGCAGCGGAAACCCAGCCCAGGCGAAAGCTCGGACGGTACACCCTCTTGAGTTACAGACGGTCTTTATGCGAGCGTGCGCCCCACCAATCGTTCCAATACGCGCAACGGCGAGCGTTCCGGATCTTTCATGGCGCTGACCGGCAAATAGAACGTCTGCTCAAACGCAAACTGGCCAGACATGGCGGCGTGAGAAACCGAATCCGTGAAGCAGGCCCAGGTTGTGCCGGGCGGAATGGCGAGTTGCGTTTGCGAAACCTGAGACTGATAGCTTTGATCCGCCTTCATCCGGTCATGAATGCCGAGCATGTAGTGGTCATATCCCGTTCGCCGCCCTTTTACGATCCGCAGCCGGTAGAGCAATGACGCCGTTCCCGGCCGAGGCGGCTTGATCCCGGGCAAGAGCTTAGCTGCAACCTGCTCGAACTTTTCTCCAACTCGCCAGACGCGAGGCATCTGCGGATTGACATTCGTAAATACCCGTAAAATTCGCAGGCCTTGCATTGGGCGGGATGGAAAGGCATCCACGTGCAGCCGGGTATCGTCGTGCCGCCAGGATGTGGTTCGGCCGGCGATCTCGGCGGGGCGGAAGCTGGTGAATCCAGGTCGCAAATGATTGCCATACTCTGGACAAAGCGCCTTCAGCAGATCGGAAGCCCGACCGTAATACCGCTGTAACATACCGAGTAACTCGTCGCGCTCGGATCCCTGGCAACGAGTGCCTTTCAAGACGCCAGAGTCAGGACGGAAGCTAACGTTTTTCGATTTGCCATCCAGGCAATCCGGAGAGAGAAACCGGCGCTCGGTTTCAGATAGTTCGAACGGCAGCTGCGGTGCGTAGAGAAGTTTTCCGGTTTCGAGCGCATCCGCAGCTCTCGCCACGATCTCGGGGGGGAACGGGCCTTGCCAGAGCGTGCTTTCGAGCGATTCGAGAATCTCCATTTCTCACCTCGGCTGCTTTTGCAGACCATCCTAAACTTCGGAGGGTGGCGCGTCCAAGCCTTGCTTGGAGCTTTGCCCCTCAGGGCCGGAATGACAAAATCATAAACGGGAACGGCGTCTCCGTTCTTCAAGCTCTAAATCACCATGGACATTCTTTTGCGCGTCGAGGTTTTGCTCATCGAGGTCTGGCTTATCGTCTCGCTCATTGAGCGCCTCTTATCAAGAAAAACATCGTAACAGGCGGCCGATTTCCGGTTCGCGGACCGGTGGCGATGGGTTTAGACTCTATCCAAAATGGGGCATGAACTGCCTGGAGGACTCATGGAAAGTCGAATTGCGTATCTGAAAGTGGCGCCGGGGGCTTACAAAGCCATGCTCGGGCTGGAGGAATATCTTCATCAGTGCGGCCTGGAAGGAACCCTGCTTGATCTCGTTAAGCTGCGGGCCTCGCAGGTTAATGGTTGCGCCTATTGCATCGACATGCACTGGAAAGATCTACGGGCTGCCGATGAAAACGAGCAGCGGCTTTATGGTCTGGACGCATGGGAAGAGTCTCCTTATTACAGCGATCGCGAACGGGCTGCGCTGGCGTGGACGGAGGCGGTAACGAACATACGGGACGGGCACGTACGCGACGAGGTGTATGAAGACGTAAGAAAACATTTTTCCGAGAAGGAACTGGCGGACTTGACGTTTGCGGTGGCAGCCATCAACGCCTGGAACCGGCTCGCGATCTCCGCGCGAACGGAGCCTGGGAAATACGAGCCGGCCAAGGAGCCGCGGAAGAAGAGCGCCTAGTGGAGCGAACCTCTAAGCGGCTTTCTTAGTGCCGCCAGATTTTCTGCGCGCGGTGGGCGCTGTCGGTGGGAGACGGGGCAGGCTCCGTCTCTACATTTGTGTTGGGCGGAGTGGCAGTGACGGGCACAGCGGTTGAGGCTGCTGGCGTGGCTGCGGCTGGTTCGGGTTTCGCGCCTACTTCGTCTCCGCGGAAGTAGCGGCCTTTGGCGGCTCGCATTTCCGGCATGGCCGTGTACGGCTTCGTGTAATCGTTGTTCGCGTTCCAGAAGAGAAAGCCGATGCCACCTTTCTGTTTCGCTACTTCGATCTGAACTTCAACATACTTGGGCGAGTAAGTTCTGGTGCGCCAGGCAAAGGCTTGCAGCCAGGGACGAATTACGACGCCGCTGTCTTTCGTGATGAGCATGAAGCGGTCCATGGACTCGCCTATGAAATGCTCTGGCGCGTCGCCGGGGTGGGCGACGCCGTCCATGCCGAAGAAGTGCGAGGGATAGATCATGGGCGAAAGCACGTCACAGTGCTTCGCCATGGCTACGATGTCCTGCCCAGTGTGCGACAGATCGACGGGACGCTGCCATGCCATGACTCCAAAGACGTCGAGCGAGAACAAGACGCCGGTAGGATGGATCTGGGCATAGGCGCGCTGCAGGAAATCGGCGATCACTTCTGAGCGCTGCTGTTTTGGATTAGCAGTCTGGAAGTTGAAGGCGGCATCTTTCTGGTCGCCTTCGGCGGGAAAGCGGACGTAATCGAACTGCACTTCATCGACGCCGGACTGGGCTACGAACTTGGCGAGGGCAATGTCATAGTCCTGGACCTTAGGGTTTGAAGGGTCGGTCCAGACGAGCTTGCCGTTTTCATGCCAGGGCTGGCCGGTGCTGCGCGACTTCACAGCGAGTTCAGGATGGGTGGTGACGAGATGCTCGTCGCGGAAGATGGCGATACGAGCGATGGCGTGCATGTTTTCGGAATGCAGGAAATGAACAAACTTGGGCAGATCGGAAATATAGTGGCGCTGTCCGGCAGCTAACGGGTGGTCGAAGGCGATGTTGACGATGCCATCGCTATCTTTGATGTCGAACACAACCGCGTTGCCGCCAACTTCGCGCCAATGGCGGATGATGCGTTCGCCGTGATCGCTGCCCGCCATTACCCCGGTCAGATAAATGGCGCGGACTTCAAAATCTCTTGCAACTGGGACTGATTTCTCTACAATAGGCGATTCGAGAATTCCGGGGATGACGATCTGCTCTCCGGATTTCAGGAAGACTCCCTGGCGATTGTGGTTGGCGGCGCGGATGGCTTCGGCGAGTTCGGTTGAGGTGAGGTATTTGGTCCGCTTCAGATATTTGCGGGCGACGGACGGGATGCTGTCTCCGGGCTGGGCCTGGTAAAGATAGGAGCCGGGGGGCGCAATCAGGGACTCCGGAGATTCGGGCTTCTTGGTGGTATCGGCTTTCACCTGCATCAACTGCACGGCGTGAGGGTTTTGAACGGCGGCCGCTTCGAAAGGAAAAAGGGCGAGGGCGGTAAGGGCCAGTTGGAGCAGGAAGGCAGCAGCACTGGCCATCGAGAATCTGGATTTCGAGAACCCAGCCCCTGAAGGGACGTTTGATTTCGAAGAACTTGTGGCGTCGCTAGAGCGATGCCCTGATACGACACCCAGGTTTTGCAGTAGCCCACTAGTCGTCGAGAATCGGGACAAGGATGTTCTCCAGAGAGGAAGTCTTTTCTATTGTGCACTAACGGTAACCTGGCCGCCAGTTACGTCGGGCCAAGCGGGTTAGGGCTTACCAGACATGGGCGTGGGGGCGGTTGTGACGCTGAGGTAAAGTTCCAGCAGTCTGCAAAGTATTGCTCTTGGGGAAGCTGCAGGGAACGTGGCTGGCTTGGCATGAGGTGGGGTAGCCGCATCTAAACCGATGAGAAATCGGGGAATGCGAGGTGTCCGCAGGATGGCTAGCGGCTTGCACAAGGAGGGAGCGGGGCGGGGAGACTAGACGTTCCTCCCGAGTGACAAAAATGAGCAATTTGGCAGAGAACATGAAGATCCCGGAAAGGAAACAGGGGCCGGAAACGATGAGAACGAACCTTGCAACCGTGCTGGATCCGAACCGCCGCAGCAACAACGCTCGGGACTTTGAGACTGCCCTGCACCGTAAGATTGTGGGGCAGGATCAGGCGATCCAAAAGGTCGCGGAAATCTATCAGATGTTTCTGGCCGGGCTGAATGCGCCGGGCCGTCCCGTAGGCAATCTTCTGTTCCTGGGACCGACCGGTTCCGGCAAGACGCGGGTGGTCGAAGCGGTGGCCGAGTCTTTGTTCGGCGACGCGCGGGCCTGCATCAAGATCGATTGCGCCGAGTTCCAGCACTCGCATGAAATTGCGAAGCTGATCGGCTCACCTCCGGGATACCTGGGACACCGCGAGACGCATCCGCTGCTGACGCAGGAAGCGCTCAACCAGTGGCACACCGAAAAGCTGAAACTGTCGATTCTGTTGTTCGACGAAATCGAGAAGGCTTCCGACTCTCTTTGGCAGTTGCTGCTCGGAATTCTGGACAAGGCGACGCTGACGCTGGGCGATAACCGGCGCGTGGATCTTTCGAACTGCATCATCATCATGACCTCGAACCTCGGCGCCGCCGAGATGAACGGGTTGGTGGATGGCGGCTTGGGCTTCGCTCCGAAAGCGGTGCGGGTAGATAACGCGCTCGACGACAAGATTACCCGCTCGGCAGTGGATGCGGCGCGTCGCAAGTTTGCGCCCGAGTTTATGAACCGCATCGACAAAGTAGTTGTGTTCAAGACGCTGCGTTCGGAACACCTGGAGCAGATCCTGGAAATCGAACTGGGGATGGTGCAGCAGCGGGTTTTGATGGCAGCGGGCGCGCATCAGTTCGTGTTCAACTGCACGCCGAAGGTGAAGAATTTCCTGCTGGCAGAGGGCACCGACCCAAAGTACGGAGCGCGGCACCTGAAGCGGGCGATTGAACGCCATCTGGTGTTTCCGTTGGCGAACCTGGTAGCGACTGGACAGGTAAAGCTGGGAGATTTCATCCGCGTCGATCTGCTGGGCGAAAGCAAGCTCACCTTTGTGAAAGAAGCGGAAGGCGCGATGGTGCCGGTGCTGCTCGAACGTTACGGGGCGGCAGCAGCCATGCCGGCGGTTGCGGCAGCCCGAGCGGCGCGTCCGGTGGCACAACGCAAGGAGTTTGGCGCCGGATCACAGAACGAGAATAAGTAAGTCAAGATGCTGGTAGGTGGGACACCGCGTAGGCGGTGTCCCTTTTTCTTTGGCCCTTCGTATCCACGGGAGGCCCACTTCTCGAAAAGCGCGAGAAGTGGGGCATCCCGCGTATACACTAAGTGACTGCCTGCGAGGGCATCCTTGATGACTACCCGTCTTCCGCGCTCAGCTTTAGTCTTTCGATCGGCTCCGCTCTTATTACTCTTCATTCTAGGTTCAATCTCAGCCCGGGCAGGACAATCCCCGCCACCGCTTGACGCCGCGTCGGTTTATCAGCAATTACAGAACTCATCAGTCCTGGAAAAGAGTGTCCACCTCGAGAATCTGGTGCTACAGCGGGATCGGGTGACCATTACCTTCACGAATGGCATCGTGTATCTGTCTCCTCTGATTGCGGGCAGGGTTCGCTCGGCGGTGTTCATTGGCTCTGGAAAGCTTCAAGCTGCGCCGCCGCCGGTCGCGTTCGAGCAGGATAATGTTCGCCGGCTGTTGAAGGCCGACGATGTCTCGGCAGACTTCAAAACCGCGGGTCTGCGGTTCACCGACAACACCGCCGGTGAGCTTCTGAAGTCGGGTTTTCTTCAGGGCGCGGCCGTTTCAGAACAAGCCGCGCGTCTTGCGGCCGAGCTGGCGCCGCGCCTGCTGAAAGAAACCGGAATGAATGTTTCGGCCCGGCAATTGGAATCCATTCTCAATCGGGAGACGCCTGAGATCTTTCTCATCCAGGTGGATGGCGGGAAACTCGGACGTTTCACCTATCTGTTCGATCCGCAGTCGCGCATTCCGGTGAACTGTTTCGGCATCAATGCGGGCGAGAAAGGTCTCATTTTTGCTTACGACGAGACCATTTTGTCGAACGACGTCTGGATGGCATTTCACAGCAGCGGCGATTACGCGGCAGGAATAGCACCGTACTCCGACTCTTATAACCTAGTCGATACCGAGAAATACACGCTGACGCTGGACCTGCTGGAGCCGAAGAAAGTGCTGGGGCTTATCGCGAACCTGGATCTTATTTCTCGGGTCGAGGGACTACGATTGATTTCCTTTGCCGTGGGCGAAGGACTGAGCATTTACGACGACGAGCGTCGCAAGAAGCAGTTGCATCTTCTTGCCGCGCATCTTTCCGATGGCACTGCGCTTACTTTCTTTCAGGAGCCGTGGGAGGTCGGCTTCAGCATTGTTCTGCCCAAAACGGTGGCCGTCGGGCAAAAGCTTACGGTGCACTTGGAATTGAAAGGCGACTTTATGATGGAGTCGTCCGTCATGGAAGGGACATATTTCCCGCGGAGCACGGAAACGTGGTATCCGCGTCACGGCTATCTGTCCCGCTCCCGGTTTGATGTCGCCATGATTCATCGCAAGAAAGACCGCGTGGTGAGTATTGGAGAACTCGTCAAAGAGGGCCCTGCCCCCGGGACAAAGGATAGTGTGCTTACAGAATTCCGCATGGAGCAACCGGTCGGAATCGCGTCATTTGCCGTCGGGCCTTACGAAATTCACAAAGACATCGCCAAAGAGGACAACGGTAAACAGTTGCCCATTGAGTTTTACTCTATGCCGGGGTCCCGTGCAGTAATCAAGGAAGATTTCATCCTGGCGGAGATGAACAACAGCGTCCGCTTCTTCAGCAAGATGTTTGGCGAGTATCCCTATCCTCTGTTTCGAGGCGTGTACCATCCGTTCAACTTCGGGCAGGGTTTTCCAACCACCATCATGATCCCGGCTGCCGACCGGGCCGACTATCATACATATTCATTTATTGCGCATGAGACTTCGCATCAGTGGTGGGGCGACATGGTGTTGTGGCGTTCCTATCGCGACCAATGGCTTAGTGAAGGGTTTGCGGAATACTCGGGGATGCTCTACGTGCAACTCCGCGACAAGACACACTCAGAAAAGGAGTTGATCGCGCGCGCGAGAGAGCAACTAAAAATGCCACCTCGTACACTTACAGGCTTGGGGCATGGCCGGCTGGTGGATGTAGGTCCGCTCGTCATGGGCCATCGGGTGGAAAACCGTGAGACGGGCGGGGCGTACTCCGCTCTGGTTTATGAAAAAGGCGCGTTGGTGCTGCGCATGATGCACTTCCTGTTCACCAACCCGCAAACCGGCGACGGCCAGCCTTTCTTCGATTTGATGAGTGATTTCGTCAAGCGCTACAAGGACAACACGGCATCCACCGAGCAGTTCTTCGCCGTTGCGAATGAGCGCGTCAGGAGCACGCCGCTTTCGCAAAAGTATGGATACCAAGACCTCAACTGGTTCTACCGGCAGTGGGTAACACAGACTTATCTACCCTCGTACGAACTTACATATCACATCGATAACGACTCAGGCGGCGGCGTGAATCTAAAGGGGGAAGTAATTCAGAATGGGCTCCCCGAGAACGAGAATTGGTTCATGCCGATTCCGTTGGTGCTGCATTTTCATGAAGGCAAGATCGCACGTGCGACCATCGCCGTACATGGGGTCCATACGCCGGTCAACATTAAGCTGCCTGAACCCCCGGAAAAGGTAGAGCTTGATCCAGAACTGTGGATTCTCTCCGAGAAGACATCGACCGTCAAACGATAGGTGAAATCCCGGGACCGCATGGTTGGGACGGAAACAGGTAGTTTTCCGACGGTGATGGCGCGTCCATCGGCAAAAAACCCTCTCCCAAGCGGCGTGGATCACGGGCAGGCGGGATGGGTATACAATGATGGCGGTTTTCGAGTCAGAAATAATTCCCCCATTAAAACCCTGAAGCCGCTAGGCGATTGACAAAACGGCTGGTTACGTAGAGGCAACCCGACCGTGCTGGAAGCGGCATGCGGTAACATCATTGGGTAACATCGTCACGGATGGAGCGAAGGACAGGATTATCCCTGGAGGCAGAAAATGTTGATCAGCTCGGAGAGCCAGGAAACGGCCATGACTAGGACGATGACGATGTTCGAGCAGCAGGTCGCGGCCGCCAGGGAGTGGTTCGCGAGCCCCCGGTTCGACGGGATCGTCCGTCTCTATTCCCCGCGCCAGGTGGCCGAACAGCAGGGCACGCTTTCCGGCGACTACACCGTAGCGCGACAGGCAGCGGAGGAGTTCTACGCGCGGCTGCGCGAGCTCTTCGAACAGCGCCGGCAGATCACCACCTTCGGTCCCTATTCGCCGGGCCAGGCGGTAATGATGAAACGCATTGGCATGGAAGGCATTTATCTGGGCGGCTGGGCGACCTCCGCCAAGGGCTCGCTGGCCGAGGATCCGGGGCCCGACCTGGCCAGCTATCCGCTCAGCCAGGTGCCCGACGAGGCCGCCGGACTGGTGCGAGCCCTGCTCACCGCCGACAAGAACCAACACTTTGCGCGCGCGCGCATGACCGAAGAACAGCGCCAGGCGACCCCGGTCGTCGATTTCCGGCCTTTCATCATCGCCGACGCCGATACCGGTCACGGTGGAGACGCGCATGTCCGCAATCTGATCCGCCGCATGGTCGAGGTCGGAGTACCCGGCTACCACATCGAAGACCAGAAGCCGGGAGCGAAGAAGTGCGGCCACCAGGGCGGGAAGGTGCTGGTGGCGGTGGACGAGCAGATCAAGCGCCTCAATGCTGCCCGCCTGCAACTCGACATCATGCGGGTTCCGGGCATCATTGTCGCCCGAACCGATGCCGAGTCCGCAACCTTCATCGAGAGTCGGAGCGACGAGCGCGACCAACCCTTCATCCTCGGCGCCACCAACCTCGATCTCCCCAGCTACAAGGCCGGCTATCTGGCCATCTTGCGGAAGCTGTACGAACTGGGGGTCGAAGAGGTCCGCGGCCACTTGCTTTTTGCCGTGTCCGAAACCGAGTACCTGGCGGCTTTCGCCTGGCTGGAGCGGGTCGGGCTCATGTCCCTGATCGCCGAGCGCGCCCCGGCTCTCCGGGATATGCCGGCAACCGAGCTCGACGCCGCACTCGACAAGATCGACACGCGCTTTGTGGAAACCTGGCAGGCGGAAGCGGGGATGAAGACCTATGGGCTGGCGGTGGCCGAGGTGCTGGAGTTCCGCACGGCCGAGGGCGAGCGTTTCGAGATGACCGTCGAGGAATGGCTGGCGTTCGCGAAACGGGCTTCTTTCTACGAGGCCCGCGAGCGCGCCAAGTCGATGGGCGTCCACGTGATCTGGGATTGCGAGCTGCCTAAGACTCCCGAAGGTTTCTATCACCTCCAGGCCGGAATCGATTTTGCCATCGCCAAATCGCTGGCGGTAGCGCCCTTCGCCGACCTGCTGTGGATGGAAACTAAAACAGCGGATCTCGAAGATGCGGAGAAGTTCGCCCACGCGATCCACGCGCAGTATCCCGACAAGATGCTGGCGTACAATCTCTCGCCCTCGTTTAGCTGGGACACCACGGGCATGAACGACGAGCAGATGAAACGCTTCCCCGAGGAACTCGGGAAACTCGGCTACGTGTTCAACTTCATCACCTACGGTGGCCACCAGATCGACGGCCTGGCGGCCGAGGAGTTTGCGACCGCATTGAAGCAGGACGGAATGCTGGCCTTAGCTCGCCTGCAGCGCAAGTTCAGATTGCTGGAGTCGCCGTATCGGACGCCGCAGACCCTGGTCGGTGGCCCGCGGCTGGACGCCGCCTTGATGGCCTCGTCGGGACGCACTGCGGCGACCAAGGCAATGGGCAAGGGCTCGACGCAGTTTCAGCACCTGGTGCAGACCGAGGTTCCAACCAAGCTGCTGGAAGAGTGGCTGGCGGAGTGGAGCAAACAAAACAACTATGCGGCCAAACTGCGCGTGCGGCTACGTCCGCACACCGCCGGTTCGGAGTTGTTGGAGCTGAGTGTCTTGAACGACTCCAGCGGGGAGAAGCTCGCCAACGTGGTCTTCGCCTACATCCAGGATCGTCGCGGGCGCAGCATCCTCTCGATTCGCGACCAGAACACCCTCCCGCCGGTGCGCAAGAAGCGGCTGATGACGGTCGCCCAACTGTTCCTGATCCACCGCTACAATGCCAGCTCGGTGCACTACGTCACCCCGACCGAGGACAACGAATTCCAAACCCAAAGAATGAAGAGCGTGGGGATCTTTTCGGAGGTGCACACCGAGATTGGTCAAATCATCGTCGCGCAAGTCAGCAAGGAACGTGTCGCCGAACTGCTCCAGCCTGACCGGGTACAACTTTTGGAGATCATCCGTAAAACGTCGTCCGCATTGCAGATCCAGACGTAGATACAGCCTTAGAAGGAGATTTTCACGGGAATCCGCCTCTGCATCTAAATCGCCATGGTTACTTATGAAATAGGCGGGCTTGCTACAGCTTCGCTACCTTGGAATCGAAGACCTCCTCCACCTCTCCATGATCCTCATTGTTGAGCGAACGCGGCTGCGTCCGCCCGCTTAACTCTTCCAGGCGCTTTTGAATCTCATCCCAACGCGTTCCGCGAGCATTGCAATGTTCGCAGTTTGGGCTGTGGATTCTCAGGAGGGACAACAGGTAGCACATCCAACGTCTCTGGTTCACGACCCACCTCGCCGGATTAGAGTCATTCGCCTCAGCGGTGCCGCGTCCCGTGGTGGGAACTGCTTCGGGGAGGCGGCACGTATTATGCCACACGATGGAGCGTCATTTCAGTAAAATTGGGTCACCACCGTTTCACCATAGCTCGTCAACTCGAAAAGCAGTTCCTGAGTCATACACTCCAACTCACAAAGCTAAACACTATGTTCACGCGAGGAAGACGAGGCGCTCTTAACTGACTTTCTGTGCGCGGCAGTCACCCGGCGAGCGAAGATTTTGACTCACCTCTTCTTTGTCTTCTCCCCAGTAAGTCCAAATATCTGCAATTGCTGGTTGCTGGCTACGAACACCAGGCCGTTTGCCACTACCGGCACCAGGTTCGCGTCGCCGCCCAGATTCGGCCAGGCGCCCGCAGTCGCTTTAAACAGTTGCTTCATTGTGCTTCCACCCGACTCCGGATCAAACGCAAACAGATGAATCTGCGGCTTACCTGAGTTTGGCGGACGCGCTAGAGCCCAAATGATTGGACTGGCATTGCCATTCGACGAAATCATGGTAAAGAATCCCGGATCCTGCCCGCCGCCTACCCCGGGAGACACTGTTACCCTCGTCAAGGCTATCTTGGGCGACGTTTGAACCTTCCACACCTTCACTTGCCTGCCGCCGCTGCTCACCACTCGTGCTGCTCCGTCCGAAGGATCCACATAGTAAGACTGACCACACCAGCAGCCGCCCACCGAGTAACTGCCCAGCACGTTGTTCTTATGCGGCGAGTAACCACCCAGGTTGTCTTCGTTCATCAGAAACATCGTGCCGAACTTGCCCGCCGCCACCGCCAGATGCGGCGTCGATCCCGGCTGATCGGGCAGCACCAGCACTCCGCCCGAGCCGAAATCCACATCCCCTTGATCCAGGGTTGCCTGGTTATTCGGGGTGAACACACCAAGCACCGTCGTTAGCGTGGACGAGATCTTGACCACGCTTTCTTGTATGTTGGTGACACCGTCGTAGGTGTCAGGATCCGAGTTCCCGGTCACGAACAGGATGTCGCCCGCGTCATCGCTCGCCGGTCCGTACCCCGCCATCCAAATTGATGACAGAAAGAAGGTGTCCACGTCAGTTGCCTGCTGGTCGATGAGCTGGTTCGACGGAAACGGCTTCAGCGACCCCGCCGTCCACCCGAGAAGCCAGCCCCGCGAAAGATTCGCTGCGAAATCGCAGAAGCTGCCAAACCCCGCATAGATGCTGCCGTTCGCCAGCAACAGCGCCGGCCGCTGCCGTTGGTATGTGGCGTTGAAGGTGAATGTCGTTCCATCGGTCAGCGTATGCGACGCCTTCACCAGCTCCGGTTTGACCTTGTCCGTCAAACTCCCCAGATCGAGCGCGTGAAGACGGTAAGCCGGCCCGCTCGCATCTTGTGTGTAAATCATTACGTACAATGTATTGCTGGTCGGGTCAATGACCGGAGTCGAGTTGATCCCCACATTCGGCCCGTTGTTCCCGCAGCCCAGCGGATATGACACCGGCGTTCCAAAGTTTGGACTCAGCAGTACCGTCCCGGTGTGAACATCGATGGCATACACCGTGTCGCCTTCCGTTGCCACATAAACCACGTCGTGCGTGCCCTGATACTTTCCCGCGGTTATCAGCACGCCCGGCACCACCAGCGGCTGCGCGTCCACCTGGTCGTCGAGCGGGACGGTTTGCAGCATTCCAAACGAAGAGCTCCCCACGTTCGCGGGCGTCAGCACCGTCTCGTTCTGATTCCAGCCGGTGCGGTAATTATCGTAGTGATACGTCGTGACCGAAGTTTGGCCAGCAGCCAGCAGCACGCACGCGCTGATAAAAAGAAGAACGGTGAATACAGCCGTGCCACCAATACGGCAATGACCCTTACGATGCTCCGGCATGTTCTTGACCCCCAATTGTTGCTTTCTTGGCGGTTTCTTCAGGTGGTTTTCAATCCGTCGCTGCGATTCCGCTTTGGGTACACGCAACGTCGCAGCAAGAAACTCTACAGCTTTTCCACACTTCGGGGGGAGAAATGCGAAGCCTGCACCAATGCATATGGCAGCGAGCTGTAGATAGCGATTCCGCTTTTCTGCGAAACGCCGGAAAACATTCACTCAATCGGAATCTTTTCCACGCTCCCAATAAGGACAACCACTATACACCGACTTCAACTGATCGCGATAGTGTGAAACAATTTGCATATTGAAGCGCCGAGCAGCAGATTACTGCACAAGCCACTGTAGAGATTGTTCCCGGATATGATTACTGTTCCATGTCTGCGGAATTGTTAGACAGGCGGCGGCTATAGCCCCCAGCCAGACGGCTCTGTCTCCTATCCCCCCAACGCATCTTGACAACCCGGAGCGATTCATCAATCCTAGATACCTCCCCCGGCGCGGCTTCATTCGCACGCTCAGGCCCGTCTTTATATTCTGCGATGCGTCCAAAGGCTTGAATGAACAAGGGGGGCAAAGCCGAAAGGCTGAGGAACACACCGCCGCGACAGAGCTGGCGCGAGCGATTGCACCAGTCCAGCGTTCCGCTGACTGTGTGCGGTTTGGCGTTGGCTGTTTACTCGCGCTCGCTGTTTTGCGGCTTCATTCGCGACGACCTTCCGCAGATCGTAAACAACCCGCAGGTGCAGTCGTGGCAGTACCTCCCTGAGATCCTGACCTCGCACCTGTGGAGTCACATGGCGGGGTATCATGCGCTTTTTTATCGTCCCCTGTTTTCGCTTTGGATGCTGGTCATTAACACGCTCGGCGGACTCTCGCCCTGGTTCTGGCATCTGTCCAGCATCCTGTTGCATGTCGCCTGCACTTACCTCGTCTACTGCTTGAGCAAGCGACTGATCGGCAGCGAAGTTGGGGCTGGTTTGGCAGCAGCGCTTTTCGCCGTGCATCCAATTCACGTTGACGCTGTCACCTGGGTTTCAGCCAGTAACGAGCTTATGTTCAGCGTTCTGACGCTGGGTGCGATGCTGGTCCTGTTGGCGCCCCATGAACGTGGTGACCGATGGCCGATTCTACTCAGCGCCGTCTTGTATTTCACCGGTCTGTTCGCCAAGGAAACCGGGGTGACGATAAGCGTTCTCCTGATCGCTATGGCGTGGATTCGCCTCAAAGATAGGGAAAGCAGCTGGAGCAACCGTCTTTTCCTTACGGGCAGTCCATATGTGGCGGCGACGGGAGTCTACCTTATCATCCGGTGGTCGGTAATGCATGGTGTAGGAGTCGAAACGGGCGAGCACAGCTGGCGGGAGGTTTTCTTCACCAGCCCCTCGATCGTGCTGTTTTACTTGCGAAAGCTGATTGTTCCAGTGGGTTTGAGTGGCGGATACGTTAACCCCATTCACTCGTCGCCAACGATGGCTTTCTGGTTCCCGCTGGCGGCGATCCTTTTATTTGTACTTTTGATGGCGTGGCTGGGGTTTCGCCTGAACCCAGTCTTCAGGTTTTCGGCGGCCCTAATCCTGCTACCTCTGCTGCCCGCTCTCGCAGCGATCCGTCTTTACCCGCAAGGAGACATGACACATGACCGCTACCTGTACTTGCCGTCGGTAGGGCTGTGTCTGCTGATCGGGGCTGCGACTCAGCGAATGCTGGAGGCCCCAAGGAGCGCGCGCTTTGCGTCCGCGTCGGTTCTAGCCATCGTGCTGGTTGCGTTTTTCGGTCTCACACTCGTGCAACAGCGCTTCTACGACGACGACGTCGCATTCCTGCAAAGGGAGATCGACGTGAACCCTGCCAACGGTTTTGCCTATGGCTTGCTCGGGAACGTCTACATGGACCAGGGCAAAAGCGATCTCGGCCTCAAGAACTTTCGCATCGCTTCCGATCTTGCACCTGACGATCCCAGGATCAGCCTGTTCCTAGTTAGTGGGCTTTTCGCCGACCAGAAGTACTTCGAAGCGGAAGCTATCCTGAACCGGCTGATGTTACGAAAAGACTTCGACGCCAGCCGGCAAAATGCGATCCTTCTCTCCCTGGCCAACGTCGAGATCAGCCTGGGAAAACTGGACTCAGCGCAGAGTTTACTACAGCAGGTGGAGCAAGCAGACGCGAATTTCCCGGAATTACATTGGGCGCTCGGAATCTTGTATCGGAGGCAAGGACAGATCCCACTAGCTCAGGCGGAATTTGAAAAGGAATATCAGCTGACTGGAGACGAAATGGCGCACCGGCAATCCATCATGCTCTCGAAACGGATGCTCTCGCGGACAACGCCGAGCGATGGGTCGCGATATTAGTCCGCGCGGCTAGACACTGAGCTCTCCACGAACCAAAGAGTAGGTGAACGGAAATCATTCGTTATCAACCCAGCTCGCTTACTAGGGCATCTGCGGTAAGCGAAGCCAGATCGCTAAAAAGCCTTTCCAAAGTCCCTTCCCTGTCAACCTCGGGCAAACCGAGTTGTCGTTCCACTCGTGCTTCCATCTCGCGCAGTTGGGCCTCCGGTGCTTTTCCCGCAAGATGCTGGAACAGCAACCGGTGCGCACTCTTGCGCTGCATGACCTCCAGTCCGTCCAGCATCTGGCGATGCGATGTCCCTTCCCAGATGGCAAGGATCATGGCCTCGCGTAACCAGCGCTCCGCGCGATATTCCTGCAGTGTTCCCACCCCGCCGTACACTTCCATCGCCCATTTGGCCGTCTGCACAGCGAACTCAGCGGTCCAGTATTTCGCCAGGTGAGCAACCAAACGGAACAAATGATAGTTCTCCGAGTACGGCGGCTTCTCCTGCCATACCTTGTCGAGCAGGCGCACCGCTTCCCAAGCCAGTCGGGACGCCGCGCGTAGCCCGTACAGACGATCCTCGAACTGCCCCCGAAGCAAAGGATGTTCGATGATCGGTTTACCGAAAGCCGTGCGCCGCTCCGCAAAAGAATAGGCATCGGCGATGGCCCTTTGTGCGAGCGCGACGCTGCCCACGCTGTTGGACACGCGCGAGAGGTTCAGCACTTCGAGAATCAAATAGATTCCATCCTCCGCTCGCCCCAGCAGCCAAGCCTCGCTGTGACAAAGTTCGATCTCACCGGTCGGTACCGAGCGAGTGGCGATCTTGTCCTTGAGGCGGCGTATCCGATAATTCAGCTGCCCGTCTTCACCGCGACGCGGTACCAGGTACAGACTTAGCCCGCGCACGTTCTGCGGGGCGCCCTCCTGCCGAGCCGCGACCACCGCCAATTCGGCTCCGGCATTACTTGCGAAGTATTTGTCACCCGTTAGCCGCCACTTGCTCCCATCCCGTTGCGCTACGGTCTCCACCGCCGCTCCCAGATCGGAGCCACCCTTGATCTCCGTCATCCAGGTTGCGCCCTGCCAGAGACTGTCATTGTTGTTGTCATTGTCATTGCGCTGCAACATGAGGGGCAAGAACCGTGCCCTCAATGCTTCGCCTCCATATTTGGAGAGCGGGCAAACCGTGGACAGAGAGACCGTGTACGGGCAGGCCAAGCCCGGGTCATAGAAACCAGTAGCGTAGAGAAGAAGGTAAGCGGGCATCAGCGAATTCTGCTCAGAATTCCGATCAAAGACTCGCCAGAGCACGCCGGCCCGGTATCCATGTTTCAGCATGCGCCAGTATTCGGGTGGGTAAAGGATTTCATCTACCCGCGCACCAAACCGATCGAACATGCGCAACCACGGAGTGCCGGCGCGGTCCACCGCGTCTGAGATCCCCTGCCCTTCGCGTTCGAACCACGCCTCGTATTCGAGCAGCCAGTCTTGATCTGTACAGATGCCGCCCTGTTGCAGAAACTGCACCGGAGAGCGCAAAACATCGAAGCTCATAGCTAGATTGACCTCGGGCTCGATTTTGGGGATAGCTCGGTTCCTAGTAGAGTCGAGAACAGGCGCAGTGGCTTTAGTCTTCCGGTGGCTGCTGACGAATGCTTTCGCATCGTCGCCTCAGTCCGGTTTGGCTTGGTTCTGTTTCCTGTTCCCGCTCATCGAACCGGACAGGCGGATGTCCCGCATCCGGCTCTCGGAAAAGACACACGATGGTCCGTGTGACGCTGCCTGCAACTTCTGAACACAACTCGGGGTGGCTAGACTCATCGTCAATCCCCATGTCCTTCGTTGCTTCTTGCGTCCGTCTTTAACTGAGGCCCCTTCCCTCCACCGGAGTTACCCGGTTTCGTAGGTACTGCGAACCTCTCCGCCACCCCACACGGCCCGGCCCATCTCTCACGAGTTGCCAGTTGATCCTTATTCATTGCGATCACCGCGGGGGCTTCCCGTGTTGCGTCTGGTCTCCTCTGCCTGCATGCCATCGCCATTACCCCGGCAGGTTTGATGGACTTCATTCGCTCGGACTATTTCCATCATCGTCGGCCTTCCCCAATTACACGGTGGGTCGGCTCCTGCATTAATCGTTTCGAGGCCTGCTCAGCGTTCACTCACGTTATGGCCTGCACGCTCGCCGAGTCGCCTAGCGACCCTCTACACCGAAAGCTCCGACCGCTTCGTTACCTCTGCAGTCGTTTCGGTTGCTACCGGGTGGAGCGAACCAGTTCCCGGGCGGGAGTTGCACCCGCTGAAGTCCAGTGCCTTTTCACGGCGCACGTGTAATCGCCGTTTACATCAACTATCGGCATCCAGCTTGCGTAAAACTGTGGATTACTTCCGGTTCCCCGTGATCCAGGGCCAACGGCAAGGTCTTCCGCCGGCCGCTCGCCCTGATTCGTTCATAAGAGTTCAGGAATAATGTTCGCGACATCCCTTGGCGGGATGAAGTAGGTTCAGTCTAGTTTATCGCCGGCTACGTTTGCACAGCGGCCGACGATCCTTCGCGCTAATGGCGTAATCCGTCGGTGCGTGCGACCTTCGGCATTATTAGTGAATGGAGAGGAAGATGTCTGATGAAGATCAAGGCTGGACGCCTGCATAAACAGGAATCGCGCCGCGAGCGGTGTTCTTGTAAACCATGCCGCCCTTCATCACAAATACGACGCGCCGGACGGCCGTAATGTCTTTCAGCGGATCGCCATCGAGCGCGATGATGTCCGCCTGCAGGCCGGGCGCAATCGAGCCGATCTGATCGGCCATGCCAAGCGCTTCCGCTCCCAGTGAGTTGGCCGAGACCATCGCCGCCATGGGATCCACTCCGCTGTCGCGCACGCGGTTAATAAAATCCTCCGCGTTGCGTCCGTGAGCGCCCGCCACGGCGTCCGTGCCGTAAACAATTT
The DNA here is from genome assembly GCA_963731525.1 of uncultured Acidobacteriaceae bacterium. Lineage (GTDB taxonomy): Bacteria > Acidobacteriota > Terriglobia > Terriglobales > Acidobacteriaceae > Acidiflorens. Next base: position 223,137 of record CAVSWK010000025.1, read on the forward strand.
TCAGTCCCGGAATGCGCACCGCACGTTTAATGAATTCCTGGTGCGCCGGGATCAGCCCTTTCATCGCCGCAAAGCCCTCTTCCGTGTAGTAGGGTGCGGCGAGATATCTGTCCTTGTACTGGAGATAGGTTTCAAGCAGCAGACCCGGCTTGCGGATCAAGGTACGTCCCGCGTTCGGCCATCAATTTCAGATCGTCGTCCGACGCTCCCAGGCCGTGCTCGACTTCCGTGCAGCCGGCAAGAGTTGCGGCGCGGACCGCGTCTCTAAAAGCGTGCACGAGCGTGCGCAGGCCCTGTTTCTTCGCTTCGTCGCAGGCAGCGTTCAATTGTTCCTGGGACATCGTCATCGTGCCCCGGGTCATGCCGCCCGACGCGTAGATTTTGATCAGGTCCGCGCCTGCTTCCTTTTGTTTCCGCACGAAGGCGCGGATTTCATCCGGCGTCCCCGTCTGCTCGCCTCGCCCTGAGAGCGCCTCGACGGCCGTCAGGATGCGCGGGCCGGGGAGCAGGCCTTTCGCGATGGCATCGCGCAAGGGAACGTCGGTGGGCGAGCCCACGCTTTGGATGGTGGTAAATCCCGCCATTAATGTCAGCCATGCGTTCGAGGCTGCGGCATACGCGGCCTCCTGTGTTGTCCCTTCCTGGCCCGCATTTTTTCCGTCCGGGCCGAAGCTCCAGGTGATGTGCACATGCGCGTCAATCCAGCCGGGCAAGACCGTCAGGCCACGCAAGTCGTAATCCACTGCGCGGCTCCGTCAGCTTTCGGATCAGCTTTCGGATGAATCGCGACAATCTGCGAGCCTTCGATCACGATGCGGGTGTCGTGCAGCACGTGGCCCTTGCCATCGAGCACCGTGCTCGCGGCAATCACGATGCGTTTGTTCTGCGCAGGCGTCTGTGGAGAAACTCCTTGCCCCAAGAAGACGCCAAAGATGCCGAGAACGCATACCATAATCCCCGCGGATTGCATGATCGCCCCTCCCTACTCCACGGGGAACCAGTTTAAGCGACCTGTTCCAAGAAAGTTCGTAAAATTTGCTGGAAGCGGGGCCGCGCTAGAAATCGCAACTGCAACTTCTGCACCTCGGCAGAGCGAGTCGGTGCCTCAGACTGACGTGTTGTCAGTATGCAAGGTTCAGGGCGCTGTCGATCTGCCGGATAGACCTGCAATTGCTCCACGGATCACCGTCATCGAGGCTTTCGGAAGTTCGTAGACCGTATCCCCGCCGGCGTTTACCGAGGCCTTTACCGCCGGCCCATCCGGATCGGGGAAGCCGCCTTCTTTCGTTGGGTGCCATTGGTATTGCGCACTGCCAAACGTGATCACGGTCACCGGGCCGGTAAAGAAGCTCTTGCCACTTGCAGCTTCACCATTAAATTCTATCTGCACATGGTGTGCGTTCTCCTGGTCTCGGTTCACCACCAGCAGCGACCATTGGGCATCCGGCCGCAGCAGCGCGTACGCAGTTACCAGAGAATGTCCAGACGCATCCGAAATATCTCCGGCAGCGGAAAACGTCTTGTGCACGTCGTTACCCGGCTCCACCCATTCTGTATTGATGAGTTGACTGGCAAAGAATTGCGATGTCGGCTGCTGAATCTCGTAGGTCTTGGTGGTGGTAAACATGCCGAATGTGCCCATGGAGTCGTTGCAGCCCGGATGCACGCCCAAGGGGAGATAGTGGAAATAGTAGAGAGCCTTTCCACCGGCATTAAAGAAAGCTCCCACATAGTCCGCCAGCCACAGCGCGCCGAAAATGTCCACGGAGGATTCGCCGCTATTCCAAGTGATATTGGACTCTGTAATGAACATCGGAATATCAGGCGGCAGGCCGTCGTCACGCCAGACCTGGAGAATGTGGCTCACTAGCGTCGGCTCGTCGTAGAGGCTGCTCCAACTGATCTTGCAAGGTTCGTAGGGATAATGTTCAAACGGGAAAAAAGCCAGATCTTGAATACGGCCGTGAGATTTCAGGTAATCCAGGAAACGTCCCGTCCAGGAAACCTTTCCCTGGGCGTCCGGCCACACCACGATATCTTCATTCTCACCCGTATAAACCGGCCCGCCTAAGTTCAGATTGGGATCAACGCGGTGAAGAGCCGTTGCCCACTGCAGGTAGAGCGCGGCGTAGTCTTCCGGCAGGGTGTCCTGTCCGTCAGGTTCTTCCCCCATTTCGACGTAAGAAATTGGATACCCGCGTTTCTCCACATAAGCGATCTCTGCCGCGGAATCCTCGGGTGTGCCGTAAAGCATCGCAATCGGTATTATGGCGGGCAATCCACGCGTGTATCCGCTGTTGTAAAAGAGGTCAAGTCCGACCTGCTCGTGCAGGGTCGAGCCCAGATCCGAAGGCTCATGCCAGGAGTCGATGGAAGAACAGTACGTGGCGGTCTGGTCCTGATCCGGGGTGTGCCGGGCCGAGTCGTGAAATCCATTCTGGTCGGCAGTTCCAATGTACAGTTCGCGAATTGCGTATCCCAAGCAGTTACGGAGATCGGCTGACCCATGAGAGTCGCAGGTGTTCGACGACTCAGTCATCCAGATCCGGACAAATCGAACTGCCAGAGGCGCTTGAGTAAGTTGGAGGGTGACGTTGCCGCCGTTGCCGTTCGAGATCGCGCCCGACGGAAACGCCACCCAAGATCCCTTGGTGGGAAACTTGATTGCCTCATCTCCCGTCCAATACTGCACCAGGTAATGTTTTGCGTACGGATCGCCCCAAGCAATCCGGAGCGCATTGATCGGCTGCGGAGTCGCCAAATCCATCACCACCCACTGTGGATGCAGCCAATCGTCCTCTCCGGTGAATGCTTTGCTCAGATAAGGATTGCTCTTCCAATAGGTGTTCAGGTCGCCATCGGTCATGCGCGAAAAACCGTGGGTCTCGGTACCATCATTGCGCGTGAACCCTCGGTGAGGCAGCGAGTAACCGTAGGAGTGTTTAATGGTTCCGGTTTCGGTGGGAGTCGCGCTGCCAGTGAAATAGCCCTTGCCGCCCGGGTCGCTCCACGTGCCTTGCGGATTCCAGTGCCACGCCTCCACCGCAAGTTCGGTATTCTGGCGATAGGTGACCGATTGCCATCCTGCCGCGAGCACAGCTGGCAACGCCGGCTGACCGAAGTACTTCTCCACCGCGGCTGCGGGCATCCGATCAATTCCCGCGCCAAGCGACTGGTTGGGGATGAAGGAATTAGTGGCATGATCGGTATCCACCCGAATAGTTTGGCCGTATGCAGCGGGAGATACTCTGGAAATGACAATGACGAGGAGTAGTGCATAAACGCGATTAATGCGACGGTGTGACATTGTGTGTTGTGACATTGATTTTCGCCCCTTCAAGTGTGCTCGTCACGACAGTGCAGCTTTTCCGATTCGTCCGAGGCTGGGCGCAACACTGCTGTCCGGCGGCTTTCTGCTCGCAATTGGTGCATCAGAGGAACCGACGCCGTCAGCGGGCTAAAAGAGAAACTTTGCGCCGATCTGCATGATGCGCGCATCCCTAGCTGCGGTCACCAGCCCAAACTGGGTGGAATTGATCTCTCCTGCCGGGTTCATGAACTGAGCATGGTTGAAAACGTTGAATCCTTCCAAACGCAACTCCACTTCCTTTGACTCGGTAAGCTTCGTGGTCTTCAGCAGCGCCATATTCCAGTTATTAAGTCCAGGTCCGTGAAAGAAGCGCCGCCGACTGTTCCCGAATTGCCCGAGTTGCTCGTTGCTGAAAAGGGATGTGTTGAAGTAGGGATTGCCGTGGCGCGGATTGGTATCGGCCAAGACGGGCCCGCTGCCGGAGAAATTTGGGACGTCCACCGGAACAGCATTGGCGCCGATCAGCGAGTTGTCGTCATTTTCGGTCAGAGTGATGGGCAGCCCGGTAGCGAAAGTCGTGATCCCCGACAGACTCCATCCGCCAATCACCTTCTTGGACCAGCCCGCCGCGACTAACTTGTCGAACGGTATTAACCAGTTGTAGCTGAAAACAAAGTTATGCATCACATCGAAATTGCACAGCGCCTCACTCAGGCGCGGATTGAAGGGATAGGTGGAGTCCTGCAGACCAGATGCGTTGTCCATACACTTGCTGAAAGTGTAGCCCGCGAGAAAGCTTAGCGACTCGGTGTTGTGGCTGACGCTGACTTGCAGCGAGTTATAGCGCGAGTTAGCCACGGTGGTGACAAAAGGGTTGGTGTCAAAGAGCGGCCCGAGTGGCCGGACGGCAGGAATGATTTGTCCGGAAGTGGTGACCCATGGAGTGCTAAGCCCAGTGCTGGAGTCGAATGGAGGAGTCTCGCTGAACTGAGCACACGGAGGAGCGCTCGTCGGCCCGAGATTATTCTGATTGTTCAAGAACAAGCATTGGGCTTGGTTGGTCGGGTTAGCCTCGATGGATGTAACCAGCCGGTGGCCCTCGTTTCCTACATAGCTGGCGGTAATCAGAGTGTTCGCCCTGATCTGGCGCTGGATCGAGAATTCATAATGCTCGGAATAAGGCAACTTGTTCTTGGAATCGAAAGAGTAGTCGTAGGAGAGAGGCTCGACCTGCGCCCAGGGGAAAGTCGAATCCGGGTTGTTTGTCGAAATGTTGGTCGGGGGATAGGGGAATGGAAAGCGCTGTCCTACGGAGGCGCCAGTTGAACGCGTGATGTAAGGTGCTTCGAGCAGCGGCGGGCTGGAGCTGCCGTAGTACAGTCCGTAGGGCGGGTCACCGACTTCGAGGAATTGCGATAGATCTTCAACCGAGGTGTAATACAGACCGGCGCCGACGCGAATACTCGTCCGGCCCGGGCCGCCGAACAGCTTACCCAGAACACCCGAGGACGCGCTTGGGGAATAAGCCAGACCCAAACGCGGCGAGAAGTTGTGCCATTGCGTGGGCGCCAACGTTCGAGGAACACCGGGATCACCGGCAACCACATAACCTAAAGGCGCCCCAGGAAACTTTACAGACTGCTTGCCTGGGATAATCGTTTCGATTTTGTTCTGTGTGTCATACCAAGGCATGCTAGCTTCCCAGCGCAGGCCATAATTAAACACGAGGTTAGAGGTGACGCGCCAGCTGTCCTGTGCAAACAAGCCGTAATACTTGCTGCGGGAATCCAAGATTTGCGGGCTGGCCTGCGTCAAGCTATCGGGAGCGCCCAGCAGAAAATCGGCGAAATCGATGCCGGTCTCACCCCCGGTAAATAGGTATTGGCCATTTTCCGCGGCCAGGTTCCTTTCGTTGATCTGGTCGTAGTGGAACTGTCCCCCGAACCTCAGCGAGTGCGTGCCGATCACCCGGGAAAAATTATCCAACCACTGGAACGAGTTATTGAATTGCCGCGTGCTGACCTGCGGAACCCCGATATCGAAGTTATTGAACTCGATGTAAGGTACGCCTTCGAGGTTAGGTGCAATCGCGCTGATTCCTCCGGTGTTCGCGTTCCACGGAGTTACGAAACCCAAGTCAGCCAGACTGTAATTCGGTCCAACCCCGCCCTGAGGTTCTGCCAAGGCCAGCGTATTGCGGACGTAACTGAAGCGGAGTTCATTGACCGCATAAGCGCCGAAATTCTTGGTATCGCCTAGATTCACCATCTGGGCGCGCCCGGCAGTAGTGGCGTTGTAGGAGAAACTGGTGGCCGCAACGGTGGCTCCCCCATTGGGAAATGGGTCGTTCAATAAGTAGTCATCGGCGAAGTAGTAGCCAAACAGAGTACCGAAACGGGTGTTTTGGTCAATCCGAATTCCACCCTTATCGTCGCGCAATTTGCGCGGGTACGCCGAGGTCTCGTAGAAGTTGTTGGCCGAATTCGGCTGCGGGATGAGACCGAGTTTCAGCATGTTCGTCGCCACCGGCGACCAGCCTTGCTGCGGGATGGAAGCAGTAGGAAATACGCAACCCGTCGTGGGATCGTTGCCTGGGCAGTTGTATCCGATGGGAGTTCCGATGCCGGTATTGGGGTCGATCGTTGCCGGGTTGACATATTGTGCGGTGAAGTAGTATGGCTCACCGCTGCTGACTGTAGATCCCAGTCGCTCTCCGAGAACGGCTGACCAGGGATTTGCGCCACTGTCATCGCTGTTTACCAAGGCCATGATCGGATTCCCTGCCGCATCAAAGCCGCTGGAGAACGGAGACGCCAAATCAGAGAAGTCGCCCTTGAAGTTCGTAGCGGACGGCATCTGCACATTCTGGGTCGGCGCCTGCGCCTGGCGGGTGCCTTGGTAGTCGACGAAAAAGAAGGTCTTGTTTTTCCTGATCGGTCCTCCGAATGTGCCTCCAAACTGATTCTGTCGAAAAACCGGGGTTTTATCGGTGGGCAGTGAGAAATAGTTCTTGGCATCGAGCGCGGTGTTGCGCAGAAACTCAAAGCCACTTCCGTGAAACGCATTGGTTCCCGACTTCGTGACTACGTTTATTTGTCCGCCACTGTAGTTTCCGTACTCCGCGTCATAGTTGTTGGTGATGATGCGAAACTCCGCAATCGAGTCCAGGTTGGGAATAATTGCCGCTCCATTGTTCTTACCTTCCTCTACGCTCGATCCATTTACCATGAAGCCGTTCGCCGCTTCGCGTTGTCCGTTCACCGACTGGTTGCCCGAGTTCAGTCCACCATCCACCGGGCGGTCGTTGATGCCAGTCATGCCAGTGTCTATGGAGTTGTAGGGAGAAACACCCGGCTGCAGCGCCAGCAGGTCGGTAAAGGCCCGACCGTTCAGTGGCACCGCGGTCATGGTCTTCCCGCTGATGACCTCGCCCATCTGAGTGCTTTCCGTCTCCACATGGACGGTGTCGGTCCTCACCTCGATTTTCTCGTTGATCGCACCGACCGGCAGCGCGGCGTCAACCCGGAGCGCCGAGTTGGCATCGATGACCAGCCCAGTTTTGGTGTAGTTCTTGAAGCCAATCTGAGTCACTTGCAAGTCATACGTGCCGATCGCCAGAGCGGGGAGACTATAAAAACCCTTCGCGTCGGTGGTGACGGCCGTCTTGACTCCGGTCTGCGTATTCGTTGCTGCCACGCTGGCTCCGGAAATCACGGCACCGCTCGGATCGGTCACCACGCCCGAAATGCCGCCGGTGATGCTTGACCACGCCAGCACTGCCATAAACATGAAACCTGCAAACATGAAACCTGCGAGGACGAACGCAAGAGAAGGTTTACGCATGCTCGAACCCTCCTGACAGGCGTGGCCCTACTCCGGACTTGAGATCGGGCTTTTAGGTTCCGTCAAACCACCGGCAGAACCTTGCGTAAAACGCCTGTTGAAACGATTTAACACAATGACGGCGGTTATTATAGCTTCGACCAGCCAGGTTTTCCCAAGTATATTTTCAGGAGCAAACTTCTTGGCGGAAACACATGCCGAGCGCCAGTCGATCGACGCGCACAACCCTCGCATCGGGCAGATGATCGTGACGCAGTCCGGAGACTCGCGCGTGGACCGCTGTACCATGCGCCACATCGCGGAACGAAGACCCGCGTTTTCAGGATCACGCGCAGCGCTGCAGAAAGTTACTGGAGTGTCTGTGGCCCAGCGGGTTCGAAGGCACAAAGTCTCGGCCCATCGGGTCGGGGCGCAAAGGGCTACGACTTTGGAATCACCGCCTGGACTTCATTTGAATACGCGCTTTCCTGACCTTCGGCGTTTACCTCAGTTGTGACGTAGTAGTAGGTCTTCCCAGAGACAACCGTATAGTCTGTGTAGTTGGTCGAAGCATCCAGCGCGGTATTGATCAGCTGGAAAGGGCCGGCATGGGCATTGCCGCGGTAAACGTTGTAGCCTACCGGGTTTCCACTCCCCGGATCCCATGAAAGATAGACGCTATGGGAACCCTGAGCCACGCCGGTACCTGTCAACTGTTCCACCGTGGGTGAGTTCGCCGCATTGCTGGTGAACCCCGCTTGGCCGGAGGCCGCGCCGGAGGCGTTCGGTGTGAATTGAATCGTGACCTGGATGCTCTGTCCAGCCGAAATCGTTTGCGGCAGATTCAGCCCGAGTATGGCGAACTCTGAACTCGTCGACCCATCCGACGAGATGGTTACGGCAGCGTTCGAGGCCGTGAGCGTAGCCTGCAGGCTGGCACTCGATCCCACCGTGACGTTCCCGAAAGTGAGGGTTGAAGGCGTCACTCCCAGTTCCCGATCAGAGGGATAGAAACCGGTCCCTTGGACATGCATGTTAAGAGGGGAGTTCGGGTCGTTACTTGCGAGGGTAAGGATGCCGTTGGCATACCCCTTGGCCGTCGGCGTGAAAATAACGGGCAACTCGATGCTTGTGCCGGGCTGGAGCTTTACCGGTAAAGGGAATGTGCCGAACGAGAAAGCGCTCCCCTGTTCCGACTTGGAAGAGATACGCAACGTGCTGTTCCCGGTGTTCGAGAGCTGGATGGAATAGGAACTGGAACTCCCGATCTGTACCTTACCGAAGGCATGACTGCAAGGGTTACAGTGAAGTTGCTGCGCGCAGACACATGCCGGAGCCAGCCAAAGGAGCAGCCCTAAAACCGCGGCTGGGGGGAAGAATCGCATGCCTAATCTTCACCAACGGCACGGTTTCGAGGCAAACTCGGAAGGGCATTCGTCACAATCACTAGTGCTGGCTCTTGTGGCACGGGGCGGCCTGTTTCGCTCCACCGCTTGAGGCGGCCTGAGCACTGCTCGCGTGAATTGCAGTGTGTCGTAAATGGAGGTCAAAGGCCGCGGACAGGAGGGTCGGTGCCACATGCAAGATCGCAACACTCTTCTGCTCGCCTCCGGGTGTCCAGCAACAATGCATTTATTGGCAATCACTTACAGGCTAGAGCTGACGTGTTCTGCCCCTTCGCACCCCAGTTCATCCCCCGGAAAGGAGATTTGGCAAGGCGCACCTTGGCCAGATGGCTCGCCTAGCTGGGCCTTTCGCTATCTATGGCCGGCAGTATCTGGGAGCGACACTAGCTTTGCCGGGGCGAGAATTTCAGTGCTCCGGTGACCTGAAATCTTCAGCCGTAGGAAGCGAAGAAACGGCACATAGAGGTCGCGTTGAACGCTTATAGGTTATATCGTCACTTGGCCATTCCCCTCGTTTTTGCCGGCGGCCTGTTGTTGTTCACAGGGTGTCAGGGACTTACCGGGGGTTCGAACGGCGCAGGCACTGTCGGAGTCGGGACCGGCAACCTGGACTTCGGAACAGTGACGATCGGCAGCAGCCAGACGCTGACAGATACGCTGTCGAACCACACATCGTCCCCAGTTACGATCAAATCGATTCAAGGATTGGGTCCCAGCTTCGCGGTCACTGGCCTCACCCTGCCAGCGGTGTTGGCTGCGGGACAAAGCATTCCATTCAGCGTCCAGTTCCAGCCTACAGATCCCGGAAATCCGACCACCACGATTTCCTTTAATGGGCAAAGTGCGCAGTCCTACGCTTCCCTGACCGCCTCCGGAAGGGCTGTCGCGATAGGAAAGCTCTCGCCGAGTCCCTCGCAGATTGCCTTTGGCAACATCAAAGTTGGGGCCAACCAGACCAGCACCGTAACTCTATCGAACAGCGGTGGAACCGATCTCACCATCACCCAGGCGACGTTGAGCGGCGCAGGATTTTCGATGGGCAACCTCGCCCTGCCCCTCACGCTGCACGCCGGAAATACAGCGTCAGTGACGATCACGTTCGCGCCCACCGGAAGCGGGAATTTCAGCGGCAGCGTCACGTTTGCTACCAGCGCAGACAAAAAAGGTCGCGATGGGAGCCAGGTAGACAGCAATGTAGTGCTTACCATCTCTGGCGTAGGAGTGGCTCCCGGAATCCTCTCCCCCAATCCTCCCAGCCTGGCATTCGGAAACATTCAGGTGGGTAGCAGCAGCAGCCAGTCCGAAACTTTGACCAACACGGGCGGGTCCACTGTCACGATCTCACAGGTGACAACGAGCGGAACCGGTTTCTCCGTCAGCGGGCTGACTCTGCCAGTCACCCTCGCCGCCAACCAGAGCGTCAATCTCACCGCGACCTTTGCTCCCACCAGCGTGGGCGCTGCTAGTGGGGCGTTGAGCGTCGTTTCCAACGCGTTCAACTCGCCGCTCAGTATTCCCCTCTCGGGCACGGGTGTTGCACAAGGTCAATTGGGATCGAATCCGTCCAGCTTGAGCTTCGGAAACATCCAAGTCGGCGCTTCGAAATCGCTGACCGAGACCCTGACTAACACCGGCGGAACGAGCCTCACGATCTCAGCCGCCTCCGCCAGCGGCGCCGGATTCAGTTTGAGCGGGCTGTCCTTGCCTTTGACATTAACCGCCGGCCAGAGCACGTCCTTCACCGTGCTTTTTTCTCCGACCGCGAGCGGCGCCGCCAGCGGCAGCGTCAGCCTCACTTCCACCGGCTCAGATTCCAACTTGAGCATTCCTCTCTCTGGTACCGGAGTGACGCAAGGCACACTGACTGCGAATCCCCCCAGCCTTGCCTTCGGGAACGTGCAGGTCGGCAATAGCGCCAACTTGTCGGAAACCCTGACCAACACTGGGGGATCGACGATCACCATCTCGCAAGCGAATTTGTCCGGATCGTCGGTCTTCTCCATCACGGGCTTGACCTTGCCCCTCACGCTCACCGCAAACCAAAGCGTAACCTTTACTGCCACCTTTACGCCCACCAGCGCCGCGGCCTCCAGCGGAAGCCTGTCCGTGGTATCCAACGCATCCAACTCGCCGCTCAATATCGCCCTCTCCGGGACCGGTACGGCCGCCGGCCAATTGGCCGTCTCTCCCACCAGCCTCAGCTTTGGCAGCGTGGTCGTCGGCTCCAGTTCCTCGCTCAGCGGCAGCCTCAACGCCAGCGGCGCTTCGGTCACTATTACCTCGGCAAGTCTGAACAACGGTGAGTTCCTGCTCTCCGCAATTTCCCTGCCGCTGACGCTTGCCCCCGGCCAGTCCTCTCCTTTCACGGTCACCTTCACCCCGCAGGCGAGTGGGGCGACTTCAGCCTCTTTGTCGTTCACCAGCAACGCCGCCAACTCGCCCGCCGTGCAATCGATGACCGGCACCGGAACCGCCCCCGTTCAGCACATCGTGGACCTCACCTGGAACCCCTCGGCGGATGCCGCCGGCTACAACGTGTACCGCGGCACCGTGACCGGTGGTCCGTACGCGATGATCAACCCTTCGCTCGATGGTACGACCGCATACACCGACAACACGGTTGTCTCCGGCCAGACCTACTACTACGTAACCACGGCCGTGGATGCCAGCGGGAATGAGAGTGGATACTCGAATCAAACTCAGGCCGTCATTCCGAATCCGTAAGCGTCGCGCTCAGCATGGCCGCTAGCTTGTATCCAGCTCACGGAATCGCGGCTCGTACCTCGGCCGAGAATCCACTCTCGCGGCCGGCCTGATCTAGGGCAGTCACAACGTAGAAATAAGTGTGGCTGCTGACCACCAGGCGATCTTCATACGGTGGGCCTGGGACTCGGGAAGCGATTTCAACGAACCGCTTGCCGGAAGTCGTGCTCCGATAAACGTTGTAGCCGACGACCGAGACTCCCGGAGAGGTGGGGGGCGCTTCCCAGGTGAGCGTAACCCAGTGAGGCGGGGCCTTGTGACAGCCCGCGAGGCCGAGGCACAGGCACAGGGGGGTACATACCAACAGCCAGAATCGGGATGGGTGGTTTCTCATTATTGCCTATTGTTGATTGGCTGGCGCTTCTCGTCTATCGATCATTAGTCGGTAGCCGGTCTCGGCCGAACTCGCCGAGACGAAATCGATGCGGTAGGTTGCAATTTCCTGCAACAGTTGCAAGAACTATCATCTTGACAATCAATTATCAGAAGCAGTTAAATGTACCAAGTCGAAGAGTTGCTATTCCCCCGATATTCCTCTTCTTTGGCGATTTGCTAACCGGATGAATGAAGAAGGGAGTAGAGAAAAATGAGGAATTTCAAAAGAAAATGGTGGCTGGCAGCTGTGGTGATTTGTTGCCTATCTCCCGCTGCATTTGCTCACCACGAACGGGGAGGCGGAGGCTGTGATCGGTGGCACAATTGCCCACCGCCGCCGAAGCAGGGGGTACCCGAGGGTGGCTCCACTGCGGTCTACCTTCTCGGGGCCGGGCTCACATGTTTCGGAGCCATGTTCCTGCGGTCTAGGGTAGTAAGATCCTCGCAATCGTAATTTCAGCCGGCACAAGAACGAAGCCTGTTTTACGAATATGATTTGCTCGCAAGGCAGGGTCCGTTTTTTTTTGCCCCCAGATGCCGACACCTTTGATGGAGTAATTCCCGTCGGCTCGGGCAGCCACATCTTTACGGATAACCTTGCAGGTGTTGGAGCGGGTGGGACGGAGTCGGCACCGCCGCTGTGACCCTGGTCGGGCCCATCGCCTACTTCACCCGCGTTTAGCAATGCATCGAGGCTACACTAACTCAACTCGCTGGGCCCATTCTCTCTGACCCAATCGGCGCTCCGTCAAATCTTAGTTAGGAACGGAGGTGGGAGCCGCGGTGGCCGACATAGTTTACTGCTTCGGCTGAAGAACAGCTGGGCGTGGCAAGGGCCGCCCAACCAAAATATCGACGATGCGTTCCCCTGTGTGTCCGTCCCAGAGGGGCGGCACAACTCCTTTCTTTGCTTTCCCGCCAAGCACCTGCGACAACTCCATGCGCAGCTTTTCCCGATCTCGGCCTACTAAAACATTCGTCCCCATCGAAACCGTAATCGGGCGCTCGGTATTCTCGCGTATGGTCAGACAAGGGACGCCAAGGTAGGTAGTCTCTTCCTGAATGCCGCCTGAATCGGTGATCACAAGCGTTGCGCGGGATTGCAATCCCAGAAAATCGACATAGGGGAGAGGATCGAGCACGAGTAGTTGCCCGGCATTCAATCCAAAATCGGCAATTCGTTTGCGCGTTCGTGGATGGGCTGGAAAAATCACCGCCAAATCTCGGCTCACCTCGAGCAGCGACTCCAGGATTGCCTTCAGCGTTACGCTATCATCGACGTTGGCCGGCCGGTGCAGCGTGACCAAAGCATAGCGCTCAGGCAGACTATCAGTCTTCGTCTCTCGCGCCAACGGCAACAGGCGCACGAGCGAATCGATCATCACGTTGCCGACGCGGAAGATCTTCTCTCCGGGAATTCCCTCTCGCCGAAGGTTCTCATCTCCGTCCTCCGAAGGCGTAAACAGTAAGTCGGCAAGCTGATCGGTGACCAGGCGGTTGATCTCCTCTGGCATTGTGCGATCAAACGAGCGCAGTCCAGCTTCGACGTGGCCGACTCGAACGCCCAGCTTGGCGCAAACGAGTGCGGTCGCGACCGTCGAATTCACATCCCCATAGACGAGGACAAGGTCGGGCTGGCGTTCGAGCACGATCGGCTCCAGCCGGATCATGATGTCAGCCGTCTGCTTGGCATGCGTTCCCGAACCGACCGCCAGGTTCACATCGGGGGCAGGTATGCCCAGTTCTTGGAAGAACACGTCAGACATATTAATGTCGTAGTGCTGGCCAGTGTGGATGAGAATCTGCACCACACCCTCCCGCTGCCTGAGGGCATTCAGGACCGGAGCGACCTTCATGAAATTGGGACGGGCTCCAACGATGTGAAACAGGTTCACAGATTCTCCAGCAGCGTGTATATAGAGCTCAATCGATCTAGCGGATGACTCACTCCGATGCGCACGAACGCTGCCTATTGCGTCGACTCAAACGGGGTGCTCCAAAGGCATTCGGAACTCGGTTCGCCGCAGGATCCATAGCAGCGCCACCACCGCCACCATCGAAACACCAAAGAAAATGATCCCGCCGTTGTGATGAAGCTTCCCGTTGAGGAACCCGGGATCCACCCGAGTTCCGAGCTCTGCGATCGTAAAGATGCGAAGTCCGTTCTTTGCCACAGACAACGGAATTGCCGCCGCAACAAGCAGACTTTTCCGCCACCACGAGCGCAGGAACAGATGAGCCAAGACCATGGTAGTGACGATCAGCATTAGACTCGAACGAATACTGCTGCACTCGCTCGCGACCTCGAGATTGAGGTTGGGAATGGCCAACATGATCCCGTCTTGCGTGACTGGGACTCCAGTAGCCTGGAAAAGAATGCGTGCCGCGAAAGCAGATTGGTATTGCAGGAACTGCACCATTCCGTTCAACACAAATGCGGGAGCAGGGACCATCCAGAACAGAAAGCAAAGTGGAAACAGAAAAGATCGGAAAGCGTCGACCCCAAAGCAGAGTATCACGCTGCCAATCCACCAGGTCACGAGGGCGAGCATGCCGAGCGACCGCCGGACATCATCGGGCAATGCGACCATCCCCCATCTCGCATAACAACCGATCAGCAACGCCAGAGCCAACAGAACTGTACCGATGCGATGGCTCAATTGCGGATCGATCTGGAGAGACTTCGAATTCCCGTATTTCGAATCCTGGTAAATGAGCGCGGCGCTCAGCGGAAGAATCAAAAGTATGTGTGTGTAGGCATCATTCGAAAGCGCCAGCCCCAAGGTGATAACCAGAGCATGCCACCAGAACACGATTGACACAGCACACAGAAAGCCGAAAGCCAGGACTTGAGCTCGGGTCGTCATGGTATGTTTTGAGTTCTGGGCTTCAATTTCCATTACTAGCTGATGCCATCCTCTGCCCGGTTCGAACACCCGACCCGATGAAATTTCGCGAACTGTTTCCAATCTAACACTTGCGCACTCGTTTCGTTTTGGATCAACACACTGCGCATCAGTGGCGACTGCTTCCTTTCCTAAGGGGCTGGGTCGAGACCCTTTCAGCAAGCGTCCGTCCGGCGGCATCCGCGTTCCATCCGATGCCGCGGCCCAGCCGAGGCAATTCGACGCAACCTCGATGGTAGTTTCGTTGATAATAAATGACTCGTCCCTACCTCGTTCCTATTTTGCCGGAACTCACTCTCAGACTGGGTCAAAGGTCCCGGTGGCCTGTAGATCGAAGTGAATACTTGTTATGTAGCTCTGGCGGCTCCGCCATTGCCCGACACTGCCCCATATGACGGAACCTCACAACCAGGCCGCCAATGACTTGAAATTGCCCTACGGTATGCACTGCAATCCACCTGGCGCCAGACCCCGGGCCACTGGGCCAGCAGCCCTCATTACCAGAACGCCAGCACGATCGCCCGGCGCAGCTGAGTGCGAGGCCCCTATCGACATGAGCAGAGAAAAGGCCCGCCAAGGGCGGGCCACAGGGAGGAAAAAACCACGCGTTTACATTTTACCCTCTCGCTTGGCGTGGGAACCTTGCCGCGTAGTCTAACACGATTTTCGATCACCAAATTACAATTGGTAGCGCCGTGCGGCGACTTCCCCCAACTAGGTTGTCCGCGGTTAGCTCAGGCGGTCGTTTTCGCGGACCGCTGATTCCAAGGTACTTAAGCCACGCCAACCCTGGACTTAAACCCTCACAACGGCAGTTTTGCGACGTTCTGCAGCGAAGTTGCGGCTTGCTTTACCAAGCCCCGTTATCCCCAAGTTGTCCCAAAAACACTAACAGGTTCGTCCTAGACAGGAGGTGGACACACGACGCGCATACCAGCGCGCCCCTCCCTTAAAGGTGTTGCGTTCCCTCCCGAAACGGGGAGATGATGTGGACAACAAATTCTAAGTGGAGACCACAGAATGTTGAGATGGAAGAAGAGGACTTCACGTCTTGAGAGCATACCGGTGCTGATTCTGCTGGGACTGCTCGCTGGCGCCGTGGGCGGCCTGGGAATCGGCCTAATCGAGTTGCATCAAATGTCGGTATCCTCATCTTCTGCGAGCAGCCCGACCAAGTAACTTCTGATTCCCGCATGGAATCAACTAAGTCCGTGCTGGGAAACGGAGATGGTTCCTCTGGGGGAGACGGAGCAGTAGCAAGACTTAACGTTTACTGACTGCAACTTCTTGCTGGTGCGGCACGCAAGATGACGGGTACTGAGGCACCCTTGCAGAAGCCTTGCTCATCGCACCGAGGCTCTAGCACCGCCTGGTCCGGCTTTGGTAGCAGGAAGATGTTGTTTATTCCGTAAGTACAGAACTGCTTACCATTGGCTAAGGCAAAACTGAAATTCTTCCCTGTCAAGGACACCAGTTGCACTGCTATGGAAATGCAGGTTTGCGTAAAGTCTTGCTGTTTGTTAAGCCTTGCGCACGGCGCCAGAATAAAGCCAGCCGAACTTGGGCCTCCCCCGAAAAGCAAGTCGCAGGGAGCCTGAAGAGGTGGGAGGCCGCATCCGAGACCAGTGGTGATTGCGCCGCTATCCTGCTTGGTTCCCTTGACGAGCAAGATCACGTTGCTGAAAGAGATGGGCTCCATCGTGATGCCTGTCGTGTCAAGCCGGAGTTCATAACTACTCACCCCTACAACAGTACCGTCACCATTGGTCTGAGTACGCGTCCCCACGTAGGTGAACTTGCCGATGGTGACGACTCGGGTATGCGCTGCTGACTGCGAAACGGGCAACCCAATAGCAATCTCCAAGCACCAAAGAAGAGCGAACTTCTTTCCCACGCTGTCACTCCTGCTCGCTACATTGCCATGATAGGCCACTCAGTCGCCGACTTCCGTTGTCACATTTGATTACCGTTTGTTGTCAAGCGGTTCCAACCGTCCTGGATGCGCTGTACCACAGGCGGCAATCGTGACCAAGAGCTTGAAGGATCTGTTCCGGAACTCAGGCCGGCGATGTTGTGCCAATCACTTCCCGAACGAGAAAAGGGCATGTCCTTCCGGAATGCACTTTGGTGATCTGTCGCTGCTCACTCATCGTCCGCAAAATGAAGTTGTTGCAACCTGGTAGAGCATCAAGCCATGAAATCAGGACGCAGCGGCTTCACATCCCCCACCGCGCGGCTCCAGCGCGGCACAAGAGGTCGTACTGTGAACAATTTGAGCTCGAGATGGAGCGAGATCTCTTGCGGATTTCGTTTGTTTTTCTACTTCTCCGCAATCCTTGCGCTTACCTCATATGCATCCGGCGCCACCGGGCAGCTTACGGTGACCCCTTCAAACATCAACTTTGGCAGCGTCTCCGTCGGCAGTAGCCAAACGCAATCCGTCACTCTGGCAAATTCTGGCGCTTCGAATTTAACTATAACTCGCGCGACTCTATCAGGAACGGGTTTCAGCCTGAGCGGTCTGAGTTACCCCGTGACCCTCGCTGGGGGGCAGAGTATAACCTGCAACGTAACGTTCACTCCATCGTCTAGCGGCAGTGACAAAGGCAGCGTCTCGATTGTCTTCAGTACTCGGGGTTCACATGACAAATGGGGTTATCCCCTCGGCTTCGCTAACTTGCCAATGTCGGGCACAGGGGTCCCCGCCAGCCAGCTCACAGCGAGCCCAACCAGCCTTGCGTTCGGTAACGTGCAGGTCGGCAACAGTTCCAGCTTGTCGGAGACCCTGACCAACACCGGCGGATCGAACCTCACGATCTCAGCCGCCTCCGCCAGCGGCGCCGGATTCAGTTTGAGCGGGCTGTCGTTACCTTTGACATTAACCGCTGGCCAGAGCACCTCGTTTAAAGTACTTTTTTCTCCGACGGCAAGCGGCGCTGCCAGCGGCAGCGTCAGCCTCACTTCCACCGGCTCAGATTCCAACTTGAGCATTCCGCTCTCTGGTACCGGAGTGACGCAGGGGACGCTGACCGCGAATCCCGCCAGCGTTGCGTTCGGTAGCGTGCAGGTCGGCAACAGTTCCAGCTTGTCAGAGACCCTGACTAACACCGGCGGATCGAACCTCACGATCTCAGCCGCCTCCGCCAGCGGCGCCGGATTCAGTTTGAGCGGGCTGTCGTTACCTTTGACATTAACCGCTGGCCAGAGCACCTCGTTTAAAGTACTTTTTTCTCCGACGGCAAGCGGCGCTGCCAGCGGCAGCGTCAGCCTCACTTCCACCGGCTCAGATTCCAACTTGAGCATTCCGCTCTCTGGTACCGGAGTGACGCAGGGGACGCTGACCGCGAATCCCGCCAGCGTTGCGTTCGGTAGCGTGCAGGTCGGCAACAGTTCCAGCTTGTCGGAGACCCTGACTAACACCGGCGGAACGAGCCTCACGATCTCAGCCGCCTCCGCCAGCGGCGCCGGATTCAGTTTGAGCGGGCTGTCCTTGCCTTTGACATTAACCGCCGGCCAGAGCACGTCCTTCACCGTGCTTTTTTCTCCGACCGCGAGCGGCGCCGCCAGCGGCAGCGTCAGCCTCACTTCCACCGGCTCAGATTCCAACTTGAGCATTCCTCTCTCTGGTACCGGAGTGACGCAAGGCACACTGACTGCGAATCCCCCCAGCCTTGCCTTCGGGAACGTGCAGGTCGGCAATAGCGCCAACTTGTCGGAAACCCTGACCAACACTGGGGGATCGACGATCACCATCTCGCAAGCGAATTTGTCCGGATCGTCGGTCTTCTCCATCACGGGCTTGACCTTGCCCCTCACGCTCACCGCAAACCAAAGCGTAACCTTTACTGCCACCTTTACGCCCACCAGCGCCGCGGCCTCCAGCGGAAGCCTGTCCGTGGTATCCAACGCATCCAACTCGCCGCTCAATATCGCCCTCTCCGGGACCGGTACGGCCGCCGGCCAATTGGCCGTCTCTCCCACCAGCCTCAGCTTTGGCAGCGTGGTCGTCGGCTCCAGTTCCTCGCTCAGCGGCAGCCTCAACGCCAGCGGCGCTTCGGTCACTATTACCTCGGCAAGTCTGAACAACGGTGAGTTCCTGCTCTCCGCAATTTCCCTGCCGCTGACGCTTGCCCCCGGCCAGTCCTCTCCTTTCACGGTCACCTTCACCCCGCAGGCGAGTGGGGCGACTTCAGCCTCTTTGTCGTTCACCAGCAACGCCGCCAACTCGCCCGCCGTGCAATCGATGACCGGCACCGGAACCGCCCCCGTTCAGCACATCGTGGACCTCACCTGGAACCCCTCGGCGGATGCCGCCGGCTACAACGTGTACCGCGGCACCGTGACCGGTGGTCCGTACGCGATGATCAACCCTTCGCTCGATGGTACGACCGCATACACCGACAACACGGTTGTCTCCGGCCAGACCTACTACTACGTAACCACGGCCGTGGATGCCAGCGGGAATGAGAGTGGATACTCGAATCAAACTCAGGCCGTCATTCCGAATCCGTAAGCGTCGCCACCAACGGTCGGAAACCTGGGCTCGGGAGAAGACGTTCTCGACGCGTTCGTTCCTTGCAGACGCCGGATTCCAACGCGGCAACCTCAAGAGATATCTAGCGGCATGACCCTGTGCAACCATCGAGTCTTCCTGCTGCTGGTTTGCCAAATCTCGAAAACCAGCAATCTGCCCAAACAATTTTTCCGTCGCGCACCTCTTTTGAGTGCCAGATCTCGCCTCGGATAGCCTGGGGCTCTTGCTCTCAGTCCCAGCCCGAAGTACATTTGTAACCTCGCTGACTCAACCACTTGAGTACGCTGTAAGCGCCGGAGCCGCGTGGTTGCGGACCTCGAGTCATGATGGAGAACACGCACAAAATTTAAGAAATTGATCCCTTGCACGTTTTTCGATCGCATCGCAGTTTGATTAGTTCCCTCGTGATAGCCACCGGAATCGCGCTGCTTAGCGGTTGCCAGGGGGTAGCTCCAACCGGTTCCGCCGGTTCCGATGTGAAGGCTCTGCCCTGGCCGCTTCAGCGTCCGCGCTCTCCTTTGGCATCGTGCAGAAGGGTAAGAGTTCCAGCCTTTCGGATACGGTCACTAACAGAGGCGGGTCGGCGCTGACAATTTCAGAGGCCAAGATCAGCGAAACAGACTTTTCCGCGAGCGAACCTAGCCTGCCGACGACACTCTCTCCAAACCAAAGCGTCACGTTCACGGTGACGTTTGCGCCAACGGCCACAGGATCCATCGGCGGAAGGCTCCGGCCGCGTCCTCCTTGACCTCGAAGACGATCAAACCCGCGCCTTCGAGTTCGCATCGAAGCAGTAAGGACTGGTCCTTAATGAACGTCTTGTTACTTTCCATGCCAGATTCCTTCGAACACATGCCACCGGTCGCGATCCGTATGCCCAATGGCGCGCTCACGTCACTGGCGGGAAACGTTGATCCGCACCACCGCGTGGCCGTAGCTGATTTGATCCTGGTTCAGCGCCAGGTTCGCGAGACTGTAACCCGACTTGTCCGCGAGTTCGATCCGGAAATTGTCGGACTCTCCATCATGACGTTTCAGCGCCGTACCGCCGCCCGCATTATCGAACTGGTCCGCGTTCTCCGGCCGGGAGTGAAGATCGTGGTGGGTGGGTACGACCCCAGCCTCGCTCCTGAAGCTTACGAGGGAATGGGCGTCGATTATCTGGTTCGCAGCGAGGGGGAAGTCACCTTCCGCGAATTGTTACGCGCCGTCGAGCAGGGGTCCGGCGTCGACCGGATCTGCAGCCTCTCATACCGATGCCGAAACGGCGAGGGCTGGGTGCACAACCCCGAGCGTCCGCCGCACCGGCTCGAAGACAACGAAATCCGCCCGCCGAACCGCGATGCGCGCGTGCTCAAGGGATATACGCTGCTCGGCCGGCAGGTGGACGTAATCGAGACCTCTCGCGGCTGCACCTACGATTGCAGCTTCTGTTCCATCATCGAGATGAGGGGCCGCAACTTCCACACCTACTCCTTCGACCGCGTCTTGGCGGACATTCGCGACGCCCGCGACCACGGCGCTCGAACCATCTTCCTGGTCGACGACAACATTACGCTGAACGTGCGGCGTTTCGAGGCGTTGTGCCAGGCCATCATCGCCGCCGGGCTGCACAAGCTTGATTACTTCGTGCAGGCCATGACCTCCGCCATCGCGAACCACGGCGAAACCCTCGCACCGCTTATGCGACGAGCCGGGTTTCGCTATGTCTTCCTCGGCATCGAGAATATCCTGGAAGGCGACCTGGAATTTCTGCGGGCCTCCGCTAAGAACACCGAGCGTACGCACGGCCAAAACGCTGGAAACGCCACCCTCAAAGCCATCGATTACCTGCACCGCAACCAGATGTATGTGGTCGGCGGATTGATCGTTGGCAGTCCCGGCGATACACGCGACTCTATCGAAGCCAACCTGGAATTTGCCCGCCGGTACGTGGACTGGCCCTACATTCAACACCCAACACCCTACCCGCGCACGCCCATGACGAAAGATTTCCGCGATCAAGGGTTGATCACGAATGAGCAGTTGGAGGAATACGACGGCACTACGGCGGTGGTACGCACTGAGCACCTGCCGGCCGAGGAAGTGGAATTCATGCGCTGGAAGGCCGAGCGCTGGATGAAGGTTCACCACATACCCGTTGCACTTAGGCATGACCCGAGGTTCGTCCTGTTCCAGGGATGGAAGATGTTGGCCCACACCTTCCGCGGAAGCTCGATCCGCTCTGCGCTTGGACTGGAAAGCGAAAAGAAGGTATTTGAGAGGTATCGAGCGATTCGGCGGACCGAGCGGGAGTACGTGTAAATCAGATCCGAAAACTCTGACGAGCTCAGTCGCGCTCGGAGACTTTGCGGTGTTCGTCGAAACGACGCCTACCGAGCCCGTGTTGCGCGTGGTGATCGAGGCAACCGAAGGCGGTGTAGCTCCGGCATGCTTGCGTTGATAAAAGGTTGAACTTTGGAAGCGCACCTCGGTCTCGCACGGGCTCGTGCCTTGAACGGCGATTCTGCCGGCGCACGCACCGCGTATCAGGATTTCTTGGGTCTGTGGAAAGACGCGGAGCCGGAGGTTCGCATTTTGAAAGAAGCCAAGACAGAATACGCGAAGCTGCAGTAATTCAGGATCAAGATACCTGCATCGTTGTCTGGAACTCCGTAACGAAGGGCGATTTTTCGCCAGCTATCTGTTCAGCTTTGGATAATCTCCGGGTCGCCGACACTACACCCGGAACAAGAAAGGGAGCGCCGAACGGTTGTGCACTGATGTTGTTTCCTATAGCAGTCCCAGATGGTCCGGGTATTTGGCCTGCAAAGCACTGATCAGAAGTTCGAACTCGGGAAGGCCGCGCAAACTAGCGAGGCAAGAATCTTTCAGGAAGAAAGGCCAGCAGGCGAATCCGGTGCTGACGCTGCGCTCAAGCCACTCAAAGGCAGTTTCGCGCCTTCCTGTCAGGGCAAGGGTGCAAGCGATCTGATAATAAGTATGGTGTGCGTGCCCAAAGGATTTTGGACTCGAACAGGCTCTGGTTACACAGTCGATTGCCGCTTCTCCGTTCCCCATCAAAGCGTGGAGCAGGCCTTTTAGGCTGATGATGAGCGGTTCGTTCGGCACAATCCGCAGCGCTTCATCCATCAACCGGCTCGCCTCTTTCCAATCGCCAGTCATCATTGCTGGAAACGGAGCAAAATAAAGTGGGTACTTGTTACCCGGGCTCTCCTCCCGCCAGACTTCAATCTGCTGGCGCGCCAGGTCGTATTCCTGGCCCCAAACATAAACTTGTACGATGCTCGGGCTGACAGCCTTTTTGGGTTGAAAAGGTCGTCCCCTTTCGAACATCTCTCGCGCATGGTCGAGTAGCCCGATATGTGCCAGGATGGTGCCAAGGCGATTGTAAGCATGAGGCAGGTTGTTCTGCAGGGCCAGAGCGCGCTTGAGATCGGCAATCGCCTCCAGATGCTGGAAGTTCTTCGACGGACCCCACAGCAGAAAAGCGCGGGCGACGTGGCCTTCGGGAAGATTCGTGTCGATTTCGAGTGCGCGCCGGCAGTGGAATTCGGCCTTCTCCAGCCACTCGCTGGCTGGGTCAAATTCGAAATGGCGGGTTGTACATGCAAACGAGAGGGTCGCGTGAGCGAGGGCAAAAGTGGGATCGCGAGTCACGGCATTGGTTAGATGATGGCTCGCTTTGTCCATCATGGACGCATCGCCGGAAGCCGTGATCCGATAGCCGCGCATGAATTCCGCATACGCCAAAGCGTCTCTGCTATAGCGTGGGCGTTGCTCGACCATTGTCCGCCCTGAAGGCCGGTTCAACGCGCCACTGATCTGCTTCGCAACGTCGCCTTCGAGGCTCGCTAGGCGAGTCACGTCGAGGTCGCACTTCTTCGTGAAGCAGGAGCGCTGCAGGTAGGTGTCAAGCATCTCCAACGAGAGACGCCACTGCCCTTTTAACATCTGAATAGCGCCGTGGACAACAAACCGGACACCCAGGCGGGAAGCGATCTCCGAAAGGGATGTTTCAGAAGGCAAGTTCAAAACCGCCGAGGTTGGCAGCACATCCACGCCGAGCAGGTTTCCGAGACGCGAGACAAGCGCATCCGCAAACCCGAGACACAGGCCATGATCGTCTGTAGCCTTCCCCAATAGCAAAAGGGGCAGCACGGCGATGGATGAGCGCTCGCTCCATTGGCCGCGGTCTTTGCGGCCGTCAAAAGGCGCTGAATCTCGGGAAGGATCGGAGCCCGGATGGGTTGCGTCGATCACCCTTACCGGACCAACGAACCTGTATCCCTTTCCGATTACTGTTTCGAGAAAGCGTGGTTTGTCGGCGTTATCGCCAAGAGCGGTACGAAGCTTCCGCACGATGTTATTGACGTTTTTCTCGACGTCGATAAATAGATCAGAGCGCCAAAGTTTCCTGACGATTTCCTCACGGGACACCATCTGCTCGCGCCGCCCAAGCAGGAAGATCAGCAACTCCATGGGCTTCTTCTCGAGCTTGATCCGCCGCCCGAACCGCCGAAGTTCGTAGCGTCCCAGGTCGACTTCTACTTCGCCAGCGGTTTGTTTTGAACTCCGCATGAAAAGTTCTTGCTCCAGCATTATCTAATAGAAGTCAAGAACTTGCGACGATATACAAAAGATATCCAAAGGTTATACGGGCGGCATTGTAAAGACCTCGAGGTTGCAGGATGATGCACCCTTGCAAATCGCAAAGGAGACCAAGTTCATGAAACGAAACTTGTTCATCGCCCTAGCGATCGTTGGAACGCTGTGCCTCGCAGGCCAGTTGGTCACGATTGCCGCACATCCCGGTTCTGACGACAGGAACGCATTCACGCCAGAGACAATTCCGTGGGGCCCGCCACCGCCATTCGTCGACGCGGGTGCGCAACTCGCGGTGATCGAGGGCAACCCGGCCGCCTCGAGCGGTGATTACACCGTCCGTTTGAAAATGCCGGATGGATACAGGATCGCACCCCACTGGCATCCACAGCGGGAAAACGTCACGGTCATCTCGGGGACCTTCAAGGTTGGGATGGGAGACGTTTTTGACAAGGAAAAGATGGGCACTTTTCCGGCGGGTAGCTTTGCGTTTCTCGATCCTGACATGCACCACTACGCAATGGCCGCCGGTGAGGTCATCGTGCAAGTTCATGGGAAGGCGCCCTTGCAGTTTAACTATGTCAATCCCGCCGATGACCCGAGCAAGAAGTAATTTCGCGCGTGAATTAAGAGAGCACAAGGCCTGCGAAGCGGAGGGAACCCGCGATTCCGCAGGCGAGCACAATAATTAAGGAGTACCACTCCTATTCTCTCTGTGCTGATTCTGGGTCCGTTTGATCGCCTCGCGATCATCGGGGCTATCGCCCATCCGCCCAAAGGAGTTTCCCCCGGATAAACCGCAACATTCGCATTTACTTGACCTCTACGGTTGCAAAAATCTCCGACGTACAATGGGATCCTCGGCCGCAGCAGCCGGCCTTCAGAATACGGACCAAGCAGACCTATGATATTAATCACAACGAGCAGTGCGAATATATCGACTGCCAGTTCAATGACATGAGGTATGGCCAGACCAATCAACAGCAGAGGAGAAGTGTTTCCCCAATCACTCCCCGAGCCAAGTCTCGCTGTTACGAAATCAGAACACGCGGTGTTGGATCTCTCTCTCTAACCAACTCAAAGGGGCAGACGCTGGGTGAAAATCCGCAGCATTCACCCAGCTTCTCTTGCATCCCAATACAAACAATCAATACAACTTCGCTCGCGCTTGGGCAATGCTCTCCAGGTTCGCTCGCTTCGCCTCGCTGCGTTTCATCAACGCCGTGTTCAAGTGTTTCTTTTTCGGATTGCGGACTGTTGTCTTCCCGTTGCGCTTATGCATCTCGTTATCCACCCACGCCCTCAGGCTCATGCCCGGAGGAACTCGCCCTAAATTGTGAATCGTCGGCGGACTGTCGGGATCGACCCAGAGCAGTTGCTGCATTTCGTCGGTCTGCTGGTTCACCCACGAGATGTAGCCGCCGGGCAGAATCTGCCGCGGTGCCTTGATCGCGCCGGTAAAGCTGTAGCGGGTCCCTGGAGTTTCCACCGGATCGTAGAAATGTGGCGTCAGAAAATCGGACACCGTGATGCCCTGAATCGCGTATGCACACTTGTCCGCTTCGCACGGGTCGCATGCCTCTACCAGATAGGCAAATTCCCCCGTTCCGTCCTCGATCTTGCCCTTCTCGATCTCAATCGAAGTCGAATTCTGCAGCCGGTTACCATACGGATCCACGAGCATTTCGATCGTTTCATGGCTCGCGTCAATCGTCCATTCCGCGCTGGTCGCGCTGCCGATCACCTCGGCATAGGGCTGGTTGTGCTTATCCATGTGAAACCCGCCTTCGCCGGGTGGCAACTCTTTCACCAAGAACACCGGCCACACACCAGCTGGTATTTTCTTCGGACTCGGCAGGTAACTTACCGAAGCCTGCACGTTCCAGAACTGAGTCAAATCGCGCGTGACCTGAATATTCAGAGCGGCCGCTGTGGCCTGCAACAGTCCCGCATCGATTTCGCCGGTCTTGTCCACCAGTCCCACCTGCATTAATGACATGTTTCCCTCCTGGTTGTCTCAGCAACCTGGCATCAAGCCTTGTCCACTACAACGAAAATCAGGTTCCTTTCCCTGCACGGCTGTTTAAATATTCAAGTTGAATCGTGGTGCACGCCGTCGCGACGACGTTTCGTTCAGAAATACTCAAATGGAACTTGCATATATGAACCATATGTAATCGAGCCCTACGCGCTTTCTCTTGGCCGAACCCATCTCTCAGTGCAGTGTTTCGATCGCAGGCTGCACCCAGGAGAACAGGAAGCTCCCGATCGCCGGAAACTGCGACCCCAGCACGGTTAGAAGTTTCAGCGCTCCGTAAGAGAGCAGGCGCATGTAAAGGGCGCGGGCTAGCTTGCCGGGATCGGTGTCGGAGAGGCGGCTGAGGATGGCGTCTTTGTCCATCTGGGCGAAGGATGGGGACACCCAGCGCGATGAACATGAGGGTCAGAGTCCATCCGATGGTGTGATGGGCCAGGAACGGCTGGGAGCGGACTGAGGCCACACACAGTGTGAAGCCGACGACGAAATCAATGGGGAAGGTTCACACGGAAAATATCAATAAATAAAATACACGTCGTCCTCAGTATCTCCGATCCTATGCCAGCCAGAGTCTGGGCGGGAACATGCCGCAAAATCAAAAGGTGCGTCCCAGCCTGTACTCTTAAAATTGTGGCTTCTGTTGGCGATGATCGCCCTTGCGCCCGCTTGAGCAAACTTGTCGAGCACGGCGTTTTTATCAACGGCTGAAGCATTCCAGAAATCACACACACTGTCGGTGCGAATTTCAGCAACGATCATGAGGCCATCCAGGTAGGCCCAATGCGCATCATTGTCAAAGCCGATGGCGCCGACCTTGTCCCCCCGACGCACGCCGAGTCTGGTCAGGCCCTCAGCGATCGCGTAGTGCACGGTCGCGTCATCATGACGTACTGATTTGCGCTGAGCGTACAGGCCATTGGCCATGGAGGCCACAATGACTGCCGCCACCGAAATGGCAATCCACTTTGTTATGGGCGGCGAGGCAAGACTCGGTCGCAGGCGCAGCCCGGCGAGCACCGATCCCCAGACCATCAATAGCCACGCGGGCAGATAACGAAACTCGGCAAACGTGAGCGAGTGGGCGGCAAACACGAGTACACTCGGCACGAGCAAGTACCAATACTGAGCAATGCCTCGAACGGTGGCGCCAGGTTCGCAGAAGAAAAGCAAGAGGATGACGCCGACCAGCCATATTCTAGGGCGCGTAAAATCCAGTAGGATACTCGTTGCGTTCCGAACAAAATGGCGAAAGATGAGATCGATCCTAAACTTGGGCGACATCCCGTCATTCCAATAAGAGGGATCGTACCAGGGTGGATAACTCGCACGAATCGGCCCATTAAATTCAAACATTTGGGGATGCGCATCGACCATTCTAGTTGGATGTAGTGGTAAGCCACTGCCGGCCGGTGCGCCCTGCCAGTTGCAGATCGGCAAACCGTAATTGCTCCAAGCAAAAGTCAATTTGCCGCTGTCAGAGAACGTAGCCCGCCCTTTGACTCTCGACAGCCCAATTATCTGAGGAACGGCAAAGCTCGCAAAGATCAGCAGCGTGAGCCCCACCTTGGAGACATTTCGCCAGTTGAGTCGCAAGAAGATCGTGATGCCGAGAAAAACTAGAGCCATGGGGAACATGACTGCCTTGGCCAGATAACCCAGGCCGAGCGCGACCCCGAGCCAAATGTATAAGTTTTTCTCAGTTGTATTGGCATTGGATGTCTTAATTCTCAACAAGAGACCTGCCACGAAAAAGGCGACCGTGGCCACACACAAGTCCGGTCCCAGTACCCAAATGATCGATCCAACCGTCAGCCAGACAAATAAGGCATAACCAAGAATCCATAGAGAAGAAGTTGGCAAAGGCTGTGGCCGTTCGCCCCGCGATGGTGCCCTGTTCCATGCTTCAACGTTCGGCAGTCCGCTCCAGAAAAACTCGAATCCCGCGAGCGTGAATATAAATATGACGAAGTTCAACAAATGTAGAAGTGGGTACTCCTGCCTTAGGGAGGGCTTGCCAAATTGCAACGCGATGGCAATCAGCCACGAGTATAGCGGGCTCCAGTATGCGTTGATCGCCATCGCCCAATCGTGACGCAGATATGCCCTTGCGATTTCGCTGTAGGATCGTGAGTCTGGGCCGATGCCATTACGAGCAATGACAAGTTGCGTGGCACCCAGAAGAATGGCAATGGTTCGCCACAGTAGCTTGACTCTGCCCAGCCGAGTTTTCATCGCACCGCAGGTTTCTTGATGTTCACCGTTCGATTTGCTACGGGTCGGGTGCCCCCGATGCCAACCTAGCCTACCATCAAGACCACAGCAACGCCACGCTGCGTCATGATCGCACCCACCCACGCACAACCCAGCCCCCCACCCTGCCCATCGACGGAGAGAACGACGTGACCTGTCTTGATCCCCGCAGTCTGCAAACACTGAGCTTAGTCTAACTGTCCGAGTCTCACTGTACGACGACCTTACCGGTCATCTTCGGGTGGATTGAGCAGTAGTAGGAATACGTTCCCGGCTTGGCAAACGTGTAGGAGAATTTTTCGTCCGTATCCATCACCTTGGACTTGAACACGCCGTCCGTGCTCACCGCCGTGTGGGGAATGTCATCTTTGTTTGTCCAGGTAACTGTCGTTCCGACGGGTACGGTGAGCGTCTGCGGCCCAAAAACGAAATTATCGATATTCACCGCCGTGTTTGCCGCGGAGGGCTGGTCATTCGCCGTGACCCTCGAAGATCCTGCGAACAGCAGCACCACCGCAATCATTACCGGTATCGCCAAACCCGCAAACCACACATTCTCCCTCGTCATTGTTTTATTTCCTCTCTAGATTTGATTTTCTTGCTTGATCTTCGCTTGTTGAGACCAGATCCTCGGCAACTATCCAAGGGGCGAGTCAACTACGCCAAGGCCGCCGCCATTCCCTGAAGCCGAAGACCCCGAGTCCCCAAGTGGCGAATCGACGATTGCCAGGCTGCGCCCGCTGACCACATAGTTCACGTCCGTGATACCCAACACCCTCTGCAACTGGTCGGCCGGCACCTTCAATGGTCCGGCCGAGGGAGTTGTTCCCGGCGCAGGTTGAGGGAAAGCAGTCGACATCGCGGTGTGGAACGAAACCTTGCCTTCGACCTTCTGCATGATCTGGTGAATATGGCCGTTTAACACCGTCACGGAACCGAAGCGCTTAACGTAAGACAAAGCTTGCTCACTGTCGTCGGTTCCCCAACCCCAATCGGGATAGATGGTCCACAGTGGGATGTGTGCAAAGAGCACGATCGGAGTGCTGGCAGAGCGTCCCTTGAGATCGTCCTCAAACCACTCCAGCTGTTCGTGACCGAGCGACCCCATGCCTCCAGCTTTCAAATTGGCGACATTCACGAGACCGACGAAATGCACACCCTTGTGATCGAAGCTGTACCACCCAGTGCCCTTTGTACCTTTTCCATAGCGCTCGAGATATTGTTCGCCGTTGTCGCTTAGCATGTCGTGCTCACCCGGCACGAAGTAGATCTGCTTTGCAGACGCTCCTTTTAGTGCCTGGTCCAGCGTATCGAATTCACTGGGCTTCGAGAGCTGGCTCAGATCGCCGGTGTGAATGATGAAATCCGGCTTCTGGGGCATGGTATTGATCTTGTTGATTGCCACCTGCAGAGTAGCGGTAACGTCCGGATTGGCCGGTTTGCTAAAACCGATGTGACTGTCACTGATCTGCACAAAGCTGAAGTCTCCGCCTTTGCCGGCATCTTTGCCGTAGCCTTTGGCGAATGCCCGAGATACCGGGATGCCGCCGCTCATGGTCCAGACCAGGCCTGTGCCCGCCCATGCCATGCACTTCAGGAACTCGCGACGGTCGACTCCGTCGTTGTTGAGGTCTTGCAACGTCTGATCGATAAGATTTTGCTTCTGGTTCGGCATGTGCCCTCCGTGGTTTGTAGCGCTCTGAGGTGATAACTGGCGCGAGTCGTTTTTATTCCACCGATTTATTCCGCTGGCCCAGTTTCGACTCGACTTGCCTAGCCTTGTCCGTTGACACCACTGAGAAATCCACCGAGATGTCCCGTCAGCCCCACAATCAATATCGCGAGCGCTTCGATCGGCAGACGGTACTTTGGCAATGATCTTTCAGGAAACCGCCGCACCCGCCGGTGGGTCCAAAACACCAGCCAGATCGTGGTAGCATGAGAGCGGGGCCGGGTCTTGTCTGTCTCACAATGAACGCATCGATGATCTATCTAGAAGAACCGCCCAATCCCCTCCTTCGCTCTTGCGTTCGGACTCTGTGGTACTGTCGCGCCCCCCACGTCCCCCACCATCGCGAACGTGTTTTGCCGAATGGCTGCATGCAGATCATCCTCAATCTGTCCCGGAGCTATCTCACCGACTGCGGAGAGGATGGAAAGGCAAACAGGCGACTTCCACGAGCCATCGTCGTGGGTACGCGAGCACGATATGCGGTGGTTGATACGACCGACATGGAAGAGATTGTCGGGATTGTGATCCGAGCCTGGAGGTTTTGCGGGGCTGTTCCGCGAGCGCGCCGACCTGTTTTTTGAGCGCTCTGTCGGTTTGGAAGAGGTCTGGGCTGGCACGTCTCTCACGGAGAGGCTGTGCGAGGTTCCGACACCCATCGAGAAACTGAGGACTCTGGAGAGTTTCCTGACCGGACGTCTTCATCCGGGCACTCGGCGGTCTGAACTGGTCGATCAGGCGATGCATCTCTTCCGGGGAAAAGGTTTCTGCGTTGCCGAGTGTGCCGGGTCTGTGGGAGTAAGCGAGCGTAGGCTCTCACAGGTATTTCGCGAACAGGTCGGTATGAGCCCCAAAATGTGGTGCCGCATAGGCCGCTTTCAGACCGCCGTGCGAGCTCTACATAACGGCGTGGATGTGCCTTGGGCGGAGTTGGCACTCCGTTGTGGATACTACGACCAATCGCATTTTGCCAATGATTTCCGTGCGTTTTCCGGTATCAACCCCACCACCTATTCCTCACGCCGCGGACCCTGGCAAAATCACGTGCCCATGTAGTTCCGAATTTTCCAAGCATAATGACGCCTTCGGTGACAGAATGACGGACATGACCACCTTAGCGAAGAACTGCAAATCAACCGTAATCCCAGGGCTCCGCTATCGAAATGCCATCGCAATGATCGAATGGCTGTGCCGGGCCTTCGGGTTTCGAGAAGCAGGTCGTTTATGCTGGTCCTGACGGCGTAGTGATGCATTCTCAGCTGACGTTTGGCAACGGCATGATCATGGTCGGCTCGGTCAACAATGGGACGCCGGTGTCGAACCTGCTGAAGCAACCGGATGAGATCGGTGGAGCAGAGACACAAACTCCTTATCTTGTCGTATCCGACATAGATGCGATCTATGCCAGCGCCAAGATTGCCGGTGCCAAGATGGTGATCGATCTCGAAGAGAAAGACCATGGCGGCAAAGCATTCTCCTGCAGCGATCCCGAGGGACACGTTTGGCATGTTGGAACCTTCGATCCTTGGGAATCACAACAGGCGTGAAACGTCGCAACCGGTTGAGGTGATGCAAAACTCCCAGCACGGGAGTCTGATTTCGTGGCCCAAGCCGAACCTCTGATCCGCAATATCTCGGACACGGCACTCCTAGCCGCGGTCTATCGGGCGCGCGAGACCGAACGCCAAGATGCGCTCTTTCGCGATCCCTTTGCGCGCCGTCTCGCCGGCAAGCGCGGCGATCAGATCGCCGACTCCATTCCCTTCAGCAACCGCAACAGCTTGGGCCTGGGTGACGCGCACATACCTGTATGACCAATTCATCGCTGAACAGTGTCAGCAGGGCGTGGATATGGTCGTCAATCTCGCCGCGGGCCTCGATACGCGCCCCTATCGCATGGCCCTGCCCGCGACGCTACAGTGGATCGAGGTCGATCTGCCCGGCATTCTTTCCTACAAAGAAGAAATCCTGGCCAGCGAAAAACCGGCGTGCGTTCTCGAACGCGTCCGCCTCGATCTATCCGACGCCACTGCCCGCCGCGAGCTCTTCACCCAACTCGGACGCAGGGCCGCCAAGAGTTTGATCCTCACCGAAGGGCTCATCATCTACTTCAGCGTCCGATCAGGTCCGCGCGCTTGCAGAGGATCTCGCCGCTCCTCCCGCGTTTCAGCGTTGGATCGTGGATCTCGCATCACCGGGCCTTCTGCGTTTGCTCCAGAAGAATATGAATCCCTCACTCAGTGAGAGCGGCTCCTCGGCGCAATTTGGCCCGGAGGAAGGCCCGGAGTTCTTCGTTCCCTACGGCTGGAAGCCGGTTGATGTGCGTTCGCCACTCAAAACGGCGGCACGTTTGAAACGCCTTTCATTCGGCATGCGGCTCTTGTCTCTGTTACCGCAGTCGAACGGCCGCCAGGGCTCGCGCCCGTGGTCCGGCATCTGCCTCTTCGCCAAACTATGAAAGCAGGTCAATGTTCGTCATGCTTAAAACCTGTTCGATTCTTGTTCTCAATCTTCTCTTGTGTTCCGCGCTGGCTGCAGTAGAAGATTATCCTGTAGGAGACAAGCCGTTTCGGCGGTACGTCGCAGAGGGCAGAGATGGCCAGCGCATCACCTTCTATCTTTCAATTGAGCCAACGCCCAGCCACTCTGTCCCGCTGATCGTCTGGGTCCAAGGCACAGGCTGCTCATCTCAGTTTGTCAGCGTCGGTGGGCGGATGAGCCGTGGATTGCAGGGCGTTCTATATTCAGTGGCCCGTGGCCGGGCGCGCGTCCTAGCGGTCGAAAAACCAGGTGTTGAGTTTCTGGATGATCCGCCTGATGACGGCGACGCACGCGCTTGTCGTCCAGAATTTCGAGCCGAGTACACGCTTGACCGGTGGGCCAATACCCTTGCCGACGCAATCCAAGCGGCGCAGAAGCTGCCTGGTATCGACACTTCGAAGACACTCGTGATCGGCCATTCAGAGGGCGGCATCGTAGCGATGCGAGTCTCGAACGTATCGCCCGTAGTCACGCACGCCGCCTCGTTGTCGGGGGGCGGACCAGTCTATCTGTTTCACATGGCCGAGTTTATGCGCAGCCAGCGGTTGGACGCGGAAAAGGAAGTCTACGCGTGCTGGAAAGACATCCTGAAAGATCCGGACAGCGTTACCAAGTTCTGTTGGGGGCAGACGTACCGTCAGTGGTCCAGTTTCATGAAGACCTCCGTCATCGCGGAAGCCCTCAAATCGCATGCACTCCTATATTTCGCCCACGGGACGGCCGACCGTCAGCAGGCGATCGCTGGGTTCGATGTCCTGCGCGCCGAGTTGGCCGCAAAACAGCGAGACGCCGTGTTTGAACGAATCGAGGGTGCTGACCATGCCTTGGACCTTCCAAATCAGAAGGTGCCCGAAGGCCTGGAGGCGGTCTTCGGTCGGGTAGTGGGTTGGTTTCTGGGGGATGTCGCGAAATAGGCTTAGGGGGAGCGGTAGGGTACGTCGGTCAGCACGAGCGGCCTCTGTTTACGATGGTGCGGGGAAATCATGGTGCCGGGAGGGGGAGTCGAACCCCCAAGGGCCGAAGTCCCGGCGGATTTTGAGTCCGCTGCGTCTGCCAGTTCCGCCATCCCGGCTCTTCGTGGAAGTGCCTGATTCTACAATATATATTCTACTATGTTCGTTTGTCACTCACGACGACGAATGTGAAACTGTGCAAGAAAGTGTGAAAGTATTCGGGGATTTGCACAGGTCATCGTCATTTTTCCCGTGAAGCGCTTTGCGAACGGTTCTCAGACTAAAAGCCCGCTCGCCTAGCACCCCGTACGAGATTTTACCACTCATCGCACTCGCAGCCCCATTTCTAAATTATGCCCTTGCTCCCTTGCCGGGGATCTTCGCTCCGCGCGGAACTGGGGTTGTGGATGTGTGGGCTTGGCCCGCCACGCATCAAAATCGACCGGCAGGGGTTTTGAGCGCTAAGGCCTGATTTCGTCATCCGTCCAGCTCTAAAGCTCGTCCACGAAGGCAAGATCGCGTCGCATTACGTATCGCTCATAGCACTTAACGCACATCCAACGTTCTCCCGGGTCGCAATATCCGGACGTCCCAGCCTCGACATGTGCCCTGCACAGTTCGCAGTGCTCGTGACCCCAGCCCGAAGGAACCATCCGAGTCCCAGAGCGGACAGGCAAAGTCTGGTCGGTCGCCGGATAGTGTCTACTCTGACCACTATTTACTCCTGTTGGTTCCAGTTTTGTCCAGACCCTTACCTCGCGACCTCCGACAATGGATACATCCTTGGATTCATAGTCTTCGGCAACCGCATCAATCCCCTGAAATTGCCTTTTTTCCCAGCCCCAGTTTGGGTCAAGAACCATCCCCACGTGGAACCCCTGCCAGTAAGGGCTTAAATAAGCAAGCGCGTGTCCGACAATGTCTGGCTCGTCTGTTGCTTCAAAGGTTAGAACCGCAGCGTTTGTTTCCTTGTTACGCGACTGCACGCCCGCGCAAAGGTATCCGCGCTTTCCGAACAAGAGCCAAAACCATTGTGGGCCTGTGCTCTCGATCTCGATGGTGCAGTCAAAACGGCCCTCAAGCTCGAAATGGGTATATCCCTCCTTCGCCGTCGGGCCGCGACGCAGGGCGGTCACTTCAAACTTCGGAAAATCTTCGAGAGTCTTCGGTTTGCGGACTTCCATCTCTTCCAGTCCCGGCGGTGCAGTTGGAACACACCAAGATTACATGACCATGGGAACTTTGGTGGGAACTCGTGGGACCGCGTCTCGGGTCAGTGGCGTAACATCTCGGTTTCATTCACTGACCCCAGAATCGGGCAATTCTCAATGAGCGAGAGGCCTGATTTCGTCAACTAGATCGGATGCCATAGAATACTCGGATGAAAGCTGGCGAGACTGTGAAGTTGATTGGCATTCCTCCAAATCTCAGTGATAAGGAAGATATGCCAACCCGCACGCTATTTGAGAAATGCTTGGGAAAATCCTTCGTTGTCGAGGCAGTGGAATCGGTCGAAGGCGTACCATTCCCGCTCGCAAAGCTAGATGTCGGACACATCATTGGTGAGGAGTCTTGGAAGCACACCATCTGGGTTGAACCGGAATACTTGCAGCCGTTGGATGGCTATCGTGTGTTCGTTGTACTTGATCGAGAGTATGGCGAACGTCTTTCTGAACTAGCTAAGATCGGGCCGGTTTGGATTGTAGATACCCCTACGAACCGCGCCGCGGCTCAGAGGAGTTGGACTGCCAATCCCAATCGGAGTCATCTGGACGGCATTACAACGTTCAAGACTACCGACGCATCTTCACCCGAAACTGCCCTCATAGAGCAACTGGACACAATCGACCTTCATCACGGCATGTATTCAGCAAACCCGCCCTACACCGTTCTTGAAATCATCGGCACCACGATTAGTGAACGAACAAAGGCTGAACTCTCTCAGTTCGGATTCGATCAGTTTCAGGGAACAGCAGAAGGATTTCGTGCGGTGCGTCAACTGCCGACAACCCGATAGTTGTTGTTAAATCTCGTGGGTGTTGAAAAAGTCACTGTGATTAGCGGCTGAGATTGGGTGAAAGCATGTTAGAACGTCGACATGCTGTATTGGATCTCGATACTCGGAGGCCTGCTGATCATGATGGGGCAACACGACCGCTCCGAAGCGTTGTTCTACTACTTCCGTCTGGAAGATCAAGTTCCTGAAAACCACCTGTTACGGCTGATCGACAAGCACATCCGTTTCGAGTTTGTGCGGCAGCAACTGAAAGACAGCTACAGCGAGACTGGGCGGCCCTCGATCGATCCTGAGCTGCTGTTGCGCATTCTGTTGATCGGCTACTTGTACGGCATCAGCAGCGAGCGCAAGTTGGTCGAAGAGTTGCGCATGCATCTGGCGTGGCGATGGTTCACGGGACTGGGTTTTGATCAGGAGATCCCACACCACTCGACGTTTTCCAAGAATCGGCACGGACGGTTTCAGGAATCGAAGCTGTTCGAGCAGTTGTTCGAACAGATCGTGAAACAGTGCGTGGAAGTGGGGCTGGTGCGAGGGAAAGAGTTGTCGGTCGATGGCAGTTTTGTCGAAGCCAACGCGGCCAAGGAGAGCCGCATTCCACGCGAGCAGTTGGCGGAAGCTGCCCGAGTCCACCATACGGTGCGTCAGTATGTGGAAGAACTGGAACAGCAGAACCCGGTGGAAGAACCGGTGCATCAGCAAGACCAGGTCTCGACCACCGATCCCGATTCGACCTATGCCACCAAGGGCGGTACGCCAGCCCGTCTGGGGTATTACGACAACTATCTGGTGGACAACCACAGCTGCGTGATCGTGGGCGTGCAAGCCACAGCGGCCCGAATGAGTCAGGAAACGGTGGCCGCACAAGACATGCTCGATCGCTTCGCCCGATGGCAAGGGCGGGCGCCCGATTCGGTGGCGGCCGACACGACCTATGGCAACGGGGAGTTCCTGCAGTGGCTGGCGGACCGCAACATCACTCCTTACATGCGTACACGCGACAGTATCCACAGAAAGAGGAGTCCGTTCTTCGGCCCCGAGCGTTTCACGTACGAACCGGAAAACAATCGCTATATCTGCCCCGCCGGTCAGCCCCTGAACTACGGCGGTTGGGTTCATCGGAACCGCGCTTACAACTACATCGGGACACGCAAAAAGTGTGGCCCGTGCTCGCTCCGACCACAATGCACCAGTGCTGCCTTCCGGGGCCTTATCATCCATCAGAACGAACCAGCCCGACAACGTGCGCGGGAGTTGGTCAACACGCCAGAGTTCGCCAAAGCACAGCGGCAAAGGAAGAAGGTGGAAGCCTTGTTCGCGGAACTGAAGCATCAGATCGGACTACGCCGACTGCGCCTGCGGAGATTGAAGTTCGTGCGTGAGCAGTTCTTCCTGGCGGCGACCGCGCAGAACATCAAGCGCCTGGTGCGGTTCCTCAGCCAACCTATAACCACGCCTGTGCCAGTCACCGCTTAGCTGAGGTAAGAAAAGAAAACTTGTCAGCAGCAACACTCCCAGCCAAGAAACACGTTC
The DNA here is from genome assembly GCA_963731525.1 of uncultured Acidobacteriaceae bacterium. Lineage (GTDB taxonomy): Bacteria > Acidobacteriota > Terriglobia > Terriglobales > Acidobacteriaceae > Acidiflorens. The sequence continues at coordinate 259,919 of CAVSWK010000025.1, forward strand.
CGATCACGGCGTTTTTCAACACCCACTCTCGATTACGCTCAAAACCTTCAATAACACAGCCACTCTCGCGCGAGTGCACAAAAGGTGGTCATCCTTTGACGGCTGCCTGAGTCGTGAGCCATTCACATCGCAATCTCATGGCTGATGCTGCGAGCTTGATCGTTTTCCTGTGCTTGGGCTGACTGCTGAACGGCCACTGGATCGATCTTCTGCGCAGGTGGTTCTTGCTGCTGGCCAGGTATTGCCGTGCGCTGCGTCAAGTCGCGACTCAGATCGCGTGCGAGCTCGCGTCTGTCGTCGGTGTAGATTTGCGCGTCATATTGTCCACGCGACACAGACACATACGCAAAGCGGTTGTTGACTAAGAACTCGCTTTTCTCCGTGTCCACGTGGATCAGCACGCGGTCAGCAGTCTGGCCTTGGCTGCTGTGGCTCGTCACCGCGTAACCGTGATCGAGATGCGGATGCTCGCGGATGTTGAACGCGACCTCGCGGCCTGAGTCCATGCGGATTTGCAAGTCGCCGGCGTCGTTGATTTTCTCGACGGTGGCCAACTCGCGATTGGCAACGTGCAAGTCTTTCGATGGCGCTGTGAACTGTATGCGGTCACGCTCCGAGAACGCGCGCTCGGTCTCGTGATACACGGCCACTCCTGCCAGTCGGCGCGGATCATAAGTCTGATGCTCTCCGTTCTCGCGCTCGATGGTGATCCGATTTTCCTTCACGTTCACCTGCTCCACACGCGCGTATTCGCCCGGCTCGATACCGAGCACTTTGCTGCCTCGCGTATAGCGAACCACGTCCCCTTCCTCGTACTGCCCAGCCCACTGCCGATCTGCGCCTGTCATCTCCTGGCGAGAGTTGAGCACACGCAGCTTGTGCTCGTCCTGGCTCACCTCGCCGCGCTCCTGCATTTCCCGATGGATTAGGGTGTTCAACTCCCGTCGCGATTCGTTATCGGGTGAGATCACCAGCGTGCCCTGCGGTTCGCGGGCATACTCGCGCGCGATTTCCGTTAGCCGCGCCTCGCGGCCCACGATCTCATGCACCCGGCCCTGGCGGTCCAGGTTGTCAATCGCTCCGAACACGTCACCGCGGGCAAGCTGTTCCACGGTTTCCTTGAGTGCCGGGTCTCTCTGCCGCACGACTTCGTCCAGACGCGCGGTTTGCATCCCTGCCTGTTGTAGCTGGTGGTACGGTCTGCCCGCTTCGACCGCTTCATGCTGGCGCTTGTCACCCACGAGTAGCGCGCGGTCTTCGCCGTGCAAACGATGCAAGAACTCGTTCATCTGTTTTGTGCTTGCCAAGCTCGATTCGTCGAGCACATAAAGCCGCTTCTGTCCCTGGTCGGACTGCTCCTCGCGGCGAAGATGCCGCTGCAAAGTCTCCGACCCCATGCCCGATTCTGCCAGCTTGTGCGCCGCGCGGGATGTAGGCGCAAGCCCACGGACTTCGTAGCCTTCCTGTTCGGCGACCTCGCGGACAGCAGCTAGGGAAGTAGTTTTGCCCGCGCCTGCCACACCCTCTAGCCCCATGATCTTGTCCTGGCTCGATATGATTTGCTCGATCGCTGCGCGCTGGCTGGTGCTGAGATGTGCGTATTTCTCTTGGACCTCACGCCATGTTTCCGAACTCACCAGCCGTTCATGCTGGTTCTGTCCCGCTCGCATCGCAGCAATGTTGCTCCGCTCGTAGCCGATCATTTGTTCCGTCGTGAACGCGCGGCTCGGCGATCTGCTTTCTACCTCGATCAAATCTGCCGATTGCACGCGATTCTCAAACTTGTTTCGTACCTCGGCGAAGCTGGCGTCGCCCATTGAACGTTTTAGAGCATCGCGCATGAGTTCGCGTTCGTCGGTCACCGCGTGGCGCTCCAGATTTTTCTCCCGCGCGTAAGTCAGCGACGATTCGATGTGCTGCTCCTTCTGCTCCGGGTTTTGTTGTTCTACCTGGCGGGCCTGTGCCTGACGCACTACGTGCTCCGGTTGCTGGCCGAACTGCGCGGCCATTTCCCGGTGCCGCTGTTGCATCTCTTCGTGGGTGATCGCAGGTAGTTTCTCGTCGCGTGTTTGGTGCGCGGCGATCTGCGCCGCGCCTGCGCCTCTCACGCCTTGCTGGGCGAGATGTTCCTGGATTTGCTGGCTGCGCGGACTCGATGCCCCCAGATATTCTCGCGTGTACCCTTTGATCTCAGGCTGCCCGCTCTTTCCTTGTTCGATCTCGTAGCCCTGATCTTTTAAGCGCAGCGCCAGCTCTGAGCGATAGATCGCCGTCGTGTACTGCTGCGAGCGGTAAAGCTCGCGCGGTTGCAGCGAGCGCGTCTCTCCGTTTTCCGTTTCCGTCAGATTGAAGAACACGACATGCGTATGCAGTTGTGGCGCCGCGTAGCCGTCCACGGGCCGCGCGCTGTCATGCTCGAAGCTGGCGGCAACCCATTTGCCCGTCGTCTCTGGCGGATGATTCCCGCCGATCCGCGCCTGCACATATTTTTCGAGTTGATTGAACGCAACCTTCACGCTCTCGCGGTGCGCCTCGCGCACGTGCTCGTCACCGCCAACGAGCGCGGTTAAACTCACGCTCTTTGGTGCAGAGAACGTCGCATCCCAGCCCGCACGGTGTTCCATCGTGCTCACGGTTTCGCCGCGCTCGTTGGTGTACTCGCGCGCGGCCTGGTAGCGCACCAGTTGCTCGCCCGTCATCGGATGCTGGCCGTTGGCCAGTCGCGCGAAGTGTTCCTCCCGCACTTCACCCGTCAGGCCCCACTCCTTGGCGAGCTTGCCGTGCCACTCGCCGCGTATCCGGTCATCCTCGGTGTAGTAGTTCTCCTTGGCGTTCGCGAACTCCTCTTTGTGATACGCCTGCGCCTGTCCTGCACTGAGCGGTTTCGATATGGTCAGCATGATTTACTCACTCATGATTCACTACTCGAAGTACGGTTCTTGTCCGGCGGCGATGCCCTTCGATCTCTGCGACTCTTGCGGCATATTCTCCGGTGACGACCGTTTCCCGATTTCGATCACCCGCACCGTGTTTTCGCGCGCAAGGAAGCTCGGCTGTTTCTGCGGCAGTTCGATGTAAAGGAAGCTCATGGGCACCACCAGATTGCCGCTTTTCAGATACCCATGCAGATCGGGCAGGCCCGCGATTTCTGACGGCATCACCAGTGGCTCGGTCTGGCGGTCAAGCTGATAGTTGCGCGAGTTGCGGCCTTTGTGCGGAAAGTGGCCTTCCGTGCGGCTCTCGCGTAATCGCTCGATCTCCACCTCGCCGATGGTCTGGCTAATCCACTTCGCGGAGTTGGCTTCATCCGTCCGTAAAAAGATTTTCGTTGCTGGCTGCGAGAGCATCGCTTCCGCCTTCCGTCCGTACAACTCCTCAAGCTGGCTGCGCCCTTGGAAGCCCAGCACGACGGGATTTTTTACTTTTCGGCTCTCGGTAATCGCCGTGTGCAACTGCGGCAGCGCGTGCAAACTTTGCAGTTCGTCCAGAATGAACCACACCGGGCGCACTCCCGGCCTGCCCTGGTTCATCAAACGCAGCACCAGCATGTCCAGCCACATGCTGATCAGGGGCCGCAGTCGCTCTCGGAACTCGGGCGGGCTGGTGACAAACAGCCACGAGGCGCTCGAACTGAACGCCATCGAAATCCTCGAAATGAATTAAGTGCACCAACGTCGAGGGTTTAGCCATCCTGCTCACCTCATGGACATGCTCATGTCTATTGTCCCCTTGTTTTGAAAATCCGACTGAATCCCAAGTTGCACGTCTCCCGAATCGAGTCTGGAGTCAAGATCCTGCCCTGGCCGATCCGGGACGCTGCGCGAATCGGATCAGTGACCGCTCCGAAGAGCGTGGTAGCTGCGCTCTGCACCGTCCGTACATTGTTTGCGTGTAGCTCGGGACGGATGTTCGTCACCCATTCTGCGCGTAACTCATCGATCCTCGTCGCGAAAGTCTCGATCGTGTCATGCATGTAGAGAATGTCTTTCGCGCGCTCATCGCGAGTGCGTCTCCGATGGATAAGGATTTTTTGTGCGAGGAAGCTAACCGGATTTGCAATCTGCACGGGTGTTTCGTTTGCGAGCGGGAAACCAGTGGCCACTGAAAGGGCAAGGCTCCAAGGTGCGGCTAAAAGGACTTCGATGTAGCGCAGGTTTTGCGAAGAAACGCCGCCCACCCTCAGTGTTGCATTCTCTTTCCCCGTCCTGCCCACGGCACCCCCTACCAGCGGTGTAAGAAATTCCGCGTAGAAATGAATGCCAGGATTCGCCAAGCGATAGTGGGCAGCGGGAGGTCGGTGATGTCCTAGCAACTCGGCTTCAAATCCGTTCGCAGCGAGCCGCTGGTAAATTTCATTTCCGGCGACTCTGATTCGCCTCGGAAGAGCTACATCCGCATCAAGTGTTGCCAGCGGTTCGTATTGCAGTGGCTGGGCTAAAGGATGCAATCGGTGTAGGCGGTGCGCCCAACCCCCAATGATGACCACCTGGTCTAGCCAGGGCGACAAAGATTCCACGAGCCTCGCGAAGGACACAAACTCGGGATTCGCATTCATGCATTTGCCTTATTAAGAATTTGGGAAAATACTCGTTTACGGAGAAGATCGGCTTGATCTTTCCCGCGTGCCGGATGGTTTGAGACGTCAAGCCACACCTGCAAAATATCGGTGGCCGGCACACCATCGCGTTCTACTGCCGCGCGGAACACTGCCTCAGGATTTTTCGGCACCCTCACGAATACATCTGCCTGATGGTCTGCAACTTCAAGTGACAAGCCGAGTTCTCGGAGAACCTTCCTATCGAGCCGCTCTATATAGAGATGCGGCTGGGTTCCATGCACGAACTTGAAGCCCAAAGCTTCTGCAGCGGCAAATAGTGCAAGGCAGAGCCGGGGCTTCCCTCTGCGCAGCTGGTCAGTCTTAGAGTGTGGAGCACTGGATCGCATTCTACTTGCATAAGATCGAAGAGCAGTATGAAACGTATCCCTTTCGCCGCTCAAGATCCAACGGGCGGGAGTTTCATGCATACGGGAATGACTCGCTCTCAGCCATCGTTCCAGCAGTTCCTCGGTTCGGACTAGCCTCATCCCGCCTGCTTCGTCGAGAAACCCTTCCTCGGAAAGCTGACGCACAAACCGGAACGCACTCATCGTGGAAACGCCCGCTGCGTCGGCGAGCTGAGAGACATTTTCATAATGTCCACGCGGAGCAGAGAGCAAGGAATCCGGGATGCTTTTTGATAAGAGAATTTTCAGCATCCACTGATTGAGGTCAGAGAATAGGTTGCCCGGCGAAACCTCTTTGGCAGGGCCTTCGATGACGCGCGACCTCTCCGCATTGAGAACTTCCAAGCCATGGCCCGCAAAACGGCGGAAGCCTCCGGCGTCAATGATTCCGACCCCGACATCAGGAGCATTGCGCAAGGCGAAGTCTTTGACGTGTTCCGACAGGGAATCCGAAACATGGTCGGAGGCCAGCACAGCGACGGGGGTTGCACTGCCGGTAATCCGGGCAGCTGCTCTTTGGGCTTCCAGAATGGCCTGTGAAATCAAGGGAATAGCTCTGTCTTTCCTTGATTCCGATAACGCCTTGAGCTGGAAGACATAGATATTCTTGCCGTTGCGAGCCACGATGTCGGCGCCGTTGTCTGCGGATCGCGGTGACTGCTTTACGTGCCATCCCGCCTTCTGAAGCGTCTTGGTCAGGAGATTGTCAAATTCTGCTACGCGATTTTGCTGATGCGATGGCATAACGAAGGCCTGTTAACATGGCCGCGATATATATCATGGCCGCGATATATATCATGGCCACGGTAATTAACATGGCCATGATAATTGTGTTAAGCTAGCCTTGTCAAGCTGGGTCAACTCGTCGACAGCCCTGTGGGCGGGAAAGCTTCTAGCATTGTCCAATTGTGTTGGACTGCCGATGTCAGAGGCAGGAAAAGGGACGGGCGGGATGCCTACAAAGTTGCGTACAGTTGTTGAGGTGTGTGACACATGTCCATACATGAAGGGTTAGCCGCTCTTCGCGTCCGCCAGGATGCCGACCCGATCTACATTCACGACGTATGCAGGCAAGTATTGAAAGAACATCTCGGAATGGGTGACCCCGAGACGCGACTCCTGAAGTGCGATGCCTGCGACCAAGTTATCGGCGAGTGGGGTTCGGAAGCCGACATGCGGATGGAACTGCAAGCCTGGTCGACGATAATGAATAATCCTTCTATGAAAACTCGCAAACAACGCTTTTCTCCCGGTCGTCGTGTGATGGTTGGAATGGGCATGAAAGTCGGGACGGTTAAAACGGTCGCCGATCACCCGAGCGTATTGGGAGAGTTCGTCCATGAGGTTCTGGTGGACGGCGAAAACGAGCCTCGGCGAGTTGTTGGCTGTGATCTGCAACCCCTGCCCGGCCTCGATGAAGACTTGCACAAAGGGTCTTTGACTTCAATTCACCTTCAGAACAGCAGCATCGCCAACCTGAACCTCGGTACACAAGTTGGAACCATCAATGCGGTTGTGCAAGTCATGCAGGGAGAAGGCGACGCGCAGCGACGGGTGGCCCGTGCGCTGGAAGAGTTGACCCAAGCCGTTGTTTCAATTCAAACGAATTTGCCCGAATCCGAAAAGCTGGAAGTGTTGGACTCACTGGCGACCATCGCGGAGCAGGCGACGAAGAAGCCAGAAGAACGGTCGAAGGGAACGCTGAAAGCGATCTTCGGACACCTGCCGACCGCGATTTCCGCAGCCTCAAATCTGGTATCCCTATGGGAGAAGGTCGGGCCGACGATCAAAGGGTACCTAGGTTTGTAAATCACGCGCCCAACAGTTCTCGCAGAACAGCCTCGAAGCTGGGAGTCACTTCCCAGAAATACAAAGTGCTTGGTCGCGCCGGATTTCCGCTCACACTGTCTTTCACCAGCCCCTCTCCGCGCGCCTGCTGAATAGCTTCGTTGAACTGTTCCTGTGGGCGGCATTTCTTCATTAGCTCGGTTGCTTCCGTTTTGCCGTGGTGCAGTAAATAGACCACCAAGTTCTTGCTCGTTTCCGAAAGCCGCTCTAGCTTCTCCTTCGCCAAGCGGCTGTGCTCAAGGTTGAATTGTCCTTGCTGAGGCACGTCCAGATTTCGCCACGAGGGGAGTTCCGCAGCTAGATCATCCAGGATTTCTGAGTCGTCCTTGAACAACTTAGGGTTGAGATGCAGCTTGTCGCGCAGTCCCTCCCGCAAGATGCTCTCGTGCACATAGGCGCGGACCCGCATCGGCCTTTCCAGAGCTTGCGAAATAAAGGCCGCAATCGCGATCTCTTGTTCTACCCAAACGGACCCCCTCACCCATGACTGCCCGCTAGTGTTACGCGGATTTGTAACATTTCCGCGAGGGTGCATGATCGCGATAAAACCCGCCGCGATGCGAAGCCTCTTCAGGATGTTTTCGGTTATACCTTCAAGGGTGTTTTGGTTCTCGGCAAAATATGCTCGACATCCCGTCTCCTTCTCGACCAACTTCGCGATTTGCTGTCCAAGTTCCCGCTCTTCGGGCGTGCTTTGGCCGCAACTGACGAAGATCAGCGGCTCGCCGGAAGGCACCGCCGATTTCTTTGACTCGTTCTCCGCCCTCTGCTCAAGCTCCTCAAAATACTTTCTCCCCTGTGGAGCGATCTCGATGAGGAACGAGTCCCGGTAATAGAAAGCTGCTTCAGAAGGAAAACTGGCAGGAGGCAGGCGCTGGCCCCCAGAATACTTTGTCAACAAGACGCGATTGTTAATTTCCAAGTCTTTGAGACGCTCCACAATTTTCCCGTGGTCGCTTTCACCGACGATCTGAGAGAGTTGCGGGAGTGATACATGCACGGGCGGGTGCAGAGCACTGACATGCTTGTATATCGCCAGTTCAAGTCGTTCAGATGGAAGCATTGTCACTTGCGTCCGTCACTTTCTCCTACGCAGCAATCTTACGATAGGGCACGTTGCCAGATTTCACACACCCGTTTCCTGCTCTGGAGGTTGCGGTGAAGTCTGAGTGTTCTGAGTGGCTTTCTTGCCTTTCTTGTTTTTCTTGGGCCGCATGACGTTGATCGCAGCGGCGTCGAGCGAGGTCTTGATGTGCGCCGCGTAATATTTCTCGATCATCTCCACACTCGTGCGGCAGTTCTTGGCGATTTGGTAGATGTCGGCGCCCTCCATCAGGCGAAGGCAGATGTATGTATGCCGCAGACTGTAGGCTGTACGAGGTCTGCCTTCACGGTCGAAACGAAGCTTCTGTTCGTCGAGGATAGTTTTGAAAAGCTCGCGCTGCCACTTGGGAAAAATGAGATCGGTGGGTTCGGGCGTGCGCCATTGTTCCCTAAGGACATTGGAATTCACGGGAGTTTCTGTGGGCGTGTTCACGCCATAAATGCGCGCCGGGCGAAGCCGGCTTCGAAGTCGCTCAAAAGGCCTCACTGCACCGGGCATACTCTTGCAGTATCCAACGCCGCGCTTTCCGCGGACTTCAATCTCCAGGATCGTTTTACCCAAATCCTCGTCATCAACGATCGTGACATCCCTGAACTCAAGGCGCCATGCTTCGTCGGGCCTCAGTCCGGTGTTGACGGCGAATAGCACAAAGTCGTGGAGCTGTTCCGCTTCCCAGTTGAAGCCCTTCTTCTTCGGCTCCTGCGCGCGCTTTCGTGTCGCTTCGTATAGCTTTTTGTATTCCTCTGGTGAGAACCACGCCCGGTGGGAGATTTTGGGTGATGACCGGTACGGTTCAGAGAAATCGGGGAGGCGGTCGAGCCAACCGTGGCGCAGCCCTGTTTTCAGGGTCTGGCGCAGCGTCACGATTTCCTGGTGGAGGGTGCTGTGGCCGGGTGGCTTGCCCCGTTTCTTGATTGCTTCTTGGTATCTGTGAATTCGGTATTCCTGGATCTTTCCCGCGGTGATCTCTGAGATGCCCAGGTTCCCGAAGAAGGGGACCAAGTGGACGCTCGATCGCCAGTGCTGGCCGTCCACATACCGCTTGTTGCGTTGTCCCTGCGTGATGATGTCGTATTCGTGGAGATACTGCTCAGACACCTCGCGAAAGGTCTTTTCGCTCTTGATCTCGCCAGCGCGGAGTTTTCCGCGAAGTTGTAGGTACCAGTCCTCGGCGATTTCCTTGGCCTTGGAGAGGCTCTCTTCCTTCGTGCTAGTCCGCCGATTCTTGCCCGCGAAATAGCTTGAGCACTGCCAGAGGCTGCTGTTTGGACGCTTATAGACGTAAACCTTGCCGCCAAGAATGGTGTGTTGTTCTGGCATCTTCGTTCCTCGTTGGAAGCGGCGCGAGAACTCGAAAATGTGTAATAGATGTGTAAGCTATGCCCACTTTGGAAAGTTGTCAATAAGTTTATTACTTTCATCTGGATAGACTATCAATCTGATTCATTTGTAGGATTTTGAGTCCGCTGCGTCTGCCAGTTCCGCCATCCCGGCTGAGTGCATAAACTGAAGAGAACACTAGCTTAATTTACAATCTGGGCCTTTGCAACCGCGACCGATTTCGGCTCAACTGTAACCAAACTGTAGCTGGTCTCGGGTTTTTCATCGCTTGCTGACCTTGTTTGCATCGTGCGTACGCAAGCCGCCAAAAACCGGTGAACCCTCTGGGTCGTGAGTGTATTTGCCTGTCTTAGTCAATTGACAGTTCCCGGCAATCGAGTCCGCGCCGAGGCGAGAGCGGGTTGTCCGTTCGTCACCAGCAGGCGATCAGTACGTTGCATCCTTTTCCAGTCATATTGGTACGCAGTTCCACAAATGAGACAGATTTGATAGTGCTGGCCATTGCCACTGAGTCGTGGCCAAGTAAACCGATGGGAGCAAAATTCTCCGAGGAGTCGCTGCAACAATTTCATATCTGTCCTTCGCTTCGGCACGGGCCAGAACTCGGTGGCGTGATCTGTTCTGAAAAAAGTCGAGTAAGTCAATTTGACTCTTCACGTGCACGCTTTCAAATTACGGGAGTGCATTCTGGGTACATGTTACCGCCTACCCCTGACGAATTTATTGCAGCCTTAGAGGGTGAGGAAGTCTTTGTAAGCGGCGAGCGCACGCACGCGGACGGTGTCGGCATCGGCTAACTCCAAAGCGTTGGCACGAGCCACCCCCAAATGCGCCAACGCTCCCGTCCAGCGGTTCCCGAGCATGCCGCTGGGGTCGATGATTTTCTGAAACTCGGCAGCAGCCGTGATCCACTGCAGGTGCTAGTCTGACGTAGTAACGATGAACAACCGCGACATCCAGGCGGCTTGGAAATATCACGATGGTACGAAACACTCCCACTGGAGTATTCGTAACCATCCTCACTTCCTGGACTGGGCGAATCGGCCGCAGCCTTTCAAAATCTATCCGAAGATAGAGCCGCTTCCGCTACCGCGGGAGGTGCCGCATACTGGGGTGGCTGCGCTCTCCGCGATCTCCGAGCCAGCGCTCTCGTCGCGGACCGATTCTGTCCCTGACCTTCAGGATCTGGCGCGCATTCTCTATTTCTCGGCGGGGATTACCAAACATCGCGCACATCCAGGCGGAGAAATCTACTTCCGCGCCGCAGCGTGCACCGGAGCCCTCTACGAGATCGAGCTGTACGTCGTGACCGGCGATCTCAAGGGCCTGGATGCCGGCGTGTATCACTTCAATCCGGCGGATGTATCGCTACGGCTTCTGCGAAAAGGTGATTTTCGCAGAAACCTGGCGCAGGCGACGGCGATGGAACCCGCGGTGGCTCATGCGCCAGCGACGATCATCTGTACCGGAACATACTGGCGGAACGCCTGGAAGTATCAGGCGCGCACGTATCGCCATTTCGGTTGGGACAACGGCACGCTTTTGGCGAATATGCTGGCCATTTCTGCGGCTTCGGGGTTGCCGGCCGAGATCGTGCTCGGGTTCGCGGACGGCGAGGTGAACCGCCTACTTGATCTCGCTACGCGGCGCGAGGTTTCCTTGTGCCTCGTACCGATCGGGCGCAAATCGGAGAGTTCGCTGCCCGCCCTGAGAGAGGCTCCAGCGCTCGACTTGGAGACGATCCCGCTTTCGGAGCGCGAGGTCGAGTATCCCGCCATGCTTGAGATGCACGACGCGTCTTCGCTTGAGTCCGAAGAGGAAGTAGCTCAGTGGCGCGGGAAGCAACCGGTCCTCCCATCTTCCGCTCCGGCCGGCGCGACAGTTCGCTTCCAGCGACTGCCGGAACAAGAACAACCGAAGGACACCATCGAGCAGGTGATCCTCCGCCGCGGCTCTACCCGAACGTTCGATCGGACGGCATCCATTTCACTGGCACAATTCTCAACCATTTTCGACTCTGCCACGCGAGGTCTTCCGGCTGATTTCCTTGAGCCTCCCGGCCTGCAGCTCAGCGATCTTTACCTGATCGTGCATTCGGTGCAAGGGCTGAAGCCGGGCGCGTACTTCTTCCGTCGTGAGCGGAACGCTCTGGAGCTTTTGAAGGAAGGGGAATTCCGCGCCGAGGCCCGCCATCTTGGACTGGAGCAGGAGCTGCCGTCGGACGCCTGCGTGGACATCTTCTTTCTCGCCGATTTGAAACGCATCCTGGAAGGATACGGGAACCGCGGCTACCGGGCCGTCCAACTGGAGGCGGGTGCAATCGGCGGGAGGATGTACCTGGCTGCGTATGCCCAGCGCCTGGGTGCAACCGGGCTAACCTTTTTCGACGATGACGTGATTAACTTCTTTTCGCCGCACGCGAAAGGCAAGACTGCCATCTTTCTTCTCGCGATTGGCAAGCCGCTGAAACGCAAACCACAGGCGGGTCCCTAGAGAAGTTCAAAGTCAGACACGACTGGGCGTGCTACCTGTGGAAGTCAAAACGTGAGGAAAGTCCCTCACGAGGCGAGGACCGTGGCCCGGCCTGACACCGTTCGCCTTCGGCCGAACTCGCAGCTTCTGGATCTCGTTCGTGGTCCAGAACCGGACTTCCCGATCTGCGAGCAGACAACGAAGGCCACCTGTGCGGTTGACCTTCGCTGTAGCTCATTTGTTCTTCCGCCTTGCGTTTCAGGACGCTTTGCGATTACTGCAAACTAATCACACCAAACGTCCCCGCCAGATTGTTAGCCGGACCGGCGGTGAAGAAGAGTTGGTTGGTCCGTCCGCTGTTTGCGTTTCCACCACCGAACTTAATCCCCCAGAGCTGATCGATGACGATATCCTTGCCGTTCGTGTCCTTTACCGTGCCCACGAAATCGCCACTGACGAGATTAAAGGCGTTGATGGTGCCGTGGTTGGTGTTGTTGGAGACCAGCAGAGAGTTGCTCAACGGTCCAAAATTCTTGGGCGCCACGGCGAAGCCCCAAGGCTGGTTCAAGGGCGCGCCGTGCGCGAGTTGCCGGACGAACGTCCCGTCTTCCTGGAAGATGTCGATATAGCCGCCCGGTGCTTCCGAGACCAGACCAAACGCTACGTAGACCAGTCCATTGATGTCCTGAATGCCGAACGGTGCGTTCCCCGGCGGCAGCGTGGCGTCGGTAAATGAATTGACGAGGTTGAAGTTTCCGTCGTACACATCGACTACGTTGTTGGCAAGGTCGGCGGCATAAAGAAGATTCCCCGAAGGCCGGTTGGTAACGGCGAGGCCGGTGTATACGGAGCCGGACGCCGAGTTATTCACCGCGATGATCGCGTCATTGGGATTGGACTGCGGAGCCCAGCCGCTAATGGTTCCATCCAGAGTCGCGAACAGGAAGATGGCTGGCCATCCCTGCACTTGGAAGTCTTGTGACCCGTTAAAGACAATTCCCGTGGGCTGACCCGGGCCCGCGCCGGCCGATGGAATCAGCACCTCCAAGCCCTTCTTGACTCCCTTGAAATTGTAGAGTGTCGACCAGCCTGAGCCTTGATCGCTGACCCAGAAAGGTCCGCCCGGGCCATACGTAAGGCCCCAACCGTTCACCTGCAGCGGGTCGATGAATTTTGCCGCTCCTACCTGATTCGAAACTAGATTCGTGAGTTGATACTGCGCCAGGGCCGCGCTCGAAACCAACATTACCGCGAGCCCGAGGCAAAGGGTAAAAGCAATCTTGTGACGCTGCATACAGAATCCTCCTTGGATTGTGGGAGCCGGGGGAGAGAGTGAGTCAGTCGCGGAGTGACCGGATGCTCGAACCGCGATTTCTCAGTCCAGCTGGCCATCGAATGCTAGTTCCCCGGCTACGGGCAGGTTGTCAACACCCTGTCACCAGTTTGCAAAATTCTTGTTGACACGACGCAGCCTGGGCGTGATCCCTTGCTTCTGCCAGGACGCATCCCGCCGCAGACTAGCCACATAAGTGGTTTGTTTCCCATACATGGGCGCCTGTTAATCTTGGGCAAGAATATGTCCTAAAGATTCTCGGCGAGTGTGCCGATGGCATAGACAAGCGGGAGTAGGGCTACGGCTCCTGCGCAAGGAGGAACTATGGCAACCAGCTCGATTTCGGCCGCCAGCCTCAGTCAGTACGTTCTCTCGTCAAGCAACTCCACCCAGCTGCAGCAGGCTTTGCAAGCTCTGCAAAACAGTCTGGCATCGGGCGACCTGAATGGCGCGCAGTCGGCGTTTCAGACCGTGCAGAAGCTGAACCAGAATCTGGCGGCGGCGAGCGGAAGCAGTCCATCGAGCAGTTCTCAACTCACTACCGATCTGACGGCACTCGGCAGCGCGCTAAGTTCGGGCGATTTGTCTACCGCTCAATCTGCTTTTGCAACGGTGCAGAACGACTTAAAAAACAGCAACTCACCCTCGCAGACAAATGAGACAAACACCGCTTCTCAATCGGTGCAGTTGGTCGCGGAACTGCTCAGTACGTTGAATGTGAGCAGTTCCTCTTCGAGCGACTCTGACAGCGCCACGTCGGTGTTAGAGCAGGTCTACGGGAGTCGAAGCGCTCTTAACGTCAGCGCTTAGAGCCAGTCACCTACCGTCGCCCTTCGCGGCTTGTGCCGGAGTCGGCGGCCCGTAGAAGTAGTAATCGGCGGAATAGGCGCTCCGCGATTCCTTGCCCTTGGCGGAGGAGTTGCAATCGGCCGCTTTCGGTGGCAGGCCGCCGTCAGTGAAGAGCCGCTGGATCGTCGTGACGCGGGCCAAAATTCCCTCGCCCCTGTGACTCGCTGCCGAAAGCAGCAGCCACGGGATCGCGCCCGCCTTCGGCGCATCCTGCTTGGCAACCAGCTTACCGGTCACTTCGCTTCCATCGACGTGCTTCCATGAGGGTCCGGCGGAATGATGCATGATCGTCCTCCCGGTCGCGTCGGTCAACTCCGCCTCCGGCGCCTTCAGCACCCAGGCAGACTCTTGCTCCGTCTCGGCTTGGCACACATAGATTTGCACGCCCGTAGCATGCGCCGAAAGAATGACCTCCTCGCCCACCGGGGCTTTCAAACTTTCCGGCACTTCTGGTCGCGCGGAACCGAAACCCAACACGAGAAACAGAGCAACGATTGCTGCCACCACCTGGATAAGACTTCTCATCTCTACTCGCTCCTTCTAAAATCCCCAACCCATTTAGATACGTTTTGTCCGATCTCTAGAAGCCCGGCTGAGCAGTAATCCCTATTGATTCCACGCAGTCATAGGACCGGCCCGCCGTGAGGTTCTTATATTCTTCCGTTCTTCCGCTGGGCCATTCAATCACCAGACGGTCAATCTTGTCTCGCTTTCCTAGACCGAAGGTTACGGGCAGTTCCGATTGCGACAGATAACTGGAGCCGCCCTTTACCAGGCGCGATTGACTCGAGGTTCCGTGAAACATCTTCAGCGAAGCTCCGATGGCGTCGCGATTGGACTTCGTCCCAATTAAGCGAATCCGGATGCTTCCGTTTCCGGCAGTCTGGTCGTTACGGTAGAGATAGGCGGGGCCGTTGTTGGTTGTGACCAGCAAATCGACATCTCCGTCCCGATCGAAATCGCCGTAGGCAAGCCCTCGTCCTACTTTGGGTTGACTGAAGCCGCCACCGACTTCAGCGGCCACGTCGACAAACGTTCCCTTTCCACTGTTCAGGAAAAGCTGCGGGGGCTGGGCGTAGCCGACGCCCCTGACGTTGCGCACCGTGTCATCTATATGTCCGTTCACAACTGCCAAGTCCAGTGCGCCATCTAAATCGGCGTCGAGAAACACGCATCCGAACCCCAATTTATCTTTCGACGCCAGACCAACTCCGCTCTGCATCGCCACGTCAACATAAGTCCCGCCATCGGAAAGCCGGTAGAGCCCCGTCATCTCATTATCGAAATTCGTGATGGCCACGCCCGAGTTTCCTGAATTGTCGAAGTCGGCCACATCCACGCCCATGCCGGCGCGGGCCCGGCCCTCCGCGGAAAAGGCGATGCCGGCTTCCACGGCCACGTCTTTAAACGCCCCGTTGCGCTGATTCCGATAAAGCTTATTGGGCTGCGTGTCATTGGCCACCAGCAAATCGGGCCAGCCATCGTGATCGTAGTCGAGCATGGCTACTCCCAGGGACTTCGAACTGCTGTCGAAAATTCCGCTGGTGGCTGTGACATCTTCAAAGGTTCCATTGCCGCGATTGTGAAATAACCAACAGGTTTCTCCGCGGTAGGCTTCAGGTGTGCAATAAGACTTGTTCTTGCCATCAAGGCTGCAAAACACGTCGTGTTCGGGAGACCACTTGACGTAATTGCAGACAAACACATCCAAGAGTCCGTCGCGGTCGAAATCAAACCATAAAGCGGACGTGCTCATAGCCTGCCGTCCGCCCAGTCCGCTCGACTTGGTTACGTCGACGAACGTCCCCTTGCCGGTGTTTCTGAACAGCCGGTTCTGCCCGACGCAGGTAATCAGAATGTCAGGATAGCCGTCGTTGTCGTAATCTCCGACCGCAACTCCCATGCCGTACATCTCGACCTCGAGCCCGGCGCTGCGGGTCACGTCGGAAAATGTGCCGTTGCGATTGTTGCGATAGAGTTTCAGCGTGCTGGGCTCCGCCCTAGGCCCTCGTTTGTGTCCGGGCCAATCCATGCCGTTGACCAGAAGAATGTCCTGCCAACCGTCGCGGTCGTAGTCGAGAAATGCGCAACCGGCGCCGAGTGTTTCCGGCAGCAGCTTACCGCCGTACGCGCCGCTATTGTGGCGGAAACGAATTCCAGATGGGGCAGTCACATCGACCAGCCTGAAACCGGGATCAGGCGCGGGAGAAGCTGCCAATGCGTCCAATCGCAAACTCAATGTCGACGCCAAGCCCGCCATCCCCCAGAGAAACCAACGGCGATTCAGATCAAGACAATTCACGGCAAGGCGTTTCGCGGAAGATTGTTTCACGGAAGATTGACCAGCCCGTTGCGGATCGCGTAGACGACCAACTCGGCGGTCTTGTGGGCCCCCAAGGCGTCCATCATGTTGGCGCGATGGACGGCGACGGTGTTGGCGCTGAGGTCGAGCACAGCCGCGATCTCCTTGTTGGACTTGCCATCCACGATCATCTGCAGGACCTCGAGTTCGCGTGGGGTGAGGCCCGCGTGCCGCCTGCCTTTGAGCGGAGCCGGGCGTTTGAGGCGCGAATCGAGCACGGTTTCGCCGTTCGCCACTCGCCGGATCGCGGCGCTCAACTCCAGGTCCACGGCGTTCTTCAAGACATAGCCGCGCGCGCCCGCCTCTAACGCCTGCCGTACCAGAGTCTCCTCCGGATGCATGCTCAGCATGAGCACCAAAGCCTGGGGATGCATGGCGAGAATTTGACGCGTGGCTTCCACTCCGCTCATCCCGGGCATGGCGCAATCCATGACAATCACTTTCGGACGAAGCTCATCCGCGAGTTTGATTGCTGCAAGGCCGTCGCCCCCCTCGCCGACAACGGTAATGTCGGGCTCATCTTCCAGAATCCGCCGGAATCCTCGCCGCACTAAGGTATGGTCGTCAACCAGCAAAACTGAAATCTTATCCGGCATGTGAATCCAGCTTCTCTCTGGGCACTCTCAATCGAACCGTGGTTCCACTTCCACCGTGCGCGGGCGGCAAGAATTCAACGGTGCCGCCCAGCAACTCGGCGCGTTCGCGCATCGCCACCAGCCCAATTCCCTGTGTTACGAGCTCCGTTTTAAAACCCTTGCCGTGATCTTCCACTTCGACTTCCAAAGCTTGCGGCAGAAAGCGCACACGCACCCAGGATTCTTTTGCTCCCGAATGCCGGGTCAAGTTATTCAGAGCTTCCTGCACTACGCGATACACATGAATGGCGGCATTGCCATCTACGGGAAAGGAATCGCCCGATTTCTGATAGAATACGTGAATCCCGGCCTGCCTTTCCACCACCGGCAAGTACCAGTCGAGCGTGCTCTCCAGCCCGGTTTCGTCGAGCATCACCGGATGCAACGCCTGCGAAAGGCTGCGCACTTTGTCCAGCGTACTTTGCGTAATCTCACAGACTTCACGCAGCTCGGAGCGCAGCGCCGATCCCTCCGGAGCCTGATTTCCGGCGCGCGTCAGCATGGTCCCTACGGCCGTCAGAATCTGCCCAAACTCATCGTGCAATTCGCGGGAGACATGACGCAATGTGGATTCCTGGGTTGAAATGAGCTTCTGGGCAAGTTCGCTGCGCTGTTCGGAAAGCGCCGCAAGTTGCGCGAACAATCGCCGATTCGACCGGATCAGGTAAAGGCTGGTAAAGAGAATGGCAATCAAAGTTGCCGTAAGAAACAGATACACCTGCCGCTGAACGCGTTCATAAATCTGCGCGATCCGAAGCGCAGCTTGCTCTTCACTCTCGTTGTTCTGTACCAGCAGGCGGGAGACGGCCGTGCTCAGCGCTTCCTGCCGGGCTCGCAACGAGATACGTATCTGCGTCCTGGCTTCCGTTTGATTGGGGTCACGCGCGAGGGCAAAGGTCCGATCTGCGGCGTCCCAGAACTGCGCGACCGAATTCTCCAAATATTGCTCTTGTTCAGGAGTGCGATTCCCCGGCGCGACCTGCCGCTCGCGGCGCAGCGCGTCATCCAGATCCGTCCGCACGCGCTGGAACTGCGCCGACCACGCCGTCAGCGGATAGGGCTCATCGTTGTCCAGCATGTCGCGCATGGCCAGCGCCAGCGAGTTCAAATCGTTCTGGATGCGCAGCAAGTGCAGAGAGTCTTTACGGTTGCGGTCCACCAGATTGTTCTGCAGTTCGCGCAAACCGGAGATCTGCCGTGTGATGTATCCCGAGTAGGCAACCACGGCCGCCAGGGTGATGATCAGCCCCAAGAATAATCCGGGAGTTGGCGACCGATGAGGCTCAGGCGAACCGAACGCAGGCGCAGACGAACGTCGCACGCCACGAGAATACAACGCCAGCCGCTTAATTTACCAACCTGCCCAGCGCCGCGCGCAATTCGTCCGACTTAAAACCGAACGGACCCGGCTTGGCTTTGTAGGCAACACGCCCCTTGGCATCGATCAGGTAAAGACGATCGGGCCAACCCGTGTAGGCTTGCTCGGTCGAATTGCCGAATTCGTCAATCACCGCGGGAATCTGGATGCCTAGCTTTCGCACACACGCTCCCGCCACCAGCGCACGCTCCTCTTCATCTCTCGGGCTGGCAAGGACAACCTTATCTTTTATATTGCTCTGCATCTGCCACACGTCGCTAGGATGCGCTTCCGTGATGTACACCACTAGGAAAGAGACTTTGCCTCCGTATTGTTCGTAGAGCTTGTTGAGAGCAGGAACCTCCCGCCGGAAGGGTGGTCAAGTGTAGCTGCCAAAGATCAGCACTACGGGTTGTCCCTGCTTGGTCAAGTTGGATAACTGCACCGAGGCGCTCTTGTCGAGCTTCATCAGCGAAAAATCGGGCGCGGAATCGCCGACCTGCAAGGCGCCGGCGCGCGCGTGCGTCCACAACGTCTCAAAGGGAATAATGAGAAATGCGACCGGACCCGGTATTCGCGCCATAAACCGCGCAAATGTTTGCGGCGGCTGCCGCATGATTTCGTACAGCGCACCGCAGGCAAACATCCAAGCCAAAGCGATCACGGCGAAGGCTCTGACCAATGCTCTCTTTACAGAGTTAGGTTGTGTGCTCAAGGTGTCTACTTTACAGACTCCTTCCGAACAAGCGCGCTGAAACAGAAAGCCCGATGCCAAAACACGCTCGTCGTGAGCGCGTGTATGCGACTGCGCGCAAGATTTCACACCGGCAGAGGTGCCGTGATTATAGGTAGGCAAGCTGATAGGTCAATAATGTGAAAGTAGTATTGTCGATCCAACCAAAGCACGCGATTAGGATGAACGGGCGGGAACTACGGGTTAGAAATCTTCTTCATCTTCCAGCCGGGAATAGTGAACTAGCTAGCTACCTTGGCCTTCAGCGCCAGCCCGTTGTTGCCTATAGCGGACGGAAAACTGATCGAAACAGCGTCCCGCCCATGGAAGCTGATGGTCACGCTGGTTTCGGCTTCGACGGCTTCGCCGTTCAATTCATGATGAGTGTAACGCCAGAACCTGACGGCCTGAACCGCGGCCTCGGCCAAAATCCGATTGCCACTCAAGACGTGAATCTCTTTCACCCGGCCATCGGTTGCGATCACAGCTTTCATGCCGACTGTGCCGGTAAGATTGGCGTCGGGCGCGTCAGGATAGATCACATAGCCCTGCGGCGCTTCCGCCACTTGCAAGCGATTTGAGCCGGAGCCGGCTTCTTCCCTAGAGAAAATTACTCTGACATTGCCATAAGGTCGTGGGCTACTCGACACCACTGGCACAACCACAGCAGGAGCACTTGCTGGCAGAGGGATGGTCGCAGCTCGCTCATAGTTCCTTAGAACCCAATGCCCGACGAATGCCAGCACTGAAACTGCCAGCAGCAGACTGGCGGCAACCGCAATCCAACGCATCCGCTGCTTCACGCCTTGCGCAGTCGGGATCGTAAAATCATGTTGCGTGTGGGAGCTGGCAGGAGACGTGGGTTCGTCGGGAAGATCGACTCCCCAGACTTTTTCCTCGAATGCCACCGACTCAACGCCCGCCTGAATCTCCCCTGGGCCGAGATGCTTGATCCAGATCACCCGAAACTGAACCCTGTTTTGGCCCCGCTGTAACATGCAGGTTTGACCGGTCTGCAGCGGATTGCGTAGTCCCCCCAGCCGTCCCCCAATGGGGCTGATGTCCACCGTATGGGCAAGTTGAGGCCCGGCGTTCTGACTATTCTCGTCGTCGGGCCAAACCCGCAACGGCAGCACCATCTTAGTGCGCTTGTAACGCTGTACTCCCGGAGGCATTGCCTCCAGATTAGTTTCACTCGTAAGGCGAAACCAAGTTACCGAGGTTACCGCAGCGGCCGGGAATCCTCAACTTGCTGGTGAACGCTGCTCATGCGATTGGAGACGTGGTGACCCGGACTGGGCCGAAGGGTGTCATACCGGTCTGGACTGCATACGAAACCGGGGTTCTCCCGAAACAGCCGTCTACGGCGCGCCTTTTACGAAAGCAAGTGTGCTTGTGGACATGGAGACAGTCACCTCCCCGGGGATCACACGCCGTGCATGGAAGTTCTTGAGCTTGATCAGGAGCGGCGAAGTGACCTCCTGACCTTTGGAGACGAGCAATACACCCTCGCCGGTGCGAACCTCCTGTTGGATGATCATGCCAGGCGTAAGCGATTCGATCCGGCATTGTCGTATTTCGCCTTCTTCGGCGTTCGGATCCAAAGTCACCAGGGCCTCGAAAAACTCCGGGCTGAAGCTTTTGTTTTGGCTAGCCAGTCGGTGTGCTGCCTCGGTTCGCGAAGTCCCCTTATGGATGAGTTGTTCGTAAGCCAGGGTCAGCCGGAGTATTTCCGCTCCCAGCCGCATGTCCGATCTCTCGGGCTCGTCGACCTCGCGGACCGGGCGGTTCTGGTGCTCAATCATCCACGCGATAGGTTCCAGTCGGGGGATTTTCGAGAGGAGACTATAGGCGACACCAGGGTGTGCGTCATATTGCACCTGCTCGCTCGGAGACAGCTTCTCACCGTTGTACACCGCCTCGATCGTTTCAGGCGCCAAAGTGACGCAACCTAGTTGCGACATCATGGCGGCGACCTCGTATTGCCACGGGTTTCCCAGCTTCATCGACGTTACGATGTGGTGGATGTAGCGGCGCGCGCGCTCGGCGCGGCTGAAAGCTGTGGGATTGACCAAGCTCAGTACGTCGGTCAGCACGTGAATGGCGCCGCTTAGGGTTTGTTCCAAAAGTTGCCTCTCGGCGGTGACCAAGTGGTACTGCACCAGCGCCGCAGTCAGGGTTTTCGCCATCATTTCCTTGCTGCAGGGCTTGGCGAGGAAACGGAAGATGTTGCCCTCGTTGATGGCATTGATGGCCGTGTCAATTTCAGCATTGCCGGTCAGCATGACGCGGATGGTGTCCGGCGATTGGGCCTTGATTTTGCTCAAGAGCTGGATGCCATCCAATCCGGGCATTCGCATGTCGGAAACCACGACCGCGTAAGGTCCGTTCGCAGCGGCGAGTTTCAGGGCTTGCTCACCGCCCAGGGCAGTCTCCAGCCGAAACTCGCGGCTCAAACTTCGTTGGTATCCGTCAAGGATGTTGCTATCGTCGTCCACTAGAAGGATCTTCTCAGCCATGGTGTTCCTCTCTCTCATCGATTTCTTGACATCGTTTCTGCCAGACAGGGGGCCGATCCTGCAGGACGAGTTGCGCGAGCATGAGGGACTCCGGCAGGCCTTTGACAAATAGGAGTCGCTTGCTCATGACACAACCGGGTTGATGCGGCTGTATAAATCGGGAAACTCCAGGCTCATCGTCCACGAAAGAATTTCTTCACTCATGATCACTCCCCCGTAATTGCCCATCGGCATCGAGCTTGCGCCACTCCTTCTCTCGTTCCGCGCAACCGATTCCGGCTAGAAAGACCGCGTCGATCGGGGTTCGGTCCCGCAGCCGCGAGCTGCTTTTCTCGTCGTGATACGCGCTGGCCACGTGCACCGCGGCCAGCGGCGAAAACTTAACGCTCAAGCTGCCGGCAGGGTCGTGGTGCCAGGCAACGGCTTCGACAATCGTGCTCGGCAGCCCCCATAAGCCAAACAGATAGGCCGCCACTTGGGCATGGCTGCAGCCCAGCAGTTCGCGTTCCGCCGCATACAGGCCGACGTCCGCCTTCTCCCTGTGCTCCAGCACCTTCGCGTACTGCTCTCCCAGGGCGGAGGCCAGGATGAGCTTACCCGCATCATGCAACAGGCCCGCGGTGAAAGACTCCTCCTGGATGTGGCGCTCGGCGTGTTCGAAAAGTGCAATCTTCCTGGCACTACTGCTGACTGCCAGGGAGTGGTCTGAAATCTGCTGCACATCGTCCGCGGTCAGCAAACGGCTTTGAAATTGTTCGAATACATGCGCCGTTAATACCAAGGTCCGCAGCGTGTCCAAACCGAGGAACTGGACCGCGTGCGACGCACTGGAGATTTCGCAAGGCAAGCAAAAGAATGCCGAGTTCACCAGCTTCAGGATCTTCGCGGTCATGGCCATGTCGCCTCCGATCAGTTCGTCGATCCTTTGCAGCGAGGGCTCCGGACGCCGCAACTCCTCGTTCAGTTGCAGGTAAACCTGCGGCAGACTCGGCAGGTAATCGAGCTTCGTTACTAACTCGCGCAGGCCCGGATTCTGCAGCAGATCTTTAAGAGCGAAAGCGCGGATCAGCCTTGACTTCAGCTCTTCGCCTTCGCAAGGCTTGGAAATAAACTGATGAGCGGGATTGACCGAGCGCAGAATGGTCTCCCGATCCGATTGCCCCGATAGCACCATACGCAAGGTTTGAGGCGACCGTTTCTGCACTTCTTCCAGCAACTGCGCTCCGTCCATTCCCGGCATCCGCATGTCGGTAACAATGATGTCGAAGGTCTGCCGGCCGATCGCTGCCAGGGCTTCGTCGCCGCCCGCCGCAAAAACCATTTCCCATTCCGAGCGCATGAGGCGCAGACTGCGCTTCAGGCCAGCGAGCAGCATGGGTTCGTCATCGACAAACAAGATTCGTTTAGCCATGATTACGCCTCCGCCGATTTTGCAAATGGGATGCGAATGTAGAATGTGGTTCCCTTTCCCAGTTCAGAGTCGAACCATATCTTTCCTCCGTGCCGCCTCACGATGGCGGTGTGGGCGAGGGCCAATCCCTGTCCCGTGCCCTTCCCCACCGGCTTGGTAGTGAAGAACGGCTCAAACACCCGCGAGCGCACGGCTTTCGGTATTCCCGCTCCGGTGTCAGAAATGGAGATCTCGGCCGAGTCCTGGTCGCGCGCGGTGCAGACCACAATCTTTCCTTTGCCCTGAGAACCGTCTCCCGTGGCCTGCGCAATCGCCTGCGCGGCGTTGATCAGGAGGTTGAGAATCACCTGGTTGAACTCGCCGGCATGGCAGAGCACCAAGGGCAGGTCAGGGTCAAAATGTGTTTCCAGGTCAGCAACATACTTCCACTCATTGCGCGCAACTGTGATGGTGGTCTCGATCGCCTGGTTGATGTCAATCGGTTTCTTTTCTTCCGATCCGGGATGCGAAAATTCCTTCATGGCACGTACAATCTTGGTCACCCGCTGGATGCCTTCCAGGGACTGCTCGATCGCATGGGGAATCTCAGTCTGTAGGTATTCGAAGTCCGCTCCCTGAGCCAGGGCATCGAGTCGCTGCAGCGTCTGTGGCGAAATCGGCCCCGACGTGGCTTCCTGCTGCATCTCTCGGGTAATGGCGAACAAGGCATCGAACGAGGGCCAGGATTCCTGCAAGAATCGGGTGTTGTCGCCCACGTACTGAATGGGAGTATTGATTTCGTGCGCAATTCCAGCAGCCAACTGCCCAATTGCCTCCAGTTTCTGTGCCTGCCGCAACTGTTGTCCCAGAATCTCGCGCTCCGTTACATCTGAGCCAATAATCAGCAGCTCATCGACTCCTTCCTCGGGTGCACTGATCCAATTCAAGGTAAGTCCCAAGAATCGCGTCTCGCCATTGATTACAAACGGGAGCGCCTCAATGCCCCTCGGCCCTCGGTCAGCGCACCAGGAATCAATCTCAAGTTGCATATCCGAGCGCGCCCACCGAATGCCGCAGTTCGCCAAATGCTTTCCGGCCACCTCGGCTGTGGTGAGACCGAACACCCTCGCCGCCGCCAAATTCCAACGTTTGATCTGCGAATCTCGGCTGATTCCGATGAGAATCGACGGCACCGAGTTGATGAATAGCTCCGCTTCTTCATGCGCCCGGTGCAGTGCCTCCTGGGCCGCTTTTCTCTCCGTGATATCCACGAACGCCACCATGGCGCCCACTGTCTTTCCCTCGTGTTTCACCGGGTGAGACCAATATTCGACGGGAAGATAGGTGCTGTCGGCACGCCACACGACTTCGTTGTCAACGTGCATCACGCTGCTCGTCCGGAAAGCCTGATAGATGCAGCATTCTTCTACCGGATAGGCGGATCCGTCGGCGCGGCTGTGGTGAATGACCTGGTGCATGTTTCTTCCCAGCAAGTAGCTGGCATCCTCGTAGCCCAGCATCCGCAAGAGAGCTGGGTTGCAGAACGTGCAGTTGCCGCTAAGATCCACGCCATAAATAGCCTCGGCTGTGGAATCGAGCAGCAGTTGTAGTCTCTCTTCCCGCTCTTCCAGCTTCTGCCGGGCAAGGAATCGATCGTCAATCATGCGTGAGATCACGACGATGCGTTCCAGGCCGCCGTAACTGTTCCGCACGGCGCAGCCATGAGCCTCCACATAATGCCAATGGCCGTTCTTGTGACGGTAACGCATTTCCGCGATAACTCCGTTTGCTCCCTCCCGGACCATTGCCTCGGTTGCCCGGTGAATGATGGACAGGTCGTCAGGGTGCACCAACTCCAGGGAGTTGCGGTCTTGAAGTTCGTTGACCGAATATCCCAGAAGCTTCTGGTACGCCGGGCTGACGTAGAGCGTGTTCAGCCCGGGGTAATCGACGATCAGAATCAGGTCGCCGGCATTTTCGGCAACGGTTCGAAACAGGCTCTCGCTTCGCTGCAGAGCTTCTTCTGCAGCCTTTCGCTGGCTGATGTCTTGGGCCACCCCCACTGCCAAGTCAGACTGGAGGCGATCGGCTCGCGGGATCAGTGTCGCCGTTAGCAGTACCCATACCGGTCGCCCGCTCTTGTGGATATATCGCTTTTCTATCTGGCAGCCCTTTACTTCTCCGGCAGCCAACCGTCGCAGCGTCTGTAGGCTTATAGCAACGTCATCGGGATGAGTAATCTCTGCGATATTGTGGGCTAGGAGTTCTTCCACGGTATAGCCAATGAGATCGCAGAAGGCCTGGTTGACCGAGACACATCGGTCGTTAATGTCCAAAACCACCATGCCGGCGGCAGAGCACTCGAAGATAGACTTGAAAAGGTGTGCATATCCCGGCAGACCATGCACCGGCCCCACGCTTGTCGTCAAAAGCTCCGGTGTAAGGTTGGTAGTGGAATTCAATCTTCCTCTCCTAGTCCGGAGTAGAGACGCGGACCGGCCGTTGCAAGGGCAGGATGGAAAACGGGCCTTATGGACGATGCTCTATCCCTACCGGTGCCAGTGTGCCGTCATTGAGATAGTCGGCACCGAGGCGCTTCAACTTGAGCAATGCCGTCTATGCGGTCGTACTTTCGTGCTCCCGGCCCGTGAGATCGGAGCGGACGGTCGGTAATGGAACTCGGGGCGGTGCCTGTTCACACAAGCTGACCAACGGCGCTCAATCGCATAAACACCTCGATCACCAGCGGGTCAAATTGTGTTCCCGATCTCTGTTTCAGTATCTCCAATGCGTGGTGCTGGGGAAGGCCGTTTCTGTAGGGCCGATTGGAGACGATCGCGTCATAGCAATCTGCAACGGCAAGAATGCGCGCATGCAAACTGATATTCTCCCCAGCCAGCCCCGCTGGGTAACCGGAACCATCGAACCATTCGTGATGTTGGGCAACCATGGGCAGAGCTTCGCGGAAACATGGGATGGGTTCGAGGATACGAACTCCAATTTTCACATGGTCCTCCATGATCTGCATTTCCTCAGGTTCGAGCTTGCCGGGCTTATCGAGAACGTTCGGAGGCGTTCCGATCTTCCCAATGTCGTGCAACAACCCTCCGCGGTGCATGATCTCCAAACTCTTGGCAGGCAGACCCATGGCATGTCCCATCTTAAGAGCCAGACTTGTCACCCGCTCGGAGTGGCCTGCCGTCCACGCCGATTTCGCGTCAATCGCGCGGGCCAAGGCCGTGAGAGTCCCCAAATCCAGTTGTTCCAATGCTGCAATCGAGATCTTCAGCTGATCCTTCTCGAGACGCCGGGCGTGGTACTGTTCGACGCAGGCGCGAAGCGTGGCCAGGAGCGTTTTCGGGGTTACGGGCTTAGTGAGAAACCGGAAAATTTGTCCCTCGTTCACTGCTCTCACGGCTGTTTCCATGTCGCTCTGACCTGTCAGCATCACACGGATGGAATCCGGTGAAATGGTCCGAACAATCGCCAGAAACTGAGCCCCGTCCATGCCGGGCATGCGCATATCTGAGACCACAACTGGATACGGCCCGTCCTTTCTCAGCTTCGCCAGGCCTTCTTCGGGACCGCCTGCCAGGTCGGCGACAAACTCCGCGTGGACGGAACGTCGCAACCCTTCGAGCACCAATGGTTCGTCATCCACCAGGAGAACTCGTGCTTTGTTGCAACTACCGATCTCCAAATGGGTGCTCTGGTTCACTCTGGACCTTCCCTTAGGCCAAGTTGCTCGTCACTGCCAATCGCAGCGAAAATGTAGTTCGCTTTCCGTCGGTGTCGAACCAGAATCTTCCCGTGCCTCTGAAAACAATGGCATGACAGATGGTCAACCCTGTGCCCGGTATCGAAGTTCCATCGGCACTGACACGCAATTACTTTAGAAGGCAGGACTTGAGTGAGCAGAGGAGCCTGACTCTTCTTCCGACGGTGGCGGCGCCGCCGTCGCCGACCCCGCGTCTCTTGCGTTCGGCCAGGTCACGACCGGGTGCGGCCCACGTCACAGAGGCTGGGACACGCCACGCTGATAATGACAACGTATCATTTGACAAAACTGACACCGAATCGGCCTCGTCAGATCTTGTCAGGCGAGACTCCCGCGCACATTCAGTATGAGGAGACCTTTCATGGCCACGAATCCGGTTAGTAGTCCCGAATTGGAACTAGTTACGGAGCAGAAAACGACGCAGTAGACGACGATCGAGCAGCACAAGATCCCAGTACTTCGCCACAAGCGAACGAAGATCCAGCAGGGAGGCGGCAAGACACGGATCGACAGGCATCATGCGGCTGGCCTGCTCAGGACACACGCGAACGCCTGGAAAAGCTCGTGGACCGGGAAAGTTTCCAGGAAATAGCCGCTTTAGCGAAACATCGCTCCATTATTTTGGTATGGCGGACAAAGAACTGCCAGCGGATGGAGTGGTACAGGATGCGCAGGGCTGGGAAAACCGCAGTTTCGCCCAAGCGATATCCTATATTTTCTCATTGCGCCCGGCCCAGTAAGGTTCACGGAGGGTACGCTTGAGGGTTTTCCCCGCGGTGCTGCGCGGAAAATCCTCCATGACTACCACCGCCCGGACACGCTGATTCTTGGCATCAACGCGCTCGTTGATCCAGGAACATAGTTCCTCCGCAGTAATAGTGCTGGTCGTGTGCAGAATTACAGCGGCCACTGGAGTCTCGCCCCATTTTTCGTCAGGAACGCCAAACACCGCCGTTTCACGCACGGCCGGGTGCTGCACGATGATCTCTTCAATATCTTTAGGGAATACGTTGACGCCGCCGGAAATGATCATGTCTTTCTTGCGATCGACCAGGAATAGGAATCCGTCCTCGTCGATATAACCCAGATCGCCCGTGTGCAGCCAGCCGTCGACAATTGCCTGGGCAGTCAAATCAGGGCGCTTGTAATAACCCGGCATTAGCGCTGGGCCACGCCCGGCAATTTCCCCGATCTCTCCCGGAGCTGCCTCCTGACCTCGCTCATTTATGATCCGCATCTCAAAAAATGGTTGCGGTGGGCCGACAGAATTTGGTTTGGACGCGTACTGATTCTTGTCGAGAACCGTCATGAATCCCTCGGTCAGTCCATAGAGTTCATAAAATCTGCCGGGCAGGCAGCGATTCAGCTTCTCTTTATGCTCTAGATGGAGGGGGGCGCCAACGGTACCGATCATTTCGAGGGACCGGAGCGCTTCCTCCGAAAAATACGGCGAGCCGAGAAGAGCGACAATCTGCGACGGAACCATCATGACGTGAGTGACGCTCTCGCGCTCTACCGTTTCCACAAACGCTCGTGGATCAAAACTCTTGTGCAAGATGTACGTCGCACCCAGATACATCGCCGGCATGAGCGTGAGGAAGGCGCCGTTGAAGACGATGGAGCCCGAGTGCAGCACCATGCTCTCGGGGCTCATGCGGAAGGTCGAAGCAAACAGCATGCAGTATATGGCGCGTATGTAATGCGTGAGTACGATTCCCTTGGGCAAGCCGGTCGTGCCACTGCTGTAGATGATGTTGTAGGGATCGGCATCCAGGATTTCGGTTTTGGGTGGCTCGGCTTCACTGGCCTGACGGGTCAGTTCGTCATAATTTTGAAATCCCGTGAGTTGCGATGACCCGGCAAGGATGAAGTGTTCGTCCGGAATGTTTCGCAGCTCATGCTTGAGGGCCGCAAGTGGCTCTGCAAAGTCGGGACTCGCTATGATCGTCCCCGTATCGGAATCCCGAATGAGTGTGGCCAAGGCTTTCCCACGCAGAAGGGCACTGAGCGGCACGACCACGGCACCGATCTTGGCCACCGCCCAGTAGGTCTCGAGCAAGCTCAGACAATTGGGCAGGATGGTCGCTACTTTGTCCCCTTTCTTCACGCCTAAACTGGAGAGCGCATTGGCCAGCCGGTTAACTCGGGCATTGAATTCGCGAAAACTCAGCCGGCAGTCTTCGACAACTACCGCCGTGTGGTTTGGACGATAGCGGGCGTGCCCGGGAAGAAGCGAGCCAATGTTCATTTTGTGGCCTCCCGCGATTTTTCCGGCGATCGATCCTCGTTCTGCGATGGCGGCAAGCTCCTTTCGCAGTTCGGCTACCAGTCCTTGATTATGCCGCCATCTTTTACGCCGTCGCCCGGGTACGAGGACGACTGTCCAGTTCACAGATGAGATCGGCGACTTTAGTAGCTGCGTGCTCACCCAATGCGATGGTGTAATGGGTTGTGCCGGTAAACTTGTGGTCCTCGACCTGGGGCAGGTAAGCCCGAAATTGTGCTGCCAGCGCATCCGGAAACAGCGGTGGCTGCGCGGGCGTGAAACCGCTCTCGGCGCGGATCCACAGCGTCGGCACGCGAATGGCTTTCAAACGCTCATTGATCGCGTCGCGCTGAAAGGCTTCCATCAGATCGGCGCGCACTCCCGCCTCCGACGCTTTCGGTTGCACGCCGGGCGAATCGCCGCCGACTTCATACTCCAGAAAGGCTTCCACCCATAGATTCCATTCTGCGGGAGGAAAATGCGGCTGCGTTCGCCAGAACTCCCGGTAGGCTTGGCGCGAGGGATAAGTTTGGCGCAAACCCGAGATGCGTAGCGCGAGTGCGGCGTTGAGGCCCTGCCCTGGAGAATCCGTGGTGGGTGTATCGGGCACATATCCCCCGTCGATCAGCACCAGGCCGGACACGAGGCTAGGATCCTGGGCAGCGAGCGCAGTTGCGACGAATGCACCCATCGAATGACCGGCGACGGTGCTCGGGCCGAGTCCCATGGCACGCATGGCTGCCGCCACATCGCGCGCGTGTTGGGCGATGCCGTACGGTCCCTGGGGCTTGTCGGAATCGCCGCGGCCTCTCAGATCAAGCGCAAAGAGCGCGCATCGTCCTGCCAGGCGCTCGGCAATGCCGACGAAGTTCATGTGGGAAGCAGTCAGGCCGTGCAGCGCAACCACCGGCGCACCGCGGCCTGGCCAATAACCGAAGGCGAGCTCCACTCCATCGCCTGATACACGGCCCCGTGCTGGACGCGTTACTTTGATGGAGCCTTTCGAGAGCGTATTCTCCGGAATCATCGCCTTCCTTCCGATCGGCCGCTTTTGCGGATCATACCTCGTCCGGCTCGCTCCACTCGTAATCAGTCCCCGACCTCCACATTTCTCATCCTAGAAGTTCAACTTTATCGCGAACTGAATCACCCGCGGCCCCGTGCTAGTCGCCAGGATCTGTCCGAAGGAAGGCGATGCGAGGATGCTGTCCGGATTTTGGAAGTTCACGGTATTGAGTGCATTGAAGAACTCCGAGCGGAATTCAAGTTTCGTCCGCTCGGTGAGGGGGAAATACTTGATGATCGAAATATCGACGTTTCGCTGGTTCGGCCCTTGCAAGATATTGCGCCCGGTATTGCCGAAGCCTCCCGCGGCGTCCGCTGATGCGGCCTTGAAACAGGACGTGTTGAAATACTCAAGCAGCCGCGATTCGACATCGCCGCTCACTCCGGGACTGCACCCCGCGACCGAGTCGGCGCGCGCCTGCACGAAGGCAGTGGCATTGGTTAAGACGGAAAACGGCGTGCCGCTCTGTAGCGTGATTACACTAGCCAATTCCCAGCCGTTTGCCGCCTGCCGGGCAAAACCGGAGTTACCGTTGTAAAACTTCGGCAGATCATAGGTGCCGCTGAACACAAAGCGATGGCGCCGGTCAAAGTCGGAACTGGCGTAGTTATTCAGCTGGCCGGGCGCCTGGTTCCCAGGAACAACCGTGACATCGCTCGTGCCCGTGGGGTCGCCGGAATAATCATCGAGCGAATGGCTCCATGTGTAAGACGCCAGGAACGTCAACCCGCGGGAGAATCGCTTGGTGACGCTGGCCTGCAGAGAGTTGTAGCTGGAATTCGACGAACTCTGCACCGTGTGGACGCCAAACCCTTGCACTGCTAGGCTGGACAATCCGGGAGAATAGATTCCCGCCGGACCCAGCGCAGTCTGGATGACACCCTGGTTCTGATCCACGAGCCGGTACAGTTTACGACCGGTCGAGCCAACATAACTCAGATTTAACATCCAGTTGTTGGCCAACTCGTTCTCAATACCAAAGCTGTATTGTTGAATGTAGGGTGTGCGGAAGTCGTGAAGGTCTGGGTAGATTCCGTTGGCAGAGACATCCTGAACGGTGACCGGGAAGACAGCACTCGCAGCTCTCGGCAGGAACGCCGGCGGGCCAGGGAGGCCTGGAATGAAGTACGTCGGGTTGTTGAAGGCCAACGGAAACTTGCTCGGCTGCGGAACTGTAACAAACGGAGTGGAGATTGGCGTGAAGAACGCCTGAGCCAGCGTGTAGTAGGGAAAGTCGAGAATCTGATTGTTGAGCAGCCGGGAATTAGCCCGGTCGTAATAAACGCCGTAGCCACCGCGCACTACGAGGCGGTTGTCGGAACGCGGCTGCCAGGCAAAGCCGATTCGGGGCGCAAAGTTGTTTTTGTCGGGAGCGACCAGCGAGGGTTGGACTTCCGGAACTAGCGGCAACGGATTGGCTGCATTGGAGGCTTGCACGAAACCCCCGGTAACAACCGCGCCGAGGCCGGGAACCTGAACGGTGGTCACACGCGTCGGATCAAATCCGACAAAGCGCCCCTTCGATTCGGTGAACGGGCCAAAGTAATCGTAGCGGACGCCGAGCGTGAGCGTTAACCGGTTCGTTACCCGCCAATCATCGTTGGCAAAGGCGTTCACGTCGTGGGCCAGGACATCGCGATTGTTTACGCCGGAGCCCATGATCGTGAGACCGGCCGTATCGAAGAAGCCTCCGAGGAAATCGGCAAACGGAGCAAGCACCGGCGCAACGAAGGGGTCGATTCCGAGAAAGAACATCTGGCCGCGGGTATAAAGGTTGAAAGTCTCGTTCAGTTCGTGATGTTTGTACTCTCCACCAAACTTCAGACTGTGACGTCCCTTCTGCCAGCTGAACGTGTCGTTCACCGTGTAGGTTTTTTCGACGCCACCGTTATCGGCGAAGGGGCTGGCTCCCAGGTCGAAGAAGTTGGCCACCGAGATTTCCGGCATCCCAGTAAAAAGATTGCTCAGCGGAGAGGTGATTCCCAACTCAGCCGACGTGAATGGCTCTTGCGGTTGGGAGCCGGTGGTGATGAAACCGAACCCAAAATGCAGATCGTTCACTATATGTGAGGAGACAATGTGCGTGTCATCCACCGACAGCACCCGTTGATTGAGATTCGCGGTGCCGCCAAAGCCTGGAACGGGGAGGGCGTTCGCCAGTCCGAACAAATTAAACAGGGCTTGGGTCGCAGGATTGTTCGCGCCAAAGAATTTGGCCGACAACCGGTTCTTCGACGACAGTTGGAAATCCAGGTTCGTATTGAGCTGATCTTCCCGGAACTTGGAAACACCTACAACCGGTGCGTTGCAGGTTCCGTTCTTCGGAACGCAGTTGCTTGGCGCCGAGGGAATCACCAATTGCCCATTAGGCAATGTGGCCTTCAGGAGAAAATCGGCCATTTGATTAAAGGTTTGGAGGCATCCCAAATTGGGCGATGTTGTGCAGAATGGCACTCCGAAGGATTGAGCGAGATTGTCCAGCGTCTGTTCCTGCCGGTCATTGGTCAGGTTGTCGGGAACAACTACGGTATCGATGGAATTTAACAGCGACGTGCCGTTGCGCTCGCGGCTCCCCTGGTAGGACACAAAGAACCACATGCGGTCCTTTATGAGCGGTCCACCTAGCGTGCCTCCGAACTGATTACGCTGGTAGGGCGGTCGCGGAACCGCAGAGCCGTTTAAGAAGAAGTTGTTGGCATCGAGCGACGTGTTGCGAAAGAATTCGTAGAGGTTGCCGTGGAACGCGTTGGTCCCGGATTTTGTAACCGCGGCGATGATGCCGCCCGCGACGCGCCCCTGCGACGCGTCATACTGGCTGGTCTGCACAATGAACTCGTCCAGAGAATCCGTGGCGGGCACGGCCAGATTGGGCGTAGAACCTGTGCCAATCGAGTTCGCGTCGGTGCCGTTGATGACCACGGAGTTCGAGGTCGACCGGCTCCCATTGACATAGATGGGAGCTGCGCCCCGGCCCAACTCAGACGAACTCTGCACCGGACCGGAGGTTCCGGGAGTAAGCGTCAACAATTGCTGAAAATTCCTGGTGGGCAACGGAAGTTGGCGGATTTGCTCCTGTTCGATGACCGTGCCCTGAGCCGGACTCTCGGTATCCAATAGCGGCGTCTCCGCCGCGACTTCTATCACAGCTTTTTGCGAGGCTACGGCGAGAGGGATGTCCAGAGTGGTTGTTTCCGTGATGCGGACGACGACGTCTTCCGCCACCGCCTTGCTGAATCCGGCCTTTTCTGTCTCCACCCGGTAGCTTCCCGGAGGCACAAGCGAAAAGGCATAATGCCCGGTCGCATCGCTTGCGGTCTCGCGCTGTACTCCAGCCGAACTGGTTAGTGTGACCTTCGCCCCGCTGACGACGGCGCCGGTCGCATCCTTCACAACTCCCGTGATCTGCCCGGTCGTCGGAGATTGCGCCAACACCAGCGCGGCAAACCAGAAGAAACCTGCCAGAATAAGAAGTGGAACAGCCCTTCGCAGTTGCATACTTTTCTCCCTATGCTCCAGCCGCTAATTTTTTTTGCCCGACACGACGCGTCCCCCCGTATAGAGAAGAACGAGTTGCTCGATGGCCTCTTCGTCGCTCATACCCAGGTGCCTTTTTGCTCCAAAAAGTTCCTCTGCCAGGAAGTAGGTGAAGAATTGCAAATAAATGGCGGTATAGGCGAGGGAGGGATCTACTCCGGCGGGGAATGCTACCTTCGATTCGCGAATCATCGCATTCGCATACATCCGCAGACCGCCCGCAATTTCACGAAAGCTATGAATGAAGTGCTTGTGCCGAAACTCAACCACGTCGATGTACATCAGACGCCAGTAATCCAGATTCTCAGAGACCACCCGTCCAATCGCTCTCGCCAGTTTTCTCAGGGAATCAGGATCCAGCGACTCCATCAACGGAATCAGTTCCTTCTGGCGAATGATGTCCATCTTGCGGCCCAGGTGCTGCACCAAATCGATGAAGATGTCCTCTTTGGTGTCGTGGTAGATGTAGAGCTTGCCCATCGATACGCCCGCCTTCTTTGCAATTTCGCGAACGCTAGTGCCATGGAACCCCTTGCGAGTGAAAAGTTGCAGCGCGGCCCGCTCGATCTTGCGCTTGTTCTTCTCGAAAGTGCTGTCGAGCAACTTAGGCACTTGCTGGCCTCCGATGCCGGGGGCGTACGTCGAATTTCTGCTCAATCAAAGCGAACGCCCGCTCTCATTAGCTGCATAAGGCTTTTACCTTGAGTCCACCGACCATGTCAAGCGAATTCTATCGCTCCCCGCACCCCTTATGGTTTGTCTGGAAGATCTTCCGCCATATTCGGAGAGCCTCCCAGCGTCATGCGATTTGCCTGCGCTCGACTAAGGCGCGCGACTGTATGCGGCTTCGCGTTGGCTATCGTATGCGAGATGGTGGCTTATTGGCGTGGCGGGAGCCGTTCCCATTCCGAAATGCAGGACGCAGGCTCTACCGGTTCGTTGCCAAGAACGGTTAGTCCCTCAGCAAGTGTCGCGGCGGCGCCTGTCGGGTCGCAAAACCAGAAGCGGTGTGACGGCAAGCCCGACTAGGTGCGTTCTGGTCGTGCTACACACTGGATTCTTCATTCGTTTGCCGCTTGTACTGTGGGCGGACATCGGGGCTGCGGGACTGCCCAACCGCTTTCTCTTCTGAAAATCGATCTCTGTTTTTCCTATAGATGAATCTCAGCTAATTCCTCAGCCCGCGATCAGTCGTCTTGCGGCCCCGCCGCCCGCGCTACCGCAGAAGTTTCCACCCGGTTTCGGCCTCGAGCCTTGGCGGCATAGAGAGCTTCGTCAGCGTGGCGCAGGAGCGTCTCGCAATCCGGTGTTTCCTTCTCACCTTCTTCCACGGAAGCAAGCCCGAGGCTGAGTAGAGTCGAGAACAGGCGCAGTGGCTTTAGTCTTCCGGTGGCTGCTGACGAATGCTTTCGCATCGTCGCCTCAGTCCGGTTTGGCTTGGTTCTGTTTCCTGTTCCCGCTCATCGAACCGGACAGGCGGATGTCCCGCATCCGGCTCTCGGAAAAGACACACGATGGTCCGTGTGACGCTGCCTGCAACTTCTGAACACAACTCGGGGTGGCTAGACTCATCGTCAATCCCCATGTCCTTCGTTGCTTCTTGCGTCCGTCTTTAACTGAGGCCCCTTCCCTCCACCGGAGTTACCCGGTTTCGTAGGTACTGCGAACCTCTCCGCCACCCCACACGGCCCGGCCCATCTCTCACGAGTTGCCAGTTGATCCTTATTCATTGCGATCACCGCGGGGGCTTCCCGTGTTGCGTCTGGTCTCCTCTGCCTGCATGCCATCGCCATTACCCCGGCAGGTTTGATGGACTTCATTCGCTCGGACTATTTCCATCATCGTCGGCCTTCCCCAATTACACGGTGGGTCGGCTCCTGCATTAATCGTTTCGAGGCCTGCTCAGCGTTCACTCACGTTATGGCCTGCACGCTCGCCGAGTCGCCTAGCGACCCTCTACACCGAAAGCTCCGACCGCTTCGTTACCTCTGCAGTCGTTTCGGTTGCTACCGGGTGGAGCGAACCAGTTCCCGGGCGGGAGTTGCACCCGCTGAAGTCCAGTGCCTTTTCACGGCGCACGCGTAACTGGAATCTGGCCCACACTAGTTTCGATCGGTTGCTCGGCAATGCAGCAGCGCAAACGTTCTGCCCCGACGACCAAATTAGACGCATTACAAGCTGGTAAGACGATCAAGAATTCTTCTCCACCATAGCGCCCGACCGCGTCGTAAGGTCTAACGGTCACAGCCAGCCGCCGCGTCACTTCCTGCAGCACCACATCGCCAATAAGGTGGCCGTGCGTGTCATTAATTCTCTTAAAGGAATCGATGTCGGCCATTATCACGCCCAGCGCGTCCCAGGTTCGTTGTCGACGAAACACTTCTCTCCTCAGCAAATCGAGGGTGGCGCCACGATTCCAAAGTCCGGTGAGCGAATCGTGAGCCGCTGCAGATTGCAAGTCATCTTGGGCATGAATCAAAGCCGCCTGCAGATCGAGAATCCGCTTGCCTGTCCGAACCCGGGCGCGCAGTTCATCCACGTCAAACGGCTTGGTCAAGTAGTCATCAGCGCCGGCTTCCAGGCCTGCGACCACATCCTGTTTGTCGTCCTTGGCGGTCAGCAATAGAACGTAGCGATAGGGACCTTGGCCGCGGCTCCGGATTCTGCGGCAGAGTTCGATCCCTTCTATCCCGGGCATCATCCAGTCGAGGACCGCCAGTTGCGGAGCATCTTCCCTTTGCAAGACTGCCCACGCATCCAGCCCGTTTTCCACGGCCCTGACCCGGTAGTCCCACCGCTCGAACCAGCGCTCGAGAATACGCCGAAAAAGCGGATCATCTTCGGCGATCAACACGGTGTTGCACGCGGAGGCTTTCCCGTCAAGACCTGGCTTCAGATCTCGGAGCGGTCCGGCCAGCTCTGCTGGAATCTTATTCATCGTGAGCTCCGACCGACGCTTTCAGATCGAGATGCAGACCCGCCACTTCCCGCCCCAGCACTGCGAGCGCATCACTGGCGCGGGAAAGGTCTTGGTTGCGTCCCATCTCCTCGAGCTGGCGGGCAGCAACGGATGTTCCGCCCGCGCTCAGGTAGCTGGACTCGCCTTTGAGGCTGTGAGCTGCGCGCATGACCCCATCGGCATCTCCAGCCGCTACTGCCTGCTGCAGCTTTCGCAATAACTTCGGAGACTCTTCCAGAAAAATTTGGCACAGTTCCTGGAGCAGTTCCTGGTCGCCTCCGATGCGACCGAGAGCTTCTGCCTGGTTCCAGGATGCCGCCTCCGCGGGCTGGGCCGGCGTTACAGGCGCGCTCGTCAAGCCTGAGAGCGTTTGCTCAATGTCACTAAAGCGCACCGGTTTGGTAATGTAACCATCCATGCCGGCTTCCAGGCAGCGTTCGCGGTCGCCCGTCATGGCATGCGCCGTCATCGCGAAGATCGGCAGGTGCGTTCTGGTGCTCGTCTCGCTTTCGCGGATCGCGGCAGTCGCCGCCAGGCCATCCATCTCGGGCATTTGGACGTCCATGAAAACCAGATCGAATTTTTCTGCGGATGCTAACGCGAGCGCTTCTTTGCCGGTTTGCGCCAACACGGGAGTATGCCCCATCTTTTGCAACACGCGAAGGATCACCGCTTGGTTCACCGCGTTGTCTTCTGCCACCAGAATCCTTAGATTGCGGGCCGATGCGCGCAGCGTGTGGCGAGTAACCAGCGGAGGGTTGGTACTGATTTCCCCCTGCCGCTGGCTTAGCGCCTTAAGGATGGCAAACATCAGGTCGGCTTTGAGCACAGGCTTAAGCAGATAGGCTGAGATTCCCAACCGTCTGCAGCGGCTTGCTTCGCCGGGTTGTCCGCCGGAAGTCAGCATCAAGACGGTGGCTTTTACCTCGCCATTGCGCACCATCTCCTTCTGTATCCTCTCCGCCAATTCGAACCCGTCCATGACCGGCATGTTGCCATCAATCAGAACGAGCCGGAAAGGATCTCCTTTTTGCTGCGCGGT
Organism: uncultured Acidobacteriaceae bacterium; assembly: GCA_963731525.1. Taxonomy (GTDB): domain Bacteria; phylum Acidobacteriota; class Terriglobia; order Terriglobales; family Acidobacteriaceae; genus Acidiflorens. The sequence goes on from CAVSWK010000025.1 coordinate 297,512, forward strand.
CTCGAGAGCGGCAAGTGCGATGGCGCCGCTTTCCGCAGCGCAAGGCCTCATTCCCCATCGGCGCGTCATCGTGCACAGGATTCGCCGATTGGTCTCGTTGTCGTCGACCACCAGCACCGAAAGACCTCGCAACTCGGCTTCGAGCGCGGGAGCGGCGGGTTGAACCTTGGACTCAGCCGCCGCAAAGCGCGCGGTGAAATGGAACGTGCTTCCCTCACCTTCACTGCTCTCCAACCACAGCTTTCCCGCCATCAATTCAACCAGGCGTGCCGAGATTGCCAATCCAAGGCCGGTGCCGCCATATTTGCGAGTGGTGCTACTGTCAGCCTGCGAAAAGGCTTTGAACAGCAGTCCGTGTTTCTCCGGAGGAATTCCGATGCCGGTGTCCTTCACCTTGAAATGGAGCTCCATGCCTCCGGCGTCCTGCGAGCGGCGTTCAATTGTGACCAGCACTTCTCCATGCTGTGTGAACTTAATAGCGTTGCCGACCAGGTTTATAAGAATCTGCCGCAAGCGTCCGGGATCGCCGACCAGTTGCGAGGGCACTTCCGGATCGGCATCGTAGGCCACTTCCAGTCCTTTCTGATGAGCTCGCAGAGCCAGGGCCTTCATGGTCTCGCCGACGCAGTCGTAGAGGTTGAACTCGATCATCTCCAGCTCCAGCTTGCCCGATTCCACCTTGGAGAAATCCAGAATGTCATTGATCACCGACAACAGCGACTCGCCGGAAGACTTCACCAGGAGCAGGTAGTCTCGCTGTTCGGAGTTCAGCTCTGTATCCAGGGTCAATTCGGTCATGCCCATAATGCCGTTGATCGGAGTGCGGATTTCGTGGCTCATGTTGGCGAGGAACTCGCTTTTCGCGCGGCTCGCGGCTTCGGCCGCCTCTTTGGCCTCTCGCAAAGCCTGTTCCACCTGCTTGCGCTGAGTGATGTCCTCGTAGGTCCCGATGATGCCGGTCACCTTGCCTTCCCTGTCCCGCAGAGGCAATTTGTTGGTCTGCAGCCACAGCACGCTTCCGTCGGGCCTGCTCTGGTGTTCCTCAAAGTTGAGCTTGGCCGATCCCTGTTCCATCACTAGTTGGTCATCGGCGCGGTAAGCTTCAGCCGACCCGCTCCAGGCGAGGTCGAAGTCACCTTTGCCGACAATCTCCGCCGGATCATTCAAACCCGCATCACTGGCAAAAGCGCGATTGCAGCCCAGGTAGATGCAATTCCGGTCTTTCCAAAAGACGCGTTGAGGAATGGTGTCCAGGATGGACTGGAGCATCTGGCGCGACCGGTACCGTTCCTCTTCGATCCGCTTGCGCTCCACGATGTCCGCTTCCGCGGCCTCTTTGGCCACCGTCAGTTCCGTGTTCATTGCCACTAACTCGCTGGTGCGATGGGCAACTTGCTCCTCCAGGTTCTCCCGGTGGTGCTGCAGTTCCAGGTCGCGCGATTCAATTTGCTCCAGCATGCCGTTGAACTCGGTCGCCAGCATGCCGAATTCATCACGATTGACGATTTCGGCCCGGATCGAGTAGTCGCCCCGCCCCGAAACTGCTTTTGTGGTCGCTACCAAGTGAAGGACAGGCTCAGAAATCGGCTTCTGGAAGCGTGAGGCCAGCGCGAAAGCCAAGGAGAACGTGACCAGCAGAGTCAATACGAAGTTGAAGGCATAGGCACGCGATCGCGAATGCAGTCTTTCCAGATCGGATTCAAGGTAAAGCGTCCCGACCGTCTCGCCAGCAAGCACGATTCTTCGGAACTGAATCAGGTGGCCGTTCGTGAATTGGGTGTTCTGCGCCTGGGGTGACGGCGGTATGAACCCTGAGTCTTTCGCATCCCGTGCATATTTGGCAAAGGGTCTGCCGTCCGAGGTATAGATACAGGCCGCAGTCACGTTGGGCTCGGCCCGCAGCGCCCGCAAGATATCTCGCGCCGACTCCGCGTCGCGAAAGGTCAGGGCCGCCGTGCTGTTGCCAGCCAGAACATCGCCTAGGACCGCCAGGTTCTGGGCTACCGAGTGCCTGAATGTCACCGCGTCATAAATAGCCATGGGGCAGGAAACCGCCAATGCGGTGAAGCCACTGATCGCCATGAACAGGGCGGTTAGTTTGTGGCGGATCGACAAATCTCCAAAATGACGCATCGGAGCTACTCCCAACAGCGGTTACCCGATTACAAGTTTCGCTACATTCAACAGCTTGGAGCTGATTTTGAGCCCGGCCTGCTCTGCTGCTTTGCGGTTCACTTCGAACTGCACCCGGTTATTTTCCAGCACAAGATTGATCATCCCACCTTGCTGGACAAAGCCTTTGGTGTCGCCTACGGTCAGTACATCGGTCCCCCGCAGACTTTCAAAAATCCTCGTCAGTTGTGCGTTTTCCGAGGACGCAATGAAGAGGATGTGGCAAGTTCTGGCTAGTTGCAGATCGACCACCTGATCGACCTGAAGTTTGCGCCCGTTTATGGTCTTTTCGTTGGTGATGTCGCGCAGTTCCTGACCGAAGGGATCTTGCCCGAAAACGCAGATCCGAAGCGGCGCAGAAGCATCGGAGAAGCTACTCGGCGGCCACTCGATAAACTTCGCAAAGTTGTACAAGAAGGCCGCCTTGACTTGATATTCGCCAGCGGTCGGGGATTGCGCGCGCGTGCCGCTGAGGAACAGCACCACCACGCCCAGCACCCATAGAACTCGCCCTGGACTCCGCATGAACTCAACCTTCGCCGGAGTCTGATGCACAATCATGTCGCCCTCGAAGAAGGCATGCATGCCTTGGGGTGTTGCGTCCGGCCAAGAAACGCCTGCCCATCCATCAATGCCTTGTGCCGTGTCATGTTCTTTCAAAACCTGGCAGTAATTTTGACCCGGAAGTTTCTTCCATCCTGCTGAATGCTATCTTCTGGGTCCTCGGGACGGCCGGGGTCGAAGTACTTCTTGTTGAAGGCGTTGTAGAGGCTGGCGGATAAATCCAGGTGCTTGCCCAGCGTGTGTCCCAGCAAGGTGAAATTGAGAACGGAGAAGCCACTGACAGTGTTTCCCGCCAAAGTCTGGGCCGAACTGGTGTATTGTGCGTCTAAGCTGGCGAATAGCCGCTGCTGCACCACGGGGTAGCTCAGGTTCAACTTGCCCAGGTGCTGCGGAGAGTTGGCAAGAACCTGCTGGGTTACCGGCTCCTCGGCGTTTACGTAACTGTAGCTTGCCCTGCCTTCCAGACCGCTGGCCAAGCGGCCGTTCAATTCGACTTCCACCCCAACGGCATTCGCTTTATCGGAGTTCTGATACACCTGGTGACCATTGCTCTCAGTCTCCAGCGAGATTAGATTGTTAATCCAGTTGCGGAAAACGCTGCCTGATAGCGTGAAATGTGGTCCAAGCCCCTGCTCCACCACCCCTTCGACGCTTCGGATTCTCTCCGGCTTGAGTTGCAAGTTATCGTCGTAGAAAGACCCGAGGTCAGGAGTGATCTCGAAGGGCTCGGGAGCACGGAAAGCCGAACCGTACAACAGCTTCAGAGTGGTGGGGTGGAAAAGATGGTAGATCAAGCCCAGACGGGGATTGGTGGTCCCGCCAAAACTTGAGTAATGATCATAGCGGAGCCCGGCGCTCAAGGTCAGTTTGTGAGAGATGGCGAACTCATCCTGCCCATATAAGGCCCAGATCAGCGAGCTTGCCGGATCTACGTCGAAGATGTTGCCGATGGGAGTGTAGTTACTCTGGTCTTGGCGCAGGTTATCCGTGATCTCCGTGCCCAGGGTAATTTTGTGTTTCGCCAGCAGGATTCCACTCAATTTCGCTTCGCTGTCTAACCAGTTTCCCCGAACGGAGTATGTATCCAACGTGGTCGATCCGTCGGGCAGCCCGGTGGAATACGCAACGGGCGCTTGCAGTCGAGCTTGGTCATAGGAGGTCCGAGCCGTCAAGTCCCACTTCTCAGCAATGGAATGCTGATAACTGAGATCGAGGTATTGATGGTAGTCGAAGTTTTGGGTGCGAGGGTCGTTGAACACGGCGCCGTAGTATGCGGCAGGAACTCCCCTGTCGCGGGCGCTGAATAATCCCTGCAGGGTGAATCCATGGAAGCTGATTGTGGCCAGAATGTGCTGCGAGTTTTCGTAATCCGTGTTTCGGGTAATCCCGTAGTTGGTGGCGGGGCTGTCGAACTGAGGAAAGAACAGAGTCTGTCCCTGGCTGTTGTAGAACGTGCCGGAAAGCAACAGGTCGATCCCTTTGTATTGGCCACCATAACTGGCCCGCCCTTCGTAAGTCCCAAAGCTGGCTGGCGCAAACGAGAGTTCAAAGCCTTTTAGTTGTGGCGGCTTGTGGGTGATTACGTTGATCACGGCAAAGAAGGCGGCGGCACCGTAGAGTGAAGAACTGGGTCCGCGGATGATCTCGACGCGCGCGATCAGATCGACATCGAGCAGGAACTCCGTTCCTAAGAAGGCGTCACCGTTAACGTTGTCGTTGATGCGGTGGCCGTCGATTAACAGCAAGATGCGGCTGTTCCAGTCCCCCAGACGTCCGAAGCCGCGAACCCCTAGAAAACTATTCTCGCGATCGTAGGTGATGTAAAAGCCGGGTAGTGGGCAAGTTTCGATTTGCACAGTCTCGCTTTAGCATCCCGTCTGTGGCATGATTGGGATGCAATGACCATCGGCAAAGGCAAGCGCCCGCGCGATCCAAACCAACTCGCCGCTTGGACTGTAGCAGTTTCTACCGGCCAGATTCCAGCCCCAGAACCGGAACTGCCCAAGGTCACCGGGAGCGCCACGCCTGCCAACATATCTGAGTACATGTCTGCCATTGGTCGCAAGGGTGGCCAGATCGGCGGCAAGCGTCGCATGAAAACCATGACTAAAGCTCAGCGCTCCAAGGTTGCAGCTAAGGCCGCTAAAGCACGCTGGAAAAAAGCAAAGAATCTCTAGACTAGCCCCCATCGTAGCAGTATGCTTCTCCTTCCCCAGAAAAGGAGAATAATCGCATGGCTACGCCTCCTGCGGGAGCACCACCTATTCCGCCTAACCCTCCAGATGACGCACAGAAATCAGCGGCAAAAGTCAGCACAGCGCCGATCTTTGTGCAGGTGCTCAACGAATGCAACGTCAACAACGATCAACTCGCGAAACGCCAAAAACTTATTATCAAAATGGAAGAAACGCTGACAAAGCGTTACGGCAGCGCGAATCGCTTAGTGAGCTATGTCCTTAGATTCGGCCACGCCAAGACAATGATGAGCACCTCTGATGTGCCCAGTTTGGCATCCATGCTTTCGACTGTAAGCGGTGCCGATCAGATTAATCTATTGGTGCATAGTCCAGGCGGTGATGGAACGATTGCAGAGAAATTGATCGATATGTGCAGGTCGCATCTGTCTGGACAAAACCAAAAGTTACGTGTCATAGTCCCGAATCTCGCAAAGAGCGCCGCTACGATTCTCGCTCTTGGTGCCGATGAGATTCTGATGGGCTATGTCTCGGATTTAGGCCCAATTGATCCTCAGATACCGATTGTCGTATCTGGCGCAACGCAGTGGGTTTCGGCATTCGCCTTTGTTGAAGCGCGCGACAAGTTAGTAGAACAGATTAACGTGGCGATCAAGAAAAAAGAGCCGACGGCAGCACTTCTCCAGCAATTAGCGACTCTAAACATTCCGTTCACTGATGAAATGGAGAATCAAATCGCCTTTTCCAAGAAAACCGCAGTCACCTTGCTCGGCAAGTACATGCTGAAAGGCAAACATCCGAAACCCGCGCAACGCGCCAAAAAAGCCGTGAGATCGCTGAAAAGCTGTTATCCAAGCAACTGTTTCCGGTTCATGGGCACTACATTGGAGGGGCCACCGCAAAGCAAGTAGGGTTGGAAGTTGAAGTGCTCGACAAGGACGACGAACTTTGGAAACAAATTTGGGAATACTACATCCGCTGCGAAGTGCAGATGAATATCCCGATACAGCCCCCATTTATCAAAACAAAGTTGTTTGAGTCCGGTACGGCATCTCTGGCAAACCAAGAAATGCCTTAGCTGTACAGGGGAAATTGCTGATTATTGGGGACCGTCACGACTTCATTCTTGGGAGTGAAGTCAACAGGGGCGGCCTTGTCCTCTGCATCGCGAGCGCGTTCAGCGATTTCCAACACGAGACGAACCTCAGGGTTGTCGTTGATGGCCTTCTGGATGTTCTTTGGTAGTGGCATATTCGGTCCTCCTTTCTGGTTAGGGGCCCTTTCGATGCACCACAGAAGCAAAGGGTGCACCCTTAATTACGTGCATTTATACCATAAGTTTGATGATTAAAAAGTGTCGCCAGTAACATTATTTATTTGACATGCTAAAGCGGCTGTGGTATAAGGGTAAGTATGAATTGCCTAGACAATACGACCCGCGCCAAGGTCGTTAGCTGCTTAATCGAAGGCTGTTCCGTCCGTGCCACGGTTCGCATGACCGGAGTTTCAAAACCAACAATTCTCAAGCTGTTAGCCGATCTGGGAGCCGCGTGCGCTGCCTACCATGACCGCTACGTCCGCAACCTGAAGGTGCGCCGTTTACAGGCTGACGAAATTTGGCAGTTCGTGGGAGCGAAGGCGAAGAACGCCAGCGCGGAAAAGAAGCAAGAAGGCTGGGGCGATGTTTGGACTTGGGTTGGAATTGACGCCGATACCAAGCTGGTCGTCTCGTACCTCGTGGGCGGACGGGATGCGGGATGGGCAATGGATTTTATGAACGATTGCGCCAGTCGGATTAGCGGTAGAGTCCAAGTGACCACAGACGGTCACCGTTCCTACCTAGAAGCCGTCGAAGGCGCGTTCGGAATGGATTGCGATTACGCGCAGCTACAGAAAATCTACGGCGCTTCGATGGAGAACGAGACGCGCTACTCCCCGGCTCGCTGCATCGGCTGCGATATGAAGGTAGTGAGCGGGAATCCCGATCCGAAGCATGTCAGCACATCGTATGTGGAGCGGCAGAATCTCACCATGCGGATGCACATGCGCCGTTTCACCCGCCTGACGAACGCTTTCAGCAAGAAAGTAGAAAACCACGCGCACTCCGTGGCTATGCACTACATGTTCTATAACTTCTGTCGGATTCACCAGACCTTGAAAGTTACGCCCGCGATGGAAGCGGGATTGACTGACCACGTTTGGAGTCTTGAAGAACTGTGCGCGATCCTGCCGAAACCTACCGTCAAGGCTTCCACGATTGGAAGTGATTTGATCCGCAAGGCGCTAGGCGAGAGCGCATAGCTACCGAATGACAATATCACCGTTGGTAAATGCATCCTGAATCTGCTTCACAAGATCATCGGGCACCTTCGGGCTAATCTTCTCTTCCCAGACGTTCCTAATGGTTGGCACAACCCATGTGGGCAGCGAGAACATATGTGATCCTGGCCGTATAACTACCGCGTATGTGTTTTGTCCTGCCCCGGCTTTCTCCGCCATGAATTTCGCACACAAAACATTAATAAGTGTCTTGGGCAGAGATTGAACAGAGTTCTGTCCTAAGTGGAATAGCAAACCCTCCGCAGCAAATCGTCCGGAGCCGATAGCGCAAAATCCAAGGCTGTCATAGACCGCATCTTTCCCCGGCTCTTCGACCGTGAAGATGTGCGGCACCTTGTTTGAGTCATACCCGAACGTTAAGAATTGCCAGTCTACCGTGACTCTCTGAATTTGTGCCATCAAGGTTTGCGTAACGCTCTCCGTGAATCTCTTCGATTTGCTTTTTAGAAACGTTTCCATGCTCATACTGTTGTAGCGACCCAGAACTTCGTCCGCAGCTATCTCCGAAAGATGCTGCTGGTAGGCGCGTTTAACGGACGCACGCGCAACTTGCAACTTGTTCGCTCTACCCTGAAGATACTTGGAAGCCAATTCCATGACGGGAACGCACTGCGTTATATCACCCGCCGACCACATGATGTGCCAGTCTTTGCTTAGCGGCTGCATTTTTGTGGTAGAAACATCAAGCGAAGAACTTGCGCCGGTCAACATCGTATCCGAGACGGCGACGATGAAATTTCCGAACGTCATAGCGGCGATGCAGACGGTCACGGGACGCCTCTGTTTAGGCCGCTTGAGTTTAGGCTTGGGACGGGGTAAAAATCGGGACGGCCTGCGGACTAGCATCCTAGCACCGCCCCTGTGGAAAACGAAAGTTGACCACTACCAAAAGCCGCGTACACTCTCCAGGATGTCGGCGAGCGTGCGATAGCCATATTTTTGGATCTCGTCCGCCGTGATTACCGTGACTGACGAGGGCGCGTTGTTGGCGTTCTGCATGTGTTTCGAGGCGCTATAAACCTGAATATTGCTCAGTTCTTCCAGACTAGCGTCACTCAGGTCCGTCGTTCCCCGCTGAGCAACTGCGGTTGCCGTTACCGCGAAGATCGTAAGCAGCAAGACCGTAAGCAAGCGGAGCACACTCTGAAATTCCGTCCGTACTCCCGGAGCCGGACGAGATGGAACCGCTAGGATGGTGGTGAACAGTCGAGGGCGCATAGAACTTCTCCAGCCTCCAAAAAGGCACAACCCAGCGGCGCATCGGCGCACCGGGGACTATAGGAACTTCTTCGGCCAGGTATGCGCGTCTCTTTACTCGTGGGGGTTACTTTACGGCGCAGGGTGTTGCGAGCATCTGCTACTTCGGAGTGAAACGCGTCCGATGTATACGACCATTCGGGCAATCGGCAATGATCCGGCGAAGTGGCCGGCGAACGTTCCAACTTACGTGAAGGTGAAGTACGAGGGATTTTATTCGGGCATTGATCCGGTTTCACTACGGCAACCGGCGTCAACTGGAGTATGACTTTATCGTGGGGGGAGGTGCGGACCAGACTCGTGATCGGGACGAATCCTTAATTGCTTGCTCAATTGGCAGAGCTTCACCGAAGCCGTCCGGCTGGGCGAATCGCTCAATACTTCCGGCCGGAAAGCTGTGTTGCTTGATGGTTACCCTATGAGGGTTGCCTTTCTGCTGCCGTTCTGACTTCATCTGAGGCGTGTCACCCTGTCAATTCCAGCATATCAGCGGTTGCAGCTCCTCTGCGGCGTTCCAATTTATTGGCTGACTTGTAGCGAACAAAACAAGAGCACGATTCGCCTTTCAAATGGGCCAACTTCCATCAAAGCACGCGCAATCACGCGCTGAACACGGGTAGAAGATTCTGGGATTTGTTGGAATGGTAGGCCCGAATGGACTCGAACCATCGACCTCTTCCGTGTCAAGGAAGCGCTCTAACCAGACTGAGCTACGGGCCTACATCTATCGCGCAAACTTCCAGTCACAGGCGCCGTGTTAGCGCGGAGGTACCCGGCGTCAATAAGAGATCTTACCACGCTGCAGCACCCCTCATGGATTGCATTGAGCTCGGTAGCAGCCAGTTAGCGGTAGGGGCGCGCGTTTACAAATCTCAGGTCAGGCCTTGCCGTTGAAAGGTCCTTAGCCATTACCGGCCTGCCAGCGCACTTTTTCCGGCACGACACACACTTTCGACATTCGCTTTCAGAACCGACGGGTTGACCCGCATGGCGCGACTGCTCTCAGCATGTCCGCGCTGTCGCTATGCCGCAAAACGTGGTAAAACCAAGCAATTGGGACCACCGGGTAACGCTCGGCGATTGGGTAATGAGCACGCTTTTCCCCCGGCTTGGGAAGTCATTGCGGGCGGGAACAGGAAGGGTAGCGATGACAGCCGAAACGAACACTCTGACGTCGGAAGAAAAAACAACGATCACTGACACAAACACTGGCACGAACACCGGGAAGACAGCGGTGCCACGAACCCTCGCGAACTACGTGGGCGGGAACTGGGTGTCCGCGCAGGCGTCAGGTCTTCTCGACGTGACCAACCCCGCTAGCGGTGAAGTTTTGGCGCGCGTCCCGTTGTCGGGCGTTGGCGATGTCGAAGCAGCCGTTGCCGCCGCGAGCGCGGCGCTCCCGGATTGGCGCGCCCGCTCGGTGGGCGAGCGCACGGAATTCGTCTACGCGCTGCGTGAGAAATTCCGGCAGCGGATTGACGAACTCGCCGCGTCGGTCACGCGCGAAGGGGGTAAAGTGCTGTCGGATGCGCGGGCGGAGATCACCCGGTCCATTGAAGTTCTCGAGGTGGCCTGCGCCGCTCCCATGACCATGCAGGGACGCATTCTGGAAGGCGTGGCGCGCGGTATTAACACCGAGACGATCCGTCAGCCGATCGGAGTCTGCGCCGCAATCACGCCCTTCAACTTTCCGGCCATGGTGCCCATGTGGTTCCTGCCTTTTGCTATTGTTTGCGGGAACACCTTTGTGTTGAAGCCGTCGGAGCAGGTTCCGCTCACGTCGGAAATGATGTTTCACATTTTCGAGGAAATCGGCCTACCGCGCGGAGTGGTGAACCTTGTGCATGGCGCACACGATGCGGTCAATGCGATTCTCGACAGTCCCGGGATTCGTGCCGTTTCCTTCGTCGGTTCGGTCAACACGGCGAAATACATTTATCGGCGTGCGGCGGAAAAAGGAAAACGCGTGCAGGCCCTGGGTGGTGCGAAGAATTACATGGTCGTGATGCCGGATGCGGTTGTCGATAAGACGGTGTCGAACATTCTCGGCAGCGCCTTTGGCAACGCGGGTCAGCGCTGCATGGCCGGCTCGGTGCTGGTCACGGTTGGGTCCGCGCAAAAGACGATCATGAACTCCTTGAAAGAGGGCGCCGAAAAGCTGATCACGGGCGATGGCCGGGATGCCAAGGTGAGCCTGGGGCCCGTGATTTCGAGCGCCGCTTGCGAGCGCATTCATGAATCCATCGAAAGCGGATTGAAAGAAGGCGCGGAGTTGCTGGTGGATGGACGGCGTCCGGCGGGAGTTCCAGCGGGCGGAAACTTTGTCGGCCCGACGATTCTGAACAACGTGAAGCCCGAGATGCGCGTGGCTCGCGAAGAAATTTTTGGGCCTGTGCTCTCGGTGATGCACGTGGATACGCTCGAGCAGGCAATTGCGCTGGTAAATGGCGATCCGCGGGGCAATGGCACTTCGATCTTCACCGAAAATGGCGCGGCCGTGCGGGAATACAGCCGGCGCATCGAAGTCGGCATGGTGGGAGTGAATATCGGCGTGGCCGCATCTCCGGCTTATTTTCCGTTTTCCGGCTGGAAAGATTCGTTCTTTGGTGACCTGCACGTTCACGGCTGGGATGCGGTCGAGTTTTTCACCCGCAAAAAAACGGTGACCTCGCGCTACTTCTCGGCGGGAGAAACCGGGAAGTTTTTTGTTGAGCAAGGCGACAAGCACTAGGTGGCCATTGTGTGGGGACGGGGCTTTGCCCCGTCCAGGCGGGCAGAGCCCCGCTTCCATACGAGCGCTGGTGCTAGGGCTGGGTATAAAGCGCCCGCTTCAGGAAGTCTCCAGCGCCCGCGCGTCCCAGAAATTTATCCCCTTCCACGACTACGCGACCGCGCGACAGCACGACGTCGGGCATGCCCGTGACTTGAATTCCCTCGAACATCGAATAGTCGACGCGCATGTGGTGAGTCTTCGCGCTGATGGTGTGCTTGCGCTCCGGATCAAAGATCACCAGGTCCGCGTCACTCCCGACCGCAATTGTGCCCTTACGCGGATACAGGCCAAAGAGTTTTGCGGGAGTTGTGGAAACCAGTTCCACAAAACGGTTCACGCTGAATCGTCCCCCGGCAACGCCCCCCGAGTAGATAAGACTCATGCGGTGCTCGACTCCCGGACCGCCGTTCGGGATCTTGGTGAAATCGTCGCGGCCCAGCTCTTTTTGTTCTTTAAAACAGAAGGGGCAGTGATCGGTCGAAACCACCTGCAGATGATCGGTCTTTAATCCATTCCACAGTTTTTCCTGATGCCACTTCTCCCGCAAAGGCGGCGTGAAAACATATTTCGCTCCTTCAAAACCGGGCGCGTCGAAGTTCTCGAGTGAGAGATATAGATATTGCGGACACGTTTCGGCGTAGACAGGAAGACCACGGTCACGGGCTTCGCGGACTTTTTCCAGCGCCTCATTGCAACTCAAATGGACAATGTAAACCGGCGCTCCGGCCATTTCGGCGAGGGCAATCGCTCGCGAAACAGCTTCCGCTTCCGCCGTCGTGGGACGAGTCAAGGCATGATATTTCGGTGCTCTCTTTCCCTCCGCCAGCGCCTGCTGCACGATCACGTCAATCGCTCCGCCGTTTTCGGCATGCATGCAGACCAGTCCACCGTTCTTTGAGGTCGCGCGCAAAGCTTTGAAAATGCTCGCGTCGTCGAGCATGAATACTCCGGGATACGCCATGAACAACTTGAAGCTGGTGACACCTTCGCGCACCAGGGCGTTCATCTCGTCGAGCTGTGAGTCCGCCAGATCGGTGATGATGCAATGAAATGCATAATCGCAAACCGCCTTGCCCGACGCTTTCTGCATCCAGGTATCGAACGCCGTTCGCAGCGTTTGCCCTTTGTACTGAATGGCGAAATCGATCAAAGTCGTCGTCCCGCCGAAAGCCGCGGCCCGCGTACCGGTCTCGAAATCATCCGCGCTCGTGGTCCCTCCGAAGGGCATGTCGAGGTGGGTATGCACGTCAATTCCACCGGGAAACACGTATTTGCCCGCCGCATCGATGATCTTTCCCGCATTCTCTCGCGGCAGACTTTGGCCGACGGCGGAAACTTTCCCGTCGCTGATCGCAACGTCGCTCGAATAAGTGTCGGTTGCAGTGGCTACGCGACCGTTAACGATGATGGTGTCAAAGCCCATGGCGGTGTGCTCTCCTCTGGGAGCGCAGCACAGATTTTATGCTAAACTCCCCAACTTACGAGCGCCGATTTGTTCGATGTGGACTGGATAGGGGAGACGACATGCGGTTCGGCATCACCATCAAGCCCGACATGACAGTGGAGCGGATCGTCAGACTCACGCGGCAGGCGGAGGAGTCCGGCTTTGAGTATGGCTGGATCTTCGATTCGCATGTCCTCTGGCTCGATCCTTATCCCATGCTCACGCTGATGGCGACGAACACAAAGAAGATGCGGCTCGGCACTTGCGTTACGAATCCGGCGACACGCGATATCACGGTCACTTCGAGCTTGTTTGCGACACTCAATCTGATTTCCGGTGGACGCATGCAACTGGGCATTGGCCGCGGCGACAGTTCGCGGCGCGTGTTGGGCAAGAAGCCGGTGACGGTTGCACAGTTGGAAACGTCGGTAAAAGAGTTCCGCGATCTTACGGGCGGAAATGAGATCGAATACGAAGGCCGAGAAGCGCGGCTGACTTGGGCGAGCGGCGGAGTTCCTCCGGTGTGGGTCGCAGGATACGGGCCGAAAGTGCTGGAGCTCGCAGGGCGAGTTGGCGATGGCGTTATTTTGCAGTTTGCCGATCCTGACTTGATCGAGTGGTGCGCTGGCTTCGTCAAGAAGGGCGCGGAAGCTGCGGGTCGAGATCCACGGAAGATCGAGATCATGGCGGCTGCGCCGGTGTGGGTTTCTGACGATCTGAACGTGGGCCGCGAGCACGTGCGCTGGTTCCCTGCTCTGGTTTCGAATCATGTCGTCGATCTGGTTTCGAAGTACAAACCCGAAGAACTTCCTCCGTCGCTGACCTCTTATATACGCGACAAGGGACATTACGATTATCTTCATCATTGTGAAGTCGACAGCAGCAACGCAAACTTCGTATCGGATGAAGTTACGGACCGTTTTTGCCTGCTTGGGCCCGCCGAAGCGCACATCGAAAAGATTCGTGCGCTCGCGCGCGCTGGGGTGACGCAGTTCAATATTTATCTTATGTGCGGAGATGAGGAAGATACGTTGGAGAAGTATAGGAAGGATGTTTTGCCGGCGTTTGGGCAGTAGGTCGTGGTTGGTCGTTAGTCGTTCGCTGATCGTCGTTCGCTGATCGTTATTCGCTCCTCGACGCTCGCTTGGCTTCGGTTTTGTCGGCTTTTTCCTTTGCCGTTTTTCGCTTTCTCTCGATTTTTTCTCGGAGCTTTTGTTTACTTACTGGTACTGGCCCCCCCCCCCTCAAACCCGGACTTTTGGAATCAAAGACTTAGAAGACATGCACCGCCAGGTCTTTGGGGAATAAGGACTTGGATGTAAAGTATTTATAAATCAATAGCTTAGCTTAGTTCTCCGCCTGTCTCCATGGCAAAGTATTGATTGGTATAGAGTTACGCTTCTCAACACCCAACGCATTGATGTCAAACAACTTAGCGCAGAAAGCCACCAGTTTGGCTGGCTTCTCGGGGGCCTAGGCCCGTTTGTATGCCGACTCGCTACGGCTCTTCTAGTTGGTCATTGTTACTTAATTAGTATACATCATCTTGTCAAGGGAAAACTTGTCAAGGGAAAATCTGACTTTGAGCGGCAAGTAGCGTTTTAGGTCTGTGCTGGCGCCAGGGAGCAATCTTGACGACGCGGCTTGGTTATTGCACTTACAAATTGAAGTTGGTTCGTTTAGGCTTTGGCGATGGAACCGATCATCGTCATCAAAGGCGCGATCCCCGTTCTCCCTGCTGCCGACGCCGCGGAGTCTCTGAAGTGGTGGACCGAGGTCTGCGGCTTCAAGGAAACCTTCCGCGACGCTACCCCTCCAAACTATGCAGGGATCAACCGCGGCGAGGCATACCTCCACATCGCTGGCATGAACGACAAAATCCTGGCGCGGAAGGTCGGCGACCAGACCATGGTGCGACTCGCTGTGCAGGGTATTGAAGCACTATACGCCGAATACCAGGAGCGGGGCGGCAAAGTGCATCCCAACGGTTCGTTGCAAACCAAGCCTTGGGGGACCAGGGAATTCGGGGCCATTGACCCTAATGGGGTGTGCGTGACGTTTCAAGAGTGAGTGTGATGACCTTCGACGTGATTCCTGCGACGACACGCTTCCGTTGTATAAAGATGGTCGCGGCTGCGGCCGCTATCTATACAGTGCTGTGGCTGCTAGGTTTTCAGAAGCTTTTCATGAACGATGCCGAAGGGTTGGCCGCCCTTCTCCAGATCATAGGCACGCTCTACAGTGTCGTCTACGCATTCGCTACCTACGTGATTTGGGGGCAGTTCACTTCGGTCGAAAACGAGATTCGGAAAGAGTCGGGCGCCCTGAAGGATTTACTCCTTTTCAGCAACCGGCTCAAGGAGCCAGCCCGAGAGCCCATGGTGCGAGCTGTGAAGAGCTATGCCCGGGCGATTGTAGAAACCGAATGGAGCACGCTCTCCAACAATGAGATGACAGAGAAAACCGACCGGCTATTCCATGAAGTCATTTCCAGCGTAACCAACATCAAGCCTGAAGACGACACCGAACGGATCGTGTACGAGCGGCTTCTCGACATTGCCAACCAGGCCAGCGCGCACCGCGACGAAAGACTCTCTCTTAGTGCAAAGAGAATGCCGCAAACGCTTTTCCTTTTTGTGACCCTGACTGCGTCGACGATTCTGTTTCTGCTTTTCTTCTATCCGTTCCGTAACCCAGCGCTGGGAGTAGTCTCGCTCGCAATCGCAACCATGCTGCTCTTCTTCGCGCACTTTGTACTAACCGACCTGGACAACCCGTTCGAGGGAACGTGGAATGTCGGCTCGGAGCCGTTTGGTGAACTGGTAACGAAGTTTCGCTAGAGGCTGTGCCCTCAGCGCCTAAAGGCGCGTTAGTTGCGCCGCTAACGGCACGGCTAAAACAGCTTGCGGAAAAAGTCGTTTCCGAGCGAGAGCCGCTCCCTCAGCGGCTAAAGCCTTATTCAAAACATGGCAGTTATCGCAGCGGTGAACCGCTGCGCCACCCAAAATCAAGGACAATATCGAGTTTTTCCGCAAGCTGTAAAGCCGTGCTCTTCTCGTTCTTGCTCCAACATAGTTCGGTGATGATCCTAGACGGGGCGAAGCCCCGTCACCACACGAGCCTTCATCAGCGCGTAGTACGCCACGAACGAAACCGCAAATCCCACGAACCACGAATAGGCATACAAAATCCGCAGCGCAGGAACGACTAATCCCACCAGCGCCGTGCCCGCTCCCAATGCTAGCGCGAACACTGCCAGCCAATTGAAGCCGCGTGAATATTCGTAGATGCCATCGCGCAGGTAGAGGTCGTCAACCACGAGCACGCGCCGGCGGATCACGAAGTAGTCGCAGATCATAATGCCTGCGACCGGGCCGAGGAACGCGGCATAGCCGCCGAGCCATCCGAAGATGAAGGTGCTGTAACTGGAGAGGAGTTTCCACGGCATCAGCGCGATTCCCATGAAGCAGGTGATGATGCCGCCGGTGCGGAAGCTGATTTTTCGCGGCCACAGGTTGGAGAAATCATTGGCTGGAGAAACCACGTTGGCGCCAATGTTCACGTTCAACGTCGCCAGCAGAATCGCCAGCAGCGCAATCACCACGGCTACGGGCGAATGAAAGCGGCTCAGCAATTGCACCGGATCCCAGATCGCGGTGCCGTAAATCACCACCGTCGCCGACGTCACCAGGATCCCAATCAGCGAATAGAGCGTCATGGTGGTCGGCAGGGCGAGCGCTTGCCCAATCACCTGCTGCCGCTGACTTTTCGCAAACCTGGTGAAGTCGGGGATGTTCAGCGACACCGTGGCCCAGAATCCGACCGTGCCATTCAGCGCGGGGATGAGGAATTTCAGAAAATCCGAAAAGCTCACAAAGCGCGACGGCGCCGACAGCATGGGGCCAAATCCGCCCGCCGACTTGTAGGCCCACGCCAAGAGCAAAAGGCCCACTGCTAAGAGAACCGGCGCGCTGATCCCCTGCAGGTGTCGGATGTATTCGATACCTCTAAGAATGACGGCCAGATTGACGAGCCAGAACGCGAGGAAGCAGATCGCAGTGCTATGTGCAATTTGTCCCCAGGCTGGTGCGAGGGTCGTGATGAGGGTGTTGATGGCCTCGCCGCCAATCCAGGTCTGGATGCCAAACCATCCACAGGCAACGAGGGCGCGCAAAACCGCGGCAAAATTCGCGCCCAGCACTCCGAACGAAGCGCGCGCCAGCACCGGAAATGGAATCCCGTAGCGCGCTCCCGGATGCGAGTTCAACAGCATTGGAACGAGAACGATCGTGTTGCCGAGGAACACGGTTCCGACCGCCTGTTTCCAGTTCATTCCTCCCTGGATCAGGCTGGCGGCGAGCATATAAGTCAGAATATTGACCGACATCGATACCCACAGCGCCGCGAAACTGTAAGTTCCCCACGTGCGCCGCTCGGGGGTCGCGGGCGCGAGGTCTTTGTTGTAGAGCGGACTGGATTCGATTCGCGAGGGCATATTTGTGCCGCGGTCGAAAGTTCTCAGTTCTCAGTAAAAACTGAGATTGTCATCTCGAGCGAAGCGAAAGACCCCTATTTCGCCAGACATTGTGCCGAGGGTAGGGGTCCTTCGCTTCGCTCAGGATGACAACTTAAAAACTCAGGATGACAACTTGAAAAATGAGCGGTTGCTAGTCGGCAGCCGCTGTTTGCCCCGTTTGGGTCGTCAGCGCGCCGTAGGTTTCCGGACGGCGGTCGCGATAAAACTGCCAGACTCTTCTCACTTCCTGGATCAAGTCGAGATCGAGATCGGCGACCAGGACTTCGTCTTTATCGCGGCTGGCCTGGGCGAAGATCTTGCCGCGCGGATTGCAGAAGTAACTCTTGCCATAGAACTCGCCGATGTTCCATGGCTTTTCGCGACCAACGCGATTAATCGCTCCGACGAAGTAGCCATTCGCCGCGGCGTGCGCCGGTTGCTCGAGTTCCCACAGATATTCCGAAAGTCCCGCAACCGTGGCTGAGGGATTGAAAACAATTTCCGCGCCGTTCAATCCCAGCACTCGCGCGCCCTCGGGAAAATGGCGGTCATAGCAGATGTACACTCCGACGCGAGCATATTTCGTCTCAAAGACGGGATAACCCAAGTCTCCCGGAGTGAAATAAAATTTCTCCCAGAATCCGGGATGCACGTGGGGGATGTGATGCTTGCGGTACTTGCCCAGATACTTGCCGTCGGCATCGATGACCGCGGCGGTATTGAAGTACAAGCCCGGCATCTGCTCTTCATACACCGGGACCACCATCGCCATGCTGTGCTTGGCCGCGATCTTCTGCATCAACTGGGTCGTCGGTCCATCGGGAACGCGCTCGGTCAGGTCGTACCAGCGAATGTCCTGCTCGGCGCAGAAATAAGGACCGTAAAAAAGCTCCTGCAGACAGAGTATCTTCACTCTTTTTTTTGCAGCCAGCGCGATCAGCTTCAGGTGCTTGTCGATCATGGCTTTCTTGATCTCTGGCAGCGACCGGTTACTGCCGAGCACATTGCTTGCCTGAATCAGACCACAGCGCACATTCCGGGACATGAACACACCTCCGAGAAACGCTAAATATACCAGACGGGAGACGGGGCAAGCCCCGTTCTACAGGAAGAAGAGGATTGTGTATCCAGCAAGAATAGACACAGTGCGGATCGAGAAAATCTACCGCAAAGCCGCAAACAACGTTTCCTTCCAGCGTCGGTTGTCCATGGTCCAGCAAACTTTGGCTTTGCATTTCTTTTCGAGGGCGGACGCCCACACCGCCTGATTTCGGTCATCGGCGGCCACGTTCAGCCGATCGATTACGGTCATGCCTCGCGTCAATTCGCTCTGGGTCTCGACGTCGAGGTAATGCTCGCTCCAATCCGTTCCAATACTTGGATCAAGTGCAATCGACATGGCGACTGGGTCCGGCAGACAAATACCCTCTTCGCCGGTTTGCACTTTGTAAGCCGCACGCGCGTGGCTATTGCACTCGATGGCAAACTTCGCAAGCGGGTTGTTGAATCCGAGAATGCGCGCGATGTCCTGCTCGCGAACCACGGCGTCGCCGCGGGAAAGATGCCAGCCCACGAGTTCGATCGGCAAGCCACTGCGCATGACGATGCGGGCGGCCTCGGGATCGACCCAGATGTTGTACTCGGCGGCGGGCGTCACGTTGCCTTCACAGCACGGCGCGCCGCCCATGACCACGCAGCGCCCGACTTTCGCAGCGATCTCCGGCTTTCTCGCGAGCGCCAGCGCAACATTGGTAAGCGGCGCCAGGGTGACGACGACGATTCCAGGATTCGCCTCGATCGCTTCGATGATGGCATCCACCGCGTGCCCGCTTGCAGGAGATTGTCGCGGAGCGGGATAGCTGTGGTCGCCCAACCCGTCGAGCCCGTGAAACCAGGTTGCATTCTGATACGTACGCAGGAGTGGCTTGTCGGCGCCGGTGTAGACGGGCACATTCGCCCCGCAGAGTTCGACCGAGTAGAGAGCATTCCGGGTAGACTGCAGAACGGGCACATTTCCAGCGACGGTCGTGATCGCCACCACGCGAACATCGGGCGCACGCAGCGCCATAATGAGCGCGACCGCATCGTCGGACGCTGTGTCGGTGTCGATGAGGAAGAGGCGGGGCACGCCGCCTAGAATAACAAACTACTCCGGCGGAGGGACGGGCGTGGACGCCCGGCGCTCCACCGTATAGTCACTATGCAACTGCAACTCTAGTGCGTGAACGAAATGTTCAGGCCGGTTGCAAACGTGATGTCGTTCCTCTCGATTGGAGGATTTGACGCCAGGGGATGATTGTCAAATACATCCGACAGTGTCACTTGCCAGCCCAGCCACTTGTGGAGCTTGGTGACCAAGCCGAGGTTGAATGCCCCGCGCAGGATGCGCACATCATCGGGCGTCGCGCCGGGAAACGCGATATTGGTTTGACTGAAGCTTGGGTAGAGGAGGAAGCTCTGGGTGAAGACGCTGTTCTTTCCTAATTTGTGGGTGAGATTATCGCCCACGGTCAAAGCGGCTGAGCTATCGGAATGGTTATAGGTGAGCGTAACCGGCGGCGGCGCCGGATTGGTTTCCATCAGGTCCGAGAAGCTTTCATGCGTGTAGTTAATGCCGGCAAGCAGATCGAGCGTCGTGTTGGGAGTCTTGATCGCGTGGAAGCCAATACCGCCTCCGAGAATGTAGCGGAGATCAAGATTTTGCAGTGAATTATTGAAAAAGTCACCACTCCCGAATCCAAACGCGCGCGGAGCGAAGTCTCGGTCGTAACGGATTCCGCCGCCGTTTGAGTTCGCCGTGGTTTGCGTGGGAATAGGTTGGAGGGCAAGCTTGCTGGTGGTAGCGTAGATCGAGGTTTCGTACAGTATCAGCTTGTCGTGGAAACCAGTCCTCGTACCATTGAAACCGATGTTCAGGTTCTTGGTTTCGCTGTTACCGGCGGTCAGAGCGAAGCCCAGGTTTGCGCCACCGGCCCAACCTTCCAGAAGTCCGGGGTGCAGGCTCTTCTCGTATGCCGCCTGCTCGGCGGGGCTGCGCACCAGTGTGACGGAAGACTTCGGCGCCTCCACCGGCCCGGCAGTCTTGGTTGCGACCACCACGTCTGTCGCCGTTCGTGGTCACCGGACCGACCACCGTCTTGCCGCCCAGCGTAACGTTCAAGTCGCCGGCGGAAGTGAGGTTTTGGATCGCGTCAAACTTCACGGTTACGTCGCCGGCGTAATCGGTCTTGATGACCAGTGCCTTGCCGTCGGACTTGGTGATCGAGCCGGTCAACCGGTCGCCGTTCTTCAGGACGATCTGGTCGGCTAGTGCCGGAATCGCCAATAAAAGAATAAGACCTACCACAAATTTCCTACGCACAAAAACCTCCTAGGGGGTTCAAAGATTGAGATGAATTTTCTGCAGCAGCCTGGCGGACACAACAGCGTCCCGCGCCAGGAAATAAGTTGCAGAGCTTTCCTAACGCTACGATTTACTTAATTTGGATGCGGGAATTATATCGAACCAGGGACGATTTCGCACGCAGGCAACCGGGATGTTACCGCGGGCTCAGGCTTTATTTTCAGGCTTATTTTCAGGCTTGGCTTCGGCCTTGGTATCGTGATCCTTCATACCGTCTTTCAGGGCGCGAATGCCCTCACCCAGACCCTTGCCCAACTCCGGCAATTTCTTGGGGCCAAACACCAGCAGCGCGATAAAGAAGATTATCAGCAGGTGCATGGGTTGAAACAAACCTTCGAACATAAAGCCTCCGAACCGGACATGCCGACCGGAAACACTGTACGGCACAACCACTCTATAGTTTACCCCAACTGATCCCCGGCAGTCTCGCCAATTCCCGCCACGATCGCATCCGTGCCCTGCTGGGCCATGTCCCTAAGAATTACTTCCGTGACCTATCGGCGATACCGCCGCCGGACTATTTTGGCCACAGGGCGATTCTCGCGCGTCAAGACCGCCGGAGGGCTTCGTGAAACGCTGTGTCCTGAGATGGCTTTTGCTTCTGCTGGCGGCAGGCTCCTTACAGGCCGAGCAATCTCCGGCCACGCCCGTCTCCGACGCCATTTTCCTGTGGCTTGCCGGGGGCATTTCGAGCGCGCGGATCGAACGCCTGACGACCCAGCGCCTGGCTCAAACACCGCACGAATCGGCCGACGCCGCCCGAGCCCTTTCCTGTCACGCCGCCACGCAATGCACCCGGGCCCTGCAAAAAGCCGGGGCTGACACGGTCTTGATTCAGGACCTCGCGCGTCAGATTCCCGCACGAAGTTCGGACAAGAGTTCCGACCGAAAAGCAGCCGCCAGCCCATCCTGCACCTGCTCCAGCCCGGCGGCACAGGTTGCCGCCCTGGTTCACGACAAGAACTTCGACGCCGCCGAAGACAAGATCCGCGCCCTGCTCCGCGATGCGGACGATGCTTTGCCGAATAGCGCTTTGCCAAATAATGCCCTGCTGCATTTCGTTCTCGGAACCATCCTGCGCCGGCAGGACCGGTTCGACGAAGCGCTTGATGAATTTACGGAATCCTCGCGCCTGATGCCCGGTTTCCCCGAAACGCACAGCCAGCTTTCTTACCTGTTTTACCGGACAGACGATGCCGATGACGCCCTCGCCGAAGCGCGCACCGCGCTCAGCATGGACCCAGCCAACGCCGAGGCCTACCGCTACCTCGGACTCGCGCTCTACGCCGACGGCCACTACGATGCCGCTCTGCACGCCTTTGACGAGTCGCTCGAGCGCGAACCCGCCGGCTCCCCCGCGAACGCCGACCTCTACTTCGACATGGGAATTACTTACCGCGATCAGCGAGATCTGCGCCGCGCCGCCATCGCCTATCGCCACGCCCTCAGCTTGCGCCCCGATTTCTGGGAGGCGCACAGCAACCTTGGCGTGGTCCTGCATGATCAGGGCAAGCTGGATGAGGCGATCGCTGAATATCGGTCCGCCAAGCGCCTCAGGCCGGACGAAGCCAGCATCCGCAACAACCTCGGAAATACTCTTTGCGACAAGGAAGACTTCGATAGCGCCATCGCGGAATTCAACGATCTCTATCGCCAGAGTCCGGGGTGGGAAGGCGGCCACAACTGCCTCGCTCGCGCTTACATGTCCAAACGGGACTACCCATCTGCCATTCGCGAGCTACAGGCCGCCATCGCCGCCAATCCCGCCGGTGCGGCCGAACACCGCGTTCTGGGGCAGGCCCTCCTTCTTTCGGGAAAAGATCAGGAAGCCGTAGAAGTGCTGCGCCAGGCAGTCGCGCTCAATCCCGAATCCAGCCTGGGCCACCACTATCTCGGCACTGCGCTGGTGAATACTCAACAACTGGCCGAAGCGGAAAAGGAATTTCGTGAAGCCCTCCGGCTCGAACCGAGCGCCCAAAATCACTATTCCCTCGCCGCCTGCCTGATGGCTCTGAACCAATACGAAGAGGCTCTCGGAGAACTCGAAATCGCTTCCCGTATGGATCCCAGCCAGAATCTTTACCGCGCCCGCATGCAGGAGGCTGTCCGGCTGATCACCGGCGCAAAGTAGCTCGCGAAGCAGCTCGTGACGAGAGGCACCATCGGAGATTGGACATTGGACATTACCTTTTGTATGCACCAACGTGCGTCGCCTACGACCATCAAGAAACCTAGAATATGAGGATTAAACACGGCGCTCGCGGGCGCCGCCGGGGCCATCAATGGAAATCAGCGCTACCAAGCAAGTTCTCGAAAAGTCCGTCAATCCTGTCGCACTATCCACCCCACAGCGGCATACGCCGCAGGGGTCCGCACCCGGGGCCTACGCGGCCGCCCAGAAGAAACCTGTCGGCTACGGCCTGCCCTGTTCCCGCTGTCATGCCTACTATCCAGCTGATATGCATGCCTGTCCTATCTGCAAGTCGCCCGACCGCGTCTCGCTCACCCAGCCCGCGGTGCGTCCCACGGCTTCCGTCACGGCGCAACCGGCAACTGGCACGCAAATCGACGCCGAACGTGAACGCTTGCTGAAAGAGCTCAAGTCGCAGGCCTTCGCTTCCCACACTCAGATTAACGCCGCCGCTACCTTCCGTTGCGTTCTCGAGCACCAGCATAGCGGAGCCACCGAACCGGCCGCGGTCTGCCATAGCTGCTACAGTGATGTCCGCCAGCAGGCCGACCTCATGGAAGCCGCTCTCCACATGGACGCGAAAGAAGCGGCGAAGATTGTCTATGACGCGGTTTGGGCCGACACATCCAATCCGAACGCTACCTACCTGAATGCCGCCAAGGCGCTGCTCTCGGAGTTGCACAAACGCGCCGGCATCGGACTCCTGCTCGGCGAGCATCAGCCCCTGGCGCATTAACCAGCGCACCGCAAAATTCCGATTCGTATCAGGGCATGCCTTCAGGCATGCCGAAGCCGCCGCATGGAGTGCGTCTTCAGGCGCTGGGTCAGAGAACGTCCCTGCACACGAGCGGCGGTTTGCAACTTTCGCGCCCTTTCTTCATCCTATTTTCTGGAGACACGATATGACCGAAAAAGTCAGCGACAAGATCACCAAGACTGACGCCGAATGGCGGCAGCAACTCACTCCTGAGCAGTATCAGGTGGCTCGCGCCTGCGGTACCGAGCGCGCCTTTACCGGGCAGTACTGGAACAAACACGAAGACGGGACGTACCACTGCGTCTGTTGTGGCGCACTGCTTTTTGGCTCAGAAACAAAATTTGATTCGGGAACCGGATGGCCAAGCTTCTTTGCCGCAGCCGACCGCCAGAACATCAGCGAACACACCGACAGCAGTTATGGCATGACGCGCACGGAGGCCCGTTGTGCTCGCTGCGATGCGCATTTGGGCCACGTATTTCCCGATGGCCCGGGGCCCACCGGGCTGCGTTACTGCATGAACTCGGCATCGCTCGACTTTAAGCCGAAGAAGTAAGAATCCCCCAAAAAAGAACCGATGGAGCACCGGGCGTCATCGCCCGGCTGGACGGGCGAGGCGCCCATCCCTCCATCGTGTCCTTGCTTTCAATTTTCGCGGAATTACGCGTTGCTCGCGGTCGAGGCCATTGCTTTCGACGCTTCCTGCTTGTGCTGGACCTGGTCCTGCGCTTTCTGATCTTTCTTTTCGGGGTCGCGTACTTCGATACCGCCCTTGAGGACCGCGCCCTCTTCCACACTGATGCGATGCGTGATCACGTCGCCCGAGAGCAGGCTTTCGCTGCGGAGGTCGAGCCTGTCCGCGCACTCTACGTTGCCCTGCACCTTGCCCATAATGACGACTTCTTTGGCCTTGATGTTCGCTACGACGTTTCCGTTGTGTCCGATGGTGACGCGATGGCCGGGGACACTAATTGTGCCTTCGATGTGTCCGTCGATGAAAAGCGATTCCGCGCCCGTCACTTCACCCTTGATGACCAGCGATCGTCCGATGTGGGCCTGATCCATAGGTGAGGTCGCCGGCTTGACCGGAGTGTAGCTGTTCGTGGGGACCGCGTTCGGAGAATACTTCTGTTCCGCAGACTGCAACATGAATCACCTCACTTGAGTTCCGCAATCGCAGCCGGAGTTGGCCCTGCGGTCGCGGTCGATCGGCTTTTAACAACAAAAAGAGAATGTCACGAAAAGGCCGTGTTACGACAGATTACCGAAGTTGGTGCCCGTCGCCCCGGGTCGGTGCTCCCGCTGTGCAGCCTCCACCGGGTAAACTCAGGATGGAATCTCCCACCCCTCATCCTTCATTTTCCGATTCGTCCAGTGTTGCAGTTGCTCGAACAGAGCGGGTTCGACCACGACAAATCGCAGGCCAGCTCTCCCTCCGGCTTCGGTCCATACCAACCTGCCTTTTGCCTGGATCACGGTTTCGCTTTCCGGCAACAGGAAGCTGACGTCGACTAATCCGGCAAACCCGGTCGGATCGCTCACCGCGTCGAGCCCCATGCCTCCCGTGCTCAGGTTGACCGCGTGCACCTGCAACTCCTTACCGTGGGTATTCTTCAGGGTTACGGAAAGATTGACTTTCGCCCGAAAGAATTTCTGTTGTTCCTGACTGATGACACCGAGTTTTGCCGACCCATCGCTCGAAGGCGCGCCAATCTCATACTCCCGTAGTTTACGGCTGAGCGTGCGGCGGGAAATTCCAAGCCGTTCGGCGGCCTGGCCGCGGTGTCCCCCGGTCTGCTCGAGAACCCGGATGATCATCTGCTCTTCCATGTTTTCGAGGTTGCCGAGCGGCACCGCGCCGCTGGCGCGGGTAGCGGCCAGGGACCCGCCAGGCGTCGTTTCGCCCCGCAATTCGGCTACAACGTCGGCCCCTGTGATCTGCCGGTTTTCCGCCATCGCGAGTTTTGCGACCAGGTTCCTGAGTTCGCGGATATTTCCCGGCCAGGGATGGGCCTGCAAGGCAGCGAGCGCATCTCGAGTAAAAACTTTATCCGCCGCTTTCAGCGAAAGAAAGTGACGCGCCAGCGCGGAAATATCTTCGGGACGCTCGCGCAAGGGTGGAACGCGCAACTGGAACTGGCCCAAGCGGTGGAAGAGATCTTTGCGGAAGCGCCCTTCCTTCACCGCCAGCTCAAGATCCTGATTGGTGGCGGCAACCACGCGCACATCGACGGTGATTTTCCGATTCCCACCCAACCGGTAATACGGCGCGCCGTCCAGAACGCGCAGCAATTTAACCTGGACTTGCGGCTGCAGTTCGCCAATTTCGTCGAGAAAGATCGTGCTCTTATCGGCCATTTCAAACAAACCCGGCTTCGCGGAATCAGCGCCACTGAAAGCTCCCTTCTCATAGCCAAAGAGTTCGCTTTCCACCAGATGTTCGGGCAGAGCGGCGCAGTTGATGTCTACCAGTCCATTTTTGTGCCGATAGGAGGATCGATGGATGGTGCGCGCCACCAACTCCTTGCCAGTGCCGGTTTCGCCAGTTATAAGCACGGTCTCGGTGTGGCCGGCCACGCGATCCACCATGCCCATGAACTTGTGCATCAGTGGGCTGGCAATCAGAAATTGGGTGCCGTCGATCTCACGCCGCGCCAGCGGGACCGCTTCGCTCGCAACTGTGCCCTCCCCCGCAAGCTTGTTCCCGGTGGCCTCGATCGAGAATCCAAGAATGCCGGCAGGAGCTGCATTCGCATCGCGCAGAAGCGTCAGACAAAGGTGGACATCGGCGTCACCGCCGGACTTAGTGCGGCAATGAAATTCGCCCTCGAATCGTCCTTCCTCCTGAACCAAAGCAATCGCCCGGCTGGCGAGAAACGTCTGTTGTTCAACCCCATAAAAGTCGGCGATGTTTCGGGCAACCCGGCTCTTGGGTGCAAAGCCATATCGATCTGCACCCCGGTTACAGCTGGTGATGATTCCCTGAAGGTCAGTCGTGAAGACCGCGTCCTGCAACTGGTCCAGAATGCCGGGCTGAAGAATGCCGGGCTGGAGAAGGGCTTCACCCGCCGGCGTAGGGGCATGGCAATCTCGGCTCCCACTCGCGGTTTTCGGCACGCTCTCCGTTGGCGGAGTCTTCGATGAAATTGGCATTTCTGTGTCGTTTGCTAAAGGGGAGTGTCGCTTCTGCGCTGCGACCGCCGCAATCGCTAACCTCGGGTATCGACCTCAGGCAATTGCAAATACGCACTCTTCTCCCATGATGCTGCCACAACTCCGATCACTTCGTGGATGGTTCGGCATTCCTCCTAACACCAAAGTAATTGCCTCACGGTGCCTGCTTTAGAAGCACGCCTGGCCCGGACTTCTGCTGCCGCGCTGCATACTGCCCCTTCCGCATCGGCAGTTACCTCGGTAAGTTCTGATCATCCAAGCCCTGAACTACCATCCGATACAAGGGGAGAGCCAGATTCTCAGCCCTGTCTGGAACCCGGTGTCGACGCGCCGAAATGGCCGATCCACGGGCACACTCGGGGACTGTCTGGTGATTTTCCGCGGAGGACCGCGGGATTGTTAGGCATAACTGTTGCGGATTCAACGCGGTGGCAGAGGTAATAAGACTCACCAGCGTGGACGCGCAGTCGCGCACGGTGCATGCAGAAGTTGCAACTCGGCCTATGTCCATTCGGGCAAGACTCTTTATCGGAGTAACGGCGGCGCTCGGCATGTGGGTGCTGTTGCAAGCTCTATGGCACTGGCAAAGTGTCGACCTGCCAAAGTTTGTCTGCTATCTGCTGGTCGCCGTTCTAGCTTCACGCCTTAAGATCCAACTGCCCGGCATCGACGGCACCATGTCGGTCAACTTCCTGTTCATTTTGCTAAGCGTGCTCGAACTGAACCTTCCGGAGACGCTGGTCATCGGCTGCACGGCGACACTGGTGCAATGCCTGTTTGGAACGCGGCAGAAGCTGGTTCCAATAAAGATCGTTTTCAACGTCTTCAGCATGATGGCAAACGCAATTGTCCTGTCGTACTTCGCGTATCACGATTTGCAGCGCGTGCTCGGCGCGGGCACGCTGCCGCTGCTGGTCGTCACTGCCGTGTTTTTTTTCCTGGCGAACACGATTCCAGTTGCAGTCATCATCTCGGTGACCGAAGGCAAGCCAACGCACAAGGTCTGGGGGGAATGCCACTTCTGGTCGTTTCCCTTCTACATGGTCGGCGCGGCGGTGGTGTTTGCGGTCGGCTTCGTCGGCAAACAGGTGGGATGGCAAACCTCGCTTCTGGTTCTGCCGTTGATCTACTGGGTCTATCGCTCATACCACCTTTATCTCGCCAAGCTGGAGGCGGAAAAGAAACAGGTCGAGATCGAGAAACACCACGCCGAGGAGGTTGCCGCGCTGCACTTGCGCACCATCGAGTCGCTTGCCTTGGCCATCGAAGCCAAGGACCACACTTCGCACAAGCACCTGCAGCGGGTGCGCGTGTTCGCGGTTGAGGTCGCGAAGGATTTGGGTTTTCCCGAAGAAGAAATCGAAGCGTTGCGCGCAGCCGCGCTGCTGCACGACATCGGCAAGCTGGCGATTCCCGAGCACATCATCAACAAACCCGGACGCCTCACCCCTGAAGAATTCGAGAAAATGAAGATTCACACGCTGGTCGGCGCCGAAATCCTGCAGCGTGTCGCGTTTCCCTATCCGGTCGCGACGATCGTGCGCTCGCACCACGAGCGCTGGGACGGAACGGGCTATCCCGACGGACTGAAAGGGGAGCAAATTCCCGGCGGTGCGCGTGTGCTCGCGGCCGTCGATTGCCTGGACGCGTTGGCATCGCATCGCCAGTACCGCAACGCCATGTCACTCGACGCCGCCATGGAGAAAGTCGCCTCCATGTCGGGCTCGGCCTTCGATCCCAGAATTGTCGAGGTCCTGAAACGCCGTTACCGGGACCTGGAGAGGATGGCGCAGTCAGATCCGGTGACCGCGGAGGAATCGAATCTATCTTCATCATCATCATCCGGCGTTTGGGCTGAGGCCGGCGTGGAGCCGGCGGCGGGATTTGAGCAGTCTGCACCGGTTCCCGCTCCCGCCTCCGACTCGGACTTTCTCTCCTCGATTGCCTCCGCCCGCCAGGAAGCGCAGACCATGTTCGAACTCAGCCAGGATCTTGGCAACTCGCTGAGCCTCGGCGAAACCCTTTCCGTGCTTTCCATGCGCCTGCGCAAGATGATTCCTTACGATTCGATGGCCGTGTTTCTTTTGAAGGACGGCAGGCTGCTGCCCGAACTGGTGAGTGGCGACAACTTCCGGCTCCTCTCGTCACTGAACATTGGCCTGGGAGAAGGGCTGTGCGGCTGGGTCGCCGAAAAACGCAAGCCGATCATCAACGGCAATCCCGAGGCCGAAGCCGGATATGTAAACGATCCCGCGAAATTCACCGCACTGCGCTCGATTCTCGCCGTGCCGCTCGAAGGACTCAATGGTGTGGTCGGGGTGCTGGCTATGTACCGTGCCGATCGCGACGCCTTCTCGGCGGATCATCTGCGCATTCTGCTCGCCGTCAGCTCGAAGATCGCGCTCTCGGTCGAAAATGCACTCAAGTATCAGCAGGCCGAGGACTCGGCAACCACCGATTACTTAACTGGACTGCCCAACGCCCGCTCGTTGTTCATCCATCTGACGCGCGAACTGGCACGCTGCCGCCGCACCGGCACGGCCCTTACGGTGATGGTCTGCGACCTTGACAACTTCAAGCAGATTAACGATCTCTACGGCCACCTCGAAGGCGACAACGTGCTCAAGGATTTTTCCAAACACCTGAAGGAAACCTGCCGCGGCTACGACTATGTGGCCCGCATGGGCGGAGATGAATTCGTGCTGGTCGCTCCTGGTTTAAGTCCGGAGGCTTCCAGCGAAAAGGCCAGCCGTTTGCATCAACTAGCCGCCGAAGCGGGCAGGAAAATCGCCGGCCGCGACCTGCTTGGCCTGAGTGTGGGAACGGCGTTCTGTCCGGAGGATGGCTTCGACGTCGAGCGACTTCTCGCCGAAGCCGACCGTCGCATGTACTCCATGAAGAAGGTTCACCACTCCGAACCCTCACCCGATCGCGACGCGGACCCTCCGCATGCTCGCGCGCGGAGCACGACGGTGAACTAGGACGCTCCATGTTTATACGGAAAATGTCTATACGGAAAGTATTTATACGGAGAATGCCTCGGCGGAAAACGCTGCCCTGGAAAATCGCACGCCACCTCGCACGAAAACTTGGGACGATCGCTGCGCTCGTTCTGCTGGGCGGACTGCTTTCCGCCACGCTGGTGCGCCTGGCTCCCGGTTTCGACGCCGACGAGCGCGAACTCGACCCCAGCCTGAACGCCGAAAGTGTGCGCGCCTTGCGCCAGTCACGCGCCGGCGAACACAACATTCTCCGCTTCTACGCCGGCTACCTTCGCGGCGCCATGCACGGCGATCTCGGCTCTTCTCATGCCCTTGGCCAACCCGTGCAAAATCTCTTGCGTGAGCGCTGGCCCGTCACCGTGCGCGTGGCTGGCGTTGGTCTTTTGCTGGCATGGCTGGTAGCCTCGGCTCTTGCCTTCACCGCCTGCCTCTGGCGTCACCCCGCTTATGAAATTCTGGGTACCACCGTCAGCGGCGCTTTCCTCTGCATTCCGGCCGCGGTGCTAGCCCTGCTTTCCGTAATCCTCAGCGCTCCCGGATATCTCGCCATCGCTCTTATCGTCTTCCCCAAGATCTACCGCTATTCGCAGAACCTGCTCGCCAAGGCGTATGCTCTGCCGCACATCGTCGCCGCCCGCGCTCGCGGACTTGGCGAGGTTCGTATTTTGGCCTGGCATGTGCTTCCAGTCGCCGGCCCGCAGATGATCGCACTCGCAGGCATCACCGTCAGTATCGCTCTGGGCGCAAGTATCCCGGTCGAATCCCTATGCGGGCTGCCCGGTATCGGGCAACTCGCCTGGCAGGCCGCGGTTTCCAGGGACCTTCCTTTGTTGGTGAACATTACCGTGCTGGTTACGCTGGTAACCTTGCTGGCCAACTCGGGGGCCGATGTAATGACTTACATGTTGAGTCCCCACGACGCATAAAGGGAGCATGAAAGCTGCATGAACCTAGCCCGCAAGCTGGCGTGTGTCGTGGTGCTCACCGTGTGTGCGGTGTCGCTGGCTGCGAATTGGCTGGCGCCCGCCGGATACGCCAGGCAATTTCGCGAAGCTCCCAGCGCGCCTCCTTCCCATCAGCATCTGCTCGGCACCGACGAAGTTGGCCGCGATCGCTTCGCGCGCATTCTGTACGGCACGCGCATCTCGCTGCTGCTCGCTCCCGCTGCCGCGCTGGTCTCTACCGTATTGGCCGCGCTGGTCGGCGGGCTCGCCGGATATCTAGGCGGAATCTGGCTTCGTCTGGCCCGAGGCTTCACCGACCTGTTTCTTTCTCTGCCCTGGCTTTTCCTGCTGATCACGGTTCGTGCGCTCTTGCCGTTAAATGTTTCTCCGCTGGTCTCGGTTCTGATTACGTTTCTCATTCTCGGACTGCTCGGGTGGGCCGCTTCCGCGCGTGTGCTTTCGACCAGCGCCGACGCCTTGCGCAACTCCGACTTTGTCTTGCAGGCTCGCGCCTCAGGCTTGCACGGTCCGCGTCTCTTCTTTGTTCATGTTCTGCCCAACCTGAAGCCGGTTCTGCATGCGCAGTTCTGGATTTCGATTCCCGTCTTTATCCTCAGCGAGGCGAATCTGGGCATCCTCGGCTTGGGCGTTGCTGAACCGCTGCCTTCCTGGGGAAGTCTGCTGCGCGAACTGGAAGGGATGATTTCGTTCCGCGAAGAACCGTGGCGACTGGTCCCTTTGTTGTTGCTGATCGTCGTCCTGACGTCGTTTCAGACGCTCTTGTCGAACGAGGAGATGACCGCATGAGTATGACCGGCCGCCGCGCATGTTTGCGACTTCTTCTCTGTTTCGTTTTTATCGCTGGCCTAGCGTTCTCCCAAAGTGGCGGCGAGTTGCGCTTCTCCCTGCACTCCGAGCCGAAGACATTCGACCCGCTCCTGGTCGATGACGATTCTTCCCTTTCCATCCGCTATCTGACGGGCGGTGTGCTGGTGCGCGTGAATCGCCACACGCAAGACCTCGAACCCGAACTAGCGGAGTCGTGGAAAGTGTCGAACGACGGCAAGCAGATCACTTTCAAGCTCCGCCGCGGCATTACGTTTTCCGATGGCAGCCCGTTTTCCTCCGAAGACGTTGCCTTCACCATGCAACGACTCATGGATCCCGCGCTGCATTCCTCGACTGGAGACGCATTCCGCTCCAGCAGCGGCGCCATCAGCGCCAGGATCATAGCGCCTGACCAGATCACAATCAGTTTTCCCGCAGCTCTTGCTGGACTCGAGCGCCTTTTCGATCAGGTTGCGATCATGTCCGCGCATTCTCCCAGAAAAGAAATGGCCGTGCTCGGGCCATTTATGGTGGCGGAATACAAAGCGGGATCGAGCGTGCTCCTGCGCCGCAATCCCAATTACTGGGAAAAAGATTCTCAGGGACGCCGCTTGCCATATCTCGATTCCATCCGGCTCGACATTCAATCGAACCGCGACGTTGAGATGCTGCGCTTCAAGCGCGGCGAACTTGACCTGATCAACGTCCTCGACAGCGATTACTTCGACCGCCTGGCCGCCACTTCGCCCCAGCTCACGCACGATGCCGGACCTTCACTCGATTCCGATTTCATGTGGTTCAACCAGGTGGCCAGCGCTCCCATTCCCGAGTACAAACGCGCCTGGTTCCGCAACGCTTATTTCCGCCGCGCCATTTCTCAAGCTATCAACCGCGACGATCTGAGCCGCGTGGTTTACAACGGTCACGCCCAGCCCGCCGTCGGCCCGGTTTCGCCCGCTAACAAATTCTGGTTCAACAATCGGCTCAAGCCCGAACCGTATCGTCCCGCCGCCGCGCTGCAGCGCCTGCAAGTCGGCGGCTTCCACCTGCAAAACGGGGCGTTATTCGATCAAGGGGGCAACGCCGTCGAGTTTTCCATCGTCACCAACGCGGGCAGCAAACCGAGAGAACGCATGGCCGTCATGGTGCAGGAGGATCTCGGGAAGCTCGGCATCAAGGTTAACGTGGTCACGCTCGACTTTCCCTCGCTCATCGAGCGCATTTCGCAGAAATTCAATTACGAAGCCGCGATGCTCGGCTTCCGCAATGTCGACCTCGATCCGAACGGCCAGATGAACATCTGGTTGAGTTCGGCCGAAGATCACGCCTGGAATCCGCAACAGAAATCCCCGGAAACCGCGTGGGAAGCCGAGATCGACCGGCTGATGCGCGCGCAAGCATCCACCGCCGATCCGAAGAAGCGCAAAGAGAGTTTCGATCGCGTGCAGGAAATCGTCGCCGAACAGGCACCATTTATTTATCTGGTCAATCAGAATGCGCTGTCCGCCGTCTCCAGCGCGGTCGAAGGCGCTAATCCCGGAATCCTTCACCCGCAGACGTTCTGGAACGCCGAGCGCCTCACCCTGAACGCAAGCACGCGAGCGAGCCGATAAATGGTTCGATGAACGGGTTAGCAACTATGACAGCGCCGACGCCGGATTCATCTCGTAGCCTGCTCTCCGCGCAGGTGACCGTCCGCTATCCCGGCAAAGCTCCCGTGCTCCGCGGAGTCTCGCTCGAAATCGCGCGCGGCGAAGTCGTCGGCCTGGTCGGCCAAAGTGGTTCGGGCAAGAGCACGCTGGCGCTGGCCATCCTCGGATTACTCGACCGCCAGCGCGCCATCGTAGAAGGCAACATCATTTTCCAGGGCGCTGATCTGCTCGCCATGCACGAGCGCGAATTGCGCGACCTCCGCGGACGTTCCCTGAGCCTCGTGCTTCAAAGTCCGCTGGCCTCGCTCAATCCCGTCCTCCAAATTCACACACAACTCCGGGAAGCCTGGCGCGCGCACAGCGACAACAGCGCGACCGGCAGTAATACCAGAAATGACGACTGCGACCATGCCATCCATTCCGCTCTGAAAAGCGTCAGCCTTCCAAGCGATAAGGATGACAATCACGAAGATTTCCTGCGCAAACGCGCCTCTCAACTGAGCGTTGGCCAGGCGCAGCGCGTCCTTATCGCCATGGCTATCATGCACCGACCCGCGCTCTTAATCGCGGATGAAGCGACCAGCGCGCTCGATGTGATCACGCAGTCTGAAATCCTGGAGCTGTTCGGACGCCTGAATCGCGAGATCGGCATGTCGATCCTGTACATTTCGCACGATCTGCCTTCCGTCGCCGGAATCTGCCAGCGCATCGCCATCCTGCACGAAGGCCAGATTGTCGAGTGCGGAGAGACCGAACAGATTTTCACCGCGCCGGTGCACGCCTACACCCGCCGTCTGATGTGGGCCTTGCCGCAGCTACCCACCCGGCGCGAAACGCCCGCAGCAAAAGCACAAGCCGCCGCGATGGAATAACGAAGTTTTTGCGTGGGGACGGGGCTTCCACACGACCGATGACAAAACACATCACGCTTTGGCCAGTTGTTCCGCCACTTCCGGAAGTCCGGCGCCATGCCAGGCGTCGAAGCCTCCCGCTACGTTGATCACGTTGCGATGTCCGGCACGCTCGAGCAGACTACACGCAATCATGCTGCGATATCCGCTCTTGCAGTGGACCGCAACCGGACGCTCTCGATCCATTGTGGGCAATCCTTGCGGAAACGTATCAAGCGCCCGGCACTGCACTTCGGCGATGTGACCAGCCTGCCATTCGGCTTCGCGACGCACGTCGAGGATGTCGAGCGCTCGCACCCTCCCGTCACGCAGTTTCTGGTTAAGTTCCTGTGCGGAAATCTGCTCCGTCTTCAGCACTGGCAGCCCAGCCTTCTGCCATGCTGCCACACCGCCGGCCAGATATCCGCGCAGGTCTTCAATGCCCACGCGAGCCAGCCGCAGCCGAGCTTCCTCGATCTGTGCGTCGGTGTCGCCGACCAGAACCGGCTGGGAGTGAATCCCCAAGATGCCTCCCGCCCACGATGCGAATTGTCCCGAGAGCGCGATGTTGATCGACCCCGGAACGTGTCCGGCGGCAAATACGTCGCCCGGCCGAACGTCAAGGATATTGACACTGGCATTGTGACCCAACAGCGTCTGCACTTCAGCCGAAGAAAGTCCCGGAAGCGGCGGCAACTCCGTCAACGTCGCCGCACCCGAGCGATTCATCTCAGCATCCTCAAGAAAATATTCGGGACGAGCAGGAAGGTTCGTGGTCAACTGCGTGATAAATTCCTCCCGGCTCGCGATCTGCAGCGCATAGTTCGTAAGGCGCTCCGTCCCAATCGTGGATGACCGCTCGGCCCGCATGGCGCGCCCACACAGCGATCCCGCCCCGTGCGCCGGATACACCATCACCGCATCCGGCAGCGTCAGCAACTTCTGGTGCAGACTATCGTAGAGCAATCCCGCAAGTTCCCGCGGTGTGTGCGTGCGCGAAAGATCGGGGCGGCCAACATCGCCGATGAACAACGTGTCGCCGGTGAGAACCGCGCAGGGCTGCGCTGCTTTGCTTTCAGACGATTTGCTCTCAGATGATTTGTTTTCATCCGTAATTACCAGGCAGACGCTCTCAGGCGTGTGGCCCGGCGTCTCCAGCGCGCGAATTCGCACCGCCCCCATCTTCACTTCAAAGCCGTCCGTCAGGGGCACGTGCGGGAATTCGGCGTTGGCCTGCGCTCCAATGTAGATCTTCGCGCCCGTGCGCGCCGCCAGCTCTTTGTGTCCTGAAACAAAGTCGGCGTGCAGATGAGTTTCGAATATGTGCCGGATCTTAAGATTCTGTTCATCGGCTGCCTTCAGATAGATGTCCACATCGCGCTGCGGATCGATCACCGCCGCCTCGCCCTCCGATCCGATCATGTACGAAGCATGGGCCAGGCAGGTTAGATAAAACTGTTCCAAGTACATGTCGCGACTCCCGGCCGGATACGGCTTCGGCGATTTTCAGATTATACTGTCGCCTGCCGAGCACCGATACCGCAGTTCCATTCAGCAGTACGGGGCTAGGGGTTGGTTCAGCGTTCAGAAGTTTTTGCACGGAGCTCAGCCAGTCATGGATAAAATGTCCTCGGAGTTTTCCCCAACCCCTTTTCCCAACCCATTGACCGGCTTATGGTTAAACGATGCACCGTCTGCGTACTCCTTTTGTAACTTGGACTTGCATCGGTTAACCCCTACAGTCAATGGGACGGCGCTTTGGCGCGTCTTCGGCCCCCGGCGTGCATCGTAGTACTTGAAAGCTCCGCAGTTTACATGGCGTCGAAAAGAAGACTTACGAAACAGGCGTAGGAATTACGAATGACGAAGCGCAAAAAAATCGGACTGGCACCAAGGGGATTCGCAATAGTCGTGTATGCGACCGCCGCCATTCTTGGTCTGTCAGTTTCCGGATGCGCCCAAAACAGTTCCTACGTCATCGCCGCTTCCAATGTCGCCGCGGATCCCGGCGCCGCCGCTGCCCTTCCCACCGCAACCACCGATGCGGACGAACCCGTCCTCACCATCAAGAAACGCGTCGATGAAGTCAACGTGCTCTTCATCGCCACCGATCGCCACGGCAAATTCGTCCGCAATTTGAACCAGAACGATTTCTCAATTTTCGACGACCACAAGCCGGTGCAATCGATCCTGAACTTCCGCCGCGAGACCGACCTGCCCATCGAGTTGGGCCTGCTCATGGATGTGAGCGGCTCCGTGCAGGGGCGCTTCGGATTTGAAAAGGAAGCAGCCACCGGATTTCTGCAGCACGTCATCCGTCCCGGCTACGACCGCGCCTTCGTCGTTGGATTTAACAAAGAAAGCCACCTTACCCAGGACTTCACCGACCAGGTACCGTTGCTTGCCGCCGGAGTGCAGCGCCTGAACAATGGCGGCGGCACCGCGCTCTATGACGCTATCTACAAAGCGTGCAAGGAAAAGCTGCTGCGCGAAAATTCCGACCATCCTATTCGCAAAGCCATCGTCATCCTCAGCGACGGCGAAGACAATCAGAGCGAATACACGCGCGCCCAGGCCATTGAAATGGCGCAGCGCGCCGAAGTTCTCATCTACGCCATTTCCACCGACGATAGCGGCCTGATTCTACGCGGCGACAAAGTTCTGGAAGACCTCGCTTCCGCCACCGGTGGCCGTGCTTTCTTCCCCTACAAGATGAAAGACATCACCCACTCGTTCGCCGCCATCGAAGAGGAATTGCGCAGCCAGTACGCCGTTTCCTACAAGCCCTCCGACTTCGACGCCGACGGACGCTACCACTCCATCGAGATCACTGCCCTGAAAAAAGATCTGCAAGTCCGCGCCCGGCGCGGATACTACGCGCCCCGGCAATAGGTCCAGCTTTCAAGTTTCAGAGTTTCAAATGCTGTCATCCTGACCCTGAGCGGAGCCGGAGTGGAAGGACCTATGCACTTGAACTCACCCGCCTAGCTCGCGACCGCTTCCTCAAGCCTGCACTCCTCCGCCGACTTATCGGTTCTGAGCCCCATGAATACAGGCGCTCGCAGCTTCATCCCACCTTCCGCGCTCTCATGAGTCCACTCGGCGAACTTGATCTCCGCAACCAGCTCCGGACGCACGAACTGAACTTTTCGTAAGCCGCCAATCTCACCATAGAACGGATTCTGTTTCATCTTGAGCGGCTGCAAGCGAGCGGAGATTTCTTTGAGCATCTTCTGATCGAAGCCGGTCCCTGCCTGGCCAACGTGAATCAACCGGCCTTGCTGGTCGTACAAGCCGAGGACAAGCGCCCCAAAATATTCGCGGCTGCCCTCCGGATCGGTGTAGCCCCCAATGACGCATTCCTGACGCTGCGTGATTTTGATTTTGAGCCAATCGTTCGACCGTTTTTCCTGGTAAGCGCTGCTACGCTTCTTGGCGACGATCCCTTCCAGTCCGCGCTGCTTTGCTGCCTCAAGAAGATCAAGACCCTTCTCCGCATAGTGGTCGGAAAAACGAATTACGGCGCTCTCACCAGCCCCTCCGGCAACGATCCGGTCTTGTAGCAACCGCTTGCGTTGCTCGAGCGCAACGCGCCGCAGGTCAAGACCATCGAGGTACAGAAGATCGAACGCATAGTAGATGACGGGTACGCCTTCGCGCCGCGGCTGGCGGCGCTTTCCCGGCTGGAATCCGGTGCGCTGCTGCATCAGGCTGAACGATGGTCGGCCCTCTTCATCAAGCGCCACGATTTCCCCGTCAAGGATGGCGCGCTCAGCTTTTACGAATTGTGGCAGGCTGCCAAGCTCGGGGAACTGTGCGGTGAGGTCATTCTGGCTGCGCGACACCAGACGCACGCGGCCGTCTTCGATGAATGCAATGGCGCGGTAACCGTCCCATTTAACTTCAAACAGCCAGTCAGGATTGTCGAATGCCTTTGCGGTGGAGATCGCCAACATTGGATGGATGACTGTGGGCATGGACCTCTGCTCCGCACCAGGCAAAGCTTCAACCGCAGAGGACGCAGATTTCGCGGACGATTTCTTGGTCTTTGATTTGGAGACGGTCTCACTGAACGTGGCGGGTGCCCCGCTTTTCGCGATTTTCGAGAAGTGGGGCTTTTTCTCCGCGTCCTTAGCGCCTTCCGCGCTTAAAGCGCTTCGCTTCGAGTCGGCGCGTGCGATGGCGTCCGCCAGCCACGCGGCCTTCACTTTCCCGCGCGACGCCGGACGACTACTCTTCCATTCCGCCGAGCCTTCATCGGCTGCGATCTGCGCCATGGTGCGATTGGTGAGGATGGAGGTGCCGTACGCATCTTCATCGATGTCGAATCCCGCGACCACGTGATCGTCTTTCTTCTTGATCAGGAGCCATTCGTTTCCCTTGCTCCCACTCCGCCCTTTGATGTGTATGAGCGCAAAATCGCCCTTGAGCCGCTTTCCGTTCAGGCGAAACTTCAGGTCGCCTTTCGCCAGCATGGCGGCTGCTTCTTTTTCTGTGCCCGGAACGTACTCGCCGTTGACCGGAACCGGCGACAGCGGCTCCCACGTGCCCGCGTCCCAAACCATCACCGTACCACCGCCGTAATTGCCTTTGGGGATGGTGCCTTCAAAATCGTAGTAGGAGACGGGATGGTCCTCGACCTGCATCGCCAAACGCTTGTCGGCAGGGTCGAGTGATGGGCCTTTGGGGACAGCCCACGACTTGAGCACACCTTCCATCTCCAGCCGGAAATCGTAGTGCAGGCGCGTCGCGGCGTGGCGCTGCACCACAAAGCGGTGCCGCGACTGCTTTTCGACCTTAGGCGGAGGCTCAGGCGTTTCCTCAAACCGCCGCTTCCGCTTGTATTCGTCGAGCGCCATGGTGGTTATTGTAATTCCGAGGGTCTCGCGTAGGGACAGCTGCCCTCGGCTGTCCAGGGGGGCGAAGCCCCGCAAGTGGCTCGGCAGAAGACAGCACTCTCGCGCAAGCGGTCGCCTGCCGGATTGCGAACCCAAGGCCGTATACTGTTCCGGTTTCTGAGGACTGTGCATGAATCGGCTGATGCGCCCTGGGAAAGCTGCCGCGTGAAACGCGAATACCCAGAGTCTCCGCTGGTAGGTGTGGGTGCGGTAATCATCGATGATCATCGGCAGGATCACCGCGTTCTGCTGATCCGCCGCGGCCAGCCGCCGCTGCTGGGGGAGTGGTCGCTGCCGGGCGGAGTCCTCGAATGCGGTGAAACTCTTCGCGAAGCGGTTGTCCGCGAGGCTCGCGAGGAAACAGGATTAGAGGTTGAGACGGTTGAGATGCTGGGCGTTTATGAGCGTGTGATCCGAGGCGACGAGGGACGAGTGCGGTATCACTATGTGCTGATTGATTTTTTGTGTCATCCCATTGGCGGTGATCTCAAAGCGGGGAGCGACGCGGCGGACGTTCGCTGGTTCACGCGCAACGAATTGCCTGCCCTGAACCTGGCGCCCGATACGAATGACGTCGCGCTCAAGGGATTGGCGCGGCACTCTGGATGACCAGTGTATCTCCGCACGCGTATCCGGTGGTTATCGTCAGTCGGCCATCTTGGCCACATGCACTGGGAAGCCCGTCTTCGGCAGCAGCGACGTTAGCTCGAATACCTTGAAGCCGTCGCCGGTGATTTCAGTCTGTCGATAGACGCCGGGCTCGGTTTCGGCCGTTTCGTGGCGGCCTTCCAGATCGTCTAGAAATTTCTGCGCATCTTTGAGGCTGGCTTCCCCGCCCTTGGCGCGCGTCACCACCGCCTCGGTGGCATAGGAGCGGACAAGTTTTGGCCAATACTTTTGCAGCAGCTGGGTGCTCGCAAAAATATCAGCCCAAACAATTTCTCCGTTCACGGCGACGACGACGCCCACCGCGTTCTTATCGCGCAGTTGGCGGATGACGCTTTCATAGTTGCGCTGCACCGGCTCAGCGACGGAATCAACCTTCTGCTGCACTTCTTTGTTATCCATCACGCGGGCATAAGAGGTGGTCGAATTCACTTCCGCAGCAGCCGGAGCTGCCACAATCGTCTCCATTGCTTGCTTCGATTTTCCGACATTGTCCCAGACCTGCTGCTGATTCTTGGCAGCCATCGCGCTTGCGCGCACGCCGGGCGAAGCGAAGACGCCGCCAGCGGCACCGCTCGCACTGAATGCGTTCTTCCCGTTCGCGGCCACCCATCGTCCGGGCTCGACGCAGAAGACACTCAGGTCGACCGGATCGCTCTCCGGGGGCACGATGCGGTCTTTGCCAATGACGCGGTCCTGCTTGCCGCCAGTGACTATTTCGCCGGCGAGGAGTAACAACGGTCGCTTCGAGTTATTGACCAGGACCAGCCGATTCACCTCCGCGCCGCCCACCGGATGGACGATGGATGGTTCGCCGGGACGGTGGCGTATGAGGCCGCGCGCCTGGCCAGCTTCCGTCACGATCACATCGCCGCTGCGCAGGCCTTCGTCGAGAGTTAGAAACTCTGCCGTGTCGTACGACTTACTGGCGACAACGGGATAAACAGTCAGGTTTCCGCTGCGAATCGGGCCAAGGAGAGAATAACCAGACGCCGGTGCCGCTTCGCCCGCCTGCAGCAGGCACGGAACCGTAACCGCCGCCACAACCAATAGAACGACTCCCGCAACCACGATGACCAGCCGCATAATTGGCCTCCTCGCAGTGAAGACACTGGTACACTCGCGCGCGAGATCCTCTGTGTGCGCCGCCGCCCCGGCACGCCCCGGCACGTCGAAGTTAGAGCGTGCCGGGGAACTCAATTGCGAGTCTTCCAAGGAGTGTCTTTTTCTGCTCGCTGATCGAAGAACGTACGATTTCTTCTTCCTTGCGTCTAAAAAATTGCTAGCATCAATCTGGGACATGCAAAAGTAGGAAATGTCAAAGTCCGCCCAATCCGGCCAGGGAGCAGACGCCGCTGCGGCTCTTTACGTACGCAGCGGAGCCGCGGCCTACGGCATGAGTGCGCAGCAGTTCGCGGCAATCCTCGATGAAGTTCTGCGCAAGTATCTTCCCCACGATTCGGCCCACGCGTCGCCTGACAATGCAGCGGCAAAGAAAACCGACTTCTGCGCCTGCCTGCGTCTGGAGGAACTGGCGCTGGCGCGCGCATGTGCCGCCGGAAACGAGCGAGCGTGGCAGGACTTCATCAGCCGCTACCGGCAAAAACTGTACAGCATGGCGCTGCACATTACGCGCGACGGCTCACACGCCGCGGAGTTGGCCGATTCACTGTTCGCGGATTTGTATGGCGTGAACGCACGCGACGGAGTGCGCAGTTCGAAGCTCGTTTCCTACACTGGTCGCGGTTCGCTCGAAGGCTGGTTACGGACGGTGATAGCGCAGGAGTTCATTAACCGCTACCGCAAGCAGAAACGCACGGTCAGTCTGGAAGAACAGACAGAAGAGGGTATACAGTTTGCGGCGGCGGTTCCTGAGCCGGCGAGCACATCGGACCCACGGCTGGAAGCGGCAACCGACGAGGCGCTCGCGGAGCTCTCGGCGGAGGACCGGTTCACGCTGGCGTCTTATTATCTCGATGGGCGGACGCTGGCTGAAATTGCGCAAACGCTGGGGCTGCACGAATCAAGCGTCAGCCGGCGGCTCGATCGCCTCGCAACCGGGCTCCGGAAGCGCATTCTGGCGGGACTGCGAATGCAGGGAATGAGCCACGCCCAGGCTGCCGAAGCGCTGGAAACCGACGTACGGGACATACGCTTGAATTTGCGCTCGCGTTTGATGCAAGATTCCGAGGCCAAAACGTTCCCTGCTAGTAGAAAGGTCCCGGCACAAGACGCTGGCGAGAGAAGCACGGATTGACAAGAAAGTAAGGAAAGAAAGATAGCAGAGAAAAATAGTAGAGCAAACGATAGACGGAAGCATAACCTGCGGAAACCATGACTGAAGTACCCAAAATCGTGTATGACCGCCTGCGGGCTGCTCGGTCGGAGGGAACTTTGCCGGGCCGAAGCGAACCGGGCCGAAGCATGCCCGAGCCGGCTCATCCGGATGCGGATCTGCTCACGGCCTTTGCCGAGCACGCGCTTTCGGCAGCCGAGCGTGACGGCGTGCTCGAGCACCTGGCGCTCTGTGGAGACTGCCGCGAGGTAGTGGTCCTGGCGCTTCCGGACGCGGGTATGACGGCCCCTCCCGCGACGGCCGACACCGAAGCGGTTCGAGCAACCGCGACTCCGGCGAAGTCTCAGTGGAGCTGGCTGAGCTCACCCAAGCTCGCCTGGCCAGGTTTGCGCTGGGCCGCACCGGCAGCGGGAATTGCGGTGGCTGCCTCGGTACTTCTGTTGCATCCGGGGAAGCAGAATCAGGCGATGCTGCCTTCCGCGAACCGGCAGGTCGCGCCTGCTGCGCTTCCGGTTGCCGGCCCGCAAACCGCATCGTCGCCAGTCGCATCGTCGCTAGTCGCATCGTCGGCAACGGACCAATCCTCAGTCTCGGCTAGAGCATCCTCGGTTAAAAATGACGCGGCACGAACCAAACCGGAATTGGGAACGTCCAAGAAACTCAAGGCTGGACAGGCTGTGCCGCCGTCCCCTCAAGTGCAGTCTGGAATGCTGCTTGCCTACAACGGGAGCGGTTCAGGGCAGGGAGTCAAACGGCTGGCGACGCCATCGCCTGCAGCCCCGGCGGCGGAATCCGGTGGATTAGCGCGTCAAGGCGTGACTGAAAGCGTCGAGGTTGCCGGAGCAGCCGTCGCAATAGAAACAGAATCTGCCAACTTAAACAGCCTAATGGCACGGAACGCCGCACCAGCAATTGAAAAAGCAAAGCCGCCGCTGCAAGATGCGGAAGTGATTGGGCCGCAGAAGACCGAGGCAGTTGTTGGTGCCCCCTCAGCCAGGGTACAGGGCAGGAATGTGATGTCTGCCGCGAAACTGGCGCCCTCCCCGAACCAGACTTTCGCTCACAACGTCACCTGGGCGATCGCAGCGGGTGTCCTGCAGCGGTCACTGGACAGCGGCCAGACCTGGCAAAACGCTTTGCGTGCGGATCATTCATTGCTGTGCTACGCAAGTCACGACGCGGATGTATGGACCGGCGGACAGGCGGGCACACTCTTCCACTCCGTCGACAGCGGGGTAACTTGGCTGCAGGTGCAGCCTTCCAGCAAAGGCCAGGCACTTAGCTCCGACGTAACTCGTATCGATATTCGCGACAATGTGCGCGGTGCGACCGAGATCGTAGTTTCCACCAGTAACAACGAAAGCTGGAGCAGCGCGGACGGCGGAAAAACATGGGAGAAGAAGTAATCCGGAGCCATGAAGGTAAAGACCAAAGGTCAGAGTAAAGGCAGGGCCGGCGGTCTGGGCCGCAGCACTTGAGCCTGCCAGCCGTCATGGACGGAGTTGCCGGGGGCCAGACCCGGCTTTCTTTGATTCAAACCCGACTTTCACTCCGCTCGTTGTTCATTGAGCGTGGACGCTCAAACCGCCCGGCCCCACCCAGTAAACTCCGTCCCGCTGGCAGAATAATTGCGAATATTCTGCCACCATGCCGGTGGCAACCACTTTCGTACCCTGCGTGATCTGCGCGTTGTTCAATGTGCCGCTCTGCACGGAGCAGTTCTTGCTGATTGCCTGTGCTGTGTCCCAAGTGTCGATGGTGCCGGAAAACGAGAAGCCGTTCACTTGTCCGGGATACTTGTAGAAAAGCGAGAACTGATTCTCGACATAGGCGAAGCCG
The DNA here is from genome assembly GCA_963731525.1 of uncultured Acidobacteriaceae bacterium. Taxonomy (GTDB): domain Bacteria; phylum Acidobacteriota; class Terriglobia; order Terriglobales; family Acidobacteriaceae; genus Acidiflorens. The sequence continues at coordinate 341,313 of CAVSWK010000025.1, forward strand.
TTCCCTAGAAATCCGCCGGAGCCGGCCGGAAAACCACAACAAATCTCAAAATCATAAACAAACGTACCGTTCAGGGGGTTCGGTTCTATCTGTAGCCCGACCACGCTGCCCTCGCTCAGCGACTGGCTCCAAGCGGCTCCGAGCAACAGAAAAAGCGTAATTGTCAGTAGAAGCAATTTCATCGAGTTTTCTCCTTAGTTCTATTTGTATCCACTCAAGAGTGGGGGTTCTCTGCCAGACCGCTTCCCATCGGACCGCTACTGTATGTCGTTCTAGCGAGGTCCGTGCTCCAGTGATCTGGCCTGAAATCTGGAGAGCGAATCGCTCTCCATACGGCTGATTGCAGCATGACTTTGGTGAAACATGTAGTTACTCCCGTTCAGGTTACGGCTCTTGTCGGTCAAACGAAGGTATTAGCTGATCGTTGAACGATTGCGCAGTTCTAAATACATAGAGGAAAATGGGCTTGGGCGGCGGCGTCGAGGTCCGTCGTGGGAGACGGACACAACTCTTCACTGCCCTAATCACATCACCATTGCCGGCCCCAATCAGATCATCATTGTCGCGCAGAGCAGATTGGAAGTCTGTGACGCAGCACACCGGTTGGGAGTGATGAAAAAGGTCAGCTCAGACAGACTCCGCCGCATCGACTCCAACCGCCTCAGCCAGCAGAGACTTTCATAGGTTCCACTCGTGCCTGTCTTAGTAACGTTACCTCTGCCCACGCCTCGAGGTACTTATTTTCAAGCTTCGCGTTACGGAAGTGACATTTACAGGGGGACCAACCGCACATAGGATAAGCGCGTGGTTTGGCAGTTCTGGGGGAGGGCTGCCGAAGGCGTCCTGAGCTTAGCGCTCAGGACGTTTTTCTTTGCTCGCAAGGATGCAGCGAACAAAGAACTTCCTCAACCTCAGCTTGTGGCCGGAGCGACAATCATTTTGGCGCCAAAAACTGAATCCACCGTGGCGACGATCTGGTCCATGGCTCCGTCGATGTCGAGCGTGAAGCGAACCAGGTCCATATCCCTGAGCGTAGGATAGGTGCCACTCAGGAACTGCCACGCCGCATCTCCGCCAAGATCGACCCCCATGATCTCCTCATAGCCGTAGCCCAGGTAGCGCATCCGGCACAGGAGATCGCTCAGGTGGACCAGGCAGGCCAGCGATCCGGCGGTCGGGAGGAGGGTTACATCGTGATGACAGCCGGCAGCGTTCGCCAACTCCTTCGACAGGCCCCAATGCTCACACAGCATCTGCCCGGTCTCGCAATGAGTAAAACCGAGAACCTGCTCTTCGATAACATGGAGGGGTGCGTGTTCCTCGGCGGCGCGTCGGAGGCATCCTCGAAAATCCTGGGTATACAGGACTGAGTTCACCAGAAACCCGAGGTCGTGCAGCAGTCCAGCCAGGTAAGCTTTTTCGGGCTCTGGATATTCGATTTTCTGCGCCATTCTTTGCGTGATCAATGCGCAGCCGAGCGAGTGCCGCCAGAACGCATCCGGCTCGATCACCCACTTGTCTTGCGGGATCACCCGATTCATGCACAACCCGAGCAGCATCGAGCGTACTCTCTCCAGGCCGAGAGCCATAACCGCGGAGCGCACGGTTTCATTCTCGCGCCTTCCAAAAAGAGGAGAATTTGCCAGGCGGAGACATTGCGCCGCGATCGCCCCGTCATAAGAGACCAGCTCAACAACTTTTTCAACTCTGATGTTATCGGAAGGCAAGCGCAGCATATCGAGGAGCGGCTTCAGGATTGCGGGAGCGGTCGAGATCGAGTCCAGCTTCCGGATTTGCGTTTGCAACTCTGACTGTAGTTTGGCGTTCATTATTTGCCTCCGCCGGCTTGTGCGGCTGTCGGTTTCCAGTACGCCGTGGTGCCTGGGAAATGGACCAGCCGAAACGAATCATCCACCTGAAACAAAGACTCGGCATGTCCCAGGAAGAGGTAGCCGCCGGGCAAGAGGTTGGCGTAAAAATGCTGCACGACGCGGCGCTTCGAAACCAGGTCGAAGTAGATCAGCACATTGCAGCAGAAAATGACGTCGAGGCCTTTCTGGAATACCATCTTGCTGTCGTCGCTGAGGTTGAGGCGATCAAAGCGGATCTGCGCTTTCAGCAGATCGTTGACTTGGAGTTTCTTGTCGCCAACGTCTTTGAAGTATTTCCTGCGTAACGGGGAGCTCGTATTGCGCAGGGCATACTCTCCGTATATTCCGTCGCGTGCGGTTTGGAGCGAGTTATCGTTCAAGTCGGTGGCGAGAATGTCCCAGGTCCAACCGGCCAGCAGTTTCTCTTTTTCTTCGAGCAGAAACATGGCCAGCGTGTGCGGCTCCTCTCCGGTCGAGCAGCCGGCGCACCAGAAGCGCAGGCGTTTAAGGCCCATGTAATCCTTGAGCTGCAGGATTTGGGGAAGAATCACGTTGCGCAGCGCATCCAACTGGGCGGGGTGGCGAAACATGTAGGTTTCGCCTATGGTGATTTCGTTAAGCAGCAAGCGCAGCTCCGTGGTGCGATTTCCGCGCGTAGTGAGGTGTTCCAAATACTCCGCCGGGCTGGGTGCGCCGAGCACGCTCATCCGGCGCGCGCAACGCGAGATCAGCAGATAAAGCTTTTCCGCGGCATAATAGATTCCCGAGATCCCGTATATCAGATCGCGGATCTTCAGGTACGCCGGATCGTCCGGGTTTGACTCCAGACTCACCGCAGCCTTCGCCTTCGCTATTTCTATGGGCATCGTTTCATCTTTCGCCAGCTAAACTTTCGGACATGACTGAGCAAAATGGCCTGGTAGATTTCTCCAGTCTTCACGGGCGGGCAGCGCTGGCAAAAGCCCTCCGCATCGATACCCTGCGCACAACTTCCGGCCCCATTCCGTCGAGCGGATAAATGCGATCGGCCAGGTTGGCGGCAACGACACTTCCCGGCATGCCCCAAACCACTGAGGACGCTTCGTCCTGGACGATGACCTCCCCGCCCGCTTCCCGTATGACCGCCGACCCGCGAGTGCCGTCCGCTCCCATGCCGGTGAGCACCACCGCCAGCACGTTCGCGCCGTAGCTTTGCGCCACCGAACGGAACAACACATCTACCGCCGGACGGCAGGAATTTTCCTGCGGGTCGTGGTTGAGGCCCAGCACGAATTCCGCCCCCTTGCGAGCCACCGTCATGTGATGGTCGCCGGGAGCAATCCAGACTTGACCTCTCTGCAATTGCTGCCCTTCCTTGCCTTCTTGCACCTGGAGGCGAGCGAGGGTATTCAGACGATCGGCGAGCAGGCGCGTAAACAGTGGTGGCATGTGCTGCACGATCACGATGGGCACGGGAAAATCGGCGGGGAGTTGCGGGATCAGTGCAGTCAGCGCGTTCGGTCCACCGGTCGACGTGCCGATGGCCACCACGTCGATACGCCCCGGCGGGCGGGCCGAAACCGGAGTGAACATCGGCCCCTGCCGCGGCTGCGGCACGCGCACCGCGCACAAGGACTTGATCTTCCGAATCAGCTCTTCCCGCACCCGCTCGGGCGAGAGTTCAGAGTTCTTACTGTGCGAGGGTTTAGTGACATAGTCGCTGGCCCCCCGCGCCAGCGCATCCAGGGTCGCAGCCGCACCACGCTCAGTAAGAGTACTGAACATAATCACCGGTAATTTTGGGTAGACCTTGCGAATCTCGACCAGGGTTTCCAGCCCGTCCATTCCTGGCATTTCAATGTCGAGTGTGACCAGGTCCGGCTTGACCTCTGGAATCCGGGCCAGCGCCTGAATGCCGTTGCCCGCCGTGCCGGCGACGACAATTTCCGGATCGGACGCCAGCAGGGTGGTCAGCACCTTTCGGATGACCGCCGAATCATCAACGATTAATATGCGGAACGGCTTCATGTCTCCTGTCTTAAATTCCTGCTCGCCGCAATGGGCTCCGAGAACCGCATTCTCGGCGCGCCCCGGAACATGCCGCGCCGCCTTCATCGGCGGAGCTACCTCTAGGCTCGGTGCGCCCTTGCTTTTGGCTTCGCCGGAGCCTTCTCCGAATACTTTCCCTCTGCGCTGGCCAGTTCGGCCTGGGACTGCGTTTCGACCACATCGTTCCAAAAGGAAGTAGCAGGATCGACTGCGGAGACGCCGATCTGGCCAGCCGCGGGAGTATGTTCTTCTCCTACCCACGCGATTAGAAACTGTTCCAGCTTGTGTAAACGGCCGAGAGAAACCTGACTGCCCAGCCGAAGTTTGCCGTGGATACCTGTCAAAAGGGCTCCCTTCTGGCTAACGTTAATGGTCATGACTTGTTGGTCCAAAGAATGGCCGTTGACGTCGATCGCGGTGAGGATAACGGGCAAGGATATGTCGGTCCGCCTGTCGATGCGTTCGATCTTGAACTGGCGCATTAGGCTGCTTAGCTGCGTCGCTATGGAGGCCAATTCCTGCGCCGCCTTTTGTGACTCTTGTGCGCGTGACAACGTGCCCTCCGCCGCCTGTGCCACTCCCCCGATGCTGACGGAGATGTCGCCGGCTCCGCTGGCCGCTTCGTTGGTGTTGCGAGTCATCTCATTGGTGGTCGCGCTCTGCTCTTCGACCGCGGCTGCGATGGTCGCGGAAATGTTGTTGATCTGATTAATGACGCCGCTGACCGTCCCGATCGCCGCGATCGCACCCTTGGTGTCCACCTGAATGGCGGTTATTTTGCAACTGATGTCTTCGGTGGCTTTGGCCGTCTGCTTGGCGAGTTCTTTCACTTCGTTCGCGACTACGGCAAAGCCCTTTCCGGCTTCTCCGGCGCGCGCGGCTTCAATGGTTGCATTCAAGGCAAGCAGGTTGGTCTGCTGCGCGATGGAGGTTATGACCTTGACGACTTCGCCAATCTCCTGCGCTGGACTGGCCCAGCTTCGCGACTGTGGCATTGGCGGCCTGGGCTGCGCCGACGGCGGAGGCCGCCACTTTGGCGGCTTCGTGGGCGTTCGCGGCAATGCTCTGAATGGTCGACGTCATCTCGCCGGCACCGGTCGAAAGGCTCTGTAGATTCTGGGTGACCTGCTGGGTGGCGCGGGAAACGGAGTTAGACTGGACGGCGGTCTCTCCGGAATTGATCGTAATCTGCTCGCTGGCTTCGAGCAGTTGCTGACTGGCCGTTGTGAGTTTATTGGTGTGGGCCGCGATGCCCCGAAGGATTTCCTGCAGTTTGTCCATGAATAGATTGAAGAGGCGGCTGACTTCGCCCAGTTCGTCGTTGCCGAAGCCGGTAGCCGCCTCCAGACGCTTGGTGACATCGCCCTCGCCCTCGGCGATATTTTGAATCATCTGGGTCAATCGACTGAGTCTGGCGGCAATGCGGCGGCTCAGGAAGATAGCCACGAAAGTTCCGATACTCAAATCCGCCAGCGCGGTCGCCGCCAGCGTCAGGTTCAGAGAGCGGGTGCCCTTGTCCAAGTCTTCCTGGCTCTTTTGCAGCACTGCTTCGAAAGAATCCGCCATCTCTCCCAACGGTTTGGCCAGAGTCTCACTGAAAGCGCGGTCCTGCTTCTCTCGCATGGCGTTCATCTTCACGTAGGTAAGCACCGCGCTAAGTAGCATCAGGGCTAGCACGATTCCAAAACCCAGTCCGAGTTTTTTCCCCAATGTAAGTTTCATTCGCTTCCTCGCGATACCTACCTACTCCAAACCAGGTCTTCGCCTGCTCACTGTGCCGACGTGAGCGCTCCGGGCCTCGCCGCGCCCAACCGCACTCTCAGCGCGCACCCGCAGCATGCCTTGCCGCCTTCATCAGCGGGGCCTCACCCTGTTGCTTCGCACTTTCGGTGCCGACTTTGAACTGGCCCACCAGATCCCGTAACTGGTTTGCCATTTTGCTCAGATGCTCGGTCGCCGTCTGTGCTTCGCCCACGTTCGTCGACGTGTTCTGCGCCGCATCTGCAACTCCCTTGATGTTGTCCGAGATCGTGCTCGCTCCCCGCGCCGCTTCCGTCACATTGCGCGTCATTTCGCTGGTCGTCGCACTCTGTTCCTCCACCGCCGTCGCGATCACCGTCGAAATATGACTGATCTTGCCGATCACTTCCCGAATCCCTCCAATTGCCGCGACCGCTCCGCCCGTGTTCTCCCGAATCACCGTAATCTTTTGCTTGATCTCTTCCGTTGCTTTCGCCGTCTGTTTGGCCAGTTCCTTGACCTCGTTGGCGACCACCGCGAACCCTTTCCCCGCCTCCCCCGCGCGCGCCGCCTCGATGGTCGCGTTCAGGGCGAGCAGGTTGGTCTGCTGCGCAATCGACGTAATCACCTCGATCACCTTGGCGATTTCGACGCTCGAATCCCCCAGCCGCGACACCGTCTGGTTGGCCGATTCCGCGGCCTCGACCGCCTCGCCCGCCACTCGCGCCGCCTCGGTCGCGTTCTTGGCAATTTCGCCGATGGTGGTACTCATTTCCTCGGAGCCCGAGGCCAGCGTCTGCAGATTGGTGTTGACCTGACCGCCGGCCTCGGAAACCACCTTCGCCTGCGCCGTCGTCTCTTCGGAGTTGGCCGTGATCTGCTGGCTGGTGGCGGAAAGCTCTTCGCTCGCCGCGGCTACCTGTTCCGCCGTGCCCCGGATGGACTGGATCACCTTAGACAGGCTGGACTGCATTTCGTTGATCGCCCGGGTCAGATCTCCGAGTTCATCGTTGCCCTGAATTTTCAGTTCCGCGCGAGCCAAGTCCCCGCCGGCGATGGCCTGCGTCTGGCCCAGGATGTATTGGGTCGTGGCGGAGATGCGGCGGCTCAGAAAAATGGCCACGCCAATTCCGATGCCCAGGGCCACCAAGGTGGTCACTGCCATGGTCAGATTGAGCGAGTGGTTGTCCGCCTTCAGGTCTTCCTTGTTCTGGTCCAATAGCTTGGTGAACGAATCCACCATGCTTCCGAGCGATGTCTTGATGGCTTCAGTTGCTGGCGTCGCTCGGTCGGCGAATTCGTTACCCGCCTTGGTGACAGCATCGTGCTCGCTGCCCGCCGCAAGAGTCATCGCAGCCTCCTGGGCCGCGCGCAGCACGGGAAGTTGCTCCTTAACCTCCCCCAGATGGTCGCGGTTCGCCTGCACTGTCCATTTGGGCGCCAATTCGTCCAGCGTGGCCACGTCCTTATCGATACTGCCCCAATTTTCATCGAACAACTTCTTCGCGGCCTCTCTCCTGTCGGTTTGTGCTCCGGCGAGAACGACTTGACGACCCTTGCTCTGGGCCTGATTCAGATCGCGCTGCAAATTCTTAGCCTCTTCGAGCGTTGGAACACGTATATCGAGCGCGCGGTTCTGGCTCTGGCTGATGTCGGATGACCTCAGGTAGCTCATCGTTGCGCTAACCACCATCAAGGCGAGAATCGCTCCAAAGCCCAGGCCCAGTTTTTTCCCAAGTGTAAGTTTCATATTCTTTTCCTCCGAATTTGTGGCATCAACTTGGTCGGAAACACGCAACTCAAGCCTCCCGACTCAGGCCTCGCTCGCCTGCCCCTGGCCCGCTGCCCGGATCTCGCATGCCTGGTCGGTGTCGAGCACGTGCATCAACTGCCCTTCGAGCTTGTGCACGCCGAGGATCACCGACCGCAACCTCGGGGAAAGCGTCTCGGGCGAGGGTTCGAAGGTCTCGTCTTCCACCTCCACCACGTTCCCGACTTCGTCGGCGAGCAGACACACCGTACCCGAGGCCGAACGCACCACCAGGCAGATCGGGGTCATATCGGAGGGACGCTCGGGCAGCTCCAGCTGGCGTCGAAGTTCGAGAGCCACCACCACCTGTCCACGCAGGTTCATCAGGCCGCTCACCACCGGCGGAGCCAGAGGAACCGGGCGTAACTCGCGGTAAGTGGCCACTTCCTGAATCTTTTGCGACTCCACCCCAAAGAGCAGATGATCCAGGTAAAACGTGCAGAATTGACGGGCGCTTGTCATAAATTCAGCTCTTGTCCAAATGGGCCGCCGCCGGTTCGTAGGCTTCTCCGGCGCGCAGCAGGGCGGGAACATCGAGCAACTCGGTCACCCGGTCCGCGATCACCGAGGAATGCAGCACGCCGGCGCGGGTCGGAGGGGATTGTGGTTCCAGCGTGCTATCGACGATGTCGAGAATCTCGTTCACCACCAGCCCGAAGGACTGGTGTTCGTGCTCGAGAACGAGCACCTGCAGCATTCCGGTGGTCGGCAACGTCAGCACATCGTCGCCGGGCGGCAGATGCCGCCGCTCCTCGAGCGCGTGGCTGACGCGGATCAGGGGAAGAATCTGCCCCCGGTACTGGGTCACCCATTGATTTCCGGAGCGCTCGACCTCGGGCCCCGGAATGTTTTCCAGACGAGCCAGCAGGTCGAGCGGCACTGCCATCCGCGTCCCCGCCCGGCCCGTGAACAGGACCAGTTTCTGTTTCCCGCCTGCGCCTTGCGCCGCGGATTGCACTTCTTCGCTCTGGATGTGCCCCCGTCCCTCGGCCAGAATTTTGGCGCGTTGCGCCAGGCCGAGCACATCGAGAATCAATGCTACTTTGCCGTCGCCCATGATGGTGGCCCCGGCATACACGCTGATGTTTTTCAAGTGCTTGCTGAGCGGTTTCACAACAATCTCTTCGGTATCGTTGATTTCGTCGACCACCAGCCCGAACTCCCGGCCATCGGCTTCGAGTACCACAATGTTGATCCGCCCCGACCCCGACCCGGCTGCCGTTGCCGTCTGCAAGGCGTTCTTCAGGTGGACCAGAGGCAGCAGCCGCCCGCGCAACCGGTACACCGGCGAACCGTGGATGCTCTCAATGCCGGTTCGCGCCTGTTCGCCATCCAGTCCGACCAGTTCCAGCAGGTTGACTTGTGGAACGGCATAGCGCTCACCCGCGCTGGTAACAATCAGAGCGGGAATGATCGCCAGGGTAAGCGGAATCTTCATGCGGACCATCACGCCCTGACCGGGCTTGGATTGCAGATCGACGGTGCCGCCAATCTTTTCGATGTGGGTCTTGACCACGTCCATGCCCACCCCCCGGCCGGATACGTTGGTCACGGTCTCCGCCGTGGAGAAGCCCGGCAGCAAAACCAGATTCACGATCTCGCGATCGCCCAGGCGGCTCGCCTGATCGGTGGAGACCAGTCCCTTCTGCACCGCTTTGTTGCGAATCCGCTCCTGATCGAGACCGGCGCCGTCGTCTGAGATTTCGATGTTGACCTGTCCGCCTTCATGAAACGCCCGCAGGAACAGCCGGCCCTCCGGATCTTTCCCGGCGGCCGCGCGGACCTCGGGGCGTTCGATGCCATGATCCACGGAATTCCTCACGATGTGGGTCAACGGATCCTTGATGGCCTCGATCAGCGTCTTGTCGAGTTCGGTCTCTTTGCCCTCCATCTCCACCCGCACCTGTTTGCCGCAATCGAGCGCGAGATCGCGCACGGTTCGCGGCAGCTTGCTCCAGATGTTGCCAATCGGCTGCATCCGGGTCTTCATCACTCCTTCCTGCAGCTCGCTCGTGATCAGGTTGAGCCTCTGGCTGGCGGCCAAAAGGCCGCTCTCTTCGTTGCGGTTGGCAAACTGCAGGATTTGGTTGCGCGCCAGCACCAGTTCTCCGACCAGATTCATCAACTGGTCGAGCAAGGCGACGTCCAGCCGGATGGTCCGGTCGCTGGCACTCTGCCCGCGGGCGGCTTGCTGCACCTGCAGCGCTTCCACCACATCGGCCGGCCGCGCCGCGCCCTGTTCCACCAGAATCTCGCCCAGGTGACGCGGGTCGCCTTCTATCTGTCGCTCGGCCGCGCGCAGGATCTCCGCCGGGACGACGCCGGCCCGCTGCATCAGAATGTCGCCAATATTGGCCGGCAAGACGGCCGCTTCAGAAGCGCTCTCCGGCACCAGCGCGACGTCGCTCCTGGCCGGTGCTTTGGGACCCTGCTGCAGCCGGGTCAACCGGGAAATCAGCGCGCTGTCGTCGCGTTCGCCCTCGACCCCGCCCGCCTCGATGCTCGCCAGCATCTGACGGACGGCATCCACCATCGCCAGCAGGCCGGTGGTGATTTCTCCATCCAGCGTTAACTGGCCCTCGCGCAACCGCCCCAGCAGGCTTTCGCCGACATGCGCCACCGCTCCCAGCTTGTCGAAGGCCAGAAAACCCGATGTGCCCTTGATGGTGTGAATCGTGCGGAAAATGCTGGCCAGGATCTCGCAGTCGTTGGGATTCTTCTCCAACGTAATCAATTCCCGGTCCAAACGGTCGAGGTTCTCGTAGCTTTCGACCAGGAACTCTTTGACAATGTCGTCGGCGTCATCCATAGCGAATACCCTCTCCATCGGCGTGGCCCCGCTCTCACTTGAGGGATGGGTCCCACGGCTCCTGATTTCGGGTCCCTCCACAAATCTCTCTGCCGCACGCAGCGTCGCGAGCCAATTAGAAAGCTCTCACGATGCGTCTCGATGGTTCCTGAGTTGGAGCATGCACCGTGCCCAAATCGCCGCGCCCCCGGTACCTTCGGCAGTCTCCAATGGACGGATCGGCAGTCTTGCGCTTGATCTTTTGTGCGAGCTCTTGGCCGAAATTTTGCCCGGACTCGTGTCCGAACCTCAGGGTGGGCGTAGCTATCGCGCTTGATTTGGGATGGCGCGGCTCTTCAGTGTGTGCGTAAGAACTCGTTTTCCGGCAATCTGGTGGAACCTGCGGAAGAATTCAGCTCCGGAGGGGCGAACTGATGTAGCCCAGCGCTTCAGCGCTGGGACAAGTGGAGGAAATGATTCAAGTCCCGCGGAGGGACGACCCTAGTTCCCACGCACACTCTTCAACGCTGCGATCACTGGCTTGTTTTCGGCGCCAGCCTTAGCCGCTGAAGTGAGTTTGCGACGCCGCCCTACACCGAGTAGGAGACATCGTCACTCGCGCCCTGCGCCGTACTTTCCGTTGCAGCGGCGCCGTTAGACTTGCTGCCACGACGCATGGCGACGATGCCGGTGCGCACCATCTCCAACACACCATACGGGCGCAGCAACTCGAGCAGTCCGTCGATCTTGTCTTCGGCGCCGGTGATTTCGAGGGTCAACGATTCCGGAGCGACATCGACCACCCGCGCGCGAAACACGTTGGCGAGTTCCAGCACATGGGAGCGCGCATCGTGCGTGGCCGCCACCCGGATCATGGCCAGGTCCCGAACAATGGCCGGCTGATTGGTGATGTTCTCGACCAGTAATACGTTTACCAGTTTGTATAAATTGGCTTCGATGCGGCGGGCCTGGTCGCGATCGGCGTCGACGGTAATGGTCATGCGCGATACCTCAGGCTTCTCAGTCCGCCCCACCGTCAGCGAATCAATATTGAAGGCGCGGCGGCGAAACAGCGAAGCCACGCGCGTAAGCACACCCGGTTTATTTTCGACATACACCATGAATGTATTCAGCATATTTTTATTGAGTCATTGCATCATTGAGGCATTGAGGTATTGAATCATTGGGTCTAATGGCTCAATGACTTAATGATTCAATGTCTCAATGCACCTACTCGTCCTCCGCCGTCTCGACAATCGGGCTCGGCCGCCGGATCATGTCGTGCAACGCCGCGCCCGCCGCGACCATCGGATACACCGTGTCTTCCTGTTCCACCTTGAAATTGATCAGCACCGGCCCATCGTGCTGGCGCGCCGATTGCACCGCGGGCACAACTTGCGACCGCTCCGAAATGGTCATACTCCGGATGCCGTAAGCCTCAGCCAACTTCGCAAAATCCGGATTGAGCAACGGCGTCGCCGCGTAGTTGCGGTCGTAGAAAAACTCCTGCCACTGCCGCACCATGCCCAGAAAGCCGTTGTTGATGATGGCGATGTGGATCTTCAGATTTTCCTGCACCAGCGTCGCCAGCTCGCACATCGTCATCTGGAATCCGCCATCGCCCACCACCACCCATACCTCGGCCTCGGGGCAAGCGACTTTGGCGCCGATGGCGGCCGGTAGCGCGAAACCCATTGTGCCCAGTCCGCCGGAAGTAATCAGCGAGCGCGGATGCTCATGCTTGTAATACTGCGCTTCCCACATCTGGTGCTGGCCCACGTCGGTAACGACAATGGTGTTGCCGTCCCGCGTCTGCCGCCACAAATCATTGATCACATGCGCGGCATAGAGATGGCCGCTGTCCGGCAGATTCTGAATATCGCGCACGGCCGAGTCGCCCTTCAATTTGTCGATGGAATCCAGCCAGTCGCTGCGGTCGATCGACTCGACGTGCGGTAATAATTCCAGCAAAACCTCCCGCAGGTCGCCGACCAGCGGAACATCGACCTTGACGTTCTTGTTGATCTCCGCCGGATCGATCTCGATGTGAATCTTCTTCGCATTGGGCGCGTAGTTTTTCAGGTTGCCCGTGACGCGGTCGTCAAAGCGCATGCCGAAAGCCAGCAGCAGATCCGCTTCTTGAATCGTGTGGTTCACCCAGGCTTCGCCGTGCATGCCCATCATGCCCAGATTAAGCGGGTGCGAAGCGGGGAACGCGCCCAGACCAAGCAGCGTCATCGCAATCGGAATGCCCGCGCGCTCGGCAAAATCGCGCACCTCGCGCATGGCTCCGGAAACGATGATGCCGTGCCCGGCGAGAATCAACGGCCGCTTCGAATTGTGGATCAACTCCAACGCCTGCTCATACTCCGCCGGAGCAGGCGAAAGGTCGGGCCGGTATCCCGGCAATTGCGGCTTGGCCGCTTGCCAGTCGAACTCGCATGTGCCTTGCTGCGCATCTTTCGTGATATCAACCAGCACCGGTCCGGGCCGCCCCGACCTCGCCACGTAGAAAGCTTCCCGAATCGTGCGCGCCACCTCGCCAGCGTGCGTAACCAAATAGTTGTGCTTGGTGATCGGAAGGGTCACGCCCGTAATATCGGTCTCCTGAAACGCATCCGACCCGATCAGCTTGCTGCCCACCTGCCCGGTGATACAAACGATTGGTATGGAATCGAGCATCGCGGTGGCGATTCCGGTAACCATGTTGGTCGCTCCCGGCCCAGAAGTTGCAACCGCAACTCCTGTCTGTCCGCTGGCGCGCGCATAACCGTCGGCCATGTGGGTTGCGCCCTGCTCGTGGCGCACCAGGATGTGATGGATCTTGCTATGCTTCAGCGCGTCATAGGCGGGCAGAATAGCGCCGCCCGGATAGCCAAAGACGTGCTTCACGCCTTCCCGCTCCAGACATTCCCAAAGAATGCTGGCCCCGGTCATGGTCTTGGAGCCGGTCTTCGTCTCGGTCTTGGCCTTGCCCGTTGTTGGCGTGCTTTTCTGATCCGTCATAAGAGCTCCCCAGTAAGTCCGCAGTGCAAATCCAGCCCCGGAGGGGCGAATCAGCTTAGCCCAGCGCTTCAGCGCTGGGGAAAGTGGAAAAAACGATTCACGTCCCGGAGGGACGACCCATTTCTCACGCACAGCACTACGGGCCGCCTCCAACCCGGCCCCCGAAAAAACAAAACCCACCCTGCCAGCGTTTCTGGCGGGTGGGATTCGGGAGCACTTACGATTTCTAATCTCTCAGCTCACTCTTTCCCCCGCACCGCGGCCGGCGGACATACTCGTACCCCTGGAATTCTAAAACTAAGTCGTCGGAAGCTCCGTCCATTCGTCACGGTTGCACCAAGGAGTTGACGTGATAGTACATAAGCTCCCGCCCGCCTGCAAGCGGAAAGTCAGTGCGAGTTCTTGCAGACGCTTACCCGTTCAGGGGCGAAGCCTTGGGGAAGGGCACGGCTTTTCAGCCGTGCCGATCAAAGCCAAACAATGCGGGCCTAAAACCCGGGCCCCTCCGGATACGTCGGCAAGTCCGGAGGCCGCGCCGGCAGCTTCTTTGGATTGGCTTGATCTGCTCCATCAGCATCTCGACCGCTTTCTCCAGTAGCGGATCTTGTCCCTTCAAGACCAGGTCCGGTGGATTGTCCACCACTACGTCGGGTTGCACGCCGCTAGGTGTTGCCCTTGATTTTGGGTGGCGCAGCGGTTCACCGCTGCGATGAGTGTTCTGTTTTCAGAATCGGCCTCAGCCGCTGAGGTGAGGCGGCGAGGCGGAAAGTACTTTTTCCGCAGACTGCTCGAGAGATTCTTGCGGAAACAATTAGCGGATGGAAAAAGCATTTCGGCAAACCGGAATTGTACCAGTTTGCGCGCCGCTGCTTCGAACATTCAATGGATTTCACCGGTTCTTCGTGTTGCCCGCCCCCCGCACCGCCTCCTGACAATTGCCCGCGGCAGTCAACACTTTGTCAAAGGCTGTTTCTGTGCGGAGCTTTGCCAGCAGCGGATCGGAAAGCAGATTCTCGTGGGCACAATAGTTTTGCTCGACCGCGCTCTGCAGCAGATGAAGAGCCGCCTGCTTCTTGCCAGAGTACGCGAAAAGCGCTCCCTGGTAGTACCACGTCTCGGGGTCGGGGTCAGTGGGTAGACTGGTTTCCGCCTCCTGCGCCATCCGGTCCAGATCCGCAACTGGCCGCAATTGCAGACAAGCCTCCAGCAGATCGCGGTGGTAGCGTGGGTTACTCGACATGCGTTTCACGGCCTCCCGCGTTTCCTCAATCTTTCCTTCGCGGATAAGGATGGAGGGCATCACATACGCGGCCCACTCCGAACCGGCATCCAGTCGCACAAAATCCTTCGCCCGTGCGGCCTTACCCAACTCCATGAACGCCCAGGCGCAAGAACGAAAGGTATAGTTTTCAGGATCAAGGGCCAGCGCCGTATTGCATTCATTCGCCGATTGTTGCAGCATCCCCGCATAACGATAGACATAGCCCATCGTGAAATGGGCCTGTGCACTCTCCGGACGCCGCTTAACCAGCGCCTGTGCCTCCTGGTATGCCTTCGCCAGCTCGCCTCGCTCCACGTGATTGCCGATCAGTTGTCCCGCGGCAACAACCCGATTGGGATCGAGTGCAATCGCACGTTCGTAGGCTTTGCTGGAGCGCTGGAACATGGGCTCGCCACCATCGGAATAGTCCGCGTCATAGTAGCAACGCAAACCGAGCTGTTCCCAGGCTGGCGCATAGGTTGGGTCCACTTCGACCACATGCTCCAGCACCGCGATGGCGTCTTTATTCGGCCCGGCGTCATGAGGCAGCGCCAGGCTGTGCAGGTAGAGATCGTAGGCCTCCGGGTTCTTCGGACGTGTGCCGGTATCCAGAAAACCGCCGGCTACACCGAGCGCCGGCAGCAACTCCTGACGTATCTTGGCAGCCATCTGCGCATCCAGCGCGATCAGGTCCTGCGCCGGCGCGGTCACGTTGGTCTGCCACAAAAGCTTGTTACCCTCCACCTGAATCGCCTCGATCGTAATCATCAGGTGGTCACCTTGTTTCAGGAAGTGTCCGGTAAGAATGTTGGCGACGTGCAATTCGCGGCCCGCCTGCTGCGGGTCGACGTCGTTCCCGACAAATTTTTGGGTGGTTGCCGAGGGACGAACGTCAAGCATCCGGGAATAGGTGAGTGTGTTGGCGATTTCATCGGCCAGCGCGGTGCGAAGAAACTCCACGCTGATGTCGCCATTTCTGTTCTGCAACGGCAGCACCGCAATGGTGTTCTTGGGAGCGCCCGCACCCGCCATCTGGCGTTGTTTGACCCACCACGCTCCCACCGCGACCAGAACCGTGAGCAGCAGCGCGCTCACTCCCAGCAGAAGATATGTTGAAAACTTGCTCGTAGCCTGAAACGTGCTCGTGGCGATGCGATACGGCAAAACCGGCCGCCGCGCCCCGGTCTTGGTCAACCCCGATTCCGTTTCCTTCCTCAACAACTGGAGATCGCCCTTCATCGCCAGCGCGTTCGGGTAGCGGTGTCCCCGGTCCTTTTCCATGGCCCGGCCAATAATGCCTTCCAGGTCAGGGGGCAGCGACGGCTTGAGACTAAGTGGAGAAACTGGCTTCTGATTCAGAACAGCGTCCAGCGTGGTGATCACGTTGCCGGTGGCAAAGGGCTTCTTGCCGGTCGCCATTTCGTAAAGCACGACTCCGAGCGAGAACAGATCGCTTCGCGGATCCAATTCTTCGCCGCGCGCCTGCTCCGGAGACATGTAAACCGCCGTGCCCGGAATCACGCCGACCGCAGTCAGCGAGTCTTCCAGCGCCGCCTCGCTCGATCCCGGTTGGCGCGCCGACTTCGCCAATCCAAAATCCAGGATTTTCGTCTGACCGCTCTGCCCAACAAAAATATTGGCCGGCTTGATGTCGCGATGAATGATTCCCTTGGCGTGCGAAGCCGCCAAGGCATCCGCCACCTGGATGCAGATGTCGAGGATCTCGTCGACCTCCATCGGCTTGCCTCGCATCCGCTCCTTAAGGCTCACCCCCTCCAGCTTTTCCATGACGATGAAGGGATGTCCGCCATTGTCTTCGATATCGTGGATGGTGCAGATACCGGGATGGTTCAACTGCGAAGCGGCGCGGGCTTCACGCACAAAGCGGTCGAGCGACTTGCGGTCGTGGACCATCTCCGCGGGAATGAACTTGAGAGCGACATGACGAGCCAGGCGCGTATCCTCGGCTTCATACACCACACCCATGCCACCACCACCGAGCTTTCCGACGATGTGATAGTGGGAGACTGTCTCGCCGATCATTCTGAGGGCCTCAATGCCGTTGGCGGCTATGTTAGGCCGCAGGCTAAGCCCAGGTCAACCCTCAGGCGGCGAGAAGGCCAGGTGTTCCTTGGGGCCCCCCGTGCGGACGCATTAGAGCTTGCTTAGGCGCAGTCTGATGGGGTAGGCTTGCGGCGTCTGAAAGTGGGCTTCCAAGTCCGGCACCAGCCGGCTAAAAGCATCTGGCTCCGTTTGCCGATTCCTTAAAGGCTGCGCGGGCCAGCCGATTGCGAGCCCTCCTTAAGCAACCTCTTGGTCTCATGATGGTTGGGTCACGCTTCATAGTGACTGTCTCGCTGCGGGGGTGTGAATGAGTGGCCGTTTATTTTTTGGCGGAGCGGAGTTTGGCGCAGCGGAGGTAGGACGTTCGACACTCATGCAGGCCCTGGTGGTCGATGATTCCGCTGTCTACCGCAAATTGATCGGCGATCATCTCCGGAGCTGGGGTTTTGGCGTCACCCTCGCCGAGAGCGGCTCCGAGGCTTGGCAAATCCTGGAGCAGCCCGATTCTCCCAAGCTCGTTCTGCTCGATTGGGTGCTGCCCGATCTGGATGGCCTTGAGGTTTGCCAGCGAATCCGGAAAGCCGGATCGGCCCGGCCTTACGTCTACGTCATCCTGCTGACCAGCAATGAGGGCCGTCAGAACATGCTCGAGGCTATGCAAGCCGGGGCGGACGACTATCTGGTCAAGCCTTTTGATGAGCTCGAATTGAAGGCACGCCTGCTGGTCGGCAAGCGGATTCTTGACCTGCAGGAGGAGCTGGTTTCCGCGCGCGAGTCCATGCGCCACGCCGCCACCCACGATAACCTCACCGGATTGATGAATCGCGGAGAGATTCTCGCCCTGCTCCAGCGGGAATTGGAGCGAGCGCGCCGCGAGCGTAAGCCGGTGGGAGTGATCCTCGGCGACATCGACCATTTCAAGAGCGTGAACGACACCCTCGGCCATCTTTTTGGCGATGAGGCGCTCCGGGAAATCGGCGGGCGGCTGCGGGCGCAACTCCGCATCTACGACGGGGTTGGCCGATATGGCGGAGAAGAATTTCTTATGGTTCTGCCCAACTGCGATTTGGCCAACGCTCTGCGGCGCGCCAATGAACTGCGCGAAATCATTGCCGGTGCGCCGGTGGTTTGTTCCGGCAAGGAGAGACTCATCACCATGAGTATGGGAGTCGCCGTCTCTGCTCGCGAAGGAAAAAACGAAGTGGAATCGTTGTTGAATCAGGCTGACGGCGGCCTGTATGCGGCCAAGGAGAAAGGCCGGAACCGGATCGAGCACTTCGCCCCGACTGCTAAGAACGCGGTCCCGGCGCGCGCGCGGAAGAGCTAAACGTCTCTTCACAATGAACTGAAGATAAATTATTGTGACCTCAACTGCGCTCGCGACTCAGTCGTCAATAAGTGGAGTCGAGAACAGGCGCAGTAGCGGTAGTCTCCCGGTGGCTGCTGACGAGGCTTTCGCGTCGTCGCCTCAGTCCGGTTGGGCATGGCTCTGTTTCCTGTTCCCGCTCATCGAACCGGACAGGCGCATCTCGCGCATCCGGCTCTCGGAGAAAGGGTCACGGTTTCGCCCACGGAAAGCTGCTTGTCCGAGGAGTAAGCTCGACGAGGCCCAGCGCCTGATGCAGGGCAGTAATTGAAAACTGCTTGGTTGCCTGCCCTCGCAGCTTGTGCTTGGCACACAGCCACTGTCGCAACCTCTTGCGAGCATGTCGTTCGATAGCTCGATAGGCATTACTGACTGGTCCCAAACAGAAGTAGTTCGCCCACCCAATCATAATTCGATTGAGTGTCGTGATTACTGTTGCTTGGGCCAGGAGGGTCTTGTTCCGTCCGGTTTCCTGGCTGATTGCCTCGCAGATACGTTGCACTCGTTTCTTCGACGGAGTGCTGCCGAGATAGACCCGTCCCGTCTTTGGCGAGTAGCATCGTCCGAACGTGTACCCCAAGAAGTCGAACTTTTCTTCCGGCAGCTTGCAGACCCGCGTCTTGGTATCGTTCACCGTTAACTTCAGCTTCGTCATCATGTCTCGCATCGTGACCAAGGCCTCTTCGGCCCTGTCCCGACAACAGATCACAAGATCGTCGGCGTAGTTAACGATGTACGCTTTCAGACGTCTCTCGTGCCCCAGTTTCTTCCACCCGAGCACGAACCGGCGCATGTACAGATTACTCAGCAACGGGCTGATCGGAGAACCTTGAGGACTACCCCGACCTTCATCCCGATTTCGCGTGCTTCGACGCTTATTTCCACGCTCGTCCGTTTCCTCGACCGGAGCTTCCAGCCACATCTTGATCAGATGGAGCATGTTCCCGTCTACGACCCGGCGAGCTACCGACTTTAGAAGCTCGGAATGCGGAAGAGTGTCAAAGTAGGAGCTGAGATCTGCGTCTACGATTTCTCCATGGCCAGTGTTGATCAGCTTATGGACGTGTCTTACTGCGTCCAGTGCACTGCGGTCTTTCCGATAGGCGTACTGTTCCGGCTGCAGGTCGGCTTCGAAGATAGGTTCGAGCACCAGAACTGCCGCCATTTCCGCCGTCCGGTCACGGATAGCGGGCACCCCTAACGGACGCTGTTTCCCGTCTGGCTTTGGGATGTACACCCGCCGGACAGGAAGTGGTTGATAGGTTCGGTTCTTCAGCTCTTGCGCCAGTTCGTCCAACCATCGCTCCCTGCCGTACGCCTCGATGTCCTCGAACGTTTGGCCGTCGACTCCTGCCGCTCCGCCATTGGCTCTGCAGCATTCGTAGGCGAAAGCCAGAACGTCTCTGCGGTACACCTTGTCGTATAGCGCATAGAAGCGAAAGGTGGGCGCTTCCTTCGCTTTACCGTGCAACGCCGTCTGCAACTTCTGAACGCTTTCTGGGGTTGATAGACTCAACGCCAATCCCTCCGTCTTCGTCGCTTCTTGCGTTTCCTTTCAACTGAGGCCCCTTTGCTCGACCGGCATTGCCCGGCTTCATCGCTCATACGAGCCTCTCCGTCACCCCAAACGGCCCGGCCTGACTCTCGCGAGGTGCCAGTTGATCGCCGAGGCGATCACCGCTGGGGCTTCCCGTGTTGCAGCCAGTTCCTTTTGCTTACATGCCGTCGCCATTACCCCGGCAGGTTTGATGGAACTTATTCGCTCGTACTATTTCCATCAACGTCGGCCTTCCCCAAAAACACGGTGGGTCGGCTCCTGCATTAATCGTTTCGAGGCCTGCTCAGCGTTCACTCACGTTACGGCCTGCATACTCGCCAAGTCGCCTAAGCGACCCTCTACACCAGAGGCTCCGACGACTTCGTTTCCTCTATCGCCGCTCTGATTGCTACCGGGTGGAGCGAAACAGTTCCCGGGTGGGACTTTCACCCACAGTGAACCAGCGCCTTTCACGGCGCACGCGCTATGGGGATTTTCGCCAATTGAGGTGAGTGCCTACCAGTTGGCAACTCGGATTACTTCCTGTTTGCCGACAATCCTGGAGTTGGAAGATGCTAGTCGAGTGTAGAGGTCGGATTCGGCGTTGCGGCCTCGGTTGTACCGGCCTTCGGCAAACGCAAAAGTCCCAATGCGGCCATCACGTTCACACCATTCGTGCGAGTCAGCACGCCCGGCCGCATTCGATAGTCAAATCGCATCTCGCCGTTCTCATAGTGTTCCTCAAAATGCACATTGATTGCCCGGCCGTCGAGAGCTTTGACCACCCCGGTAACAGCTAGATCGTGCGTAGTTACAAGGCCGATCGCGCCGCTCGCGGCCAATTGTTCAATCACCGCTCTTGCTCCAAACAAGCGGTCGGCCGAATTTGTCCCACCCAGCATCTCGTCCAGTAGGAAGAGGACGTTGTTTGCGCACGACAGAGTGAGGATCCACTTCAGACGTTCCACCTCGGCCTGGAACCGCGATTTTGCCTGTAAGAGGGAGTCGTGAACCGCAATCGAGCACCCAATCTGCAAGGGCGAGATCTGGAGTCGAGCGGCGCATACCGGAGCCCCTGCCAATGCCAACACGGAATTCAAGCCGACCGAACGCAGCAGAGTGCTCTTGCCTGACATGTTCGAACCGCTCACCACCATCAGTTGTGTGCCTTTGGCGTCGAGGCGCATGTCGCATCGAACGCAGGTCTGGCGATCGAGTAACGGATGCCCCAGGGCCTCGGCCTCAAACAGCGGAGAGGATCCGGGTTCCAGGACCGCAAAAGTAGAGTCGAGAACAGGCGCAGTGGCTTTAGTCTTCCGGTGGCTGCTGACGAATGCTTTCGCATCGTCGCCTCAGTCCGGTTTGGCTTGGTTCTGTTTCCTGTTCCCGCTCATCGAACCGGACAGGCGGATGTCCCGCA
Organism: uncultured Acidobacteriaceae bacterium; assembly: GCA_963731525.1. Lineage (GTDB taxonomy): Bacteria > Acidobacteriota > Terriglobia > Terriglobales > Acidobacteriaceae > Acidiflorens. The sequence goes on from CAVSWK010000025.1 coordinate 362,204, forward strand.
TCCGGCTCTCGGAAAAGACACACGATGGTCCGTATGACGCTGCCTGCAACTTCTGAACACAACTCGGGGTGGCTAGACTCATCGTCAATCCCCATGTCCTTCGTTGCTTCTTGCGTCCGTCTTTAACTGAGGCCCCTTCCCTCCACCGGAGTTACCCGGTTTCGTAGGTACTGCGAACCTCTCCGCCACCCCACACGGCCCGGCCCATCTCTCACGAGTTGCCAGTTGATCCTTATTCATTGCGATCACCGCGGGGGCTTCCCGTGTTGCGTCTGGTCTCCTCTGCCTGCATGCCATCGCCATTACCCCGGCAGGTTTGATGGACTTCATTCGCTCGGACTATTTCCATCATCGTCGGCCTTCCCCAATTACACGGTGGGTCGGCTCCTGCATTAATCGTTTCGAGGCCTGCTCAGCGTTCACTCACGTTATGGCCTGCACGCTCGCCGAGTCGCCTAGCGACCCTCTACACCGAAAGCTCCGACCGCTTCGTTACCTCTGCAGTCGTTTCGGTTGCTACCGGGTGGAGCGAACCAGTTCCCGGGCGGGAGTTGCACCCGCTGAAGTCCAGTGCCTTTTCACGGCGCACGTATAATCTGGATTTTCGTAGTGATACCGAGCCAAACAGAGTAATGCTTCGAACTGGCCGAGCGAATCCAGCCATCGGGCCAATCCTGCCCGGTTTTGCTGCCGCCAGCGCTCGATACAAATTGCGAGATTCGTTGCCCACAGAATCAGCGAGGCTGGCAGCGCGAAATACTCAAATTGTCGAAGATCCAGAAGCCAGGCCCACAGACGCAATAGTCGGATCTGTTTCGAGGGGATGTCCGACGAAGCCGTGAGTTGCAACTGCAGCGATTTGAGCAACGGGCACTGGAAATGCAGCGTCTCCAAGCGATCCAGCAAGGGCGCAAGCAGCGCAAGCTCGAATGAAGGCAGGACGAGGTTAGCGGCCGTCAGCCTTGTTTTCTTCAGAAGGAGAGCTGCCAAAAGTGCTTCTAGCCCGACGGGAACGCCGACGGCCCAAGTCCAGTTATGGCCGAAGACCCCGGCACCGGCAAGTAGTGAGAGGACGATTAGACAGATTGGTAGGATGATCGCAAGCGTCCGCCCATAAAGCGGGAATATTATCGCAGGGGCGTCCGCCCAGTCGCGGACCGACGCGCCGGCTTGATCTAATGTTCTCCCTTCGACAGACGCCCAGTCCTCTCGAAGATCGAGCTGGTCGCGAAGTTCAGCAACCGCTCGCTGCCGCTCCGCGATCTCAGCGCATTCCGCCGGATTGAGCAACCATTTCGCCAGTACAGCCCGACCAATGCCCGTCCGAGCCGTGCAGAGCAATTCGAAAAGAGATCCCGCGCCAAACAGATCTAGGTCGCAAGCGTAGGAATGGTTGTCAGGCCGGAATTGCCCACCACCAATCCCTCGTCCCTGCCACTGGTGGTGTAGCCGCGCCACGCCGAGTTCGTAAAAACTCACGATCCATTGCGCGCGGCTATGTATGCGCGCGTTCTTCGTAAGCGACTGGATGATGGACAGGACGACTACCGAAGGCAGCAGAACCCAAAGCGCAGAAACCAAGGGCGATGAAAGCGCTGCCCAGGCGGCAACGATGCCAGCCAGAGCGGCCGTAATCAGATATGTCCACAGGCGCTGGTGCAGGACCCTGATGCTCGCAAGCTGCCGTTGCCGTCCGCTCAAACGGCAAGCATATTCACTCTGTGGGATGTCGTGCGCTGTGTTAGTCAGAGCTTCGCGTCCCGCGAATTCAGAAGTACTCATGGACACACCGTCTCTTTCCAGGCCGGGCAGCCTGATCCTGTGTAACTGGAAAAACAGAAGGCAATGCCGTGCAAACGGCGGCGTGCGCTTCAGATCAAGAGGGGCGACAACGAGACAATGGGGGGGGGCGCTGAAAGAGCGGAGAGAGACTTGGTTCATTTGGAACTGCGATAGTCGTCTGCGATCGCTCTGCCCATCGCCGATCGACGGCCAACGGGAAGAAACACACTGGAAGCGCATGGAGGCAAACTATTACCAGCCTGCAGATATTCGCCGAGTGAACGACGACAAACGCAAGCAGGCAGGCAAGCACCAGGAAAGCAATTAGCTTGAAGAGGCCAACAATCAGGAGTGGACGAGGATCCAGTACAAACAAAGCAAGAAGATAGTAAGCGGCATTGAAGAACATTTGGCTGTGGCGATAGCGGCCCATGCGTGTCTCGGAAACAACAAGTATACAGCTGCCAGGGCCTTGTAGGCCTCACCGACAGCCACTTGGGGGATTGTTCACCAATCACGGGCAAACCGGAAGTTAATGTCAACTGACGCTAACGGCGATAGCACTCACAACCTCGCAGTGGTAGCCTCTTGGAGGATGTCAGTTCCATCCAGCGCCCGAACTGGCCGCGAGCCACTGCCCACTTGTTTCCTGACCTTCCAACCCGCATCAAGCAATGCGCGCGCGACGCCGGATTCGATCTCTGCGGCATCGCGCCGGTCGGCGACTTCGGCGAGTTGCACGTCTTTCCCGCCTGGATCGCAGACGGGAAACAAGGCGAAATGAAGTACATGGAAGGGCGCGATGAGGCCGGGGAACTCAAGCGCGCATCGCTCGCCCGAGTCGCTCCCTGGGCGCGCAGCGTGATCGTGTTTGCTGTCAACTACAACACTGCGCATCCTTACTCGAACCAGGTGCAAACGCAAGTCGAAAACGCGAGTCGAGGCTGGATTTCACGCTACGCCTGGTCTCGCGAGGATTATCACGACGCCGTCCTGCGCCGCCTGCGCCAGGTCGAGGATAAGCTGCCTGCACTCGCCGCAACTGGCAGCTTGCACCTTCGTTCCTATGTCGACACCGGCCCGCTCATCGAGCGCGTGTACGCCAAATACGCTGGCATCGGATGGATCGGCAAGAACACCTGCATCATCAACCAGCAGCTTGGATCGTGGCTGTTTCTAGGCGTAATCCTTACCTCGCTCGATCTCACGAAAGACGATCTCACGGGAAACGGGATCACGCCCGACCTGCCCGCGCCCGATCGTTGCGGGACCTGCACGCGCTGCATCACCGCCTGTCCCACGCAGGCGATCGTTGCGCCCGGCCAATTGGATGCCCGGCTGTGCATCTCCTATCTGACCATAGAAAAGCGAGGCGAGATTCCTGACGAGCTGCGCCCAGGCATGGGAAGGCACGTCTTCGGATGCGACATCTGTCAGGACGTCTGCCCGTGGAACCGCAAAGCTCCAGCAACGTCCGCGCCAGAATTCGAGGCAAGGCAAGACTTGGTCAATCCAGCGCTAGACTGGCTAGCCGAGATGCAGCCGGAAGAGTTCCGGGTAGCATTTCGCGGATCTCCAGTCCGGCGCGCCAAGCTATCCGGCCTGCGCAGGAATGCAGTGATTGCGATGGGGAACAGCGGCGACAAGAAGTTTATGCCGACACTAAGAAAACTCTGCGAGGATTCGGACCCATTGGTCGCGGAACACGCGCGCTGGGCGGTGGCGGCACTCGAGCAAAGCAGTGCCCAGTTGCCAGTACCCAGTACCCAGTAAAAAGCGCTCTACGCGGTGCGGAGAGCAATTTGTTTCGTATCAGAACGTCGCTTTACAGGCTGCGGAAGAAGTCGGTGTTGCACTTGATTTTGGGTGGCGCAGCGGTTTCACCGCTGCGATAACTGGATTGTTTTCAGTGTCGGCTTTAGCCGCTGAGGCAAGACGGCGATGCGGGAAATGCTTCTTCCGCAGCCTGTTTAGCGATGCCGAGAGTTTTCAAACATAGACGCCCCTTTAGGGGCTGCGTAGGAGGACCAATGTTCCAGAAAGATCTGCTCCAAGGCAAGCGCATCCTCATCACCGGCGGTGGTACCGGTTTGGGCAAAGCGACCGCACAACGGTTTCTGGAACTTGGCGCCGAAGTTTACATCTGCGGACGGCGCCATGATGTTCTGGCCGCAACCGAGCAGGAGTTACGCGAACGCACCGGCGGCAAGATCCACTCGCGTCCCTGCGATGTGCGCGACGCCGCGGCGGTTGAGGAGATGGCCGGGGTCATCTGGGCCGAGGGCCCGCTCGATGTGCTCATGAACAACGCGGCAGGAAATTTTCTGGCGCGCACGGAAGAGCTTTCGTTGGGAGCATTTCAATCGGTAATTGGTATTGTGCTGATGGGCACGCTGCACACGACTCTGGCTTGCGGACGGCGGTGGCTGGCGGCGGGGCGTGGAGGCGTAGTGCTCAATATCACCACCACCTACACGACGACGGGATCGGCGTATGTGGTGCCATCGGCGGTAGCGAAAGCAGGCGTACAGGCGCTGACCCGGAGCCTGGCAGTCGAGTGGGGCGATCGCGGGATTCGGATGAACGCCATCGCACCGGGACCGATTCCGACCGAGGGCGCGTTCTCCCGTCTGCTGCCGCGGCCGGAACTGGCGGAAACGGCAAAGAAACGAAATCCGCTGGGACGGTTTGGGACGACCGAAGAGTTTGCCAATCTGGCCGCGTTCTTGATCAGTGATGGCGCGGGATACGTAAATGGAGAAGTCGTAACCATGGATGGCGGGGAGTGGCTGCAAGGAGCGGGCGAGTTCACAGCGCTCGGACGGGAGCTGACGGAAAAAGAGTGGGCGATGATGAGAACGAGACCGAAGAAAACCAAAGAATGACGAGTGCGCCGAAGGCCTGAGTTTTGCGGGCAATGAATATGCCACAAGCTTGCCGGACGGATTCAAATCCGCCGCAAAAACGAAAGCGCCCGGACTCAGTTAGAGTCAGCGGACGCCCGTTTGAACAGCCCTCCCCCGAAGTCTGCTCGTCACCTACTCTACGTTTTGATTAGGGCGAAAGGAATGGCACGAACGGGCGATCTCAATAGCACGATCTGGTAGGCCCGGCAGGAATCGAACCTGCAACCCTCGGATTAGAAATCCGATGCTCTATCCGCTTGAGCTACGGGCCCTCAACAACTTACGGGGAACATCCGGTTTTGGGGGGCGATAGAAGCTGCAATTGCGGACTCCCCGTCGAAATTATACCCGTCGAGCCGTTCAACCGCCTCCAATCCCCGTTTCGGGGCTAAATGAACGTACCGCATAGTCTGATTATCGTTCTATGCCCCCCAGATTGACGGTCGGGAAATCGCTACCTTTTCGGGCCTGTGCTGCCCTCTGTGACCACTGCTCCAAAGCCTCTTCCAACCGCACCTGATCGCATCACCTCCGTCAGAAGTGCTCTCTCTTTGCTATGAGAGTTGGCTATGACTTTGGTAATTAGCCGCAGCCTCAATTTCGTGATGGAATTTTGGATAAGGAATCTTGCAATCTCAGAGAGAAGAAGACGTATGAAACAACTGATTGGCTTACTCTTGCTGACGTTCACGGTTCAGCCAATGCTGGCGAAGGACGATTATCCGTTGATTATCGAAGTGCTGAGCACGCAGAACGTTGAAAACACTTTCACCTTTGCCAAAACCGGCGGCAATGCGGGTACTGGTTGGTCAGACAAAGTAGCAGAGCACGTAATGGCTCAAGGTAGCGACGGTAACACTTATGAGCTTGCGCCCGAAAACCCGAAAGACATGTTACTGCCTGGCACATTCCAGGCGAAGATAGAAAAACGCGATATGAAAGTCTGTGAGCCGAAAGACAAAGGCAAATGCCGGGATGTGAGGTTCAAAATCGTAGCGGCCCAGCAGACGCCTGCAAAGCAGACAAACTGCACCAACGAAGTAGTTTGTACTTTACTTCAAATCAACCTCCGTACAAAGGCGGCTGCTACGGCGAAGTGAAGGCAGCAAGGGCAATCATGCAAGAGCCTGCCTTGACCGACTAGTCGCATGATGTTTCTGTTTTCCGAATCGGATTTCCAAGTCATTCCTCGTCATTCCTCCGCCGGCAGGAGCTGACGGGGCCAGATGCTGTGAGAGTGATCCGGGAGCAGGTTCCGATTGCCCCGGCCTCCTGATCAAACAAAAAAGCCCGTTCCCCAAGGGGCCGGGCTCCTGAAGAAAACACCACAAATAGTCTGCCTAATCCTTCAGCGGCACCATGGTTTGATCGCCGCGGCAGAAAGTCGCAACTCTCAGCAATCCACCTTGCGCCTGGGGCATGAACACCACCGGTCCGTAGCAGTACACGGCGTGCCCGGTGGCGGCGAAGTACCATTGCCCTCCCTTTCGCTTTGCCGGTTGCTGGCTGGCGGTGGGTGAGAGCTGAGCTGGTGGTGCCAGCCTGGGAACGGGAAGAGACAAGACTAGGGCTAGGGCCAAGGTCTTCATGATAGGGTCTCGTTTGCCTCACGGCCCTCCACATAGGGCCGCGTTTCACAGAACCGTTTTCTTTTTACTCTTCTTACTCTTCAAAGTCCGAATCTTAGAGTCTCGAATCGCTTTCGTTGATCCGTGCTACTCAAGCCAGTGCCCCCGCTAGATCACTCGCGTGGAGCGCCGCACATCCTCTAAATCCGCTGCCGGCTTCTCCGGAACTTCCTTCATGGAATGAGCCGATTTACCGGGGCGCTTTGTCTCCTTGCCTGATCCTTTTGCCCCCGCCGCTGCATTGGCATCCGCGCCCTTGTGATCCGCCGGCACCGACGCCTTGTCGTGGATCCGCTTGCTGTCGTCACGGGCAAGCTTGTCTTTCAACGCGGCCAGCTGAGTGCTGTCCTTCAACATCTCGCGGATGAGGCTGCGCTGCGATTCGATGGTCTGCCCCTGCTCGAAAACCAGCAGCGTCAGAATGCCGTAGGAAACGATGAACAAAATCACCAGCAGCGGCAGCATGGCTGCCGGCCGCTTGGTCGGTTTAGGAGTAGGAGCCAAGCACTCAGTGCTGTAAATGACGGTCAAAGTTGCCCCCAGGCTAGCCCCATACGCTCCGGGCTTCCTGAAGGAACAGTGCACCCGTGAAACCATATGGAAGCGTGGATCTAACTATCTGTTGGGAATGGAGTTACCGGTCGGAGACGGGATCGGATTGAGCCCGCGGGTGCAAGCGTCTGCACTTTATGGTAACGAACGCAGCGCGGCCAGGGTAGGTTGGCCAGGAACAATCGCCCGGAGACCCGCGTCGGCCAAGCCTACGGTGTTCTGAAAAAAGACGATCCACGGCATGACCGGATGCGAAAAGCCAGCTTTCGTCGCCTCTTCGTGATGCTCGCGAAAGCTGCCGGGCTGCCGCGCGGCATTCTCGAAGGTCACAAGTTTCATCGGACAGGCAAGAACGCCCGACTTACTCCGAAACCTTGAAACCTGGCCTCAATCTGCTTTCACGACCACATACATCCTTCCGGCATATAGCCGGTGCGCACCACCGTCTTTTTCAAGTTTCAGGGGAACCGGGTGTTTGAGCTGATCGTCGTTCTGGCAGGCGATCGAGAGCACGTCCGTTCCCGCCACGTTCATCACGGTGAACTTGCCATCCTTGAAACCGAATCCATACGCTCCTGGATCCAGCGTAGCTCCGTCAAAGCTCAGTTTGGACTCGGTGATCAGGAAACCCTGATATTTCTCCGCGACCGCGGTGGAGTATCCCGACGTATCCACCAGCCCCGCTAGCACCAGTTTGCCAGCGGAGTTCTTCAGGCCAGCCGTATTCCGCAACTGCACGGCCCCGCTCTGTCCAGAAAAGAAAAACGAGTTCGGAGCAATCTTCTTCACTTGATCGACCGTGAGAATTTGCGCGCCAGCTTGCGCCACCAGCGCCGCCAGCACAACCAGCCACATCATCTTGCGATTGCAGTTCATAAAGGGTCCTCTTCCGTTGCTTAAATTTGCCCGCGTCGCGAGAAAATTCGTTTGACCGCAATATTCGGATAGTCCGCGGGGACGCGACTACCCTATGTTACCTGCATGGCCACCAATGCGATACTTTCAGAGGAAGAAGCGATGAGGCGAACTCCAGAGTCGACCGCGGAGCAAATCAAACACGAGCAAATCAAACACCGCCGCTGGCAGGCCGTGCTCGAGCGCGACCGCTCACTCGACGGCACGTTTGTTTTTGGCGTGTCGAGCACCGGAATCTTCTGCCGTCCCTCGTGTCCCGCCAAGCGTCCGCGGCGGGAGAACGTGAGCTTTTACGATCATGCCCTCCAGGCCGAACAGGCCGGCTATCGCGCCTGCCTGCGCTGCCGTCCGAAAGCGGTGGACGGAAACCCGCAATCCGCTACGGTCCGCGCGATGTGCCGCTACATCGAGCAGCATATCGAAGACCGCCTGACGCTCAGCCAGCTGGCCAAAGAATTCCGCCGCAGTTCGTTTCACCTGCAGCGGACGTTCAAGTCAGTGCTAGGCGTGTCGCCGAAGGCCTATATCGACGCCGTCCGCCTGCGCCAGGTGAAACAGAATCTGCAAGCTGGCCACGACGTAACCACCGCCCTCTACGCCGCCGGATACGGCTCCAGCAGCCGCCTCTACGAGCGCACCGCCACGCAACTAGGCATGACTCCGGAGAAGTATCGCCGCGGCGCAGTGGCCGCCGTAGTCCGCTACACCATAGCCGGCTCGCCCCTAGGACGCATGCTGATCGCCGCCACCGGCAAAGGTATCTGCGCCATTCAGTTTGCCGACTCCGATCACGAACTCCAGCAGGGTCTGATGCGCGAGTTCCCGTTCGCCACCCGCCGCCGCGATGACGCCGCCATGGCCGAATGGCGAGTGAACCTAACTCGCCTGATGCAGGGAGGCGAGGCAAATCCCTCCCTTCCGCTGGACATAAGGGCCACCGCGTTTCAGCGCCGAGTCTGGGAAGCTCTGCAGAGAATTCCCCGCGGAGAAACCCGCTCCTACAGCGCCGTGGCCAAGAAAATCGGCATGCCGAAAGCCACCCGAGCCGTGGCCCGAGCCTGCGCCACCAACCCGGTAGCAATAGCAATCCCCTGCCACCGCGTGATCCGCGAAGATGGCGAATTAGGTGGCTACCGCTGGGGAATCGAGCGCAAAGAGCAGTTACTAGCGCTCGAGCAGCAACCGTAGTGACGGGGCTCGCCCGGCGGGTGACCCATCCTATCGTCGTGCTCTTCGACGTTAGGGTGGGATTCCACCGCCGTGTGAAGCTTGGGATTTTCTTGGAGATCCAGGAAACCGCTCCTACTCCGCCTGTTTCGTAATATTCAGCAGCACGCCAACGCACATCAGGGTCACGAACAGCGACGACCCTCCGTAGGAAACAAAGGGCAGTGGAATCCCTTTGGTGGGCATCAGCCCCAGCACAACGCTGATGTTAATGAAAGCCTGCAGCACGATCATGCTGGTGATTCCGACCGCCAGGAAGCGGCCAAAGTTATCCTGCGTCCGTAGCGCCGCGCGCGTCCCGCGCCAAAGGAAGATCGCAAAGAGAATCACTACGGCAAGCGCACCGACCAAGCCCAATTCTTCGGCGGTAACGGCAAAAATGAAATCGGTGTGCGGTTCGGGAAGGTAAAACAATTTCTGCTTCCCTTCCATAAAACCGAGTCCAGTGACGCCGCCGGTCGCGACCGCAATCAGCGATTGGATAATGTGGAACCCAAACCCCTTCGGGTCGGCGTAAGGATTCAGGAAAGCCAGGATGCGGTCTTTCCGGTACGAAACGTGAAAGATCAAAAAATAGAGCGGCAGCAGCGCGGCCGCGAAGGCATATCCGAAGTAGCGCAGGCGAATGCCGGCGACGAACAGGACGCAAGCGGTAATCCCCGCGCAGGCGATGGCCGTGCCGAGGTCGGGCTGAAAAACAATCAGCCCCAGAAAAACCGCCGTGGGCGCGACCGCCGGGATCAGCGTATTGCGCCAGTCGTCCATGGCCTTGGTCTTGTCTTCAAGGAACCACGCGAGAAACAAAATGAGCGCGGGCTTAGCCAACTCCGAAGGCTGCAACGAAAGCGGACCCACGTGAAACCAGCGGTGAGTGCCGTGGGCGCGATCAAGAAAAAAAACCGAAATGAGCAGCAGCGTGGTAAAGCCCAGGAACGAAAAAACCAACGCCGGATGCTGCAGCCGTTTGTAGTCCACCTTCATGGCGAGCACCATCACAGCGAGTCCCGCGACGGCCCATACCAATTGCTTCAGCAGGAATTCGTAAGCCGAGCCAAACCGCTCCTTGGCCATTACGGCGGAAGCGCTGAAGATCATGACCAGTCCGACAAAAACCAGGATCGTGGTCACAGTAAACATCCAGCGATCGACGCTGACCCGCTTAGCCATAGAGACTCCATTTCACCACGGAGACGCGGAGATACGGAGCAGTTTCGTCCGTGGATTTCCAGGTAGGGGATAACTGAGTTGGTTCCAACGCACGGTTCGTATCAGGATTTCTTATGAGAGATGGTATCAGCGGTTCGTATCAGGGTACCGCTTAGCGATACCGCGAGCTTCCACAAAATCACACGTCCCTCTAGCGGCTGCGCTGGCGTCGTCGCTAAAGCGATGGCCTGATACAGATCCCCTGCTAACCAGATCGAGACATCGCCAGCGAATGCACAATCTCTTTGAACACTCGACCGCGGTGCTCGTAGCTCTGGAACTGATCAAAGCTGGCACAGGCCGGAGCAAGCAGAACGACGTCCCCCGGCGCAGCGGATTCGCTGGCTCGCCGGATAGCATTCTCCAGAGTTTCTGCGTGTTCGACTTCGGCGGCGCCCTGAATCTGCGATTCGATCTTGGCAGCTGCGGCCCCGATCGTGTACACGCGCTTCACTCGGTGTCGCAGCAAGTCATTGAGCACGGTGTAGTCGCTGCCCTTATCCTTGCCCCCGAGAATCAGGTGCAGGTGCGGAGGAATATCCGCCGGGAACGCTTCCAGCGCCTTGATGGTAGCGTCAACGTTCGTCGCTTTGGAGTCGTTGTAGTAATCCACGCCTGCAAACCGGGCCACGAACTCGAGCCGGTGCTCGACGGCTTTGAAAGCTCGGACAGCATGGCGGATCTGTTCGGACTGGCATCCGACGAGGATGCCGATAGAGACTCCCGCCAGTACATTCTCCAGATTGTGCGCGCCTTTCAGTGGCACTTCCGCCAGCGGCATGATCTCGCGTTCGCTATGGCCGTCCCGGAAGTAGATATGCGTGCCGCGAACAAAAGCTCCTTTTTCAATCTCCTTCTTTCGGCTGAACCAGAACAACCGCGCGCGGGTGCGGTCCGACAATCCAGCAGTGGTCGGATCGTCGGCGTTGAGCACGGTGAAATCATCCGCACCTTGGTTCTCAAAGATGCGCGCCTTGGCGTTGACGTAATTGTCAAAAGTCTTGTGGCGATCGAGATGATCGGGCGTGATGTTCAGAATCACCGCGATCCGGGGACGAAACTCAACGATCGTTTCCAGTTGGAAGCTCGACACTTCCAGCACAATCCAGGTCGCGGCCCCCCCCTGATCGACAAAACTGATAGCCGGCGTGCCGATATTTCCGCCCACGAGTGTAGAGAAATTTCCGGCGGCGATAATCTCGCCAGCCAATGAGGTGGTAGTGGTCTTGCCATTGGCTCCCGTAATGGCAATGATCGGGCCAGCCAAAAATTGCGCAGCGAGTTCGATTTCACCGATGACCGGCTCTTCCAGGTTGCGCGCCTGCACCAGTTGCGGCGCGTCCACCGGCACACCCGGGCTAACCACGATCAGGTCTTGCCCACGAAAGGTGCGGTCGCCGTGGCCGCCAGTTTCGACCGTAATGCCATGCTCCAGCAGAAGCAGGATTTCATCGCGAAGCTCGGCCTCAGGCTTGGAGTCCGACACCGTAACGCGAGCGCCGTGCGACTTCAGAAAAAGTGCGGAGGCCACGCCGGATTTACCCAGACCGACGACCAGCACGCGTTTGTTTTGCAGATCCATCAAATTTATCTCAACTTCAGCGTGGTCAGCGCAAACAGCGCAAATACAAGCGACGCGATCCAGAAGCGGACAATCACCTTCGACTCTGACCAGCCCAGCAGTTCGAAATGATGGTGGATCGGCGCCATCTTGAAAATGCGTTTCTTGCGCAGCTTGTAGGAACCAACCTGCAAAATCACCGAAAGCGCCTCGATGACAAAGATGCCCCCGATGAACGGAAGCAACAACTCCTGTTTGATCATGACCGCCACCGTGCCGATCGCGCCACCCAGCGCCAGCGAGCCCACATCGCCCATGAACACTTCCGCCGGATGCGCGTTGTACCAGAGAAATCCGATGGCAGAACCGACCATGGCTCCGCAAAAGATGGTGAGTTCGCCGATCTGTGGCATGCGCTGCAATTCGAGATAGATCGCAAACGTAGCGTGGCCGCTGAGGTAAGTAAGAACCGCAAGTGCTCCGGCGGCGATCACCGTGCAGCCGATGGCGAGCCCGTCCAGGCCGTCGGTAAGATTCACAGCGTTGCTCGATCCGACAATCACCAGCACAACAAAAGCCACGAATGGCAGAAAAGCCAGCGGCCAGAGTTGCGGATGAGCCGCCCATCTCTCGATGACCAAGTCCGGGTGGAACTGCTTGAAGAAGGGGACGAGCAACCTGGTGGAGTACTCTCCGCGGTACTGCAAAGCGATCAGCGCGATCGCAATCAGAATGCTGGCCGCGATCTGGTAGCCCAGCTTGGCACGTGCGGTGAGGCCGAGATTGCGGTGATGAATGACTTTAAGGTAGTCGTCGGCAAAGCCGATCGCAGCGAACGCCACCGTGGCAAATACCGCGATCCAGACGAACGGATTGCTCAAGTCCGCCCAGAGCACCGTAGGCACCAGGATGGCAATGGCGATCAGCAGGCCCCCCATGGTCGGCGTACCCGCCTTTTTCTGATGAGCCTGCGGACCCTCTTCGCGAATGTACTGCCCGATCTGGAAATCGCGCAGGCGCCGAATCACGATCGGCCCAACGATCAGTCCGGTAAAAAGGGCGGTAAGGCTGGCAAAGGCGGTGCGGAAAGTCAGGTAACGAAAAATGCGGAACGGCGGAAAATAATGGAAGAGCTTCAGGTAGAGCAGCCAGTAGAGCAATCCGCCTCCAACACTAGCTGTCAGCTCTCAGCTGTCAGCTCTCAGTTATTAGCTCCCTGCGCCTCAGGCGTTGGGAAAAACGTTGGGAATACCGCTTTTTTGTCTCCACGTCTCCAGCGCTTTTTCAAGTTTCACGCCGCGGGACGCTTTCAGCAATACGACATCGCCTTCGCGAGTCTCGCGCGCAAGCCACTCACCGGCTTCTTCTGGCATCGCGACAAATTCCGCTTTCATGCCCGCTTCGCGAGCCGCTTCCACCATCGGCTCCGCCAAGCCCCGCACCCCAAGCAGGAAGTCAAATTTACTTCCAGCCTGACCTCGTGCCGCAATTCCGGCGATGTAACGCCCGCATTCGCGATGCAGTTGCTCGCCAGTGGCGCCGAGTTCCAGCATCTCGCCGGCGACAACAATCCGGCGTCGGGCGGGCATGGCAGCCAGGGTATCCACGGCAGCCATAAGCGCCTTCGGACTTGAATTGTAGCAATCGTACAGCACGGTGATGTTACCCAGTTGGACGACCTGTCCGCGCTTGTCGGCCGGCTGCAGGGACGGCAGCGCTCCCGCGATCTCTGACGGGGTGATTCCGTGCTCAAGCGCAATCGCAGCCGCAGCAAGCACGTTGTACACGTTGTGCTTGCCGAGCAACGGACTCTGTACCGGCTGGCGCATTTCCCGGCTGAACAGATCGAAGCGCGTCCCTTCGGCTCCAAGCACCTCGACATTTTCCGCCCGCACATCAGCCGTTGCCTTCAGTCCGAACATCACGACCTTGCCCTTGAAGTCGCGGCCGAACTGGCACACATACTCATCGTCAGCATTCAGCACGGCCGTGCCGCCGTGCGGAAGAGCCTCGATCAGTTCATACTTCGCCCGCGCAATTCCCCCGATGGAGTCGAAGCTCTCCAGATGCACGGGGGCAACGTTCGTGACCACCGCCTGGTTTGGCAGGGCGATGCGAGCCAGGGCAAAGATTTCGCCGGCGTGGGACATCCCCATCTCGACTACCGCGACGTCGTATTCCGGCTCGAGCGTCAGCAGCCCAAGAGGCAACCCAAAATGATTATTGAAATTCCCCTTGGTGCGATGCACGCGGTATTTGATCGCGAGCAAATGAGCCATCGCTTCTTTGGTTGTGGTCTTGCCCATCGAGCCGGTGACGCCGATGGCCGTTTTGCCCCATATTTTTCGGACCGCGGTCGCCAGCGTCTGGAGCGCGACCAGAGTGTCGTCGACGGCAATCAGGCCGGAGGGGCTGGAATAGCGCGCCAACTGATCTTTACGAATCACCGCGGCAATCGCGCCCCGGCTCAGTGCCTGCTCGACGAAATCGTGGCCATCGAGGCGTTCGCCTTTGACCGCAAAGAAAAGTTCGCCGGGCTGTACGGTGCGGGAATCGATGGAATATCCCTCCGCCATGGCGCGACCATCGTGTTGGCCGGCGGCAGCATGGTCGGCCGGAGCCTCGTCAACCGGAGCAATGAATTCCGCAATGCGGGAGACAGACAGTTTCATGCGGCACTCCCCGCGGTGCCGGCTTTCGCGACGCTCTCGCAGTCGTAGCCCAAGGCCTTCAGGTTCTCGCGCGCCATGTCCACATCGTCGAACGGAATCGGTCCGTCCTTTGTGATCTGCACTTTCTCGTGTCCCTTGCCCGCAAGCAGCACGATGTCGCCCGGGGTTGCCTGTTGCAGAGCGAACGCGATGGCCTTGCGGCGGTCGGGCTCCATGGAATACTTTGCACCCGACTTTTGCAAGCCAACGACTGCATCGTTCATGATGGCCAACGGATCTTCGGAGCGTGGGTTGTCGGAAGTGAGCACGACGAAATCGCTGCCCCTGCCCGCGGCTTCGCCCATCAGCGGACGCTTGGCGCGATCGCGATCGCCGCCACAGCCGAAAAGCGTGATGACCTTGCCTTTGAGTCCGGCGCGGGCGACAAAATCGCGAGCCAGGGCGGTAAGGTTGCGGAGTGCGTCGTCCGTGTGCGCGTAATCCACGACCACCGTGAAGGGTTGGCCGCAATCCACACGCTCGAAGCGGCCGGGAACGCTGGTGAGGTCGAAGATTCCTTTTGCGATCGCCTCGGCGGGGCAATCGCGCGCATATCCGGCGGCAGAAGCCGCAAGTACGTTGTACACATTCACATCGCCGATCAGCGGAGACCATATGGCGATCTTCCCCGAAGGCGTCACCATTTGAAAACGGGTTCCTCGCGGCGTGATCTCGACGGACTCGGCACAAAAGTCGCAGTCGCCAGAGGTCAGACTGTAAGAGACCGCCACCGCGCTCTTCTTCTTGCAGAGTTTCAATAGCTGGCGGCCGTATTCGTCGTCAGCGTTAAGAACGGCGGCGCGTGGCGGTTCCGTCCCGCAGCCTTCGAACAGCACCTGCTTGGCGCGGAAGTAATCTTCCATCGTGCCGTGGTAATCGAGATGGTCGCGCGTGAGATTCGTAAATACGGCGACATCAAAAGGAATTCCGAAAACACGCTGCTGCTCCAGCGCATGCGACGACACTTCCATCACCGCTTCGGTGACTCCCTGGCCGAGGGCTTCCGACAGAAGGTGGTTCAATTCCAGCGCTTCCGGCGTGGTGTGCGGAGCTGGGAGAATCTTCCCGGCAACGTGATATTCGATGGTTCCAACCAGTGCGGTCTTGCGTCCGGCCGCTTGCAAGATGGATTCGACCAGGAAGGCGGTCGTGCTTTTTCCGTTCGTGCCGGTAATTCCAGTATTCGCAATTCGCTCAGCCGGACGTTTGTAGAAGTTCGCGCTCAGCCGAGCAAGCGCGCGGCGTCCATGCACGACTTGCGCCCAGGCAACCGCGGGGCGCGGCACCTCGGCCGCGGAATCGGTAACGACGGCAACCGCTCCGGCGGCGATCGCTTGATCAATGAACCGATTGCCATCGCTGGTCTCACCCTTCATAGCCACAAAAACAGTTCCGGGGCGCACCCGCCGGGAATCGTATTCCACACCCGCAACGGCCGCGTTTCCGCTCTGGGAAAGAACCTCGGCGCCCTGCAGGAGTTGTTGGAACGTCATTGGAGTGATTATAAATAGCCGTGTGTTGGTTCCCCTGTGCGGGAACCAAAATCTATCTACCGAAACGGACGGTAATGCGCGATCCTGCCGCTACGTGCGCCCCTGGCGAAGGCGATTGCTCGCGGGCAACCCCGCTGCCGATGGCGTCGAGGTCGAGGCCGGCGTCTTGCGCCGCCTCAATGGCAACGCGCAGGTTCTTGCCGAGAAAGGACGGAACCTCGATCCCTCCCTCTTCCACGTCGAGAACCACCATTCCGCTAGCCGGCAATTTCTGCGTGGGTGAACTCTCGGATTGAGCAACTGGCAGGCTGGCAGCCGGCGAACTCGCAGTCGTCGAGGCAGTCGGCGCCGGATGATCAGCCTGTCTTCCAGTCTCTCTTGCGGTAAGCGCCGCGGGAACGACCTGGGCCGCAATTGTTCCTGGCTTGACCGCAACCGGAGTAGCGGGCGTTTCGTTAGCTTCGGCCATATCCAGGCTTGCGCCCAAGTGATCGGGCGAGCTTTCTTCCAGACTCGCCTCCGGAACGTCGCGCCGAGCCAGCAAAACCTGGCGGCTGGGTGGAAGCTGAACGTCGTGTGGAACGTGCAGATACTCGAGCACCTGTTGTGTGATCCGTTGGAAGACCGGCGCCGAGACCTGACCTCCTTGATGCAGGCCGACGGCGGAGTCGAGAATTACGACCACTGCGATTTGCGGATCGTTGATGGGAGCGAACCCGGCAAAAGACGCCACATACTTGGTCTTCGAGTAGGCGCCGGTCGCGGGGTCCACCTTCTGAGCCGTGCCGGTTTTCCCCGCCGAGCTGTAGCCCTCGAGGATGGCTTTGCGTCCCGTGCCGTGGAGCACGACGCCCTGCAGCATCTGGCGCATCTCGGCTGCGGTCAGCGACGAAATCACCCGCGTACCCTCGGCGGGCTGGAAGGCAATCGTTTGCGGAGCATTCTGCGGCGCATTTTGCGGTGGTATCGTGCCGGCCGCGATTGTCCCCGCGACGATGCGCGGAGGAACGTGCACGCCGTCGTTGGCAATCGTCGAGATCAACGAAGCCAGCTGTAGCGGCGAAATGCCAATCTCCTGGCCCATGGAGATCGCGCCGATGGAAACCTTCGACCAGCGCTCCACCGGCTTCGTCAGGCCGCGCGTTTCACCCGGGAGTTCGATCCCAGTTTGCTGGCCGAACCCGAAAGCACGAATGTATTTGTAGAAGCGCTCGTCGCCGAGTCGCAGCGCGACTTTGATGGCGCCAACGTCGCTCGATTCCGCGATAATATCGGCCACCGAGAGCATGCCGTGTGGCCTGCTGTCGCGGATGCGCATGCCATTGATGACGATCGATCCCATCTGGCAATCAAACATTTCGTCGGGGCGCGTGATCTTCTCTTCCAGCCCGGCGGAGATCGTCACCATCTTGAAAGTCGAGCCGGGCTCGTAGATGTCGCTGACGGCGCGGTCCTTCAGCGCATCGTTCTTGATTTCCCTCCGAATATTAGGATTAAACGTTGGCCGGTTGGTGAGAGCGAGAATCTCGCCGGTGCGAGGATTTTCCACGATCACTGTGCCGGCAATGGCGTGCGTTTCTCCCATCCCGCGCTCGAGTTCCCGTTCGGCGATGTACTGGATGTTCTGATCGACAGTAAGGACGAGGCTGTCGCCAGCTTCGGGTTCTTTTTCGACACTCGCAAACCAGCGCTTGCGCGCATCGACCGAAATCATCAGTTTGCCGGGCTTGCCCCGCAATTGCTGGTTGAATTGGCGCTCCAAGCCGCTGAGTCCCTGATCGTCCGTGCCAACGTAGCCCAGGACTTGCGCCGCCAGTTCCCGTTTTGGGTAAAAGCGCTTGGGTTCCTTCTGGAAGTGAATGCCTTGCAGATTCAAGGCACGGATGCGCTCGATCACCTCGGCATCGGCCTTGCGGGCCACCCAGCAGAAGGTCTTGTGTGCGCTGCAGTCAGCGAGCACGACGCGGGGATCGTCTTGAGTGATTCGCGTAACCAGGCTGATGGTGTTGGCAAGGTCGGGAGCTTCCGACGGCACCACGAAAGCCGAGTCCACCTGGATGGACATCGCCAGCTCCCGCCCCGCTCGATCGTAGATGACCCCGCGCTTAGGCGAGAGTTCAAAGCTGCGCTGCTGCTGGTGCAAGGCGCGGCGCTCGAAATCGCCGTAGCAGAAAATCTGCAGATAGGTCAGCCGAAGACAGATGATCAGCAGCCAGAAGCACAGCAATCCAGACAAGGCGTAGAGCCTGGACCTTGCGCCGTTCGAAGAGGTACTCGCCACCACTTCCAGTCCTCAGAAACTTGCGGCGGCTCCAAAGAGCCGCCGTGAAAACGCGGCGCGGACACTCCTGCCCGCGTACTGAGCGTGCTTTTCTCGTGTGGTGACGGGGCTATGCCCGTCTGGACGGGTCAGAGGCCCGTCTCCACACAACCATGTCACTAGCGCGCTGAAATCACCGCGACCGGAGACATGCTGGCCATTACTGGCGTGGCGGCATCGGTGGTGGTATCCATGCGCTGGACCTGCCCAGGCTGCGGCGATTGCAGGCCGAGTTTGCGCGCCATCACATCAATCCGCTCGGGATCGCGCAGCGACGCCTCTTCCAGGCGCAAGGCCCGGTTCATATTCGTTAGGTCCTCACGCAGCGACCGCAGCCCCTCGATCTTGTACCCGTATTCAATGGCGCGGAAATGCTGCACCGCGTATCCCATGACCAGCAGGAACAAGCAACACAACGCCAATCCGAACTGTTTCATCTCGCGCTCGCGGCGCGGGTCTTCGACCTTCACCAGGCGAGAGTTATCGATGCTCTTGCGGAAATAAATCTCCGGCGTCCCCAGCCAGCAAGACTTACGTCGACTCGAAAGAACTGCGCTCTGCATTGCCACGGCGCTCATGATTTATGCCACTCCAAGAATCTTTGGATCGTAGTCTGCGATTTCCTGAACGGAGGCGAACCAAGCTTCCGTGACCAAAGGCTCGCCGACCGGTGCTCCGTCCGACTGCGCCCTCTGTTCCGCGCGCTCGACCGTGGCCATCAGATCTTCAATAAGGGTGCCGGTAAATGTCATTTTCGTATTCCAGTTTTTCTTCTCCGGACGCGGCCTTGTTCTTGTTTTTTCTTGGCCGCTCCGGGAAAACTCCACCACAGATTTCCTAGCAAAGTTTCTTTCAAAATCTTTACCCGGCACGCCTTGCTATCACCGCACCGGGAGCCCGGCAGTTTCTCCGAGCGAACCCAAAACTTGACCGACTCAAACTCTCTCGGCGGCGCGCATCTTCGCGCTGCGCGACCGCGGATTACGATCAATCTCTTCCTCGCTGGCCGTCACCGGCTTCTTGGTCAGCAGCCGGTACCAGCCCTGCTTCGCACCCTCGCGAAGCGCATCTTTGACGATCCTGTCTTCGAGCGAGTGAAAGCTGATCACCACCAGCCTTCCGCCCGGCTTCAGCACTCTGGGCGCCGCCTCCAGCAGTGCTTTCAGATCGTCCAGTTCACGGTTTACGAAGATTCGGAGAGCCTGAAAGGTTCGGGTCGCCGGATGAATCCGCTCATGTTTCATTGACCGGGCCGCGGCTGATATCACTTCGACAAGTTGCTTCGTCGTGCGTATCGGCCGCGACCGGACAATGGCTCTGGCGATTCTCCGCGACCTCCTTTCCTCACCGAATTCGTAAATCACATCGGCCAGCTCGCGCTCGTCGATGTGGTTTACCACTTGTTCGGCGGTCTCGCCGGACATCGGGTTCATCCGCATGTCCAGCGGTCCTTCCGCCTGAAAACTAAATCCCCGCGCGGGGTCCGAAAGCTGCAAACTGCTAACTCCCAGATCCGCCAGCAAACCGTCCAGAGAAGCAGGAGCGATGCGCTCCCCAACTTCCGCAAACGATCCATGAATCAGCGTGGTAGCGCCGGCGTCTCGCCGGCCAGCGTCCAACAAAATCTCGCGGGCCCGTTCCAGCGCCGCCGGATCCTTATCGAAGCCAATCAAATGTCCCGGTGCGCCGAGGCGTCTTGCGATTTCGTAACTGTGCCCGCCCAAGCCCACCGTGGCATCCAGATAAGTTCCGCCACGCTTTACGGCTAGAAAATCGATCGCTTCTTTTAAAAGAACCGGGACATGGCCAACCACTCCATGCCCACCCCGCTCGGGGGTGTCTATTGAATCCGAGTCCGAATCCGTTCGCACTAGATGCCCAGGTCGTCGAGCGTCTTGATGTCTTCATCCGAGAAAGCGTGCTCTTTAATCTCCTTGTCGAGCGCTTCCAGGTTCCTGACTTCCAGAAAGGTCAGATTGCCGAGCACTGCCACTTCACCGCGAATCTGCGCCGACTCACGCAGAATCTGCGGGATCAGCAGGCGCCCCTGCCCGTCCATCTCCACGACCTGCCCGTAATAATTCGTGCGATTCAGAAACTTTTTCTTCGTCGGGTTGTAAGTGGAAAGCGCTGCCAGCTTCTGCTCGATCCGCTCCCATTCCTCGAAGGGATACACTTGAGCAACATTTCCATCCAGACTTGTGATGTAGAATTTCTGCGCATATTTCTCGTCGATCACGCGCTTGAATTCCGCAGGGACTTTTAACCGCCCCTTTTCGTCGACGCGCGTTGGATGATTTCCGCGAAACATGTGCCCGGTTCGTAATCGGGGTCCGTTTGTTATTTATGGCTGCTACCACAGCCACAAGCACGAGGGAGGTAGAAGCGGTCACAAAAGCAGTGGATTCGGGTTCGTTGGGCTCGTTTTTTTCGGTGTCAGTCTCGGAAACCACTGGCGCCTCGAAAGTTAGCGTTCTTACCCACGACCTCTACTAGTTGCTCCACTTTCAACCACTTTTGTCCACATCCTACGCCTAAATCGTTTGTTGTCAATAAGAAAGTTTCAGGTTGAGATGCGGGTAACGGACTCAAGGTGCAAAGCGCGAAATGTTGCGGTTAACCAGAAAGATGACCACTAGGGCTTGTGTTTAGAAAGGTTGTTCGCGAACGGCGAAATTGCAACTTTTCCACTTGCAGCCGCCAGGGCGCACGCAGAATTTCTTGCGCTCTCAGTTAGAGCACGCCCGCGCGCCGCTTCACATCATCGGAGATATTGGCGCCCGTCACCATAAGGACCACGCTGCCCCTGTCGGGTCGCGGGCTAGAGAGAAAGGCAGCCGTCGCTGCCGCGCCCGCCGGCTCGGCCAGCACACTTTCTTCCCTGTAAAGATGCGCAATCGTCCGGAGCATCTGATCCTCGCTGACCAGGACGACCTCATCCACAAGCTCGCGGATGATCTGCACGTTGTGCGGATCCGGCGTGCGAGTCGCGAGTCCATCGGCGCAGGTATCGCAGCTGTCCGTCGGCACGACGCTCCCCTCTTTCCATGACAAGTAATAGGACGGAGCGCGCTCGGCCTGCACCCCGACGATCTTAACGTTTGGAGCTAGCTGCTTGACTGCGGCGGCGACGCCACGAATCAAAGCGGTGTCACCCATCGGAACATACACTATAGAAACCTCGGGGATCTGCTCCACGATCTCGAGGCCTATGGTCGCCGTTCCAACCGGCACATCGGGGTCGGTGGCATCGTTTAAGAAATAGACCCCAGGCCGGGCCGAATACGCGGAAGCCTCCTGAAACGCTCCGGCAAGATCGACCGCTCCGCTCTCCACAATTCGTGCGCCGAGATCGCTGATTTTCTGCCGCTTCACCGGATTGGGCTTCGACGGCAGGAAGATTGTGGCGGGTACGCCCAGAGTCTTGGCTGCGAAAGCTACGGCCGCCCCATGATTGCCAGTGCTCGAGGCCGTCACTTCTTTCACTCGGCGTCGAGCAAGATTCATCGCCAGGGCGTAAAGCGCGCCACGCGGCTTAAACGACCCGGTGGGCAACTCCATCTCCAGCTTCAGATGAACCGCCGTACCGGCCCCTGACAACGACCGCACCGTGATAGTTCGAGTGATGGGTAGGTACTGGGCAAGCCACATCCGCGCTTCGCGCGTGGTTCGAAGATCGGGAAGAATGGCCATCGAATCGAAACTACTTTCGCACATTGCCAGCAGGCGGTCGAGCGTTGGGTGCATCCAGCTTGGGACTCCACCAAATTCACCCACCGCAGTACACTTAAGCCGCATTTAGGCCAACGCCAACAGGGGGCACGATGAATCTGAACAAGACTCGGGTGTCGGTGGTAGCAGGCTTCTTATACAAAGAGTAGGTCAACGTGGGGACAGCCGCCCTCGGCTGTCCGGCGGAGCGAAGCCCCACCGTACTCCTGAGTACAGGAAAGACAAACGAAACGTTAGGCGAGCTAGCGTTCGCCTCGACAGCCGGACGGCTGTCCCTCCGCTCTTATTTCGCCGGCTCAACCACCACGGCCGTGCCGTAGGCAAGAACTTCGGTGACGCCCTGCATTACCTCCGTTGCGTCGTAGCGGGCGCCGACGACGGCATTGCCTCCGATTTCCGCTGCGTGTTGCAGCATCAGGTCGAAAGCTTCGGCGCGCGTCCTCTCGCATAGATTGGTGAGCAGGGTGATGTTGCCGCCGATCAGCGTCTGCAGCCCCGCTCCAATGGTTCCGAAGATCGACCGGGAACGCACCGTGATTCCGCGCACCACCCCCAGCGTGCGCGTCACGCGGAAGCCGTCGAGTTCGAACTGCGTCGTCACCATGTTATGCGGGACCATGCGTCCTGCACTTACGGCATAATTACCCATCGCCCCTCCGGAAGGATTCGTGGCTCGAACAACACTTCATTCTAATTCAGCGTCGATCACAAATTCTCCGGCGCCGGGATCCCAACTGAGGCGCAGCAAATTCGGCTTGCAGCAGACCTGGCAGTCCTCGACGTAGCGCTGGCGGCTGCCAGCAGACTCATCCACCGCAGTCTCGTTCCATTCCCCGCATCCGGCGCAAACATAGCCGCTCACCATGAAATCATTCTAGTGCTGAGCCGCATGCGTTATACGTGGAGAGACGGGCGCCTCGCCCGTCCAGCCGCGCGGAGACGCCCAGATCTCCACCAGTCACTCTATATAATGGTCCTCTTCTCCGGAGCCCTCATGGTCTCGCGCCGTAGTTTCCTGCAAACCGGTTCGCTCGCTGCGGGCGTCAGCCTAGCTGGGCCCGCGCTGGCCCAAGCAGCCGAAGGTGATAAGACGCTTCCGCCCGCCATCGCCGCTCTCCGCACGCTCCGCGGAGAAGCGAAACCCATCACCGTCGAAGAGCGTGCCACGCGCCAAGAGAAGGCTCGCCAATTGATGCGCGAGAACAACCTCTCCGCGATCCTGGTCGGTCAGGGCACATCCCTGGCCTATTTCACCGGCATACATTGGCAGGGTGGAGAACGCCTCTTTGCCATGGTGTTACCCGCCAAGGGCGAAGCGTTCTATGTGTCTCCGGCCTTCGAGGAAGGCCGGGCGCGCGAGCAGATCGCGCAAGCACCCGATGGTACCAGCCCCGATGTCCGCATCTGGCAGGAAGACGAGAGCCCCTACGCACGCGTCGCGCAAGGGTTCAGCGACCGCGGCATCGCCAGCGGCACGATCGGCGTCGAGGAGACGGTAAAGTTTGTCTTCAGCGATAACCTGCGAAAAGTCGCGTCCAGCGCCACGTTCACGAGCGCGACACCGGTCACCGCCGGATGCCGCATGATCAAGAGCCGCCACGAAATCGACCTGATGCGGCTGGCGTCGAAAGTCACCCTCGCCGCGTACGAGGCGACTTATCGTTCAATGAAAGTGGGCATGACGCAGCGGGATGTCAGCGACCTGCTGGAAGCCGCGCATCGCAAACTGGGATTCGAGGGAGGCGCCGATGTGCAGGTTGGCGAGTTTTCCGCTTTCCCTCACGGCTCGGTTAAACCGCAAGGCATTAGGGAGGGCACGATCGTGATGATCGACGGTGGCTGCTCGGTGGAAGGCTATCAGTCCGACATCACGCGCACGTTTGTGCTCGGCAAAGCCCCCGAAAAAACGAAAGACAAAATGAACCAGGTCTTCGACATCGTCCATCGAGCCCAGAGCGCAGCGCTGGCGGCCGCCAAGCCCGGAGTGGAAGCCGGCTCAGTGGACGCCGCTGCACGCAAGGTCATCATTGATGCGGGCTACGGCCCCGATTACAAATACTTCACCCATCGCCTCGGACACGGCATGGGCATGGATGGCCACGAGTGGCCATATCTGGTCCGAGGCAACTCGACGAAACTTCAGCCGGAGATGACCTTCAGCGACGAACCGGGCATTTACCTCCGCGGAGAATTCGGCATCCGCCTGGAGGACGACATGCACATCATGGAAAACGGAGCGGAATTGTTTACCCCGCAAAGCCTGTCTTTGGAGAATCCGTTCGGGAAGGCATAAATCTTAGGAAGAAAGATCCTCACTCCACCACCCATGCCCGCATACGGCGTAGCAGCGAGGCAGGTGCGTCTGCGTCCAGTTCCACCAACCCGTCCCGATACTGGCGAGAATAGATACGAGCGCCGGCCTGCAACTGGGCCAGCATCTTGCCCTCTTTTTGCGGGATGCGCAGGCGAACGCGCTCAGGGCGGTCTCCTTCAAGCACGGCATCGATGCGATCGAGCAGGGTGCTCAGCCCGATCCCTTTTGCCGCCGAGACATGGATGGTCAGGTCATCATCACGCAGCGACTCGCGCTGCTTGGGAAGCAGCAGATCGATCTTATTCATCACCCGCAGCCGGGGCTTCTTGTCGGCTTCGAGTTCTTTGAGCACACTTTCGACTTGCGCGTCCTGCTCCGCGGAGACCGGGCTGCTGGCATCCGAGACCTGCATGATCAACGTTGCGCGCTGTACTTCTTCGAGCGTGGCGCGAAACGCCGAGACCAGCGTATGGGGAAGATGCCGGATGAAACCTACTGTGTCGGAGAACAGAACCTTGCGCTTTGAGGGCAACTCAGCGCCTCGAATGGTCGGATCGAGCGTGGCAAACATGCGCGACGACGCCTCCACGTTTGACTTGGTAAGGACATTGAACAGGGTGGACTTGCCCGCGTTCGTATATCCCACCAGCGCCACCGTAGCCACCGGAACCGACTCGCGCCGTTGCCTCTGCTGCGCCCGGATGCGGCGCACATTTTCGATTTGCTGTTTAACGTGCCGGACGCGGCGGAAAATCCTTCGCCGGTCGGTCTCCAGTTGAGTTTCGCCCGGTCCGCGAGTGCCGATGCCGCCGCCGAGCTGCGACATCTCCACGCCGCGCCCCGCCAGCCGCGGAAGCATGTATTCCAGCTGAGCGAGTTCCACCTGCAACTGACCTTCACGCGTACGGGCGTGCCGCGCGAAGATATCGAGAATCAGCTGCGTGCGATCGATGACGCGCATGTGGACCACGCGCTCGATATTGCGCTGTTGCGAAGGCGAGAGATCATGATCGAACAGAATCACATCCGCGGAAACCGATGCGGCCGCGCCCGCAATTTCCTCCAGCTTCCCCTTACCGATCAGCGTGGCAGGATCAGGCCGGTCGCGGCGCTGGGTGAATTCGCCGGCGATCTGTGCGCCCGCACTCGTGGCCAACGCCCGCAATTCGTCGAGCGATTCCTCGGAGCTGAAGTCCGGCGAATCCGTCGGCAAGGATAAGGATAAAGACGAGGACGAGGCGGCTACGCTGGTGGCATGATTTCGAGCCGCTTGCGCGCCGGGAGTAATGGTTGCTGAATTTGTCTTTCCTGCCCGGCCCGCGCGACCCTCGGTGCGAAACTCCACCCCCATCAGGAACGCACGTTCCTGCCGTTCCGATGGATTCAGCACCGCCTTGGACGCTTTGCGCGAAACATTTTGCGAACTATCGCGGCTGCTCAGTCTGGAGTCATCTCGGCGCAAGCAAACTCACTTCATCCTTCGGTGCCGGAAGCGGAGCTCGGAATCGCCGCTTCCCCATGGGCCGCCACTGCCGCCGGCTTCAGCTCCGCGTGGCTGTGGGCCCCGCGCGAGATGACGACTGTCGAAATCGCATGTTTGAAAATGAGCTGCTCCTGGTTGCTGGTTTCGAGGACCACCGAGTACTTGTCGAACGATCGGATACGACCCGTCAGCTTCACGCCGCTGACCAGGTAGATCGTAATATTGTGCCGTTCCTTTCGTGCCGTGTTGAGGAAGGAATCCTGAATGTTCTGTTGTGCCGGCTTGGCTTCCATTTGCCGATCTCCTTTTTTCGGGTTCGATGCTGCGCCATGAGCTTAGGGAGGGCAATTGGCGGCAGCTCTCTTCCTATCGGCTCCTACAATACGGCCTTGTCTCGCGCTTTTCAACTTCCCCTCCAATAATATTCTCCAGAGTGTCGCACCTGGCCGCCGGACCGCCCATTTCCATCTACTCTGAAAAATCGACCGGGTTTCCTTTCCCTCGCCGCCCATCTACAATCGTCACTTCCAGAACAGGGTTTCAGAAGGAGCCTGAACTTGACCGAAATCCACTTTCCCTCCGACTTCAACACTAACCTTCTGATGCTGTTTCGTTGGTTGCATTTTGTTGGCGGCGTAACTTGGCTCGGCTTGCTTTACTTCTTCAACCTGGTCAATGTTCCCTTCATGAAGGAACTCGACCCTGCCACCAAAGGCAAAGTCCTGCCCAGCCTGATGTCGCGCGCCCTCTGGTGGTTTCGCTGGGCATCGGTGCTCACCGTGTTGATGGGCCTGGCATACTGGGGCAGCATCGTCGCCTCCGACGCCAGAAACGGCAGTGCATCTTCTGGTGGTGCGATGGGAACCTTCTTTGCGATCTGGACCGTCGCCTGGGCGCTGATGTATGCCTGCACGATCCCCGGTAAAGGGGCGCTCGACAAAGGGCCCGTGCTCGCCGTGATTTACACCATTATCGTGGTCGCGGCTTCCTGCCTGTTTCTGCGGCTCAACGATCATGGCTGGGAGAGCAATCGCCTCCTCGCCATCGGCATAGGCGGAGGCATGGGTTGGGTGATGATGCTGAACGTCTGGGGCGTAATCTGGCGCGCGCAGAAGAAAATCATCAATTGGACCGCCGACAACGCAGCCAATGGAACACCTTTCCCAGACAAAGCAAAATATCTGGCGCGACAAGGCTTTCTTACCTCGCGCGCGAACTTCGTGCTCTCGTTCCCCATGCTGTTCTTGATGGGGGCGGCCAGTCACTATCCGATGTTTGGGAAGTAGAATGGCGCGGAAGCGAAGCCGGCGGATTATGCGATCGCACCAACGTAATGTCGCCCTCAGTAACCGTGCTTCTTACAATTGAGCATGGTCGACCTTCTGAACGCGGTACTGGCATGGGCTGGCGCGGGAGACGACTGGCAATTCATATCTCGCCGGGCAATTGCCGGTTGGCTCGTCTTTTACGTCTTTTTTCTCCTGTACGCTTTCCACCTGCATGGCGGCTATCTCTTCATCGACTCTGCCAATCTGGTGGTACATGAGGGCGGACACTTGCTCTTCGGGTGGTTCGGCAAGACGCTTGGCCTTTGGGGAGGAACGATCCTGCAGTGGTTGGTGCCTTTGTTGCTTGCGGCCTATTTCTCCCATCAGCGCCAGAGTGCGGCGTTTGCCTTTTGCCTGTTCTTCTTTTTTGAAAACTGGCTTTACACGGCAACCTACATGGCGGACGCCCGAGCTATGGTTTTGCCCCTCGTGACCGCCGGAAACTCAGACTACATCGAGCACGACTGGAATACAATTTTCTCCAGCCTCGGCGTTCTGCAGTACGACACGACCATTGCGGCCATCATGAGGGCGATGGGCTGGTGCGGGATGCTGGCGTGTGTCGGTTGGCTCGCAGCGCGGGCGAGAACAACAAAGTTGTAAGTGGGGTGACTGGCGTGCTCGCCCGTCCACCGCAACCTCAGCCCTGAGTTGCCCGTTCCTGCCGGGTCCCTTAGGAATGCCATTCACTGAGATTCGTACCGTCAGGTCAATGAGTAGAGTCGAGAACAGGCGCAGTGGCTTTAGTCTTCCGGTGGCTGCTGACGAATGCTTTCGCATCGTCGCCTCAGTCCGGTTTGGCTTGGTTCTGTTTCCTGTTCCCGCTCATCGAACCGGACAGGCGGATGTCCCGCATCCGGCTCTCGGAAAAGACACACGATGGTCCGTGTGACGCTGCCTGCAACTTCTGAACACAACTCGGGGTGGCTAGACTCATCGTCAATCCCCATGTCCTTCGTTGCTTCTTGCGTCCGTCTTTAACTGAGGCCCCTTCCCTCCACCGGAGTTACCCGGTTTCGTAGGTACTGCGAACCTCTCCGCCACCCCACACGGCCCGGCCCATCTCTCACGAGTTGCCAGTTGATCCTTATTCATTGCGATCACCGCGGGGGCTTCCCGTGTTGCGTCTGGTCTCCTCTGCCTGCATGCCATCGCCATTACCCCGGCAGGTTTGATGGACTTCATTCGCTCGGACTATTTCCATCATCGTCGGCCTTCCCCAATTACACGGTGGGTCGGCTCCTGCATTAATCGTTTCGAGGCCTGCTCAGCGTTCACTCACGTTATGGCCTGCACGCTCGCCGAGTCGCCTAGCGACCCTCTACACCGAAAGCTCCGACCGCTTCGTTACCTCTGCAGTCGTTTCGGTTGCTACCGGGTGGAGCGAACCAGTTCCCGGGCGGGAGTTGCACCCGCTGAAGTCCAGTGCCTTTTCACGGCGCACGCGAAATCGGGATTTTTCACCACTTACCTTAGAGCCCGAGTCATTTCGAGGGTTACGAGTCAGGGATGAGACCCGAAAACCGATATTCTCCGACTCTCGGAAAATCCACGGAAGCCTCTTCAGCGGGTACTAGACTAAACAGGTACGGGATGAACACTCCAAGGCAATTTTCATCCAATATTTGCGCGACGACTTTGGATAGAACGCAGAACGCCAGCTCTACGTCGGTCCCCGTTGTCTGATAATTGACCCAGCAGCATGCCGTATGTTCTGACCAGAGTTTCTTTTGGCTTGGCATCGAAAGCCAGCTCAAGTCTTCCTCTGGCCTGTCTTTATACGGCTTGGACTCATTGACGAAGCTAAGACGGTGCGGCCCGGCTTGTAAGAAAATTGTGCCATCTGACTTGATGACGCGACGAGTAGACACTTCGCCCCCCAAGAACGAGAGCCCCCAGGCCCGTTCAGCTGCGAGTCGGATATTGTCTTCAGAGAACGCGTGCGGCTTGCGAAGGAGCAAAATCATTGAAATCGACCCGCCTTTCCCTATTCGCCTCCATCGCATGGGGAACACACGTAGGCTCGTGCGCTTCAGGTACGACTTCGCCGATCCGATTATGTCTGTGACCCGCATCCCTAGAGTTCATGATAACTGTCGCTAACTGACGCTTACACCCAGAGCCCGTCACTAAGCTTTCGCCGCCACTGTCCACGGCTTGCCGTCGAAATGCGCAGGCAGCGCGAGCCCGAACAGTTTCAGGATCGTCGGCGCCACATCGACAATCGCAGGCTTCTCTGCAATGAACTTGTGGCTCGAAAACAAAACTCCCGGAACCAGTCTCGGATCGATGCAGTGGTCGCCGCTCCAGGCCTTGATGTTGTCCTCGAAAATTCGCGAGGTAACTTTGCCCAGCACCGAGTCCCACGAGGCGCGATAGCCCGCGCCATAGCCAACAATCAGGTCCGGCGAGTTCTCCGTATACGGCCCGCGATAAACATTGTCCGCAATAAACACACCCGTGATTCCCACCGTACCCGAGGCCGGATCCACCAGCCCATTCAACTTCTGCTGCAACTCGCTTTTCAATGCCTCAGCTTCAGAGGGATCGACAATCCCCTGCTTCTCACGCCCTTTGATATTCAGATAAAGTCCGTTGAGCCCCATGGTGTAAGCGCGCGTGCGCGACCAATCCACGTCCTCGAACCAGTCGCCGCTCTCGGTCTTGCCATCCTTTAGCGCGAGATATCCGTTCTGATGCAGCCAGGCGTTCAAATTCATGCAGCGTGCAAACGACTTGAACCCATGATCGGAGATCACCAGCAGCAGCGTGTCGTCGTCAATCTTTTCCATCACCCGCCCAATCAGTCGATCCATGCGCTCGTACAGATCCTGAATCACCTTCGGATGTTGGCTGTGCGGCACATCGCGCGCCGCCGGATGGTCCTCTTCCAGATAGCGCCAAAACATGTGCTGGATGCGGTCCGTCGTATCGAAGACGCACGTGCACAGCCCCTGTTTCGTTTTATCGAGCGCATCAAACAGCATCCGCTCGCGATCTTCGTGATTGCCGTAAGCCTGCACCAGGAAGGCATCGTCATCGAGCACATGCTCGTTGAGCGCCCAAGTGTCTTCCGCCAAGCCAAGCGTTGCGTACGGCCCGAAGAGCTTGGCCAGATAAATTGAATAAGTCACCGGGTGCGAGATCGGCAGGTCCGGATGCCCGGGATCGATGTTCACCGGCGTAACATAGACTTCAACCTCCGGCGAAAGTTCCTTGAGATAGAAACGGCAGATGCCATGTGCCGTGAACCCCATTCCAGCCTTGAACTCGGCCGGAACCCACTCGGAATATTCCCCAACTTTCAATGTTAACTTTTCGGAACCGAACACGATGCGCGCCGACTTCGATCCCAGCTCCGGCCGAATTTCGAAATCTGCGCGCAATTCGCCGGCATTCTCTTTCACCGGATTATCCGGTCCCGGAACATAAGATCGGCACACACCTTTGCTGCGCTCGATGGGCACACGCACGCCGCCTTCGCGAAACTTGTCGTTCGAAGCACGGGTCGTGCACAAGCAAAACGTGCCCTGGCTGCCCTTCAGGTCGGGCACACACATCCCGGAAAGCAGCACGCCCTGGAACTTCTCTGGCGGAAACGTAACCGGAACGCGAATCACCGAACTGAAGATTCCAGCATCGCCCAGCCAGTGCCAGAACGGTGTGCCCTTCCGCATTGCCTTGATTTCTGTCTTGCCGAACGGAATGGAATATTTGCCGATCTTGATATGCCTCTTCGGCCCCTTGATTTCAGCCGACGAAAGGAACGGGAGATAGTTGCTGGTATCGCGCGCCAGAAAATCGTAGATGTTGTGCTTGCCCGGATTCACCCCGGTCATGAATGTCGACCATGCCACGGGAGAAATCGGGGGGAACGTTGTGCGCAGCTTGCTGAAGGTTCCTTTGTCGCGCAATTTCGCCAGATTCGGCAGCCGGCCTTCCTTCATAAACCGGTCGGCGAGCTCCGGATCCATACCATCAAATCCCAAAATCACCGCTCGCTCAAACGTCGCTTTCCCGTACGCGTTTCGCCGCCGGAGAAAGCGGAACAACTGGCGAAATGGCCACGTCATCAGCGCGTAGAACGAATAGAGGAACGCAACAAAGATCGCCCAGAACGATGACAGCACCGCAAATCCAGCACCCGGCCCGGCGTAAGCATGCGCAAGCGCAGGCAAGAAAATGAGGGCGATCAGCAAGAACCGTGTGGCGCGGGCGCTCCCGCCCGCGAAATGCATGCGCTCGCGATGGACTGACGGGCGTCCACGCCTGTCCCGCGACTTGATAGCCAATCCACACAGGCGGACAGGAGTGTCCACCCCACACAATCTCTTCATATCTGTATCCCCAATAGCTCCTTGAAAATAAATCCTGCCACCATCGACAAGATGAAGAACAGCCAGATCCAGTTCATACCATAGCCCGCGATCTCGATATTGCGATCCGCGTAATTGATAGAAATGGACTCGATCGGACTACTCTCGGGCAGCGCCGCCTCGGCCGACGAGAACATACGCTCCCAGAATCGTCCACGCAAGCGGATCGTCGAGATTCGTGGCAAGTCATTCCCCACACAGACAGCCTTCGCCGCGGTCTGGCCGGCAGCGGCAATCTTCACTTCGTATTTTCCCTGTTTTGAGCCCACCAGTCGCCAGACAATTTCGTTCTCCGCCGGAATGTGCACCGGAGGTGCGGTCATGGTGATCTCCGGCGGAAGGTCAAGCGTGACGTTATTCAGCGCGTCGTTCCCGGCCTGTCCGGCGAGATGGACCGTCAGAAGGAACGGCGCGTTCAGAGGAATCGGCGTTTGACCCAGATACCGATCAATCTGAACGATCAGTAGAGTAATCGGAATGATGACGTACAGCAGCGGCTTGAACGCAAGTTTCAGGTAGCGCCCGGTACCCCGCAGGATCTTGCCATAAGAGCCCATCACCACCGGAATCTGATCCCGATATAGGCGCACCGCCAGCAAATGAGCCTTCAGTTGATCCTTCGCAATGCCGATCGCTTTCTGATCCGACGTGTAGCCGAACAAGACCACCATCAGCAATCCAACCACCAGCGACAGAACGATCACAATCGCCAGCGGACTGGATACCAGAGAGAACTGGAACGCCGCCACTGCCACGGCGTGCCCTGTGCTCGCCGCCGGTTTTGAGAGGACAGTCAAGCTACTCGATGTACCCCAGTCCGCGCAGCCGTTTCTGTATTTCTTCCTTCGAAGTGCTGCTCTCGTCGGGCAGGATTTTCCTGGTTTCCTTTTCCAGCATGTGAATTACGAATTCGTCGATCGATTCGTATCCCGCGGCATCCGAACACTGCTTAACCTTCTCCAGCAGTTCGCCTTCGATCTTCACTTTGTGTGAACCAAACATGATCTCTCCCCGTTTTCATTTGTAGCGCCGCCATCCCGGCGGCGGTCCGGCGGGCGTCCGCGCCCGTCGCTCCACGTATGTCAAAGCCCTAGCGCGGCTGAAATACCGACTGCCCCATCATATCCTTCGTTTTCGCGATTCCGAATTCCGCCAGAATTGTGGGCGAGATATCCGTCAGCGCCGGGGTCTCCGCTGCAATCTTGCGGTTGCTCAACAGCACTCCCGGAACTTTGGTGAAGTCCATGCAATGATCGCCACTCCACGCATTCGTGTTGTCCTCGAGTACGTCCGCCGGAAACGCGCCCAAAATCGTCTTCCATCCCGCGCGATATCCGCGGTTGTAACCGACCAGCGCATCCGGACCTTCGCGCGCGTAGGGACCCTGGTAAGCTTCGCTGGCCAGGTCGATTCGTGTGATCACCTGAGAACCATCCTTCGGATCGCGAACCTCCAAAAGCTTCTGCCGGATTTCCTGCAGCAATTGGTCGGCCTGAGCGCCAGACCCGACAATGCCCTCGCGCTCGCGTCCGCGAATATTCAGATATAGTCCGTTTAACCCCAGCCCGTACGCACGTGTGCGGCTCCAATCCACATCGGCAAAGGGCTCGCTCGCATCCCCGCCGACGCCTTCTTTGCGAGTGATGTAGCCATTGTTCAGCAACCACGTATTCAGATTGAACGAGTGCCGGTAAGGAGCAAATCCGTGGTCCGAAAGCACGAGCAGAGTCGTATTCTGATCGACCTTCGGCATCACCTCGCCCAGCACCTGATCGATCTGCTCGTAAAATTCCTCCAGCGCGGTCCCGTACTGAGCCGCGAGCGCGGCGTCGTATGCGGGACTCTGCGGATCGGTCAGCCGCCACAGCATGTGTCCGTTCAGATCGAGGCTCGAAAAATAAAAAAAGAACAGGCCGTTGTGAAATTTTGGAAACTCAACATCGAACGCGCGCCGATGTTCAGCAAGCACGGTGTGCGCCTGTTCCAGATACTCTTTATCGTCGAGTACGCCGGCGGTGAGCGCCTTCGTATCTTCGGCAATGCCTTGTGTGTGGAATTCCCCGATTTGTTTCGCTAGATCGCTCGAATAGCTCGTCGGCGTGGAAATGGGCAGGGCGGGATTCTCCGGATCAATATTGATGGGCGACACATAAAGTTGAAACCGCGGATGCGTCTGCTTGAGATAAAAGCGGCAGATCCCCTTCACATTGCCAATCAGCGGCATGAGCTGAAATTCCACCGGAACCCATCCACTCCATTCGCCTTCTTTCAACACAAACTGCTGGTCCTGCAAGCCGATGCGCGCAACTGACTCCAGCGGATCTACGTCAACCGTGAAAGGCTCGGTAGATGGAGGCGAGTTCTTGCGAAACGTGTTGTCCGGTCCGATCAGATTGGTCGTGACCCGATTATCCTTCACCTCGACCTGCACCACTTCCCCGCCCTCGACGGCTCCAACAGCCGCGGTTGGATCATCCGTGTAGAAAGTAAACGTCCCATACGTGCCGCGCAGATCGGGCGTGCCCATGCCGGAAAGTGTCTTGCCTTTCGCGGTGATCGGAGGGAAATTTGCCGGGATGCGATAAACATAATTGGGCACGCTTTGTTCGTCGAGGATCTCCCAGAAGGCCTTGCCATGCCGCAACTGCTCCGCCGAACCGCTGCCCAGCGGAATCACCCAACTCCCGATATGAAAGCTGTGCTTCGGCCCCTCGACCTTCGATGTGGAAAAATAAAGCTGAAAAGTTTTCGGATCGCGGTGGATGAAATCAAAAATGCCATGCCCTCCGGCGTTCATTCCCGTGATCAGGTTTGACCACGCCACCGGGCTTTGCGGTGGGATGCTGGTTGTCAAACGCCGGAACGATCCCTGCTCGGCCAGTCGGGCAAAATTCGGCATCTTGCCTTCCGCCATGAACTTCGTGAGCAGGTCCGGATCGAGGCCGTCAACCCCCAGGATGATCATCTTCCTGGATCCAACCGCTCCGCCCCGCGCGTGCTGACAGGAAAGAAATAGGCTCAGACCCGCGGCACACAAAGCCAGCAGGCACACTAGGCGAAGACGTTTTCTGAAGGGCGCGGTCACTACAAATAATCTGCAAACAATATGGTCCAGCTTCACGGAGGGCCATCGAGCCTTCCTGGCCAACGATGGGTGGTGATCACGATATCACCACGAGATTGGGGATCCCGAGGAGCAGGTATATAGATTGTACAAGGAGTTGCCGGGACGTCAAGACTGCAGGTTTTCAGCATCTTTTGATCAATGGCGGCGCAGCCTTTACACTAACTGTCATGAT
Source organism: uncultured Acidobacteriaceae bacterium (assembly GCA_963731525.1). Lineage (GTDB taxonomy): Bacteria > Acidobacteriota > Terriglobia > Terriglobales > Acidobacteriaceae > Acidiflorens. Next base: position 397,037 of record CAVSWK010000025.1, read on the forward strand.
ACGAAAAGTCGCTGCCGGCGTGATTCTGATCCTTCTTAGTCTGAGTTTCTCTTTCGCCGCAGCCACGCCCAAACCCAACCTGGTGCTGATCACCCTCGACTCCACCCGTGCCGACCGCATGGGCTTCCTCGGCGCCAAGGGAGCGCTTACGCCCAACCTCGATCGTCTCGCTGGGAAAAGCATTGTCTTCGAGCATGCCTACGCCCAGGCGCCGGCCAGCGTTGTTTCGCACGCGACCATTCTTTCCGGAGCCTACCCCCTGAGCACCGGCATGAGCGAGATTGGTGGAACACTGCCGCCAGCGCTACGTTACCTTCCGGACTTGCTGAAAACGCAGGGCTATCGCACGGCCGCGTTCGTTGGCTCCATTGATCTCGACCCGCAGAATGGGCTGGCACAAGGCTTCGACCGCGGTTTCCAGACATACGATGCTGGCTTTCGGCCCGCGATGCCCGGTGACGCCCGTCCTCCCGTAACGGAGCGCCGCGGAGATCAGGTGGTCGCCCGCGCCGTCGCTTGGCTGGACCACAATGCGCAGGGACAATTTTTTCTATGGGTTCATGTCAGCGATGCGCGCGCACCAGCTACTTCTTACAATTCCGCTATCACCGCAGCCGATTCAGCCATCGGCAAATTAATCAACGCCTTGCAACAGCGGAAAATCTACGGAAATACCGCAGTGATCGTCGCCGCCGACCACGGCCAGAGCCTGGGTGCCCACGGCGAGGACACGAACGGTATTTTTCTATACGACGAAACCATTCACGTCCCGCTGCTCTTAAAGCTTCCAGAGAGCCAGCCAGCCGCGAAACCAGCAACCACCCGAGTAGCCGCCAAGGTAAGGCTCGTGGACATCGCTCCTACTCTGCTGGAAATCGCCGCGATCCCGGTTCCCTCGCAAATGCCGGGACAGTCGCTGTTGCGTATCGCAAAAGCCAGTGGCGGCAGCGGTAGTGGGAGCAGTAATGACCAGCCCGTGTATTCCCGCGCCGATCTGCCCCAGCGCGGATTCGGCTGGAGCCCGCTCGAATCCTGGCGTGCGAGCAAGTATCTCTATATCCGCGCCCCCAAGCCCGAACTTTACGACTTGACCGCCGACCCAGGCGCGACGCACAACCTGGCTCAGAGCTCGAAGGCCACCCTCGACACGATGGCCGCACAACTCGATAACTTTGCTCGCCATTTCAACGGCGAGGCCGGCAAGTCTTCCGCGGAGTTGAGCTCTTCCGAGATGCAGAAACTGGCGTCGCTCGGATACATCGGACTGCAAAAGTCGTCGGGCTCGGTCGCCGCGGTTGCGGGAACCGATCCAAAGGACAAAATTGCGACGGCTAATAAAGTGATCGAAGCCGGGACTCGCGACCAGTCGAAGCCCGAGCACACCATTACCGCGCTCACGTCCGTCGACTCCGCCGATCCCGACCTCTACCTGGCGCAGTACACTCTCGGTGCGGCATTGGCCCGAAAAGCGCAATACGCCGAGGCGGTCAAGCATCTGCACAAAGCGATTGAACTCCAGCCCGACTCCGCCTGGGCGCACTACGAAATCGGCGCCAGCCTGCTAAAGACCGGTGACTTCAAAACCGCCATCGTCCACCTTGAAATCGCTACCGGACGCCTGCCCGCCTTCACCCCAGCACACCTCTCCCTCGCCGAAGCCTACGAACGCGCGGGCCGAACCGAAGACGCGAAACGGGAACGAAGCAAGGGCCCATGAACGGGGCCGGAATCTACTCGGGCGGCTGAGTTTTCAGTTGGGCAGCTTTGGCTCTTTCCCGGCTCGCATTCTCGGCTTGCCCGAGCTGCTGGTAGGCATCTGCGAGAAACGCGTGAGCCTCCGCCGAGTTTGGATCCGCCTTGGCCGCACGACTCAGTTTCGCCAGTGCCGCCTCCGGATGTCCCTCCAAGAAAAGCAGTCGACCGTACCTCAAGTTGGCCTGGAAATGATCGGGATCAAGTTCCAGAGCTTTCTCATATTCCCTGGTCGCTTCGGGCACCTGCTTCAGGCGGGTGTGTACCGCCGCCAGATAATAGTGCAGCTGAGCTGAAGTCGGCTTGCGCTCCACCGCTGCCTGAATTTCCGGGAGCGCTGCTTCCCACTGATCCGTTTTGAGCAGCGCCAGCCCCAGTTCGTAATGCGCCATTGAGGAGTCCGGATTTTTCTCCACAGCGGTGCGCAAGATCGGTACCGCCTCCTGAAATTTTTCACGGTGAACCAGAGCTCTGCCGAATTCGAGATAGGCGGTGCCCGCGTCGGAAGGGTACCGCTGCGTTATATCGCGCAGACCTGTGAAGGCTGCTTCGTAACGATCTGCTTCAAGGTCAATCAGAAAGTCGTGAAGCTGGTTCGCGAAATCGATCTCGTCCTTGGGGTCAACCAACGCTTTTTCTTTGCGGTTCGAGTTTCCGCTATCGGAACCCAGATAGCCGAGAGCGCGCAGGCTTTCCACCCGGGCTGGATCCAGTTCCGCTTGCTCGACCGTCGGGCCGCTCGTCTTCTTCCGGAAAGTCGAAAGCTGGCCATCTAGGGTATCGGCAACAGCCTTCGCGGCCGTCGCCAGATTCTTGAGATCATCGGGATCTGAGGACTGGTCGTACAGCTCTTTTTTCGGCGCCTGGATATACAGGTACTTTTGCACCCGCCAGGAGCGCAGTTCGCTCCAACCGAAGGCGCGATGGGCGTAGTCCGTCTCGGAATAGATGGCGCGGTCTGGCGACTTGCTCTCTTTACCTCCGGCGGACTTCGGAGCATCGATCAGCGGGAAAAGCGATTGCCCCTGCATGGTAGAAGAGACGGGAATGCGCGCAGCCTGCAGCAATGACGGCGCAACGTCGGCGAGCGCCACGCGAGCCTCCACGCGCTTGCCAGCGAACCTCTCGCCGGGCAGCTTCAACAGCAGCGGGACATGGATCGTCTCGTCATACAGGAACACGCCGTGCCACCTCTCCCCGTGTTCACCAAACGCTTCTCCGTGGTCCGCGGCCACCGCGATGACCGTGTTCTGGTACAGCCCGTGCCGCTGCAGCACCTCCAGAAGGCTGCCAACGACCGAATCTGTGTAGGCGATCTCGCCGTCGTAAGGCTCGGATGCATAGTGACTCTTAAACGGCTCCGGTGGATCATACGGTTCGTGGGCGTCGTAGAAATGCAGCCAGATGAAAAACGGCGTCTCCTGGTGATGGCTTAGCCAACCCATGGCGTGGTTGGCGACGTCTTCAGCGCGACGCTCCAGGCTTTGATAGCGGTCTTCGCCGGGCTTCGAATTGTGAAAGTTTGCGTCATAGACGTCAAACCCGCGCTCGAAGCCCGGGGCTGCTCCGCTCTCGGGATCAAGAACTATGGAGCCGATGAACGCTGCCGTGTGATAGCCATGCTGATGGAGTAGGTCGGGCAGATAGGGAAGCTCGGGACGCAAGGGATCCGCGAGGTCGTCGAGATGGTTGAACTGCGGATAGGTTCCAGTCAGCAGCACGGCGTGCGAGGGACTGGTCAGAGGAACCTGTGCGTACGCGCGCGTGAAAACCACGCTCTGCTTCGCCAAGGCGTCTAGATTGGGGGTCAGTCCACGACTGGATCCAAGAAAACCCATGCGGTCGGCACGGGTCGTGTCGAGCGTGATCAGGATGATGTTGGGCGGTTTGGCGGCTCTCGATGGCCCGTTGGGGGGCAGTTGGGTTTGGTTGGCGCCGCCTGCACCCAGTGCCAAAACCAAAACAACGAGGAATAGCCGGCGGCAAACCTGCATAAGGGGATGCGAAAAGTCTAGCACACGCAATCCTGCCGGGCGGAAAAAAGGCCGGCCTTTCGGCCGGCCTTAAGTGTCGTTTCAGATTTCGCGTCAGTTAGAAGTCAACCCGCACCACCAACTGAGTGATCCGCGGACCTCCCGACTGCCCGTTATTGTCGAACGTCGCCGTTGATTTTCCGAATGTCCCATCATTCAGATTGCCTTCCGGATACAAGAAATTCGGGTGGTTGAAGATGTTAAAGAAGTTCGCTTCGAATCTGAGGGTCGCTCTCTCCGTCAGTTTAAAGCCCTTCTTGACACTGAAGTCGGTGTTGAAGAAACCCGGACCCGTGAGAGTGTTACGTTCCATCTGGCCAAGCGCCGTTCCCTGGCACCACAAACCCATGTTGACGGTCGCCGGGCAGGGCAGCGCCGGGGCTGTATTGAGCATTGCCCACTGGGCAGGATTCAGATAGCCCCGCCATGGCTCTTGGTCATGGTTGATGGCATCTGTGATCGGGCCGGAACCGATATAGTTCGCCCGGTCGTTGAATTGGCCGTCCTTGTTGCTGTCCACAGCGCTGTTAAAGACGTTAAACGGAGTCCCGGTCTGCCACGACACGATTCCCGACATACTAAAGCCACCAATCCAGCGGTTCGACTTGGCGAACGGTAGATCGTAAACGAAGCTAGTCACGATCCGGTGCTTCACGTTGAAGTCAGCCGGGCCGTAGTCCAGGTGAGGATTCGAGCTGTCGGTCGGGTAGGCGGCGGCGCTGGCGTTTTTGGTGGTGAAGGTATCGCTCACGTCATCCATCGCCTTCGCGAAAGTGTAGTTGGCGTTGAATTGCAGACCACCCGAGAAGCGCTTGACCAGAGTCGTCTGAAATCCGTGGTAGTTCGAGTCGTTAGCGTTGGTGCGGAAGCTGATATTGCCGAGGTTCGGGTTAACTAACGTGTGTTGGAATCCAGCCGAGTTTTTCCCGTCGTAAGTATTCCGGCCCTCGATATCCAACAACTTGTGGCCAAACGTGCCCACGTAGTTCGACTCCAGCACAAAATCCTTGGCGATTTGGTATTGGAAGCCCAAGTGCGCCTGCTCGTAATACGGCGTCACCAGGTTCTGATCCATTGCGCGGATCGAGGGTGTCAATGGGTAATTTAAGAATGAAGAGGTGCCGGTAAACGGATAGGTCACCAGCGATGCCGCCACCAAGTTGGTGACGGGCGTTCCAACCGCAAGCTCGCCCAGTTCGCCTACGGCAAAGAAGGGCGGATTGAATCGGATATTCTCGAAGATGTTGTTGTAGATGCGATCGTAGTTGACCCCGAATCCGCCACGCACAACTAGCTTCTGGTTCCCCAGGACGTCATAGGCAAACCCGAAACGCGGACCAAAGTTATTCAAGTCTTTGTTCCAGATGTCGTGGTTCCTCTGTTGCACTGCGCCTGTGGCGAATCCCGCATAATACGTGCTGGTAGATGCCGGGTAAAATGGGTTGGGGAGGCTGGTGCAGGTTCCCGCTGGGGGTGGCACGCACGGGTTTGCCTGCAAAACCGGCACGCCCTGGTAGAAATTGGCGTCGAGACCGTCCTGGAAATTGCGCGGCGGCCCGAAATACTCCCAGCGCACGCCCAGGTTCACGGTCAAGCGAGGAAGAACCCGCCAGTCATCCTGCACGTACAGGGCAACTTCGTTGGCTCGAAATCCCCGATAATAAACGGGCAATTGACCGTTTGTGGGGTTAAGGGAAGCAAGCCCGGCGTACATGGAACCGAAAACGGGGCCATGGGCGTAGTAGTTTTCCCAGTTGTTGCTGAAGGTAGCGTCGGTAAGTATATCCTCGATGTCGTTGTCGATGTTGTAGCCGTTCTTGTAAGAGTCGAAGCTGCTCCCATTGCGAGTACGACGGTATTCGGCGCCGCCTTTGAAGTTGTGCTTGCCCTTGGTCACCGAGAGGTCGTCCTTATAGATGAATGCATTCTCGGTAAAGAACTGAGGTATATTGGCAGCATTGCCTAACCCAAAGTTAGGCGAATCGAACGCGCTTACGGTGCTCGGCATTCCCGCCACGCTGGGGTCGCCCGGGAAGTTTCCGGTGTGCCGAACATATGACATACGTGCCTGGTTCAGGATGGTCGGACTGAAGGTATGCGACCAGGTCACGCCCGCGTTCTGCGCTCGCCCGTGGTCGAAGAGCGTCGGCCCTGCGACGTTGTTGCCCCCAAATGGTTCACTAACATCCGCATTGTCATACAGGTACGAGGCGCTGATCTGGTCCTTGGAACTGAGTTTGTGGTCAAACTTGGTCGTATATCGCATCTGGTTCAGAACTTCCGGCTGCGATATGCCAACCGTTCCGTACACATTTACCGGATAGATGACCGACGGGGTCCCAAGCACATTAGGGCCACCTGTCCACAGACCTGCACCAACCTGGCTGCCATGGGGAACGCCATTTTTATCATAAGTGAGTGGAGTGATCACGCAATTTCCCGCACCCACAGTGCAGAGCGGGAGATTGGACTGTGCGGCAATCATCTTCTGAAAGACCGGGCCGGTGGTTGCATTCCCGGCGAAAGCACCCGGACAGGGCGCTCCTGTGAGCCCGTTGCACAGTCCGGTTGAGTTCGGATTCGTCATGTCGTTATATGGTCCAGCGTAAATGCCAGTGCCCTCCATGAATTGCTCGAATCCGCCGGTCTGCACAAAGTTTATGAAGTCCGGCGTGGTCGTATTCACGCTTAACGGGCTGTTGATTCGCAGACGATGGGCTTCAGCCGTGAAGTAGAAGAACGTCTTGTCCTTGACGATTGGCCCGCCAACCGAGCCGCCAAACTGGTTACGGATAAGGTGGTCCTGCTCCCCGGCGAGATTCGAGAAAAAGCTGTTCGCCGCCAGCGCCTGAATGCGGTTGTATTCAAACAGAGAACCATGAAATTGGTTCGTTCCACCCTTGAGCACGGTGTCGGTCACAAACCCGCCAGCCTTGCCGTACTCTGCAGACGGCGTGCCCTCGATGACGCGGTACTCTTCAATGGCGTCGGGAGAGATGGTGGTGTTGGACCCGCCCGCCCCTGAACCTAAACTTCCGCCACCCCCAAGACCCTGATCGTTATTGTCAAAGCCTTCCACCATGAAGTTGCCGGTGCCGCTGCGGGAGCCATTGACGGACGCGCCGCGGTCGGTCCCCCCCATGACGGTGCCAGCGCCGGAGTTCAGCGCCGGTTCTGCGCCTGGCAGCAAACCAATGAAATCATTTGAATTGCGTGCTTCCAGCGGCATGTCCTGCCATATGCGCCGGTCCAACGACGTCGAGAGTGAGGAGTTTTCGGTCTGCACCATCTGCGCTCCCGCCTCGACCGTGACCTGCTCGGTGGCCGCACCAACTTCCAACCTAATATCGCGCGTCGTCGCCACACCTACGCTAACCACGACGCCCTGCACCTTTACCGACTTAAATCCCTTGCTTGCTACCTCCAAGGTGTATGTGCCGACGATCGGAAGCGCTGGGAAATTGTAAGTGCCCGCCGGGGTGGTCACGGTAGTGCGTACCTCGCCGGTCGCATTCTGGGTCAACTTAACTTCGACGCCCGAAACCACGGCCCCGGTTGAGTCGGTCACTAAACCAGTCAATTCGCCCTGTCCGCCTTGCGCGAAAGCTCCAACGCAAAGGGCTAGTGCGACGAACGCGAGCAGAGAGTAAGTCCAAATGCTGCGGAATGCTGATTCCATTCGAATTCTCCTATCTGAATCTGGGAATCTAACTGCGGTTAATCAAGTTCCGTTGATTGCTCAGTGAGGCCTGACATCGGCACACAGCCCCAACCAGGAGTCTTGTAAAGATAGCGAGAGCTTAAATGCAATCGGCCTTCCAAAATAGAACCGGATAACGACCATATTTTTCAATGACATAGGTTTGTACTCCGAGGACTCTACACTTTCCTGGATGGAGATCACCGATTAATCTATGGAAACATGTAGATTGTCAATCACAGTGGGACACAATCTGCGGAGGCTAGCCGTTATGACCATCTCGCCTAAGCATGGGCACCTTCAGAAAGGTCTCGATCTGTTCAACCAGGCCCATTTTTTCGACGCTCATGAAGTTCTAGAAGACGTCTGGCGCGTTCTGCCTCGCGACCGCCCCTCGCGCCGGCGCCTCCGTCTGCACGTGCAGGGTCTGATTCAGTTGGCGGTCGCCTTTCATCACGAGTCTACCGGCAACCATGTGGGGGCGCGCTCGGTTCTCGAACGTGCCCTGCGCAATCTCAAGGGCGCGGACAGCTCATTTCCCAGTCTCAACTTCGACCGGTTGCGCGCTGAGTTGGCGGATTGGCAGCAGCATTTCGCCGGCACGGCTCCCCCGCCAAAACCTCCCCAGATCGCCCCCCGCAAGCCCACGCCCTGAGGAAGCTCTCTGTCCTCTGTGGTTCCCTGTGGTTGCTTTGGAATTGCTTGCAGCCCGTTTTTTCCTATCTCGGAATGAAGGCGGGAGACATGCCGGTCTCGGAACAGGCTGCCAAAGAAGTGTTGGCCTTGCCGATGTTCCCGGAGTTGACCGAGGGCGAGATCGGCTACGTCGTCGAGAGCATTGCCGACTTCTACAGTTGATTTAACCGCAGAGGCAGATTTGTCGTTCTTACCGTCTCCGCTTAGCTTTCTTACTCACAGCTCTCCGGCCGACACTCCGCACCGGCTGCTCTCCCGGCGCGAGCACTCGACGCACAATCGGCGTGTTGAGTTTATATTTGCGCTCGGTAACCTTGCCATCGTCGTCCTGCACGCGAATCACGAACGCCGGGAGCATGCCTTCCTTGTCAAAGCTTTCCTGTGCAACGGTCACGGGCAGGACGCCTTCCATGCGCTCGCGATAAGCCGTCTCATAGCGATGGCGCTTCACATTCCAGGTGAAGACGCGAATCTGGTTGAAGTCAAACGGCAGGCCATCCCTGGGTTCGGTCAGGACGGTCAAGTACTGCGGGACCTTCTTGTCTCCATCCTGCACCTGATTCAGCACGAAGAACGCAACGATGCGCTGGCCTTCCGCGTATTGCGCAACGTCGAGCGGGACATCGAGATCGATCATGCGAGCCAGCACCCAGCCGACACGCTGGTTTGAGTCGCGCACCAGCCACCAATCCTCGATTACCGGAACCGGGGCCGCTGGCACGGGCTGTTTCTTGTCTTGCTCATTCGCATTCCTGCCCGGCGTATCGGGGCGAGATGCGGTGCGCGACGGGGGCATAACCGCGCCTGGCTTCTCGGCGGTGCCTCGCTTCAACAGCGCAAGCTTCTCGCCGGCAGAAATCTGATAGAGATGTTCGGTATCCCGCCCCGGTTCGACATGCAGATTCGTGTTGTTGCGAGTCGCGCCTTGCGCCTGCACGGGATCGTTGCGGTTATCGGCGGTCAGCTTCTGGATCCGATCGAAGACATCCTGACCGACGAGGTATCGCTGCTCCACCCATCCCGTTATGCCGGTTGCCGTGCGCACCTTGACGAAGCGGCGGTCATGGTCGAGCACTTCCACGCGCTCGCCGTTCTTGACCACCCCCGCTTTCTCGTAGACTGCCGCCACGTGGTCGCGCAGGATGGCCTGAACTCCGGAAACGTAGGCGACCTCCAGCACACGCCCGCGGCCGCGATTGCAGGCTGACAACAACAGGAGAAGGAGAAGTAGACTACACGTCAAAATGCACAACAAGAATGGATGGAGGATGCGCTTCACGGGCTCGCTATCCACTATAACGCGAGACGCTTCCGCCGACCGTCATTCTGTTACTTCCGGCCACTTCGCCAGCAGTTTGGCGGACGGTTCTGGCCGCTGTCCCGTCTCGGGACGTGAATAATCGTCGCTTCGCTTCCTCAACTTGCAGGAGAATCCCTAGCTTCCACGCGGCGGTGGAATCCCCAGTCTCTAAAAACGCGAGACCTGGGGTAGCCGGCTGTTAACCACTACTATCACGGACCGACATTCACGGCGGCTGCCAGGCTAGTAACGTTCCCAGACGAGGCCGTTATATTCGTGGTACCTACCGCCTGCGCCGTGACGAAGCCAGCATCGACCGTCGCCGCCGTCTGGTTGCTGGAGGCCCAAATAGCGGTATCTGTAATGACGACTGGGCCATTGCACGTGGTCGCCGTGGCTGCGAATTGCGCGGTATTAGGCGTACTTGAAGCGCTGAGGCTCGCGCTCGTCGGCTTCAAAGTGATTGACTGGATGCACCCAACGGTGACCGTTAGCGACTGCGTCCCACTGATGGATGGATTTTGTGTGGAAGTCGCAGTGACCGTTGTCGTGCCCAGGCTCTCTGAGGTCACTAAGCCGGAAGCGCTGATCGTGGCAAAACCCGTCGGAGAAACGCTCCACTGGACAGGGGGATTGCCCGTGCTGCCATCATTGTATTGGCCTGTAGCCGTCATTTGCACGGTATTATCCGTACTGCCAGTTTCGATGGTTGGCGTCAGTGGCGTGACCGTGATCGAGCTCAGCGTGGGCTGAACGAAGAACCCCCGGCAGCTGACGCCAAAGGCCAGTGCAACTAGAACCGCGAAAGCAAGCGTCAACGCCAATTTGCGCCCAGTCAACATAGAAAATTGCCTCAGACAGCGTAATTTTAGCAGAACTCCCGCTGGCTCGGTTTCCGAGTGCATGACTTAGGTCATTCCTCGCCCACGCTCAGCGCGTGCTGGGAGCAACCTCGAATATAAAGAACGGAGTGCGATCCTGAACTTGCGCAGCGTTTTCCAGCCGGCTGCGGAAAAGTAGACCCAGCCGCGAAAGGCGCATACAACTTGGCAGAAAGTAAGGTATCGCTAAAGCGATACCCTGATACGAAGCCACTTTATACTGAGAGCTGATAGCTGAGAGCCCTTTCCTACTTCGGGCGCTTCTTTCCCGCGTTCGCGATCCGCTGATCAATCGGCTTGCGGCCGGCGAAGCCCTCGCTCGTCCCGTGCCAATGCGTGATCGCTCCCTCGCCCAGTTTCCAGCATAGCAGGAGGGTTTCACCTTCCACCTTGCAGGGGAAATCGAGCAATCCGATGTCGAGGTCTTTCACCTGCACGCCGCTGGCGTCGATTTCGGCGAGAGCATCCTTGATGCGGCGAATCGCCTTCTCGCGCTCGGCCTTGCGCCGCGCCAGGTGGACCACATTCAGCATGGTCCCACCATTGAGAAAAACGCGGTGCGCCGTTTCCTGTAACTCGGCGTCCACGTCTTCAATCAGCTTCTTGCCGTGGATTGCCTGTTTCAGCAGCGATTCCAAAATCGGCAGCAGCATCTGCGCTTCATCGAGGGTAAAGTTGCGGTCAGACATGTGTCTCTATTCTACCGGAAGCAGCGAGGAAAAAGACGCAGCGTGGGCTCCGAGCTGCGAGCGACCAGTTCGCCCTAAGCTCGCAGCTCGTAGCTCGCAGCTTACTTAGCCGGCAAGACAGAAACTAGCGCTATCGAAAATTCGCGAGGACCGGCGAACGTCAATCCCAAACTTTGAAGTGCGGCCAGGCCTCCGCCAGCGGCTTCTTGAGCCCGTGACAGATCAGGATGGTGTAGTGTTCCCAGCCCATGGCATATAGATGTCCAACCTTCGAGCCTTCTTCGACATTCTGGCACCAGTACTGGGCGTCGTCGAGCTGCCAATTGAGCATGATCAAACTCTCACCTGTGTATTGCCGGAATCCCCAATAGTAGTAATTCTGATGAGCACTGATGGATGGGGGCAGGCCGTAGCGCGGCCCAAAGAAGTCAATCGCCCCGGCGGAGCCGTAATTGCCCGCTAGAATGGCAGTCTTGGCGCGCTCATCGGCGGGCATCGCATGGTAGACCTCGGCCACCTGCGCCACCATTTCCGGCCATCCGAATTCGTCCGCGAAATGCTGCGGGAGACTGCTTTCCATGTGCGTCTCGGTGCGCGAGACACCAATGCCCAGCGCCTGCATGTAGGGGACGATCTGGTCGGGCGAAAGAACGGGGAGCACGAGCGGGAAGGCGATCGCACCCAGAACCAGCAGCACGACCGGCAACGCCACGTTCACCCAGCGCAGCCGAGAGTGCAATTCGATGAACTTCTGCCAGAAGACTCCGCCGGCGGCGAACAGCATTGGATAAATCGGCGCGAGATAGTAGTCCTTGCCGTGGAGAGCCATCATGATCGCGAGGGACACGAGATAAGTTACGCCGAGCACGCGATAGCGCTTGCCATCGCGGTGAAACAGCAAAAATCCGAGTCCCGCGATCCAAATCAGGGCGTTGATCGGGAGTAACGTCATGATCTGCTGCTTCAGGAATGGAAGCGGTGGCAGTTCGACGTTCTTGTGAATCTTTTTCACGTTGCTGAGATCGACCCAGGTCGCGAAGTCGTGCTGATATTGCCAGATGAGATTGGGCAGGCTCAGCAGTACGATCACCACGGCAGCCATCCAAAGCCATTTCGTGCGAAACCAGCGGCGCTCGGGACTCGCCAGAAGACCGACGGTAAGACTGATCAGAAAGAATGCCGTCGAATGTTTGTTTTCCAATCCCAGGCCGAGCAGCACGCCACACCACAACAACAACTCTGGCCGATTGCGGTTCATCGCGCGCACCAAAAAGTAGACACTGCCCATCCAGAACAACGCTTCGAACGGATTCATGGAGAAGCGCGAAGCATTGTTGAGGATCACCGGAGCCATCGACACCGACAGGCACGCCAACAGCACCGCGAATCTCTTTCCACCGAGTCCGCGCGTGATCAAACCGGTGATCAGAATTTCCGCGCCCAGCGCGAGAGCCGGCAATAGTCGAATGGCATGCATCGAATTGCCGAATAGTCCGCGCGCGATGTACAACGCAAACGGCGCCATCGGCGCCAGGTCCACATATCCCCAGTCGAGGTGATGCGAGAGCGCCAGATAATAAAGTTCGTCGCGAAAATACCCGTAGCGGCCGTTGGTTGCCATCTGCAGAAGCACGGCCGCCGCCGCCAGAAGCCATGCTATGGCCAAGTCACCGGAAAGCCATGGGGTCTGCTCTTTGGTGCTTGTGTTCACGCTATTTTCCCCGTGCTATTTTCAAGGACGGGCCTTTTCACTATGGATCGACCGCCCCCACCGCGTTCCCAATCTACTCCCCGCAATATATACGTTTTCGGCCTGACCTCGTTTCTCAACGACACGGCCAGCGAGATGGCGTACTGGGTCTTGCCCGCCTTTCTGGCATCGCTCGGCGCCGGACCGGCGCAACTTGGGATCATCGAAGGCATCGCCGAGAGTGTGGCTTCTTTTGCCAAGCTTTTTTCGGGCTACGTGACGGACAAGGTTTCGCACCGCAAGCCCATCGTGGTCGCCGGATACGTTGTGGCCAACGCGGTGAAGCCGGTGCTGGCGCTGGTTTCTTCCTGGTGGCAAATTCTGGCGATTCGCTTCTTCGATCGCTTTGCCAAAGGCGTCCGCGGGACCGCGCGCGACGTGATGGTGGCAGAGTCGGTGGAGAAATCAGCGCTCGGCTCAGCCTACGGCCTGATTCAAGCCATGGATTCGGCGGGTGCCATCGCTGGCCCGTTGCTGGCGCTGGCGGTGATTGGGCGTTTCGGCATGCGCGGCGTGTTCGCGTCCGCGGCGATCCCGGGAGCGCTGTGCATAATTGTCGCCTGGGCGGGAATCCGCGAGGTTCACCGCGCCGGTAACGCGCTCGTGGAGGGACGGGCGTCCTCGCGCGTCCAAGCCGAGCGCAGCTCGGCAGCGTCGGCAAAATCCGCATGGCTGCCAAAATTGCCGCTCGGCTTCTACTACGTGCTGGTAGTCGTCACTCTGTTTTCGCTGGGAAATTCTAGCGACATGTTTTTGGTGCTGCGCGCCGGAAACATCGGCATTCCAGCGTCGCGCGCGCCGCTGCTGGGACTGGTCTTCAACATCATGTTCACGCTGTTGTCCTGGCCAGCCGGCAAGTTCAGCGACCGCTTCTCGCGCTCCGCCATCGCTGCCGCCGGATATTTTGTTTTCGCCATCGTCTATTTTGTGTTCGCGCTCGCGCCTTCCCAACGGGCGATCTGGCTGACCATGGGCTTCTACGGACTCTTCTATGCACTGACCAATCCGGTGCTCAAGGCCCTGGTCGTCGAAAGCGTGGCAGGCGAGGTCCGGGGCCGCGCTCTTGGAATTTATTCGTTTCTCACCAGCGTTACGACGCTGCTCTCGAGCGTCATCACCGGCGCGCTTTGGAAAGTATATGGCCCCGCGGTTCCGTTCTATTTTTCGGCGGTAATCGCGACGGTATCGGCGTTTGCCTTACTCGCACACCGGTCGCCAGCGCGAAAGTGATGGGTAGAGACGGGGCTTGCCCCGTTTCCGGAGACGCGGCAAGCCGTGTGCTTACTCGTAAACTGGCACACTTTCAGACGGCCGGCGCAACCACAAATAAACCACCAGCAGAAAAAATACGCCCGCCACGCAATCGAGCGCCACATCCCAAATTGTGCCCGTGCGCGATGGAATGTAGCTCTGGTGCCATTCGTCCATCGCGGCCACGATGGCGGTTCCCAACCAGGACAAAAGTGCCGTGCGCAACAACATGGCCTGATCTTCACCGAGCGTAGCCCGCCAGCCACGAAGCAGCAGCAAGCTCAACATGCCGTACCCGACGACGTGTCCGGTCTTTCTGAGATAGTGATGGAAGACGAGGAACTTGTAGAAATCGATGTCGCCGAACAGACGCCTCAACAGCGCGTACAGCATGCTGCCGGTGTGCTCCGACGAGAAGGCTTCCGTGGACTCAAGCGCGATGAGACCGATCCAGACGACCGCTGGCCACCAGGCGCGTAGAAGATTGGGACGAGACGCAGTAGTCAAATTGGTCGTCAAATGGAACTCTTCCCTCACTCCGCCGCGTAGTTCGGAGCTTCTCGCGTGATCATGACGTCGTGCACGTGGCTTTCGCGCAGTCCCGCGGCGCTGATGCGCACGAACCGCGCCTTCTGCTGCAGTTCCGTGACTGTCTGGCACCCGCAGTAACCCATGCCCGACTTCAGTCCGCCCACCATCTGATGCACGATCATCGCCACCGAACCACGATAGGGCACGCGCCCTTCAATTCCCTCCGGTACCAACTTTCCCAGCCGGTTGGATTCTTCGCCGATCGCCGGCATTGCGGTCGACGCATCTCCATCGGAGTTCTGGAAATAGCGCTCGCTCGAACCTGCCGCCATCGCGCCGAGCGAGCCCATGCCGCGATACGCCTTGAAGGTGCGGCCCTGATACAGAATCAGTTCACCTGGGCTTTCATCGGTCCCCGCAAACATCGATCCGATCATCACCGCCGAAGCGCCCGCTGCCAGGGCCTTGCTGATATCGCCGGAATACTTGATCCCGCCGTCGGCAATTACGGGAACGCCAGAGTCGCGCGTGGCCCGCGTCGCCTCCGCGATCGCCGTGATCTGCGGAACGCCGACGCCGGTTACGACACGCGTGGTGCAGATCGAGCCCGGCCCAATGCCGACTTTCACCCCGTCCACTCCCGCGCGCACCAGGTCGCAAGCGCCATCAAAGGTCGCGACGTTGCCGGCAATCAGTTCCACCTCGGGCAACTTCTCTTTCACTCTCTTCACCGCTTCGAGCACCAACGCGGAATGTCCATGCGCGCTGTCAATTGCCAGCACGTCGACTTTCGCCTTCGCCAGTTCCTGGGCACGCTCAAGGAAATCACCCGTCGCCCCGATCGCCGCACTCACCCGCAACCGGCCTTTATCGTCCTTGGCAGCGCCGGGATATTTCAGCTTCTTCTGGATGTCCTTGACCGTGATCAACCCCTTTAGGGTGTACTTGTCGTCCACCACCAGCAGCTTTTCCACGCGGTGCTCGTGCAGAATCTCTTCGGCCTGCTCCAGCGTCGTCCCAACCGGGACGGTGATCAGGTTCTTCTGGGTCATCACCTTGCTGATCGGAATATCGAAGCGCGTTTCGAAGCGCAGATCGCGATTGGTCAGAATGCCGACCAGTTTTCCATCCTTCAGCGTGATCGGTACGCCGGAAATCTTGTATTTCTGCATGACTTCGAGCGCGTCGGAAACCTTGGCATCCGGCGACATGGTGACCGGATCCACGATCATGCCGCTCTCCGACCGTTTCACCTTGTCCACTTCATTGGCCTGCTGATCGATGGTCAGGTTGCGGTGAATAATTCCGAGCCCGCCCTGCTGCGCCATGGCAATCGCCATGTGCGACTCGGTCACCGTGTCCATGGCAGCGCTGATGATCGGAATATTCAGCCGAATGTTACGCGAGAGCTGGGTCTGCGTGTTGGTGTTGGCGGGCACGACTCCGGAATGCGCCGGCAGGAGTAATACGTCGTCAAAGGTGAGGGCCTCGGGGACTGGAAAATGGATCATAGGATTCTGGATTGAACTTCTATTGTAGGGAGCGCTCACTCATCAAGCAAATGAGTCGACGTTATTTCCCAGCGAGTCCCTGCCACTGCTCGGATACGGTTTGCCAACGGGCCTGAAACACGGTACATTTCGGGTGTTTCCCCCAAGTTCCGCTAGCCGTGGAGACTTTATGGTGCGCAACCTTCCCTTTCGGATCCTTCTTGGGTCCACCCTGATCCTGGATTTGGTGGCGGGCCGGACGATTCTAAATGCTCAGCAGGCGCCCGCCGACGTTCCCACCCTTACCATCCGCTCCAATACCCGGCTGGTGGTCGTAGATGTGGTCGTGACCGACAAGAAAGGCCAGGCGGTTACCGGGTTGAAGCCCGAAGACTTCACGCTCGAAGAAAACGGCAAAAAGCAGAAGATTTCCGTGTTCGTCCCGCCGGGCCTGGCAAACCGCACTGCCTCCGCGCCTGCCCTTCCTGGCATCCTTTCCAACCATCCCGAGATCGTGCTTCCTGGCGGGGTTCCGATGGTGCTGCTTCTGGATGCGGCCAACTCCAGTTTCACTAACCAGGCCTACGCACGCTCGCAAATGTTGGAATATGTGGTCGAGCATGGGCAAGGCCGTCCCATGGCCGTGGTAACGCTGACCGATCAGCTGCGTGTGCTGCAGCAGTTCACCAGCGATCCGCAGGTGCTCATCACTGCCATCAAGAATTTCAGACCTCAGGAACCAATCCTGCAGCCGGGAGCGCCACCGCCGGAAACCCACGGCGTGGCGGATCTACCGGGGATACATGGGGGCTCTTTGGGCGGCCAGGCTTCCCTGATTGCGGTAGCCGGCCAAGCTATCCAGGATTTCGCCAATCTTCAGATCGGCTATAACATCGAGCGCCGCACCCTGATCACGATCGAAGCGATGCGGGCACTCTCCCGGATGTTGGGCGGTCTGCCGGGCCGTAAGAATGTGGTCTGGCTTACCGGAAGTTTGCCCTTTGACCTGGTGCCGGAAGACCGCGCCGTCAGCGACGCGGAGCTGTTGGCGGATCTTCCCGGTCAGGGCCGCCAGAGGTCGGTGAGCACCATGGGAGCAGGCGCGCAAGCCGAGGAGCAACGCGGATTGCATGCCCCCGAAATCCGCGAGGCAGAATCGCAGTTAGCGAGTGCCAATATCGCGCTTTACCCTGTGGATCTCCACGGCTTGGTGAGTGGAATGGAGAGTTCGGCATCCCGTGGCGGTTCTGTTTACAGCGACGCCGCAATCAGCAACCGAGCCTCGGCTCAGGTTAACAGTCTGCAGGCTAGTCATGGCACGATGGAAGAAGTAGCCGCACAGACCGGCGGCAAAGCCTACTTCAATGAGAATGAGATCAAGGAGGGCGTTGCTCTTGCCGCATCCGACGAAAAGGCCTCCTACTCTCTCGGTTACTATCCCGAGAACAAGAAGTGGGATGGCAAGTTGCGCAATATCAAAGTGAAAGTGGCTCAGGGCGACAATCAGATCCGCTACCGGAAGGGGTACTATGCGATTGAGCCCGGTCCGGCCAAAGACCACACCTACGAGCAGGATGTGGCCTCCGCTCTTGCGGTCGATGCTCCCGCCACGCAGATCTCATTCATGGCGCAGGCGAAGCCTACAGACCCAGGCAAAGTGCGGGTCGTTTTCCTGGTCGATGCCCACACCCTGACGGCCGAAGACTCCGGCGCCAACAAAAAGATGAATCTGAACCTCTACGCAACCGTCTGGGGCTCGGGCGACAAGAGTCTGGCAGCCCAAAGTGTCAAAGTGGACAAATCCTTCGACGCGGCTACCTACCAGCAGATCCTCGATCATGGCATGATGGTGCCGATCGACATGACGATCCCGGCCGGTGGCAAAGAACTTCGCTTGGCCGTACTCGACAACAAGACCGGCTTCATCGGCACCGTCAGCGGGCCGCTCGGACAATAGTCGGCGCAAACAAAAAGGGCGTCCCTTTCCGGACGCCCTTTTGTGCTACTCGAAAACATTTGTCGACAAACAAAACATTAGACTGCGGCGATTACTCTTTCTTGTCGCTGCCCTCAGTCTTACCCTCGGCCTCATTAGCGGCCATGTCCTTTTGCGCCTGCGCTTCGGCATCGGCGCTTTCCATTGCCTTGCGGTTTTCTTCGGCGCGTTTGGCGCGGATTTCGGTGCGCTTCTGGCGTTTTTCATCGAGCACCTGTTCGCTGCCCAGGAGTTCGATAAATGCCTTCTCCGCGCCATCGCCCTTCCGCCAGGCGGTGCGAACGATGCGCAGATACCCGCCGTTGCGGTCGCCGAAGCGCGGAGCCACGGTGTCGAACAACTTGCGGACGGCTTCGTCCGTCATCAAATAGGCCGCCGCCTGCCGCCGCGCCGCCAGATCGCCCTTCTTGCCGAGCGTGATCATCTTCTCGACCTGGGGACGCACCGCCTTCGCCTTGATCACAGTCGTCTCAATGCGTTCTTCCATGATGATCGACGTGACCATGTTGCGCAGCATCGCGCGCCGATGGGAGGTGGTCCGTCCTAACTTGTATCCCGCAACTTTGTGACGCATGGATTACCCCATTGAATCATTGAATGATTGAGTCATTGAGCCATTCTCGAGTCATTTCATTTCAATGACTCAATGCCCCAATGACTCAATGCACTACAGATCGTTGTCGCCATATGCTGAAGCAGGCAGCACCTGATTCGAGGTCGGGCCGGGGACAGCGTTCCCGTGCTCGTCGATCTTCATACCCAGGCTCAGACCCATCGAGGAGAGGATCTCCTTAATTTCGTTTAGCGACTTGCGCCCAAAGTTTTTCGTCTTCAGCATCTCGGCTTCGGTCTTCTGCACCAGTTCGCCGATCGACTGAATGTTGGCGTTCTTCAGGCAGTTATAGCTGCGCACCGAGAGTTCGAGTTCCTCGACCGAACGGTTCAGATTCTCGTTCTTGATCTCCGGCCGGCGCTCTTCGCTCGCCGATGCGGTTTCGATCTCCTCTTCGAAGTTGATGAAGATATTCATGTGGTCCTTCACCAGCTTGGCGGAGAGTCCGAGCGCATCGCCCGGAGTGATCGAACCGTTCGTCCAGACTTCCACCGTCAGCTTGTCGTAATCGGTGATCTGCCCCAGACGCGCCGCTTCGACGGTGTAGTTGCACTTGCGCACCGGCGTGTGCACGGAATCGATGGGAATGAATCCGATACCCAGGTCCTCCTCGAAATTCTTGTCCGCGGAAACGTAACCGCGGCCGCGCTTCAGGCGCATTTCCATTTCGAGTTTGCCGCCTTCGCTTACCGTCGCGATGTAAATTTCCTTATCGAGCACTTCCACATCGCCGTCGGCCTCGATCATGCCGCTGGTAACCACTCCCGGCTGATCGGCGCGCAGGTAAATCGCCTTCGGACCATCTCCCGCCAGTTTGAACGGGACCTGCTTCATGTTGAGGATGATGTCGGTCGCATCTTCGACCACACCTGGAATCGACTGGAACTCATGCAGCACGCCTTCGATCTTCACCGCGGTAACGGCCGCGCCTTCGATCGAACTCAGCATCACGCGCCGCAGCGCATTGCCAATGGTGGTGCCAAATCCGCGCTCAAACGGCTGCGCCCAGAACATCCCGTATTTGTCAGTAAGCGAACTGGTATCACTCGCCAGCCGCTTCGGTTTTTGAAAACCTCTCCAAAGCATGATGTGTTTCTCCTCTCGGCCATGTGGCTCCGCGGTGGCTCTTCGAACCGGCCCAGGTTCGAATCAAACGCCACTGCGGGCTGATCTGGCACGAATAGTAGGCCAAAAATCAGTCGACTGTACTTTACTGTACAACTCTACAATCAGCTGCTCGTTCACCGGCAACTGGATGTCTTCGCGCTTCGGTAGCGCAATCACGCGCCCCTTGTAGTTCTCGCGATCAATCTCCAGCCACACCGGCGCCGGCTGATGACTGGCAAAATCCCTTGCGGTTTCGAGAATCGGAACCTTGCGACTGCTCTCGCGAATCGCAATCTCTTCGCCCACGGCGACTTCGTACGAAGGGATGTTGACCTTCTTGCCGTTCACCTGCACGTGTCCGTGACGCACCAACTGGCGCGCCTGGCGGCGGGAAATGCCGAAGCCGAGGCGATAGACAACGTTGTCCAGACGCCGTTCGAGCTGCTCGAGCAACTTAGCACCCGTCACACCCTTGAAGCGGACGGCCTTCTCGAAATAATTCCGGAACTGGCCTTCCTGGGTGAAGTAGATGCGTTTGGCTTTCTGTTTTTCGCGCAACTGCAGACCGTAGCCTACAACCTTGGTCTTCTTGTCTTTCCCGTGTTGTCCGGGAGCGAAGTTGCGTTTCTCAATAGGACATTTGTCGCTGAAGCACTTCGTGCCTTTGAGGAAGAGCTTGATGCCCTCCCGGCGACAAAGACGACACACTGCATCGGTATAACGTGCCAAGTTTTTCTCCTTCTTTAGATGACCGGTTTACAGGTTTGGCTTCACCCTTCGTCCCGGACCAAAATTCAGAACTTCTCTTACACTCTGCGCCGTTTCGGCGGCCGGCAACCATTATGGGGAATCGGCGTCGTGTCTTTAATCGACCGCACTTCGATTCCCGCCGAAGCCAGCGCGCGGACCGCCGACTCCCGCCCCGATCCCGGACCGCTCACCCGCACATCCACCGAGCGCACCCCGTGATCGCGCGCCATGCTGGCGGCATTCGCCGCGGCTTGCTGCGCGGCAAACGGAGTCCCTTTACGCGACCCGCGAAAACCCAGCGACCCCGAACTTTTCCACGCCAGCACATTGCCGGTCATGTCCGAGATGGTCACGATGGTGTTGTTGAAAGACGCCTGCACGTGCACCAGTCCATGCGGAACGTGCTTGCGCTCTTTCTTCTTGAACGTCTTCTTCTTGCCTTTTTTCTCGGGCGCCGCGGGGGCACCTGCTGCTGCTGGTTTTGCCATGTAATAGGTCTCAGTTCTTAGGTCTCAGTTCTCAGGAGGGTCTCGGTTTTTCTCTGAGACTGACACCTGAAACCTGCCACCCGATTCTTTACGCTTTAGCCGTCTTCTTCTTCTGCGCGACCGTGCCCTTGCGCGGACCTTTCCGGGTACGAGCGTTGGTATGCGTGCGCTGTCCGCGAACCGGCAGGTTTCGGCGATGACGGAATCCGCGATAGGACCCGATTTCGATGAGCCGCTTGATGTTCATCGAAACGTCTTTGCGCAGATCGCCCTCCACCGAACCTTCTCCCTCGATCACCTGGCGGATGCGGTTGACCTCGTCTTCCGCGAGGTCGGAAACTTTTTTCATCGGGTCCACTTTCGCCGCGTCCAGAATGCGCGCGGAGCGTGAATTGCCGATGCCGTAGATGTAGGTGAGCGCGATATTCGCGTGCTTGTTGCGCGGAAGATCGACGCCTGCAATACGAGCCATAAATTCCTAACCCTTCTGGCCTCTGGCCTCTGGTTACTAGCTTCTAGCAAGCACTTTGGTTTGGCCTTTGCCAGCAGCTAGTAGCCAGAAGCTAGCGGCTATCTTCAGCCCTGACGCTGCTTGTGCTTCGAATTCTCGCAGATCACCCGCACTACTCCCTTACGGTGGATAACCTTGCACTTGTCGCAAATCTTTTTTACCGATGCTCTTACCTTCATAACTCCTCACGTAGCGCCGGCGCCCTTGCCGGCTATCCGGTTGGCGTCTCGCCAGCCATCCCAATAATGCTATTTGTAGCGGTACACAATTCGCCCGCGATTCAGATCGTATGGAGATAGTTCGACCGCGACTTTGTCTCCCGGCAGAATCCGTATAAAGTTCTTCCGCATCTTGCCGGAAACGTGCGCCAGCACCTGGTGTTTGTTTTCCAGCTCCACCTTGAACATGGCATTAGGCAGCGGTTCGACGACCGTTGCCATCACTTCAATCGCGTCTTCTTTACTCATTGACTCCTTAAGCAGCTCTCAGCCTTCAGCTGTCAGTTACAACTTTCAACTTTCACCTCAGCGCTTTAACTGAAAGCTGAGAGCTGAAAGCTCCTACTGCGTCAAAATCACCGGCCCTTGTCGCGTTACCGCCACGCAATGCTCAAAGTGCGCGCTGTAACTACCGTCCGCCGTCACGGCCGTCCACTTATCGCTCAACACCTTGGTCTCGGGACGCCCCGAGTTCACCATCGGCTCAATCGCCAGGACCATGCCTTCGGTCAACTCTGCACCCTGGCCCTTCTTGCCGAAGTTCGGAATCTGCGGCGCTTCATGCAGCTTGGTTCCGATGCCATGCCCGACAAATTCCCGCACCACGCTGAACCCGTTCGCTTCCACGTGCTTCTGGATCGCCGATCCCACGTGTCCGACGGTGTTGCCGATCTTCACCTGCCCGATGCCTTTGTACAGCGAGGCCTCGGTCACTTCGAGCAGCTTCTTCAACTCCGCCGTCAGTGACTCGCCTACGGGCACAGTGATGGCCGCGTCTCCGTAGTACCCGTCATATACCACTCCGCAGTCGATGGAAACGATGTCGCCCGTTTTCAGCGTCCGCTTTTCCGACGGGATGCCGTGCACGATCTCTTCATTGATCGAAGTGCACAGCACACATGGATAACCGTAATATCCCTTGAACGCCGGCGCCGCCCCGAGTTCCGCGATCAGCTTTTCGGCGGCCTTTTCCAGGTCCATCGTGGTAACGCCGACCGCCACCACAGTTTTCAGATGGTTCAGAACCTGGCGGACCATTTGCCCGCTCCGCCTCATCTTTTCGATCTCTTCCGGCGACTTGCGGATGATCCGGTCCTCTCCAAAACTCATAATCAATTCTAGCTTCGCCGCCACTAGCAGCCAATACGGTGATGCCGTTCCATCACGCCGAAAATCTGCGCCGTAATGTCTTCCACGGACCGATCCGCATTGACTGCCACCAGCCGCCGCTGCACCCGGTAGTAATCTGCCACCGGCCTAGTCTGCCTCTCATAGGCAGCCAATCGACCCGAAATGACTTCTTCGCGATCGTCGTCGCGGATTACCAGCTTAGATCCGTCCACATCACACAACTCGTCGACGAGAGGTGGCTGGGAGTGAATGTTATAGAGCCGTCCACAGGTGGGACACGAACGCCGCCCGGTAAGCCGTTGGAGTAATTGATTATAGTCTACTAGCAATTGGATCACAATCGGCGGACACTTCTCCAAATTTTCAAAGACCTCTTTTTCCAGGAAAGCATCCAGCCATCCTGCCTGGGCGGCCGTCCTGGGAAAGCCATCCAGCACAAATCCGCGTTTACAGTCGGCGTCCCGCAGCCGGCAGGCTACGATGCCGTACATCAACTCGTCAGGCACCAGTTCGCCTCGCGCCATGATCGCCCTGGCTGCAAGGCCGAGTTCGGTGCCACGTCCAACGTGATCCCGCAAAAGATCACCCGTCGATATCTGCGGGATGCCGTAACGGTCGACAATCCGTTTGGATTGGGTGCCCTTCCCGGCCCCGGGGGGCCCGAGAAGAATCACCGGTCCAATATTTCGCGCGGTGTCATTGGCCGTCGAAATGGCCGTCTCGTTGGCCATCGAAATGGCCCCTTTTACTCGTATTTCCCTTCGCGGAAATACCGCCGTGCTCCGCGCCTGCAAAACCAGTTCTCAGTTCCCGGTTCTCAGTTCCCGGTAGTAATTGCGACGCTTCTCGCTGAGAACTGGGAACTTTATCTTTGTCACCAGGTGCGGCGTCCGCGAATCCTTCCACTCTTCGGCGTGAATCCATCGTAGTGCCGCATGATGAGCTGCGCCTCAATCTGTGTCACCGTGTCCATTGCAACCCCGACCACGATCAACAGCGAGGTTCCACCAAAATAAAAATTCACTCCCAGACCGTTCGTTACCCAGGTGGGAAGGCTCTCGAAAAAGCGCCCCAAGAGCCACAGGTGGTTCAGCTTGATACCCGCAATCATCCACTCCGGAATCAGCGAAATCAAAATCAGGTAGAGCGCACCCACCAGCGTGATCCGGGTTAGAACATCGTTGATGAAGTCCGCAGTCCGCTTCCCGGGCCGGATGCCGGGAATAAAACCTCCCCACTTCCGCATATTGTCCGCGACCTCATTCGGATTGAACACGATCGAGATATAGAAGTAGGCAAAGAAAACGATACCCAAACAATAGAGCAGCGTGTACAGCGGCTCACCCCAGCGCATAGCATCCAGAAGTGGGCCAACCACCTTATTGGTATGGAACGCCGCGCCCAGCATCTGCGGTAAAGCCAGAATGGAAGACGCGAAAATCACCGGCATCACGCCGCCCGCATTCACCCGCAGCGGCAGGTGCGTGGATTGTCCGCCCATCACTTTTCGTCCGACCACACGCTTGGCATATTGCACCGGAATGCGGCGCTCGCTGCGCTCGACGAATACGATAAACGCGACCACCGCGATCATCAGCACCAGCAGCATCAGGATGGCCGGGGCCGTGAATACTCCCCAGGCCGAGGTGCTCGCCTTCTGATACAGATCGGCCACGCCTCGCGGCAGACCGACTACGATGCCCGCGAAAATCAAGAGCGACATGCCGTTGCCGATGCCGCGCTCGGTGATCTGCTCACCCAGCCACATGATGAACGCGCTGCCCGTGGTCAGGGTCAGCATGGTCATCAGGATGAAGCCCGGCCCGGGAGTGTTGACGAAATCGCCCGCTTTCTGCAGGCTGATGGCGATTCCAAACGATTGCACCGCGCTCAGGACTACGGTGAGATAACGCGTCCACTGGGTGATTTTCTTTCGGCCCAGTTCGCCTTCTTTCTGCAGCTTGGCCAGCGGCTCATACACCACTGTCAGCAACTGCAGAATGATCGACGCCGTAATATACGGCATAATGCCCAGCGCGAAAATCGTGAGCCGCCGCAGGTTGCCGCCGCTGAACAGATCGACGAAGCCCAGCACCGAGCCCCGGTTCTGCTCGAAGAACTGCGCCAGCCGGTCGCCGTTGATTCCCGGCGTCGGGATGTGGCCGCCGATGCGATACACCGCCAGCAGGCCGAGCGTGAACAGCACGCGCTTGCGAAGATCGGGAACCCGGAAGATGTTCGAGAGCTTTTCGAGCATTACTGCAAGACCTCAAACTTGCCGCCCGCCTTGGTAATTTTTTCCTGCGCAGACTTCGAAAACTTGTGCGCATGTACGGTAATTGCGATCTTCAGGTCGCCGGTGCCGAGGATCTTGACTGGCTGCTTGCCATTTACCATGCCTGCCTTCTTCAGCACCTCGGGTGTGATTTCAGTTTCGCCGAGCGTTGCCAGCCGGTCCAGGTTCACGACGTCGTATTCCTCGCGGAAAATGTTCGTGAAACCGCGCTTCGGCACACGCCGGTGCAACGGCATCTGCCCGCCTTCAAACCCGCGTATCAGCCGCGCCCCCGAACGGGACCACTGCCCCTTGTGACCGCGCGTGGAAGTCTTGCCCATGCCGGACCCCATGCCGCGTCCGACTCGCTTCTTTTTTTCCGTCGACTTCTTGGGTGCCCGTATTGTTGATAAATTCATGACTTCTCTCTGTAGAGACGAGGCTTGCCTCGCCTCAGACGCGGCAAGCCGCGTCTCTACAACTTAGCTTACGATCTCCACCAGATGTGGGATCTTCTTCACCATGCCGCGGATCGCCGCCGTGTCCGGCCGCTCGATTACCTGGTTCAGCCGGGTGAAGCCCAGCCCTTTGACAACTTTCTTGTGCTTCACCGGAGTGCAGATCGCCGACCGCACCCACTTCAATTGAATTTTGCCGCTCGCTGCTTTCGATGTCTTGGTCGTCATTTACAACTCCTGTACCGACTTGCCCCGCAGCTCCGCGACGTGTTCCCGGCTCTTGAGCTTCTTCAGCGCGTCGAACGTCGCCTTAATCACGTTATGCGGATTGGTCGTGCCGATCGATTTCGTCAGCACATTCTGAACTCCCGCCGACGTCATCACCGCCCGCACCGCTCCGCCCGCAATCACGCCCGTGCCTTCCGGCGCCGGCTTCAGCAGCACCATTCCCGAACCAAAGCGTCCTATCACCGTGTGCGGCACCGTGGTTTGCGTCAGGTTGATCCGCATCAGGTTTTTCTTCGCCGACTCGATCCCCTTGCGGATGGCCTGCGGAACTTCCTTCGCTTTGCCGGACCCGAAACCAACCACCGCCGCCGAAGGATCGCCCACCACCACCAGCGCCGCGAACGACATGTTCTTGCCGCCCTTAACCACCTTCGTCACCCGGTTAATGGAGACCACTTGGTCCTTTAACTGGAACGAACCCGCATCGAGTTTTTTGGTAACTCTTGGCATTCTGAAATCTCGTTTCCTGATTCGGCTTCCAGCCTCTAGCACTGGCTTCTAGCAAACGCTTCTCGGTTGCTAGTAGCCAGCAGCTAGTAGCGAGTAGCTCGATCTAAAACTGTAATCCCGCTTCGCGCGCCGCATCGGCCACCGCTTTGACCCGACCATGGTAGATGTAACCGCCACGATCGAATACAACCTTGGTAAAGCCCTTCCGCTTGGCCAGTTCGGCAATCTTTTTTCCAACCATCTTGGCCGACGCCACGTTGCCGCCGGTAACACGCGCGCCCTTCCGGTCGTCCGCCGTCGAAGCCGCAGCCAGCGTGACGCCCTTCAGGTCGTCAATCAACTGCACGTAGATATGGTTCAGCGACCGGTACACATTCAGCCGCGGACGCTCTGGCGTACCCATCACCTTCTTACGGATACGATCATGCACCCGCTGCCGCGTCTGATTCTTTGAAGCGATTCTCAGCATCGTGATAAGCCCTCAGCTATCAGCCGTCAGTTAGATCCGACCAGCCACCAGACTTCGTGAGAAGTTACCGATGGCTGATAGCTGACGGCTGAGAGCTATTTTGCTCCCGTCTTGCCAACCTTCTTCTTCAACCGCTCGCCGAGGTAGCGCACGCCCTTGTTCTTGTACGGATCGGGCGGACGCAGCGACCGCATTTCCGCCGCCACCTGGCCGACTTTCTGCCGGTCAATCCCGTTCAGCGTCAGATGCGTCAGCTTTGCATCCACCGCGCAATCCACGCCGGTTGGCAGCGGATACTCAATCGGGTGCGAGTAACCCAGACTGAACACTACCGTCCCCTTGCCTTTCATCTCCGCGCGGTAGCCGATGCCGACGATATCCAGTTCCCTGGTCCAGCCCTTGGTCACGCCATCAACGGCGTTATTCACCAGCGCGCGCGCCAGTCCGTGCACCGACGCCTGCGAATCGTTCTCTCGCAGCGCTACCAGGTTGCCGTCCTTCTGCTCCATCTTGATGCCGGACGGGAGAGTTGTATCCAGCTTGCCTTTCGGACCCTGGACCATTACCGTGTTGCCTTCAATCTTGACGGTCACGCCCTTTGGGATCGCGATCGGTTTTTTTCCAATTCGTGACATAAGTCAGCTCTCGGCTCTCAGCTTTCAGCTCTCAGTTTCCACTGAGCCGCCGTCACTGATAGCTGACGGCTGATAGCTGAAAGCTGTTTCTCTACCAAATCTCGCAAAGCAATTCGCCGCCCAGGCCCTGACGGCGCGCCTGGCGTCCCGTCATCACGCCTTTGGGCGTGGTCAGGATATTGATTCCCATCCCGCCCAGAACCCGAGGAATCTCGGTGCGGCGCACATAAACGCGGCAACCAGGACGCGACACGCGCGCCAGGTTTGTAATCACCGCTTCGTTGTTGTTGCCGTACTTCAAATACACGCGCAGGACCTTGTGGCCCTCTTCCTCCGCTGGCTTGAAGTTCGCGATATAGCCCTCTTCCTTCAGGATGCGGGCAATCTCCGTCTTCAGCTTGGAAGCTGGTATATCGACTTTTTGGTGCCGCGCGCGAATCGCGTTGCGGATGCGCGCCAGCATGTCTGCGACCGGATCGGTCAACCTCATCGTTTGCTTCTCCTCGAGCCGCCCGTTCGCTCCGCGTCCAGCGGAGAACCTGCGGCAGCTTGCTTCTTTCGGTCGTTAGTCACTAGTCGCTAGTCGTTGGTCGCTAGTGAACGACTATCGACTGACGACCAACGACTGATTCTTACCAGGACGACTTCGAAACTCCAGGGATCTCGCCCCGCAGCGCCAACTGCCGGAAACACAGGCGGCACAGGCCAAACTTACGTAAATAGGCCCGCGGACGTCCGCAGATCTTGCAGCGGTTATGCTTGCGCGTCGAGAACTTCGGCTTCCTCGCGTCCTTCACTCGTTTTGCTGTAGTTGCCAAATTCGCTCCTAACCTTCTACTTGTAGCGCCGGCCTCTGGCCGGCTGTCCGGCGGGCGTCCCGCCCGCCCAAGGGCCGCCGAGACGGCGGCGCTACGCCCGGAACGGCATTCCCAAGTGCTTCAACAGCGACCGCGCCTGATCATCGGAGCGCGCCGTCGTCACAATGGTCACGTTC
The DNA here is from genome assembly GCA_963731525.1 of uncultured Acidobacteriaceae bacterium. GTDB lineage: Bacteria > Acidobacteriota > Terriglobia > Terriglobales > Acidobacteriaceae > Acidiflorens. The sequence goes on from CAVSWK010000025.1 coordinate 425,493, forward strand.
ATGCCTTTCAGCTTGTCAACCTTCGCGTAATCGATCTCCGGGAAAATCAACTGATCGTGCAGGCCCAGCGTGTAATTGCCACGTCCATCGAACGACTTCGTCGAGACTCCGCGGAAGTCGCGCACTCGCGGAAGCACGATGCTCACCAGGCGATCAAAAAATTCGTACATGCGGTCGCCGCGCAGTGTCACCATCGCGCCAATCGGCATGCCCTCGCGCACCTTGAACGCTGCAATCGACTTCTTCGCCCGCGTGACTACCGGCTTCTGTCCGGTAATCTGTCCCAGTTCATTCACCGCCGGGTCGATAAGCTTCGCGTTCTGGGTCGCTTCGCCGACGCCCATGTTCACGACGATCTTGTTCAGTCGCGGCACGGCCATCGGGTTCTTGAGTTCGAGTTCCTTCATCAGGGTCACGGAAACTTCCTTTTCAAACCGCGCCCGCAGCCGCGGCCGTTCCTTCGCCCCGTGCCGTGGGGCCTCCGGACCAGCTTTAGCCTCGACCGGGGCATGCCCCTTCTGCTCGCCCTTGCCCGGCTTCGCTTTCTTCTGCTGCTCGTCTTTTTTCTGACCGTCTGCCATTGCCTATGCTGCCTTGTCTCTCACGGTTTCGGATTGTCGGCTTTAGCTCTTAGTCTTCAGCTCGACGTATACCGGTTCGTGAGTCTCAAATTCTTCGCCACCGCCGCTCGCACTAGGTGCACTAACTGAAAGCTGATAACTGAGAGCTGACAGCTACTTGTCCAGCGTCGTCCCGCACTTCTTGCAGACTCTGACCTTGCGCTCGCCGCGGACTTCGTGTCCGACTCGCACCGGACCGCACGTCGCGCACACCAAGGCCACGTTCGAGAGCTGGATTGCCCGCTCCTGCTCGGCAATTCCACCCTTGATGTTGCGCTGCGGGTTCGGACGCACGTGCTTCTTCACCGTCATCACGTGCTCCACCAACACCTTGCCCTCGTCGGGAAACACACGCAGTACGCGGCCTTCTTTTCCCGTATCCCGCCCAGTCATCACCTTCACGGTGTCATTCCGGCGGATATCCACTCGCTTGTGTTCGGTCGTAGTTGCGGTTCCCATCTCGAATCCTCAATCCTTAATTCTTGCTCTGTTAGCAGGCTCGCTCTTCCTGAAACCTAGGACCTGCCACCTAAGACCTAAAGTACTTCCGGTGCCAGCGACACAATCTTCACAAACTTCTTCTCGCGCAGTTCACGCGCTACCGGACCGAATACGCGCGTACCCACCGGTTCACCGGTTTCGTTGATCAGCACGGCTGCGTTCTGATCGAAGCGAATGTAAGTCCCGTCCCGCCGCCGATGCTCTTTCCGTGTCCGCACGATAACCGCCTTCACGACTTTGCCCTTCTGTACCTGACCGTCTGGCGCAGCTTCCTTCACGCTGGCCGTGATCACGTCGCCCAGCCCCGCGCGCAGACCAGTCCCGCCGCCGAGCGGCAGAATCATCTGCAGCTTGCGGGCGCCGGAATTATCGGCGACCTCGAGCATGGATCTCATCATTACGGCCATGTTCGTCTCCTTCTAGCCTTGCCACGCCATTACTCGTGTCTCTGCACTTCTAACTGGCCCAGTCCGTCGTCGGCAATTTCCGGCACCAGCGCCGTTTTCCGCACGATCTCTTTCAGCGTCCAGCGCTTCAGCTTCGACAACGGCCGCGACTCTTCGATCTTCACTACGTCGCCGGGATGGGTTTCGTTCTTCTCATCGTGCGCGTAGAACTTCTTCCGGATCGAGATCACCCGCTTGTACATCGGGTGCGCCTTCTTTCGCGTCACCTCGACCACGATCGTCTTCTGCATCTTGTTCGAGACGACGGTGCCGATCAGGATTTTGCGGCCCGACTGCTTTTCGGCTGGGCTCGTGATTTCCGCCATTATTTTTTCTCCGTCTTGCGGGCGGCCAGTTCCTGCTCGCGCAGGACGGTCTGGACGCGCGCAATATCCCGGCGCAGCCCGCGAATCTTTTTCAGGCTCTCGGTCTGTCCCATGTTCATCTGGAACTTCAGCTTGAAGAGCTGGTCGGCCAAATCCCGCTCCTGGTGCTTGAGCTCGATGTCGGTTAAGTTGCGAATCTTTTCTGCCTTCATAAAGTCCGTTCCCCGAATCTCAGTTACTACGTCCTCGCGCTCTCAAACTCGCTTGTTAGTTCTGCAATCGGACCTCTGACCTCTGCAATTCCTACAGCACTTCCCGCTTTACGAACGTCGTGCGCAGCGGAAGCTTGTGGGACGCGAGGCGCATGGCCTCTTTCGCGTCCGTGATTGAAACGCCTTCCATCTCAAACAGAATCTTCCCCGGCCGCACCACCGCAACCCAGTGATCCGGAGCCCCTTTGCCTTTGCCCATACGGGTTTCGGCCGGCTTCTTCGTCACCGGCTTATCCGGAAACAGCCGGATCCAGATCTTGCCGCCACGCTTCACAAAACGCGTCATCGCCACCCGGCTCGCTTCGATCTGACGGTCGGTGATCCATCCCGGTTCGAGCACCTTCAGGCCAAACTGACCGAAAGCCAGCGTGCTGCCGCGCCAGGCCTTCCCGGTCATGCGCCCGCGCTGCTGCTTGCGGTACTTAATTTTCTTCGGCATCAACATAAAATCAGTTCTCAGTTCTCAGTTGTCAGTTCTCAGGAAAAGCTCTGCATCCTCCGCTTTTCACTTCTGCAATCTGACCTCTGACCTCGTACCTTTAAAACGCTCCCGTGCTGTTCACTTCCCGCGCGGGCGTCGCTTCCCGCTTCTTTGCCGGCAGAATCTCGCCTTTATAAACCCAGCACTTCACGCCAATCACACCATAGGTCGTGCGCGCCTCGGTGAAGCCGTAGTCGATATCGGCGCGCAGCGTGTGCAGCGGCAACCGACCCTGCAGATACCACTCCGACCGCGCGATTTCGTTGCCGTTCAACCGACCGCTCACCCGCACCTTGATGCCTTTGCACCCGAAGCGCAGCGCCGAATCTACCGACTTGCGCATCGCCCGCCGGAAGCCCACGCGCTTTTCCAGTTGCAGCGCAATCGACTCCGAGACAAGTTGCGCATCGAGTTCCGGCTTGTGCACTTCCTGGATATCGACATGCACCTCGCGCGTCGTCTTCTTCTGCAGGTCCTGTTTCAGCTTGTCGATTTCCGCGCCCTTGCGACCGATGATGATCCCGGGACGCGCCGTCTTGATAATGATGCGCAGCTTGTTGCCCGGACGCTCGATCTCGACCGAACTCACACCCGCCGACTTGAGCTTTTCCTTCAGTTCGGTCTTGAGCTTATAGTCTTCGAGCAGCAGCTTGTCGTAGTCTTTCTCAACAAACCAGCGCGATTTCCACGGCTTGGTATAGCCGAGCCGGAATCCGTAAGGATGAACCTTTTGTCCCATCGTTGCTCCTAATCCGCCTTAAACCTTTGCCTCTGTGGTGGCGGGGCTTTGCCCCGCCCGGACGGGGCAGAGCCCCGTTTCCACATAACCCTATTTCTTCACCGTCGACTTCTTCGCGACCGCCTTCTTCTTTGCTGGCGCCTTGGCCTTCGCTTTCACTTTCGGTTTCGGAGGAGCCGTTGCTTTCGCCGACTTCTCGCCCGCCCCGGCCGTAGTTGCTGTCCCGACCGGAACGCCGTTCCGGTTCTTCTCCGCCAGCACAATTTCCAGATGCGCAATGCGGCGCACGTAATGGTAGGCACGCCCCATTGGCGCCGGACGAATCCGCTTCATGCGCGGCCCATCATTCGCCACCGCGTGCTTCACGTACAAATTATCAAGATCGACATCCAGACCCTTTTCGCTGCTCAGGAAGTTCGCGTTATCGACCGCCGACTGCAGCAACTTCGCCACCGTCGCCGCCACGCGCTTCTTGGTAAAGGCCAGCGTATTCCGCGCCTCTTCCACGCGCCGTCCCTTGATCAGGTTCAGCACCAGCCGCGCCTTCTGCGGCGACACGCGCATGTATCGGGCTTCAGCTCGAAATTCCATCGTCCCGTCTCCTCCGTGCCCTTTATGCCTTCGGCGCCGGTGGCGCCGCCGGCGCTATGGCTCCAGGTCCGCCGGGCACGCCCGCCGGTTTGGCCGCAACTTCCGTCGCCGCTTTCATCGAGTGCCCTTTGAACTGACGGGTAAAGCTGAATTCTCCCAGCTTGTGTCCCACCATGTTCTCGGTTACGTACACCGGAATAAATTTCCGTCCGTTGTGCACGGCAATCGTGTGTCCGACCATCTCCGGAATGATCGTCGAGCGCCGCGACCAGGTCCGCAGCACTTTCTTCTCGTTACGCGCATTCATGGCTTCGACTTTCGTCGCCAGATGCGCATCCACGAACGGTCCTTTTTTTGTTGAACGAGCCATAAGTCAGTTCTCAGTTCTCAGCTCTCAGCAATTCGGGACTGAGGCTTCGGATTCTTCTTTGAAACCTTGCTCTTAGCCTTTCTGCCTGCGGTCTTTCACGATAAACGCGTCGGTCCGCTTATTGTTCCGCGTCTTGAAGCCGCGCGTCGGCTGGCCCCACGGCGTCACCGGATGACGTCCGCCGGAGGTCTTGCCTTCGCCGCCGCCATGCGGATGGTCCACCGGGTTCATCGAAACGCCGCGGTTGTGCGGACGCTTCCCGACCCAGCGCGTGCGTCCTGCCTTGCCCCAGGTGACGTTTTCGTGGTCGGTATTGCCTACCTGCCCGATCGTCGCTAAACAGTCGAGCAATACCTTGCGGGTTTCGCCCGAAGGCAACTTCACCAGTCCGTAGTCGCCTTCTTTGGCAATCAACTGCGCCGCGCCGCCCGCCGAACGCACCATCTGCGCGCCCTTGCCCGGGCGCAGTTCCACGTTGTGGATCGTCGTGCCTGGCGGAATATTCCGCAACGGCAAGGCGTTCCCCACCAGAATGTCGGCCTCGGGACCGCTCAAAATCTTCTGCCCAACCTTCAGTCCATCGGGCTGCACAATGTAACGCTTCTCGCCATCGGCATAGCTCAGCAAGGCGATACGCGCCGAGCGGCCAGGATCGTATTCGATGGTCTCGACCGTGGCCGGAATTCCGTGCTTGTCGCGCTTGAAGTCAATCGTGCGAAGTTTTCGCTTGTTGCCGCCGCCGCGGAACCGCATGGTCGTGTCGCCGGAATTGCGCCGCCCGCCCGTTCGCAACTTCCCCTCAACCAGCGGCTTGTGCGGCTTTTTCGACGTAATGTCATCGGTCACGAGCGTGGTGCGATAGCGCAACGTCTGCGTTGTCGGTCTGTAGGTCTTAATCGCCATAATTACTCTCTGTGTAGAGACGAGGCTCGCCCCGTCTCAGCATGCTCATCGGACGCCGCAGTATCGGCGCCAACAAGACGCGGCAAGCCGCGTCTCTACTAAAGATTCTGCGCGTACTCCGGCATTTTTTCGCCGCTCTTCAACCGCACGTACGCCTTCTTCCAGTCCGGACGGTAGCCCGTGAACTTGCCCCGCCGCCGTTCTTTCCCGGGATAATTCGCCGTGCGCACTGAAGCCACTTTCACCTTGAAGATCGCCTGCACCGCTTCCTTGATCTCGGTCTTGGTCGCCTTCGGCGCCACTTGAAATACCAGCGTATTCTGAGTCTCTTTAATGCCGAGGCCCTTTTCCGTGATCACCGGTTTCTGAATGATCTGATACGCGGATTTCATCAGGCCACCTCCGCTTTAGTTTTGGGCAGGCGCCGCGCCGGCTTCTTTTTCTCTGCTGCCGGCTCCGCTTCGTGCGAACGCCGCGATGCCGACTTTTTCAACGAATCCTGCAGCTTCTCCAGCGCAGGCTGGGCAAACACCACGTGGGTGTAGCGCATGATGTGATAGGGATGCACTTCGTTCGCCCGCACCAGTTCGAGCCCGTCGATGTTGCGCGAACTCAACTCCAGATTCTTGTTCTCCGCGGTCGAAATATCGACCAGCAGCGTCGTGCCCTCGACTTTCAGCTTGTCGAGCGCCTCGCGAAACAGCTTCGTCTTCGGTTCTTTCACTTCGAACGACGTCACCACCATCAGCTTGCCATCGGCAAACTTCGAGGCCAGCGCCGAGCGCAGCGCGCCCAGCAGCTTCTTCTTCGGAAAAGCGTAGTCGTAGGATCGCGGCTGCGGTCCATGCACGGTGCCGCCGTGCCTCCACAGTGGCGACCGGATCGAGCCAATGCGTGCGCGCCCCGTGCCCTTCTGCTTCCACAGCTTTTTGCCCGAACCGGAAACCCGCCAGCGGTTCTTGGTGGCATGCGTACCCGCCCGCGCCGAGGCGCGATAGTGCGTGATCGCCTCCCAGAGCAAGTCTTCGTTGACCGCGCCGAAAACTTCCTCGGCCAGTTCCATCGACCCGGCCTTGGCTCCGCTCAGATTGTAAATATCAATAGTTGCCATATGCTTTCTCGTGTTGTGTGGCGCGGGCGCCCTCGCCCGCGGCCTTTGATCTTGCTCTGTCCTACTTATGATCTTGCTTTTGCCTTACTTACGCCTTCTTCGAAGCGCGTTTCGCAGCCTTCAACGGATCCACCGTCGCCGAACCCGCGAATCCGCGGCGCTCGCGCGGCGGCTTCTTCGCCTTGCTGATCACGATATATCCGCCATTCGAACCCGGAACGCTGCCTTCAACAACTAAAAGATTCTCTTCTTTGTCTACACCCAGGATCCGCAAGTTGCGCGTCGTTACCCGGACATCGCCCATGTGGCCCGACATCCGCATCCCCTTGAACACGCGCGACGGAAATGCCGACGAACCAATCGAACCCGTAATTTGAAACATCGAACCGTGCGACTTCGGACCACCGGCAAAGTGATGCCGCTTCACGACACCCTGAAAGCCGCGCCCCTTGCTAACTCCGACGATGTCGACAAAGCGCTCGCCTTCGAAAATATCCACCAGAATGCGGTCGCCAGGCTTCAAAACGCCCTCGGTCGTTTCGCCGGAGCATCGACTTCCACTCCGACTTCGCGCACAAATCTCACCGGCGGAAGGTTGTGTTTGGCAAAGTGTCCCCGCATCGCCTTGGTCAGCTTCTTTTCCTTCACAAACTCGACCAGGCCAATCTGCGCCGACTCGTATCCGTCTTTGGTCTGGGTCTTGTGCTGCGTAATCACGCACGGTCCCGCCTGCAACACCGTCGCCGGCCGCACATCGCCCTTCGAATCGAAGAGCTGCGTCATGCCGACCTTCTTGCCCAGAATTCCAGTGACTCGCGCCATTTCCTTCTCCGTTCCCAGCTTGGCTCGTCGATCGCTTCTTGCCGAATCAACGCCCGACGGCTATTGGCTGGGGAGCTATTGCTCTTTGTCTTGGGTGGCGGGGCTTCGCCCCGCCGGGACGAGGCAAAGCCCCGTCACCACACGACTACTTATGTTCCTTGCCGAACGCCTTAATCTCCACATCCACGCCCGCCGGCAGATCCAGCTTCATCAGCGCATCGACCGTCTGTTGCGTCGGCTCCAGAATATCCAGCAGCCGCTTGTGGGTGCGGATTTCAAACGCTTCCCGCGATTTCTTATCCACGTGCGGCGACCGCAGCACGCAGTACTTGTTTTTCATCGTAGGCAGCGGAATCGGACCCGCAATTTGCGCGCCGGTGCGTTTCGCCGTCTCCACGATCTCGCCCGTCGACTGATCCAGAATGCGGTAGTCGTAGGCTTTCAACCGGATGCGAATTCTTTCTTTTCCAGTCACTGTTTTTTCTCTCTTCCACCCCTCCCGGCTAAATCCAGAAGGAAAGATCTGGCGGCAAGTTACAAGCCGCGAATTAAGTTCCACTACTGAAAATCTACGTAATAATCTCCGCAATCGTACCCGCGCCCACCGTGTGGCCGCCTTCGCGGATCGCAAACCGCAAGCCCTTTTCCATCGCCACCGGCGTGATCAGCTCGATCACCAGGCTCACGTTGTCTCCCGGCATCACCATCTCTGTCCCCGCCGGCAACTCCGCAATCCCCGTCACGTCCGTCGTCCGTAAATAAAACTGCGGACGATAGCCCTTGAAGAAGGGCGTATGCCGTCCCCCTTCTTCTTTCGTCAGAATGTACACTTCCGCCTTGAACTTCGTGTGCGGCGTGATCGAGCCCGGCTTCGCCAGCACCATCCCGCGCTCCACGTCCTCTTTCCCGATGCCACGCAGCAACAGGCCGGCGTTGTCGCCCGCCATGCCTTCGTCCAATTGCTTCTTGAACATCTCCACGCCCGTTACCACCGTCTTGCGCGTCTCCCGGAACCCGACGATCTCCGCTTCCTCGCCCACTTTGATCTTCCCGCGCTCGATCCGCCCCGTCACCACCGTGCCCCGCCCCTGAATCGAAAATATGTCTTCAATCGGCATCAGGAACGGCTTGTCCAACTCGCGCGCCGGCTGCGGCACGCTCTTGTCCACCGCCTCCATCAGCGCGTCCACCTGCTTCTCCCACTTCTCTTCGCCGTTCAACGCCCCCAGCGCCGACAACCGAATCACCGGCACATCGTCGCCCGGAAAATGATAGCTCTTCAACAGTTCGCGCACTTCGAGCTCGACCAAGTCGAGTAACTCGGGATCGTCTACCGCATCGCACTTGTTCAGCGCAACCACGATGTACGGAACCCCCACCTGGCGCGCCAACAGCACGTGCTCGCGCGTCTGCGGCATGGGACCGTCGGTGGCCGCCACAACGAGGATCGCGCCATCCATCTGCGCCGCGCCCGTGATCATGTTCTTGATGTAATCCGCGTGCCCCGGGCAATCGACGTGCGCATAGTGCCGGTTCGCCGTCTCATACTCCACGTGCGCCGTGGCAATGGTGATGCCGCGCGCCTTCTCTTCCGGAGCGTTGTCGATCGAATCGAACGACCGGAACACGATCTTCGGGTTGTGCTTCTGCAATACCTTGGTGATGGCCGCCGTCAACGTCGTCTTGCCGTGGTCAATGTGACCAATCGTCCCAACGTTGCAGTGCGGCTTTGTCCGTTCAAATTTTTCTTTCGCCATTGCTCTCCGCTCCGTGTGGCGCGGGCGCCCTCGCCCGCGTCCGAATGCGCCGTCCCTACGGGACTCGCTTCTTTCATCGCAAACTCCCCAGGGCTTACGCCCTGGGCTAATTTATTCCGCCCTTCGGGGCTGGACGTCAATCGCTCGACGGACTGCACAACAACTACTATCTACCTCTGCCCTGAGTCTTCGCGATTATTTCGTCTGCTTCCTGACGCGGGGCCTCTTCATAGCGCGCAAAATGCATCGAGTATTCGGCGCGCCCTTGCGTTGACGAACGCATATGCGTCGCGTAGCCGAACATCTCCGCCAGCGGAACGATGGCCTTGATCACCTGCGAACCGGCGCGATGCTCCATGCCTTCGATCCGTCCGCGACGCGAACTCAGGTCGCCCATGATCGTTCCGGCATAATCTTCTGGAGTAACCACTTCGACCGCCATTACGGGTTCCAGAATCACCGGGCTCGCCTTACGCGCGGCCTCTTTAAAAGCCATCGAGCCAGCAATCTTGAACGCCATTTCGTTGGAATCGACATCGTGATAGCTGCCGTCGTAGAGCGTCGCCTTGATATCCACCATCGGATAGCCAGCGAGAACGCCGCCTTCCATGGCTTCCTGCATGCCCTGGTCGATCGGCTTGATGTATTCCTTCGGCACCGTGCCGCCCACGATTTCATTGATGAATTCGTAGCCCTTGCCCGGCTCGTTCGGATCTAGATAAATCTTCGCGTGTCCGTACTGACCGCGGCCGCCGGTCTGCCGTATGTATTTGCCTTCTGCTTCCGCGTGCTTGCGAATCGTCTCGCGATACGCCACCTGCGGCTTGCCGACGTTCGCTTCAACCTTGTACTCGCGCATCATGCGGTCGACGATGATTTCAAGGTGCAACTCGCCCATGCCGCTGATGATCGTCTGGCCACTATCCGGATCGGTGTGAACCTTAAAGGTCGGATCTTCCTGCGCCAGTCGCGCCAGCGCCATGCCCATCTTCTCTTGATCGGCCTTGGTCTTCGGTTCGACCGCAACCGAAATCACGGGCACCGCAAACACAATCGACTCAAGCGTGATCGGATGCTTCTCGTTGCAAATCGTGTCGCCCGTGCTGACGTTTCTCAGACCCACCACGGCGCAGATGTCCCCGGCGAGAATTTCCTGGATGTCTTCGCGCTTGTTGGCGTGCATCTTGAGCAGGCGGCCGATGCGTTCGTGCTTCTGGGTACGCGAGTTCATCACCGACTCGCCCGACTTCAACTGTCCCGAATACACACGGATAAACGTCAACTGACCGACAAACGGGTCGGCCATAATTTTGAAGGCCAGCGCCGAGAAAGGCTCGTCGTCGTCGGCCTTGCGCGTGATCGTCTTCCCAGTGTCGGGATCGAGGCCATGCGTCTCTTTCGTGTCGAGGGGCGAGGGCAGATAATCCACCACCGCATCCAGCAACGGCTGGACACCTTTATTCTTGAACGCCGTTCCCACCACCACCGGAAACAGCTTCAGCCCGATTGTCGACTTACGCAGCGACGCCTTCAGTTCGTCCGCCGAAATCGCTTCGCCTTCCAAAAACTTGTGCAGAATCTCGTCGTCATTTTCGGCGACGGTTTCGACCAGTTGGGTGTGGAACGCCTCTGCCTTTTTTTGCAGGTCCGCGGGAATGTCGCCGACCACGTACTCTGCGCCGATGGATTCGTCCTCCCAGATAATGGACTTCATGGCGACCAGGTCGACCACGCCGCGAAACTTGTCTTCCTGTCCGATGGGAATTTGAATTGCGACCGGCTTGGCATTGAGGCGCTTGCGGAGGGTATCGACGGCATGCTCAAAATCAGCACCCATCTTGTCAATCTTGTTAATAAAGCAAATTCGCGGGACGCCGTATTTATCGGCCTGCCGCCAGACTTTTTCCGACTGTGGCTGGACGCCATGCACCGCGTCAAATACGGCGACGGCGCCGTCGAGCACGCGCAACGAGCGCTCCACCTCAGCGGTAAAGTCCACGTGGCCGGGTGTATCGATAATGTTGATGCGGATGTCACGCCAGGTACAGGTTGTCGCCGCCGAGGTAATCGTGATGCCGCGCTCCTGCTCCTGCTCCATCCAGTCCATGATGGCCGTGCCTTCATGCACCTCGCCGATACGGTGCGTCTTTCCCGTATAAAACAGGATGCGCTCCGTCGTCGTGGTCTTACCGGCATCGATGTGCGCCATGATGCCGATGTTCCTGCAACGCTCTAATGGGACTGTTCTGGGCACGACTCTTAACTCTTTCTGGAGCTCCGAATTTAGCTTCTAGCTGCTGGCCTCGAGCTGGTAGCTAAAGGCTAGCGGCATCTCTACCACCGGTAATGGGCGAACGCCTTGTTCGCTTCTGCCATGCGATGCACGTCTTCTTTCTTCTTGATAGCAGCGCCTTTTCCGTTCGAGGCGTCGAGCAACTCGTTCGTCAACTTCTCGATCATTCCCTTTTCGCCGCGACCGCGCGCATAACTCACGATCCAGCGGATCGCCAGCGACGTCCTGCGGTCCGGAGCCACTTCGATCGGTACCTGATAGTTCGCGCCGCCCACGCGCCGCGTCTTCACTTCGAGCAGCGGCTTGGCGTTCTCGACCGCCTTCGTGAAGAGCTTCAGGGCTTCGTCGCCGCCCTTTTCCTGCAACTTCTCGAGCGACTTATAAAAAATGCCCTCGGCCGTTGACTTCTTCCCCTGCCACATCATCGAGTTGATGAACTTCGTCACCAGATCCGATCCATACACTGGGTCGGCCTCGGTCGTCCGCTTGGCGATATGTCCTTTACGAGGCATTTCAGCTTTAGCTCCTGGCTCTTCGCTTTCAGTTCGAGCCTTAGACGCGGCAAGCCGCGTTCTCTACTATCCTTTATCCTTCTTTAACTACGCTCTTTAACTACGCTTTCTTCTGGCGTTTCGTGCCGTACTTCGAGCGCCCCTGGTTGCGGCCCGCGACACCAGTCGCGTCCAGCGTTCCGCGCACCACGTGATAACGCACGCCCGGCAGATCCTTCACGCGGCCCCCGCGGATCAGCACGATTGAGTGCTCCTGCAGGTTATGGCCGACGCCGGGGATATACGTCGTCACTTCGATTCCATTGGTCAGGCGAACCCGCGCCACTTTGCGCAGCGCCGAGTTCGGTTTCTTCGGCGTCTGGGTATACACGCGGGTACAAACTCCGCGCTTCTGCGGACACGATTGCAGAGCTGGACTCGCAGTCTTATATTTGGTCCGCTCGCGGCCGAATTTCACCAGCTGATTAAAAGTAGGCACTCTCGCCACTCCCAGACGCGGCAAGCCGCGTCGCTACCACCCATTCCAGCCAACCGCACATTTCCCGCGACCACACAACCCCGTAGAGACGGGGCTTGCCCGCCTCAAGGTCTGGCACAGGCCTGTCGCGCCCAGCCATGCTCTCCCGCGCACTACTACGCGCACTACTAAATGGCGGTGAGAATTCGTTCAGTTCCCGCTCAGACTAAATCGCCGACGACGGTGACGCCACGCCTCACCTCGTTTCAGGTTCGGAGGCGTTCCGTTTCGTCTGCTTCCTCCTGCATAGCCTCGCGTGACTCCCAGACTTCGACTTCATACCCTGGGCGCAAAGGTTTTCGCAGGATGTTTCAGCGAGGGCGTCCCCGATCTCAACTTCAACCGGGTACGTATTTCTTCAAAGCTCAGCCAAGATTTTCCCGGCGCCTGTCGCCCGCGCGGGTTGCGCATCCGACAGGACTGCCGTACACAGGCAAGCCAGACTTAACTCGCGGAACTGTTTGATAATAACAACTAGCTTGCACATCGTCAACCACTCTTCGACGCATCGAAGAAAAAGCAGGTTTCGGGTTTCAGAGTTTCAGGACGCTGAAACCTTGAAACCTTGCGGCTGACCTTCTACACTGACAGTTTTCCGTCCAATAACATTAATCTCGCGCCTGGGGAAACGGACGCGAGGAGGGTTCATGCATCGTTGCGGTTCCGGTTTTCTTCTTACGATGGCCATCACCTTCGCCGCCGCCTTCACCGGCTGCCTTGGCAAAAGCACCAGCAACGCCGGCAACGGGGGCGTGCAAACCGTCTCGCTGAGCCCGGGCGGCATGATCTCTATCGACGTCGGTGGCAGTCAAGTCTTTAGCGCCAGCGGCAAGGATGCCTCCGGCGGCACCGTGATCGGCGTCAACATTCAATTTGTTGTCGCCAGCGGCAGCCCGAACGCACCCGCGCCCCTCTCGATCGCCAGCAATGGCAACGCCTGCGCTGGCACCTGGGACGCCAGCATCTCCATGTGCAGTCCCGGCGCTCCAGGAATTGCCCTGGTAACCGCAGTCATCAACGGTGCCAGCAGCACGCCCACGACCGTCTACGTTCACCAGCACATTGACAGCATCCAGATTGTCAACGCCGAGACCCAGCCGCCTCAGTATGAATGTTTTTCCCAGGGACAGACTTGGCAGTACAAGGCGATCGCCTACAGCAACCCGGGCAGCGTGGACATCACCAACAGCGTTGGCCCCATCGATTGGTTGTCGGGCAACCCTAGTGTGGTCACCCCAACTCCCTTCGTGCCAGCGGGACAGCCCAACGTGCTCAATCAGGTTCAGACCAAAGCCAAGGCCCCCGGCATCACCCAGCTCTTTGCCAGCGCCTCCGGAACCACCAGCAGCCCGTATCCGTACACGACCTGCCTGATTAAAGCCATCTACCTCCAAATCGGAGGACAAAGCCAGGCCGGAAACTCGATAACGGTAGATAACGGCGGCAGCATACCCATCACGGCCACTGCGGTCGATACCCTTTACGGCGTGGCCAATACCACCTCCCTGACTAGCCCGCCCCTCACCTGGAGCACGACCAATCCTGAAGTTGCCGCCTTCAGCAGCACCACCAATACGACAGGAAACAACAGTGCTGCCGCCCGCAACAACCTGGGCGGCGCCACCCTCACGGCTTCCTGCGCTCCCCCAACTTGCAATATCGGAATTCTGCCCAGTCTCCCCATTTATGCTAGCGACGGACTGCTGCCGAACGGGACGAAAGGATTTGGCACAATCTCCGTGGATGTGACTTCAACCTCCGTGGTGCCGACCTACACCGCTTGGGCCGCGACCACCGACTGCCAGGATGCCCCCGGCTGCTCCAGTGCGCTGTTCGCGGTGACCCCTGGAAGCAACCCCATCGGCTTCATCGTCAGCCTGCCCCGCACTCCCAACTCCATGCTGTTTAACCATCTGTCGTCGCCGCGCATCTACTTCGGCAGCGATCAGGGCCTGATGTACGTGGATGTCACCGCCAGCAGTCCTTCCGCTATCCTGGTCTCCAACTCCTCGACACCCTGCAACGTTTCCTTGTGCGGCAAAGTGCTCACCATCTCGAACGACGGCAAACTCGTGGTCGTCTCCGACCCGCCTACAGCCACCACCCCCAGCCAGGTCTACATCTACAACAGCGGCAGCACCAGCACCGCCCCCGTCGACCTCATCCTGTCTAACACCGGCGAAACCGCTACTGCCGCCGCTTTCTCTCCCGATCAGTTGAAAATCTTCATCCTCACCAATCTGGGCAACATGTACATCTATTCCACCCTCGACGCTCTCACCTCGGTTTCGACCTTTGCACCCGGAACTGACGTCAAATTTTCGGCGGATGGCAGCTTCGCCTATGTGGCGGGATCACCCGCCAGTTCGGTGTCTGCCTTCTCGACCTGTTCCCTGCCTGCCGTTGGAAGTGTGGCCATCGGAAGCGTCGCAACTTCGACCACACCGTTGAAACTCTTTCCGTCACCCGTTCTTCCGTCACCCTTCGAGCAGAACGGCCCGCCACCCTTCGAGCACGACAGCTTCTTTTGGACAACGCAAACCATCATCGCTCTCGAACCGCCGAACGTTGAGTTCCTGACGGCGGAGTTTACACAGAATCCGATTCTGTATCCCACCGTGCCGGGGGAACCGCTCCAGTTGACCTGCAATCCTCCACTGATCCTGAGCTTCACCAAAGGCGCACCCTTCAACCTCGGCCAGGGCAATTTCACTCCGGTCTATTCGCAACTCGTGAACGACGGCACCGAGCTCATCATCCTCGCCCGTCACCTCCCGGCGGTGCTTCTGTTCAATGTGAGTAATGGGACCACCACCTCCGTCCCGCTCGTCGGCAACACCGACCCGCTCTCCGCCTCCGCCTCCACCGACGGAAGTCAGGTCTACGTCGCTGCCTGCGATCAGTACCCTGATAACGATCCGACTCAACCCTGCGCCGCCGGATCCGTGCACATCATCAATACCATTAGCGGAGGCGACTTCCAGCAAGTCCCCTATGCCAACATCAACGACGAGAACAACCCCAACATGTGTGACAACCAGGGTGGCTCGGCGCCGCTCTGCCTCCCCAACCTCATCGCCATCCGTCCGCAGTGATCGAGAGAAGTTTTCCCCATAGAGCGACGGAGCGACGGGCGTCTCGCCCGTCCAGAGGAATGCCTGCAGTGGCCGGGCGGCGACGCCACGCGCTCCACAAGACCTGAGGACTTGATTTCCCTGTGCGCAAGGCCGGTTACGTCCGATCCAGGAGCTGACGCAACCGTTGCTTCCCTTCCGGCCACTCTGCCGCCACGATCGAGTAGCGCACCGAGTCGCGAGCGATAAAGTCGGCGGCCATCCGATGAGCGCGGAGAATCCCCTCGAACTTTCCTCCGATGCGTTCGAGCGCAGCGCGTGAACGCAAGTTGCGCGCGTCCGTGTGAAAGCAGACCCGGAGCACCTGCCACGTTTCGAAGGCGTACTCCAGCATGAGAAGCTTGGCCTCGGTGTTGGCTGCCGTCCGGACGGCCGAGCGGGTCAGCCAGGTGTAGCCGATCTCACAGGCGTCGGAGACATGGCGGCCGTGCCGTGCATGGCCCGGCGGCCACGACCACCGCTCCAGGTTAAAGAATCGTGTAGACCCGATGACGAGACCGTCATCGACGCGAATCGTCGCGAAGGCGACCGCGCCGCCTTCGTCGCGCCAAGCCAGGGCGGTTTCAATGTAGCGGACGGCTTCGGCCCTGCCCTGCGGGATGGGACTCCATTGGTAGAGGGAGGGATCAGCCGCCGCGGCAGCGACCAAGCCGTCAACGTGGCGGAGGTCAAGCGGTTCGAGACGAATGTGCCTGCCGAACAGCGTCAGACTCTCTGCTTCCATGGCTGCCAGTATGCGATGAGCCAATACACTCTCGCAACGGAACCTATGACGTCAGGAATTCTTTTATGTGGTGACGGGGCTCTGCCCCGTACCCAGCGGGGCAAGGCCCGCCACCCCACGAGCAACAACGTCGGGGTTTGTCGCTCAAGTCTTGACCAGATTAGCAAGAGAATAATGGGGGCGAGTCAGGCTCGCCCCCAGGCTATCTTATGCAGTTCTCCTCGATCCGCCGGCGCGAGCGGATGCAGCTGCTCGTGCGGCCGGTGTTGCGGTAACCGCGGCTTCTAATCGAACGCCGTCGGGAGTGCCAAGTCCGGTACACGGATCCCATCCCTCAGCTGCGCTGAAGGCACCGTTGTTGCCTTGGGTTATGTCGTGAAATCCCGAGGCTTCGACGGCTTGGGCATAGATTAACGGGTTCACGAAACCGATCGGTTTCCCGATCTGCTGATTGATGCGCGTCACCAGCGCCGCCCATAAAGGCGCCACCGCACTGGTTCCACCGAAGACAGCACTCTCTCCATCGACCAGAATGTTATAGCCGGTGTTGGGATCGGCATCTCCGGAGACGTCGGGTACGCCTCGGCCGCCACCCTGGATCGTCGGCGCCGGGACATCGAAGCCGTCCTGCCAAGTTGGAAGGGGGAACACGTTGCTCACTCCGCCACCAGTTGCTCCTCCTCCCGTCGATTGGTCGTTCCAGACTGCTTCGTTGACAATTTGTTCGTTCGAAGCTTGTAGTGTGGTGCCACCACACCCCAGCGCGAACGAACTGGAAGCCGGAAAATCAACGTGGTTGTTGCCGTCATTGACTCCGTCCGACGAACCATTGTCACCGGAGGCGACGCAGACCGTGACACCCATGGCCGCTGCCGCCTGAAAAGCATCGTCGAAATTGGTCATTGCCTGAGAGGTCCAATTCGATTCGGCGGAGCCCCAGCTTATGGAAATCACCGAGGGCTGATTGGTGCTGTCGTGTGCGGCGGTGGTGATCGCGTCCAGAAAACCCTGATCTGTGTTCGGGGCAAAGTAGACGACGATCTTCGCCGCCGGAGCAATCGCGCCGGCCACTTCAATGTCGAGCATCACTTCGCCATCGGCGCTATCTGGAGTGCTGGGGCTATTGGTGCCTCCATCGACGGACACGGAGATGACTTGCGGCTCTTTGAGATTGAGCGAACTGAAATAGTTGCTCAGGTCATCGAGCTGAAAGCCTCCGCCTAACTCAACCAGACCAATACACTGACCGGTTCCGTCTCCGGCCGGGTAGTCATAGATCTGGGCCACTTCATTGGGATCATGCGAGGCGGTCGCGGTGTGGGCCTTAAGTTTGCCGGCCGGCTGCGGCAAGCGTCTGAAATGCGGCTCAGCCTGCGGCCGGTTGTCCAGACCAAACACTCCCTTGATGATGTCCGCATACTCGGCCGGCACGCTGATGGCGCCAATCCGGCCGCGGAAATTTCCTTCGGGGTGGCTGTACTCCTTGAGTTCGACGTTGAAGGCCTTTTGGAGATTGCTTACGGTTCCCGACAGCATTACGGTCCGGCGCGCAAGTTCGGTGCCAGTTTCATGCATCTTGAGACCGAATTCCTGGGCGAACTTCTTGATTTGGTTGACGTCGGCAGGATCGGCACCGTGGACATTTTCGTACTCGGCGCGCGACATGTGCTTGAAACCTCGCTTTTCGAGGGCGCTCCTTAACTCTCTGTGCTTGGCCTCTGCTTTTGGGCGGAGTCGTATGGAGACCTCAATGGTTTGGTCCGGGTGCGAATTGTGGATCAGGCGGGCACCACGGACGGGCTGACGTTCACTGCCTGAAATTACGGTGAGTTTTCGAGAGGATGTCACGGTTGCTCCTTCGTCTCGGGGGAACAGAGCGGCCGGGAACTAATCGCGACTGGGAGTCGCACAGGTAGGGAAGTCCAGAGTCGTCCCGCCGTTCAGATGGGTCCCGAAACGTGTTGAGCATAACAAGAAAATTGGAATGGTCTCAACAGAAATTCGACCAATAATTCGTAATGACATGTGCGATGTTCCCGATTTGGGACTCACGGAACGCTTCCTAGGAGTTGTTCTGCAGCGCTCGCGGACGAAGGAGGAAGTAGAGGAGGGTTAGGGCGATCAGGAAAGTTAGGCCGACGATCAGGTTGACACGGGAGTCCCACCAGGTCTTGGCGGTGGATAGGAGGACTACGACTAAGCCGATGATCGATCCCCATCTGCCGAGCGGCGAGCGGGCGGGAATTTCGGCGGTCTGCGCGGCGGTGAGTCGGTGGCGAAAGGAGATGTGGGCGGCGAGCGAGACGATCCAGGAGAGCATCATGCCGAAGAACGCGCCGCGGAGGATGTACTCGAAGGCTTTGGCAGGGGCCCAGCGTTCGAGCACGAGGGCGACAAGGATTCCATAAGAGGAGGCCAGCAGCGCGAGGGTTGGAGCGCCTTTTTTGCTGAGCCGACCAAGCGCGCGGGGAGCCCATCCAGTGCGGGCCAGCGAGAAGAGCATGCGGGAAGAGATGTAGAGGGCCGCATTGGCGCCAGAGAGAGCGGCGGTCAGGACCACGAAATTCATAAAGTGAGCGGCGCCGGGGAGGCTCACGGAGCGGAAGACGGTGACAAATGGGCTTTCGGTGACGCCGGCGCGGTTCCAGGGCATGACACCGACCAGAATGATGATGGCTCCGAGATAAAGAAGGGCCAGGGTAAGAAAAGTCATGCGCGCGGCGCGACCGACGGCCGTGGCGGAAGTGGATTCTCCGGAGGTTACGGCTACGAATTCGACGCCGCCGAAGGTGTAAATGGCGAAGGTGATGGCGAGGAGTGGAGCGGCGGCGCCCAGCGGGAAGAATCCGCCCTGGGTGGTGTATTGGGAAGCGGCGCGCCCGGTGAGTAGGAGGGCGGCGCCGAGTGCGATGAAGGCGGCGATAACAGCGACCTTGATCATGGCAAACCAGAATTCGAAGCGTCCGTAGCTGTGCACGGCGAGGAGGTTGGTGGAGAGAAGGAAAGCGGAGAAGGCAAAGACCCAGAGGATGGCGGGCACGCGTGGAAACCAGAGTTGCATATAGGTGGCGGAGGCGACCATCTCGGCGCCGATGGAGACGGCGATGGCGAGCCAGTAACCGGCGCGGGAAATGAATCCGGCCCAGTGATTGAGATAGAGGTCTCCATAGACGCCGAAGGAACCGGCGGCGGGATGCGTGCTGGCGAGTTCGCCGAGGGCAAGGGCGACGGTCCAACTGATGAAGGCGGCTAATCCGAAGCTGAGGATGACGGCGGGTCCGGCCAGTTCGATGGCGGCGGCGGTGCCGAGTAGGAGTCCGGTCCCGATGGAACCACCGACGGCGACCATGGTCATTTGTCCGGCGTTAAGTTGGTGGCGGAGGCCGGACTCGGGGTTTGGCGCGGGCATGGGACTCGTATTCGTATATCAGAAGTGGGGGCAAAGCGGCGGGAAAAGGGGAAGAGTGAGCCGCGATCCGCACGGGGCTCGACTAGATTGTTTCGGTCGAGGTGGCTGGAGCCGATTCGGTGAAATTTAGTTCGGGTAAGGCGGATGCGGGGCCGGCGGCGACGACGCGGTCGCGGCCGGCACGCTTGGCCTCGTACAGAGCGTCGTCGGCGAACTTGAGGAGGAGATCGACGCGATCGGTAGTTTCTTCGAAAGCAGCAACGCCGATCGAAACGGTAGGCCTTTGCGGATTTCCTCCGCGCGCACGGTTGCCTGGCCCAGAGACACTCGGGAAGTTGACTTTCGCTGGCCAGTACCTACCAGTACCTAAGGGGGGCATAGCCCTTCCTGTATAGATCCGCTGCCGCGTCGCAGCAGTTCCTCGCTTCACGGAGACTCCATTCCCGAGGCAACTTAGCTCCTGAAACGGCGCAAGCCCGGGGCAAGCCCCATCTCTGCCTGCGGAAGAAGGGGGCGGACCGATCGCATGACTTTCGTAATCGTGGGGTGGGGGAAGCGCGTTGCTGGTGCCGGGGCTCAATCCTAGAATCAGGGAGGAACTCTCTCTCGCAAGATCGCCCATGCCGGAAACCCCTAATCGTGCCGAAATAGCCCGCCGCGTAGAAAGGGCGGAGAAGCTCTTGCAGAAGGGAAAGACGGCCGACGCCCTGGCGGAGTACCTGCAAATCCTGGAAAGCGATCCGCAAAACGACAACGTGCGGCAGATGACGGCGGACCTGTGTATCTCCTTAAATAGAGGAACTCAGGCGGTGCAGTTGCTGGGGGAGTTGTTTGAGCGGCAGGTGGCGGCAGCGGAAGCGACGCGAGCGAGTCTGACCTACAAGAAACTGGCGCGGTATGCTACTCCGACGTGGGAACAGAAAGTGCGCTTCGGGCAGCTTCTGGAAAATTCGAACAAGAAACTGGCGACTGGAACGTACGAAAATGCGCTCGAAGACTTGCAGCGGCAGGGACGGAAGGAAGAGGCGTTGCTCGTCTTGCGGCGGATTGTGAGTCTGGAGCCGTCGCAGCCCAACCATCTGCGGGTAGCGGAATTGGCGGCGCAACTGGGCGAGCACGTGATGGCGTCGCAGTCATTTTTGCAATTGGCGGAACTGGCGGAAACCTCGGGGGGAAAAGGCGGTCCGTGGTTCGAACGGGCGTACACCGAGAATCCGGTGGATTCGAAGATCGCCACCGCCTATGGCAAGAGCCTGTTGGCGCGAGGCGAGGCGGGGGCGGCGATTTTTATTTTCGAGCCGCTGGTGCATGCCGCAGATGCGTCGCTTGAGCTCCGCGACCTGTATGCGCAGGCGCTGTTACGAGCCGGGCGATTCGTGGAAAGTGAGCCGCTGGTCTGGCAAATTTTTGAGCATAACCCGGGGCGCATGCACCAGGTGGTGGACCTGATCGGAAAGATGATCGATTCCGAACTGGATGCGGAGGCGGTGGTGCTGGCACGGAAGCTGGAAGCTTTCCAGCGCCGGCGTGGAGAACGACGATCGTTTATCACCACCATGCAGGAACTGCTGACATCGCACCGTCCGTCGGCGGAAATGCTGGAATTCCTGGCGGAGTTGTTCAACGCATCGAACCGCGAAACGGACTACGCGCAGGCGCTGCTGAAGCTGTTTGATCTGTACTGCAAGAAGCACGATTACCAGAAAGCCGGAGAATGTCTGGACCGGGCAGCGGAAGTGGATCCGTACGAGCCGGGACATCAGAAACGGCTGGAGGCCCTGCGGGGCAGGATCGACGATCAGCGCTTCAATCTGATCGCATCGCGGTTCACGACGGTCAAGAAGGAAAAAGAACAAGAGCAGGCTGTCAAGGTCCCGGAACCGACGTTGGGAGCCGCCGCCTTGCAGGATCTGATGCTGCAAGCCGAGATTCTGGTGCAGTACGGGATGCGCTCGAAGGCCATGGAACGTTTGCAGCGCATTCAGGAACTGTTTCCGCGTGAGGAAGAACGCAATCCGGAGCTGCAAAAACTGTATCTCGCGGCCGGCATCGAACCGCAGTACGAGAAGTCGGCGGCGCCAGTTGTGCCGCCTGCGCCGCCGGCAGCGACGATTGGCGATCAGGCAGCACCGCCCGCTGCCAGACCAGCGGCGGCGAGCGATGCGGCCGACGTCAGCAGTCTGGCAAAAGTGGCTGAGATCACGCGCAAGCTTTACCAGCAGGGCAACGCCGAAGGCGTTTTGAAAACCGCGGCCATCGAAATCGGAGCGAACTGGCGGACGGCGCGCTGCATTGCAGCCTTGCGCAAACCCGGTCTCTCGCCCTCGAGCGTGCAGGATTATCACATGGAGGGTCTGAACCGGGTGAGTTCGGCAGCGCTGGTCAGCCTGGTGGAAACGCTGCAGGATCTGGCAGTGGCGCGAGGCATCGTAACCATCGGCAATGCAGGAAGCGCCCCGGAGTTGGTGGAAGCGCGCAGCGCGGTTGAGGAGTTGCAGATCGAATCGCTGCTGGCTATACCGCTGATTGAGGGCAACGACCAAATCGGTGTGCTGATCCTGACCCAGAATACAGGCCGGGTGTGGCAGGCGGCGGAGATACTGGTGATCCGGACGTTGAGCGACCAGGTGTTGATCGCGCTCGACAACGCCGGGCTGCGGCGGCTGGTGAAGAATCTTTCCGTGACGGATGAGAAATCGGGACTGATGAAGCGGGCTTCGTATCTGGACCTTCTGCAGGCGGAAACCCGGCGCGGGTTGCAGCAAGGGGCAGCGGTAACCGTGTTGCTGATGCAGTTTGGAAGGCGCAGCGCGCTGATCAAGGAATATGGCGAGCCAGCGGTGACGGCGGTGATGGAGCAGGTCGGGCAGCTGTTTGCGGCCAACATCCGGACCAACGATCTGGCGTTCCGCTACGAGGCGACAACGGTCGCGCTGGTGCTCGGCGATACCGGCGAAAAAGAAGCGCTGCTGGCGGTGGAGAAACTACGACGGCTCCTGGCGGAGATGCGCTTCCCGGGTAACGACCATCGAGTCGAGTTCAGCGCCGGGCTGGCCCAGGCGGTGATGGTGCAGCATTTCGATCCGGTGGACATTGTGACCGAAGTGGCCAACCGCGCCGATCACGCGCTCGAACTGGCAATGTCGCAGGGTCCGGGGAGCATTGTGAGTCAGGCGCCGCAGTTCGCTGCATCCGCGGCGGTGGCGTAGAGTTTGCTCGTGTAGAGCGGACACTCTTGTCCGCGGCCGTTGCTCTTGCAGTTGGTTTTGCTCGAGCGTGTGTCCCGAGATTTCGGCCCCCAACTTCCCAGTCGCCGCCAACTTTTTCGCGGATAACAGTCTCCGCACCACACAAACAAGTCCCGTGGAATGAAACCCCGTACTCTGAAACCTTGCCCCATCCCCTTTTACTGCTGTTAAACTCACAGGTTGGCCTTAGGCCAACGCACTCTTCTGCACAGTTAAGGACTCATGTTGAAGCCAGGAGACATTGCCGTAGTCAGCGGGGCGCGCACGCCCTTTGGACGCTATTGCGGGAAGATCAAAGACTACACAGCGCAGGAACTGGGCGCAGTAGCGGCGAAGGCTGCGATCGAGCAGGCGGGGATCGAAGCGAGAGAATTCGATCATGCCGTATTTGGAAACGCGCAACAGACGTCGAGCGACGCCCTCTATGGAGCGCGGCACGCGGCGTTGCGTGCGGGCTTGCCGATTGAGACTCCGGCGCTGACCGTAAATCGACTCTGCGGCTCGGGGATGCAGGCAATTGTCAGCGCAGCGCAAATGATCCAGACCGAAGAAGCGAAGATAGTGCTCGCGGGCGGAATGGAATCAATGTCGCAAGCGCCGTTTTCAATCCGTGGACGCGACGGATTCACGCTGGCTCCAGGCGGCAAGTTGGAAGATTCGCTGATGCTGGCTCTGCTCGATACGTATTGCGGACTGTACATGGCGAACACAGCGGAGTTGTACGCAGAGCAGCAGGGCATCACGCGTCAGGCGCAGGACGAATTCGCGCTGCGTTCGCAGCAGAAAGCTGACGAGGCGTACAAGGCGGGGCGACTGCAGGAAGAACTGACGCCGGTGCCGCTGCGAAATTCGAAAAGCGAACCTACGGGCGAGATGCTGACCGAAGACGACCACCGGCGTCCGCAGACAACAATGGAGGGCTTGGCAAAGCTGCGAGCCTCATTTGGAAAAAATGGAACGGTAACGGCGGGCAATGCCAGCGGCATCGTCGATGGCGCGGCGGCGGTGGTGGTGATGTCGCTGGAGCAGGCGCAGAAAAGAAATTTGAGTCCGCTGGGGCGGATCGTAAATTGGGGAATTGCGGGCGTCGATCCGAAGATCATGGGGAGCGGTCCGGTTCCGGCAACGAAGATTGCGCTGCAGCGGGCGGGGCTGACCTTGGATTACATAGATTTGATCGAAGTAAACGAGGCGTTCGCGGCGCAGTATCTAGCGGTGGAAAAAGAATTGGGACTCGATCGCGAAAAAGTGAACGTGAACGGCGGAGCGATTGCCTTGGGGCATCCGCTGGGAGCAACCGGAACGCGCCTCGTGATCACGCTGCTCTACGAGTTGCGGCGGCGGAAGAAGAAGTACGGGCTGGCCACGGCTTGCATCGGCGGCGGACAGGGGATTGCTATGGTGGTGGAGAGCTTTCAGTAGGATTCTTCACCACGCTCGCCAGCCAGATGAGAAGGCTACCTTCTTTCGTCCCAAATCGCACTCACCTCGCGGCCTAAGCCATCCAGATCAGGGAAGATGACTGATTCCGTTACACCCGCTTGTCGAAGTTCTCGTCGTATTTTTGGTATCGATTTAGCCTCAATCGAGATCAACTTGATCCAGTCGTGCTTTTCAAATATGTTTTGCACCCAGAGAGGGTCAGTTCCAAAGATCATGAAGCGACTACGTTGAGCGCCGAAACGGCGCATCATGTGTGCGGCATCCCAGAGCAACGGCACTTGCGGGAGCGGAACTTTGTCGCTCCACTTGTCATCTATGTCCGGGAGGTAGGCATCGTCCCACTCATCCTTGGAAAAGTCTCTTGACGGATCCTCTTGAACGAACATCTTCCATTTTTCCTTCGCTGCGTCGTAGTCCGGAAGCGATTTTAGATGATCCAGTAGCAAGTACGGTTGAAGAACATACACACAAGCATCTTTTTCTGGAGCTAGTTCGGTCTTGCGCAAAGCAAAGTGCAGGCCATTAAGCGCACCATCCGACCAGTCCAGAATGCGAGTGGGAGCGCCGTAGTGTTGCATGATGAAGTACCAATCCCAGTCATCTTCGGGATGCGTGCCCTCGCATAGTTGTGCTCCACATCGCTGAAAATAAGCGAGAAGTTCAACCTCAATGCGAAGGAGCTCGGAAACCGATTTGAGAGCGTGGCCTTTCCCCGGGCGGTACAGCTGCGGACAAAGCCTTGTGTCGCGGACTTCCTTCTCGCCGCGAAACCACAGTTCTTCATCATCGTCGGGTCGCCAATAATCTCTGATCTCGGTCACGGCATCAAGAAATCCGCCAACATAAGGTTATTGGTGTTTCCCACTTGTGCGCCTTTGCTTGTGGGCCAAGCATTGTCCTATTATCTCACCGTCTCCGCATCAAGCTTGCCAGAGCGCAGAAAGCGCGCTAGGGTTATAGGCGTATGAACGATTTGCGAAGCCAGATCAATAGCCTGTCCGCTGCGGAGAAGGCGGAACTGCTGGATACGGTCTGGGAGAGCCTGGAAGCGGACGCGGTATCGCTGACGGATGCGCAACGGGCGGAGCTTGATTACCGCATTACTCGGCATGAGCAAAACCCTTCCGATGTCATCCCGTGGCAGCAAGTCAGGGCGGGCCTGTTTGAGAAACCGTGACAATCCCGGTCGTCTGGATACCCGAGGCGAATGAGGATCTGCTGGAAGCGCGGGCATGGTATGACAACATTCGCCCGCAGCTTGGAGAGCGTTTCGCGTTGGCGGTCGAGGCCACGGTTGAGGCAATAGCGGAATATCCTTTGCAATTTTCTGTCGTGTACCGCGGGGCCGTCGGCGTGCGGGAGTGCGGCGTTTCCCCTACGGAATATTTTTCGAGGTCCAGACCGATCGGATCGTGGTAATCGCCTGCTTCCACGGCAGGCGCGAGCCGAGGCGCTGGCAGTCGCGGTAACCCGTGCGGTCTGATGGCGTGGGCAAGATGCATAGGTTCTTCGCTTCGCTCAGAATGACATATTTTTAACTAAGTCAGCGTGAAGGAAGCAATTATGGAGATCAAAAAAGTCGGCGTTCTAGGTTGTGGCTTGATGGGTTCCGGCATAGCACAGGTCTGCGCCACCGCTGGGTTTGACGTCACCGTGCTCGAAGTCGAGCAGAAGTATCTTGACAAGGGCTTTGCGGGGATTGAGAAGTCGCTAGCTAAGTTTGCCGAACGGCCGGTGGAGAAGGGCGGGATTACTCCGCAGCAGAAGGTGGAGATCCGGGCGCGGCTGAAAGGGACCACTAACAAAGCGGACCTGGCTGATTGCGACATCGTCATCGAGGCCATCATCGAGAACGTTGAGGAGAAGAAGAAGATGTATGCGTCGCTCGATGGCATCGTGAAGAAGGACGCGATCTTTGCCTCGAATACTTCTTCCATCTCGGTGACTGAGCTTTTGACGGCGGTGAAGAGGCCGGAGCGATTTATCGGGCTGCACTTCTTTAATCCCGTGCCGCTGATGAAGCTGGTGGAGGTGGTAAAGACGATTGCTACTTCTCCTGACGTTTACGAGGCGGCTTACGAGTTTGCTAAGAAGCTGGGCAAGGTTCCGGTGCGCACTTCGGATAAGACTGGGTTTATCGTGAACCGGCTGCTGGTGCCTTATTTGCTCGATGCGATCAGGGCTTATGAAGAGGGTGTCGGCTCGATCGAGGACATCGACGAGGCGATGAAGCTGGGCTGCGGCTATCCGATGGGCCCGTTTACCCTGCTCGATTTCGTCGGGCTCGATACTACTTACTACATTACGCACGTGATGTATGACGAATTCAAAGAGCGCCGCTTCGCATCGCCTCCGCTGCTGAAGCGGATGGTGATGGCGGGTTGGTATGGGCGGAAGTCGGGACGCGGGTTTTACGATTACTCGGACCCGAAGAACCCGGTAGCAAGCAAACTGTAATTTCCCGAAGGAAGCGCAGTCGACCGAAATCCCTTGACTTAAGACCACGTCGGCGCGACCATAATAGTCTGATTGGGGCAGTTCAGAGGTTGTCTCCGTTTCCAAAACGGTCCTCGAAACTGCCCCAAAGCCATTTTCAGCCGTTTCTTATGGTCTAAGTCTATGGTTTATAAAGACTTTACCAGCAAGTCATTTAAACTCAAAGATCTAGCGGGATTTTCTTCCTAAGTCTTTAATTCTTTAAAGACTGGGGGGGGAGGGGGGGTACCCCTTCGGTATGCCTGAAGGCATACCCTGATACAAACCCATAATCCAATGACCTACGAAAACATACTCCTCGAAAAGAAAAATGCAATCGCCTACGTCACCGTCAATCGTCCCAAGGTGCTCAATGCGCTCAACATGGCCACCATGGAAGAGCTGGGGGCGGCGTTTCTTGACATCAGGAGCGACTCCTCGATCCGCGTGGCGATCTTGACTGGCGCGGGCGAGAAGGCTTTTGTGGCGGGGGCGGATATTGGGGAACTGGCGAAGCAGGACCCGGTCTCCGGCAAGGAGTTTGCGCACCGTGGACAGGCGGTGCTCGACCTCATCGAGAATCTCGGCAAGCCGGTGATTGCCTGTATTAACGGATTCGCCCTCGGCGGCGGATGCGAACTGGCTCTCGCTTGCACCCTGCGCCTGGCGAGCGACAACGCGAAGCTGGGGCAGCCCGAGGTGAAGCTGGGAATTATCCCGGGATATGGCGGGACGCAGCGGCTGCCGCGCCTGGTTGGCAAGGGCGTCGCGATGCAGATGGTGCTGTCCGGGGAGATGATCACGGCGCAGGAAGCGCATCGGATCGGGCTGGTGAATGAAGTGACGCCGGCAGCGGAGCTGATTCCGCGCGCCGAGGCGATTGCGGCGAAGATCATTGCGAACGCTCCGCTGGCGGTGCAGTACGCAATGGAGGCGGTCAACAAGGGTATGGAGATGACGCTCGCCGAGGGACTGTATCTGGAGGCGACTTTGTTTGGCGTCTGCTGCGCTACCGAGGATAAGAAGGAAGGGACTACAGCATTTCTGGAGAAGCGGGCGGCGCAGTTCAAGGGAAAGTGAATCATCGGGCCATCGGGTAATCGGATCATGGGGTGATCTGAAAGTCACCAGCGGCCGAGGGAATCACCAGATCAATCCAATGCTGAAGTCATTACATATCGGGCGGTACGTCGGCGACCCGAAGGATCTGCGGGTGCTCGCGGAGTTTCTGAGTGCCATTGGATTCGATGCAGTTGCCGGCGAAGATGGAAGGTCCGCGATCCTTTCGGCGCCGCTCGCGCTGTTCAGCCTGAACTCGCTGGCGAAGGAATATCCCGCCGAGGTACGCGAGCGATTGAAGGATGTGAACCGGTTGCTGGTGATCGAGGTCACGAATCCGGAAGCGGTGTTTGAGATTGCCCGGAAACGGAAGTTCAAACTGTTGGCCGACACGAGCAATACTAAAACGAATGACCGCAGCTTTTCGCTGGAGTTGCCGGGGGAAATCGTCCTCACGATTCATGGCCGTCCCGAGGAAGCGACGGCCGCGATCGAAGGGCAACTGAACGCGGCGGGAAAGCGTTTTGCGATTGTGGTTTCGCGCTTCAACGCCTTCATCACGGAGAGGCTTCTTCAGAGCGCTTACGACGGATTGTTGCGCTCTGGCGCGAATAAAGAAGACATCGCGCTGATCCGCGTTCCCGGCGCCTTTGAGATTCCATCGGCGGCTCGAACGCTCGCCGAAACCAGGAAGTATGACGCGATCATTTGCATTGGCTGTCTGCTGCGCGGCGATACGGCGCATTACGACGTGATTGTGAACGAGGTTACTCGGGGGATTGGGCAGTCGGCGCAGGAGACTGGGGTACCTCATGCCTTTGGAGTCCTGACCTGCGAAACGCTGGAGCAGGCAATCGATCGCGCCGGGCTGAAGATGGGCAACAAGGGGTTCGAGGCGGCGCTGGCAGCGGTGGAGATGGCGAATCTGAAAAGAACAGTCGTTGGTCGTCGGTCGTTGGTCGTTGGGAAAAACAAGGGCAAAGGCAAAAGCAAAAAGCCAAAGCGGTGACCGCACTCGATCATGGTGCAATCCGACCTTGTACACTAAAGGCGAATCGCTAACGACGAACAACTAGCGGCCAACGACCGACCATGGGTACCCGCCGTAAATCCCGCGAACTGGTTCTGCAAATGCTCTTCCAAGCGGACATGGGCAAGCAGACGCCAGAGCTTGTCCGGAAGACGTTCTGGGCGGAGCGGACCAACGTGGAAGAAGAAGTGCGCGGGTTTGCCGACGATCTGTTTCGCGTGGCCAGCGACCGGCTAACTGAGATTGACGAACTGATCGGCAAACACACGCAGCACTGGCGCATGGACCGCATGGCGACGGTGGACCGAAATGTGCTGCGGGGAGCGGTGGCCGAGTTTCTGGGTTATCCGGCGACGCCGCGGGCGGTGGTGATCAATGAGGCGCTTGAAATCGCGCGCAAGTTTTCCACGCCCGAGTCGGTGCAGTTTATCAATGGAGTGCTGGATAGTGTGGGGAAAGATGTAGCACCGTAGAGAACCGCTGTCAGCCTCCAGTTGTCTGCTCTCAGAAAATGCAAGACGCACGCGTTTACAATTGACTTCCATGCCCGCTGACCTTCTTCCCGATGCCCTTTTGCGCTACCGCTCCGAGTTTCCGATCCTCGAGCGTACCAACTACATGATTTCCAACTCCCTCGGAGCCATGCCGCGCGGCGTTTACGACGCGCTTCATGCCTACGCCGATGTCTGGGCAACCCGCGGCGTTCGCGCCTGGGAAGAACGCTGGTGGATGCTCGCCCCGGAAGTTGGCAACGAACTCGGCGCCCTCATGAACGCGCCCAAAGATTCCGTATCTCTTCACCAGAACGTCACCACTTGTCAGGCCGTGGTGGCTTCGTGTTTTGACTTCACCGGCAAGCGTAACAAAGTCGTTTACAGCGACTTGAACTTTCCCTCCGTCATGTATTTCTGGGAAGCCCAGCGCCAGTACGGCGCCCAGGTTCACATGGTCAAAACTGATGACGGCGTCACCGTTCCCACCGATCGCCTGCTCGACGCCATCGACGAACTCACTCTGATCGTTCCCATTTCTCACGTTATTTTTCGCAGCTCCTACATCAACGACGCAAAAGCCATTATCGACAAAGCCCACAAAGTTGGAGCCCACGTCGTCCTCGACACATTTCAGTCCCTCGGCACGGTCCCGGTCGACATCCGGTCTCTCAACGCGGACTTCGCTTGCGGAGGCGTGCTCAAGTGGCTTTGCGGCGGCCCCGGCGTTGCCTACCTCTACGTTCGCCCCGACCTGGGCAAGAAGTTGGAGCCGAAGTTTACCGGATGGTTTGCCCACGAAAATTCTTTTGGCTTCGCCACCGGTCCCATCCGCTACGCCGACCCTCCCTTCCGTTTCATGAACGGAACCACGCACATTCCTTCGATCGAAGCGGCGCGTCCCGGCCTCAAAATCATCCAAGAAGTCGGTATCGAGAAAATCCGCGAGAAATCCAAACGCCAGACCGCGCGTCTCATCGCATTCGCCGATCGGCACGGATGGCGCGTCAACACTCCCCGCGATCCCGAGCAACGCGGTGGCACCGTCTCCATCGATATGCCCGATTCCCAACAAGTGAGTCGCGAGCTTCTGGCCCGCGACATTCTTGTAGACTGGCGTCCTAAAGCCGGAGTCCGCTTCTCGCCCCACTTCTACAACACCGACGCCGAGGTCGATGCCGCCATGGCAGCCGTGGCTGACATTCTGAAGGCTCGCGCCGTAACCGCATAGCGAGAGGACGAGGAAGAAGGCGGCTGGCCACGTCTCCGCCGCCCCATCCGTAACAGTTACTTACTTCCGTAAGCCGATCCCATCTCTTTCTCCGCATCGCTTTTGATGTCTCTCCTTATCCTCTATATCAGATCATTCGATATCAGATCATCGCGGCAATCCCGGAAAGCACTGTGACCGTCTGCCTTTTCCTTTTTATCCCGATCAAGTACCTCTCGATCCTCTTGTCGGTGGCGATTGCCGTGGGCCTGTACTTTTTCTTTCTCGGATTCCGTGAACTTGCGGGCAAGCGGTCATTGCTGACCATACCAACCTCCAGGATTCGCAACGCCAGTCGGGGATTGGTTGAGGTCAGCGGCGTGGCTGCCGGTTCTTGCACCACACCGGCGCCGATCACGGGCGAGCCTTGCTTTCTCTACCGCACCACTGCCTGGCAGCATTGCGAGGGTAAGAGGGACGACTGGGAGAAAGTTGCAGACGAAACTCTGCACCTGCCCTTCTTCATCGACGACTCGACGGGCCAATTGCTCATCGAACCACTCGGGGCGGATCTCGACCTGCATCCTCGGTTTCGCAGGGAATATGTGGTATCGCTTTTGGACGTGGATGACGCTCCGCCAAGCGTCGGCGTTTTTCTTTCGCGCCACGGCATCGCCCTGGATCGCGACTTGCGTATCGAAGAACGTTTGATCAAGGCCGAAGACACGCTCTTCGTCGCTGGAACTCTCACGGAAAATCCGGGAGTCCAGGTGCGTCCGTTGTCGCGATGCAGCGTCGCAGGCACCGATGTTGGCCATCCCGTTCGCGACACCGTTCTCAGCACAGCTCTCGACAACGACCGGCGCACCCCCGCACGCAATAATTCTTCCCAACTGGTTCCGGCTCCGCAGATCATCAGACTTGCCAGTGGCGCGGCGCCTTCCTCTACCCGAGAAATGAGCCAGCAGACTAAAATCGCGGCCGCGCTGACTCGCGCCGGCATGGCTACACCACAGGCGTGGTCCACCGCCGGACTCCCGCACGAAGCCGTGGCCGTCGAAGAGCAAGAAAGTGTGCCGCCCGCGACCGTCTCCTCCCGATCTGAAGTCCGCCTGCCCGAAGCGTGTCCGAACGAAGCACTTCCAGATGAAGATCAGCCTGAGTCATCCGACTTCAATCTCAGTCCGCCTGTTGTATTGATGAAGGGCGTGAACGATCCCACGTTCGTGATTTCCTTCTGCAGCCAGAAGGAGATCGTCACCGTGCTCGCCTGGAAATCGGCGGCCATGGTCTGCGGAGGTACCGCCCTCATGCTGCTCGGTCTCTACGTGCTGTGGGCGCAGATTGGGCTGGTGTAGGCACGCGCGGCGAAAGTGACCTCACTTCGGCTCTCATTCATCTTGAAAAGGTATCGACTTCGGCGAAGCGGGTAGCTAACTGCTCACTGCCAACGGCGAACCGCTAATTTAGAATGTCGCTTGTGACCGAACCCCTCCGAATTGGGATTCTCGGCGATTTCAATCCCGAATTCCGCTCCCATCACGCGACCAACGATTCGCTCCAGCACGCCGCCCGGAAGCTCCAACTCGAAGTAGAATCGGCCTGGCTTCCGACGCCATCGCTCCTCGAACCGGGTGCACCGGCCATACTGGATTCCTTCGACGGTCTGTGGGCCTCGGCGGGCAGCCCCTACAAGAGTTTCGACGGGATGCTCAAAGGTATCGAGTTCGCGCGCGTCCATGATCGCCCCTTCCTCGGCACCTGCGCAGGCTTCCAGTACGCGCTGATCGAGTGCGCCCGCAACGTGCTCGGCATCCTCGACGCCACCACCGCCGAAGAAGATCCGCACGCCAAGAACATCGTGATCTATCCCGTCGCCTGCGCGGTTCCGCACCGCGATCCAAACGCACCTAAACTCTCTGGTAAAGTCGGCCAGATCCGCCTCCGTCCCGGCTCCTATCTTGCGGCGTTCTATGGGAAAGAAGTGATCGAGGAAGAGTTCTTCTGCAACTACGAACTGAATCCCGAGTTCGAATGGATGGCGATGGAAGCGGGCTTTCCGGTCGTAGCTCGCGGCTCCAAGGAAGAATGCCGGGCCATCGAATCTCCCGCGCACTTGTTTTTCATCGCAACGTTATTCCAACCGCAACTTTCATCGCGCGAGGACAATCCGCACCCGCTGGTCATGGCATTCGTGCAACACGTAGCCGACTTCCACCGCAAACGACTGGACGACTCCATCCTCACGTGAGCGTACGCACCCGACCGCTGTGAGAAGCGCTATCACACCCGTCTCCCCCTCTTGACCGCACCCTCACCGCTATCGTAGCCTCGCGTGCGAAGTCTTGGCACTCGTCCTTTGCGCCTTAAGGAGGTGCACATGGTCCCTCTCGCTGCTCTTTGGCTCCCCATCCTGCTGTCGGCGGTTATCGTCTTCGTGGCCAGCTCCATCATGCACATGCTGCTGCCCTATCATCGCAACGACTACCGCCAACTCCCCGACGAGGACAAGATCCTCACCGCGTTGCGCCCCGCTGGCCTCAAGCGGGGTCTCTATGTCTTCCCTTATTGCACCCACAAGGACATGAAGTCGCCCGCCCTGATCGAAAAGCAAAAGCAGGGACCAGTCGGGTTCATGACCATCGTACCGAGCGGCCCCCCCGCTATGCCGAAGTTCCTGATCCAGTGGTTTGTATATTGCCTCTTGATTGGATTCTTCGTCGCTTATCTCACCGCACACACGGTTGCGTCCGGCGCAAACTATCTGGTCGTTTTCCGCGTCGTCGGGACTGCCGCGTTTCTCGCCTACGGTCTGGGAAACCTGAGCAACGGCATTTGGAAAGGCCAGCCCTGGTCGTCAGTCATTAAGGAAGTCATCGACGGACTCGTCTACGGTTTACTGACCGCCGGCACTTTCGGATGGCTTTGGCCGCGATAGGACCGCGGGCCTGGTTCACACGTCAATTCACACGCCAATGCCCGAACCCAACAGGCTGTAGAGCAGGATGGCGAGCACGATCAATGTGAAGGCTACGTACATGCGATCGCGCTCCATGGCGAATCCCACGATGGAAAAGGCTACGCGGGCGATGGGAGTGGCGATGAGGAGGAGCAATCCGAGTTGGATTAAGCCTCGGCCTCGGCCGTTGCTTACGCTCTGGATGACTCCGCGGATGGTGCGGAAGTCGGAGGGCTCGCCGAGAAAGACGCGGTAATTGGCGGGTTCGTGCGCGTGGCGGGAGAGGTAGATGCACCCCCCCAAAAGAACGACAGCAGCCGAGAGCAGGACTCCGGAGCGAAGCAGGTTGCCAAGGATGAGTTCCATGCGGCGATCGTCCCATGGTTGCGACTGGGATCGAGGTTGGAGCGGATGCGGTTGAGGAACGGGCACTTGAGCGGCGGGTGTCAAATTTTCCCCCAAAGTCCCTTGTAGAGCATTTGCAGGCCTAGAACGAGAATCACCAGGCTGAAAACGAGGCGGAGCGATTTCGTCTCAGCTTTGACCAAGATGCGGGTGCCCAGTAACGAGCCGGCCAGGACTCCCAACATGACGGGCATGGCGAGACCGGGATCGACGTATCCGCGACTGAGGTAGACGCCGGCGCTGGCGGCGGCGGTCACGCCAATCATGAAGTTGCTGGTGGTGGTGGAAACTTTGAAGGGGATCCGCATAGCCTGATCCATGGCGAGTACTTTGACGGCTCCAGAGCCGATGCCAAGTAATCCGGAAAGCGCGCCGGCCCCGAACATCAGGCTAAAGCCGGTGGGAACGTGTTGCACGTTGTAACTGCGCGGACCTTCCAGGTCGGGAAAACGGCCATTCATCCGCAGACGGGTGGCGAGCGGATCTGGCGGCAGGTTGCGTTGGTCCAGCGGGCGCGGCTTGCGGGAAAGAAACGCCGAGTAGAGCAGCATGGCGCCGAAGATGATCGCCAAGGCGCTGGTCGGAATCCGGGTGGCGAGGAAAGCTCCGAGCAACGCGCCAAACGTGGTGGCGATTTCCAGGAACATGCCGATGCGAATGTTGGAGAATCCCTCTTTCACATACGCGGCCGCGGCTCCCGAGGAGGTCGCGATCACAGAGACCAATGAGGCTCCGATGGCATAGCGGATATCCACGCGGAAGAGGAGGGTAAGCAACGGTACCAGGACGACCCCACCACCGAGGCCGGTAAGCGATCCAAGAAGTCCCGCGACGAAGGAGACGGTCGCGACGACGGCCGTGAATTCCAGGACGTTCATTTGAATTTCTTATTAGGGTAACATTTCTTTTTATCGAAGGATCGGATGGCGAGGTTTGGATGGCAAGGCTGGAGAGTGGCGGCGCGGAAATTCAGGGGGCTTGGTGCCAAGCCCGCCACTGATATGGCGGGCTTTTCAGCTCTAAAACTCTTACAGTTCGAGATTGGCGGGCAAGAATGTCCGCGCTACACATTTACTGGTTGACCCAAATCACTGGTTGACCCAAACAACGCGGGATTTTTTCACCTGCGCGTGTTGCTTCCTGAGTTCGCGGGCAGCGGTACCGAGAGAAACGCCCTCGGCCTGCGGGAAATCCGAAGCCGGCCTTTCTCCCTGGGCGGAGGCGTAACTCCCCGAGCCAAGGATGCTGTGTTCCTGGGACATGGGCGCGTAATCTGCGTGCGCCGGATGACTCGGAGACTCGTAGATCACCGGATCGGCGCTGCGGCTCGCGCCAATCGTGTAGTTCTGCGCAAATACCGCGGTGGTAGAGAGTAAGCAGAGCACAAACAGAATCTTTTTCATCGCAGGGTCTCCCAATTGCGGAGAAAGCGAGGGATCATCCGCGCCAAATCTGCGGATGTGGGCTCCTCCAAGCATGATAGGAGCAAGCCCCGTACCAAACTTTGACGGGGTAAAATGGCGGCTTACGGGACTTTGCGGGGGGTGGGGGCAATTGTTTGCACATTTGTGGAGAGCCCTTGGAATAGGCATGCAGGGCGCCTGAAGCGCCTCCTATGCAGGGGATTGGGACTTTCTTCTGGACACGATCGGGGTGAAAAATATGAGGATGCGAATAGAGGTACGACTCTCCTTAATCTTGCTGGCAACCACCATGGCATTGGCAGCGGTGTCGGCCGGCGCGGACTACAAGGTCGTCAAGACGTGGAAGCTGGGCGGCGATGGCGGATGGGATTACCTGACGGCGGACAGCGATGGGCATCGCTTGTTCATTGCGCGAGCCACGCGGGTAATGGTCATTGACACCGAGTCGGGCAAGCAGGTCGGCGAAATTCCGGAGACGGCAGGCGTGCATGGGATAGCACTGGATCCGGAGATCGGATGTGGATTTACCAGCAACGGCCGCGAAGATACGGTGAGTGTGTTCGATCTGAAGTCGTTGGCAGTCGAAAAAAAGATCAAGGTAGGCAGCGGGCCCGACGCGATTTTATACGACCCATTTTCGAAGCGCGTGTTCACCTTTAACGGAAAAGGCCACGACACAACCGCCGTGGACGCGGCCAAGGGCGAGGTGGTGGGCAAGATCGAACTGGGCGGGAAGCCGGAATTTGCCGCCACCGACGAAAAGGGGACGGTGTTCGTGAATATTGAAGACACGTCGGAGATCGTAGCGTTCGACCCACAGAAGCTGACGGTGAAAGCTCGTTGGAAACTGACGGACTGCGAAGAACCCACTGGGCTGGCAATCGACCGGAAAAACCGGCGCCTGTTTGCCGGCTGTGGCGGCAACAAGAAGATGGTGGTGGTGGATGCGGACAGCGGGAAGGTGGTGGCGAGTCCCGCCATCGGAGAGGGATGCGATGCGACCGGGTTCGATGCTGATCGCGGCCTGGCATTTGCGTCGGCGGGAGACGGCACGATCACCGTGATTAAAGAAGATGGTGGCGACAAGTTCAGCGTGGCGCAGACGGTGACGACCCAGAAGGGGGCGCGCACCATGGCGCTCGATGCGAAGACGCATCGGCTTTTCACCGTAACGGCAAACGTGGGACCGCGGCCCGAGAGAAAGGTGGAGCCGGATTCGTTCGTAGTGCTGGTGGTGGAGGCAGCACACTAGCAAAGCGGCAAAGGTTCGTATCAGGATGCCGAAGCTTCTTCAGGTCAGACCCCCCTTGAGGGGACGCACGGCCTATGGAACACTCCTTTGGTAACCTTCCCGTTCATGCCCCTGTAACAGTTCGCCGTTTACAATAATATGTAAGCTAAGGAATTGTGGGGTGTAAGCAGTGGATAGTGTAACCAGAACTCGTGAACGGCAAAGACTGATGTTGGAATTGCTGGAGAGAAAAATACGGCTGCGCGCGCGCCAGCTTTACGATGAGCGTGGACAGTCGGAAGGACAAGAACTCGAGGACTGGGTGAGAGCCGAGTCGGAAGTTCTGAAATCGAGCATTCTTGCGCCGCTGTGGAACGCCCGCCAGGAGCGGGAACCTGTGGAAGTATAGAGCGGAAAGCATAGAGTAAACAATAAAAGCGGAGAGTCGAAAATGTCGCCGAACTGATCTCGACGACGCGCTTCGAGCCGTTCACCAACCTCCGAACAGCGAATCTCAAATATTCTTACTGCAAGCGAAGTTCGCAGCCGAAGCGGCGCGAACTACAGGCTGAGCACCGTACCGTGCCTTCGGCGAGCAAGCTTGGCGTTTGCGGAACGAATCTGTTAGCTTTCAGCCTTAGCGTGTGGCGGAAATCTTTGCGGAGGATACTCTTGCGATCTAAGCAACAATGGCTGGGCATGTTTTCTTGTCTGGTATTTGCCGTCTCGATGCAGGCGCAACGACCTTCGCCAGCGGATGACGCCACGCGGCGGCTGGCGCTCGACATTTTCAAACAATTGATCGAGATCAACACGACCGACTCCGTGGGCAGCGTAACCGCGGCCGCGGAAGCGATGGCACAGCGTTTTCGCGACGCCGGATTCCCGGAAAGTGACATTCAGGTGCTGGGTCCGAATTCCAATGACCGGAAGAAAAACGTGGTGGTGCGGCTGCATGGATCGGGCAAGCACAAACCGGTCCTGCTGATCGGACATCTCGACGTGGTGGAAGCGCGGCGCGAAGACTGGACGACCGATCCGTTTCAGTTCATCGAGAAAGACGGATACTACTACGGGCGCGGTACCAGCGATATGAAGGATGGCGACGCGATCATGTCGGCCACGCTGATCCGCATGAAGAAAGAAGGATACGTGCCCAGCCGCGACATCATTCTCGCGATGACCGCGGATGAAGAAGGCGGCACATCGAATGGCGTGGATTGGCTGATCAAGAACCATCGCGCACTGATCGATGCCGAGTTCGTGCTCAACCACGACGGCGGCGGCGTACTGGCCGATCACGGCAAGCCGGTGATGATGGAAGTGAACGCCACCGAAAAACTCTACGGCGACTTCGTGCTGACGGCGACCAATCCTGGCGGACACAGCTCGCTGCCCCGGCGGGAGAACGCGATCTACGAACTGGCCGATGCGCTGACCCGGATCGCGGACTACCAGTTTCCATTCGAGCTGAACCCCATCACGCGAGCGTATTACGAACGGCAGGTGACCATGTCGACGGGGCAACGGGCGGCCGATCTGAGGGCGATGCTGAAGACTCCTCCAGACATGAAGGCGGTAGCGCGACTGTCAAAGGATCCGCTGGACAACTCCACCATGCACACCACGTGTGTGGCAACGCGGTTGAGCGGAGGCCATGCTAACAACGCGCTGCCGCAGATGGCGCAGGCGAACATCAACTGCCGCATCGAGCCCGGACATACGCTCGAGGAAATCCGGCTGACGCTGGAGAAGGTGGTGGCCGATCCTCGTATCGACACCCCTCGAATCGACGCCCCGAAAATCAAAGTGCAATTCCGCGAGAACACCGGCGTGCTGATGGATCACGGATCCGACCGGCATAGTTACGTGCCGCCGCCTCCGCGGAAGGAAGTGTTCGATCCGCTGGACAAAGTCGTGGCACAAATGTGGCCGGGGATTCCGGTGCTTCCGAACATGAGCACAGGAGCGTCGGATGGCGTGTACACGAATGCCGCCGGGATGCCGACGTATTGTGTGTCGGGCGAACAGTATGAAAGGGACGATATCCGGGCGCATGGAAAAGATGAGCGGATCGGAATCGAGTCGTTTGCCCGGGGTGTGGATTTCTACTACGTGTTCTTGAAGGGAGTTACAGCGGAGTAAGTCGCAATCGTCGGGCTTTCTTTTTTCCCATTTTAGGACCGGGATCGTCTTTTTCTTTCTTTGGGGGTACCCCCCCTGCCGTCTTTTAGAATCAAGACTTTAGAGACGATTCCCGCCAGGTCTTTGAGTTTGCAGGGGTTAGAGGTAAAGTCTTTATAATGCAGAGACTTAGAGATAACCTTTGGCGATCCGTCGCCTTTTGGTGGTGCTTTGATCGCTTGCTTGTGCCCGGAGTAAGTTGTCAAGGAACTGGTTAGTTCGCGGCCTTTGACCTAGTTACTATTTTAACAGCGGTGTCAAGAGATAGTTAGGGACTAGGCGTCGGCGGAGTGAGGCGCAATGGGTCGAAGACAGATCCTTCCTCTCTTGCAAGGCGGAGATCGGCGGATGATCGGCCGCTCTGACCAAGTGGCGGCAATGGTGTCCAGGGCGCCGGAACTCTTCCCCGAGTTGATTGCCGGCCTGTGGTCGGAAGATCCGCTGGTGCGAATGCGGGCCGCAGATGCATCCGAGAAAGTCACGCGGAAGAAGCGCGAGTTACTGCTGCCATACAAGAGAGAGCTGCTCGGCTTGATGACCGAGACCGAACAACAAGAATTGCGCTGGCATCTCGCGGCCATGGTGCCACGGCTGGTGCTCAGCGCCAAGGAACGGCAAGTCGCGATATCTTCATTGAACCGTTATCTGGAAGACCGGAGTTCCATTGTTAAAACTTTCGCCCTTCAGGGGTTGGCTGACTTGGCGCAGGATGACCCGAGCATCCGGCCGAGAGTGGTAGAGATTTTGCGCGAGGCTACTCGGAACGGGACGCCGGCGATGAAGGCTCGCAGCCGAAAGCTGCTGGTTCGATTGGACGCTCTCGGGTAGTACTCCGTCTGTCACAATTATGGGTAAGATATTCTTTCAATGATGACGAAGGTCTCCACTAAAGGTGAGATGGTCATCCCCGGGCCGATTCGACGCCGCTTGGGTATTCGCGCTGGAGATTCTCTTGAAGCGAAAATTGAAGCGGGACGGATTGTGCTGACTCCGCACAAGAAGCGTTCCCTTAGGGCTCGCATCATGAGCGACCCTGTGACCGGACTTCCGGTACTTAGTTGCGGGCCCCGACGCTCCCACGCTGGGCAGCAAAGAGGTGGCCGAGATTGTGGCAGCCGACTCATCACAAAGTGCGCGATGAGTGGGCACCCGGCCTGTTTATAACATCATCGTCCAACGAAATTCTTCAGGGGGCCGTTCACGAACTGATTGGGCTTCCAACCCTTTATCACCTTATCAAGCAAGAAATAGTCACCCGCGCTCAATCCTGTCCCCACGAGAATGCCCGTAACCGGCGTCAGCAGAAGGCTCGTGGCCACACCCGCGGCTGCAAATATCCCCCACCGCGCCGTCTTCGGAGGGAGTTTTTCAGCCCACTCAACCCGCGTCACCTCACGGCAGTATTCCTTAACGACATCTCCATCTTGGGAAGTCTTTTTGATCCACTCTTTGAATTTCGATCCAGCGGTGACAAGTCGAAGCACATCATCGAATGTGCGCTCTCCGCTGTTAACAGCTTCACGAATGCACCTGGAGTCGGAGAAGACCAGATCCTCGAAAGCCTGAATCTGTGTGTCGCTAGTACCGCGCCTTTCAATAAGATTCTTGAACTTGCGGGTTGCCACAATCGAAATCGGGGTAGAAACCGCTAGCTCAGCTGAAAATTCCCCCGCACAGGTCAAGTGTTTTCTCGTCTCGGCTATATAAGAGAGTAGAAAGCCGGGAGTGAGAGTGGCATCTAATGCATCGGAGCGACGCCTGAAAAATTCGTTAGCTTTTGCGAAATCAATGTTGGTTTCTAGGGTATAAGGCTGCTTGCTGCGATCAAATCGGAACACACACGGATTCGGGATCTGATACTCCGGTGCAAAATGTTCCACAAGCGCACGCCCAACGTCTTCCACGTAACTTGTGTCAGAGGCATCTGCCCTTGCGAGGTCAGGTAGAGACGGGTCACATTGAATCGGACGCACGAGCTTAGCCATTCGGTTCGCTATTCGTCGTCCTTTCCCAGATTTCCCAGTCAGTTCCTGGAACAATTTCGGAGCCAGATGCTGATAACGGAAAACCTCGCCAGAAACTAAACCAAAATCGTAGTCCGGTGACACAACGGGGATATTCTCTATGAAGTCGATTGTGAGAATTCCCATCTCCATCATTTCGATTATTACGTCGTATCCGCAGATGCGAACCATGGTTTTGAACATCTCTCCATCGGCCACAACATGTACGCGCTGATAAAAAACCAATGCTTCCGCCAAAAAGCCTACATCGATTCCCATCCCGAACGTATCTTGCCTGCTTATGCAGATGTCTTCAAACATAGTGCCTTTATTATCGCAAAGTGGGCGGACCCCACGGTCGACGCGGGCCGGCACAGACTACTCAGGCTGAGCGATGCGGCCCGGCACCACCGCCGCGTTGGCGAGGAATCCCACGACTCGCCATCAGCGGCTATAAAGCCCCGTTCAAGACAAGCCACCTATCGCAGCGGTGAACCGCTGCGCCACCCAAAAGCAAAGGCAACATCGGGTTTTTCAGCAAGCGTGAAGCCGTGCCCTTTCAAAGCAGATTCAAACTAGGCAACTGCGGACTGGTTCAGCTTCTTGACATTCGCCTTACCTTCGCCTATGCTGCGCGCATGGCGATCACGCGGCGTCAACGCGAGCTGTATGACTTCATTTCGCGCTTTGTGGCGGAGAAGCAATACTCCCCTTCGTTTGAAGAGATCAAGGAAGGTATGGGGCTAAGTTCCCTGGCCACGGTGCACAAGCACGTCACCAATCTGGAGAAGAAAGGGCTGCTGACGCGGGACTACAACCGCAGCCGTTCGATTGATCTGCTGCCGCCGCGGGGAAAGTTGAAGCAGTCGATGGCGGTGAACACGGCAGTGGTGCTGCCGCTGGTGGGCAGGATTGCGGCGGGGCGTCCGATTGAGGCGGTCGAGCACAATGAAACCATCTCGCTCGCCGATTTTGTGCGTTCCAAGGACGTTTTCGTGCTCGAAGTGCGCGGCGAATCGATGCAGGACGAAGCGATTCTTGATGGCGACTTCGTGCTGGTCGAAAAAACGAAAACCGCGCACAACGGCGACATTGTGGTGGCCCTGCTCGATTCGACCGACGCGACGTTGAAGCGCTTCTTTCGCGAGGGCGAGAATATTCGTCTGCAGCCTTCGAACGCGGCCATGACGCCGATCATTGTGCCCGCGGCCTCGGTAGAGATTCAGGGCCGGGTGATTGGCGTGCTGCGGAAGTACTGAAGGGCAGCTGTCAGCTCTCAGCCATCGGCTTTCAGTAACTGCAAAAGGAATAATTGCATGCCAGCAGACTGAGAGCTGACAGCTATCCCAGGTGGCGATCCAGGGCTTTCTGAATGTCGTCTTTGGAGCGGTAGCCAACCAGTTGCTCCACGACCTGGCCGTTCTTGAAAACGAGCAAGGTGGGAATGCCGGTGACCTTGTAGCGCATGGGCGTGGCGCCGTTGCGGTCGACGTCCATTTTGCCGAATGTGACTTTACCCTGATATTCGCCGGCGAGCTCTTCAACGATCGGAGCGATCGCGCGGCAGGGACCGCACCAGGCGGCCCAGAAATCGACCAGCACGGGCTTATCGGACTTCAATACATCGGAATCAAAATTAGCGTCGGTGACTTCGACGGTGGCGTTGCTTGCCATTCATCCTCCAGAATTCTAAGTTCCCGCAGGCTGGACCGTTTGATCCAGTAAGGCAGGACTTCTATCGTAGCACTGTGGCACCGGTAATTAGATGCTCTGCAAGGGTGGAAGTCGCAGGGGCTGGCGGAGTGGGGATACAGGCGTGGAACGCCGTAGAATGGCGGCTTGGGGAATTACCGTTTGGAATCCGGGCCTCGAATCATGCCTAGCGATCTCGACAATCTCCGCGTAGTGCTGGTGGCAGCGCGCAATCCGCTGAATATTGGGGCGGCGGCGCGCGCCATGAGTAATTTTGGGGTCAGGCGATTACGGGTGGTGAATCCCTACGAAGTGGCATTTCGAGAGGCGCGGTCGGCGGTGGGTGCAGCGGGGTTGCTGGCGAAGGCGGAACAGTTTGAGAACGTAGCCGAGGCGGTCGCGGACTGCCGGCTGGTGGTGGGAACGACAGTCGCGGGGCGGCGCGAGCTGCAACACCGGTTGCAGCGGCTGGAGGAGGGCGGGCGCGCGATCAAGCGGCAACTGAAGACGGGACCAGTCGCATTGCTGTTCGGCTCGGAACGGGTGGGGCTATCGAATCAGGAGATGAGCCACTGCCATTGGATGATGCGGATTCCGACGCGAGAAGAGCACGGTTCGATGAATCTGGGGCAGGCGGTCGCGGTCTGCCTGTACGAACTGGTGCGAGGAAGGAAAACAGCGCCGATAAAGACTGTGCCCGGGCGGAAGGAAAAGACTCCCGCCAAGTCGGGAGACGTGGAGCGGCTGACGCGGGTGCTGCTTGAGGTTCTCCGGGTCAGCGGATACGTGAAGCCGCGGGCAATGGCGGCTGAAGAAAAGTTGCGGCGATTGGTCCGGCGCATGAAGTTGAGCGCCAATGACGCAGAGGTATGGCTGGGAATGCTGCGGCAGATCGCTTGGAAGCTGGGTGCGAACGAAAAGAACGACGAACACTTTGAACAAGTTTAGTTGTTAAGTGTCAAGTGTCAATTGTCCGCCCCACAAATATCCCGGTACAACCCCGGCCTTGTTCTTAAAATCAAACGAATTGCGCGCTAACGGTTGCCACATCCGGGAGTCGAACTAACAGTGGCTGGGCTGATTGACGTTCGCGGACATTCGTTGCCGGACATTCCGTCCCTTGCCGACCTCGAGGTGGCGACATGCGCATGCTGCTGGACACCTTCGCGCAGACCTTACAGACTCTCTGGGCGCATAAGCTGCGATCCTTCCTCACCATGTTTGGGATCGCCTGGGG
Organism: uncultured Acidobacteriaceae bacterium; assembly: GCA_963731525.1. Taxonomy (GTDB): domain Bacteria; phylum Acidobacteriota; class Terriglobia; order Terriglobales; family Acidobacteriaceae; genus Acidiflorens. Next base: position 469,112 of record CAVSWK010000025.1, read on the forward strand.
CGTAGGTTCGCTGCTACTGTTGGCCGGAGTAGGCGAAGGCTTCCGTAACGGCAACCGCAAGCAACTGGAAACCTTCGGCAAGAACATCATCTTCTTTTTCGGTGGACGCGCGCCGGCGGTCGAGGGCAGTTTCAACTCGATGAAGTGGTTCAACCTCACCTATGACGATTACCTCGCCATCAAGAGCGAATCGAAGCTCGCCATCAACATTTCGCCGCTGATCGCGCGCGACGACATTCGGGCGGTCAGCGATTACACCAGCACCAACGGCCAAGTCTCGGGCGTGCCGCCGATTTACAGCCAGGTGCGGACGATTCCGCTGGCGGTTGGACGTTGGATCAATGACGACGACAACGAGCAGCGGCGGCGTGTCTGCATTCTGGGGCGGGAGATGACGCGCAATATGTTTCCGGGACGTCCTGCCGTGGGCAACACCATCCTGCTCAACGGCGTTCGTTTCCAGGTGATCGGCGTGCTCTCGATGATTGGACACGAGGAGCAAAACGCCACTAACATTCGCATTTTTGTTCCGTTCAACACCATGCGCGAGTTGTTTCCGCTGACCGGCGACAACTCGAAAGAGGGCAATGCGATTTCGTTCATCAACTATCAGCCGCGCAGCTTTGACGAGAACGAAGCTGCCAAGGATGAGTTGCATCGAATCGTAGCCCGCAATCATGGCGGATTCGATCCGAAGGGCACTGTCATCTGGGAAGAATGGGACACGGTCAAGAACCAGAAGACGATGGGCAAAATTTTCACGGCCATGGATTGGTTCCTGGGCGGGGTTGGATTGGTGACGCTGGCGCTGGGCGCAATTGGCATCGTGAACATCATGCTGGTGGCGGTCACGGAACGCACGCCCGAGATCGGCTTGCGCAAAGCCTTGGGGGCAACCCACCGCAATATCCTGTTCCAGTTTTTTCTTGAGGGGGCATTTCTGACGCTGCTGAGCGGCGCAATCGGAGTCGGCGGCGCGATGCTCGTCATTCATCTGCTCTCGGGAGTGCACCTGCCGCCGGGTTTCGATACCCCGCGGATCGTTCCCGCATCAGCCATCGGCGCCGTACTGTCGCTGGCGCTGGCGGGCATAACAGCCGGACTGTATCCAGCGCGTAAAGCGGCGATGCTGGAACCGGTGGAGGCCTTGCGCCAGGAGTAACAGTGGAGTGAGTATAGGAAAACGTCATGACCAATGATCTGCTGAAAGAAGCTTACGGTGCGATGCAGCACAATCGCCGCCGTACGACCTTGACGATGCTCGGAATGGCTTGGGGGATTGCGACCGTGGTCATCCTGCTAGCCTTTGGCTCGGGATTCGAGCGCGCCATCAATCTCATTTTCACCTCGTGGGGCACCGACGTGATCGGAGTGTTCCCCGGACGAACGTCGTTACAGGCGGGCGGCGCGAAGGCAGGGAGCGAAGTGCGGCTGAAGCTGGCGGATGTGGACTACATCCGCAACGAAGTGCCGATGGTGAAAGGCGTCACTCCGATTTTTGACAAGAGACCTGTGACCATACAGCACGACACACGCACCTTTACCAATCTTTCTCTCACGGGCGTGTACCCGGTGTACCAACGCATTCGCAACTACGACGTTGCAAGTGGCCGCGGCCTGGACGAGCAGGATCTGGTCGAACATGCGCGTGTGGCGGTAATCGGCGACGAGGCGAAGCGCAGACTTTTTTCAGGCGAACAAGCTCTGGGGCAGAGCATCCGGATCAACGGCGTCAGCTTTCAGGTGATCGGCGTTTACCGGCACAAGGTGCAGGGCGGCGACGATAACGATAATGTTATGGTGGTAATCCCATTCAGCGCCATGGGCGATCTTTACGACACCCAGTACATCAGCGGCATTTTCATGGACTATGAAGGGCAGGATCATCAGCAACTCGCGCGCGTGGTGCGGAGCGTGCTAGCCGGGCACCATAGCTTTCGTCCAGATGACCGCCGAGCAGTGTTCATCGCCGACTTCAAGCAGGACTTTGACGAGTTTACGATCGTGAGCACCGCTCTCAAGGTACTGCTGGCTTTTATCGGCGCGCTCACCCTGGGAATCGGCGGCATCGGGCTGATGAACATCATGCTGGTTTCCGTGCAGCAGCGCACGCGGGAGATCGGCGTGGAGAAAGCGTTGGGTGCGCAAAAAAGCCACATCCTTTTTCAATTTCTCGCGGAAGCGCTGGCCATCACCTTTGCCGGAGGAGTGGCAGGGATCGGGATCGCGTACCTGATCTCGTGGTGCGTCGGGGCGCTGCCCTTGATGAGCGCCTTCGGCGATAACCTGCAGGCTGGCGACATCCATCTGCATATCAACCTCAGCAGCCTCGCGGTGGCGACAATTATTCTTGGCTTAGTCGGTGTGTTGAGTGGGATGGTGCCGGCAATTAGAGCGGCTCGACTGGATCCGATCGAGAGTTTGCGCTACGAATAGCGGTAGTTCTCGGTTCTCAGTTCTCGGTTCTATGCCGCATCCAGCTTGTTCCCTTCAAGGGCGGGGATCTTCAAGGCATCGGGTCTATCGTCCGATGTCTTCTTGTCGGTGTAAGTACACAGCGCCAAAGGGTACGCTCCCGCTGCTGACTCCACGGGCCAATCAGGATCGGACACTCGGAAGGTCGTGACCCGACATATGCAATGAATCTGAACTATCTTTTGAACTAAGGCTTGGATTCTTGCAGGAGAACAACGTCGGAGTCGGTGTGGCCGCGCAAAATGCCAAGATTCTTCCCATCCGGTGACCAGTGAAACGAGAGGATCTGCTCCGCATCGAATTTTGTGATCGGGCGTCCGGGAGAGGCGTCAATCGGCTGAAGCCAGATGTTATCGACGCCGTTTTCGCGAACCGGGTGCGCGACGGCTTTGCCGTCAGGTGTGAATTTCACACCTCCGGAAACGTGCGGATTGGCGTCGAGCAAGCGCGGCGGCTTGAGGGTTGCCAGATCCAGAAGCGCAATCTTCTCGATGCCGGTTTGCGTATCCGGAGTTACCAATTCGACCAGATACACCAACGCTTTCTGGTCGGGTGAGATACCCATTCCCCGGCCCACCACGAAGCCATGAGCAACGCCGGTCGCGGGGACCGGTTCCGCTTTACCTGTTCCATCCAGCGGGACACGCCAAATGTGCTCGACACCCCTATAAAAATAAACCCAATTGCCGGCACAGGTCGGGTCGCGGTCGACACTCCCATCCGTCAATTGGGTGGGATGCGAGCCATCCGCATCCACGCGCCAAATGCCGACGGAATTGGCGCCGCCATGGAATGCCCAGGGAAAAACGATATACTGCGCGGTGCACGGAGACAGATCCAGAATTCCGGCGGCCGGATCGCTGGCCAGCACGGCAGGATTCTTTCCGGTGCTATCCCGGCGCTCCATTCGTGTCGAATTGCTGGTGAGCAATTTTCCGTCGAACAGCCAATTGAAACTGGTGATATGTTCTCCATCAATTTCCAGGGGAGTCACTTCGGCGGACATGGCGCCTTGGCCGGGGATAACAAAAAGATTGCTTACCGCTTTTTGTTGAACCGTGGCCAGAGTCTTGCCATCGGCCGAAAGCGTCACGGTCGAATAGCTGTTGGTGTCACGAGAGATGGGCCGCAGCTGGCCATCAGACAACGCGACCAACCCGATCTGACTACGCCTGAAATCAGGACCTTTTTGCTGGTAAGTGACAAACAATCCATCGCCTGCGGTAGTCCACTGGAGTTGCAAAATACGCTTGTCGGCGAAGGTCAAGGTTTGAATCTTTCCACTGTCCAGATCAAACAGACTCATGGCTCCAAATCCCCCCGGTGGACCGTCGGGATAGGCGATCTTCTTGCCGTCAGGAGACCAGGCCAGCCATCGCGGAAGGAAAACCAGGGGCTGGATGTGCAGCACCTTTTCATCGCTGCCATCCAGTTTTGCGCTGAGCAGCCGGTACTTGCCAGTCTCTGGATCATTGGCGCGGAAATACGCCATGCGAGTACCGTCGGGCGGGAACGTGACGGTGCTATCCACGTCGTGGGCCACAACCTGCGGAGTGCCGCCCAAGACCGGCGAACGATAAATATTGAAATCGGTATTCATCGCATTCTCCGCTTTGCGGAAGTAAACGTAATTTCCGTCGGGTGAAAACGCGACGTTCGGAATGTTGGCCGAGGGCGGGACTATCTGTGCGTCACTGGCGGTGGCCACATTGCGCAGCCATAGACTATTGAGTCCCTTGTCATTCATCACCGTGAGCAGGTATTTCCCATCGGAAGAAATGGCGGTGGCCACTGCTTTGCTGGAATTCGTAACCTGCGCGATGCTGAAATTCTGGAAGGGAGTGGGCGCGGCATGATGAAGCATCGAATAAACGCCGACGCCCGCCGCAGCCAGCACGGCCAAGGCCGCAAGGGCTGCTCCGACGAACCCGAACTTGTGTTGTTTCGCAGCGGCGACTACCGCGGAACTGCTGCTATGCGTGGGCTGGGCTGGGCCGCTTAGGGGAGCAGCGGCTACCCCGCTCACGGAGGAAGAGACAGGCAACCCACTGGCGCTCGAACTGGCGACCGAGGGAGCATCCACCCTGCTGGACGCGGCTGTGCGGCTGGACTCGGTTTCACGTTTGAGGCGTTTCAGGTCGGCACGCATATCGCCGGCGTGCTGGTAACGCAGATCCAGATCCTTCTCCAGGGCCTTGCTGATAATGCGCTCCAGTTCGGCTGGCAGATCGGGATTCAGTCGTATTGCGGCAACGGGGGCGCGATCGAGAATCTCGCGCTGGATCACTCCCGAGCTTTCGCCACGGAACGGCAGCGTGCCGGTTGCCATCTCATAGAGCACGGCTCCGAATGAAAACAGGTCGGTGCGGGCGTCCAGTTCTTTGGCGCGCACCTGCTCCGGCGACATATACGCTACCGTGCCGACTGCCATGCCGGGACTGGTCAGGTGGGTCTCTACCGTACCAGTCTCGGTAACGTCGAGGCCCGGCCTCGGCCCGACTGCGGTCACTTTGGCCAGCCCAAAGTCGAGAATCTTGGCGTGTCCGCGCTTGGTCACAAAGATGTTGGCGGGCTTGATGTCGCGGTGAACAATGCCTTCGGTGTGGGCGGCATCGAGAGCGTCGGCAATTTCGATTGCCAGATCGAGCAATACGTCGGTCTCCAGGTGACGCCCGGCGATGCGATGCTTCAGCGTCACCCCCTCCAGAAATTCCATGGCGATGAACGCCTGGCCATCTTGCTCGCCAATGTCGTAAATCGTGCAGATGTTGGGGTGGTTCAGTGCGGAAGCGGCTTGGGCTTCGCGGCGAAATCGAGCGAGCGCCTGCGGATCACGAGCAACTTCCTCGGGCAAAAATTTGAGGGCGACGAAGCGATGCAGTCGGGTATCTTCCGCCTTAAAGACAACGCCCATGCCGCCACCGCCAAGTTTCTCGACGATGCGGTAATGGGAGATAGTTTGGCCGATCATCAGGGGCAAATCTTACGTGGGTGAATCGGGCAAGTCAATGAAAGCCGTAGAGTTGGCACTGTTGCCAAATGATTGTTGTTGCAAAATCCCGATTTCACTCACGATCAATTTCTTCTCGTATACTTCACGGCAAGACCCTGCACCGTTGCATCGGAGGAATGATGGAGTATCTACTTGTCCTGAACGATTCCCCCTACGGAAGTCAGCGCACCTACAACGCACTCCGCTTGGCCGGCGCGCTGGCGAAGGGCGCAACCATGGAAGTCTCCATTTTCTTGTTGGGCGACGGGGTAGTCAGCGGATTGCGGATGCAATCCCCGGCAGATGCGTCCTATAACGTTCAGGAAATGCTGCGGCTTTTGGCTGCGCAAGGTGTTTCAATCGGTGCCTGCCGCACTTGTTTGGAGGCGCGTGGGATTGACGATGCCTCGCTCGTCGCTGGCATCAAGCGCCGCACCTTGGACGACCTTCGCAATTGGACAGAGGAAGCAGAGAAGGTGTTAGTGTTCTGACCGGGCAGTCGGAGTCTGCGCGGCCCAAAACATCGAACATGGGCACAATTCGCCGCTCCGACGCCCACGCTGACACCTTGCACGCCGTGCCGAAAGTTTCGGAACCGGGACCTGTCAACCGAACAGAACTGACACGCCTCAATTGGCGACAAATCCCGCGGGATGTTGGGCAGCCATCAGGCGGTCTGTTGCCGTCGGCCTATCAAGCCGACTATCACTGCGCCCAGAACCAGCAAGCTGACCAGAGAAATCACGCCCAGCGATATGACGCAGTAGATGCACCATACGCCCAACACGGCGGACTCAATGTGGGCGAGATAGAGCGCAAAGCCCAAGCCACCCAGCGCTGCCACCAGCATCACCCGGTAAGCTCTCCTGAAGGCAAGCACGCCGAGTAGCAGATATCCCGCGATGCCGATCACTGCCACAGGAATTCCGAAGAGCATGGCGTATGGACTGTGATTCACAATGCCGCAATCCCAGCGTTCATTGATGCTGCAAGGCGAGGCGTCGGTGCGGTAATGCTCGCGCAACGCAAGTGAAGAAGCGACGATACCGGCGACGGTAAGCAGGATCAGCACCCATCTCATGCAGGACTCCCAGTCCAAAGTGAAGTTGTATACCTGAGACAATTATTATCACGATTGCCGCCAGTCAATATCTGCCCATCAATATTTGCCCATCAATCGTGGTAACGCTGCTCGCCGGCCGGTATTGGGACGCTGAGGCGATTCTGCGGTGGAGGCAACGGACACGTCGCATAGGCGGTGAAGGCGCACGGCGGGTTCACCAGTCGATTGAAGTCGAGCCTGACTTCGCCGGGCTGAGTTACGCCATGGTCGGGTAGTGCGGTATAGAGAAAACGTCCAGCACCGTACGTGGTCGTCTTGCTGGTAGCGTCACGCATAATAAAGAAAAGATCGGTCGATTGGGGATCTTCGAGCACGGGCTCCAGCCTGAGAACCTGCCCATCGAGACTAAATTCGGCGACGCCCGGCGCGGGAAGATGGGTCGTGGTGCCGAGGACGGTTGGAATGTCGAGCACTTTGGGAGGGTTGTACGGGATCCAGCGCGCGTGTACGCGGTAGGCGGCATTCGGCGCGTACCAGCGCAATCCGTGGAAGCCGACGCGGGTGGGAGCTTGCAGATCCTTGACGCGCAGGGCGAATTGTTCGTCGCGATGGATCACGATAATGGTGAGCGTGCCGATTGTCAGCTTCGAAGGTTTGTCGGCATCGTCAGCGAGCAGGTCCTGCTGCTTTGCGGGTTGACCATCGACCAGGAGATCTTTGGGGAAACCTTCGGCCGGAGGCAGCAAGCGCACCACACCTTTCTCAAGACGCACGACTGCGATATGCGCCGGACCCTTGCCCGCGATCTGAACGCGGCAGTCGTCCGCGGACCCGAAGCTGTTGTCCCCTTCCTTCAGCCATCCGAGGGCGATCAAAGAAAGCCAGCCTTCCGGAGCCTGAAGGTTGGTTGCCCGCTTAGAGCGCCAAGCGAGCAGATCGCGCTGCCATGAAGCTTGATCGTCCGCACTCTGACCGCCGGAACTCTGAGCGCCGGAACCCGCAGCGAGCGTCTGCGAAAGCATCGCCACCAGAACGAGCGCTGCGGCTAGCAGAAATTTTCTCTTCATTATTTACAGGTCTCCGTTTTCTCAGGCGCGGCAGTTTTCCAAGTGCCCATCACCAGATTCTAGCTCTTCAGGTTCCGCATTCATGCGTAACCGAACAGTGTCATGAAACCGAAATCCATGTGCAGTTGTTGATGGCAGTGGAATAGCGTCAGTCCCGGGTTGTCGGCGACAAAGTCGATTTCGGCCTCCTGGTAGCCGCCCAGCATGACCACGTCTTTGAGGATTCCGGACGTGGGCTTTCCCGCCAAATTCGTGAGTTCAAAACTGTGTCGATGGAGATGGATGGGATGGATGTCATCGCTGGCGTTGCGCATACGAATCCGGTAGCGCTTGCCTTGCTTCAAGTGAAAATCGGCTGGCATCGGCAGGCCGCTCATCGGATAGGCCATTCCGTTGATCGTCCATCGGTTGAAGCCCTCTTCGGCAGCGTTGTCCTTCGCAAAGATCATGTCGAACGTTTCGTCAGGCGGCGCGGCAGTCGCACCGGGCTTGGCAAAGGCCGCGTAGCTCCAGCGCCGGGACGGTGCGGCAATCCATTGTGCCTTGCCCGCGGACCCCGCGTATTCGACAACGATTCCCATGCCGTGGTGGCGATCGTCATCCGCCAGGTCGCCCATGATCCAGACCCCAGGGTGGTTCATTTCCACGATGGCAGAAACGCGCTCCGCGGTGCCCAGCCAGAGCAAGGGAACGGTCACTGGATTGGGCACAGGATTTCCGTCCAGCGCCACGACATTAAAAGAATGGCCGGGCAAGGCCAGGCTGCGAATCTCGGTCGCACTTCCATTCAGAATATGAAACAGGACTCGTTCGCCACGCTTGACGCGGATCGGCTCCCCGTGGCCTAGCATGCGTCCGTTGATCGTGAACGACCCATAGCCGACTTCATAGCCATGCGGCATACCCTTGGCAAGCGAGGCCTTCATGGAAGACTCGCCTTGTTCTTCGAGGGCTTTCACTGGCGCGGCGGGTGCGAGAAAATCCATTGCCATGTCTCCACCGCGACTGAACGTTGGCTCAAACTCCTTGAGCACAAGAACCACCTCGCGATCATATCGACCCGGCTCGTGCCTGGGCTCAATGTACACCGGCCCCACTTGGCCACTGTATTGTCCAGCGGCCAGGTTTGCACCGGCGCGGTTATGCGTGTGATAAAAGCGGAAGCCCGCCGGCCTGGGTGTGAACACGATCCGCCGCTTGCCGTGCGCGGGAATGAACGGCGTGCCTTCCTCAGCCGCTCCGTCCACGTCAACCGGCACCATCTGACCGTGCCAGTGCAATTGCTCCGGCGTGTCCGTGTCGTTGCAGATGTCTACCGTGACCTGCTGGCCCTCTTTGAAGCGAAGCAGCGGTCCCGGAAATTGCCCGTTGTACGTGGTCGCAGAAATGATCCGGTTAGGCGCGATCTCGACCGGAGATGTTTTGATGTGCAACGTATAGTCTGCGGCACCAGACTCCGGCGAGGCTGCAGGTGAGTCGGTGTGCTGCACGGGTTCTGCAACCACATTGCCGGACGAGAACAACACCGCTCCGGTCGTCAAGCCCGCTGCTCTTAGAAACCGGCGCCTGGATTCAGACAATTGTTTCATCGTGCGGCTCCTCCTGCATAAGATGAATCCCGGCGTTCGTGGTCGCTCTCTCCATTTGCTAACTTTGCGTGACCGCTTTATGTTTCTCTCCGAAGAGAAACTCATGTCCAGGCGGTCGTCGCTGCCGTTGCTGATCCTGTCGTTGGCTGACGTTGTTTCGTTACCTTTCGTCGCGACACCTTGCCCTAACGCGCTAACCTGCGTATTGTAGCGGAGTGAAATTTCCGCGATGTAGTGGAATTCTGCTGCACTTCACCTCTCTTCCCGGACGCTTCGGTATCGGCGACCTTGGCCCCTGCGCCTACGAATTCGCCGACTTCCTTTCCGCCGCGGGACATAAGTTGTGGCAAGTGCTGCCGCTGAATCCCACCGGATACGCCGATTCCCCGTACCAGTGCTTCTCCGCTTTTGCCGGCAACCCGATGTTGCTCAGTCTTGAACACTTGCGCGATCAAGGCTTGCTCCAAAAATCAGACCTGAATCAGACGGCGCCGTTTCCCGAAGACTTCGTCGACTATGGGCCGGTCATCGAATTCAAGATGGCGGCTTTGCGCCGGGCGGCACAGGTTTTCTTTGCCGACGGTTCCCGCGCCGATCGTGCGGCCTTCGACCGCTTTTGCCAGAGCTCCAGTCCGTGGCTCGACGACTATGCGCTCTTCATGGCCTGCAAAGATGCACACCACGGCACCATGTGGACCTCATGGGACGCGCAGATACGCAAGCGAGACACTCATGCCGTAAGCGAGTGGTCGAAACGATTGGCGTCGGAACTGAGGGCCTTCAAATATTGGCAATTCGAATTCTTCCAGCAATGGGAGCGGCTCAAGACTTATTGCCAGCAGCGCGGCATCCGCTTCATGGGTGACGTCCCGATCTATGTTGCGCACGACAGCGCGGACGTCTGGGCTCATCCCGATCTGTTCTATCTCGACGATCAGGGCCGCCCTACCGTCGTCTCCGGCGTGCCGCCGGATTATTTCAGCGCCACCGGACAGCTCTGGGGGAATCCTATTTACCGCTGGGACTTGCTGGCGGCCAGCGGATACAAGTGGTGGATCGAGCGCTTCCGGGCCTCGCTCGCGCTTTTCGATATGATGCGCCTCGATCATTTTCGCGGCTTTGAGTCCTATTGGGAAGTTCCCGGCAATGAGACGACCGCCATCAACGGGCGCTGGGTGAAAGGGCCGGGAGAAGGTTTGCTGTCGGCACTGCAGAACGAATTTGGCGCACTGCCGATCGTGGCGGAGAACCTGGGCGTCATCACTCCGCCGGTGGAGAAACTGCGCCAGCAGTTCGGCCTGCCGGGGATGAGTCTTCTACAATTTGCGTTCGGCACTGATCCGCAGGGTCCCTCGTTTCGTCCGCATAATTACAGTCGCGACCTGGCCGCCTACACCGGCGGGCACGACAATGACACGACGGTGGGCTGGTGGTCTAGTTCCGGAGCCGGCGACAGCACACGCACTCCAGACGACGTTCGCAAAGAGCACGACTTCGCCCGCGCCTATCTCAACTTCCAGGACGATTCCGAGGTCAATTGGGTAATGATCCGGGCCGTTCTGGCGTCGGTCGCTGACCTTGCGATAGTCCCGTTGCAGGATGTGCTGGGTCTGGGCAGCGCGGCCCGCATGAATCTGCCCGGCAAGGTCAGCGGAAACTGGAAATGGCGTTACCGCCACGGCGCATTAAACGGCGAGTTGAGGGCGAGGCTGCGAAGTTTGGTCACGCTGTACGATCGCTAGTGCCGTAACCGCGTAATGTGTCTTGCGGTGGAGTGACGGGCGTCTCGCCCGTCAGCCGGGCGGGGACGACTAAACTTCACCCGTCGCAGTCTGCTAGTAAGACGAACTGCCGGAAGCTGCCTGCAGCAAGATGGTCAGCGGCTCGACGTGTTCCGGTTTTACATAGCGATTCACCAGAAAGCGCTTGCCGTCTTTGGCCACGTCATAGGTAAAAACGTCGGTGCTGGAAATCGGCGCGCGGCCGTGAATCTGGAACAGAGGCACGGGCGTGCCGGTCGCGAAAATACTTGCGCCGTTGACCGGCACCGCCATCAACATGCCGCTCGGAGCGATATAGAAAATCTCTTTGCCGTCTCCTCGCCAGCGCGGCTCGGTGCCGCCGCCGCGCGACACCTGCCACTTTCCGGCAGCACCGGGGAACGAGGTAACGTAAATCTCCCACTTGCCGGACTCATCGGAGGCATAGGCCACCCATTTTCCATCGGGAGAAATCTGTCCGTTGGTCTCGCTGCCCTTGCTGGTCAGAAAGCGGGTTGGCTCTCCGCCGGCAACAGGCAGCAATTCCAGATGGTCGCCTGACGCAGTCTGACGTGTGCACAGAATCTGCTGGTCGTCCAAAGACCAGGAATTGGGAACAATGTCGTCCATCGACGACCTGGGGATGGTGAATCTCTTCCTCTCGCGCTCCAGGCCAGTCGCTGGCTTTAAGTACAGACTGGCGCCGCTGGCGTCACCCATGCGGTAGGCCAGCATGCTTCCATCTCGCGACCATACAGCCACCACTTCTTCCGCCGGGTCAAAGGTGAAACGCGAGTTGCCCGCTCCGGTTGTGCTTTCGATCCAGATATCCACGTTATTTGCCTTCTCGTCGCTGATGTCGAGGGCGACGCGGCTGCCGTCGGGCGAAAGCGTGGGGTTATCCATGATGGCGGGATCACCGATCCGGCCCAGTTCTTTGCCCGACCGGTCCATCCAGGTAAGCGCGGACTGCGCCGCCCCGACGCTGGTGTTGTAGATCAACGTCCCATTCTGCGCGACGGCGAAAGCCGACCAGTAAGTGGAGGGTTGGAATCCGACGGCATTCGCGACCACGGTCGTGCTCCCCGAAACCGTGGCGGCGGATGCGTCAAAGGCAATGCTGACCAACTGCCTTTGGTCATCCGCATAATACAAATTGTGGGCATCGTAGCCAAAACTCGAATGGCAGAGGGCAACGAGTTTTCTCTCCTTGCCTTCGAGAGAACTGACGTAGATGCCGCTCGAGCGGTCGTCCTTGAGGTTTCCGAAGTTACCGGCCCAGAATAAGAAATGGTTGCCGTCGGGAAGAAAAAGGGGCCAGCGGTGGGATTGATCCTCCGCGGTCCTGATGCCCTGTGTGACCGGCGCCATCCCCGTCCCATCGGCATTGATGCGCTGGAGCGGACTTTTGGCGTCCGGGGTATAGATGATTACACCCTTGCTTCCCCAACTGCCGCCGCGTCCAGCCAAAGCGGTGGCGAGCACCTGCGGCGTGCCGCCTGAGATCGCCATTTTCTGCAGCTTGCCATTGGCGAAAAACGCGACGTAGGCGCCATCCGGCGACCAGAAGGGATAACTTGCGCCCTGCGTGCCCGGCAGAAGCGTGACGTTGGGCGAGCCGACGCGCTGCACGTAGAGCATGGGCAATGCCGGAGCTTTCTTCCGGCGACACAAACACCAGCATGGAGCCATCGCGCGAGAGCGCCATGTGGCTGATGCTCATTTCATCGGGAACCGCCAGGGCGAACTGCATGCGAGTCGTCGGCACCGGACGCCGCGCCACGAACCACGTCACTGCGGCGACGGCCACCAGCGCCAGCGCGACGGAAAGCCAGAGCAGGAGCGGCATTCGGCGAGGCAGCCGCCGTGGCGCGCGCCATACCGCTGGTCTCGGTTCCGGAGAGCGCGCTCAGAGCGAACGACAGATCTCGCGCCGACTGGAAGCGCTGCTCCGGGTTCTTCTCCAGGCAGCGCCGCACAATGCGGTCGAGCGCGGGAGAGACGAGACGGCCGGGATCGGACAACTCCGGCGGGTCGTCCTTCAAAACCGCGGTCATGGTTTCGGCCGTAGTGTCGCGGCGGAAGGCGCGCACGCCGGAAAGCATTTCGTAGAGCACGGCACCGAACGCGAAGATGTCGGTGCGAGGATCGGCGGCCTCGCCGCGCACCTGTTCCGGCGCCATGTAGCTCGCCGTGCCCATGACGACGCCCGACCGCCGTGTTCGAACTGGTGAGGGTGACTTCGTCCGACCCCGCCTGCTTGCGCCAGCTTCGCCAAGCCAAAATCCAGGATTTTGATGCGCCCGTCTTTGGTGACGAAAATGTTTTCGGGCTTCAGGTCGCGGTGGACGATCCCCTTCTCGTGCGCCGCCGCCAGCCCGTGCGCGATCTGCACTCCATATTCGATCGTCTTACGCTGGGGCAGCGCGCCACGGTCCAGCGCCGCGCGCAGGCTTTCGCCCTCCAGAAGCTCGGAGACCAGAAAGGGCGAGCCGTCGCTGCTGACCGATATCAATAGAGGCGAGGATATTGGGATGGTTCAGCGCGGCCACCGCTCGCGCCTCCTGCTCAAAGCGACGCAGGCGGTCGGGTTCGCGGGCAAAGGATTCGGGAAGAATCTTCAGCGCGACATCGCGCCCGAGGCGCGTATCGCGTGCGCGATAGACTTCGCCCATGCCGCCAGCACCGAGCGGAGAGAGGATCTCGTACGGTCCGAGTTTTGTGCCGGAGGTAAGGGCCATGTGTCCGCGCCATTATATATGCCCCGGGAGTAGTCGTTGGCCGTGTCTTCGTCGTCCGCGAACCCCAGTTGCCAGAGACCAACAACTAATGACCAACGACTCACGACCAACGACCATCGACTGAAAGCGCCGCGCGCTCGTTCCCAGCGTCCTGCGCGATTGCGTCCCGCATAAACCAGAGCTAGGATGACGATGACGAATAGGAGACAGCCATGAGCGAACCTGATCAGCAAAACGCCACCTCTTCGCGCCGCAATTTTCTCAAAACCACCGGCGCCGTGACCGCCGGAGCGCTGGCTGGAAGTCTGCTCCCGGAGACTGCAGCGGCCTCGGCTGCGGCTCCACCGAACACCCCATTCAATCCCGCCACAGCCGGCGCCATGCCGACTCGCAATCTTGGCCGCACCGGCCACCGCGCTGGCATCTTCAGTCTCGGCGGACAAGCCGCCATCGAGCAGCCCAACAACGAAGCCGTGGCCGTGCCCATCATCGAGCGCGCCCTCGATCTCGGCGTCAACTATGTGGATACGGCCGCCATGTACGGAGGCCACGAGCGCTGGAGCCAGCGCTACGTTGGCCAGGTGATGAAGCATCGCCGCAGCCAGGTATATCTAGCCAGCAAGACCCACGACCGCTCCCGCGACGGCTCGCTGAAACTGCTGGAAGAATCGCTGAAGCTCCTCAACACCGACCATCTCGATGCCTGGCAACTTCATCACATCGACAGCCAGGAGGAAGTGGAGCAGATCTTCGGCAAAGGCGGCGCGCTCGAAGCTCTCATCCACGCGCGTGAACAGAAAATGGTTCGCTACCTCGGCGTCACCGGTCACTCCGATCCCGGCGTGCTGATGGAGTGTCTCCGCCGCTTCGACTTCGATCAGATCCTGATGGCGGTCAACGCGGCCGACCCGCACCACCGCAGCTTCAGCGAGCGCCTGCTGCCCATGGCCGTGGACAAACAAATGGGCATCATCGGCATGAAAATTCCCGCCCGCGGCCGCATCCTCAGCTCCTGGCAGCCCGACAAGAGCCACGACTCGGGATGGAACCAGCCGGCCGGCAAACCCGGCGTCCTGGCGATGAAGGAAGCGCTCTATTTCACGCTCAGCCTGCCCGTAAGCACGGTCATCATCGGATGCGATTCCGTTGCCCAACTCGAAGAAAATGTGCAACTTGCCCGCGACTTCACACCGCTCAGCCAAGCTCAAATGGCGGGCCTAACCGGACGCACCGAGCCCATTGCCAAGCAGGCGCTTTTTTTCAGGAATTGGGCTTGAGGGGCTCTGCGCTTTGCATTTGAAGATGACAAGAGCCAGACATCTGGCTCTTGCCGTCGCCGCTACTTTGTGACCGGCTGCTTCAAGCCGCGGCCTGTTCGTGAAGACGGTCCTCAGTGCGTTGTGAGAATTGGATTCGGCTCCGGCCGGAATGGGTACGCTAGCCGTGTCAACTGTTTGTCGAGGAGATGTTGCAAATTTGTGAAGCGGAGCAGCTGCCCGCAAGAGTAACTCGAAAACAGCGATTCCACTACCTGCGTATGTACACAACCAGCGACGCCTGACACTCGCCCTCCGCACGCGTGCGAAAATCGAGGTGCACTACTTTGCTCTCGCCTTACAGCACTCCCCATTCATTGACTTGCCGCACCCTGCCCACCTAATATGGTCGCTCCCAGACCGGGTCTAGTCGAGGGGGTCCTATTAATGATCGGCCAAACCATCTCGCACTACCGCATCATCGAGAAATTGGGCGGCGGCGGCATGGGTGTTGTCTACAAGGCCGAGGACACACGGCTGCATCGTTTTGTCGCACTCAAGTTCCTGCCCGAAGATGTTGCCCGAGATCCGCAGGCCCTCGCCCGTTTTCAGCGTGAAGCCCAGGCCGCATCCGCGCTGAATCATCCCAACATCTGCACGATTTACGACATTGGCGAGCAGGACGGTAAGGCCTTCATCGCCATGGAGTTTCTCGACGGGACGACGTTGAAGCATCGCATTGGCTCGAAACCGCTGGAGATTGAAGCCGTGCTGTCGCTCGCCATCGACATTGCCGACGCTCTCGACGCCGCCCACTCCGAGCAAATCGTCCATCGCGACATCAAACCGGCGAACCTTTTCGTGACCAAGCGCGGTCACGCCAAAATTCTGGACTTCGGACTCGCCAAGCTGACACTGCGTAGCAATCGGATTGCGGAACTGTCGGGAGCAACCGCCGAAGAGACGTTACCGAGCGAAGAACACCTTACCAGTCCGGGCACCACGCTCGGCACGGTTGCCTACATGTCGCCGGAGCAAGTGCGCGGTAAAGAACTGGACGCGCGCACCGACCTGTTCTCTTTCGGTGCAGTGCTCTACGAGATGGTGACAGGCACGGTTCCATTCCGTGGCGAAGGTTCGGGCGACATTTATGACGCGATCCTGCACAAGGCGCCGACGGCTCCCGTGCGTCTGAACCCGGAAGTCCCGGTTGAACTCGAACGGATCATCAATAAAGCTCTGGAGAAAGACCGGGATTTGCGTTATCAGCACGCGTCCGACATGCGAGCCGATCTGAAGCGGTTGAAGCGGGAAACGGAATCCGGCCGCGGAGTCACGGAGGTGTCATCGGCCGGGTCTTCTGCTTCGGAGCCAGTGCCTTCCGCCTCCGGGTCTGCGACTGCAGCGTCTTCGGCCTCTGGTGCAGGATCGTCAAGCTCAGTGCTGATCGCCGAAGCCCGGCGACACAAGGGCGGGCTGATCGCCACCACTATGGTGGTTTTGGCGCTGGTAATCGCGGCGGTATTTGGCGTTTACAAACTTCTGGGTAAGAAAGAACCGGCGATCGATATCCGCAACATCAGCATTCGGCCGCTTACCGAACATGGACAGTGCATCGGGATTGCCACCATCTCGTCCGACGGCAGATTGGTAGCGTATGGCAGGCGCGAAGGCGAACGCAGCCTGCGGGTGAAGCAGGTCATAACGGGCAGCGAGGTGACGGTTGTGCCGCCGCAGACAGGGTTTTTTGGCTATGGGGCTACCTTCACACCGGACGGAAACTATCTGTATTACTCGCACGGTGACCCGGCCAACGCAAACAACACGAATCTCTACAGTGTGCCTGCCCTGGGTGGGACATCGCGGCAGATTGTGAACGACGTAGCCAGCGCGGCGGCGTTCTCACCTGACGGCAAGCGTATAGCGTATCGGCGCTCCATCCAGGAAAAGGGTGAGGATCAGTTGCTGGTGGCGAATGCGGATGGCAGTGCTGAAAACGTCATCCTCCGGCATGAGTCCGGAATTAGAGGCCTTAGCACGGACCCCGCATGGTCGGCGTCGGGCGACCTCATCGCTGTGGGCGCCCTGGAGTTGGGAAAGAACACGATTTCATCTATTCTGGTGCTCGCGCCAGAAGGCAAGCTGGTCAAGAGCTTTCCCATGCCCATGCTCGTCAATGACCTGGCATGGCTGCCCGATTCCTCGGGGCTGTTCTTCGTCGGGGCTGAAAAATCGACTGGTTTGCGCCCGCAGGTCTGGTTTCAGCCCTATCCCACTGGAGAGCCGTTTAAAATCAGCAACGACCTGAGTCGGTACCAGTCGCTCAGCATTACGGCGGACGGTAAGTCATTCGTCACCACCCAGGAGCGTCAACAGGCCACGATTTATGTGGGCGATTCCCCAACCGTGATCAATGACAAAATCGACTGGAAGCTCGCACCAATCTCGACCGAACAAGCGACCGGCTACTCGCTGTCATGGACAGCGGCGGGTAAATTGTTGCAAGTTGATTCCGCAAACCACGCCTACGTGAGCGGCAGTGACGGAACTAACAGGACTCACCTCCTGGAGAACGACCCGTGGGTTGCGGATGTAACCGCCTGCGGTCCAGCGGATATGGTGGTGCTGACCATACTGTCCGAAGAAAACCAGGTGCAGTTGTGGCGGCTGAACGTCGCGACCGGAGAGTTGAAGCAGCTCACCTCTGGAAAGTTTGAGAGGAGTGCTTCTTGCACGCCAAACGGCAAATGGGCGGCTTATCAAGGATTCGTTGCCACCGATAGCGTGGCACGTATTTTCAAGGCCTCAACCGAAGGGGGCAACCCGGTGGAACTGACTCGCGGAACTATCTCTTCGGGCCCCGCAGTTTCTCCCGATGGCACCTTGGTAGCATACGGTAGGACTGACGGGCAGGGAGCCAGCGCGAAATCGAAATTGGTGATCCAGAAACTGGAAGGTGGTGCCATCGCACAGGAAATCGAGATTCCTTCGACCTACAATTTTTATCAGCTGGGGTGGACGCCGGATGGGCACGCCCTCACTTACGTGCACAATACGACGGGGAATACGACGAATGTCTACATGCAGCCGCTACCTGGCGGCGCGCCCGTGCAATTGACCCACTTCGATTCGGAGCCGGCTGTCGTGGCCGCCTACGCATGGTCACGGGATGGCAAGAAATTCGCCATCACCCGCGCTCGCTACAACGATAACGACGTCGTTATGTTCAGCGGCTATCGGTAGGGTCGGTGGCGCTGTGGTTCGAATCAGGGCATGCCTTCAGGCATGCCGCAAGCGCATTGGCCTCAAACGCGCCTTCGGGCGCAGCACGGAAAGGAGCGCGGCTCATGCTGGAGATTCAGACCAAGGCCCTGCAACCTGACATTGTTGTCCTGGAAATAACGGGAAGAATCACGCTTGGCAGGGAGAGCAAGCAACTGGAATGGGCGGTCGAGAGCCTCGTGGGTGAGGGACGGAAAAAAGTTATCTTTGACCTAGCCGGCGTGACCAACGTCGACAGCACTGGGATTGGGATCATCGTGATGTCTTCCGGCAAACTGAAGAAGGCGGGAGGAGAACTCCGCGTGGCGGGCGCCACCGCGCATGTCGAAGACGTTTTGAAGATGACGAACATAGATCAGATTGTCGTATTACACCCCACCACCGCGGCAGCGGCGGCAAATTTCTGACGCATCGGCTTCTGAGCAATCTGTCACCGCCCATTACTTCAGCGTGTCGCTGCGGTAAAGTTGCCCAAGTTGCGTGCGGCAGCTAAACGCCATCCACCGGCCATCCGGCGTAATGGCGGTTGGTGTATTCATGGGCCTCAGACCCGTCGCGTCTTTCGGCGTTATAGTCTGCCACAGTTCCCGCCGGCCGGACTCTATGTCGACCTTATAAATGTTGAGGCCAGTAGCTATTGCTGCCTGCACAAATACATGCTGGGAGTCCGCCCACCCGATCGGAAACTCCGCAGCCTGAATGCCCGCGATCGGCTTGGAGCTCCCGTCCGACATGGAGCGGACAACCGACGCCTCATTGCGAAAAATAATGACTGATTGTCCGTCCGGCGCAACCGCTCCCCACGGAGCGTCTCCCGGCGACAATTGTTTTGGCGTCGAGCCATCCACATCCGTGAGGTAAACGGCCTCGCCCTGGCCGGACTGGTTGGCGATCATCAGAATACGGTGTCCATCGGGGAACCATTGTGCCCATCGCGGCTGCATCCCGTCCCAGTGCAACACGCGGGCCTGACCCGGTCCCACCGGTACAATCTGGAGGCGCTGCGCGGGATCATCCGGCAGCACTACCAGCGCCCATTTTCCATCGGGAGTGATGTCGGTGGCGTATCCGCCTCCGGTGAGGCGAATCGCGGGAGAGCCATCGCTCTTGCGCACATACACCGAGTAGTCGTTACCTGACTGTTCGGATAAATCGGTGAACAATACTTCACTTCCGTCCCGGGACAGCCGGGGACCCCAACTGTAGGAGAGCCAGCTCAGGTCGCGTTCTTGATTGGACCCGTGCTCCACCAGCGCCATCGTCCCACGGGCTTCTTCGGTCGAAACCAGCGCTCGCCCCGACGACGCGATGTCGAGGATGCGCGTCGGCGCCGTGCCGCAATACACAGTCCTTTGCTTGCCCGATAAGCTGACGGCATGAATGCACCACTGTTCTCCGGATTCCGCGGCCGAGAACCATATCTCTTTCCCCGATGGAGCCCACGCCAAGCCCTCCAAGGATTCCCATCCGGTCGATATGGTTCGCAATTGTCCGGATCGGTCAACCAGCACAAGATCACCCCGATCATCCGGATTCGGCGGGTGACGAAATAGCGCCACCTGTTTTCCATCGGGAGAAACTCGCATATCGCTCATCCAGCCTTCGCCTTCGAGCAGTACCTTTCCGATGGGATATTGCAAACGCCACTTGTCATTGCTCCGATCAATGACGGCGAGTTCGTTTCCGTCCGGCGACCAGTCGGCATCGACTGACATTTTCCAGCAGCTCGCGAGGCGCACTGCCGCCCAGAGGCGAAGTGGCCAGCGTACCGCCCCATTCATAGTGGGCGAAATATGTCGGCCGCATCAGCACTGCCATCTGACCCTGCCGTGAGATGGCCAGCAGCAAAGCCCCGCCCAGACCCGCCGGCGTTGATGCCGGATAGTCCTCACGAATACTGTAAGTATCGGGCGCTCCTCCGCCGAACTTCGCGCTGTAAAGGACAGTTTTCGTATCCGGCGCAAATCGGCCTCGAATGACCTCGCCGCGATGGTACGACACTCGCGTGAACGTCGGCGGCGCCGCAGGGGCAGGTCGCGAGTACCAGGCGATAGCTGCTCCCAACGCGAGGCCAAGAACGGCTGCCGCCGCGACGAATGCTGGCCAGCGCGGCTTTCCGGCATCGCCTGCAATCGCGGCGTTCGCCGCCGTCCTCGAAGTCGTGCCACTCAAAGCTTCGAGCGCGAAGGCGAGGTCCTTCGCAGATTGGAAGCGCTGCTCCGGTTGCTTCTCCAGGCAGCGGCGCACAATGCGCTCCAGTCCCGGCGCGACCGGATGATTCATCTCGCTGAGTTCCGGCGGGTCTTCTTTCAGAATCGCGGTCATCGTCTCGGCGGCAGTATCGCGGCGGAAGGCGCGCTTGCCGGAAATCATCTCGTATAACACCGCGCCAAAAGCAAAAATATCGGTGTGGGAGTCGATTGCCGAGCCGCGCACCTGCTCCGGCGCCATGTAGCCCGCGGTGCCCATGACCATGCCGGCTTCCGTCGGCGAACTGGTCATCGTCAAGCAATCGGATTGCCCCGATTCACCCTTTGCTCCGCGGGCATTGGGGGCCAGCTTGGCCAGTCCAAAATCGAGAATCTTCACCCGGCCTTCGCGTGTGACAAAGACGTTTTCCGGCTTCAAGTCGCGATGGATGATGTTCTTCTCGTGCGCCGCCGCCAGTCCCTGCGCGATCTGCGCCGCGTAGTCGGACGCCTTGCGTGGCGGCAGCGGTCCGTGCTCAAGCTCGGTGCGCAGGCTGTTGCCCTCCAGAAGTTCAGAGACAATGAAAGGCGAGCCACCTTGTTCCCCGATATCGTGAATGGCGAGGATGTTGGGATGATTGAGTGCCGCCACCGCGCGCGCCTCTTGCTCAAAACGCCGCAGCCGGTCGGCATCGCGCGAAAAAGATTCCGGCAGCACTTTCAGTGCCACCTCACGCCCCAACCGGGTATCGCGTGCGCGATAAACTTCTCCCATGCCACCCGCGCCCAGCGGCGCCAGGATTTCGTAGGGACCGAGTTTCGTGCCAGTGGTCAGAGACATCCGTGCGCGCCATTATAGTTGAAGCTTCTGGAAAGCAAACGGCGGCGCCGAAACGCGGCAAGTTGTACGGCGTACTCAACCCAGTCAATGAGCGCTACGGCGATATTACGTCACAAATCACTTGGCGACAGTGCCAAATCCACGACTTTCATTGACTTGCCGGTTTCGCCCACGTAAGATTTGCCACGCATGCTCGGCCAAACCATCTCGCACTACCGCATCGTCGAGAAGCTTGGAGGCGGCGGGATGGGCGTGGTCTACAAGGCCGAAGACATCTCTCTCCACCGCTTTGTCGCTCTGAAGTTCCTGCCCGATGACGTCGCCAGAGACGCGCAGGCCTTGGCTCGCTTCCAGCGCGAGGCACAGTCAGCTTCGGCCCTCAATCATCCCAATATCTGCACCATCTATGAGGTCGGGCAGCAAGACGGCCATCCCTTCCTCGTCATGGAGTTTCTCGACGGCTTGACGCTGAAGCACCGTATCGCGGGCAGACCCATGGAGACCGATGTTCTCCTCGGATTGGCGATCGAGATCGCGGACGCGCTCGATGCCGCGCATGCGGAAGGCATCGTTCACCGCGACATCAAGCCGGCGAACATCTTCGTGACCAAGCGCGGCCATGCCAAGATCCTGGACTTCGGTTTGGCGAAAGTGATGCCAGCGGGCAGCAGAGTGTTAGAAGAAGGCGCAACCGCCCAGGAGACGCTAAACGAGGAGCACCTTACCAGTCCGGGTTCCACGCTCGGCACTATCGCTTACATGTCGCCCGAGCAGGTGCGCGCGAAAGAATTGGACGGGCGGAGCGATCTGTTCTCCTTCGGCGCGGTGCTGTATGAGATGGCGACCGGCACGATGCCATTCCGCGGAGAAAGCTCGGGAGTGATCTCTCGCGAAATTCTGGATGGAGACCCGGTTCCGGCGGTGCGGTTGAATCCTAACCTTCCCTCGAAGCTGGAAGACATCATCAACAAAGCGCTGGAGAAAGATCGCGAGCTACGCTATCAGGTTGCGGCGGAAATGCGGGCGGACCTGAAGCGGCTGAAACGGGAAACGGAATCGCGGCACGGGGCACCATCGAGTTCGGGGGCAGTGGCGGCCGCACACGAAACCGGCTCTTCAGCCGCACAGCCGCCGTCGCCGGCATCCGGTTCCTCGCCTGCGCTTGCTCCATCTTCGTCGTCCGGCGCCGTGAAGTCTGCCGAGGTTCCCGCAACGGCCAGCAGGAAACTCTGGAAGCCCCAGGTTGCGGTGGCACTGGTCATCGTCGCCTGCCTGATCGCGGGTGGCCTCTACTGGCGCTCGCGTTCGGCCGCGCCGGCGGCCAAAGCCGCGCCCCTGACGGAAAAAGACACGGTGGTTCTGGCCGACTTCGACAACAAGAGCGGAGATGCCGTCTTCGATGATGCGCTGAAGCAGGCTCTGGCTGTACAACTGGGACAGTCCCCGTTCATCAACATTCTTTCCGATCGCAAGGTGGGTGAAACGCTCCGCCTCATGGGCAGCCAACCCGGCACCCGCATCACCCAGGAGGTGGCGAGAGAACTCTGTGTTCGGACGGGCAGTAAGGCAATCGTGTTGGGTTCCATTTCGAACCTCGGCGGGCAATACGTGATTGGCGTAGATGCTGTCGGTTGCAGCAGCGGGGACACGCTGGCCAAGGAACAGGAAGAGGCGGCCAGCAAGCAAGATGTGCTGAAGGCGCTGGGTAAGGCAGCGGCCAGCCTGCGCGCCAGGCTGGGTGAATCGCTTGCCTCGGTACAGAAGTTCGATGTGCCCGTGGAAGCCACCACGCCGTCCCTCGAAGCCCTCAAGGCTTATAGCATGGGCGTCACGACCGGCCGAACCAAGGGCGACGCCGAGGCCCTTCCGTTCCTGAGGCGAGCCATCGAACTCGACCCCAACTTCGCCATGGCTTATGTCGGTCTGGCGGTTCACTATTCGAATCTTGGACAGGCGAATCTCGCCGCCGACAATGCCAGGAGGGCCTATTCCTTGCGCGACCGCGTCAGCGAACGCGAGAGGTACCGCATCTCCGCTTTTTACTTTCAATACGTCACTGGGGAAGTGGAAAAGGCCACCGAAGCCTACGAACTCTGGGCAAAAAGCTATCCGCGGGACCAGGTTCCTCGCGGGAATCTCGGCGCCATCTATTCTGCGCTGGGCCAATACGACAAAGCGATCGCGGAAACCGAAACGGAGCAGCAACTGGAACCCACGCTCAGCGGCTATGGGAACCTCGCGGGCCTCTACATCAACGTCAATCGGCTCAAGGACGCCCGGCAGACTCTCCAGGAAGCGCAGCAGAAAAACTTCGATGGATTGGCCATTCGGTCCGATCTGTATGCTTTGGCATTTCTGTCCGGGGACACGGCCGAAATGGAGCGCCAGGTCCAATGGGCGGCCGGCCGCCCCGGCGAAGAAGATCAGATGTTCAGCAGCCACGCTGATACACAGGCCTACTATGGTCGACTGGAAAAAGCGCGCGACCTCGCCCGGCGCGCCTCTGACTCCGCGGTGCGGTCTGATGCCAAGGAAACCGGCGCCCAGTGGCTCGCCTTCCAGGGGCTTCGTGAAGCTGAGCTAGGCAACGTTGCTGCCGCGCGGCAAGCGGTCACCCGTGCCTTGGCGCTCGCTCCCGGGCGCGACGTAAGGGTCGCCGCCGCATTGGCGCTGGCGCGCACCGGCGAAACTGCTCAATCCAGAACCATCCTCGAGTCGCTACAAAAGTCCGAACCCACCAACACTTATCTCAAGGTGTACTGGTTCCCCGTGCTCGAGGCATCGATTGCGATGGCACAACAAGCGCCCGACCGGGCGATCGTCGCGCTCGAACCCGCCCTGCCCTATGAACTCGGAGGGCCTCCTCCCGGAATCTCAATGTATCCCCCTTACATTCGCGGCCTGGCTTATCTCGCCCAGAAAAATGGCCCCGCCGCGACTGCCGAATTCCAGAAGTTCCTCGATCGTTCCGGGATCGTGCAGAACTTCCTGCTCGGCTCGCTCGCCCGTCTCCAACTCGGCCGCGCCTATGCCATTTCCGGCGACACCGCCAAAGCCAAGGTTGCCTATCTGGATTTCCTCACGCTCTGGAAAGATGCCGACCCCGACATTCCCGTCCTGAAGGAAGCCAAGGCAGAGTACGCGAAGCTGCAATAGCCCGACAAGGTACTGTCTCGTCGCTCGCTGTTCTCCGATAGTTGGATTCCGGGCGGATCACGGGCAGAAAGAATTCTGCCTCAGTTTGGCCCCATGGGACAGGTTTCCTACGCGATCGCTCACGCCCAGAACGTCCGGTCCAGCGTTCGGTACTGAATCGCCTCCGCGATGTGTTTGGGTTCGAGCTGAGGAATACCGTCGAGGTCGGCAACCGTGCGTGCGACTTTCAGGATGCGGTCATGGGCGCGAGCGCTCAGCCCTTGCTGCGCCATCGCGCGTTCCAGCAGTCGCTCGCAATCGGCGGAAAGCTCGCAGAATTTGCGAATGGACTGCGGTGGCATTTGCGCGTTGCAGTAGAGTTTTTGGCGTTCGGAGGAAAAACGCGTCAGCTGGAGCTCACGGGCGCGGATCACGCGCTCCAGAATCCTGGCTGAACTTTCCGGCTCCGAGGTGCTGCGCATTTCCTTGTAGTTCACCGCCGGAACGTCAATGTGGATGTCGATGCGGTCGAGCAGCGGCCCCGAGATTTTCGAAATGTAGCGCTGAATCATGGGCGGCGTGCAGTGGCATTCGCGGGTGCGGTCGTTGTGAAATCCGCAGGGACAGGGGTTCATGGCGGCGGCGAGCATGAAGCGCGCCGGAAAGGTCAGCGACATGGCGGCCCGCGCGATGCAGACGGTGCCGTCTTCAAGCGGCTGACGCATGACTTCAAGAACGTTGCGCGGAAATTCGGGGAGTTCGTCAAGGAACAGAACGCCATTGTGTGCCAGCGAAACTTCGCCCGGCCGCGGAATTGCACCCCCTCCGATCAGACCTGCATCCGAAATGGTGTGATGAGGCGCACGAAAAGGACGCAGGCCAACCAGTCCGGCGCGCGCGTCAAGCACGCCCGCCACGCTGTGAATCTTGGTGGTCTCGAGCGCCTCTTCGAACGTAAAGGGCGGCAGGATGGTCGGCATGCGTTTTGCCAGCATCGTTTTCCCGGAGCCTGGAGGCCCGATCATCAGAATGTTGTGTCCGCCGGCACAAGCGACTTCCAGGGCACGCTTGGCGCTTTGCTGGCCGCGAACGTCTTTGAAGTCCACATGAAACTGCTGCGCCTGGCTAAGCAGTTGATCGCTGTCAACCTGCAGGCGCGAAACACCGTTCCCGGAATTGATGTAATGAATAACATCGAGCAGCGATTTGACCGGGTAGACCTCAACCCCGCCGACCATGGCAGCTTCGCGTGCGTTCACCTCGGGCACGATCAGGCGTTTCACCTTCGTTCGACGGGCCTCAATCGCGATGGGCAAAGCGCCACGAACTCCGCGGATGCTGCCATCGAGTGAAAGCTCTCCTACAAACAGCGCATCGGGGATCTCCTTTTTATTCAGACCGCCGTATGCCCCGAGGATGCCGAGTGCCATGGGCAAATCGAAGCCGGAACCTTCCTTGCGGATGTCGGCAGGCGCCAGATTAATGGTGATCTGCGTGGGAGGAATATCGTAACCGCAGTTTTTCAGCGCCGAACGAACCCGATCGCGGCTTTCGCGGACCGCAGCATCGGGCAGGCCAACGGTATGAAAGTGGTCTTCCGTCATTTTGACGCCCGACACATCCACTTCCACCTCGATAATATTGGCGTCAATGCCGTAAACGGCCGCACTCAGGGTTTTATAGAGCATAGTGGTACCACTAAGCACACGGAGGGAACAGCGTAGGATGGGGAGATCCTTGGCAACATCATAGCCGGCGCCAAACCGGACGGCTGTGATGGACATCACCCGGTTACCGTGATGGAACGTTCTGGCGTGAACGGCCGTTTTCGGTGCTACGCTAGGGGCAATCTGCGGAAAGCGCTTTTTCGCCGGGAGAGTCCCCCATGCGTGACGAAGGTCCCACTTCAAACCGGCCCGATCCGGCGGCCAAGCGGCTGCAACGCGAAGAGAGCCAGTTGTGGCGATGGGCGCTTGGCCTGCTCGTTTTGCTTGCGGCTGCGGTGGCGGCGTTGTCGTGGGAACAACTGAAAGACCTGCCGTACCGGCTGTGGGCAATTCCGGCCGGACTCTTCGCGCTTGCTGTCTTGTTTGCCGCCTATGCTTTCGGGCGCAAGCGCGAGGTCTCGGAGCTCCAGCACATTCTGAAGGGCTTTCAGAATCAGGTGGGCGTCACACCCTCCGAAGAACAACTGGATCAGTTGGGCCAACTGATCATGCGTTCGCAGCGCAACTTCAAGGAGCTGATCGACTCGCTGGATGACGTGGCGCTCGCCCTCTCACTCGATGGCACCCTGCGAACGGTGAACCGCCGAACGGCAGAGACTCTCGGCGTTCCTTATTCCGACCTGGTTGGTCACAAACTTCAGGAATTCCTGGGTGCTCCGCTGCACGCGGAGGCGTCCGGAACCCTGGAAGGGTTTCTGGAGAAGCGGAACTGGTCGGGAGTGGTCGAGGTCCGCCTTAAGAAAGATTCCCGGCGGCGTTATTACGACTGCGTAGTCAATGCCATCGTCAAGGGCGGCGATGTGGCGGGAGCGAGTGTGCTGGCACGCGACGTTACCGGCCATCGCGAGAAGGAACAGCGCTTCACGCAGTTGTTCGAATCTCTGCAGGAAGGCGTGTACATCAGTAGTCCGGAAGGCAAGCTGCTCGAGGTGAACCCCGCCCTCGTCTCGATTTTGGGATACGACACGAAAGAAGAGCTGTTAAACCTGCAAGCGGACGGGCTGAATGTTGAGGCTGGCGGCGAGCCGGTTCTGGGACGCGGGGGAAGCCAGAGCGGCCGCACTCGCACGCGCGAGCTCCGGCTGCGAAGAAAAGACGGCGGAGTCGCGGTGTGCGCGGACACATCCAGTGGCGTAATGGAAGCGGGACGGGTCGTCCGTTACCACGGCACGCTGGTCGACGTTACCGAGAAGCGCGCGCTGGAGCAGCAGTTGCGGCGCCAGGAAGAGTTCCGCCGGCACCTGCTCGAAAGCTTTCCCGATCTGATTCTGGTGCTCGATCTGAAGGGGCAGTACACGTTCGTGAGCGCGCGCATCGGCGAGCTCCTCGGGTACGGGCCGGAACACCTTCTGGGCAAGAGTGTCGATGATGCGGAGAACACTTCACCGGAACTGGCCGCCCTCTACCGCACCGTCTCGACCGGTCAGAGTGCGCTGACCTCATGCGAATACGGTTCCCGGCACCGCGACGGCAACTGGCGCACCATGCTCGGCATGGCGAGTCCATTGCTGGATGCAGAAGGCAAGCCGGCGGGCGTAATCATCTCCGTCCGCGATGTAACCATGGAGAAGAAATTGGAGCAGCAGATTATTCAGAGCGAACGTCTGGCGGCCATGGGGCAGATGATCGGCGGCTTTGCCCACGAGCTCAATAATCCGCTGACCAGCATTCTGGGTATGGCGGAACTGCTGCAGGAAGGCGATGCCAGCGAAGGCACCCGCAAACAAATCACGATTCTGCACCAACAGGCGCGCCGCGCCGCCGAAATCGTGCAGAATCTGCAATATTTCGCGAGGCCGCCGGCGCCGGGACGCAGCCCGGTCAATCTGAACGAACTCGTACAGCGCACCGTACAGATGCAGGCCTATCCGCTGCGCAAGAGCAACATCACGGTAGATTTTCTGCCCGAGCCGTCCATACCCGCTGTCGTTGCCGATCCCAACCAGTTGATGCAGGTGTTCTTGAATCTGCTGCTGAACGCGGAGCAGGCCATCCGCGAAAACCGCGAGAAAGGCACGATTCGTGTGCGCATCGGACACAAGACCGACTCGGTATGGATCGTGTTTCAGGATGATGGTCCGGGAATCGCGCCCGAAAACCTGGCGCACATTTTCGATCCCTTCTTCACCACCAAACGCCCCGGCCGTGGCACCGGCCTCGGACTCAGCATTTGCAAGACCGTGCTGCGCGAGCATGGAGGCAACATCGAAGCAGCAACGGCCCCGGATGGAGGCGCCGTGTTCACGATCACGCTGCCGGTGGGGGCGGCGGAAACGACAGCGAAGTAACGCGGACTCCCTCCGGCGCGGTTCTGAGCGCAATTGCCCTGGTTACCCCAATAATCGCGTTAGGGTTGCTCCGCCCGTCTTGTTCGGACGAATAAGCGGCGAGCAATCGCGATTACACCAGCTATTCTCAATTGAAGCAATCGCTTGTTTAGAAGCTCATAAATTTGTAAGCTTGCGGCTTACTAGACTTTTACCCAATGTCGCTGAGCATCAATCACGCCTGTTTCATTACAGTGATGTCCTTCGTGCTGGCTGCCCATGGCCAGACACAGCCCCCTGGGAGCACCGATTTAGGGAAGACGTCACTAGGTCCTGCTTATAGTAGGGTTGGGGGTGGTGTTTCCCCTCCGAAAGTGACTTATTCGCCGGATCCTGAGTATTCTGAAACAGCCCGCCAAGCGAAGTTACAGGGCACTTGCGTACTGTGGCTGGTGGTCGGTCCGGACGGAAAGCCGCGCGACATCCGAGTTCTTCGAACTTTAGGGTTGGGACTGGATGAAAAGGCAATCGAAGCGGTGAAAAACTGGCGCTTCGCGCCAGCCATGAAAGACGGCAAGCCGGTAGCGGTGCAGATTAATGTAGTAGTCAATTTTCATTTACTTGGAAAGAGAATCTTCGAGCTAGAGGAAAAGGCCAATACCGGTGATCCGAATGCGGAATTGGAGCTTTCAAGGGCTTATTTTGCGGATGGAGATGATTCCCAGAAGATCCGAGCGTTGGAGCTACTGCAGAGAGCAGCCAATCAGGGCTTAGCCCAAGCCCAGTTCCTAAT
Source organism: uncultured Acidobacteriaceae bacterium (assembly GCA_963731525.1). Lineage (GTDB taxonomy): Bacteria > Acidobacteriota > Terriglobia > Terriglobales > Acidobacteriaceae > Acidiflorens. The sequence goes on from CAVSWK010000025.1 coordinate 498,289, forward strand.
GGGCGAGCACGCATACGCCGATGCTCGTCAAGAAGATCGGCAAGGTACTAGCAGTTCCGCCGATTATGTAAAGGCATACATGTGGTACGAACTTGCCCTACGGGGCGGGTACAAACAGAGTAAGAAGATGTTGAAAGAAATGGCTACCAAGATGTCGCCAGAGCAGTTATCTGACGCTAGAAATCGAGCGGACAACTGGCCGAATTCTCACGCCAAGTAGAGCTGCCATTAACGATCTTTCCATGAGTACGTGGGGGCCTTTCGACTGTTGACGCAACATCCCCATTACACTCACAACCGGGTTCTAGACCGACTACCGCTCCACCGCCATAGCCACCGCATTCCCCCCGCCCAGACAAAGCGCGGCAATCCCGCGGTGCACGTCGCGGCGAATCATTTCATAAATCAAGGTGACAAGTACGCGCGCTCCGCTCGCCCCGATCGGATGGCCAAGAGCCACCGCGCCTCCATTCACGTTCACGCGGTTCATATCAAGCCCCAGCTCGCGGCAGACTCCAAGCGCCTGCACCGAGAACGCCTCGTTCAGTTCATAGAGATCGACATCATCCTTGTTCCAGCCCGTCTTCTCCCAGATTTTCCGCACGGCGCCCACGGGAGCCATCATCACCCACTTCACCTCGACTCCGCTGGTCGCCTGAGCAACGATGCGGACCATAGCAGTTGCACCTAGCTCTTTCGCGCGCGCGGCACCGGTCACAACCAGCGCCGCCGCTGCGTCGTTGACCCCGGGAGCATTGCCCGCCGTCACCGTGCCATCCTTCTTGAAGGCTGGCTTGAGGGCACGCAGCGCCTCAATCGTCGTGTCCTCGCGCGGCCCTTCGTCTTTGTCGAAGATCACCGGCGGCCGCCCTTTCTTCTTAGACGGGATCTCAACCGGAACAATCTGCGACTTGAAGCGGCATTCTTTCTGGGCGGCTACCGCCTTGCGATGCGAGTTGACGGCAAACTCGTCCTGCTCTTCACGGGTGATGCCGTATTTTTCGGCAACGTTCTCGCCCGTCAGTCCCATGTGATAGTCGTTGTAAATATCCCACAGTCCGTCGTGCACCATGGAGTCGATCAGTTGTCCGTTGCCCAGGCGATAGCCCTTGCGCGCGTTCGGCAGAAGATAAGGCGCGTTGGTCATGGACTCCATGCCGCCAGCGACAACGATCGAACTGTTGCCGGTTTCGATGGCCTGCGCCGCGAGAGCGACCGCTTTCAATCCCGAGCCGCACACCTTGTTAATCGTCATGGCACCTACCTCAGGTGCAAGTCCGCCGAATAACGCCGCCTGCCGAGCCGGGTTTTGACCGAGTCCGGCAGAGACGACGTTGCCCATGATGCACTCGTCCACTTGCTGGGGTTGCAGATTCGCCCGCTTCACCGCCTCGCGTACAGCGACCGCGCCGATTTGCGGAGCAGTCATGTCGCTCAGACTTCCCTGAAATTTCCCGATCGGCGTGCGGCATCCCGCGATGATCACCACATCATTCGAACCCGCCATGGTCGCCCTCCCTGGTCGCTCGTTGCGCTCCTTCAAGCCACGCAGCGCTGCAAAATTCTCTCTCATTATAGATCGCGGAAAGCTTCGCCAAGATTCGCGACGCGCAATCACGCCAGCATCGCAGCGGAGCGTTCTTTTGAAACACACGCGCGTGGCAGACACAACGGGATGTAGAAAAAGTAGATTGAGTTGTGAGATCGGTTAATTTTTTCGTGTGCGAGTCGCGCAGGTGACTTTGGTACAGCGTTGCATGCCCCCGCTTCGATCATTTTTCTCTTGACTTCGTTCTGCGTTGACTCTATACATTCAAACAGTTGCAACAAAAGACCGTTGCGAAATTCCATGAAGAATGGAAAGGGAGAATAGATCCATGGCAACCAAAAAGAAAGCAAAGAAGAAAAGCAGCAAAAAGCACTAAGAACCGGCAACAGGCAACGACAAAGGGGACGCGATGAGCGTCCCCAAAGTTTTTTGCACCGTTTTTCCGATTCCTCCCACTGCTCCGCTTGTTCTGCGACACGAAATCCTTCTGCTCAAACCGGGACGCGTCATAAATGTTTTTGGGAAGGGTGCAGCTTCAGCCGTGCCGCTACCAGCCAATAAAAATGCGGGCTTTAGCCCCTGAGGGCCGCACATCGCGCTCTAAAAATGATTGATGAGGTCAAGCCAGTTCTAATTCACGCGGAGCGATTTTTTCTGCGGAGCTGCGACCGTCTTCTCGGTCGCGGGACAGAGATTGCGATACGGACAAAACGCGCAGTGATACCCGGGATCCGCGGCAAACTTTCCCTCCGCGATTCCGTCTGCGGCTTCTTGAACGCGCACTTTCGCTGCTTCCAACTCGGCATCGCTCCGCGTCGTCCAGACGGGCGTATTGTCTTCGAGGTTGTACAGGACGAGGCGGTCGGCGTTTTTCCCCAACATCTCCCTCGCCGCGATTGCATACAAGGAGAGCTGCAGGCTCTTGTCGGCATCCTCTTGTGACCACGGTTTGCCAGTCTTGTAGTCCACGATGGCTACCGTGTCCGGGCCGGTACGATCCATGCGATCTATGCGTCCGGCCAACTTTGCCGACCCCACTTGCAGTTCAAATTTGCATTCGGTCTCGATGACCTCGGGCGGCGGAGCACTACGAGCAACCTCAAAGAACTGCTGCAACTGCTCCATTCCCTGCCGCAAATACAACTCATATTGATAGCGGTCGGCGATGCCCGCGGCAGCCAGGTCAGACCGGAACAGCTCGATCAAGTCTTCGTCGCCGATCTCCCGCCCATAGCGTTGAGCGTCGTAAAAAGTGTGCAAGATGCGGTGCATCGCCGCTCCGTAATGCAGTGACGCGGGGACCTCGCGCGGCAGGTTCCACTCCCTTTCCAGCTTGAAGCGGAGCGGACACTCTTCGTAAGTCTCAATGGACGACGCGCTCAGGCCGGTGGCAAAACTCGCCGACGGCGGCATCCTCAGCCAAGCAGCCACATTCGATTGCTGCAAGGCGATTCGCTCCTCCTCGGCAAACAACGTGTCCTGCACCGCCGCCGCCGACCGGGTGGACCAGAACTTCCGGTACGCGGCGTTGCACATCAGATCCCGCAGGAACTGGGTTGGCCTCGGATCTTTCTTGCCCCGGCCGAGGTGCGCATAGATCGCGAGCGCGTCCTTGGCGCGCGTCATGGCCACGTAAAAAAGGCGGCGCTCTTCTTCCTCGTGCAGCGTTTTGTCGTCCGTCGAAAACGTACCCGACGTGCGCAATTGCTCCGGAAACGCAATGAGCGGCTCCTTATAGGCACTCGGAAACCAGTTGGATGAGCCGCGAATGATGGCGACGTGCCGGTACTCCAGTCCCTTGGCGGCATGCGCCGTCAAAAGCTGCACGGCATCATCCAAGCTGCGTGGAAGCGGAATTGCGCCTCGTGCCTGCCCGAAATAATCGAGGTAGTCGAGGAATTCGGAAGGACTCCCGGTTTCGGTAATGGCTTTGGTGTGCCATGCCTCCACAAACTTGACGAACGCGCCAACCGGGTGCGACCGCGGCAATGCGAAATTCCGGATCACAACGCTCACTGCGTCATCCGCGCGAACTCCGTCCTCGTCCACTTCGCCGTGTACCCTGTCGACACTCTCGAGGACCGCCGACCCGTTGGGCAACTTGCCGAGCACGCTGCGCAGATCGAGATCCCGCCGCATGGCCCTCATCGCTGCCCGCAGTTCCGTAGGATTGATGCCAAACTGCGGCAGCGCCGCCACCCGGAATAGGCTGGTGGCATCGTTCGGGGAGACAGCAGCGGTCAGGCAGGCCACGACGTCGCGAACTTCGGGCGTGTCGAGGACATCCAGACCTTCGATGGAGAATGGAATGCCGCGCTCGGCAAGTTCATGGACCAGTTCCTCGCGATGGCTGTGAATGCGGGAGAGCACGGCAAAATCGCTCCAACGGCAGCGCTGGTCTCTGTCTCTGCGCGTCTTCTGGATCCGCCGGGCAAGGTCGGCAGCCTCGACCTCCTTATCCCCCCAGGTAACGATTTCGACCAGCGGCGCTACCGTGGTGTCCCCTTTTTGCTTTGCCTCGTCGTCGCGCAGCGATTCCAGCGGCGTTCGCTGGTAGGAAATTGAATTTCCTTTTTGCGAGAACGTTCGTGAGAAGACCGGCGGGTTGTCATTCACGATGCCAAAAGCGCAACGCAGGATCGGCGAAAGCGAGCGGCGATTCTTTCCGAGGACAACAACTTGTGTCGCAGCGAATTTCTTTGCGAACAGCGTGAACGCCTCGCTCGAAGCACCGCGAAACTGGTAGATCGCCTGATCCGGATCGCCCACCGCGAAAACGTTCTCTTCCAGCCCGGCGAGCAGTGAAAGAATTTCGACCTGGGCAAAATTCGCATCCTGAAATTCATCCACCAGGAGGAAGCGAGTGCGACGGCGTTCTTCTTCGAGCAAAGCGGGATCGTCCTTCAGCAACCGATACGCCTTCGTAATCATGTGGCCGAAAGTGCCCAGGTTTTTTCCCCGCAGCATGTTTTCCACGGTCTCGAACACACGAGCGATTTCCTGGCAGCGCTCGATAATCTCCGCCCTCTCCAACTCTCCCTGATGTTTTGATTTGGCAACGCGAGGCAAAGAAACCTCGCCGCGTTCCAGGCGTTTTACATAGGCGGCGTATTCGGCGGGGCCGACCAGTTCATCCTGGCAACGATGCATGAAGTCAAGCAGGCTATCGAGGAACTGGCCGACATTAGCTGCACGCACAAAGTGCTTGAGCCGCAGATCCCGAATACGGCGTCGCAAGAACACCCAGAGATCTTTTTCGTCAAGCACTCCAAAACCAGCGCCGCGACGCTGCAGCAGTCCATTACACCAGGCATGAAACGTGCAGGCCTGCAGGCCGTCGATGGCAGTACCCTTCAATTCTTCTCGGACGCGAGCCAGCATTTCGGAGGCGGAATTGTCCGTATAGGTGAGCGCAACAACTTCATCAGGGCGAGCGTGACCCTCACGAATAAGATTAGCCACGCGCTGCGTGAGGACGGTAGTCTTCCCGGTGCCAGCACCAGCAATCACCAGCATCGGTCCATGAACGTGTTCGATCGCTTGCCGCTGGCGTTCATCGGGAACGATCTTCGTCGCAGGTAAAAGAGTCGCAGTCACGTGATAAGCCACTAGCCGGAGAATACCAGAGCAGGTTGTGGAAGATTGCAGCAGGTTGTGCAAGGCTTCCGAGAATTCAGCCCCGGAGCATCGCTTCCAGCGCAAGTGCCGTAGCAACAATCGCTGCGGTTTCGGCTCGCAAAATTGTGCCGCCGAGCGAGGCCGCGATCCATCCCGCTTCGCGAAACCAAACAAGTTCCTCGTCGGCCCAGCCACCTTCCGGCCCCACGGCGAGCGCCACGTCAGTTGGCTCGGATTGCGAAGATGACCGCAAAATGTCTGCCAGCCGAGTCGCTTCAAACTCAGCGAGAGATTCGGCAAGCACGACGCGAGTCAGCGCGCCAGCCGGCAGGACGCCAGCAAGATCCTTCAGCTTGACCGGGCCTGCAATCTCCGGAGGTGCCGACCGTCGCGACTGTTCAGCCGCCTGACGAACAATACGCTGCCAGCGTTCGTGGCGCTTCACGGCGGCGACAGCCAGATGAGCATCGGTCCGCCGCGCGATTACGGGAAGGATGCGAGCCACCCCGATCTCCGTGCACTTCTCGATCGCCCACTCCATGCGGTCGAACTTGAAGATGGCAAGCGCCAGCGTGATTTTCGGGAAGGGTTTCGGCGCCTGGCCTTTGCCAAGCGCGAACTCAACCCGATCATCGGAGATCGAGATGATGGTTCCAAGCCGAACCTCGGCCCCGGTAGCGACGTCAAACTCCTGCCCGACTTCGGCGCGCAAGACACGAGCAAGATGAGCAGCATGTTCGCCGACCAAAGCAGCGGTGTCTCCCGTAACCTCGTCGGCGATCCAGCGGCGGCGCGTCATGAGTCAGGTGTCAGTTCCCAGTTCTCGGTTCTCAGTAAAAGCTCATTCGTCGAATATAAGGGAGAGGAGTTTGAAACTGAGAACTGAGAACCGGGAGCTGAGAACTGCCTTACACGAACATGTCCTTCACCCGTCCCAACAGCGACCGGCGCTGCGGCGTATTCTCCACCGGAGACAATTCCCCAAGTTCAGCCAGCAGTTCGCGTTGGCGCTTATTCAGTTTCCCAGGAGTTTGTATCCGCACCTCAACATAAAGATCGCCTTTGCCGTGCCCATTGAGTACCGGCACGCCCTTGTTCCGGATCCGAAACGAGGTTCCCGACTGCGTGCCTTCCGGAACTTTCAGCTTGTGTTCTCCCTCCAGCGTCGAAACCACAATCTCGGTGCCCAGCGCGGCTTGCGCGAACGAGATCGGAACCACGCAGTGCAGATCGTTGCCTTCGCGCTCAAAGAAGGCGTGCTCCTTGACGTGCAGGACAATATACAAATCGCCGGCGGGCCCGCCGAACGCGCCCGCTTCGCCCAGGCCGGTAAAACGAATTCGCGTGCCGTCCTCCACACCCGCGGGCACCTTGGCCTCGACCACGCGCTCGCGCAGCAACCGGCCTTCACCTTTGCACTTCGGACAGGGATCGGTGATCACGCTGCCCGCCCCCTGGCAGGTTGGGCAGGTTCGAGCAATGCTGAAAAAGCCTTGCTGATAGCGCACCTGACCGCGCCCATTGCAAGACCGGCAGGCGGTCGGCGCCTTACCGGGCGCCGCGCCGTTTCCGCGGCAAGCATCGCAGGTTTCATGGCGACGGACATTCACTTGTTTCCCAGTGCCGAACACCGCCTCATCAAATTCGAGATGCAAATCTTCGCGGAGGTCCGCTCCACGCTGAGCACGGCTGCGACGACGCCCACCCTGCCCAAACATGTCGCCAAACCCAAAGATGTCCCCGAAAATGTCGCCGAAATCCTGGAAGATAGCGGGGTCGAATCCGGCCGCACCTCCAGCACTACCGCCCACGCCAGCATGCCCGAAGCGGTCGTACAAAGATCTCTTCTCGCTATCGGCAAGAACTGCGTAAGCTTCCGTGATCTCCTTGAACTTGTCTTCCGCGTCGGGATTGTTCGGGTTGCGGTCAGGATGGTGCGTCATCGCCAGCTTGCGATAAGCGCTCTTGATTTCGACGTCGGTGGCGGTACGAGTGACACCAAGTACCTCGTAAAAATCGCGTTTTGTGTTAGCGGCCAGAAACTCCCCCACTCTTCAGGATCTTGTTTTGAAGGGGCGCGGCTTCAGCCGCGCCGTAACTCGAGCAAAATTGATCGCGGCTTTAGCCACTGAGGCACTATCCCCGGCTATTCCGAGCCACCCGCACCATCGCCGGACGCAGCAGACGCTCCTTATATTTATAGCCGCGCTGTAGTTCGTCGAAGACATGGTGATCCGGAACCTCGGTGGTATCCACCATCTCAACCGCCTCGTGAATCCGGGGATCGAAAGGCTGCCCCAAAGCGGCAATCGGCTGCACTCCAATTTTCTGCAGCGCATCCTGAAACTGACGGTAAATAAGCTCAATGCCGTTGCGGAAGTCGCTGGCGTCGCCCCCAGCCTTTAGTGCGCGCTCAAAACTGTCCAGGATCGGCAGAACACTCTTGATAACATCGGACGCCGCGAACTCGCGGAAATCCTGCTGCTCACGCACCGCGCGCTTGCGGGCATTATCGAACTCCGCCTGCAGACGCGCCAGACGATCAAGCAGCGCGTCGCGCTCAGCCTTAAGCTTTTCCGTTTCCGAAACCGCACCACCCTCCACGGGTTTGGCCACGACCGGCCCAGACGCAGCTTCGTCTCCACCGTCCGCGGCTGGAAGCTCACGTTCCAAGTCCTCGCGGTCCAACTCAAATTGCTGTTCGGTTTTTCCGTTTCCTTTACCCATACTGCTGCACTACTCCGATTCGTTCAAAAGTCTGTCGAAAAGCCGCGCGATGTACGACACCGCCGACATGGTGTGCTGATAATCCAGCCGCGTAGGTCCAATCACCGCCAGCGAGCCCATCACTTCTCCACCAACGCGAGCGGGAGCGCCAATAAGCACGAAATTCTGCAAATTCGAAGCAGGCAGCGCCTCGTCGAGCCCGATCACGACGCGCACCGCTTCCTGCCGAGTGTCAAGATACGCACTCAGCAGCTTCACGACTTTTTCCTTCTCCTCAAGTGTCCGCAGCATATCCTGCAGACGCTGACGATCCTCCTGCCCGGTCACGTTGTTCATTACCAGGTTCGCCGCGCCCTCCACGAACACCGCCTGCGTGTCGTCCGCCGAAGCCAGCGCCCCCTGCCGGTAGAGCTGCTCAATCGACTTCATCAGCCGGTCATACTCGCTGCGTTCCTGTTCCAGACGGCGAGCCAGCTCGGCGCGCATATCGCCCATAGTCCAGCCACGAAAATTCTCATTGATATAGCGAGCGGCCAGATCAAGATCAGACTGCGGAATATCCAGCCGCAGCACCCGATCCCGCACCACTCCCGACCGGGTGACCACCACCGCCAGCACCTTCTGATCGCTCAGGTGCGAGAAGTAAACATGCTCCAGCGCGTTCCGAGGTCCGCTGGTAGCCACCGTCACCCCAACGCTGTGCGAGATCAGGGAGAGCACATGCGAAGTGCGCTCCATGAACTCGGCCACGTCGGTTACGCCGGTCAAAGTGTCCTGAATAATGCTCTGGTTCTCGTGCGAAAGATGCGCCTCGCCACTAAGCTGCTCGACATAATAACGATAAGCTTCCGCCGTAGGCACGCGCCCCGCCGAAGCATGAGGCTGCTCCAGAAATCCGGCATCGGCCAGATCCGCCATCACGTTGCGGATCGTCGCCGCACTCAGCCCTTCGCGACTGGAGCGAGCAAGCGTGCGCGACCCCACCGGCTCTCCGCTGGCAATGAATGTTTCGACGATAGCGGTCAGGATTTCCCGTTCCCGTCCGCCCGCTGGCCCTGCTGGCATATCTCCCCGAGAGTGGAGCTGAAGCGCCCCATTAAATACTTTAGATGCAGTGGCTTAGATTAAGATTCCACCACGCCCTGATGGAATTCTAGGGAGTGGTGGCGGGGGTGTCAAGGATAGGGCGGGGGGTGAGAACACAAAGGGACGGAATATGCACCGCATCCTGGCGACTGAAGGTTTCATCTTCCAGATCTGGGGGCGTAATCTTTATCGTGAAGGATCCCATGAAGAACCTCGAGGACCGCCAACGGGAAATGAGGGAACGTAATGCCCAGAGACGGCCAGAACCAGCGCCCGAATATCTGGAAAATGGGAGGACGGAAACTCCTTCGTTCGCGCTTTCCGCGCTTGGGAGGGAGTTCCGCCGGCTCGCTGTGTCGAACAGCAGCGTGCGAGCCAGCATCATAACTGGTCCTAATTTGATTTGTAAGGAGAAGCAATGAAGAAGCGCACACTCGGAAAAAGCGATCTGGAAGTCTCGGCCATCGGCCTCGGCTGTATGGGGTTGAGTTACGGCTATGGTCCAGCCACCGACAAACAGGAGGCGATCTCACTCATTCGGGCAGCGGTCGAGCGCGGCGTTACATTCTTCGACACGGCTGAAGCGTATGGCCCGTTCACAAACGAAGAACTCGTAGGCGAAGCTCTCGCTCCATTCCGCGGCCAAGTTGTGATCGCCACCAAGTTCGGATTCAAGATTGATCCCACCGTGGAACGAGGGTTGAACGGGGTCGACAGTCGGCCCGAGCACATCAAGAAAGTGGCCGAGGCCTCACTTAAGCGCCTGAAGACCGAGGTCATCGATTTGTTCTATCAGCATCGCGTTGACCCCAACGTGCCTATCGAAGACGTTGCGGGAGCGGTAAAAGAGCTGATTCGGCAAGGCAAGGTGAAGCACTTCGGACTTTCTGAAGCAGGGGTGCAGACGATCCGTCGCGCACACGCCGTTCAGCCCCTCACCGCACTTCAGAGCGAATACTCGTTGTGGTGGAGAGAACCAGAAGCGGAGGTGTTACCGGCGCTCGAGGAACTCGGGATCGGATTCGTTCCCTTTAGCCCTCTTGGTAAAGGCTTCCTTACTGGAAGAATCGACGAAGATACGAAATTCGACAAGACCGATTTCCGCAACATCGTGCCTCGCTTCACGCCGGAGAACAGAAAAGCGAATCAGGCTTTAGTGGACCTCCTTGGGAAATTCGCACAACAGAAGAAGGTGACATCCGCGCAGATCGCACTCGCTTGGCTGCTCGCGCAGAAGCCTTGGATCGTGCCGATCCCAGGAACGACGAAGCTGCATCGCCTTGAAGAGAACATTGGAGGGGCAGTGATCGAACTGACACCCGGTGATCTCCGCCAAATCGACCACGCCGCTTCAAAGATCACTGTGCAAGGGGCCCGGTACCCGGAAAACTTGCAGAAAATGGTTAATCGCTAAAGCGGGAAGAAGGCGGTGCGGAACGGGGCTGATTAGATAACCGTGTCGGCTCCGAGACGCCGGGTGCTCCAGGGCTCGTGCTATTCGAGACCTGGGTTCCACAAACCTGTCACGCTTGGTATTTTGTTCGAAGAGCGGGCGAACGGCTAGGCGTAGCTACGGTCGTTTCCTCGGCAACACCCGGAACTGACGTTTCCCTTCAATCCGATAGGTTGCGAAGTCCGCTTGATCGACCGTCAGAATGACCGAAAGAGATTCGCGCTTCGCCAGATACACGAGGGTGGCGTCGGCGAAATCCATCGGCCTGTCCCAATAGCGCAACATCAAGCCGCGCAGCTGCGTCAGCTCTGCATCCTCAATGGTGCCGACAACGAGCGCTCCCGAACGGACGAACTTCCACGCGGCTTCCATCTCGGTGCGCGAATCGCCAACCAGGTGGAACACTTCCGTGAGCACCGCTTCGGAGGTCAGCAGCGGCAGCCGCAGTTGACGGAACGCGTCCACGCAGACGCCGTGCCAGCGATCGCTGCGGTCGAGCAGGGCGAGAATCGCACCTGTGTCAATGAGCGCATTGGCACTAGCCAGGAGCGCATTAGCGGGCATACCGCCGCCTCAGGCGCTTGCGGAGCGCGTCGCGAGCCGTCTCGGCGCGGCGAGGGTTGCCGCTGGCGAGCGCTCCAAAACAGTTGGCCGCGGCGCTGTGAAGCCTAGCCTGCGCCTCTTCCTCCGAGGCGTTCGCAACATCCTTCTTCAGCCAATCGCGGACGGCAGTCTCCAGCACCGCCGAAACCGGTACCTTGCGGAGACGCGCTTCCCGCTCCAGGTCCGACTTGAGCTCACCCGCCAGACGCCAGCTGTAAACTTCCGTCTTCATGCACTACAGTGTAGTGCAGAAGGCCCAGCTTTGCAACGCGAGTCGTGTCGATCTTGGGATCTTGTTTGACGGTGATACCGAGGCCTCCGGGATTTTTTTCATCACACCCAACCAGTGTCCGCCATCACAGACTCCCAACCCAGGCCGGTGCGATACTATCTGGCCGGAGGGGGGGTACCGGTACCAACTGGTAAACATCCGCCAAAACCGGCGGGGTGGGCTGACAGAGCCTTCAAGCTATACTGCCCGAGCATGGCTCTCCGGGGATGACCACCAAGCCTCACATCGCAGTGATCGGCGCAGGCGCATTCGGCGGATGGACCGCAGTCTATCTTCTTCGCTGCGGAGCCCAAGTCACGCTGCTCGATGCCTGGGGTCCAGGAAATTCGCGGGCATCGTCAGGCGGTGAGACACGAATCACCCGCGGCGCGTACGGCCCCGATCAGCCCTATACGAAACTGGCGACGCGCTCACTCGAGGTCTGGAAGCAACACGAAGCCCAGTGGAAGCGGAAATTCTTTTTCCCCATCGGAGTACTGTGGATGGCGGAACGCGATGACGCATTCGAGCGTGGCTCGCTTCCCTTATTGAAAGACGCCGGAATCCCCTTCGAGGAGCTCACTGTAAGCGAACTCACGCGCCGCTGGCCGCAGATCAGTTTCGAGGACGTCAATTGGGCCATCTACGAGCCGCAGAGCGGATACTTGCTCGCGCGCGCCTCGACGCAGGCGGTAGTCGATCAGTTCGTGGCCGAAGGTGGAGAGTATCGCCAGGCCACGGTCGCAGCTCAGGATCTTGAAAGCGGCCAGTGGAAAGCCCTCACACTATCCGATGGCTCAACATCAGCCGCTGACCGCTACGTCTTCGCCTGCGGTCCATGGCTCGGGAAGCTTTTCCCGCAGACGGTCGGTCCGCATTTTGTTTCGACCAAGCAAGACGTGTTTTTCTTCGGCACTCCCGCGGGCGACGCGCGCTACAACGAGGGCAACGTGCCGGTGTGGGCCGATCACAGCGACCACTTCATGTACGGAATTCCCGGAAACCAGGGACGCGGTTTCAAAGTTGCCGATGACTCGCGCGGGCCGGAGTTCGATCCAACCGCGGGCCAGCGGCTGGTGAGCGAAGATGGCCTGGCCGCGGTGCGCCGTTATCTCGCCTACCGTTTTCCGGGGATGAAAGATGCGCCTCTCGTCGAGACGCGCGTCTGCCAATACGAAGATACAGCCGACCACAATTTCATCGTCGACCGGCATCCGGGCAGCGCCAATGTTTGGATTGTCGGCGGCGGCTCGGGCCACGGATTCAAGCATGGTCCCGCGCTCGGCGAGATGGTGGCAAACCTCGTGCTCAAAGATGAAACTGCCCACCCGCTGTATCGCCTGGCGAGATTCAAAGGGGAGAAGGCCGAGCCGAATGCTCGGATGAAGAGTTAGTTGGCTCGCGCAAATTACTCATTAGTGCATTCATCACGAATTCTCTGTACCGCCGTCACCGACTTCGACATGCATTGTCCGCGATAGTGAAGCAAGCGTCGTCCGGCCAATGAAACAACTATTCACAGCCTGCATGGTCCTCGGCTGCCTGAGCATCAGCTTCGCCCAAGGACTTCAAGGCAATGTACAACTTAGCGGAAGCGCCTCGGTCAAAGCCACAGGGCATTCCGTCACTCTAACCTGGAGTGCCAGTCAGAGCGCAACGAGTTATAACATCTATCGCGGCACGACGCACGGTGGCCCATATACAAAGGTAGGCTCCGGGATCGTCAGTACAACTTATACCGACGTACAAGTAACTCATAATCAAACGCTCTACTACGTTACCACCGCAGTTAGCGGCAGCAACGAAAGCGGCTATAGCAACGAAGCCGCCGCGGTAATTCCCTAGGGGAGAAAAAATGAAACGCTGTTTGTCAATCGGCATGCTGAGCCTGCTGTCCGGAATCTCATGGGCGCAGTGCACCACTGGCAATCCAGGCACGAATTGCAGCGGCCCCCTGAATGTGCAGCCGCAGCCCGGAAACACTGCGCAATCTGCGATTACTTTGATTGACCTTGGACTGCCCGTGCCAACTCCGGCAGCGGGGCAGTACACGCTATCGATCGCCAGCGGTATGATATTAGAATCGGACAACGGAAACAGCTATCGCTCCCTGGTGGGTCCATCCGGACCACCAGGACCTAGCGGAGCGACCGGGCCAGCTGGCCCTCCGGGAGCGCAGGGTCCGCAGGGTCCCAGCGGACCACAAGGGCCGACTGGAACCTCAGGCGCTCCACCGGACTACAGCTTCTATTGCGGATCGGGGTTCAATGCCGGTGTAGGTACATGGGAAATCGGGAACTCGTTCGATCGCGATCAGATCGATATGACGAACGCGACCTCGGTCCGCTTCCTGATCACGATCGCTACAAATGTTCTACCAAGCGGAAGCTATGCTCAGGCAGAGTACACCCCCGACGGGACGAACTGGTATGCACTCTCGGGAGAAGTACCTGTGACAACGCCCACCGGAATGTACTCGAGTGGGTGGCAGGACTTGCCGACCGGAGCGAATGGCGACTATACCGTTCGTATCGTTGTTTTCAACGCCGGTACCAGCGCCGCCCAACTTGCGCTCCGCCAGTTGCATTTGCAGTTCAAGTAGGGCGCGAATCCGGCCGATCCGGTTGGCCGGCATGTACTCCGCCTTACCGCGCTCTACTGAATCTGAATCACGCTTTCCGAACAGTTGGCTTTGATCTCTTCCACCCGCGCCACCACATTGCGGGCGAACGCAAACAGTGACTTCGCATGCGGCGAGTCTTCTCCCTGGAGTACGGCCGGCACACCACCGTCGCCCGATTTGCGAATCTCCGAATCAAGCTCGACGGCCCCGAGGTAGGCGATGTCGAACTGTTTCGCCGTCTTTTCCGCGCCGCCGCGCGAAAAGATATCGATTTCGTGCTGGCAATGCGGACACACGAAGTAACTCATGTTTTCGACCATGCCGACGATGTCCACCTTCATCTGGCGGAACATCTCAATGGCCTTGCGTGCATCCTGCAGCGAAACGTCGGACGGCGTAGAGACTACGATGGCGCCGGTCAGCGGTACAGTCTGAATCAGCGAGAGCGCGACGTCACCGGTTCCCGGAGGCAGATCGATGACAAGATAGTCCAGCAGTCCCCACTGCACCGATCCCAGGAACTGCCGGATGATCGAATGCAGCATGGGACCGCGCCAAATGAGCGGCTTGTCTCCAGGGTTGAGGAAGCCGACCGAGATAACCTTGAGCCCATGCGAGTTAATCGGCGCGATCTGACTCTCGCCCATCACTTTGGGCTGTTCGTTGGTGCCAAGCATGAGCGGGACGTTCGGTCCATAGACGTCAGCGTCGAGCAATCCGACTTTGTGGCCCATCTTGCTGAGTGCGATTGCCAGATTGACCGCAAGTGTGGTCTTGCCGACTCCGCCCTTGCCGGAACCGACCGCGATGATGGCGCTGACGCCAGGTAAAGGTTGTGGGGTGGGTTGTTGCTGGCCGGGATGATGGGAGTGTGCGCTCATTTTGTGATTATACGGGAAGAGAAACAGTTCTCAGTTCTCAGTTCCCAGTATCTAATTCCACCGGTTCACACTGAGAACTGAGAACTGGGAACTGGTTTTTCAGTAGTGCCCTTCTCCCAGTTGCACCTTGCCGCGAAACATGCGGTAGACGAAGGTAAAATACCCCACCGCCAGCACAGCTCCGAGCGTCCACCAACCCAAGCCGACGCTCAGTCCGTGATTGCCGGCCGCAGTATTGTAGATGGTGAGGTCGTACTGGTGGTCGCGGGCGGGCAGTACGATGGGATAGAGCGCAAACGCCGCACCCACCAGCATGAAGGCGATATACAGGCTGGAGGCCACGAATGCGAGTTTTTCTTTGCCCTTGGGATTGGCCCAGAGCATCACTGCCAGGCTGCCGACAACCACGATCGGAATCAGTATCCCGGCCGGATGCTTCCCGTAGTTCGCCATGATTTCGGGCCGTATGAAATAAGTCGCAACCAGGGCGGTGAAGGTAAGAAAAAACTGCACGGGCCAGCAAAGCAAGGCTAAGCCGCGGGCGCGGCGGCCAAGGTCCTCGTCGGTTTTGACTGCGACGTAGTAAGAACCGTGCGCGGTCAGGGTCACCAGCGCCATCACGCCGATGAGTACCGTATACCAATCCAGAATGCCCGTCTGCGGGCCGAGTTTGAAGTTGGTCCAGAGCGGCTCAAAGAAATAACCGGTTGCACCAAGCGGAACTCCACGCACCACGTTGCCCAGTGCCGCCCCAAAAAACACCGCCAGCAAAATGCTGGAGATGCCGAAGACCACATCGAAGAAGTCCTGCCACACTGGGGTTTCGATGTGAGCGCGGAATTCGATACCAATACCGCGCAGGATGAGCAGCCACAGAACAATTGTCAGCGGAAGGTAAAACCCGCTGAAACTCGATGCGTAGAGTTGAGGAAATGCAAAATAGAGCGTGCCCCCGGCAGCGAGCAGCCACACCTCGTTGCCATCCCAAACCGGGCCGATGGCGCGCAGCACCCGGCGTCGTTCTTCGTTGGTTTTGGCCGCAACCAGATAAATCGCACCGGCGCCAAGATCGAATCCGTCGAGCACGACATAGGTCGCGACCATCGCCGCGACAATCCAAAACCAAAGGCTCGCCATGTTCACCTTGCCTCCGCTACCTGGCCGCCGTCGCCGGATGGAGATTGGACACGGATTCGTGTCCACCCACGGGGCCGTGCTCAATTTCCCGCCGGATCAGGAACAGGAACAGAATCCCCAGCACCATGTAGATACCCATGAACCCCAAGAGAGTAAACATGCCATTACCGGCGGAGACGGCGGTGGAGTAGCCGTTCTCGGTGCGCATCAGCCCATAGACCAGCCAGGGTTGGCGGCCAAGCTCGGCGGTCATCCATCCGGCGGTGTTGGCGATATAGGGAAACGGGGCTGCCAGCATCAGTATCCAGAGCATCCACCGGGCGTTAAAGAGTCTGCCGCGCCACAACAGGAGCAACGCGACAACCATGATGGCGACGAAGAACGTCCCCAGGCCAACCATGATGTGGTAACTGTAAAAGAGCAATGCGATGTTATCCGGCCAGTCTTGTTTGGGAAAAACGTCGAGTCCGCGAACGTGGGCATTCCAGCGCCGGTAAGTCAGCATGCTCAACATTTTCGGAACTTCAATCGGGTTATCGATCTTGCCTTGCTGATCGTTAGGCTGACCTACAATGACCAACGGGGCTCCGGGCTGGCCTTGAAATAATCCTTCCATCGCCGCCAGGGTCACAGGTTGCAAGTCGGTGACCATCTTGCCTTGTCGGTCGCCCGTCGGAAAAATCTGCAGCACGCTGAACAGGCAACCGGCGATCACGCCAGCTTTGACGAAAATACGGGCGTGCGCGGTCCATTTGCCCGAGAGCAGATAGAAGGCGCCCACCGCTGTCATGATGAACGCGCCGGTAATCGCCGCTCCACTCATGTTGTGCGCGTACTGCCATCCCGCCCAGGGATTCAGCACGAAATCCCAGAAGCTCGTCAGCTGCAAGCTTCCGTCTGCAGCCGTGAAATAGCCGACGGGGTGCTGCATAAACGCGTCGGTGGCAATGATGAAGTAACCCGATAACCAGGAACCCACAAAAACTGCGACCGCCGACAACCAGTGGGCTTTCGGGCTCAACCGCTTTTCTCCGTAGAGAAATAATCCGAGGAATGCCGATTCCAGGAAAAAGGCGAACATGCCTTCCATGGCCAGTGTCTGCCCAATGACGCCGCCCGCGAATCGCGAAAAGTGCGACCAGTTGGTGCCGAACTGGAATTCCATCGGGATGCCGGTCACAACACCTAACACAAAATTGATGCCAAAAATCTTCCCCCAGAAGCGAGCCGCCTCGTTATATACGGGATCGTTGCGCCGCAAGCCGATCGTCTTGAGCACGACAATCAGCAGTGCGAGCCCCATGGTGAGTTGCGGAAACAGATAGTGAAACGTCGCGGTGAAGGCAAAGTGCAAACGGTGAACGAAGAGTGCGCTGTCCATAAATTACGCCCTATTGACAGGACCCAGCTTTGAGCTGTCCAGCTTATCAGCAATGCGGCATGGGGTCTCGGTTAGTTCGCAAGCAATCGCGTCTAACTCCGATCCTTTTTTCTGCGCGCCGATTCCGCCCGGCGTATCTCCCGGCGGCGCGCGGCACCATCGTAGCGGCGCTTTTCATCTTCAGTCTCGGGACTGACGGGTGGAACGGCCATGCGATTTCCGGCTGCATCGATGGCGACAAAGGTCAGATAGGCGGAGCTGACGTGACGATTCTCCTGCGAGCGATAATTCTCCACCCAGACCTTCACGCCCACTTCCATCGAGGTATGGAAGACGCGATTGACCGACGAGCGCAGGACGACGAAATCTCCAACCCGAACGGGCACGAGAAAATCCATGTGATCAATGGAGGCCGTCACCACATACGTGCGCGAGTGACGGTGCGCGGCCATGGCGCCGGCGAGGTCGATCCAGTGCATTAGGCGTCCGCCCAGCAGCGCGTTCAGCGGATTGGCATCGTTCGGCAGAACGATCTCCACCATTTCCGAGATCGATTCGCGCACCGGCCGCGGGCGGGTTAACTTCGCTTTATCGTCGTCGTTCATACCGTCAGTTCGTCGATCGTCTTGTCGCTCAGACTTGCCGCTCAGATAAGAGCAGCGCTTTGCCGGGCGCGATATGCCTGGAGATAGCAGGTTGCAAGCGTGAGCACGCGCGGGTCCGGGTTTGCATTGAGCCAAACCTCGCCTGCCAGGTCGAAGATCAATTCTCCATGTTCCATCGGAGCGTGGCCTAACTCGCAGACAAAACAGAGCGTAACCTGCTCGCGGCTGGCGCGGGCAATTGAAAAACGAACCGCATCCCACTCACGGCGCTGCGGAAGATGCGGACAGGCGGTGGCATAGCCAAGGTTGCAGAATTCCCGTATGTGGGCATCGGATGCCGCCAGTTCCTGCCCCGAGGCGCGGCAGTTCCCCGTCCATCCCGCTCCGAGTGGCAGACGCGAAGGATGCGGCCAGGAGCCGTCGTTCAAGATTTGCCGCGGCACAAAAAAGGGGCAAGCCAAGTTGATCCTCGGAGAAAAGCCATTGTAACGCGGGACATGATATGAATGGAGGATATGAATCGGCTCTTAGCTTTTGGCTCTTGGCTCTGAGTCTTTGACTTTTCTGAGACCTGACACCTGAGACCTTTTTCTATGGATCGCATTGTCATGCTGAGCGAAATTCTTGCTGCCAATCCCGAGGATTCGTTTGCCCGCTATGGGCTCGCCATGGAGTACTCGAAAGCCGGCCTCGTTGATCAGGCGCTGCAGGAATTTAAAACGCTGATCGAAAAAAAACCAGACTACACGCCCGCTTACTTCATGGCCGCGCAAACACTAGCCAATGCGAGCCGCGTCGATGAGGCCAAGCGCTGGCTGGTGGATGGCGTTTCCTCCGCGCGCCGCACCAACAACGCCCACGCGCAATCAGAAATGACGGCCATGTTAGAAGAACTAGGAAGCTGAAACGCTGATGTAGGGGCGGCCGCATTCGTCCGCCCCGCGGAGCGAAGCTACGCAGCCTTGGCGCGCTCTGCGCGCCAGCCCGGACGAATGCATCCGGGCCTACGTGGCCTTGCCGAGTGCTACACTCTTTTGTTCCGCGGAGGCACGCTTTGCGCCGTCTTGTTTTTCTTTTCGTTCTTCTTTTTTCTCTTCCCGCCTTCTCTCAAGCCAAGCACCCCCTCACTTTCGAAGACATGATGAAGCTGAAGCGTGTCAGCGAGCCTGTGCCTTCGCCCGACGGCAAGTGGGTGCTGTTCGCCGCGGTCGATGTGGATCTGGCCGCGAACAAAAAGACGCCGCACATCTGGATTGTCCCGCTGGCTGGCGGACAGGAACACGTTCTCATCGCCGATCAGGACGGCGACCGCCCGCGCTGGGCTCCGGATGGGAAGCGGTTTGCGTTTCTCTCGAACAAGGAGGGTGGCTCGCAGGTTTGGATTGCCGATTTTGACGGCGCGGCGGGCGCGGTCAAAGGCGTATACAAGCTGACGTCGATTGCTACCGAAGCCGGTGGTGAACTATGGTCGCCGGATGGAAAGAACATTCTCTTTACCTCGGATGTATATCCCCAGTGCGTTGGCACTCCAAAGGAAGTAGATAACTGCAATGGGACCAAGCTATATGAGGCACGCGATTCGAAAGTCAAGGCGCAGATTTTCGACCGACTGCTCTACCGACACTGGAATGCCTATAAAGAGGGGCGGCGAAGTCACATTTTCGTCAATCCGGTTCTTTTCGACACACTTCCACCCACGAAAGCTTTTTCCTTCGAAGAGGCCGGGTGGCGCGACCTCACGCCGGGCGATTACGACGCGCCTCCGTTTTCGCTCGGCGGACAGGACAACTACGCCTTCTCGCCCGACGGGCAGGAGATTTGCTACACCTCGAACCACGACAAGGTCGAAGCCACCTCCACCAACAACGATCTCTGGATCGTTTCGGTGGATGGAGGAACGGCCAAGAACATCACCGCCGATAATCCCTCCAGCGACTCGAATCCGCTCTATTCTCCCGATGGCAAGTACATCGCCTACCGCGCCCAGCAGCGTCCGGGATACGAGAGCGACCGCTTCCGGCTGATGCTGTATGACCGTAAGACGGGAGAAAAGGGACCTGTGATTCCGGAGTTTGATAGGTGGGTGGGAACCATCGCATGGGCGCCGGATTCGGAGTCGCTTTACTTCTCTGCTGAGAACGGTGGCAGCTCACCGATATATAGGGCACGAATACGTGCGAAGGTGGCCTGGGCAACTGAAACGGTAAGCGGATTCAACGACGACATCAGTCTCACCCCGGACGGAAAGTCGATCTTGTTAACGAGAATGTCGGTCATGTTTCCAAACGAGATTTTTAGAGCGTCATCGGCGGAGCAGCCGTGCACGATCTCATACAAAGATGGAAAAGTCCCCGTTGAGCCTTATGAAGCGGCCGACTGCCAGCTGTCGAAGGCAGATCCACTAACACACATTAACCAGTCCGTCTTCTCCCAAGTCGCCATGTCCCCGCTCGAGCCCTTCTGGTTCACCGGCGCTTTCGGCGACAAAGTCCAAGGCTTCCTCGTCAAACCGCCGAACTTCGACGCCACCAAGAAATATCCCTTGAAATTCATCATCCACGGCGGACCCGAGGTCCCGATGGGCGACGAGTGGAGCTATCGCTGGAACGCCGAGCTTTTCGCGGCACCAACTTCGTCAAGCCCAGGATACGTAGTCATCATGATCAATTTCCATGGCTCGCCGGGATACGGGCAGAAATTTATTGACGAGATCAACGGCGACTGGGGAGGCGCTCCGTTTGAAGACCTGATGAAAGGGCTCGACTACGCCGAGAAGACTTATCCGTTCATCGACAAAGACCGCGAGTGCGCGCTGGGCGCCAGCTACGGCGGATACATGGCCAACTGGGTGCTCGGCCACACCGACCGTTTCAAGTGCATCGTCACGCACGATGGCATGTTCAATACCTACTCCGCCTGGGGCACCACCGAAGAACTCTGGTTCAATAACTGGGAGTTCAAGGGGACGCCTTACACCAACCCGGAGATGTACGAAAAGTGGAACCCGCGCAATGCCGCCAAGAATTTCAAGACGCCGACGCTCGTCATTCACAGCCAGCTCGACTACCGCCTCGATGTAAGCGAAGGCTTCCAGCTTTTCACCACACTGCAGACGATGGGCGTGCCGTCCAAGATGCTCTACTTCCCCGACGAAGGCCACTGGGTGCTGAAGCCGCAGAATTCTCAGCTCTGGTGGAAAACGGTCAATGACTGGGTTGACCAGTGGACCGGGAATGGGACGAAGAAATAGCGGAACATCCAATCAGAAAAGAGAGCCATCCGCTGCCAGGACGCGGCAACTTCGTTTGTCGTCGGGCAACCACTTGATCGAAGCGCGTTCAGACCGAGCCCGCAAGGGGATCGCAGATTCTGCGACGGCGGCGTGACTGTCGAGTTCCGGTCCCGCTGCATTCTTTGGAGCTTTGGGTTCGGGGAGCTTCGATCGGGGACAGGGCGCGGGATCAGCCTTCTCATTCATCGCGGGCACCGCGGGAGTGGATGGCGCCGAGCTTCGATGATCTCTGAAGGCGGCATCCGCGGTTGGTTCCGGGCAGGTACTTACGTGCGAATCCGCCACCGGTTCGTTGCCCGGGTCGCCCTCCGGCGCGGCGAACAGCGGCGCCGCTGCATTTTCTGACGCGGACGTTTGAAAACCAAAATGTGCGAACGGCGGCGTAGTCGGGGCCTTGGTGCGGATGTATTCCGGCTGCTCCGGGACTATCGCTGCCAGGCTCTCCATTTGAAACTGCGCCGTCGATGCGCCCGCGGTCACTGCGATGAACACATCGCATAGGCCCACGTTTCCGACCGAGGGCACGATGGAAGCCAGGCCGTTCTGAGTGGTCACAACCTGCGCCTGCGACGACCCGAGAAGAACGGGCACTCCGTTTCCCCCGGCAAACGACTCGCCATCCGGTCGGCCGCCTGAGTCTGAGCTGGCGCCTGGACTCACCCGTGTCAGCGTGGTCGCAAAAGTGAGAGTCACTCCCATCACCGGATTCGCGGCCGGCGAGCCGTCGGTCACCCGCATCACAAGTGGTTGAAAAGCCTGTCCTGTCGGTACAACCTGCGACGATCCACTCACCGTCCCCAGCGTCCATAGCGAAGCCGCCGTGGAGAACAAAGTAAATGTCTGGCACGGCGAATTATTCGGAGCGACGCAAGCACTCACCTGTACATCGGCATTTTGATTCGTGAGCTGTGCCGTAATGGTGGCGAATCCAGAGCCGTTGGTGGCCGCACTGCCCGCCGACAGCGAAGCCGTGCCCTTGCTGACTGAGAAATTGACCGTTACATTCGCCTTGGGCACGCCCAGGTCCAGGGCTTCAACCGTGAGTGGAACTGCGATCGTCGCGCCCTGCCCAACCCAGCGCGTCGGGGTCAGAGCCGCCAGGTCAAGCGCTGACGACGTCCCTACCAACGTCGCCTGTTGCGTCTGCGGGGGCGACTACGAAGCTGGTGCCAGAGCGATCGTGATTGTGCTCTGTCCGGTTGCAGTGGGAGTCACCAAGGTCGAAGATTCTCCCGCTTCATCGCTGAGCACCGAACAGGAAGAAGCTCCGGCGCACACCGAGAACTGCGAGCCGTTAGTCGCACTCCATGCAATCGTCGCCCCGCTCACCGGCGTAACTCCATCAGCGGCGACCACGCGCACGCGGATGGCATTTGCGGCCGCCGACCCTACTGGTGTTGACGGCTCCCCGCCTTGCAGCAGAAGCAATAGATCCGTGGACAAGGCGCCATAGCCCAGCGCGCCGATCATTTGGGAAGAAGCACCGCTCAACGGATCGGTGACCTGAATCGTAGCCGTCCCGTCCTGCGCAGCCGCGGGCATGGCCACCTCGATCTGGCTTGCGGACGCAGACAGCGTGCCGGCGTTGTTGCCGTCAACGCTCACCTGCAGTCGCGGATTGAATCCGATGCCGTTCAGAGTAGTCACGCCGCCAGCAAGACCGAGGCGCGCTGGCGTCACCGTATCCGAATACAGCAGGCTCGCTTGGTAAAAGTAATCCGGACGGCCGTCGCCTCGGAAGTCGGCTACTCCCACGCGATACGTATCAGTTGTGCTGAACTGCGCATCCAGGCGGGTCAGACCCCAAGTCGGCGTGTTAAATGCCGAGGGTGTCGAAGCAGGCGCCGGATCGCCGCTCTGGTCGCTCAACTGCCAGATCCCAATTACAGGCAGCAGTTTGATTTCGGTCGGCTGGTCCGTTTCGTCGAGGGCGGTCACCGCGACCGAGGCGGTGCGGTTCGCCTGCGCTGTGAATTCGAACCAATCGGTGCTGCCGTAACCGGAGATCCACGACCCCCAGCCTCCGCCTGCTGGAAGCGCCGCCGGATTCGCATAAGTCGACCCACTGCCGGGATGCGCTTGCGCGATTTCACTCTGCAACATCAGAATGTCCCGCTCGGCGGTCGACCCGTTGGTCACCGTGACCACAACCGGAGCGAACGAGCCCGACGGCGCCACCTGGGTGGGAGCATACGGTTCGACGCCCAGGGACCAGTTCGGGTCCAGCGCCTCGACGCTTAACTGGTACTCGGCGATGCTTTGTCCGGTCGGAATCATCAGTTGGCCCAGATCGAAAAAGCCTTCGAGCGACGGATCGTTGGACCCCCACCGGTCGTAGCGAAGGCCATTTCCGTCCACGTATCCATCGATAATGTTGCCCGCGTTGCCGCAAAACGAGAATCCAGAAACGGAAGTTGCCACGTACTGCCGTGAGGGCTGATTCGAGACCATCAGCCGGGCCACCACGTTGGCACCCTGCATCGGTTGCACCGCATTCCCGGATGTGTCGGTGAAGTACACAGTGCCGTAGACTCTGCCCGCCGGCTGCTGATTCCCGCTGGCGGGATAAAGTCGCGCTAGCGCATTGATGTCATCCATCTTGGGGACGGCCGCGTCGGGATAGCAGACGCTGATGGGCACACACGAAATCAGATCAGTAAAATGCATTACCGGAAACCCCGCAAAATCGTCATTGGTTGGAGGCGGGTTCTGCGTCTGCACGTTCAAGTTAGCCTGCGACCATCCCAATCCAATAATCCGCCCCAGCACGCGCACCAACCGGTATTGCACGTCAGGCAATTGCGCGCTGGTGGCCGCGCACACTCCGTTGATCACCACCAGCGCGTGCACGATGTTCCCGACCGCGCTGAAGTTGTCGGGTCCTCCGTAGACGGCATTGGTAAAGCAATCCTCCAAGTCTCCTGCACCTTCGCCGAGCAGCGCATTCGTGACCGTTCCGTCGGAATCGTAAACAATTCCAAGTGGAGCGCCCGTGGCTGAGGATGTAATGTCCGCGGGCGCGGTGATCACTCCGTTGGTGACCACGATGTTGCTGCCGTTCACGTCCTCGGCAAGATGTCCGCCCTGCGATGCGGTTAGGCTACTCGAATTAATGGTCCACGCACTGAAAGCACTAGCCACAAAAGCATCGGCCTGTGCGCCGGATAGGATCGGGCTCAGGTTTCCCTGGTCGGTGAAGTACTGCACCGAGCCATTCGCCCAGATCAGCGCCTGGCCCTCGACTCCGGGAGCGTAGCCCGAGCCCGCGACAAACGCCGGGCCTCCAGCGCGGCTGGCAACGGCACTCCAAATCAGAAAAGCGGTAACCGCCAGAATTCGCCAGCGCATAACTTACTCCTCCCGGGCGCTGCGGATGGCGCGCTCCAGTTGAACGACGCTGACGCTTCCGTTGCTGACGCTTCCATTGACGACCGGCGCAAGTGGACGCGGCGACGATTCGCTTCGTAGCACGACTGGTGCGGCAGGCTTCTGCCCATGTTCAGACACGTTCTCGCCGCTCGGATCGAGAGCAACCTGGCCCATTGATCCGCCCACCGGGCTGGTAAGGCCCAATCGGCTCGGCGGATATAAAAAGATCAAAATGTGCTGGCCCTTGCTCATAGGGCGATGCGTGGACCACCCACCCGCCCACTCGTGGATGGTGAGAACCTGCCCTGGCTCGACCCCGGCAATTGCCTTGTCCACCTGAAAGCGCAACTCGATCGACGGAGCCTGCCCGGTACCCACCCGATCGATTGCCGCAGTCTGGGCTGTCGCAGTCGGCGGCGCAGGAGCGAGCACCGTGCCTGCGAATATCATTCCGGCCCGGCGCGAAAGCTGCTTCCACTGCGGACCGAGAACGCGCTCAGCGACAACCTGATCCGATTGCTGAGCGGCCGCAAAGCTCGACAGACAGAAATTCGGCAGACAAACCAGTGCAACGGCCAAAAAGCGTCTTGACGCACGCATAGCAATCTCTTTCTGGAGGGGTTGGGACCGGGAGTGGTCCTGGGAGTGGAATCAGATTAGCGCGTTACGGGTCAGGGAGATGTGCGGGCGGTCACTGTGATTTTGTGATGAATCGCTGCGAAACGCGGAGGCCTACCCGCGGCGCTGTTTCAACTGCTTGTTCGCCTTCTTGGTCGCCTTCCGTTGCGCCTTCTCGTACTTCTTCATTGCTTTCCGCTGTTTCTTGTTTGCCTTGTTCAGAAATTTCTGCTGTTTCTTGGTCGCCTTCCGGGATTGGCGCGCGTTTTCTTCTGGACTCATGCGTTGAGCATAGACTGGTATCGACCCTGCAAGACTCAAGGCGAGTAGCAGCAAGAAAGCGGCAATTCGTTTCATAACGTCTCCGAACGGAAGAGCTTGCAGCGATTTTACACCGAAGCTGCGCCGGGTTGGCACACAGGGTGTTACTTCTGTAATCCGGTTTGCTGGTGACTCAACTAGTGAATCGTCTTCGTCTTCCGCGACATGTAATCCATCAGCAAATATTGGCCGAGCGTATACGGCGTTGTGAAGTAGGCCTTGCCTCGGCACATCTGCGTTACTTTCTGGACAAACTGCACCAGCCCATAGTCCGACGCCAGCATGAACGTATTGATCAGCACGCCGGTCCGTTTGCATTTCGAAACTTCTTCGAGCGTCTGGCTGACCACCAACGGATCAAGCCCGAACGCATTCTTGTAAATGCGCCCGTCTTCGAGTGTGAGCGCCGAGGGCTTGCCATCGGTGATCATGACGATCTGCTTCATGTCCTTGCGCTGGCGCTGCAGTATGCGTTGCGCCATGCGCAGGCCCTCGCGCGTATTCGTGTAGTACGGCCCAACCTTGACTCGGGCAAGTTGCGAAAGCGGAACTTCTTCCGCCGAATCGTGAAACAGGACCAGAGACAACGAGTCTCCCGGATACTGCGTCCGAATCAGTTGCGACAGGGCCATCGCGACTTTTTTTGCCGGAGTGAAGCGGTCTTCGCCATACAGAATCATCGAATGCGAACAGTCCAGCATCAGCACCGTCGCGCACGACGACTGGTACTCGCACTGATGCACCTGCAAGTCCTTGTATTCGAGGTTCAGAGGAAGGCCGATCCCTTCGCGCTGAATGGCGGAAGACAGCGTCGCCGTGATATCGAGATTCAGCGTATCGCCAAACTCATAATGCTTGGCAGCGCCGCTGGTTTCGATGCCGGTCGCCATGTCGCGCGTGTCGTGACGTCCAAAGCTCGATTTGCCGAGCGAACCCAGTAGATCGCGCAGCGCTTTGAATCCCAGGAAGTCGAGGCTCTTGTCGGTGATCTCGAACTTCGCTTGCTGCTGCGCGTCGCCGATCTGTCCGCCCACGCTCGACTTCTTCGTGGGGTCATGAGGTTGATCGATCGAAATGTAATCCTCCTGCTGCATGCGCTCAATCAGCTTCTCGATCAGTTCCTCCAGTTCGCCCTCCATCTGCATCTGCTGCAGCCGGTCGCGCATTTCCTCGTCAAACATCTCGCCATTGAGCAGCGCTTGTTCGAGGGCGCGTTTCAACTCGTCCAGCGTCTGCTCGCCTTCCGGCAGTTCGTACCAGAAATTGTCGTTGAATCCACTCTGCAGAAAATAGTCGGAGAGCGCGCTGAGCAGGTCTTCCATGCTCATTTCGCTGGCCGGATCGGGAACGTATTTGGAGTAGCGGATGCGTTTCATCGAAATCGTCGTTGGTCGTTGGTCGTTAGTTAAATCCTCGTTTCCGTCCGAACTCCGAGTCGTCCGGCTCAAACACCCGCTCCTGTTTCTTCGGCGGCTTCTCGCCCGCCGTAAACACGCGCTCCTCGTTGCGTCCGATTTTCTTGTGCGCGTGCAGGCCTTCGAGGATGAACTCGGCCGCCGATACCTGCGTCTCCGGGCCGTCTTTCGGGCTGACGTTCAGCTTACTCAGTTTGTCCATCAGCCCCTGAATCTGGCTCAGGCCCTGGAGCACTTCCTGCGCTGCCGCATTATCGGTGAGCTGAATCTCGCCGCCCAGATCGAACCACTGCACCACCTGACTCAAATTGACGCCGTGCAGATAGGTATCAAACGCCTTCGCGACCGCTGTGCGAATCAACTCGCGGCTCACGTAATCCGCGCCCTTCATCTCGCCTTCGTACTCCAGTTCCAGCTTGCCCGTGATCGCCGGCAGCGCCGCATAGATGTCGCTGATCCGCGGCACGATGAATTTCTCTTGATGGGTCAGCGCCCGCCGTTCGGCATTCGACACCACGTTCTCGATCGCCGAAATTGGCAGCCGCTGGCTCACGCCTGAGCGCTTGTCGATCTTTTTGTCGTCGCGCGCCGCGAACGCGATCCGCTCGATCACTTCCTGTACGTACCTCGGAATATGCAGGCGCGATCCGTCCCGGTCAATCCAGGCTTCCTGCGCAGTAATCGCGATGCCTTCTTCCACCGTCGCCGGATAGTGGGTGCGAATCTCCGACCCGATACGATCCTTCAGCGGCGTAATGATCTTTCCGCGCGCGGTGTAGTCCTCGGGGTTGGCGCTGAACATAATCGCAACATCCAGCGGCAACCGGATCGGGTATCCCTTAATCTGGACGTCGCCTTCCTGCATGATGTTGAAGAGCCCGACCTGAATCTTGCCCGCGAGATCGGGCAACTCGTTAATCGCAAAAATTGCGCGATTGGCGCGCGGCAGCAATCCATAATGCACAGTGAACTCACTGGAGAGTTCATGCCCGCCACGGGCAGCTTTAATGGGATCGATATCACCGATCAGGTCCGCGATGGTGACATCGGGCGTGGCCAGCTTCTCCACGTACCGGTGGTCGGGCGTAAGCCAGGCAATCGGCGTGGCGTCGCCTTCTTTCGCAATCAGTTCGCGGCAGCGCCGGCAGATCGGAGCATACGGATTATCGTGGATCTCGCAGCCCGCGATGTAAGGCATCTCCGGATCAAGCAGCGCGGTCAGTGCCCGCAGAATTCGGCTCTTCGCCTGTCCGCGCAGCCCGAGGAGAATAAAATTGTGCCGCGAAAGGATGGCGTTCACGATCTGCGGCACCACCGTGTCGTCGTAGCCAACGATGCCCGGAAATATCGGGCTGCCCTCGCGCAGCCGCGACATCAAGTTTTCACGCAGCTCATCTTTGACGCGCCGCGAACCGAGACGCTGCGCAGTGAAAGGACTTTGGCGCAACTCGCCGAGAGTCCGGGCGAAACTCATGGTGGAACCCCCAAGGGAAACAGCCTTACGCGGATTATACCGCCGCATCGGGTACTGGCTTGTGAGATGAGCCGCGCAGAAGAAAAGATACTTGTGCGACGCCCGCGTAGGGACAGCCGCCCCCGGCTGTCCCTACGCAACCCTTAGTTCCACCGCGCCTTCGACGCTCGCCGCAGACCCGGCAGAATCGCTTCGAGATAGCCGACCACCGCTTCCAGACGTTTTGCCTCCGAAAGCGTCGAGAGCAGGCTTTGCTTGAAGTCGAGATCGAGCGGTAGCGATCCGGCAAGCAAGAAGGAAAGATTGCCGGCATGCTCGTCAGGGCCGGAGGGTTCTGCCCCGGCTAGTTTCGCAATCTCTGCATGCAGTCGCACTGCCTGCGTCACCATCTCGGCGGCCGGATTCCCGGGCTCGTCCTCAACCACCGAGATCTCGGCCTGCAAGAACGATCGATCCTCGTTGACCTCGATGACCTCAAAGCGCTCCACCCCGCGCGTCAGGATGTCCATGCGCCCATCGTCATATTTCTTGGTGACGGACATGATTTCGGCGGTGCAGCCGATGTCGGCGACCCCATCGGAGGACGCTCGCACCACCCCAAACGGCTTTTTCTGTTCCAGACATTCCGCGATCATCTCCTTATACCGCGGTTCGAAAATGTGCAGCGGTAGCGGAACGCCCGGCAGCAGCACCAGTTCGAGCGGAAAGATGGGCAACAGCGAACTCACGGTGACTCCAGTGCAGACGATTTTACGCCATCAGAAAGTCACGTAGGCCCGGACGCATTCGTCCGGGCACGGCGAGCGCAGCCCGCCGCTCCTTTGACGTGGCTAAACACTTGACTTAGCTAACAATGCGGGGCTTCGCTCCACTGGGCGGACGAATGCGTCCGCCCCTACGTGTGCATTGACTTGCCGCCCTCCACGCGATACAAGGGTCGCCATGCGCATAGCAGGGAAAGACATGGACGGAAAAGTCGTGGTCGTCACCGGGGCTTCCATGGGAATTGGGGAAGCG
The DNA here is from genome assembly GCA_963731525.1 of uncultured Acidobacteriaceae bacterium. GTDB lineage: Bacteria > Acidobacteriota > Terriglobia > Terriglobales > Acidobacteriaceae > Acidiflorens. Next base: position 527,729 of record CAVSWK010000025.1, read on the forward strand.
ATTGCCAAAGTTTTTGCCGATGAAGGGGCCAGCGTGGTGTTGTTGTCGCGTGATGCCAGTCGCGCCGAAGCGGCCCGCCACCGGGTCGGCCACACCGACCGTACGCTCGCTCTGGCCTGCGATGTTCGCAATCGCGAAGATATCGACCGCACGCTGGCACTGACGCTGCACCACTTCGATCGCGTGGATGTGTGGGTCAATAACGCGGGTGTGGGCATCCGCGACTCGGTCGCCGATATGACACCGGCGGCATACCGCGAGTTGTTCGAAACCAACTTCTTCGCCACTATCGCCTGCATGCAGGCGGTGGCGCCCGCCATGCGCGAAGCAGGCGGCGGATCTATCGTCAACATCTCGAGCGTTGCCGGACACATTTCAGTGCCGTTCATGGCCATATACTCCGCCAGCAAATTTGCCGTGAACGCCATCGGCAAAGGCGCCCGGCTTGAATTGAAGCGGGACAACATCAACGTGCTTACGGTTTGTCCCGGCTATGCGAGCACCGATTTCGGCGCGCACGTGGTTGCCAATCGCCAGGGCAACGTCCGTCCACAATCCGTGAGCGGCATCACGGCCGAGCGAGTAGCGCAAGCGGCCTATCGCGGATATCGCAAAAAAAAGCGGGAGGTTGTCGTGCCCTGGTCCATGATTCCCGTCATCAAGCTCTATCAGCTATTTCCGGGATTGGTCGAGTGGGGAATGGCCAAGGCCATACCGAATGCGCGCAAAGATTAAAGATAAAGGTAAAGAAAAGTAAATTCTGCAAACCTTCCGCCGCCTGCCGCATCGAAGTAAGCAGGCAGAACTGCAGTCTTCCACCCCCTCCGAAGGGCCGTAGCACGGCGGCTCCGGGGGTGGAGGCTGCCGTTAACCTTTCCGTGCTCCCTTTCGTTAGAATAGGGCTTATGAGACACCCTTCCCGACCTGCGCGGATGACGTCCCCACTCCTTTCTCTGGCCGCACTGTTTAGCGTCCTGTTGCCGGTCATCATGTTGGTCGTCATCATGCCCGAGGTGGCGCGCGCTCAGGAAGGCCCTCTCGACAAGACCGAGCCCAAGGGGATCACGGTCGAGGAAATCATCAAGCGCTTTTCGGCCAAGGAGAAAGCGTTCAAGGAGGCGCGTGACCAGTACACCTACCGGCAGGACGTCAAAGTAATGACCCTCGACGGCGACACGCCCGACGGAACCTACCAGCAGGTGTTCGACGTGACCTTCGACGACAAGGGGCGCAAGGTCAAGAACGTTGTCTTTGCTCCGCAGCCCACACTGCAACGTATCTCGATGACCGAGGAAGATCTTGACGATATCGAGAACCGTCTCCCGTTCGTGCTGACGGCGGATGAGATCGGAGAGTACGACATTCTTTACGTTGGCCAGCAAAAACAGGATGAACTGAGCACCTATGTTTTCGATGTGGCCCCCAAGCAGATTGTCGGCAAGAAGCGTTATTTCCAGGGGCGAATCTGGGTAGACGACCACGATTTTCAAATCGTGGAAACCTATGGCAAGACCGTGCCTGACATCCGTAAGAAGAAGGACCAGGAGAACCTGTTTCCCAAGTTCACCACCTGGCGCGAGCAGATCGACGGCCAGTACTGGTTTCCTACCTACACGCGCGCCGAGGACACGCTCCAGTTTTCCATGGGCGGCGTAAAGATCCGCGAGATCATTAAGTACACCAACTACAAACGCTTCGGATCAAAATCGAGGATCACCTACGATGGCCAGGAAGTGCAGAAGGCGGAACCGAAGGCTGGAGAACAGAAGCCGCCCGATCCGCCGAAGCCGCAGTGACGCCAGGGTTTCAATCGAGACTGCCACTTGCTTTTGGGTGGCGCAGCGGTTTACCGCTGCGGTAACTGCCTTGTTTTGAATTCGGCTTTAGCCGCTGAGGGCGCGGCTCTCGATCAGGAATTATTTTCCCACAAGTTGTGAAGCTCTAACCTAGGGCCAAATTGCTTTGCGGCCCTATGGCCAAATTGCTCTGCGGCCGGCAATCCGTCGTCCCGCGGAAATCGCCAGAATCTGACCGAATTTCCAACTTTCTACAAGTCTTAGTGCTGTATCTGACGCGCCCTCTGAGCGAAGAGCTGGGAGTTGAGACGCTGTGGAGGGGCGCTTCAGATACAGCGACTTGAAGGAAGCCGCCCGTGGGACTATGGGATTTGTATCTGGATGAGCTGGTTGTTGTCGTTTGCGAGATGGCGCTTGCTGTCGGTGTGCTTCCGATTCAGTTGCTGGTGGCAGAGAGAATGGTCGTGGGGCGGCACGTCAGAGAGTTTGGAGCGCACCACCGTATAGCATTCTGAGGAGTGGGAGACAGAGAACCAGTGTGCGCGCCGAAGCGCGAGCGAGATTCGAGGCTGGGGATGTGGATTCATGCGGCGCACCTGCTGAGATGAGGCGGAGATCGGAGGAGAAGTTGCCCGGCGGAGAGGCGCTCGACAACCTGCATGGTTCCGCCGCAGAGCGGACAGTTCCCTGGGGAGTGAGCGGGGAGCGTGGTCGGCGAGGTGGCGTCTGCTGCTGGCTGATCGGATGGCTGGAGCAATCGGAAACAAAGCGGAAGGAGTTCTGCTCGCCGCCGGTTGGCGAGGAAGCCGAAGTTGCGGATGCGCACGAAGCCGCGTGGGAGCAGGTGGAGCAGGAAGCGGCGCAAGAACTCATCGACGGGTAGAGTCATCAGCCGCTTCTTGTTGCGGTGAGCGGAGTCGCGCCAGCGAAAGGTTACGTTGCCCTCGGAGAGAGCAACCAACCTGCTGTTGGAGATGGCGACGCGATGAGTGTAAGCGCCGAGATATCGCAGCACATGTTCTGGCCCGCCGAAAGGCCGTTTGGAGTAGACGACCCAATCGTGACGGAACAGTAGCCGCAGCCACGAGGCGAAGGCACGCGGTTCCGCGAGCGGTAAGAGATGTCCGTGGAACTGGAGTGTGCCTGTCTGAAAGGCGGTCTTGAGTGCAGCGACAAACTTGCCGCGGAAGACGCGGCTGAGCACTTTGACGGGAAGAAAGAAGGAGCGGCGCGAGGAGATCCAGCGGGAGCGGTCAGGAGCGAGACCGCCGGCGGCCACCACGCAGTGGACATGGGGATGATGTTGCAGTCGCTGGTCCCAAGTATGGAGCACGCTGAAGAAACCGATCTGTGCACCGAGGTGACGGGGATCGCGAGCGATCTCCAGCAAGGTCTGAGCGCTAGCGTGAAACAGTAGGTTGTAGATCAGCCGTTTATTCTGCAAGGCGAGCGGAGCCAGTTCTCGCGGCAGCGTGAAGACGACGTGCACGTAGCTGGTGGACAGCAACTCGCGTTCCCGCGCCTGGAGCCAGCGCAGGCGGGCGTTGCCCTGACACTTGGGGCAGTGCCGGTTGCGGCACGAGTTGTAAGAGATGACGGAATGTCCGCAGTCCGAGCACTGATCGCGATGTCCACCCAGCGCGGCGGTTCGGCAGCGTGTGATGGCGAGCAACACCTTTTCGTGTTGGCCGTTGATCCACTTGCGACTGCGTTCAATGAAGGACTGTCCTGCACAGCGAACGATGTCGGCCACCTCCAGAGGTGGCCGGTTCATGCGTTCTGCGTGTGTTCTCCTTCTCCGTGGATCGGGAGTGCATCCAGCGGACTGCCGGTAGCGCTGAGATGCCGCCGGGAGAGATGCAGATAGATCGTGGTTTCCTCCAGGTCGCGATGCCCCAACAGCATCTGGATGGTTCGCAAGTCGGCACCGGCTTCGAGCAGATGAGTGGCAAAGCAGTGGCGCAGAGTGTGGGGATGGATGCGCTTGTGCTCAAGACCGGCGCGTTCGGCGGCCTGCTGACAGGCGGTCCAGAGAACCTTGGTGGTAACAGGATAGTTTGCCGTATGCCATCGGTTGCCGGGGAACAGCCAGTCGGTGGGCTTGCGTCTCAGCCCGCGCCAGTAGAGGCGCAGCGCATCGAGCAGTTTGGGGCTGAGCATGACATCACGGTCCTTGCGTCCCTTACCGCCCCGGATATGAATGACCATCCGTTGGCTATCAATGTCGCTGATCTTCAGGTGCGCCACCTCCGCGCGACGTGCGCCCGTGGCATAGAGGGTCATCAACAGAATGCGATGAAAGGGAAACTCTGCCGCGTCGATCAAACGCGCAACTTCGTCCTGGCTCAGCACCTGCGGCAAGTGCAGAACCTTCTTCGGATACGGGGTCTCGGCTACGCTCCAGCCTCGCTTCAACACTTGGACATAGAAAAAACGCAGGGCGGCTAACCGCTGCGTCACCGTGTTCGGGGCCAGCTTCCAGCGCGTGAACAACGCGGCCTGATACTGGCGAATATGCTCGGGGCCAAGCTGATCGGGCGAACGATGGAAGTGCCGACTGAAATGCTCGACCGTGTGAATGTAAGCGTGGATGGTGGACTCGGCGTAGTTGCGGCGCCGTAGTTCCTCAAGCATGATCTGACGTAGATGGGTCACAGAGACTTCCTCCTCTGCGCCACAAACTAGCTCAGATCACCTCGAACGTGGCCCCGCAAAACGTGAATGCGTCTGCCGCAACGCGGCTTAGTTCAAGTCGACTTATCATTACCGGCCAACATCCTCGAAGTACGTTGCTGGATCGCGAAGATGAAGCGTTGCAGGGCTCCCGGATTTCTTCCGCATCGCCGACGACTCGAAATCAAAAGCACGTGACTTGTGTAATGAAAGTCCGCCCTTGCCGCACTAGTTCCGGCCTCCGCTAACTCTATAATTCCGCTGTGACAAGGCAATCCAAGGGCGGCGAGGTTCTCCTCATCATTTTTGGCCTGGTTTTTGCGGCCGCAGGACTCTTTTTCGCGAGCGCGCTCTTATTCGGTGTACCCGGCCAGGTTTCAGGAAATCGCTGGGCGGGAGCGGTGGTCTCGACCATCTTCATTCTCGTGGGCGGTGGGATCGTCTGCGCCGTCATTTACGGGACTCGCAAAGTACAGGAGCAAGCGGCAGCGGAGCAGTCCAATCCGGAATCTCCATGGCTGTGGCGGAAGGACTGGGCGGCTCGCCGGGCGGAAAGCAAGAATCGCAACCGCGTCATCGGCCTTTGGGCTGCGGCGATCTTTGCGAATGGAATTGCATTCACCGTCGCGGCCGCAACCGTGCCTAAACTCTGGCACACCTCCAATCCTACGGTCTTTTTCCCGCTTGTATTCTGCGTCGTTGGCGTCATTCTGGCGGGCGCGGCGATAAGAGCCAGCATCCGGCGGAAACGTTTTGGCCAAACCTATTTTGAGTTCGCCTCGTTGCCCTTTTCTCCTGGAGGCTCGCTCAAGGGCACGATTCACTTGCGCTTCAACACCGATGCCGCGCATGGCATCGATCTAAGTCTTAGCTGCGTCCGCCAGGTCGCGACCGGGGCTGGTGAGGATCGTTCCATCCAGGAGAGCGTTCTTTGGCAGGCGGACAAAAATGTGCCGCAACAATCGCTTATGCCCGGGCCCATGGGCGATGCCGCCATCCCGGTGGAGTTCAGCATACCGAGCGACGCCTATGAGTCGTGTCACGATCAGCGGGACGATCAGGTGCTTTGGATTTTGCATGCGCAGGCCGATGTTCCCGGCGTGAATTATTCGGACAATTTTGAGGTGCCGGTTTTCCGGCTGACTTCATCGCAGTCCTCCGCGCCAGTGTCAACGGCCTCCTTTTTGAGCGATGCGCAGAGCGGAATCGCTGCGCCGGCCTTTCAATCCGATACGTCCGATGTGGCCGCGCCGGCGAACCCGAAAGTTGTGGTTTCGACCGCGATCGACGGCGGCACCGAATTCTACTTCCCGCCTTTTCGCAACCCGGGGCTGGTTCTGGGCTTGCTCGCTTTCACTACGGTCTGGACGGGAATCGTTTATTTCCTCGTGCATTCCCATGCTCCGTGGTTCTTCGCCGCGGCGTTCGGGTTCTTCGACCTATTCCTGATTTACGCACTAATTCAGGCCACGATGGGCTCATTTCGCATCAACGTGGGAAACGGCAAGATCGCCGTCCGTCGGGCCCTGCTGGGCATCGGGAGGACTCGTGAGATCCCTTTCTCCAACATTGAGCGGATTTTGACCACGACGGCTGCACAACAAAAAGGCGCACGGGCTTATTACACTCTTCGCTTGTATACCAAGGACGGGAGGAAGCTGACGCTCGCCGACGCGATCGGTGACCGTCAGGAGGCGCGCTGGGTCGCGGCCCAACTGGAAAAATTCGCCGGCCTGAAACTGGACACTCACGTCGCTGTCGACGCAGGTTTCGGGAATTTCGGTCCGCCGCCGCAGCGTGGACAAACACCATCAAGATCGCTCCCAACTTTTCGTCGCAATAGTCCCGTCGCAACCGCGGTCGGGCTTGCGTTCTTTCTCGCCTGGATAGGCTTTGTCGGCTACCAGATCTTTTCTCGCGGCCACTCACAACCCAAACGCGTCTCGAAGGTCGCTGCCCCGGCCAGGACTCCACTGCGGCAGGCTGCCTACTCGCCGCTCTCAGACTCCGATGTGGAACACCTGCAAACTCTCCCCGAGCAGGCGCAAGCGGAAGAACTGCTCGGCCGGGCGATTCAGCACGATTCTCGCGCGCTCGACGTGTTCGAGCAAAATATCGGCGTCTGGCACAATCTCGCGCGCACTGCGCACATGAACCAATTGGAGGAGCGCTCTCGTTACTCCACCGATCTGCGCGTTCGCTACGCCAACGCCGATCTCAACTTGGCACTCGACGGATTGCCGAAGACCGACGACTCAGCGAATCAGCTCATAGCCCTGGCGCAAGCCGACCCAGATCATCGCGCTTACAGCGTTTACCACATGGGAATGCTGGCCGGCCGTGGCGTGGGCTACGATCGCATCTATCCCATCCTGGTGGACTATGCCAAGAATGACGCCAACCCACAGGTACGCCTGTGGGCCGTCGAAGGCATGCGCTATCTCGGCACCGATGAGGCTCTTCACCAGCTCTTCGATTCCTTTACCCACGACCCATCGGACGCAGTTCGCGATCGCGCGGGCTGCAACGTCTCCGACTGCGGCAACTTCATGCGCAAACAGCGCATGCGAATGGTGCCCAGACTGATCGAGCTAGCCGCCGATCCCCAAACTACTCCGCAAATGCGAAGCTGGGGCTTCCTCGCGTTGCGTGAGATCACCGACCAATCGCTGCCTGCCGATGCGTCGGCCTGGCAAAACTGGTATGCACAAAACGGAGCCGAAAAGATGGCCGAGTTTGAACAGTTGGATTGGTGGAAGGTCCGCGGCGATCAGTAGCAGCCATCACCGAAACTTGACGCGATTGTTCCCCAGTGACGAGCAACCCAGGGATTATTACGGGCCCGAGGTCCTCTGTAGGAAGTTTCAACACATAGGTCCCGAGAAACGCGCTTCCGGGAAGTCGGCACGTTACTTCAGGTCCAACAGCTTAAGTTAGCGCTTATGATGGGCGGGCACACCCAACCCATCCTAACCCTGTCACGGTCGAACGGCCCAGCGATGTACGCACATTATTACCTGCACAAAATGTTCCCCGTGGAACATTGTACGTACACCTGACAACCGGACGTCCCTGTTCTCTGAAACCTTGAGACCTTCAATAGAACAAGTACTTCCTCCACTTATCATCCGAGTGCCCCATCAAGCGCATGATGTGGCGGCTGGTGTGGAGGTTGAAGGAGCGCGGTTCGCGCGACGGCTTCATGTTGGCTTCATGAGGAAGCTGATTACCTTTGCGGCGGTTGCAGGGATGACAGCAGGCGACCAGGTTCTCCCAGGTGGAGAGGCCGCCGCGCGAGCGTGGAATCACATGGTCCAGCGTAAGTTCGCCGGAAGGAAGCGTGGTGCTGCAATACTGGCAGGTGTTGCGGTCGCGCAGCAGAATGTTCTTCCGCGACAACGCCCGCGACTGGTGCGGAATCCGGCGATACTCCAGCAGACGGATCACCGAGGGCACGCGCATGGCAACGCGGGCGGCGTGCAGGAAGTGTCCGTTTTCTTCCTCGGTCATGGCGACGCCCTTCAGCACCAGCACGATCGCGCGGCGCGCGGCACAAACGTTGATCGGCTCGTAGGAGGCGTTCAGCACCAGCACCGGCTGATGCAGCGCGTGACCGTCCCCTTCCTGGTGCATGCCGGAAGCGAGCATCGACGCGGGAAGATGCGACCGCATGCTGCCACCGAAATTGTGCAATCGCAACAACATAAAGTCAGTTCCCGGTTCTCAGTTCCCGGTTCTCAGTACAGATGGGAGGGTTCACTGAGAACTGAGAACCGGGAACTGAGAACTCTTTCTCCGATAACGAGATGACGTCGAAAATCTTCAACGTCCGCGCCACCGTCGCTACCCACACTCGCGCCGCACCCGCGCGGAGAAGAACTCGCGCGCACTCGGAGGCCGTGGTCCCCGTGGTATAAACATCATCGACCAATAAGATGTCGCGATTCAATATTCGCGTTGGATCGATAACCGCAAAAGCGCCGCGCAGGTTCTCGCGCCGTTGATGACGAGTCAGTCCAATCTGGCTGCCGGTCTCGCGGCGGCGCAACAGGACTCCCGTGCACAGATCAAACCTTTTGGGGCGAGACAGTTGCTTAATCGCGCTCCGCGCGATCATCTCTGCCTGATTGAATCCGCGCTGCGTCTGCTTGCGCTTATGCAGGGGAACGGGCACAATCCCAATTGTCCCAACCGGCATCGCCTTTTCCAGGTTGGCCATCGTCTCCGCCAGCATGCGCCCCAAAACTGCCGCCGCGGGACGAACCTGCTGGAACTTGAGCACATGGATCAGGTCGCGCAATCCACCGTCATAACTGCCGTAGGCGACCGCTCGCTCGAACGGAGGATCCGCTCGCTGACAAAGCAGGCACCGCGATTCCCCGGCACCGATGCAGCCTGGGATGTGCAAGGCTTCACCGCAAACGCTGCAGTACGACCCCTGCAGCGGTCGAAGCGCAATCAAGCAGCTTCCACAAATGGGGAGTCGGGAAACTCTGATCAGCGGGGAACCACAGATACGGCAATCGGCGGGGAAAAAAGTAAAGAATAAAGTCGCAGCCGCCCGCTTGGCAAAGCCAGAGAAACCATGATCGGCCAACCTCTGATGCGCCAACCCATGGTCCGCCGCTTGGCCCTGGGCAGCCCGTATTCGAAACCCAGTACTGCTGAAGACGGCCTCCCGCGCCCGGCAAGCCGATGACGCTTCGCCGGACTTTACTCAGCCAAGTATAGCCGCCGTGCACGCCCTACGCAACGCTGCTATTGGGCTTCGAGCCGCCCGGCCGTTCACTTTGTGACTCCTTGCGCTCGGGTTGATCCCGTTCGAGCACCGGAATCGTGCGTAGCACGTAGACTCGGTGATAGCAACGCTCACAACGGACCGTCTGCAGCAACAAAAACGGAAGCACACGTCTCTCAAAGAAACCGCGAGGGCGGGAGCGATAGGCTTCTTGTCCGCCACATTCCCGGCAGTAAAATTCCTCGAAAAACCGGCTCCAAGAGTGCTCGCCAAGAGGACTCACAAATAGCTCCCGGACAGGACCATTCTAACCCTCCTTAGGATGCCAAGTTGCGGAAAAACGACGTAGAAACCCTCACTTAATTTCCCCGCGAGACCCGGCACTTGTAAACCGGCCTTTCGGCATGGTAAGGTGCGCCGTCGCCGCTACTGTGAATAGGCGATGAAATTCCTGGTGATTACGAGGACCCTATGACTCCTGCGGCGACTACTGAAGCCCCCCGCAAGCATCGTCCCTACGTTCCGGAATCGATGGAGATGAAAGAATTTACCTTCCGGGCCGTACTGATCGGGCTGTTCCTGACCGCCCTGCTGGGCTCTGCGAACGCCTATCTTGGACTCAAGGCCGGAATGACGATTGCCGCGACCTATCCGGCAGCGGTCATCTCGATGGCACTTCTGCGGCTTATGAAGGGATCGCTCCTCGAAGAGAACATCGCGCGAACCGTGGGCTCGATCGGCGAGTCGGTAGCGGCAGGCGCCATATTCACCATCCCGGCCTTTGTGATGGCCGGCCTGTGGCCGGGGCTCACCAAAGACCAGTATTGGAAATCGGTAGCTCTGATGTTGATCGGAGGCACACTCGGAATCCTGTTCGTGACCCTGCTGCGCCGGGTGATGGTAGAGGATCCCGACCTCCCGTTTCCCGAATCCGTAGCCGCCTCCGAAATTCACAAGGCCGGCCAACAGGGAGCCAAAGCCGCGAAGATTCTTTTTGCCAACATGGGCTTCGGCGCGTTCATGTATCTGCTGGGAGCGATCAATGTTTTCAATCCCAGTAACACTTTCCCCGTGACCATCAGCGCTCTGGGAAAGAGGTTGCTGCTCCGCACCAGCACAAATCCAAATGTAGCCACCACCATTACCGGTGGCGCCACGCTGATGACGGCACCCGACATCAGTCCCGCCTATCTCGGCGTGGGCTACATCATTGGCCCTAGACTGGCCGCCCTGAACTTCGCCGGAGGCGTGCTGGCATGGGGCCTGCTGGTTCCACTCCTGACCTTCACCATCGGTCCGTACATTCAGGCGTCGATGCCGGAGGGAAAATCCATTGCCTGGCCTCTGCTGGCGCAAGCCATCTACTTTTCGATTGTGCGGCCGATTGCAGTCGGGGGCATGCTGGTCGGAGCGTCCTACACGCTTTTCAAAATGCGCAAACAGTTGGCACTCGGCATGGGCCGCGCTGTCTCCGATCTGAAAAAATCGGCGTCTGTGCACGCCGCGACTAATCGCACCGAGCGTGACCTGCCGGCCAAAGCCGTTTTCGCCGGCATCGCCGTGGTGTTCATCGCCATGATTGTGCTCTACCACTTCTTTATCAGCGGCGCGGGGGCGCTCTCCGCTTCCAAGATCCTGTCGGGTTCGCTGGTCGCGGCCGGGGTCATGATCATCGTGGGATTCTTCTTTGCCGCCGTTTCCGGCAACCTGGTCGGCATGATTGGCTCGTCGAATAACCCCGTCTCAGGTCTCACGCTGTGCACTCTGGTGATCGCAGCGCTGCTGATGGTCGCACTGGGAGTATCGGGCTCCGGCGGAGTCGCCGCTGTGCTCGGAGTAGCCGCAGTAGTTTGCGTCTCGTCGGCCGTCGCTGGCGAGATGCTGCAAGACCTGAAGGTCGGACACATCCTCGGTGGAACGCCCTCGAAGATGCAAATTGGAGATCTTTTCGGCATCGTCGTGGCATCGCTCGTTCTTTTCTTTCCGGTGGCGATTCTTGATAAGGCATACCACTTCGGCAGCCCCGCGCTGCCGGCCCCGCAGGCGGGATTAATGGCCATGTTGTCCAAAGGAATCGTGGGTGGCGACATGGCGTGGCCGCTCGTCATCGTTGGCATCCTGCTGGGACTGGCGATGATCATGATCGAAGTGAAGAGCGTAATGCTTTTCGCGGTTGGCATGTATTTGCCGCTGGGCACAACCTTTGCCATTTTTGTCGGAGGCGTGATTCGCTGGATCACCGACAAATTGCGCGATCGCAGGGGCTTGAACGATGCGCAGAAGGCGCGCGTCGAAAACGCGGGCGTTTTGACGGCTTCGGGTCTGATCGCGGGCGAGGCGCTGTGCGGCCTGGCCATCGCGGGCCTGGTAGGCTCTGGCTACGACGTAAGCTTGTTCAAGTGGACGCCGCCGTTTCTTCTGGCGCTAGGCGCGCTCGCCGTTCTGGCGATCGTCATGATCCGCGTTCCGCTGGCAAATGCCGGCAGGCCCGAAGATCCGGCACCGCCGACCGCGATCATGTGAGCTTAGACGTTTGAATCCTTGTGCTCGTGTGGGGACGGGCGCCCTCGCCCGTCCAAGCCGAGCACAGCTCGGCCGCACCACCGATTCAGGTAAACGACTCCGGAATGTCGATTGCCGAAAATATCGCCCAGGTGCGAAGCCGGATCGCAGCTGCCGCACGCCGGGCGGCCCGCAATCCTGACGAAATCACACTGATGGCAGTCAGCAAGATGTTTCCGGCCGAACGCATTCGCGAGGCGTACGCCGCCGGACTGCGCGTTTTCGGCGAGAACAGGGTGCAGGAGTTTGCCGCAAAAGCAGACGCTTTGCGCGACTTGCGGAACATCGAATGGCACCTCATCGGACATCTGCAGTCAAATAAAGCCGCAAAGGCGGCAGAGTTATTTGACGCGGTCGATTCCGTGGACTCCGTGCGGCTGGCGGAGAAGCTGAATGCGTTTGCGCAAAGCGTGGGCAAGACATTATCGGTCCTGCTCGAGATCAACGTGGGTGGCGAGGAGGCAAAAAGCGGAATCGCGCTAGACTCCGACGAACTGGAGCAGATTCTGCAAGGGGCGCCGCGATGGGGGAGTCTGAAGTTTCGCGGTTTGATGACAGTCCCTCCGTACACAGAAGACCCGGAGGGATCGCGAGCCTACTTCCGCCAACTCCGCCAGATTCGAGACAGCATCGCCGCGCGTCGGCTGTCGAGCATAGACACGGCAGTTCTTTCCATGGGCATGTCGCACGATTTCGAAGTCGCGATTGAAGAGGGAGCAACCTGTGTGCGCGTGGGGACGGCTATCTTCGGGGAACGAGCAAAAGGTTAGCCACCGGGGGCGCAGGGGAATCTAGGAGTGTCGCAGGGTTTCCCTGTGTACCTCTGTGCCCCCCCCGCGATAGAGCCTTTCGATGGTAGCAATTCAAAATTCGCCTAACGGAGCAACCTTCGCGGTCAAAGTTCACCCGCGCGCAAAGAAGAACGCCATCACCGGCGAAGTGGGTGACGCGCTGAAACTAGCCCTCACCGCTCCTCCCGTAGATGGCAAAGCCAACGAAGCCTGCATCGAATTCTTCGCAAAGCTTTTGAACGTGCCGCGTTCCTCCGTTACTATTGCAGCCGGCCAGACCAGCCGGAATAAAGTGGTTCGTGTGGCGGGCTTGTCGGCTGACGAAGTCAGAAGGCGTTTGAAAATCTGAGCCGCCATATCAGGAGCTGCAATTCAGGAGCACCGCTTTTCAGGAGCAACGTTTGACCCTTTCTGAACGCTTCCACGAGATCCGCACCGGCTTCGATCGCCCCTTCTGGGTCGCAAACATCAGCGAACTTTTTGAGCGGCTTTCCTACTACGCCGCATTCGCCTCGCTGGCGCGCTATCTGCATGAGACGCTCAACTTCGGGGTCGAGCGGGCCAGCAGCCTGACCGGGCTCTTCGGAGGCCTGGTTTGGTTTCTGGCTGCGTTCGGCGGAACCCTCGCCGACCGACTGGGCTTTCGGCGATCTTTGTCACTGGCCTATCTGATCCTGAGTTGCTCGTACTTTTTGATTGGCTCGATCGGCTCTCCTTGGTTCGCTCCCGTCCGCGGCGCGGTGCCGCTGGTTGTGCTCGTCACTTTCCTGCTCATGTTGCCGGCGCTCGGCGTTGCGCTGGTAAAGCCATGCGTGGTCGGTACCACGGCGCGAGCTTCGAAGGAAAGTGTCCGCTCCATCGGCTACTCCATCTACTACACGCTGGTGAATATTGGCGGCGCGGCCGGACCTTACGTCGCTTCCTGGGTGCACCGGCACATGAGTGTGGAGAACGTATTCCGAGTCGCCGCCCTCAGCGTGTTTGCGATGTTCTTCGCGGTGCTGCTGTTTTTCAAAGAGCCGCGCCGCGCGGATGAGCCGTCGGTGAGCTTGGGCCAGGCCGTGAAGAACTTTGGGACCGTGCTGTCCAACCCGCGCTTCATGCTGTTTCTTCTGATTTTTTCTGGATACTGGATTGTCTACTGGCAGGAATTCATCATCCTGCCGTTATACATTCACGATTACATCAATCCGAAGACCGATACCGAGCTGATTCTCGTGACCGGACCGCTGACCGTCATCTCGCTGCAAATGGCGGTCAGTCTGCTCTCGCAGAAGATGCCGGCATTCCGCGCGATCACGCTGGGCACGCTGATCTCGGGCCTGGCGTGGATCATTCTCATCGTGCACCCGACGGTTCCGATGGCGATTGTTACTCTGTTTGCCGTTTCGGTCGGCGAGATTACGCAGTCTCCGCGTTATTACGAATATGTTTCCCGCCTTGCGCCTCCGGGACAGCAGGGCACCTACATGGGCTTCGCGTTTCTGCCCATCGGAATTGGCTCGCTGATCGCCGGCAAGTTTGGAGGCATGCTCATCCACCACTTCGGCGAAGTGACCCATCAGCCAGAGCGGATCTGGTGGGCGGTAGCCGGAGTGGGCGTGGCCACCGCCGGGCTGCTGTGGATTTATGACAAGACTTTGCGGACAGCCGGCACAGCTCCGGCGAAGTAGGCGGCATTCGGTCACAGATGACTGTGACAATGCATCACAGCATTTCGCGGGGCACTCCTTCTATCATAGAACATTCTCCGCGCGCTGACGGGCGGAGACGCTCATTGTCACTGCTACATGAGGAGAACATGTCCAACAGTAGAGCCACGCCCAGCTATATCGCGGACCACATCCGGCGCGTGTTAAAGGATGGCGGGTCGGCGCCACACTCGGAAGAGGTGCAACACTTTTTCAAAGAAGTAGTAAAGTCGCGCGGCTGGTACACGGCCGAACTAAGAAAATTTGCCGTGCGTTTCCGGCGCAGCATCGTCCGCGAACGGGGAACGGATTTCCTGGTACAGGTCGCCGATGAGCTTTTCTCCGGCCAGATTCTTGAAGAGAAGGTGATGGCTGTTTTCCTGCTCGAAAAACAGACGAAGAATTTTGGCGACCAAGAATTCCAGTTGTTCGCCTCCTGGCTCGATCGCGTGTCGAGTTGGGCCGATCACGACGCCCTGGCGCATTATCTGCTGGCGCCGATGGTGGCCTCCGACCCTGCACGGTGCCGCGAGCTTTTCCGGTGGGCGAAGTCGCCAAATCGCTGGCGGCGGCGCGCGTCGTGTGTGGCGCTGATCCGTGGAGAGCGTGAGCAGCAGTTCTTTGCACAGGTCGTACGGCTTTCGAATCAATTGCTGCAGAACGAAGAAGAAGACGACATGGTCCTGAAGGGATTGGGCTGGCTGTTGCGCGAGTCGGCCAAAGCCGATCCCGCGCGCACCGTCCCCTACTTGGTGAGGATCCGGAAAATGGCCCCGCGACTAGTGCTGCGGACGGCTTGTGAGACGCTGAATCTCTCCGCCCGAAGGCGGCTTCTCAGCTAGGCGCTTCAACCGAGCGATCTGCGACCGCTAGCGTTCAAGAGGTCTCATGCGGCCTGGATTTTGTCGCGCAACCCTCCGTACGCGATCGTCTTCACCAGTTCATTCTCGTAAAAGTCGTGGGGGAAGCCCATCTCGATGGCACTTGCCTCATCCAGAGCGGAAACCTGCTGGCGCGACAGTTCCAACTCGAGACTCGCCAGGTTATCTTCCAGCTGTGACACGCGCCGGGCCCCGACGATTGGAATGACCGGAATATCGCGATACCGCAGCCAGGCCAGAGCGACCTGAGCGGACGAGCGGCCCACCTGTTGGCCAACTTTGTTGAGCGCAGCCACAATCTGATCCGGCCGATCCCCGGTGCGGCGGAATGACTTCGCGGATGCGGTCGAATATCGGGCATCCGCCGCCCCGCCCGAGACCGGTGAGCAGGCCCCCGGCCAGTGGCGACCACGCGACCAACCCCAGTTTGAAAGCCTTCGCCATGGGAATGAGTTCACGCTCCACGGTGCGCTCAATCAGCGAATATTCGATCTGGAGCCCGATGAATTGTGTCCAGCCCCGCAGTTCGGCCAGCGTGTTGGCCTGTGCAACCCACCACGCTGGCGCATCCGAGACGCCTATGTAGAGAACCTTGCCTTGACGAATCAGATCGTCGAATGCCCGCATGACTTCTTCGACGGGCGTCATTTGATCCCAGATATGCAGCCAATAGAGGTCGATGTAATCCGTTTTCAAGCGCCGCAGCGAGGCTTCAAGCGCCTGCACCATGCTCTTGCGGTGATTGCCGGCCGCATTGGGATCACTTCCGGCACTGGCATTGGTGTACTTGGTGGCCAGCACAACGGATTGCCGGTGATCGCGAATGAACTCACCGAGGAGATTTTCGCTCGATCCGTTGGTGTATATGTTGGCCGTATCGATGAAATTTCCTCCGGCCGCGCGATAGGCATCATAAATCTTGCGCGACTCGTCTTTAGTCGCGCCCCAACCCCAGTCTTCCCCGAAGGTCATGGTGCCGAGCGACACCTCGGAGACTCGAAGGCCACTGTTTCCAAACAGGCGATATTTCATTGTTTGCACCTCAGGATTTCAGGTCTGCGTGTTGATATCGATTCGCCTCCGGCGGGGAGCGATGCAGAAGCTTTCTCGACAGCGGCTCAGTGCCCTTCCTCTTCCAGATATTTCTCCACTTCCGAGGCTGCCATACAGCCGGAGCCAGCGGCGGTGATGGCTTGGCGGTAGCGGCGATCCTGCACGTCGCCGCAGGCGAACACGCCCGGCACCTTCGTGAAGACGTTTTTATGCGTAACCAGGTAGCCATCCGCATCGGTTTCGAGCTGGCCTGCGAAAATCTTGGCGTTCGGGATGTGGCCGATCCCCAGAAACATGGCGCTGGTGGGAAACTCCCAGCTTTCGCCGCTCTTCACATTGCGCAGACGCAGCGCGGTGACTTCCTTCTTGCTGACATCGAGGACATCGTCGACCACGGTATCGGTGAGAAACTCGATCTTGGGATTGGAGCGGGCGCGATCGAGCATGATTTTCGAAGCGCGAAACTGCTCGCGGCGATGAATGAGCGTCACCTTGCTCGCGAAGCGGGTCAGAAATGTCGCTTCTTCCATGGCGGAGTCTCCGCCGCCGATCACCGCGATTTCCTTGCCCGAGAAAAAGAAACCATCGCAGGTAGCGCAGGAAGAAACACCGTGGCCGATGAGCGCGTGCTCGTTCGGCAGGCCGAGCCAGCGCGCGGATGCTCCGCTGGCGATGATGAGCGTGCGCGTCTGAATGGTCTCTTTGCCGAAGCTCAATTCGAATGGATGCTTGCTCAAATCGGCTTTGACCACGTGCCCCATGTGATAGTCGGCGCCAAAGCGCATCGCCTGCTTGCGCATGTTCTCGATCAGTTCCGGCCCCTGAATGCCTTCGGGAAAACCGGGAAAGTTTTCCACCAGCGTGGTCATCGACAATTGTCCACCCGGTTCATGGCCTTCGATCACGAGCGGCTTGAGGTTGGCGCGGGCGCTGTAGAGAGCGGCGGTGTGACCGGCGCATCCGGAGCCCATGATCACGACATTGCGTATGTCCATAGTGTCAAGAAACAGTCCTATTAGAAAGCGGGCCTCAGTAGATAGATTCTGAAAAACAGATTTCGCTTCATCGCCGGTGGAGCGCCGGGCGTCCTCGCCCGGCCACCATGACTCATTACGCGATCGCGGTACTACGGATTCTTCTTGCTGCCGCCGCCCGACTTGGCCGTAGTTCCGGTCGAAGTTCCCACCCCCAGTCGAGCCAACTCCTGGGGCACCATTTTGCGCGCGCCCAACGCGGCGCGATAGCGCTCCATAATCGAAGACGCGGCGCGAAAGATCGGCTCATACGCGCTCTGATCCGTCCCCGGATTTCCTTCTCCTCCCGAGCACCGGGCCAGCACCACCGACGACTTCCCAAAGCGCTCCAGTTTGACGCGCGAAACCGGCGTGCTGGTCGATAACATCGCGGCCGCTGAAGCCACCGCGGAAGCGCTGTCTTCAATGGAAACCTGCATCAGATCTTTAGGATCGCGCACCCGCAGCACCAGTGTCTCCACCATATTCGTCGAATCCACGCTGAACGAGTATTGGACATTGCTGAACAGAGTGGCGTCGGGGAACTCGCGGCGAACCCGGACCCAGTCAGCCGCCGCGACCGCGCCCGGCGGCAAGGCTGACATGCCCGGGACCGGTGCGCTCTGGTCGAGTGTGGAATGCCCGCGAGCCACCTCGTAGTCTTTGCTGAACGCCGGATTGCCCGGCACCTTGGTGAGCGCCGCGGATAGCTCCTTCTGCTCATCGGGCGAAGGCGCGCACACATTGATGACGTTCACTTTTACTGGAGGCTGCTGGGCATTGGCCGGAGGTTGCTGGGCGAACGCTGACGCAGCCATGGCCATGGCCGTCAGGATCAGAATTTTGTGAGGGAACACGGCGAAATTGTATCAGGCTCAGCCAACTTGGATGCCGCCCGTGTACCTCGCGCCCTGAAGCGCGGACAATTTTGAACGACTTCGGTCGAAAGCAGAACCTTCCCCTTCGGCTGCGCTCAGGGTCAGGATGACAAATTGAAGAGAGAGCGAGGTTAGCTGCCGCGGCACGCCGCGTTTAATCGGCGGCACCCGCATCGGGTTCGACGGCGCCGTGCCGGCGCAGCAATTGCGGCAGATTCTGCGAAAACGCCGAGCGCGGCAGCACCATGTCACAGCCCACCTCGTGCGCCTTCTGCTTCAAGTCGCCCTGCACGTGCGAGAGAAATCCAATGATCGAGGTTCCCTTCTTCAGCTTGCTTTTCAGTTTTGGGATAAGCGTCAGAGGCTTGGCATTGGCATTGTTCAAGTCGAAGATGATCAGGGAAGGCTTTTCTTCGCCGTTACTCTTCATGCGATCGGTGAGTTCTTTCTCGTTCTTCACGAATTCCACCTTCACGTTCATCTTGAGGCCGGTAGCCTGAATCTTGCTCAGGAAGAACAGGTCCTCGACAAACGCGAAGACGCGCGAAGCCGCATCCTCTCGTGGAGCGGGCAGAGGCTCAGGATCGACCACCGGGTAGGACGCGGAAAAGCCGGGCCGTCGCGGTCCTTTGTTGCCGTTGCCATTATCCATGCCCATGTTGGCGCGGTAGCTATGATCCATGGGAGCGGTAAAAATTCCCTGCTGCTCCTGGCGCACACGGCCCATCGGGCCACCCGCACCTCGTCTCGGCGGACGCCGTCCACGGCGCCGTTTGTGTTTCCCTCCTCCTGGGGAGGGATGTCCGGGTCCTGCATTCATATTTTTCTCTTGTTAATCTTCAGAAGTTAATCCCGAGTTAATCTCTGGCCTGGATCACAGGCCCGATTGTTTCGTCTTCCCTGCGGTCGGCACGTTCGACATGTGGCGCACGCTGCTTATTGCGCGCGGCTCACTGTATATCGACTACCTGCAGACCAAACCCCACAAGGGCTGGATGCTATTCGAGAACGATGTTTCAAACTATCTTTAATCTAGGCGCCTGGAGTTGTGTTGGCGCGAACGGCCAGCCTGGAAGCATGGCCATTGGGAACACCTTGATGTTACTCATGAAACCGCCGCCAGCGCAAGGGGGGAGTGCCCTAAGTTTTCCACATCGGGGATATTACTAAAGTCAGCTGCCGACCTTCCCTCACGGTGCGAAGGTGAAATTCCGGCTGGCGTCGATCAGAAGCATGCGCTGTCGCCAGCGTTGGGCCTGAAGCTATGTCACGCCTGCGCCGATAGCAAGAGGTGTGAAACCGGCCCCTGCCACGGAGAAAACCTCTGCCTCAAAATCCCTCGCGTTGCCGGGACAGCGCTTCGTTGCCCGACAACCAATCTTCGACCGCTCGCAGAACGTGTTCGGGTACGAAATTCTTTTCCGCAATGGGGTCGAAAACTACTTCCATGCCGATCCGGACCTGGCCGCCCGCTCCACACTCGATAGCTCCCTGCTCTTCGGTATCAACACGCTTTGCGATAACCGCCTCGCCTTCGTGAATTGTACCCGTGACGTCCTGTTCAAAGATCTGATTACGTTGCTGCCTCCCAACCAGACCGTGGCCGAGATTCTGGAGACGGTTGAGCCCGAAGACCGGGTCATCGCTGCCTGCAAGCGGCTCAAGTCGTTTGGCTACATGATCGCCCTCGATGACTTCGCCTCCAACGACCCGCGCATTCCGCTTTGCGAGTTCGCCGACATCATAAAAGTCGACATCCAGGCGACCCGGCCGGAGGAAAGGGCTGGCATCATGCGCCGGTTTGGGTCTCCGACGTGCAAAATGCTGGCCGAAAAACTCGAAACGCCCCAAGAGTTTCATCAAGCCCGTGATATGGGCTTCGTCTACTTTCAGGGATATTTCTTCTGCCGGCCTGAAATCGTCATTGGCCGCGAAGTTCCGGCCAGCCGCTTGCACTATGTGCGGCTCCTCGAAATGGTCTCGCGAAGAGAAATCGACCTGCGGGAACTTGAGAAGATGCTCAAGCAGGAAGCCTCGATTTCTTACCGCTTGCTCCGGTACCTAAATTCCCCGGTCTTTGGGCTTGCCCTCGAAGTCAAGTCGATCCGGCACGCCATCGCCGTTCTGGGAGAGCGCGAAATGCGGCGTTGGATCCGGCTCGTCGTCACCGTGGGTGCGGCCGAGCAGAAATGCAGCGAACTGGTGCTGATGGGACTGGCCCGCGCCCGCTTTTGCGAACTGCTCTCCAATCGGCTGCAATCAAACTCCGATCTGTTCCTGATGGGGCTGCTCTCCATTATGAATGCCATCCTTGAGACCAGCACGGAAGTGCTCCTGGAACAACTGCCCGTGGAGCGTGAAGTCAAGGCCGCCCTGCTCGGCCAGAAAAGTAGCCTGCGGCCTCTCTACCAACTCATGCTGGCCCAGGAAGCGGGGGAGTGGACCCAATCGAGCGCGCTCGCCAAACAATTAAAACTGACCGATGAAGAGGTTGCCTCAACCTGGTGGCAGGCTCTGCAATGGGCACAGGAAGCGACCAGCGGCGTGTGAGAAAACAGGTTTAGAGGTTAGAGGTCAGATTGCAGAGGTAAAGGGCCGATGCGCATTTGGTTTCACCTCTGAAATCTGATCTCTAACCTCTGCAATTACTCTACGGCGCTTCGATCAACTCCATCTTGCCGTCCCGTGTCCGGTGCAACACCATTAACGTGCCCTTGGGATCGCGGAAAACAAAAACATCTTTGTCGCGGAAGTGCGCTTCTTTGATCGCTTCTTCCAAGGTCATCGGACGAAGCGCGACCGAGTCCTTGGCATGCACCAGATGCACTTCGGTGGTCCGCGCCACCGATGGAAATTTATGAACGAGAACGGAAACGCTGGCACTCTCCGCCAGTCCGAGCGCCGCCCCAAGGTTGTCTTCCAGCGACTGCCCGTCAAACTTCTTGACCGCCTTGCGCTTCTTGCTCAACCACTTCGTTTTATATTTGACCGCCTGCTTCTGCAGGTGGTCGAGAGCTTCATTGACAGCCGACATCATGTCGGTGGTCTGGGCCAAACCCACAATGGGACCGTTGGGCGGGTTGATTGTGATTTCGGCTTTGTGCCGGCGCTTTTCGACGGCCAGAATCACCTTGGTCTCGAATCGGTCGCCTAGAATTTTGCGGATCTTGTTAAGGCCGGTTTCAACTTCCCTGCGGATGGTGGGAGTAAGTTCGTATTTCCTCGCGGTATATTCCACGTTCATTAAGCAGCCTCCAACAAGGTCAGAGGTGAGAGGTCAGATTGCAGAGGTGAAAACCTTGACGCTCGCAGCGGTTGGTTTCACCTCTGCAATCTAACCTCTGACCTCTGCAATTATTTCTTAACTCTTCTTTGATGCGTGCTCGGAATCTTCATATCCTCACGATATTTCGCGACCGTTCGGCGGGTGACCTGGATGCCTTGCGATTGCAGAATGCGGGTGATCTGTTCGTCGGTCAGCGGCCGGCTGGGATCTTCTTCTTCGATCAGCTTCTTGACGCGGCGTTTCAGGATCAGAAGCGAAGTGCCGCCGCCTTCGGGCCCTTGCACGCTCTCGGAGAAGAAATACCGCAATTCGAACACACCCTGTGGCGTATGAACATACTTGTTCGCAACCGCGCGGCTGACGGTCGAAGGATGCACGCCGATCTCTTCCGCCACTTCTTTGATCATCATCGGCTTCAGTTGATCGATTCCGCGCTCGAGAAAGTCCTCCTGGCGCGCCACGATCGAGTAGCAGACCTTGGTGATCGTCTGCTTGCGTTGCTCGATATTCTTGATCAGCTGGATGGCGGATTTGTAGCGATCTTTGACATAGTTGCGCGTGTCGCGGTCGTTGCCGTCGCGGGTCAGCAGGCGTTTGTAAGCGGGATTCAAGCGCAACTGCGGCATGTCTTCGTCATTCATGATGACCAGCCACTCGTCGCCATGCTTCACAAAGGCCACGTCGGGCTCAATCAGCCGCGCGGGTACCTTGTTGTAACGCAAGCCCGGCCGGGGATCGAGCGTGCGGACGTAGTCGAGCGCCGCCTGCACTGCTTCCACTGGACGCCCGATGGCGCGTGCAATTTCCTTGAACTGCTTCAGCGTCACCGCTTTTAAATGCTGATCGACGACGGCAATCGCGTCTTTCACAACCTGCTCGGTCAGGGCATTGCCGTTTGGGTGCAGGTGCACCTGCTCCAGATGGTAGCGTAACTGATAGAGCAGGCACTCGCGCAGGTCGCGACAGGCGATGCCCTGCGGATCGAACTGGCGCACAACTTCCAGCGCTTCGTGCAGATCGGCGACCGTGAAATTTACGGAAGCCATCCGGTCCGGCGCGGTCGCGGTTCCGGTGGCTGTGCTTCCGTGGCTCGCCGTGATGGGCGCGGGAAGCTCGGTTGCTTTCTTTGGATTAGGCTCGAGACCAGGCTCGATATCCGGATGAACATCTGCCTCAGCATCCGGTGTCTCAGCTTGGGGCGCGACAAAAGACTCGGTTCCGCGTTCCGTCGTCAACCCCGAAAGGTCGGCGTCTGCAGCGTCCTCCGGCGCAGAAGCAGAGGTCTCAAGGTCAGAGGTCTCGACCAGCCCCAGCGCCTCCGCTTCACCAATGATCTTGGCCGCCACTTCCACATCGGCCTCAGGCGCCGCGACCGGGGCGATTCCCAGCAGTTCTTCATCGCTGGCAATCAGGTAGCCTTCTTCGTTCAGATTCCCGATGATCAGCTCGGCGGCCTGGTGCACCGCCGGCCGCACAGAAATCGCGCCCAGTTGCCATAACAGGTGGTCGCTCAAGTTCCCCGGCTTCGACAGGAAATTCTCGAACGAAGGCTTCTCGATTTCTTCCATTTCTCCCGAGCTGCGATAGCCGGGATCCAGATAATCCTGGAAGAACGAGCCAAAATCGATCTCTTCGAAAGGATCCTTCTTCTCATCCGCGATCGCCGGAGGTTCTTCCGAGGTCGCCTTGGCGGCGATCCGGTCGCGTTCTTCCTCCTGGCGCCCGACATCATCGAGCAAGGGGACGGCATCTTCCAGTTCTTCCAGCACCGGGTTCTCGACCATCTCGGCATTGATCATGTCCTTGAGCTCAAGCTTGTTCAGAGCGAGCACGGAGACCATTTGCACGAGACCCGGCGTCAGAATCTGCCGCTGGGACAACTTGACATTCAGTTTGTGCTGAAGAAGCACCATTTCTCCCTAAGAAATTTTGTTATTTCCCCATACCCCCGGCGGCAGAGCAACGTCCCTTATGTCGGGATGTGGAAAATTCAGCTTCTCATGCACCGAAGCAGATCGGGTGGACACGAAAGGTCAATGTGCCCACGCCTTGGTAACCAGTAGCAGCTCCCAGGTCCCAAGTCTCAGCAGAGCATGTCTTACTGAGAACTGGGAACTCACACCAATGAGAAGCTTTCCCCCAAATAAACTCGTCGCACTTCCGGATCGCTGCCCAACTCCTCCGGCGTACCCGAGCGGAAGATGCGTCCCTCGTTAATGATGTAGGCGCGATCGGTCACCGACAAAGTCTCGCGGACGTTGTGGTCCGTGATCAGAATTCCGATGCCGCTGGCCCGCAGATCGGAAATGATCTTCTGCAAATCCAAAACCGCAATCGGGTCGATTCCCGAGAACGGCTCGTCGAGCAAAATGAACGTGGGGCTGATGCAGAGCGATCGCGCGATTTCCACTCTCCGCCGCTCCCCGCCCGATAACGCATAGCCGCGATTCTGACGGATATGCTCCAGTCCGAGCTGGTCGATCAGCTTCTCCGCTTTTTCCCGGCGTTCATGCCAGGAAATCGGTTGGACCTCGAGCACGGCCAGGATGTTCTCCTCGACCGTCAGTCTCCGAAAAACCGAGGCTTCCTGAGGGAGATAGCTGATGCCGTACTGGCGCGCCCGTAAGTACATGGGAACGCTAGTGATATCTTCGTCGTCGTACAGCACTCTGCCTGTGTCGGGAGGAACCAGACCTACAATCGCATAGAAGGTGGTGGTCTTGCCGGCGCCGTTCGGTCCCAAAAGGCCCACCACCTCGCCCTGCAGAACCTGAAGGCTTACTCCACTGACTACGCGTCGGCCACGATAGGACTTGCCAACTTCGTCGGTGGCCAGCGTGTGCATTTATCGTGCCACTTGCGTCCGAGTGACCGCCGGGGACGTTCCCCTTCCTTCCACGAGCACCCTATCATCGTGTCTGTAGAAAGTCAACGAATCGCCGGTAGTTTTGCCTCGTTCGGCATCAAAAATGCTAGGAGGTCCGCCGGTTAGCACGAACTTGTCGTCCGCCGACGTGTACACCAATCGGTCGCCCGTCGCATGCCGCGTCGGTTGCGTGATCACAACCCTTTCTTCGGCGATGATTCGGTCCACTTGCCCGGGCATCGCCGGATTTATCCCTGCCTGCGCCTGACTCCGCGGTAGCAGGAACACCGTCATACGCTCTCCCGTCATCGTCGCGTCGGACGTTTTTGCGGTTACTCCGCCATCCAGGAAAATTCTCCGTTCCACATCGGCGTAGTTCAAGCGCGCGGATGTGATGTGGACCGGGGTCACTTTCCCCGTCTTGTCCACTTGCACCAACACAGTCGAAACCGGTTGAGCTAGAGCTTGGGTGGGAGCGGGGCTCTGCCCCGCTTGGACGGGGCGAAGCCCCATCGCCGCACTGATCTCCCCATGCGCGAAGATAGTGCGATGGTCGCGATCAAATTGCAGCGTGGGAGCCTCCACTATATTTGCGTCTTGCCACAAGCGAGCATCGCCCGTGTACACCGCAATCGCCGGGGAACGATGCGCTGTCATGCTACGGCTAGTCACGTGGATCGGGTCGGAAGCAGCGAGCATACCGCCGTCCGGTTGCGCCTTCAGATCGGAGTACGTGCTCTTGACATTGCCCTCGGCAATGGCGTCACCGGTCGCCCGGTTCATGCGAATCTTCTGGGCCGTCGTCGTCATGCCGGCGTCCACCACCCGAGGCGATCCGCTCAGCACTACCAGTTGATCGGCCGCCGTGTATTCTCCGCGCTGCGCCCAAGCCTTTTGCGTGCCATCGACGTAGACAAGCCCCCCTGTCTGCGTGATCGACCGGACCCCGCCCTCGGGCAGAAAGACGACATCCAGCATCTGACTGGTCGAGACTCGATCAGTCTGTCCCGGAGCGCCAGCCTTACCCGATCCGGCCTTAGTCGCGTCGGCCTTGCTCGCGTCGAGCATGCCGCTGACAATCTTCGCGTCCGGTTCGCCATGCAACGTCGATATGCGATTCTTCTCCGCAAACCTCGCAGTGAACTTGGCGGCGGTAACCACCGTTTTCTGATTCGCGCCCGGCTGCGTGATCACGATCTGCGGCGGTCCGCTGGTCTCGGCACGCTCCAGCAGACGGCCGTCTTTCACGATGAAGTCCATCACTGGAGCGGTCATCTCGATGTCTTGAGATTGCGCGCCTCCCTTTGCCTGCGACGGCGAGAGTCCGGAAGAGGACCCCGGCGTCGCTACTGCAACCAGAGTCCCGCTCTGGCTATTCATCTGTGACAGCCGCACACCGTCTTCGGCATGAACCGTCTCTAATATCTGCTGACCGGCGAAATACAGCGTCACCCGTCCAGCGGCAGCCTCGGCGGGCTGCCCTCCCGGGTTCTGCGTTCCCTGGTTCGTGAGTTGCACGCTGCCCGTGAGAATGGCGGTGGTGAGTAGATTCCGCGTACCGGTCAAGAACAGTTCGGCGCGGTCAGAACGCTCGTGTGTCTCCGACCGGCCATGAATCTCGCTCCGCACATCACCCTCCGCAAGAATGTGGTCCACCGTGTTGTCCTCGTGCAGAAAGAAGGTTGCTTGGTCGGACCATGCTTCCTGCTGCTCCCGGCTCATGTGCACCGTGGTGAGGAACACCTGATGAGGCTGCTTCGTAATCACGCCATGATCTGCGTTCAAACGGACCCGCTGCGGCCGGTTGACGGTCATCACGACCGCCGACAGCAAATTCATCGTGCCCGTCTTCGCCACATATTCCACGCCCACCGCTGACCCGGATGCCTGCGGCGTCCGAAACACCACCTTCCCGGTGGCGGAAGCGTCCCCCGTATTTTTGTTGAAGACGAGCCCGTTGGTTTCAAGATGAATCGGTTCTTTCGTCTGCTCCGGAGGCGACTGGTCCGCATGCCGCATGCCCTCGGGATTCGCTTCCAGGTCGATCAGCACCGTGCCCTTCGCGTTCACATTGCCCGATGCGGGATCGTACTCGAAATCATCCCCGGTTATCCGGTCGAAGCGGCTGGCATCCTTGCCGTAGACGATGATTTTGACGTTATGCAGCTCCGCCCTTCCGCCCTCTTTGAACTGAACTGCCTTGGAGGCGCTCACCGTAAACTGCGTGCGGCCCTCTACGGACTTGGAGATTGAAAAACCCTCGGCGGTCTGCTGAATGTTCAAGCCGAGTTTTGCCGGAATAGTGTGGACGGCCTTGCGCAGACTCCATTGCGCATAGAAGTACATTCCCGCGACCGTAGCTACCATCAGAATCGCGCCCAAGGCGAACCACCAGCGCAGCCGTGAAACTGGAGAAGCCATCAGAGGCTAGTGTAACTCGTGGGCTGCGGCCAAGTGCGCGCGCTCGGGGCCTAGCCCCGTCGGCATTGCACTTGATTTCGGGTGTCGCAGCGGTTCCCGCTGCGACAACTGGCTTGTTCTCATCGACGGCTTTAGCCGCTGCGGCGCACCCGGCGCGAGAGATACTTTTTCCGCAACGTGCTAGTACCGCAGATATCCAATCCCCACCCGCATGTGGTGCAGCAGGCTGTCGGGCATAATAAGAAAAATGCTCAGGCCCAGCATTGCGTGGGCAACCCCGAGAGGATAGATGCTGCGGTAGCGGCGGAACATTTCGCAGAAGAAAAGGGCGCCGATAAGCGTGGCGGTAGTGAGAATAGGGCTGGGTAGATGCGCGGCGGCAAAAAGCGTGGACGCTATCCAAACCGCAGCCGAGCCTCCGTACAACTCTTCAAAGCGGTTGAAGAAAAATGATTGCAGTATGAATTCTTGAATCAGGGCCCAGATCACATAACCCCATACCGACTGCAAGCCAGGCCAGGTCTGATTGGCGGGAATCTGGCCGCCCGCCCAGTACACCAGGGCCGCCGACAAAACAACCATTGCAAAACCAATCCCTAACACCACGCTGGCGCCGAATGTTCTCGGTAACCGGAGACCTAGGCGCTCGAGAGACGGCCAGTCCATCAGCACCAGAACCAGTATGGTGATCATCGTAATGACGGCCCAACGGTTCCGTATGTCCCGCGTCGGCGCCCAAAGCACAATCTCTAGAAACAGAAACACGATAGTGACCTGGGCCCAAACGAAGGAACGGCGGGAAGCGGGCGGAAGCGGAAGACTCCCGACCTTGCGGGCGGGAGGACTCGCGGATGGTTCCGCAGGAGAACTCTTCGACTCACGTGCCATTTTGCCCCGTCTTTATTTTCATGTCCTCGTCTTTTCAGTCCCCGCCAACGAGCTAAAACCAAAACGTCCAGATGGCGTCCACGCTGGCGTGGGTGATGGTCGAGGCCGGCACTCTGCGCTGCTCTCGCCATGCCCGGCCGTAGAAAATCCCGGCGATGCTTGCTAGCAAGACATAGCGCCAGTTGAAGTGCGCCGATCGTTTGTTGAAATGCGAGAGCCCAAACAACACCGCCGTAATCCCGAGAGCCGCGAGGCGTCCCATACGCCGTTCCAGCAGATTCTGCACCCACGCGCGAAAGAAGAGCTCCTCCGGAACCGCAACGAAAATGAAGATATAGATCCACTTCACAATCATCGAGAACTGCAGCGCGTTGCCATGCGGATGGAGAAAGCCCAGGGCCATCCCCAGCCCAATAACCAATGGAGCAAAGAAAACCAGTTCCCGCAGCCCCGTTTTCCAATCGCTCCAGCGGAAGTGAAAGTCAAAACCGGTTCCGCTGAGCCGCCGGATCACCACGAATCCATAGAGCGCTGCATCGACGACAAGCAGTTTCCCCCAGCCCGCAAGCCCGCTCGGCCACGCCTGCTCGAGCCAGCGCAAATCAATCGCCAGCCCCAGCGCGAGAAGAATGATCGCGTCTCGCCAATTGCCGCGTTGTTCGGGATCGACGATTGCAGCCTGCCCCAGCAGCCAGGCGATCACTACGGGAAGCGCCGCGTAGAGAGCGCACCAGTTCCATGAAAACATCTGGTGCGACGCGGAAATCAGAACGTAAGGCAACGCGCAGAGTACCGGCAAGGCGGTTCGCACCGTTGACGGCCAGCGGGCGCATGCCTGCCCAACCCGTTCCCCAGCCAATCCAAACAGGGCTGCCGGTGTAAGCTCCAGCACCAGCACCGCGATGGCCGCCGGCGTTGCGTTCTGCATGGGCTTATCTTAATGCGGCAGGGATGTGGGAGCGAATTCGGGACAGAGTTCGGGAAAAAGGCATTTTTTCCGCATCCTGCTAGGGGCTAGCGCTTATGGAGTTTATGTCCGCCGTACCAGCGTCCCGGCCAGCAGATCGTGGAGTCCTTGTTTGCGCGCCGTGAAACCGACCATGATGTAGCCAATGAGCAGGATCATCGTGGAAAGCCACTTCGCAAAATGCCTTCCCGTCGCGCGTTCGAATGAGATTCGGTTGCCGTTGAGGTCGGTAACTTTCATACCAAAGACCATCTTGCCCAGCGTCGCCTGGTATGACGAACTCTCCATGAACGCCTCGTACAACCAGGAACCGAAAAGCAGCACGATGAAGGTCACGCCACCGCCCAAAAGAGCAAGCCCTGCATGGGGGAGGCCGCTCAACATTCCTGCCATCCCAAGACCGCCAAAAATCATGTGTATGGGAGCTACCACCACCCGCAAGATGACGGCGTCGATAATGGCCGCAACGACCCGAATCCAGAACCCTCCGTAGCCAACTCCCACCACCGGTGCAATGGCTTGATATGGCGTCGCTGACGCTGCATAGGGCGATGCTGGTACCGCGCTCGGGACGACACCCGGCGCAGGGCCAGTTGGCGTTCCACAGCGACTACAAAACTGAGCGCTGGCGGCATTCTGCGCACCGCACTTGTTGCAAAAGAAGGTTCCGTTCATGACCCGGCACTATAAAGATGGATTGGCTTCTTGTCAAAGCCGGCCAAGCGTAGGGACAGCCGCCCTCGGCTGTCCAAGCCGAGCGCAGCTCGGCAGCTACCGGCGTCCGATCACCGGGCGCGCACCACGTCGCGCAACGTCAGCTCTAACCCGCCGAATTCAGGATGGTCGTTCATGCCGAGCGAATAGGCGATGTCCAAGCGGTCTCCGGCCAACAGCTGCAACCGGTCACAGGATTCCTTCAGCCCCCAGCCCATCGCTTTGAACGTGATGTTGTCGCGCCACGAGGATGACGATTGTATGGTAGAGGATTGTGTGGTGGCGGGGCTCTGCCCCGCTGGCACGGAGCGGAGCGCTGTCCCCACACCGGAGTGTTTCGGAATCGCCGCTGCATCGGGATGACAGCGGGGAGTGAAGTCTGCCGTCGCCGCCATAACATTGACCGCTGGCGCCACCCGCAGCCGCACATGTTTGTCTTTCACCGTCTGCGGAGGCGCCATCAGCCGCACCGCCCGCGCGGCGAAAACGGGCTCGCGATTTTCCATCCCAAAAGGTTCCAGCAAAAGCAGCGCCTGATGAAGCTCAGGCGTGACTTCCCCCAGGGGCAGTTCTCGATCGAATTCGAGCTGCGGTTCGAAATCGTCCGCAGTGAGCCGGGCGCGCGCATAGCCATCCAGATGTTGGCGCAGCTTTTCAACGTTAGCGCTGGGGAGAGCAAAACCCACCGCGTGCGCGTGTCCGCCGTAGCGGGAAAACAGTTCGTGACACGATTCGATCGCATGCAGCAGGTGGAACGCCGGAATCGATCGTCCCGAGCCGTGCGCTTCGTCACCCTCACGCGAGACAACGAGCGTTGGCCGCCCGTGGCGTTCTACCACCCGCGACGCCGTGATCCCAATCACGCCGCGATGCCAGCCTTCGCCATCCAGCACCACGCAATACGCTTCACGTAACGCAGGCTCTTCTTCCAACCGGCGCTCGATGTTGTCCATGATGCGGCGCTCTTCTTCCTGACGCTCGGCATTCAACTGGTCAAGGCGTCCGGCAATCTTCCTGGCACGCTCCATGTCTTTCTCGTTGAAAAGGTCGACCACGTCGCGGGCCACGTCCATGCGTCCGGCAGCGTTCAGCCGAGGCGCGATGCGGAAGGCCACTTCGGTCGCGGTCAGCGCCCGTCCGTCGCCGAGCTGAGCAACTTCCAGCAGCGCCTTCAGCCCGACGTTCACCGGACGACGCAGTCCCTGCAATCCTAGCCTCACGAACACGCGATTCTCGCCCACCAACGGAACAGCATCGGCAACGGTCGCAATAGCCACGACCTTCATGAACGACATCAGCAGGCGCGACTGGTCTTTCGCATCCAGCCGCCGCCGCATCAATCCCTGGGCCAACTTGAACGCCACGCCCGCGCCGCACAAATGCTTGCAGGGATAATCGCAACCGTCTTGATTTGGATTAACAACGGCCAGCGCCTGCGGGACGCCGTCCATCCCCGGCAGGTGATGGTCGGTGACGATCAGGTCCACTCCGGTACGCCGCGCAGCTGCGGCGGCCTCGAACGCGCGGATGCCGGTATCCACGCTGATGATCAACCGCACGCCGTCGGCAGCAGCGCGCTCGATCACCTCGTCGCGCATGCCATAGCCTTCGCGAATGCGGTGCGGCACGTGGAAGTCAGCCGCGCCGCCGCAAAGCTCGATTGCCGTCTTCAGAATGACGATCGCGGTTGTGCCGTCCACGTCGTAGTCGCCGTAAATGAGAACTTTCTCTTTGCGCTCCAGCGCCGCTTCCAGCCGATCCAGCGCGGATTTCATTCCACTCATCAGCAGCGGGTCGTGGAGATCGCCAAGCGCAGGCGCAAGAAAACGCGTAGCCGCATCCGGCTCATCGATCCCCCGGCCGACCAGCAGATCGGCAAGAACGGACAAAGCCGAAGCGGGGATTTTCAGTTTGGAGTCAGGTAGCGCAGCCGCGAGAATTTTGGCCTTAGGAGAATTCAGCGGATTGGAGATCCATCGCATGATTCAGGCGTCAGGTCTTAGGAAAATCGCGTGATGGGCCGTACAAGGTTTTCTGAGACCAGAGACCTGACACCTGAGACCTGCCTTACCGCTCTTCGTCCTGGTCCGGTTCATCGATCATGAATCCGCCGGCATCATCCGCCAGCTCGCGCAGGTGTTGATAATGTTCGTACCATTCGGTGCCGGCTTCGAAGACGAAGACGCATCCCTGGTAGGCCCATCCCAGTTGCACAAACCCGGTCTTGCCGACGTAGCTCTTCAGCCAGCGGCTCTCTTCCAAATCTTCTTCGCTGCTGTAATCGCCGTCGGCGAGCAGTTGCGACAGGCGGTCCAGCTCTTCGCGGTCGAGCGCCCAGGAATGCATGGTCAGGAAGGGCGCGCCCGTGGATTTGGCCAGCTCCACGAAATCTTTCCATCCGTCCGGGTTCTGTGCCGAGTCCCAAAGCACGCTGGGAACCTCTTCGCACTCGACATAGCCAAAGAAACGACGCATGCCCAGACCTTCAATGAAGGCCGTCATATCGTCTTTCATGCCGGTCAGATCGTCTGGATGTGGAGACATGGAGTTCCATTATTGTAAGGCTTACGCCAGTCAGCCGCCACCCAGTCGTTCGTCGTTGGTCGCTGGTCGTTGGCAAGTCTTCCCGAAATGCCGCTTTTGGCCCATCGATGCGAGTTGAGACGGCTGGCGAACGACTAACGACCATCGACCATCGACCGGCTCCTTGTGTTAAACTTTCTGTTCACAAAAAAGCGCGTTAATCATGCTCTTTTCCAAAGAATACGTGGGCTATCTGGCCCGCGAAGTTTCCAAAAAACTGGTGGCGAGCGGTCTCATTGAGACCAAGGCGATGCCCGCTCTTAACGAGAAGGTGCACGCCGCTCTGCTCGAAGAACTGGCGCTCGAGGACCGCATTAACGACGAGGTGCGCGTTATTCTCGAGGCGTATTCCGAAGAAATGCAGAAGAGCGGCGCCAATTATCAGGAAATGTTCCGTAAGGTTAAGACCGAGTTGGTGAAAAAATACAAGGCTGTGCTTTGAGGAAATCCCTGCCGTGCGCTTGAGCCGCGACAAAGTCAACAAAATCGCCCACGTGGTGACCGACGCCGTGGCCGACATGGACGAAGTGGAATTCATCGAAGACCGCAACACTATCCGCCTCGAAGTCCGCAAAATTCTCGAAGAGCTCCTCATGCAGGAGGCCCGCATCGACCAGGCCGCGCGCCAAAAGATCGAGAGCCAGCGCCGCACCATCATCGAGGGCTCGGAGGAATGGTCGATCCTCTACCGCAAGTATTACAACGATGAAGTAAAGAAGCTCGGCCTCTAGTGAACTAACGTAGGGACGGACGCATTCGTCCGTCCCCGCGAGCGCAGCTGGCCGCACTCATCAAGCACCACATAGAAAACGAGGCAACTTCCCCTCGCCTGAACGTCCCAAGAACGGCTGTTTCTACGTTCACTTCTGACCCGGCACTGCCTTCATCCGCAGAACATCATCCTGATCCGTATCCTTGCCCTTGATCCCCGTCGCCTCCAGCTGGCGCGCCACCGGCTGCACTACCTGTAAGATTCGCGCGAGCGTTTGCCCGACGGCCTCCTTATCGCTGTTATCCGCGCCGTGGCGCTGAATGACGCTCTCGAAAAAAGTCTTTGGCCGCGGATAAACCACAATCTTGACCTCGTCGCCTTCCGAAACTCCGATCGCTTTCTTCACCAGTTTCAGCGCCGTATCGTAGCCGCCGAGCTCATCCACTAAGCCAAGGTTCTTCGCGTCCTGACCCGACCAGATCCGCCCTTTCGCAATCTCCAGCACCTTCTCTTTTGGCAGTTTGCGGCCATCCGCCACCTTGCTGGTGAAATCCACATACACGCGGTCGAGCCACGTCTGGAATCTCCCCCACTCCGCGGGCGTGTAATCGTGCGTTCCGGTAAACATGGTGGCATTTTCGCCGTCATGCACCTCATCCCACGAAAGTCCGACTTTGTCCCACAAGCCGCTGGTCAGCATCTTTCCACCCAGCACTCCGATCGAGGCCGTAATAGTCCCCGGCTGGGCGACGATTTTGTCTGCCGCCATCGCCACAAAGTATCCGCCCGAGCCCGCGAGATTTCCCATCGAAACAATCACCGGCTTGCCTGCCTGGTGCGCCCGCACCACCTCGCGCCAGATGGTATCGGAGGCGACATAGGAACCGCCCGGACTATCCACGCGGAACAGGATGGCCTTTACGTCCTTATCCTCCGCCGCCGCTCGAATCGCGCCCGCCACCGTATCCGAGCCCATCGACTGGGTGCCTTGCACAGGATCGTAATCGCTCTTGCCACGGGTGACGTCGCCAACGCCGAACACCAGTGCAACCGTCTTTCCATGATCGTGCGGACGCCCGGCGCGTTGCAGATATTTATCCAGGTAGAGCAGCTCCGCTCCGTCGCCCGCCTGGCTCTTTACGTCCTTGTAAACGTCGTCGCGATACTTAACCGCGTCCACCAGTTGCGCGGCGACTGCCTCTTTGCCCAGATAAGGCCCTGCGTCCACCACGGCCTGAAATTTCTCCGGTGCGATCTGCCGCGCCTGGCAGATGCCGTCTTTCATCTGGTTGAACCACGAAGTCATGATCGCGGTCATCGCTTCTTTGTATGGTCCCGAGTACTTGGTGTCGGTATAGAAATTGAGCGCATTTTTATACTCGTAGCGGTGATCGCCATGAAAGGTCATGCCCAGCTTGGAAAGCGTCCCCTTGATAAACGGCGACTCCAGGATGATGCCGGTCAGTCCGACGTCGCCTGAGGGCTGCAGATAGATGTGGTCAAACGCCGTCGCCAGGTAATAAGCGCCGTTGCCCGGACCAAACTCACCGAAAGTTTCCGAGTACGCGACCGCAAATTTCTTATGCGCGCGAAATCTCCGGACAGCATCGCGAATCTCCTGAGTCTGCGCCATTCCCATCGGAGCCGCGCCGATCCTGGCAATCATGCCGACGACGCGATCGTCACTAGCTCCGCGGTCGATGGCGTCAACAACGTCGCGCAGCGTCTGTTTCTCGTTCAGCAGCAACTGCGCGGTCGGCGTGTCGGGTGCGTCTTCCAGGAACGTCTGCTCGAAATCAGCTTCGAGAATCGTTTTGGATGGAACTTTGCCCTTCACGCCGATCACGGCCACCAACACGATGACCAATCCGATCAGCCACAGAGCGCCCAGGATGGCAAGGAAACGAACGATCAACTTGGACATGGTTTGCTCCTTTGGTGAGAGAGAAGTCTACCTTGAGACATGGTATTTCGGCATCGGTTAGGACTCGGCTCACGTGGTTCGGATCGGCCTTGGACCCCTCTCGTAGCGGTCTTTAAGAATCAAAGACTTAGCGTACAAGAGACGCCAGGTCTTTGAGAAATAAGGACTTACTTGTAAAGTATTTATAAATCAATGAGTTAGCTTGAATCTTAGGTTTATTCTTGGGCTTGTTTCACGCTAGGTCTTTGAGAAATAAATACTTTAGCGGCCGGGTGCCCAATCCTTGCGCGGCCTTTTGCGCAAGAGCCTGCCCTGGGGAAGCCGAAGGGGTGGGATTTCCACGGAAGCGTCCCACATGGGATTCTCATAAACTGAGACCGCGAGCAAGTCTATGTACCCACGAGCAGGCCGCGCAAGGCGGCTCTCGCCACCTACTGCAGTTTCGCGTACTCGGCCTTGGCTTCTTTCAGGATGGGGATGTCGGAGTCGGCGTCTTTCCAAAGCGTGAGGAAATCTTTGTAGGCGGCGAGCGCCCGGACGCGGGCGGCGTCGGCATCCGCTTCCTGCCGCTGTCCTCGAAAAGTTTTCGACTGCAAGGCGTTCGCACGAGCCACTCCCAGATGTGCCAACGCTCCAGTCCAACAGTTCCAGACGATCCCGCTGTGGTCGATGATCTTCTGAAACTCGGCAGCGGCGGCGTTGCCTTGTCCGGCTGCCAAGTATGCCTCTCCGCGAACATGAGTCGGATAGAGGCAGGAAGTGTTAATGACGAATATGATTAGCCCCAACTCGATGGTTGGTGCAGCGGCTTGCAAACCCTTGAGGGCGTCAGCCGGATTCTTCCGGTCGAGCGCCAATTGCGCTCGGATCGCTGGCAGCCAGAGTGACTGCATCTGGGTGTCCAGCGGAAAGCGTTTGTTGAGGTCTTGCGCCAAGGATTCGGCCCGTGCCGCGTCGCCCGCCAAGGCAAACGCCAGCGCGGCTTCGACCTCGACACCCTGACTCGTAGAAGCGAGATTCAGAGCCTCCGCCGCTGCCCGCTTCGCTTCCGTAGGGTTGCCGAAGGCGGCTTCGCGCTGAGCCGCAATCGCCAGTAAGATTGCCCCACCTTCTTTGTTGTCCGCTCGTATTGCAGAGTCCATGGCCCGCTTGGTCAGTTCCCGCGCCTTGCCCAGGTGACCGGCGTATGCCTCGGTGTCGGATGCGAGCGCCAATCCCGAGTATTGTCCAGGCCTGTCCGCAAACCAGTCTTGCTGCTTCGCCATCGCAGCAGAGTCCGCTCGAAAAAAACCAAGAATATAGAGGTCATCGCGCACTATGTAGTCATCCAACTTTTGAGTCTGCGCCTCGTGCACGACCTGCTGCGCTTCGTCGAAACGTTGCAAGGCAAGATCATAGATGGCAAAATTCTCCAGCGTACCCAAGTTACGCGGCGCACCGCGCAGGGCTTCACGAGTAAGCTCGGCGGCTTTTTCATACTGTCCCTGTTGGGCGTACAGCAGCCCCCAACCGCTGTATAATGTGTCTTTCCGCCGCGCGGAGAAGCTCTCAATCTCCTCCTGATACGTCTGGGCCGCCTTGTCCAGTTGTCCCGTTTCCTGATAGTAAGCGGCGGTAATAGCCGCTTTCTCCCACTCGTCGGCATGTTCCCGCAACTGAAATGCTTTGTTCAAATACTCAAGGCTCCGCCCAGGCTCACCAAGTTCCATGTAGTCGTCGGATACCTCGAAGGTCGCCATAGCGAAATTCGGGTCAAGCTCGATGGCACGTTGATAGTTAGGCAGGGATGCGACTGGCCCTTTCTCGCTACGAGCCTTCAGCCCAAGGGTGTACGCTTTCAGAGCTTCGAGCGAGGAGGTGGTGGCCTCTGTCAATGGAACGTTATATTTCTGCACCGTTGCCAGCGACTCCCCCAGTTCTCCCCGCAGCTTCGATGCCGCCTCGCCCATTACGTCCAGCACTTTCTCTTTGGCTGACGCCGTGACCTGCTCCTCGGCCAGCGGGTCTCCACTCTGGCAATTCACCGCCTTCAACCCCACCACATATTGGCTGCCCAGACTGGCAATCGATCCCTCAATGTAAGCCTTGCTGCGCGCTCGCTGGCAAAGCTCGCGGGCCACGTCAGGCGTGAGTCTCGAGCCCGCCGGACGGGTCATCATCTGCAGAGTCTTCGTGACATCGCTGTCGGAGAGAACATTCAAAAAGGGCGACTGCCGAAGAGAAACGGTGAGCGCCGTCTTCAGCGTGTCATCGAAGATTGCATCGCCCGTGCTGTTGGCAAAATCGGCAATAACGACGGTGTCTTTGTCGGTCAGGCGCTTGCTTTGCTGATGCGAGCTGTAGTAAAGTCCGCCCGCCACGAGCAAAGCGACAGTGAGGATGGGAACCGCAATCTTCCAGACCTTGCCGTGCCAAGCCGCTGGAGCTTCTGGCACGGTCGCCGTGCCTGAACTTGCCGCAGAACTGCGCCCACTCTCAGTATCCCGCTTCAGCCGTTGCAGGTCGGATCGCATCTCCGAAGCATGCTGGTAGCGCAGATTGCGATCTTTCTCCAGCGCCTTGTTGATGATCCGTTCCAGATCAGCGGGTACATCAGGATTCAGACGCACAGCAGACGTAGGAGCCGCGTCCAGAATGGCTTTAAAAATGACTGCGGAACTCTCTCCACGGAAAGGCAACTGCCCTGTGGCCATCTCATAGAGGACAACTCCAAACGAAAACAGATCAGTCCGGGCGTCCGCCTCTTTCGCCCGTGCCTGCTCCGGCGACATGTAGGCGACGGTGCCGAGCGTGGAACCGGGACTGGTGAGATGTTCTTCGGAGTCGATGGTCGGTGCGTCCGCGGCAACGCTATCCGGTTTCAGGGTGACTTTCGCCAGTCCGAAGTCCAGAATCTTGGCGTGGCCGCGCTTGGTCACAAAGATGTTCGCGGGCTTGATGTCACGGTGGACTATACCTTCTGCGTGGGCTGCGTCGAGCGCGTCCGCAATCTCGATGGCCAGCGAGAGAATCAGCTCGGTTTCCATCGGTCGGCCGCCGATACGATGTTTCAGCGTCAGCCCATCCAGAAACTCCATGGCGATGAACGCTGCGCCGTGCTGGTCGTCAATTTCGTAGATGGTGCAGATGTTTGGATGATTCAGGGCGGAGGCGGCTTTGGCTTCGCGCTGAAAGCGGCTGAGTGCCTGCGGGTCCTTCGCTACATCGTCGGGCAGGAACTTGAGAGCCACAAAACGATCGAGTTTGGCATCTTCGGCCTTGTAGACCACGCCCATGCCGCCACCACCCAGCTTCTCGATAATGCGGTAATGCGAGATGGTCCGGCCGATCATTCGTGGCGAATCTTACTGTGGTGAAATGGGCAAGTCAATTTAAGAGGCAGAGTCGGCGGGTGGCCATCCTAACGTCGCGCTTTTCGACGTTGGGGTGGGATTCCACCACACGTGCAGCTTGGGATTTTCCTGGAGGCAGGCATTCAAGTGGACCGGGCTGCGCCCGTCCCGACGTGAGTCGGAGGAGTGGTAATCGCGCCTTCCGCCGCCGACCTCACCAGCGCCACGTACTTTGCGAAGACTCCGGTTTTATACTTCGCTGCCGGAGCCTTCCATTCCGCCAGACGCCGCGCAATTTCGGCGTCGGAAATCTCCAGCTCCAGCCTCCGGACTTTGGTGTCAATGGTGATGCGGTCGCCCTCCCGGATCGCGGCAATCGGGCCGCCCAGCGCCGCTTCTGGAGCGACATGGCCGACCATCAGACCGCGGGTTGCGCCGCTGAAGCGTCCATCGGTAATCAGGGCCACGCTCTCGCCCAAGCCTTCGCCCACAATCGCCGCGGTGACGCTTAGCATTTCGCGCATGCCGGGTCCACCCTTTGGACCCTCATAGCGGATCACCACCACGTCTCCGGCTTTGATCTGCTTGCTGGTCACCGCCTGCATCGCAGCTTCTTCGGAATCGAAGACCCGCGCCGGCCCGGTTTGCGACTGGCGTTCGTGGCCGGTCATTTTTAGAACCCCACCCCCCGGAGCTAAGTTGCCTTTCAGGATCACCAAACCGCCAGTCGTCTTCAACGGCTTACTCAGCGGAGCGATCACCATCTGTCCGGGAGTTTCCTTCGCTGCATTCGCCTCGTCGGCAAATGTCTTTCCGGTTACTGTCATCGCTGAACCGTTTACATGCTTGCCATCGAGCAGCCTTTTGGCGATCACTGGAATGCCACCGGCTGCGTCCACATCGGCCGCCACGTATTTTCCCGCGGGCTTCAGATCCGCGAGCAGCGGAGTGCGTTCGCTGACTCGCTGAAAATCGTCGATATCGAGCGGCAGTCCCATTTCGCGCGAGATCGCTAACAAATGAAGCACGGCGTTGGTCGAGCCGCCCGTCGTGGCCACGCCCGCGATCGCATTCTCGAACGCCGCATGCGTCAAAATATCGCTTGGACGTATTCCCTGCTTCAGAAGATTCATGACTACTTCGCCGCAGCGAAACGCTACCTCGTCCTTGCGCGGATCCATGGCCGGAATGCTGTTGAAGCCCATGGGCGAAAGGCCGATCAGTTCCATTACCGTGGACATCGTATTTGCGGTGTACTGGCCGCCGCAGGCGCCCGCTCCGGGACAGGCAACGTTTTCGAGCGCCAGCAGATCGGCGTCGCTCATCTTGCCTGCGGCATTCGCGCCTACAGCCTCGAACACATCCTGAATGGTGACGTCTTTGCCTTTATATTTGCCGGCGGCGATTGTTCCTCCGTACAGCACGAGGCCGGGCAGGTTCATGCGCGCCAGCGCCATGGCCGCGGCGGGGATCGTCTTGTCGCAGCCCACAACGCAGACTGCCGCGTCGAAAAGCTGTCCGCGGCAGACCAGTTCGATGGAGTCGGCAATCACCTCGCGGCTCACCAGCGACGCTTTCATGCCTTCGGTGCCCATGGTCTCGCCGTCGGAGATGGCGATGGTGTTGAATTCCATCGGCGTACCGCCCGCCGCGCGAATGCCTTCTTTCACCTTGGCCGAAAGCCGCCGCAGGTGGAAGTTGCAGGGCATGGTCTCGATCCAGGTGTTAGCGACGGCGATCAGAGGCTTGGCTAGATCGTCGTCGGTGAAGCCGATGGCTTTGTACATGGCGCGTGCCGGAGCCTGGTCGCGCCCGTCAGTGATGCCGCGACTGCGATGTTTGAGGTCCATGAGGAGAAAGCTACTAGCTTCTAGCTGCTGGCTAGTAGCTAGAAGCTAGTAGCCAGCAGCTTAAGTTATGCATTGACCACTTTCGGCGCCGCCGGCTTTGCCTCGGCCGCTTTCTTCTTATCCGACGGCAGCCACGACATCATCGCCCGCAACTGCTCGCCTACTTTTTCAATCGGATGCTGCTTCGCGGCCTCGCGCAGTTTGGCAAACTTCTTGCCGCCTTTTTTGTTCTCTTCGATCCATTCCTTGGCGAAGGTGCCGTTCTGGATTTGCTTCAGCACTTTTTTCATCGCCTTGCGCGTTTCGTCTCCCACCACCATTTCGCCGCGGGTGAGGTCGCCATATTCGGCCGTGTTTGAAATGGAATAGCGCATCCGGCTCAATCCGCCTTCGTAGATCAGGTCGACGATCAGCTTCACCTCGTGCACACACTCGAAGTAGGCGATCTCGGGAGCGTAGCCGGCGGCCACCAGCGTCTCAAAGCCCTTCTGCATCAGCGAAGTCAAACCGCCGCAGAGCACGGCCTGTTCACCGAACAGATCGCTCTCGGTTTCTTCTCTGAAGGTCGTCTGCAACACGCCGGCTCGCGTCGAACCGATGCCGTGGGCATAGCAGAGCGCGTACTCATGCGCGCGTCCACTTGCGTCCTGGTGGATGGCCAGCAACGAGGGCACGCCGCCACCTTGCGAATACACGCGCCGCAGCAAATGCCCCGGGCTCTTGGGCGCAATCATGACCACGTCCACATCTTTCGGAGGCTTGATGGTCTTGAAGTGAATTGAGAAGCCGTGCGAGAAGCCGAGAATCTTCCCTTTGCGCAGATGCGGCCTGATGGCCGCCTCGTAGAAGGCGGCCTGGGTCTCGTCGGGCGTGAGAATCTGAATCCAGTCGGCGCGCTTGGCGGCCTCGGCCGGAGCGACCACGGTCATTCCATCCGCGCGCGCCTGCGTGGCTGAGCCGCGCTCGGGATCAAGTCCGATAATTACTTCGTATCCGCTGTCGCGCAGATTCTGTGCCTGCGCGTGTCCCTGGGAGCCGTAGCCGAAAACGGCAATGGTTTTGCCTTGCAGCGCGGAAGGATTGGCATCGTTTTGATAAAAGACTGTGGCCACTGGAAACTCCTTATCGATGTTGGTTAAAGATGTTAGGAATGCTGAATCATGATTGCAGGCAGCAAACCGACCGAACGGTCGGCTGAAGGGATGCTACTCACCCCAACCTCCCGGCGTCAATCCTGGATTCCTCGGTGTCTATTCTAGACCACCGTCGGATCGAGTGAAGATTCAAAACTCGAGGTACGATCCAGCGCGCGTAGGGTGAGCGCCGCCACCGGTCCCCGTCGCTGGGAGCAAGCCTTCTTCAATTCCGTGCAAGCTTTCCCATGCGGCCTCGGTCAGCGCCGGATCTGCGCCCACAATGTCGCGGATCATTTGCCACGCTGCGAGGTTGAGCGCGCCCTCCGGTGCCGGACCCATGGCGAGCGAAACCGAGCACTGCGGGCAGAAACAGATGCGCTGTGCCGAAGATTTCTGACGCGGTCTCACTCCCACCGTCTGCGCGAACAGGTAGACGGCGACCGATTTTTGTCCGGCCTCGAGCTCTCGATTACAGCGAAGGCAATACAAGTTGTCCAAAAGTCCGGTCTCCGGTGAGGTTGCAGCGGTCTTCACGATACTTTCTCCAAAGCGCTGCCGATGGCACAAGTATGTAGAAGGATTCCCGCGCGCCGTGAACCCGCACCCGAACCAAGGTTTGCTCTAGGCAGAGCGGGATCGCATCGCGCACTCTACTGTCATGGGCCTTGATCCATCGGCAAAGTTCTTGCGACCGTCGCGGCTTCCGAAAGAGCTTCTGAAAGAGCTTTCAAAAGAACGACAGCAGGTCGCCGCCGTTTGTTATCGCATGGGCAAACGTGGCATCGAATTCCTGCTGGTTCAGACTCGCGGCGGACTTTGGATTTTCCCCAAAGGCGGCGTCGAACGCGGTCTCACGCACGCCCAGTCCGCCGCCCTCGAGGCTTTTGAAGAGGCTGGCGTTCATGGCCGGATGGAGGAAATCCCCTTCGCCCGCTACTTCCGTCGCAAACCTGACATTGCCACTACGAAAAAAAGCGCGCGATCTTCTGCCCGGTCTTCTGCCCGATCCTCTGCCCGGCCTTCCGAGCCAGAGCTTGCCGTCGCTGCTCACCTTTGCGAAGTGACTCGGCTCGAACCGCCACAGGAAGCGAATCGAAATCCCACCTGGTTTT
The DNA here is from genome assembly GCA_963731525.1 of uncultured Acidobacteriaceae bacterium. GTDB lineage: Bacteria > Acidobacteriota > Terriglobia > Terriglobales > Acidobacteriaceae > Acidiflorens. The sequence continues at coordinate 569,596 of CAVSWK010000025.1, forward strand.
CCGCGGAGAGAGCGAAGCAACGTCTGCTGAAAGGCCGCGCGCTGGAATTCGGCGCCGAACTCGCTCGCGTCATCGACCGCGCTGTGTCGCGGATTCAGCGACTGCACGGCGGCGCCCGTAACGCTCCGAATCGCATGCGGGGGGACAGCTTGCAGGAAGTCCGATTTGAGGCTTTTGAATACGGATGCGTAAATGGCGATCTCCGGGAGGCCGTACTCGGCCACTACTTTCTCCGCCAGCGAAACGTGCGTTCATCCGCGGCGATCGAGGCCGTAGTGCAAGCTCACCTGCGGAAGGCTGAACAGGTCGGGGTGCCCGAGGAAATCCGCCGGCCGGTTCTGCGGCTGGGCACCGGAGCGGATTCCCCCGCTGAAACAGCTCACAACCTATCTGCGATTGACAGTGGACGGAGAGCGAATCTGTCAAAACCCAGCAACCTGCCGTCAAGCCAGCGCAAGGTTCGGTAGCATCTCACTTCGAATTTTTCGCGATAAGTTTAATGATTAATCAGCTCGAAATCTGACGGTGGTACACTCCTCAGCCATGCTGGAAGTGAACGGCCTGACGAAGAGCTATGGAAAGCTGGTGGCCGTCACTGGCGTCAGTTTTCGGGCTGATCACGGAGAGACCATCGGCCTGCTCGGGCCGAACGGCGCCGGCAAAACGACCACCGTCTCCATCATTGCGGGATTGCTGAGCCCGGATTCCGGCGAAGTCCTGATCGAAGGCAAGCAGGTAAAGAGCGACACCGACCCGGTCAAGCTGAAGATCGGCCTCGTGCCGCAGGACATGGCGCTCTATGACCAACTGACGGCGCGCGACAACCTGACTTTTTTTGCGGCACTTTACTCTATCGCCGGTGCGAAAGCAAAGCAGGCTATCGATGACGCGCTGAATCTGGTCGCATTGTCGGATCGCGCCGACGACAAAGTCAAAACTTTCAGCGGAGGCATGAAACGGCGCCTGAACCTGGCCGCGGCCCTGCTGCACGATCCGCAGATCCTTCTGCTCGATGAGCCGACGGTCGGTGTCGATCCGCAAAGCCGCAACGCCATTTTTGACAATCTGGAGACGCTGAAGAAGCGCGGCAAAACCCTTATCTATACGACGCACTACATGGAAGAGGCGGAGCGCCTCTGCGACCGCATCGTGATCATCGATCATGGGCAGATGATTGCCAACGACACCTTGCAGGGACTGCACAAGCTGTTGCCGGTCACCAACGTGCTTGCCATCGAACTCGACCATGCGGACGGTTTCAACCCGGAGCAGATGCTGACGCTGGCGGAAGTAAAGTCGACTGAGTTGGAACAAGGCACTCTCCGAGTTGGAGTCCACGACCTGTCGCGCGGCGCGCCCGTTGTTCTGCGCTGGCTGGCCGAGAACGGTCATTCCTTCCATCATGTCTCCAGCGAGCAGCCGAATCTTGAGACCGTCTTTCTTACTCTCACGGGAAGGAGCCTTCGAGACTCCAAATGATTCCGTTCCTGGCCTTGGTGCGAAAAGACCTGAGACTGTTCTTCAACGACCGGAGAGCCGTGGTGGTCGGGGTGCTGGTGCCCATCGTGTTGGCCTCGTTCTTCGGCTACCTGTTCGGCGGACAAGGAGGCAACGCGGAGACGAGCAAAGTGGCGGTGCTGGTGATTGACCAGGACGGAAGCGACATCTCCCGCAGCCTCATCACTCAACTCGCCGGCGACAAGAGCCTGGACGTGAAGCCCTCGACGCTGGACGTTGCGCGCGAGGCTGTGCGAAAGGGAAAAGCTACCGCCGCAATCGTCATCCCCAAAGATTTTGGCAGGGATGCCGGACGTGCGCTCTTTACGGGCGCGAGTAAACCCGAACTTGGCCTGCTCTACGATCCTTCCCACAACGTGGAACTCGGTATGGTAAAGGGCATTCTGAGTGGCGCGGTCATGCAGGCCGTCAGCAAGGAGATGTTCACCGGTAAAAGCGGACGCGAAGTAGTGGACGAGTCCCTCGCGCGGGTGGAGAACGATACTCAGCTCCCGGCGGAAGACCGGAAGGCTCTGCGCGATCTGCTGGGCGGCGTGCGGGAGTTAAACGAACGCCGAGACCGCGAGAGCGCGTCCGGGCCAGCGGAGTTATCCGGCGGCCTGACCATGCCCTACGAAACCCGCGAAGAAGCGATCACGTCGGGAGAAGACGTAAAGTACAACGGTTACGCCCACTCGTTCGGAGGAATGGCCGTCCAGTTCATCCTCTTCATGGGACTCGATGTCGGGATCGCGTTGCTGATGCTTCGACAGAGCGGGCTCTGGCAGCGCTTTCGGGCCGCGCCACTTTCTCGAACCATGCTGCTTGGGCAGCCGGACGGTGAGCGCGTCCCTGATGGCGGGATTTATTCTGCTGGTGCTCTTCAGCTTCGCCCGGGTCGTGTTTGGAGTCCGCATCCTGGGCAGCTTCGCGGGCTTTGTGGGAGTCTGCGTCGCGTTCTCATTGATGACCGCCGCTTTCGGCCTCATGGTCGCCGCTCTCGGTGAGACGGTCGAGGCCACACGTGGCTACTCCATCATGGCGACGCTCATCATGGTGATGCTCGGCGGCGCCTGGGTGCCAACTTTCATCTTCCCGAAGTGGCTGCGGAGATTGACTGTGATCGTTCCGACGCGGTGGGCGATGGATGGGCTGGACGGCATGACCTGGCGCGGCTTGGGATTTTCCTCGGCGCTCGCGCCCATTGCTGTATTGCTGCTCTTCACGCTGTTGTTTGGGGTGGTGGCGGTGATGCGGTTCCGTTGGAGCACGGATTGATACTCGCACCCTCGCTTAGTTTGTCATCCTGAGCGAAGCGAAGGACCCCTACTCCCGGCACACATTTTCGGGCGGGAGGGGCTCCTTCGCTTCGCTCAGGATGACAACCCAAAACTTACAAGGAATGCGCGCAGTAGAGCCCCGAAGCCATTCCGCGATACCATCTCTGGTGATGCTTCGCGAAGCTGCCATCGAACGTCGCCAGGAAATCCGTCAGGAACCTCGCCAGGAAATCCTGCGCACCGCCGCCCGCCTGTTTCAACAGCGGGGATACGATGCCACTTCCATGAACGACGTCGCCGCCGCGCTTAAGCTCTCCAAAGGCGGCCTCTATCACCACTTCCAATCGAAAGACGAAATTCTGTTCCACATCATGTCGCACGCCATGCAGATTACTGAAGACCGGGTCATCAAGGTGGCGCGCCGCATCGAGGGAGTCGAAGAGCGGCTGCGCACGCTGATCCGGCTGCACATTCAGGTTGTGCTCAGTCCCGAAGACCGCGAGATTACGGTCATGCTGCACGAGAACCATCCCCTGCCGCCGGTCCTGCGCCGCAAGATCAACGCGCGCAAGAAGGATTACCTGGTCTTCGTCGAGAACCTCATTGCCGAGGTCCAGCGCAAGCGCGGTTCTCCGTCGCCGGTCACGCCGCGTGCGGCCGCCTTCGCCCTGGTCGGCATGATCAACTGGATCTACCAGTGGTACAAGCCCGGCGGCCCGCTAACCGGAGACGCGCTGGTGCAGCAGTACACCGATATTTTCTTTCGAGGAGCTATTGGCTAGTTCTCAGTTCTCAGTTCTCAGTTCTCAGCTCTCAGTTCCCGGTTCTCAGTTCTCAGTAAGGCTTTCCATGAATCATTTCTTCCAAATTGACGAACTCTCCCACCAACGGAGCGCAAAGGGCAAATCCTATCTCGAATTCTTACGTGTCCCGGCTATGAGCGCTGGCGTTTATGTTTTGCCGAAAGGCGGCGTCGATCCCCAGAAACCACACCGCGAAGACGAGATGTACTACGTCGTCCGAGGGCGGGCCCGCATGCAAATCGGCTCCGAGCACGCCGAGGTGCAGACCGGTTCGGTAATTTTCGTCGAGGCGGAACTGGAGCATCGCTTCTACGACATCCAGGAAGAACTCGAAGTCCTGGTTTTCTTCGCTCCCGCAGAACACGAGTGAAATGATGGAGCGACGGGCGTCTCGCCCGTCCGGCCAAAAATCCGGTGCCATTTTTTACCTATTATTGACAACTCCGAGAGGGTAAACTGCTACGCTGCTACTCTCGTGGGGAGTCAATTCCCGCGCCCATGGCTGCAACGCGAGGTATTAAGGATGAAGCACCTGATCAAAACCGCACCGTCTCGACTGCTTTCTTCTGTACTTTGGATGGCCGCCTGCGCCGCGCTGCTGGCGTCGAACGCAGCCGCTCAAACCGGCGCTTGGCTGACGCACTCGCATGACGAGCAGCACACCGCGCTTTCTACCGTCCAGTCACAAGCGCTCGACACGATTCATTGGCACGTGCCCGTGGACCTGCATCCACCGGGGGGCGAGATTTTCATCCACTACGGATCGCCGCTAGTTACTGCCGCGAACACGGTGATTGTGCCGGTAAAGACAAACACGAACAGTTTTCGCGTCGAGGCTCATAACGGCGCTACCGGCAAGCGGCTCTGGGTGCAAACAACCGGCTGGCAGGCGCCGGAGGCAAGCTTCGTCCCCGGACTTGGGCCCACCATTTCGGGCAACCAGCTTTTCGTTCCCGACATTGCCGGCCGGGTGCTGGTGCGGCAGAATCCCGATGAGACTAAGAGCACTACGACTCGCCTTTACTTCTACGGCGCAAAGAATTACCGGAAGGACCCCACGGCTTACCAGCAGAACGTGCAGATCGATACTCCGCTCACCACCGACGCCAACGGCAATCTCTATTTCGGATTCCTCGTCCTCGGGTCCACCCCGCTCAACCTGCAAAGCGGCCTGGCACGCATTGCCGCCAATGGGACGGGAACGTGGGTTTCAGCCGCCACCGCCAGCGGCGACCCCGCCATTACGCAAGTCGCCATCAGTTGCGCGCCCGCGCTCTCACCGGACGGCAGCCTCTTGTATGTCGCGGTCGACAACGGAAGCTATGGATATCTGCTGGCTCTGAACAGCACCACGCTCGCGCTCGTGAACCGCGTGCTTTTGACCGATCCGTCCTCGGGGCTGGACGCGTGGCTCTACGACGGCAGTTCCGCCGCACCGACTGTCGGACCTGACGGGGATGTCTATTTCGGGGTGCTCGAAAATCCTTTTCCCAATCACAATGATCGCGGCTGGCTGCTGCACTTCAGCAGCGATCTGTCGCAGACCAAGATTCCCGGCAGCTTTGGCTGGGACGACACGGCCTCCATCGTTCCCGCCTCGCTGGTCCCGAGTTATACCGGGAAATCGAGCTACCTGCTCATGACGAAGTACAACAACTATGCGGGCGTCGGCACCGGCGATGGGCACAACCGCATTGCCGTCCTCGACCCGAACGCCACCGAGAAGGACCCGATCATTCCCAGCACGCTGGTTATGAATGAAGTCATCACCATTCTGGGGGTTACGCCCGATCCGGAATTCCCGCAGTTTCCGGGAGCGGTCAGGGAATGGTGCATCAACACGGCTGCGGTCGATCCAGTCACGAAGTCGATTCTCGCCAACAGCGAGGACGGCAAACTCTACCGCTGGGACCTGACGTCCAACACGCTGTCGGAGAAGATCACGCTTTCCACCGGCATTGGCGAAGCCTACACGCCGACGGTGATCGGCAGTGATGGTACTGCCTATGCCATCAACGATGCCATACTCGATGCCATCGGGACAAAATAAGGGGAAGCCGCTTCGCAAAAATGAAATTCCGGCGGGCCGGGCGAGGGCGCCCGGCGCTCCACCAGTTCACTTCGACGGCACCCAATACACTTCTTCTTTCAAGTTTTCTTTCTTGAAGCCTATGCGCTTCAGGATACCCTTCCCGTGTTCGACCATCTCCGGATGCCCGCATAGATACGCCATGCTATTCGCCCCGGTGCATCCCCACTGGTCGGCGTACTTGCGAATCAAATCGTCCGCGCGTCCAACCTCACCCTTCCAACTGTCGTCCTCCCACGGACGGCTCACCGTAGAGACGCATTGAAACCACGGCGCTTGTTTCGCGAAGTTTTCCAGTTCCTCGCGATAACCGAACTCCCACGACCGGCTGGCGCCGTTCAGCAGGAATAATTTGTGGTTGCCCGCAAACCTGCCTTCTTCCCAGTCCTTGAACAGCGTTCGAACGTAGCTGACAAAGGGCGCAACTCCGGTCACGGTGCTCACCATCAAGTGGTTGGTGCGTTCCGGTTGTGCAGTGTCGAGTGTCAGGAGGCCCTTCGCGACTTTGCGCACCAGAACTTCATCGCCCAGTTGCATGTCATACAGCGGTGGCGTGGTCTCGCCCTGCGGCACCAGTTCAAAAAAGAATTCCAGTTCCTTTTCGTAGGGAGAAGAAACAATCGAGTAGGGACGCTCCAGTCGCCGCGCGTCGTGTTCAATGCCGAGCGTCGCGTATTGACCCGGAGTAAAGGTGAATTTCGCGCCTGGATCAATGCGGATCATCCACAGATCGGGCGCAAAATCCGTGCGCTTGGTGATGCGGGCGCGGTAGTGCTTGTCATCCATAAGGAAGGTCTCAGCTCTTAGGTGTCAGGTCTCAGGAACCACCGAGTTCCTACATCCCGGATTTCACAACTGACCGGTCGGTTGCCGGTGCTATAGACTACCGCAATTCGCTAGTTTTTTTTGCGTGGGGTATTTCCAGGTCGACTAGACTCTGACACTCCTCTGCAGGAGTTCCTCGGATGTAAGCCCATAGAGCGGCGGGGTTGGGACCTCCAACATGGCTAAATACAAATAGATCTGTCCGCGATGATGGATCTCATGTTCCATCATCAGGCGCAACCACTTCCAGATCGTAATCCTCGCGCCATCGGGAGTTGTGCATTTTCTTTCCAGTCCTTCATCGCCAATTCCAATGCGAGAAAGAATCTCAACCGTCTGGCCATGAAGCGTCTCCCGGAAGGTCATTACCGCTTCATAGCCATCGGCCAGCTCTCGTCCGCAACCGGCGTATCGGCTGGGCTGCCCCTGAATGGTTTCCGCGAACATGTAGCGTTCGATGGCAGCGATGTGGCGAACCAAATCTCCGAGCGTGAATTTGCCTTCGCGAAACGACCACTCCAGTCTGTCCGGCGGAATGCATTGCGCAACCCGGGTGGTGCGTTGGTGAACCTTGTTGAGATACTCCAGGAAGCCGTCGATCGTCTGGATTTGCATGGCTTGAGCACCGAACGCTCTAGTACAGATTCAACCGAACGCTCGTGGGACTCAGCAAAAGGCAAATTTTCTAGCAGCCGCTGTTAGGACTCCCCAGAAAGAACATGTGGTTTGCATTCCTGAGACCTGAGACCTGTCTCCTGAAATAAAGAACAGCCCGCAAGCTTTTTCAGCCTGCGGGCTGCCCGGTGGACTGTTTGGGATTGACTGAGGTGGTCACTCTCGTGGCCCCTCGCTCATTCCGGTGCCGGGCACAGCCTGTGCCCGGCGGATCAGACTTTATCAATCAGCCCATACTCACGGATGGTTTGCGAGAGATTGTTCCCGATTCCCCCGACCAAGGTTCCTCGAGAACTCCGCTTAGAGCAACCGCCCTAAGACTCAGCCACCTCACCTGGTCTGGTACTTCTACTATGACAATCAGAACTTATCATCCGACCACCTCCTTTCCGGTGTAACGGCAGAGTACAAAAAAAGCCATGCTGACGTCAACGGCACGGACGTGGTGTGCCGGAAGAAGCAATAGTTCTCAGTTTCCAGTTCTCTGTGAGAAGCGCGAGGTAGTTTACTGAGAACTGAGAACTGAGTACTGAGAACTAGGAACCGAGAACTGAGAACTGATTTTCGCGGTTACACTGGTTCCACTCGACATGCCATCCGTGAGCGTGGCCGCTACCGTCCTCAACGAAGTCGATGACATCGACTCGCTGGTCGAGAGTCTGATGCAGCAGACTCTCGCGCCCGCCGAGGTCATCATCGTCGATGGCGGTTCCACCGACGGAACCTGGGAGCGTCTCGAAGCCGCCCGGTCAAAATACCCGACGCTGGTTCCTATCCGCGACGAAAGTTGCAGTCTGCAACGTTCGCCGGGGCCGATCGCACGCGGCCGCAACGTCGGAATCGCCGCAGCCTCCTCCGATGTCGTGGCTTGCGCCGATGCCGGTTGCACCTACCATCGCGACTGGCTCGCCAATCTGACGGCCCCGATTTCTAACGGCGAGTCCCCCTATGCCGTCGGCGGATCGTATATCGATCCAGCAAACGCCACCGTCTGGGACATTGCCTCCGCGCCCTTCTTCGGAGTCAAGTTGAACCCCGGCGCGGCTACCAAATCCTGCACTGCCCGCTCCATGGCCTTCCGCAAAGAGCTCTGGCAACGGGTCGGCGGATTCCCCGAGACCGTCTTCCTCGGAGAAGACACCGTATTCGACTCCAAGGTGCGCAAGCTTGTGACTCCTGCCTTCCCGGAACGCGCCAAGGCGGCTTACCAGCCGCGCCACACTTTCCGCTCGGCTCTCCGGCAAATGGTCAGCTACTCCGTGACGGACGGCGTCTTGGGCGGACGCTCGGCCCGCCTGTGGCGAAATATGGCTCGCTGCTTCGCTGAGATTCTTGCCGCTCTCGCTCTGGTCTACTCGCCCGTTCCGTTGTTGTGCGTGCTCGCGCTCGAAATCTATTTTGCCTTCAGATTGGATTGGACCGATCTCCGAAGAACTCCCATCCGAACGCTGGCCGCGCGTCTGGTATTTTCGCTGATCGTACCCTGGGTGGTCGCGTGGTATCAGACCGCAGGCAGCATTACCAAAAAAAATCGCCCCAACCGGCAGAACTTCCCCTGAACAAAGTTCTCAGTTCTCAGAGAATCCCCTGACGCTCAACCGTGCCACTGACAACTGGGAACTGAGAACTTTTCAGCCCGCACTTGCAGTACATGCCCGCCAGATACCTACCTTCGTTACTGCCCCTTGCCTAGACTGAGAACACCCCTGCAAAGCAGGCAAGGCTTCCCCCCAAAGTCATCGTTCTTTCGAGAAATTCTCGGTCTCAGTTCTCAGTAAAGCCTGCAGGATCGCGAAACGAAGGTTTTTCTGAGAACTGGGAACTGAGAGCTGGCTTCAGCCCTTCCAGCGGTATGCACCCGGTTGGGGCAGTCCTATATGCGCCAGCACGCGGTTGGCAAATTCCTGTGCCATGGCATCGGCGCTCGGCGGATGGCTATAAAACGTTGGGATTAGCGGGAAGATCGTCGCTCCCGCGTCCGCCGCCAGCGACATGTTGCGGATGTGGATTTTGTTGAGCGGCGTCTCGCGAATGCACAGCACGAGCGGCCGACGCTCCTTAAGCGTGACATCGGCGGCACGCTCGATCAGGCGCGAGGCGGTGCCGTTGGCAATGCGCCCCAGCGTGCCCACGCTGCACGGGATCACGACCATCGCGTCCGAAGGATACGACCCGCTGGCCACGTTCGCACCGATATCGCTGTTGGACTGCTGCTGAATCTTCGCCGAAGGCGCGCCGATGATTTGACGTAGGAGATCGGAACGGCCTTCGACACCGAGTTCCTCGGCCATGACGCGCAGGCCGCTGTCGGAAGCGATGAAGTTTACCGTCTTCACCCGCGGGTCGCGTTCGACGGCGAGTAGAAGGTGCTTCAAGAATATCGACCCGCTGGCGCCGGTCGTGGCCACTGTCAAGTTTTCCGGCGGAAGGGACAAAGGTGGCGCTCCATCAGTCATCCAAGTCGAGGCATCTAAGTCGCGGCCTCGAAAGCTGAGGATAGGGACGCGGGGAGGTCAAGTCAAGGCGGCTGAACTGAAATTCGGGATTTGTAATTTCGACATTCAGCCGAGCGGAGGCGAACGACCGGCGACCAGCGACTAACGACGCATTTATGGCAACCACCGGCATCTTACGATCGCGGCGCAGTGCCGCCCAACTCCACGCTATCGCCAGCGTGGAGCGTGAGATTCGCGCCATCGATCCCGCCTCCGGACGCAAATATCTTCGCGATTTTCGGGAGGCCTACCGCTCTTATGAGAAGGTTCTCACCGCGGGCGACGTCCGCCGCGAAGTTGCCAAAGCCGGAATCGTTCTGGTCGGCGACTACCATGCTTTGCCCAACTCGCAGCGCTATCTGGCCTCGCTGCTTTGCGATTTACGCCGCCGCCATCGCCCCGTGGTGCTGGGAGTGGAAACCATTTTTTCCCGCGACCAGCACATTCTCGACGAATGGCTTCGCGGCGAAATAGACGAAGACGAACTGCGCCAGCGCGTCCGTTTCGAACTCGATTGGGGATACGACTGGACTCCATTCTACGAACTGCTTTGCGCTGCCCGTGACCACGGCGTATCCATCTACGGGCTCGACTGCATGCCGCGCGAAGATCTGCGAAAAATCGGCGCTCGCGACCGCCACGCCGCCGACAAGATTGCCGAGATCCGCCAAACCCATCCCGACGCGCTCATCCTCGTTCTTTTCGGAGAGTCGCACCTCGCGCCCCAGCACCTGCCAGCTGTGCTGCAGCGGCAGCTTCCCGCGGAACCCATGCTCACCGTTCTCCAAAACGTCGACGCCCTCTACTGGCGCGCCGCGGGAGAAGCCCACGACCGCGTCGAAGCCGTCCAAGTCCGCAAAAACGCCCGCGAAAATGTTTTCTGCGTCTTCAACGCCACGCCCCTCGAGAAATATGAGAACTACCGCCTCTGCCTCGACCGCTGGGGACGCAACGCTAAAGACCACAGCGCCCCCGACCTCGGCCCCACCCTCTACAACCTGATCGACGGCATGGTGCGTTTTCTAGGCATCAACCAGTACTCGCCGCACAACACCACCCAGCCCCGGCTGCTGGTCGACCTCATGCCCGAAGTCTATTCGCGCAGCTCCGACGCGCTCCTGCGCCGCTTCTTATCCCGTAAAGGATTTACCGCCGAACACCGCCGGTCTTTGCTTCGCCGGGTCCGCGACCGCGGCAGCGTCTACCTGACACCGATAAATGCCGTCTATGTGCGTGAGTTCCGTATGACATCCTCCGCCGAGGACGCCACCCGCTTCCTGCATCAGGCCTGTCGCGGGCTGCCGAATCTTTGCAATGGCAAGGCGACACCGAACACCGCGCCTGGCGCCCTCTCGCTGGATAAAGACGACGCGTTCTACATGACCGTCTTCGAACACGCACTCGCCTTTCTCGGATCGCGCATCTTATACCCGGCGCGTCCCGCTCTCCGCGATGCTGACATTGCGGATTTGTTCGACGTGACTCGCGAAGACCTCGAACTCCAGACCTCGCTTCCGTTCGCCGATGCGGTCGGAGCTCTCGACTGTCTGACCCAGCACCGCCAAGCGTCTGCTCTCGAATCCTTAGCGCCGGCTCCCTCCTTCTCCGGACGCAAATATGAATACGTCGCCGAGCAGCTCGGATATCTCGCCGGCAACGATCTCTATGACGCCTATCTCGAAGGCCGCCTGACCACCGCCGCCCTGCGCAAGCTCTTCCTCGCCCACATAGAAGAGCCGGGCGTGGCGCGCGAAGCCTACGCCCAATTAAGAACGCGCCTGCGCTCCGGACAGCGTGCATAGATTCCCACCCGTTATTACATTTGAGACTTTGATTTCCCCTGTGATTCTCTGCGTACCCTGTAGTTAAGGTTTTGCCTTTCTCGGCGTCCTCTGCGTCTCGGCGGTTCAAGTTTTTGATCTACTGCGGTATCCTCACCTGTCCAATGCCTGACGACTTTCCACTCCAGTCTCAGACGCCCGATGCGCTCATGCTCTTCGGCTTCTGGTACCGCGCCCTCCCATCCAATCAACTCGGCAGCGGAGAGTTAGCCAAGTGCATGTTGCTGGAACAGCCGCTGGTGATTGGACGAGGCCGCGGACGCGACCGTCGGCCCTTTGCCCTGCGCGACGCCTGCCCGCATCGCGGCATGCCACTTTCCTGCGGACAATTCGACGGCCGGCAAATCGAATGCTCCTATCATGGCTGGAGATTCGACGCGCACACTGGCCAGTGCCAGCTGATCCCGTCGCTCGTACCCGAGCAAACGCTGAAAATCGACCGCATTTACGCCGGCAGCTACCCCTGCGAAGAGCGCGACGACTTCATCTGGGTCTTCGTCCCCGATCCCGGCCCCGCCGGCGCCGGATTCTCGAAACCCGCGCCCGCTCCCACGCCCGCCCCTGAGATTCCGAAATTCAGCGAGCGTTACAAACTGGCTTATCTCACCGCCGACCTGCCTTGCTCCGTCGACCACGGCATCATCGGCCTGATGGATCCCGCGCACGGCCCCTTCGTCCACCAGGCATGGTGGTGGCGCACGCAAAAATCGATTCACGAGAAGCAGAAGAACTTCGAACCCATCCCCTACGGATTTCGCATGAGCGCGCACACGCCCAGCTCCAACAGCGCTCCTTATAAACTTCTGCGCCTCTACGCTGACGCCGATTCGATCACCACGACCATCGATTTCGTCCTGCCCAACCTGCGCTCGGAAATCATTCGCGCCGGTAAATACTGGTTCTCAAGCCTGACCACCGTCACCCCCCTCACGCGCAGCCAGTGCCGCATCGACGTAGTAGCCGCGTGGAATTTATTTCGTTGGATTCCCTTCGGCCCCGAGTTGCTGAAATTCGTCTTCGCAAAATTCGTGGAGCAGGACCGCCGCACCATGGAACTTCAATCCGAAGGCCTGAAACACAACCCGCATTTAATGCTGATCGACGACGCCGACCGTCCCGCCAAGTGGTATTTCGGACTGAAAAACGCCATGCTGGAAGTAAAGAAGAACGGCGGCGAATTTAAACATCCGATGAGCGGGCCGGTGACGTTGAAGTGGAGAAGCTGAAAGAAAGTTCTCAGTTCCCAGTTCTCAGTTCTCAGAAAAAACTGCAACCGAACCACTTCAAATCGAATCGCGAAGAACTGAGAACTGAGAACTGAGAACTGAGAACTGAGAACTGAGAACTGAGAACTGAGAACTGAGAACTGAGAACCGGGAACTGAGAACTACTCCTTCACCAACCAGTCCATCGCCTCTTCCCGCGTCTTGAAGGTCGCAATCTCGCGCTGGGAAAAGGTGTGGAAGTTTTCCATGAAGGCGTGTGGGATGCCCTCCGTGCCGACCCACGCCGTCTTCGTCACAAACGGACGGTCGAGCGCCAGCACCTCTTTAATCTTGGTGGCAACCGTGTGATCCACTGTCGAGCCGGTGTAGTCGGCGAGCGTGACTAGCGACTCCCGCGGCTGCTGCGCCGCCGTGAGCCGCAACTCCTCAAGCACAAGCAGCATCTCGCGTGCGTTGGCCTGTGAAAAGTCCACCAGCAGAATCTCCCTGCCTCGATGCTCAATGAATCGTATGCGTTCATCCATTGCGGACCCCGAACGGTTTTCCCTGTGTTCCTCAGTGCTCCCTGTGGTTAAGTGTTCATTCACCACCAAGGACTCAGAGGATCGCCGACGAAATCTAAGTCAACAGCGATTCCACGACACTGTAAGCCTCACTCAGCGCCGAGTCCAGCGCCGCCGCGTCCTTTCCGCCCGCCTCGGCCAGATCCGGACGCCCGCCGCCCTTGCCGCCAACCTTCTGCGCCACGGGGCCGATGACTTTTCCCGCCTGAATGCGGCTGGTCAGGTCTTTGGTTACGCCCACGATGAGCGAGACGTTGCCATTCGACGCCGAGCCAAGCACGACTACGGCGGAGCCGAGCTTGTCGCGAAGCTGATCGACCAGCGTGCGCATCTGCGCGCGCTCCAGATTATCCACACGGTGGGTCAGAACTTTGACACCGCGAACTTCTCTGACTTTTTCGCTGATGTTGGCCGTGCTCGACGATGCGGACTTCATCCGCGCCTGATCAAGTTCGCGCGTGAGGCGCTTGATTTCGGCGTCTTTCTTTTCGAGTTCCAGTTTCAAGGCCTCGGCCGGAGAAGCCGGCATCTCCTCGGTAGGGGGTGCCCCATCCTTTCGCGGTTTTTGCGAAAGGGTGGGACCGACGAGGCTTGCGACCACGCCTTCCAGTTCGTGATCTTTGCGAAAGTGGCGCAGGGAGCCTTCGCCGGTCACCGCCTCGATGCGCCGCACGCCCGATGACACACTTCCTTCTTTCAAAATCTTGATCAGCCCGATCTCGCCCGTAGCGCCGGTGTGCGTGCCGCCGCACAGTTCCGTCGAAAAATCTCCGATCTTGATCACGCGCACCCTGTCGCCATACTTCTCGCCAAACAGCGCCATCGCGTGATACTCGTTGACGGCCACGTCAATCGGAACGTCTGGGATCACCTTGACCACTTCGTTGCGCAGGACCTCCTTGTTGATGATGTCTTCGATGTCCTGCAGTTCTTCGTCTTCAACGCCGGTGAAGTGCGAGAAATCGAAGCGTAGATGATTGGGAGCCACGAGCGATCCCGCCTGCTTCACATGCTTGCCCAGCACTTCGCGCAATCCCGCGTGGAGCAGATGCGTGCCCGTGTGATTGCGCATAGTGGCCTCGCGAATCGAGGTATCGACCACGGCATCCACTTTCTGCCCGACGCGGAGGGTGCCCCACCCTTCCGCGTTTTTTGCGGAGGGTGGGTTCCTGACCACGACCTGATGCGCGCGCACGCCCTGCACCGGGTAGTAGCATCCGGTAACCTCGGCGGCGACCGTGTTGTGATCGTCGGAGTAGAACCATCCGCGATCGCCGACCTGGCCACCGGATTCGGCGTAGAAGGGCGTGTGGTCGAGAATGATCTCGCCCGAGTCGCCGGGCTCGAGTTCCCGGGCGCCTTGGCCGTTTTTGATGATGGCCAGCACCTCGCAGTTGTTGGAGCGCGTTTGGCGATAGCCCTCGAACTCGGATTTTGGGAGTTGCTGGTAAGCGGGATTGGCCGTTTGTTTTGCTGCGCCTTTCCATGACGCGCGGGCGCGCTCGCGCTGATCCGCAAGGGCGCGGTCGAACCCCTCCTGATCGAAGTGAATGCCCTGATCGCGCGCCGCGTCTTGCATGAAGTCCAGCGGCATACCGAAGGTGTCGTAGAGTTTGAAAGCGGCGGCGCCAGAAAGCCGAACTACCTCTGATGCAGTCGTAGTCCCGAGCGTGGAACTTAAGTGGACGGCCGCTTCCAAGTCTTCTTCAAGTTTCTTCAAACCCAAGTCCAGCGTATGCGCAAACCGGGTTTCCTCAGCCAGCACGGCCTTCGACACCCGCTCCGCCGATTCTTTCAGTTCCGGAAACGCGTCCTGCATCAGGTCGCGCACCGCGAAAACCATCTCATGCAGAAAAGGCTTCTCCCGCCCGAGTAGGCGTCCGTGCGTGATCGCTCGCCGGATTATCTTGCGCAGCACGTATCCGCGCCCTTCGTTTAGAGGAATCACGCCGTCGGAGATCAAGAATGTCGCCGCTCGCGAGTGGTCAGCGATGACGCGTAAGGAGGCTGCAGATTTTGTATGTGCTTCCTTGTCGAGTTCCTTCTTTAATGAGGCACCAGTCAACTCTGCTGCTCGCCTGATCAGCGGCGTAAACAAATCCGTCTCGTAATTCGAAATCACGCCCTGGAGCACTGCCGCCAGCCGCTCCAGCCCCGCCCCGGTATCAATCGACGGCTTGGGCAGCGGATTAAGTTTGCCGCTCGAATCGCGGTCGAACTGCATGAACACCAAATTCCAAAGTTCGACATACCGTCCGCAATCGCAGCCAAACGCGCAGTCGGTATGACCCTGATCGCTCGCTATGACCCCCATGTCGTAGTGAATCTCGCTGCAAGGCCCGCAGGGACCGGTGTCGCCCATCTGCCAGAAATTGTCTTTCGTGCCAAATTCGTAGATGCGATCTTTCGGCACTCCTTGACCTAGCCACAAGTCGTAGGCTTCCGCATCTCGCGGAACTCCGTTTTCGCCTTTAAAGACGGTGGCGTAAAGTTTCTCTCGATCAATCCCGAACCACTCCGGCGAAGTGATCAACTCCCACGCGTAGGCGATAGCGTCTTTCTTGAAGTAGTCGCCAAACGAAAAATTCCCCAGCATCTCAAAGAACGTGTGATGACGATTGGTGAAGCCGACGTTTTCGAGATCGTTGTGCTTGCCTCCGGCGCGCACGCACTTCTGCGAAGTCGTTGCCCGCGCGTAGTCGCGCTTTTCGAGGCCGAGGAAAACGTCCTTGAACTGGTTCATGCCGGCGTTGGTAAAGAGCAGCGTCGGGTCGTTCGCCGGGACGAGCGACGAGGAGTGCACCTCGCGGTGTCCCTTCTGAATGAAGAAGTCCAGGAACTTGCGGCGAATTTCGGAGCCTGTGGGCATGGGGGGCCGAACTGTAAAGCTAAATTCTAAACGATAACCACAGTTCGGCTGGGGTTGTTCGGCTGCGATCAGCAGAAACTCGACGGGAAGAATGCAGAATAACGATAAGGACAGGCGAGCACCGGTTCCCGTCGCCGCGTGAGCGAAGCAGCAGGACGGGCGAGTCGCCCGTCCCCACACTCAGAAGTAAAAGTAGTGACGGGCAAGGACACGCCCGTCTTTACGCAACGTCACGGCACACTACTTCGCTACGTCTTCGGTTTTCTCGGCGCCCTTCTTCACGCCCTTGCCGACCGCCTTTGTGCCCTTTACCACGCCCTTCCCGGTATCCTTACCCGCCGTCTTAGTGGCGGCGCCGGTCTTGTCGGCGGCCTTTTCGGTCGCTTTGCCCGTGTCCTTTGCCGCTGTCTTCGTGGCCTTGCCGGTATCCTTGGCGGCGGTTTCGGTGCCTTTGCCAGTGTCCTTGGCGGCAGTTTCGGTGCCTTTGCCAGTGTCTTTGGCGGCGGTTTTGGTGGCGTCGGCAGTCTTCACGGCCGCCGTCTTGGTGGCGTGCGCCGTCTTCTTCGCGGCTGTGTCGGTGGCTTTGCCGGTATCGTCGGCTGCCTTCTTCATGTCGTCGCCCGCCTGGGCATACGAGAACGCCGTCAAAGCCAGTAGTGCGGCTGCGATCATCAAACAGAACTTCGTTTTCATAGTTCCTCCAAAGAAATTGCAGAGATCTTTAATTGCCAAGTTGTATCAGAGTCATGGGGGGCGCGCAACCAGGGCATTCAGTGGGACGCCTCGGAAGTCTCGTTCTCGAGTTCAGTAAGAGTTTCTTCGTCCACGTCCCATTTCTTCAGGATGGTGAAGATGGTTTTCGATCCGAATCCGGCGCGCATCAACTGGCGGAAGATGCGGGCTGCCTGCTTCTGGTCTTTGTCCTTGGGCTTCTGCAGGCGTTTGCGGCGAAGATAATCGCGTGCGAGATTCTCTTCCTTCACGTCGTCATAGACGGAAGAAACCGCTTTTTCGATGACGTCGCCATGCACTCCCTTGGCCTTGAGGTCGCTGACCACGCGCCTGCGTCCGAATTTCTCGTTGTCGCGGCGATACGACGAAAAAGCCGCCGCGTACTTGGCGTCGTTCAGATAGCCCTGATCTTTCAGGCGAACGACAATCAGTTCCACCAGCGTCTTGCCGATTTCGGTATCGGCTTCCACGCGATTCCGCAGCAGGCGCTTCAGTTCCGCGACCGAGCGCATGCGGCGCGCCAGCGCACCCACGGCATAGTCGTAGAGCTCGGCTTCGGTGAAGAGTTTCCTGGGACGGCCAAACGCCATATTTATAACGATAGCGCGAGATGGAGCTTGGCGGTTAGCGCTCATTGGCTTCGCCTGAAGGGGTGGAAATGCCGAATTCTCCTCGGCATTATTTTGGCGGCGCGGAATCCGGAAACGCCGGCGCGGGCGGCACCGGCGACACAAGCGGCATGGTTGCCGGCGGCGCGCTCGCCCCAATGGGTGTGACCAGTGCCGTTTTTGCCGAGGCTGGCAGCTTGTCGGCGTTGGCCAGCAGCAGCGCGATTTGCCACATCTGAGTTTCAGAAAGCGATTTGCTGAAGCCGGGCATACCGCTCAGACGAATGCCGTTGAAGATCTTCCAGTAGCTTTCGCCCGGCTCATCCTCGGTCACGCCTTTGCCCTCAAACAGCAGCGGCGGTCGCGGATACATGCCCGCCGCGATCGCCGTCTTGGGCGTCAGCGGCAAGCCGTGGCAAACGGCGCAATGCTGCTTGTAAAGCTCGGCGCCGGCCAGGTAGCTGGCTTCGCTCGGCTGAATCGGAACATTCTTCGGCATGTCTTTCGCGATGCGCGCATTCAAGGCCTTGTGTGCAAAGAAATTCTCGAAGGGCATATCGGAGTCGGTGGTGGCAACGGGAACACCGCCGCCAGTAAGATACAGATAAAGTCCGAAGGGCACGACGAGAAGACCAAGTATCAGTCCGACGATGAATTTCACTGGTTGATCCTGCCTTTGACTAAGTTTTTACAAATCCTAACACTATCACCCGCATCCAAGTTCTTCGAATCAGGCATACAATTTCGAATACGCCGGCGGCGAGATTTGGCTCCGGGTCGTCCGAAACGGAAACAGACATGCGAATTGTTAGCGCAGCGAGCGCGTTTCCCCAGCATTACTACTCCCAGGAGATGTTGCTGGCGGCCCTGCAGGAATACTGGGGCGATCAGATCGAAAACCCGCACGTACTGCGGCGTTTGCATCGTCACGTCAGCGTCGACGGACGCTTCCTGTCTCTTCCCAAAGAGGAGTATCTGAACATGAAAACCTGGGGCGAGGCGAACCGTCACTGGATTCGCACCGCCAAGGAATTGGGCGAGAAAGCGGTGACAGGCGCGCTGGCGGACGCTGGTTTGCATGGCCGAAATCTGGGCGCGTTCTTTTTCGTTTCGGTGACCGGCATTAGCAGTCCATCGATCGACGCGCTCCTGATCAACCGGATGCGATTGTGCCGAAGCATTCGCCGCGTTCCGATTTTCGGGCTGGGTTGTGTGGCGGGCGCGGCGGCCATTTCGCGCGCGGCCGATTATGTGCGCGCTTATCCGGAACAGGTCGCAGTGGTGCTGTCGGTCGAACTCTGCTCGCTCACGCTGCAGCGCGAAGACATCTCGATGGCCAACCTGATTTCCTCCGGACTGTTCGGCGATGGCGCCGCCGCCGTGATCGTGGCCGGCACTGACGCTGAGTGCGGGCTTTCTGGCCCGCGCATCCTCGCGACCCGCTCCGTGTTCTACCCCGATACCGAGGAGATGATGGGCTGGGACGTATCGGAGAAGGGCTTTCGCATAGTTCTCTCCCGTGAAATTCCGACCCTGGTTCGAAAAAATCTGGCGCACGATCTCGACGATTTTCTGTCCGAGCGCGGATTGACTCGCGCCGATATCGGCAACTGGGTGCTGCATACCGGCGGGCCGAAGATTCTGGAAGCAACCGCCGAAGCGCTCGGCTTGAAGAATGGCGAACTCGATGTTTCCTGGCAATGCTTGCGCCGAACCGGCAATTTGTCGTCGGCCTCGGTGCTGGTGGTGCTCGAAGAAGTCATGAAAAATCGCCGCCCCGAACCAGGCACGCTCGGCTTGCTGGCCGCGATGGGTCCGGGGTTTTGCTCGGAATTCGTTTTGTTGGAATGGTAGGACGAAGCATGCATGAATTCCCAAATGAGTCTGGGTAGGGCACGGCTTCAGTCGTGCCGACCGGAGCTACAAGAAACTCGGCTTTAGCCACTGCGGGCCAGACATCACGCCCTAAGAAATCATTTATGGGGGGACAAGGCGTCGATAAGAGATTTATGCTAAGCAGTTTTCCGAATCCGGTGGATGTATTCGTAGTCGGCGGCGGACCTGCCGGTCTGGCGACGGCCATCGCAGCGCGCCGTCACGGTTTGAGCGTGGTGGTGGCGGATGGCGCGGTTCCGCCGATCGACAAGCCCTGCGGCGAGGGACTGATGCCGGACGGAGTCGAGGCTCTGCACAATCTCGGCATCACGATTCCCGAGGACGAAGCCTACCCCTGCCTTGGCATTCGTTTCGTGAGCGACGGCGCAAGAGCCGAGGCTAACTTTCCTCGCGGAACCGCATACGGAATCCGGCGCACGCATCTGCATCGTGTCATGTTGGATCACGCGGCGGCGACCGGAGTTCACATGATGTGGCAAGCGGCGGTCACCGGGCTTCATCCCGAAGGTGTGCTGGTGGCTGGAGAATTGGTACGGGCGCGTTGGGTGGTGGGCGCCGACGGAACCAGTTCGCGCGTCCGCAACTGGGCCAAACTCGATCAACATCGGTTGGATGCAACCTTGTGCGCAAGCTTGGGCGCAACCTTGGACGCAACCCGGGAAAAGAGTCTGCGCTTCGCGTTCCGGCGCCACTACCGCATCGCGCCCTGGACCAGTTTCATGGAACTGCACTGGGGCCGTCACTGCCAGGTCTACGTCACGCCCGTCGGCCGCGAAGAAGTTTGTGTGGCGCTGATCTCGTCCGGCCAGAAGTTGCGGCTGCGGATTGAAGACGCGCTCGGGGATTTTCCGGAGCTTTGCGCACGCCTGAAAAATGCCGAGCACTCTTCCAACGAACGGGGCGCGATCACCGTCACGCGAAGACTGCGGCGCGTCTATCGTGGCCACGCGGCGTTGGTGGGCGACGCCTCGGGCGGAGTGGACGCCATCACCGGAGAAGGACTCTGCCTCGCCTTTCGCCAAGCCACGCTGCTGGGCGATTGCCTGGCCAGCGGAGATCTCGCTCGCTATCAAAAGGGTCATCGCACGCTGATCCGCCGCCCCGCCCTGATGGCTCGCATGATGCTGGTCATGGCTAAACACCGCCATTTGCGGCAACGTACCATGCAGGTATTCCAGTCCAGCCCCCGTTCCTTTGCCGGAATGTTGGCCATGCACGTCGGAGAGGGCTCAACGCGGGATCACATCTCAAACGGAATTGCCTTGGGCTGGGAACTGATGCGCGCCTGAGGCGTTGCGAGACCATCGGAATCTATCATCAGCGCAAATCTGATGGCGGTTTTTCCTATTCCTGATATTCCGGCTCGCGTTTCCATCCCGAAAGCATGGAGTAGAAATTCGACCAGCCGTGCAGCAACACCATGATCAGGTGCCCGGGAATAAACGCGACGAAGCCGCACATCGCTGCGAAATGCCACACCCGCGTGAGATGAAACCCTCCGAATAGAAACGCCAGCGACGAAAACTGCGCGGGTTTGTACAGGACGATCCCAGTGAGCAGCGACAGCACGCCGAACCCGATGGTCGACGTGTACGCGAGTTTCTGCAGCGGGTTGTACTGGCCCGTCGCCCGGGGCTTGGGGCCAAAGAAAAAATAGTGTCGCGCCATCGGCCACACGCCGGGAATGTCACGGGGCGTGAACAGCATGGTGCAGTAGTGGCCGCTGACGATCTGATACGCCACGTACACCGCGCCGCTCGCAACAAAGAACCACATGAACGTGAAGTGCCACTGCAAGGCCCCGCCCAGCCAGCCGCCGAGCGTGAGCGACTTCGGTATATCGAGCAGAACCTTCTCTGGAATCTTCGGGCCAAAGCTGGGGAAGGCGCGGAAAATTCGCAGCCCGCTGGTCACCATCACGAACAAGCTGATGGCATTGACCCAGTGGGTAATCCGAATCGGCAGCGGATGCTCGTAGGCGGCACGAACGAGGTCAGGTTCCTCTGGCTTCGCCACCGGCTGGGCCGGCGCAGGTTCGGCGGCAACCGTCTCCGGTTTCGCTTCGACGCCTTCGACCGCGTCGGACTTGGCCGCCGGCACGGGTTCCGGCGGCGGAGCCGCATCCTTCTTCTCTTCGTGTTCTTCTTCGTTCGACATCACAATCCCCCGAACCAGCTGTATCCCTGGTCTTCCCAGTAGCCGGTCTTATCCGGCTTCAGAACATTGGTCACACGGATGGTATCCAGGTACTTGGCCTGTTTGTATCCCAACTTCGTCGGCATCTGCAGGCGCAGCGGAGCGCCATGTCCGCGATCGAGCGGCTGCCCATACATCTCATAGCAGAGCAGCGACTGCGGATGCAGCGCCGAAGCCATGTCAATCGACTCGTAGTAATCGTCCGCGCACTCGACCTCCAGAAAGTTCGCACCGGTATTCGCTCCCACCAATGTAAGGAAGTCGGAGATGCGCGCGCCGCCAAAGGAGCCCACTACGTCCCAGCCCTCCACACAGACATGCAGCGTGTTCTGGCTGATCTTGGGCAGCGCCTGGACCTGCGCCAGCTTGTATTCGCCAGGATGCTGCACGTCGCCCTCAACCGTCAGCGTCCACTTTTCAAGATCGACCTGAGGGTCGACAACGTCGTAGTAGTTGTAGGGAAACTTCGAAAACGGGACGACTTCGGAGTTCGAAAAGGTCCGGGCAAGATGTTGCGAACGAAACAGCTCGCTCGAAGCCCAGTCGCTAAACCGAACCCCGGCCGCCACCAGCCGGTCGCTCACCTTGGGGAATGCAAAAACGCCCAGCGCAGCCACGGGCGCCAGCTTCAGCAGTTGACGGCGACTCTGCCGTTTCAGGTCCTTGTCTTCGAGTCGAGTGATCATGTTGGCCTTCCAGAGAGCAGACCTTAGCACAGAATGGGATTCGAAAGTGGGCACTAAGTTACAAGGCAGTCGTTGGTCGTCGGTGGTTCAGTCGGTCGGCGTTCGCGAATGAAAACCGACTGGCGATTTCCAACCACTCAACTTCTACTCGGCCCGTGTTTCGCCAGACACGTTCGCGTTTCTGCGGACACACCTCCCCGCTCGCGCCCGATCTTAACCTGATTCTTTTCAATCGGCCAGCTCTGGCTCCCCGCTTGCTTTCTCTTTCTGCGAGAGCACGGAGGCAATCATGGAAACGATGCTGCAAGGCCTGGTCATCATCGGCGGTCTGACCTTCTCGCTGGCCGCGTCTCTGCTGATCGAAGAACTCATCTTTGGACGAATCGTCCGCGTGGCCTTCGCCCGCCGCCCGGAAATTCCCAAGCACCCTTCTGACCACGCCCAAGAGAATTGAAAGGAGCACCACCATGCTGTTACTAAAATATTTGCTGTTGAGTGCGGGAATCGCAATGTTTGTGATCGCCGCCGGAATTCTCACCTACGACGCTTACCTGTTGATTGCCTGGCAGCGCAGACGTTTGCATCCAGACCCCGAAGCCGGCGCGCCCGGCCCCGCTCCGGCAATGCGCTGGCGCACCTCGGCCGCGCTCGTAATGCTGGCCTGGGCTCCGCTGCTGATCTCGGCTGGCATCGTGATCGTCCCCAGCGGTATGGCCGGCGTGCGCGTCAGCCAGACCAAAGGCACGCTTACCGGAACCCTGTACCCGGGCGTGCACTTCGTGATACCGCTGGTCGAGCGCGTCGAACTATTTAATACCCGCGACCAGTTGTTCACCACCGGCATCAGCGAAGATGGGCTGGCCAAAGGCGTGGCGAAAGGCGAAGCCTTGCATGTCCAGGCTAAAGAAGGACTCACCCTCGGTCTCGCCATCACCGTCCGCTACCAGATCGACCCCAAGCGTCTCGACTACATTGAAGCCAATCTGCCGCAGCCGCTGGAGAAAGAGATCGTGCCGCCCGTGGTTGCCACCGCATGGCGTGAACTGGTGCCCGGCTATACCGTGCGCGAAGTTTTCTCCGCCAAGCGCGAAGAGGTTCGTCAGCGCTCCGCCGAAATCATCCGCAAACGGCTGGGCGCGGACGGCATCGTGGTGAAAGAAGTCATGCTGCGCGACATCGAGCTTCCGGAGGAATACGCCAAGGGCCTGGAGTCGCTTCTGCTCAAAGAACAAGAAAACGACCGCATGGGCGTCGAGACCGAGATCCACCAGAAGCAGGTCAAGATCGCTGAAGCCGACGCCGACGCAACCAAGGTGCAACAAGTGAAACAGGCTGAGGGACAGGCTGCCGTCCGTGTGTTGCAAGCCAAGGGCGAGTCCGATGCCATGCAGTACACGCTGCCGCTGAAAGAGAAGCAGATTGAGCAATCGAAACTCGAAGCCGAAGCGCGCAAGGAAGCTACGGTGAAGAATGCTGAAGCGGCCGGCGAGGCCAAGCTCATCGATAGCAAAGCGGAGGGGGAACGCCGCAAGCTTCTCGCGCAAGCCGAGGCCGAACGCATCCGCTTGACCGCCTCCGCCGACGCCGAGCGCATGACGAGCGAGGCCGCGATCCTGAAGCAGAATCCGCTGCTGATCAACAAAATCGTCGCCGAGCGCCTCTCCGACAAATTGCAGGTAATGATGGTCCCGGCGGACGGCAAGTTTTTCTTCAACGACATAATGCACGGAATGAGTTCTCCGAACCACGTAAGCCAGGCGGAAGACCTCGATGGAAAGTCTCAGCAATAGCCTCAGATCACGTAGCGACGGACGCATTCGTCCGTCCGGCCGCGCAGGGCGCGGCAGCGATGGCAATCGAAGCACCCTTTGCCGAACTGCGCTGGGCGGACGAATGCGTCCGCCCCTACGCGAATTGACGATGCGGACCACCTGGGTGACTAGATGAACGGGAGACAATCAAGCACGCGCTATAATCAGCGCATTCCACGCATGCGAGCGCGAACGCCCAGCGGTCTGCGACTTGGTTGGCTGACTTTGTTCTTACTCGCGACGGTTTTTCCTCCACCTTATTTATTCGCTTCGTCCTTAGGCGACACGGCTCGCCAACTGGCGCACAAGATCGCCGCGGACGCCGGGCCGGGCGCCGTTGCGCTTGAGGTCACCAATCGTTCGTCGCTCGACGAAAAATCCGTGCGCGAAGTGCGCAGCGCTCTCGAAGCCGAGTTGCAAGTCGAAGGCGTGCACACCGCTAAGGCCGAGCAAGCGATGGGAACAGTCGAGGTCGTTCTCTCCGAGAGCCTGCGCGAATACGTTTGGACGGCCGAGGTTGTGATCGGGTCCGATGAGAAAAAAGTCGCCATTGTATCGTTGCCGCGACCGCCAACTGGCGCGTCGTTCGCTCCCGCGTTGCCGATCGTTCTAAGAACAACTCTTCTGTTCGCGCAACAACAACCAATGCTCGACGTCGCTTTCGTCGAAATGCCGGGCGGATCTCGCCTGCTGGTGCTCGATGATGGCGCGGTTGCGATCTATCGTCGTCAGGGAGCGAATCCGGCCGGACGCTGGGACTTGGAAGCCTCTTTACCCATAGCTCACGCGCGCACCTTTCCTCGCGATTTGCGCGGACGCCTCCTGCTGCGCCGCGATCATCTGTTCGACACCTACCTGCCCGGAACGTTCTGCCGAACAAACTCCAGCGCAGTCGCGCCCCTTACGCTAACCTGCACCGATACCGATGATCCGTGGCCCCTGGCGCCGGAGGACGGCAGCGTGCGCGCATTCTACGCAGCCTCGCGCAACTTTTTTACCGGAGCACTCGCGCCCGGCATCGGAAAAGTCTCCAACGTTCCTTCGTTCTATTCGGCAGCCGCCCTTCCCCGACCGAACTACACGCTATGGGCGTTCGTCGCCGTGGATGGATCGCTGCATCTCGTCGATGGAATGACGGACCAGGCAATCCGCGGCGCAAATTCGAAGTGGGGCAGCGATCTGGCCGCGGTTCACTCCAATTGCGGCACGGGCACACAAATGCTGATTTCAGAAAGCGAAAACCTTGGGCACGGAGATACGGAGCGCGACGGCCTGCGCGCGTTCGAGATTCCCGATCGCGATCCAGTGGTTGTCAGTGCAGCGGTAGAGTTCGACGGGCAAATCATCGGCGCTGTGGCCGGAAAGCAGCGGCAATGGTGCGGCCGCCATCGTAAAACGAAAAGACACGGGATGGTATGAGGCGTATCGCGTATCGATTTCTTGCGGCAATTAGCCCCGCTTCAGTTCGTGTGGGGACGGGCGCCCTCGCCCGTCCAGGCCGAGCGAAGCTCGGCAGCTGCCGGCGGTCATGGCAACTTTGGATCAGCCGTAGGCTGCTGTGCGCGACCCTGATCATGTCACTGATCCCGTCACCGACTGCAACAGCCGAGACGCGTCCGCACTACGGCGGAACCCTCCGCGTCATGCTGCAGTCCACGCCCGACGCGCTCGACCTCCCCGCGAACGCCGCGCCCGCCGACTACTGGAACACTGCCCGCACGCTCTCGCTGATCGCCGATACTCTGGTAAAACTCGACGCGCAAGACCGTCCGCAGCCCGCGCTGGCCGTGGCGTGGCAGAGTGACCCGAGCGCCCGGCATTGGCAATTCACGCTGCGCCGCGGAGTGAAATTCCATGACGGCAGTGCAGCGTCGCCCGCTGCGATCGCGCAGATTCTGGGCGCACTCCATCCCGGCTGGAATGTGCGCGCATCGGCGGATTCGTTGTCGATCGACTGTGAAACGGCCATGCCTTCGCTGCTCGCCGAACTGGCGCTGCCGCGCAATCTCCTGCTCAAGCGCGGTATCAAAGACAATCGGGTTCCCATCGGCACCGGCCCCTTCCTCGTTGCCGAGTGGGAGCCGGGCAAGCTGCTCAAGCTCGCCGCGAGTGAAGAGAGCTGGGCGGGGCGTCCTTTTGTCGACGCAGTCGAGATCGAATTCGGCAAATCGCTGCGCGATCAGGCCATCGCGCTCGAACTGAACAAGACCGACATAATCGAAGCAGCGCCGGAGGCGGCCAACGGATCGCAGCGGCACGGCGCATCGTCATTGTTGTCATTGTCGTTGCCCGTGGAATTGCTGGCGCTGGTTTTCTCCGCAAACTCAAAGGCGCAGGACCCTCGCCTTCGGGAAGCACTGGCGCTCGCCATCGATCGCAAACCCATCCAGTCCGTACTACTGAAAGGCGCTGGAGAACCCGCCGCCAGCATTCTTCCCAACTGGATGACGGGCTACACCGCAGTCTTTTCCTCGCAGTCAAATCCGCAACGCGCCCGGGCCGTACTCGCGGACTCGCGTCAACCCGCACTCAATCTGAGCTACGATCCCAGAGACCTGCAAGCCCAACTGATCGCCGAACGCATCGCACTCAACGCGCGCGAAGTTGGTATCACTGTGCAAGTATCGTTGTCGGGAGCAGAGGACATCCGCCTGGTGCGCATAGTGCTGCCGAGTTCCGATCCCGCCACGTCGCTCGCCGAGGCCGGGCGGCAACTGGGATTGCCGCAGCCAGCGCTCCCGACGCCTCGCGGCAACTCTCTGGACGATCGTTCTTTGGACGATCTGTATCAAGCCGAGCGCAGTTTGCTCGATGGCTACCCCGTCATCCCGCTTTTCCATCTGCCGGTGGCGAGTGCAGCGAGCGAGCGCGTGCGCGACTGGGCGCCGGATCAACTGGGGCAATGGAACGAGGTCGGGGCTTCGCTGGGTGACCTTTGGTTGGCGAGTCTTTCATGGGCCGATCAGCGCTTGGCGGGTCCGCCGCTGGCGAATCCGCGCCCCTATGGTCCCCAGCCCGAGGCGGGTTCGCGATGAGCTTCCGCAAAAAGCTCCTTCTGTTGTTTGCGGCGACGGTGCTGCTCTGCGTCGCGGTCATTTCGGCATCCGTGTATGGCACCATCCGCCGTTCGTTCGAGCAGGCAGATCAGGACCGCGCGAATGCGGTCGCGGCTCAGTTTCGATCGGAGTTCCAGCGCAGAGGGTCGGAGGTTGCGCGCAAGGTCGAGTCGGTTGCCGCGAGCGAGCCCGTGCAGCGCATCGCGCTTGACATAAACCGTGGTGCCACGGACTCAGGTGAGTACGTAGGCGCAGCCCACACACTCGCGGGCCAGCAGCAGCTCGACTTTCTGGAACTCGTCGACAGTCGGGGCACCATCCTCTCCTCCGCGCAGTGGCAGGCGAAATTCGGATATCCCGAAGTCGCGGTTCCCCAAACCGCCCAGGCAACGACTCCCGCGGCCGCTGTCCCGGCCGGAGCGTTTCTGAAACGCGAAGAACTGCCGGACGGCCCAACCCTCGGCCTGTTTGCCGTGCGCGTGGCCCGCGTCGGAGAACAACCGTTGTACGTGATAGGCGGCGAGCGCCTCGATCAGGGCTTTCTCTCGACGCTCGACATCCCTGCCGGGACACGCGTCCTGCTCTATCAAAACCTGGACGCAAAATGGAATCCGAAATCGCTGCTCGACTTGAACGGACCGGCCGCCGGCGCCGGCAAAATCGCTCCTCTGGTCGCAAAGGTACGCGACACACTGCAGGAATCTCAGGACGTCATCCATTGGACTTCCGACGCCGCTGACGCCGAAGTGTTTCATGCCATCCCGCTGACCGGGCCCATCTTCAGTGCGGTGAATCCGAACCCTAGCTCGGCAAATCCGAGCGGCGCGAATCAGCAACTGATGGGCACTCTGCTGGTCGGCACCTCGCGGCGTCCGCTGATCGAATTGCAGAGGCAGGTCGTCTCCACCGCGATGCTGGTCGGCGGTGTCGGAATTCTGGTGTCAGTACTGGCCAGTCTATGGTTCGCTGCCCGCGTCACGCGCCCGGTCGTCTCGCTGGCCGAGGCTGCGCGCCGGGTCGCCGCCGGTGATCTTGGCGCCAAGGTCGACGTTGAATCAAGCGATGAACTGGGTGAACTGGCTGCATCGTTCAATCGCATGACGGAAGATCTTGCACAGCAGAAAGACCGCACGCTGCAGGCCGAGCGCGTGGCCGCATGGCGCGAACTGGCGCGGCGGCTGGCGCACGAATTGAAGAATCCCCTTTTCCCCTTGCAGGTTACGGTTGAGAATCTGATGCGTGCGAAACAGAAATCGCCCGAGATGTTCGAGGAAGTTTTCCACGAAGGGACGGCGACTCTCCTGGCGGAAATCGACAATCTGAAAACGATCGTCGGCCGCTTCAGCGAATTCTCCAGGATGCCGCAGCCCCAGCGCCAGCCGACGCAGCTGAACGACGTGGTGCACTCGGTGCTGCGCGTCTTTCATGCGCAATTGCGAGATAGCGACAAAGACAAGAATCAGATTGCCGTGCACACCCAGTTGGCCGAAGCGTTGCCCGAAATTTCAGCCGATCCCGATCTGCTGCATCGCGCCTTGCAAAACCTGGTACTCAATGCCATCGACGCCATGCCGCAAGGCGGAGAACTCACGATTCGCACCGGGAATCTCGGCGATCGGGTTGAACTTCTGGTCTCCGATAGCGGCTCCGGTCTGACCCAGGAAGAATGTGGGCGCTTGTTCACTCCTTATTACACGACCAAGCAGCATGGCACGGGACTTGGCCTCGCGATTGTGCAGTCGGTGGTGAGCGATCACGGTGGCAAGATTTCCGTCGAGAGCACGAAAGAAAAAGGAACGACGTTTCGCATCGAATTGCCGTGCGAACCTTTTTAACAGGAGAAAGCCGTGGCGCAAAAAGCGCACTTGCTGATCGTAGATGACGAGCCCAACACGCTGGCTTCGCTGTCGCGGGCGTTTCGTCTGGAAGGGCATGAAGCCGCTGTTTGCGACAACGCAAACAAGGCTCTGGAACTGGCTAAGTCGCAGTCTTTCGACTTGATCCTCTCCGATGTCGTGATGCCCGGCAAAGATGGGCTGGCGCTTCTCGAAGAACTCAAAGCGCAAGGCGTGCCGACTCCCGTCGTCATGATGTCGGGCCAGGCGCACATCGAGATGGCCGTACGTGCAACTCGCCTCGGCGCACTCGACTTCCTGGAAAAACCGATCTCCACGGAAAAATTGCTCCTCACCGTGGAGAACGCGCTGAAGCTCGGCCGCCTCGAGCGTGAGAATCGCGACCTGGAACGCCGCCTTGGCAAACATGAGATCGTCTGGAAAGGCGAGACCATGCGCCGGGTGATGGCGCAAGTGGAACGCGTGGCCGCGAGCGAAACGCGCGTTTGCATTCTTGGTGAGACCGGCACGGGAAAAGAGCTGGTGGCGCGTACGCTGCACGAGCGCAGTCCGCGGGCCGGCGGTCCTTTCGTCACCCTGAACTGCGCCGCGGTTCCGGCGGAGCTGATTGAATCTGAATTATTCGGGCACGAAAAAGGATCATTCACCGGCGCCGCCGGCCGCCATCTCGGCAAGTTCGAGCAAGCCCAGCACGGCACCATCTTTCTCGACGAAATCGGCGACATGCCGCTCACCATGCAAGCCAAGCTGCTGCGCGTGCTGGAAGAAGGCGAGGTCGAACGCATCGGCGCCGAGCGCGCCATCGCCGTGGATGTGCGAGTCGTCGTCGCCACGCACCGCGACCTCGAAGCGCAGGTGCGCGACGGCAAATTCCGGCAGGATTTATTTCACCGTGTCTTCGTCTTCCCCCTGCGCCTGCCCCCGTTGCGCGAACGCCGCGAAGACATTCCGGCGCTGATCGAGCACTTCGCCCTGCAGGTAAGCGCCACCAACGGATGGAAGCCCATGCGCTTCGCCGAAAGTGCGATGGCCGCGCTGCAAGAGCATCCCTGGCCGGGCAATGTCCGTGAACTCCGAAACGCAGTCGAACGGCTGATGTTGCTAGCGACGTCCGATGAAGTCACCTCCGAAACCGTGGCGCTGGCGCTGCCCACCTCCATTGCCGCGTCCGATTCTGTATCGGGCACCGGCCCGCTAGCCGACCGCGTGCGCGCCTTCGAGAAGCAAACCATCCTGGCGGAGTTGAAACGCAATCACCATCAGATCTCAAACACAGCACGCGCACTGGGACTGGAGCGATCGCATCTTTACAAGAAGGCAGAGCAGGTGGGGATTGATTTGAAAGCGGTGAAGAACGAGGGTGACCGCTGAGAGCTTCTATTTATGTCGTGAATCTATGGGATACGGCGCTAAGTCCATTTGCAATTTCCATCTCCCACAGACGACAATCCAATCGTGCCCAGCACCAGCTTCTATCAGGAACCGCAAGCCGCCAGCCCCTTCCGTCAGGGCGCACTAGTGATCGCTACGCTGGCCAACCCCCGCGAAAAATTCTGGGGAGCGATTCTCTTTCTTTCGGCCGAAGGCGTCAGCCTGCGCGGTGTCGATGTCGCGTCTTTCGACAATCTAGCCTCGCAGATTAAGAACGGCGAGCCCTTCACCTCCGGTGTCGTTTTCTTTCCCATGCACCGCCTGGAGCGCATGGAACTGGATCTTCCGGAAGGAAACATTCTCTCGCTCGCCCAACGCTTCGCAGAGAAGACCGGACAGGATCCCGCCCCGCTTCTGGTGAGCGAATTTCTCCACAGCACCGGAGGACATGTGGGAGGAGAACACCCCGGAGATAAGCCGCGGTGAACCTCCGGCAGATCCTGACCGCGCCCAACCAGCTCACGCTGCTGCGGATGATTTTCCTGCCCTTCATCGTCATCAACCTGGTCAAGCACGATTTCAAATGGGCGCTGGCGCTGTTCATCCTCGCCGGAATGAGCGACGGCCTCGACGGCCTCCTCGCCCGCACCCTGCATCAGCAAACCCTGCTTGGCCAGTATCTCGATCCCATCGCCGACAAGCTGCTGATGAGCACCATGTTTCTCGTGCTCTCGATCGAACAGAAGATTCCCTGGAAATATACGGTCGTGGTGTTCAGCCGCGACATCTCCATTCTGATGATCAGCGGCGTGCTGTTCATGATTGCCGGCTTGCGCGATTTTCGCCCCAGCATCTTTGGCAAAGCCAACACCTTCGCCCAAGTGGCCGCCATTTTTTTCGTGCTGCTGTACCTCATCGAGCGCGTGCGCTGGGTCTGGATTGCCCAGATCACTTTCCTGCGCGCCACCTTTATCTTCACCATCCTCTCCGCCGTGCACTACGCATTCCTGGTGCAGCACCGCCTGCATGCGCCAACCCCTGCCAGCGAGTCTTCGCCCGACTCCCAGACTCCTGAGCATGTATAGTGCTGGGCTGTGAGTCTTGCGATGACAGTGCAACGAAATCGCGAAGTCCCGTTCGGAAAGGCAGATGCGTGGCGTGGTTTTTCTGGTTCTTCTTTGTCTCTGGATTCTGCAGCGTCCTGTGCGAACTTATATGGTTGCGGCTGTCGATGGCGCAGTTTGGGGTTACCACGGCGCTGACCTCGATCGTCCTTTCCGTGTTCATGGCAGGACTGGGGGTGGGGTCATGGTTCGCGGGAGTGCTGCTGCATCGCTACCGGGACCGCATCAACTTTCCTGCCCTGCGGCTGTACGCCCTGCTTGAGCTCCTGATCGGATTGTCCGCTCTGGTGGTTCCGGCCGAACTGGTTTGGGGGCATCGATTGCTGGCGACGCTTGCCGACCGCGCGGCCGTATCTTCGGCCGCCTACTACCTGATCTCCGGATTGTGGCTGTCGGCAGCCATGATCCCGTTTTGCGCCTGCATGGGCGCGACCATTCCAGTGGCCATGTTCGCAATCCGCAACCGCCAGCAAGAAGGCGATAACCGCTCGTTCAGTTTTCTCTATCTTGCGAACGTGCTCGGCGCGGTGCTGGGTGCGTTCCTCCCGCTGCTCCTCATCGAGCCTTACGGGTTTCATAAGACCCTGCGGATCGGTGCGACTCTGAATGTGGCCATCGCCGTCTCGGCCTTCGTGGTATCGCTTGCATCGCGCCCGGTTCAGCCGCGAGCCGCAAGCCCTTCGGAGGCCAGCCCTTCCAAGATTTTCTATGGCCCCACCGACAGCCACAAAAGTCTGCTGGTCCTGCTGTTCACCACCGGCCTGGCCACCATGGGTATGGAGTTGATATGGATTCGGCTCTTCACTCCCTATATCGGCCCCTTGGTGTATTCCTTTGGAATGATTCTGGTCGCGTACCTCTACGCCACGTTTGTGGGCTCGCGGATTTACCGGAATTGGAGCCGAACCCGCAGGCACGAAAGCCGGCTCGCATGGATATCGCTGGCCCTGCTCGGGATGCTGCCCCTGCTAACCGCGGACGCTCGCATCCCTTTGCACATGGTGGCGCGGGTGTTCCTGGGCGTCATGCCCTTCGCAGCGATGATGGGATTCCTTACCCCCATGCTGGTTGACCGGTGGTCCGGAGGCGATCCTGACCGGGCCGGTCGCGCCTATGCCGTCAACGTGGTGGGGTGCATCCTGGGTCCGCTGGTTTGCGGATTCCTCCTGCTCCCGCTAGTAGGCGAGCACTGGTCCGTGCTTCTGCTCGCCCTGCCCTGGTTCGCCATGGCATTTCCCAGCCGGCGTGCGCCCGGCTTTCAGTCTTTTAGCCGCGCCTCGGCTTACGGGGTTTTGGTGCTGGCGCTGTTTGTCTTCCTGGCGACTAAGGATTTCGACACCCAGTTTCCTGTCCGCAGAGTACTGCGCGACTCCACCGCTACCGCGACGGCCGAAGGAGTAGGCATGCGGCGGCGGCTTCTGGTGAATGGCATGGGCATGACCACACTCACTCCCACCACCAAGATGATGGCACACTTGACGCTGGCTTCTCTCGACCACACGCCACGCAGCGCCTTGATTATCTGTTTTGGCATGGGAACCACATTCCGTTCCGTCATTGCGTGGAATATTTCCGGTACGGCGGTCGAGCTTGTGCCCAGCGTCCCGCAGCTCTTCAGCTTCTACCATACCGATGCACCCCAGGTGATGGCATCGCCGCTCGCGCATGTGGTCATCGACGATGGACGGCGCTTCCTCGAACGCTCCCCTGCCAGGTACGACGCCATCATCGTGGACCCTCCTCCGCCGGTGCAAACCGCCGGTTCCAGCCTGCTCTATTCGCAAGACTTCTACGCCATTGCCAGGCAGCGACTGGAGCCGGGGGGAATCCTGCAGCAGTGGCTGCCCGACGCCGACGATCCCACGCAAGCCGCGGTGGCTCGCGCGATCAGGAATTCCTTTCCCTACGTCCGCGTGTTTCGCGGCATGGAAGGCTGGGGCTGGCACTTCCTGGCGAGTGACCGTCCCATTCCCATCCGTACTGCCGCGGAACTGGTGGCGAGAATACCGCCGGACGCAGTATCCGACATGATGGAATGGGGACCCGCACGGTCGCCCGAGCAGCAGATGAACCTGCTTCTGGATCACCAGTCGTCCATCGATGCCGTCATCGCGCTCTCGCCGGCGACCCCCACGCTTACGGACGATCGCCCGATCAATGAATATTTCCTGCTGCGAAACTCCCTTTGATCGGTGGATGGCGAAGCCGTGGGATATCGGGTTTTGGTGAAATGATCGCATTTGACCCCTTTTCCAGCGCCCACCTAGAATGAAAGATTCGCGCAGCACTCGCGAACTCGTCATCATCCATGCCACTGCGTCTCTATAACACTCTTTCCGGGAAGATCGAAGACTTTCATCCGATGGACGACAATCGCGTCCGCATGTATGCCTGCGGACCGACCGTCTATGACTACGGCCATATCGGCAATTTCCGCACATTTATCGCCGTCGATCTTCTTTATCGCTATCTGCGCCAGAGCGGATACGACGTCCGCTACGTGATGAACATCACCGACGTGGACGATAGAATCATTCGCAACTCCGCGCGCGACGGCGTGAGTGTGCAGCAATACACCGCGAAGTTCACCAAGGCGTTTCTCGAAGATTCGGCCACGTTGAACATTGAGCAACCGATTCGGGTGCGTGCCACCGATTACATCAATGAGATGGCCGGCTTCATTGCCGAACTGGCGAAGAAGGGTTTCGCGTACCGAACCGATGACGGTTCGTACTACTTCCGCATCGCGAAATTCCCCGAGTACGGCAAGCTTTCGAAAAAAGATTTTGCCGGCATGACCGACGGCGCCCGCGTCGACGTGGACGAATACGAAAAAGACAGCGCCCGCGATTTCGCCCTCTGGAAGGCGCCCAAACCGGGCGAGGCCTCGTGGGACACATCGATCGGGCCGGGCCGACCCGGCTGGCACATCGAGTGCTCGGTGATGTCGATGGAACAACTAGGCCCAAGTTTCGACTTGCACGCCGGCGGCGAAGACCTGATTTTTCCGCATCACGAGAACGAAATCGCGCAGTCGGAGTCGCTCAGCGGCCAGCAGTTCGCGCGCTATTGGTTTCATGCGCGTTTTCTGCTGGTCGAAGGCCAGAAGATGTCGAAGAGTCTGGGAAATTTTTTCACCATCCGGGATCTCGTGCTGCGCGGCCACAAGCCGTCATCGATCCGCTGGCTACTGACGCAGGTGCCCTATCGCAATCAACTGAACTTCACTTTCGATGGCTTAAAGTCAGCGGCCAGTTCGGTGGAGAAGTTGCGCAACTTCCGCTTCCGCCTGACCAGCACGCAGTTCCCCGCAGGCGCGACCCCGCAGATGGCGCAACTGGCGGACGAAACCATCGCGCAAATGAAGAGCGCGCTCGACGACGACTTGAATACCGCCGAAGCGCAAGCCGCCATGTTCGACATGTTGCGCAAAGCCAACACCGCGCTCGATGCCGCCGAAGCTGGCCAGAAAAACGTCCGTCAGGACGACGTGAAGCCGCTGCTCGCGGCGCTGGAAAAGTTCGACGAGATATTCGGCGTGCTGAAAGATGACGACCAGCCTAAGATGAAAGCCATCCTAGAGTGGGCGCGCGCTGAAGGCCGCGAGAAAGAAATCACTCCCGAACTGCTAGAGATCGCCGGTTCCGCGCAACTCGCCGACGAGCAAGTCAATCAGAAGCTTGCCGAAATGGAAGCCGTGCGAAAGGCGAGAAACTTTAAGGCTTCCGACGCACTGCGCGCCGAACTGACCGCCGCCGGCATCATCGTGGAGAACACCAAGGACGGTGTGAGGTGGAGAAGAAAATAGAAGGAACCGCACTTTGATTTTGGGTGGCGCAGCGGTTTACCGCTGCGACAAGTACCTTGTTTAGAGTCCGGCTTTAGCCGCTGAGGGCGGCACCCTACTTATGCTCACCCTCGATAATTATCTCCGCGAAGCCGAAATAGCCCACGGCCATCTCTGCGCCGGGCAGGTACTAGGTGTCCGCATGGCCATGCTGGGCCTCGAGAAACTCGGCATCGAAGACCCGCGAGGAAAAGATCGCAAACGCCTGGTCACGTTCGTAGAAATCGACCGCTGCGCCACCGATGCCATAGCCGTCGTCACCGGATGCCGTCTCGGAAAGCGCGCCTTGAAATTTCGCGACTGGGGAAAGATGGCCGCGACCTTCGTCGATCTCGCTTCACCGCTCTCGTCGGGTGCCCCACTCAAGCCTGCCTTTGGCTTGAGTGGGTCCGCTTCCGACCACCGGTACAAAGCCATCCGCATCGCCGCGAAGGAATCATCCAAAGCGCTGGCCCGCTCGATGCATCCCGAAATCGAAAGCAAAAACCAGCAGCAAATGCTGGCCTATCGCGAAATGTCCGAAGACGACTTATTCACGAAGCAGTGGGTGAAGATTGAACTCCCCGCGGAAGAGTTTCCCGGATACAAAGGCGATCGCATCGTCTGCGCCGAGTGTGGAGAAGGAATCAACTTCCGCCGCGAAGTTGTACGCGACGGCCGGGTGCTGTGTCGCAGCTGTGCCGGGGAACGGTACTACGAAGCCCTGTAGGCAGAAGCCGGCGTTGCACACTACCATCTCGCCGAGAGCTGCGGTATACAATCCCCAGTAATGTGCAGCATCGCAGCCATCCTCCGCCGGGTCCCCCTAACGGTGTGGCCGGTCGTCGCTTGCCTCGCGCTGTTCGGTAGCCTTTATGCAATCTTCCACCGTTGGAATCGTCATGCTAGATCCTTCTACCTCGACCCCCAAGATTTTGTGGCGTATGAAGGCGGCGGGGGAAGAGAATTGCCCGTAGCGGCCGCCAAAGGCACGTTCGCCCCATTGCTGAATAGCTATGTCGACATCACGAAGCTTCTAATCACTGTTGCCGCCGCTTCGATCGCCTTCGGGGGGGGCCAGAACCCGCGGTGGGGAGTCATCGTCGCGAAGATCGTACTGGCCTTTTCCATCCTGTACGGGGTCACGTTCGCAGCGTTGCTGCAGTTCTTCTACGATCAATACTGCATAGACGTGCGCTTCTATACGCGCCCGCGGTACTCTCTCATCGAGGCTCTCGGGTTTTCGACCCTCGCCTGTTTTATTGGCGGCTATTTCTTCTGGGCTTTCAACCTGAGTTGACGCTACCTCTGGCTTCTCTCATACGCATGCGCGACTCGCAGCAGCGTCGCCTCATCGAAGTGCCGCGCAAATAACTGCAGACCAATCGGCAGCTTCTCATGATTCTCGCCGCAAGGAACAGAAATTCCAGGTATGCCCGCCAGGTTAGCAGTTACGGTGTAGATATCGGCCAGATACATGGCCAGCGGATCATTCACCTTCTCGCCCAGACGGAACGCAGGCGTCGGACAGGTCGGCGCAGCGATCACATCCACTTTCTTGAAAGCCTCGTCGAAGTCATGGGTCAACAGCGTGCGCACTTTCTGCGCCTTGAGATAGTAAGCGTCATAGTAACCAGCACTCAGCGCATAAGTGCCGAGCATGATGCGGCGCTTGACTTCCATGCCGAATCCGCCGTCGCGGCTCAACCGGTACATTTCGGAAAGCGTATTCGACTTCGCCCGAAACCCGTAGCGCACCCCGTCATAGCGCGCCAGATTCGCCGAAGCTTCCGCCGTGGCCACAATGTAATATGTGGGAATCGCATACTCGGTGTGCGGCAAGCTCACCGGCACAACTTCGCATCCCAACTCAGCCAGCTTCTGAATCGCAGCCTCAACCGCCGCGCGAACTTCGGGATCGAGTCCCGAGCCAAAGTATTCTTTGGCGACGCCGATTCTCAAACCTTTGACCGGCTTCTCGAGTTCCGCCACATAGTCGGGAACAGGAACCTCGGCGGAGGTTGAATCCATAGGATCGCGACCCGCAATCGTGCGCAGCACCAGCGCGACTTGCTTCACCGTCTTCGCAAACGGGCCAATGTGATCGAGTGACGAAGCAAAAGCAATCAGCCCATAGCGCGACACCCGTCCATACGTCGGCTTCAAACCGACCACGCCACAGAAAGAAGCCGGCTGGCGAATCGATCCGCCCGTATCGGAACCGAGAGTCGCCACTGCCATCTCCGCGGCCACCGCCGCCGCCGATCCACCCGACGATCCGCCTGGCACGCGGCTCTTGTCGCGCGGGTTGTGCACGGCGCCATAGGCCGAGTTTTCCGTGGACGAGCCCATGGCAAACTCGTCGCAATTGAGTTTGCCCAGAATCACCGCGCCCGCCGCTTCCAGCCGAGCGACCGCGGTGCAGTCATACGGCGGAATAAAATTCTCGAGAATCTTCGAACCGGCAGTAGTGCGCACGCCGCTCGTGACCATGACGTCCTTGATCGCAACCGGAACTCCCGCCAGCGGCGGCAAAGGCTTGCCCTCCGCCGCCATCGCGTCGATGCGCGCGGCCTGCGCCAGTGCACGCTCCTCGCACAGCGTCAGAAACGCGCCGATCTCGGAGTCTTCTTTCCGGATGCGCGTGTAGTAATCGTGAGCCAGAGCGGTCGCAGTCGTCTGCTGCTCTTCGATCGCGCTCCGGACATCGTCGATAGTTAATTCGGACGCCATCTAGTTTCTATCTCTCAATCACCTTGGGAACCTCGAAAAACGTCCCGTCCGTGTCCGGAGCATTTTTCACGGCAACATCGTGGGGCAGCGATGCCCGCAGACCGTCCTTAACATCCTCGCGGATGGCATACGCGAAGCGGTCGCTTCCCTGCCGCGACTCGTCCACACCGTAGCGGTCGGAGACCTGCGCCATGGGCGCAACTTTGTCGGTCTCCAGTTCGCTGAGCCGCTCGACATACTCAAGAATGGAGTTCAAATCGCGAAGCATGCGAACGCGCTCTTCCTCGGTCAACTCGAGGTTAGCCAGATCGGCCACGTAGGCGACGTCTTTGTCGGTAACTTTCACGCGTTCACCCTCACGCCTTCACTCTCATGCCTTAACCACGAATTCAATCCGCTTCACTGAGGTCGCGGAATACTTGTTGATCAAAGACAGATAGCGTGGCGCCAGATGTGCGAGTTCCCGCTGCCATCCCCGGTCCGCAACTTCCACTCGCAGGATTCCGTCGGAAAAACTGAGCGCTCGAGTCCGGTCGGCCACCGCGCTGCCACACGCGACCGGCCAGGCGAGCAACGCGCTCTCGTCCGCCGGCGCACGATGAAGAGCCTTGGCGATGATGGTTTCGAGGCCGGCGGCAGCACGGTTCAAGGCATCACTCCAGGGTCGCGAACGCGGCCAAAATAGCGATTAGCAACCACGATCGGAACGATGATCG
Source organism: uncultured Acidobacteriaceae bacterium (assembly GCA_963731525.1). GTDB lineage: Bacteria > Acidobacteriota > Terriglobia > Terriglobales > Acidobacteriaceae > Acidiflorens. Next base: position 608,370 of record CAVSWK010000025.1, read on the forward strand.
GAAAGCGTTGATCGGAAAGCAATGATTGTAGCATCGCAAAATGCCGCGGTTCTTACGAGCCGGCGGAGGCTGCCGCAGCCGCCGCGCGCTTCTTCGCGAGCTTGCGCAGGTGCGTCGCCGAATACAGACTTCTCCGGCAGCGCGGCGCGCCGCATAAACAGGGAGCGTCATCCTCGCCATCATAGAGGTTGTAGTCGTAGGTCAATTCTTCTCCAGCCTCGATGTCGCGCAGCGCGATGATCCACATCTTGCCCCGGATCTGATCGGTCTCGCAGTTCGGTTTGCAGGAATGATTGACGAAGGCGGCCACCCCGTAACCGTCAATGATGCGTTTGCCGCCGTCCAAGCCAAATAAATACGTGTTCGGAAAGTTGTCGTAAAGATCGTCGGCCTGCTCGTATGTGAGATGCTCGCCCACGTATTCCACGATCAGCGTACCTTTGCGAATCGGCCGCGTAGTGTAGCAGCCATAGGAGTGAATGCGAGACTGGCGAATGCTGAGCGTCATAAGCGTCCTTTATCTTTAGCACAGGAGCCACCGGATCATGCAAGTGCCAAGTGTCTCAGCTCTCAGATTGGGGATTTTTGAACTCAGCCAGACGCCATTAGATTTTCCTGAGAGCTGAGCGCTGACGGCTGAGGGCCGCTCTGCAAACCTGCTAATATTCTCACCCGGAGACTTCATGCTATGGCGCATCAGCATCCACCGCGCTTTCTAAAGATCGTCGACGACGCTAAGCAGCGCGTCCGCGAAACCAACGTTGACGAAGTCAAAGCCCGGCTCGATCGCGGCGACAAATTCGTTCTGGTCGACGTCCGCGAAGACCGCGAATTTGACGCCGACCACCTGCCCGGAGCCGTCCACCTGGGCAAGGGCGTCATCGAGCGCGACATTGAGGGCAAGTATCCCGACCTGCAAACTGAACTCGTCCTCTATTGTGGCGGCGGCTTCCGTTCCGCGCTGGCTGCCGACAATCTGCAAAAAATGGGATACACCAATGTCATTTCCATGGACGGTGGAATTCGCGATTGGCGCCAAAGAGGCTATCCTCTGGAGAAGTGATGGGAAACGGGGCAAAAGGAGTAGCATGAGCGGCAGGACGCGCAAGATCGCTGCGTGGACGATTGGGATGGCTCTTGCTGGGGCAGTCCTTGGAGCAAAGGGCAGCTATGCTCATACTTGGTACGGAGCATTAGTAGATAATCCCGCCTTCATCCTAGCCGGCGCCTGCGTCGGGCTAATTCTTGGGTTCGTTTTCTCGCTGCGTCTCCCGGTCGCAAAGTAGGCCGCAGATTTGGGCGTTCGCCGGTTTGCATACCACTCGCATCTCTGAAAAAATACGTAAAGATACTGTGGGGTCCCAGCGATGTCTCAAATCGGAAGCTTTGCGCTGCTGCTGGCGCTCGGCCTGAGTGCGTACTCTTTCCTGGCAGGCTTTTTAGCATTATTCGGTAAGAATGCCGCTTCGGCTCGTCTCGGTGAGACCGCCCGCCGCGCCGGAATCGCCACCTTCGCCGCGGTGCTGCTGGCTAGCATCGTTCTCGTAGTAGCCGCGTTCAACGACGACTTCTCCATCGCCTACCTCTTTCATCACAGCAATCGCGATCTGCCCGCCGCCTACAAGTTCGCCGTGTTGTGGTCCGGCCAGGAGGGCTCGCTGCTGTTCTGGTCACTGCTCCTCGCCGGCTACGGATTCGTTCTCCGCCTGCGCTACAAGACCGATCAGCGGCTATTCGCCTACGCTTCGGTGATCATCGCCTCGGTGCAGGTTTTCTTTCTGCTGATTCTGAATTTTGCGGCGCACCCGTTCGCGGAAATGCAAGGCGCGCTCCCGGCCGACGGCACCGGACTCAATCCTCTTCTGCAGTACCCCGAGATGGTCATCCATCCGCCCATGCTCTACCTGGGATACGTCGGCTTCACTGTTCCCTTCGCCTTCGCGCTGGGCGCGCTCATCATGAAGTACCCCGGCGAAAAATGGATCCACATCACCCGCCGCTGGACCATGGTGACCTGGTGCTTTCTCACCATCGGCGTTTTTCTAGGTGCGCACTGGGCCTACGCTGTCCTCGGATGGGGCGGTTACTGGGGATGGGACCCGGTGGAAAATGCCTCGCTCATGCCGTGGCTCACCGGCACAGCGTTTCTACACTCCGTCATCATGCAGGAGAAACGCGGCATGTTGAAAGTCTGGAACATGGCGCTCATCTTCGCAACCTTCCTGCTCTCGATGCTCGGGACCTTCCTCACACGTTCTGGTGTGATCAGTTCGGTGCACGCTTTCGCGCAATCCTCGATCGGCACCTGGTTTCTGGTTTTCATCGGATTGACCCTCGCGGTCTGCAGCTTTTTCCTGGTGGCGAATCGATCGCACCTCAAGAGTGAGCACAAACTGGAGTCGCTGGTTTCGCGCGAATCTAGTTTCCTGTTCAACAACCTCCTCTTGCTGGTCGTCTGCTTCACCATTCTGTGGGGGACCTTTTTCCCCATCCTGTCGGAGTTCGTTCAAGGACACAAAGTCACGGTCGGTCCGCCATTTTTCAATCGCGTGGCCATTCCGGTTGCCTTGCTGCTCCTGCTGCTCACCGCAGTCGGACCGCTGCTGGCCTGGCGTAAGACTTCCATCGAAAGTCTCAAACGGAATTTCCTGTTCCCCGCCATCGGTTCGCTCGCCATCGGCGGCATGATGATCCTGTTCGGAGTGCGTCCCTGGGAAGATCCTTCGTTCTTCTACGCGACCATGGCCGCCGTTCTCTCGGCGCTGGTGATGTTTACTGTCATTTCAGAGTTCGTCCGCGGAGGCCGCGTCATCGCCGGCAAGAGCCAGCAGAATTTGTTCTCTGCCATGGTTCACCTGTATCACAGAAACACCCGCCGCTATGGCGGCTACATCGTCCACTTCGGTGTCGCCCTGGTGGTTATTGGAATCCTGGGGACGCCTTTCAATAAAGAAGTGGAAAAAGAAATGGCCTTTGGCGACAAAATTAACATCGGTCCCTACACGCTGGTCTGCCAGTCCTACACGCAGGACGACAATCCCAACTACGCCAACGAGTGGGCAATCATCAACGTGTTCCGCGGCGGCAAGCAGATTACGACCATGTATCCCGAGCGCCGTTTCTACAAAGCCAGCCAGCAGCCGCAGACCCTGCCTCGCATTTACCCCAGCTTCCGCGAAGATTTCTTCATGGTGACCGACCTCTATCTGGTCTATGAAGGCAAGAACGAGACCACCGGGCGGCCGATCATCAAAGCACACGTAAATCCGCTGGTGCCCTGGATTTGGATCGGCCTGATCATCATGGTCTTCGGGACGATCGTCGCCCTCGTGCCGAATGCCGCTGCAGTCCATGTTGCGGCAACCACGCCGGTTCGAACCCCGGCGCACGTGGGAGCAGGTGATTGAGATGAAATCGTCGACCTCCAGCCGGCTGCGGAAGAACTCGATGTTGCACTTGCCCTTGAGTGGTATTTTTTTGGGTGGCGCAGCGCTTCAGCGCTGCGGTAACAGCAGGGCTTTGAATGCGGCTTCAGCCGCTGAGGCCGCAAACTCTACTCGCCGCTGGCTGCAGGCTGCAGTTCTCGCCGTTGCAGTGATTGTCTTCATGGGCGCCGGAGACGATTCCGCGCGCTTCAAAGACCTCGGCCACCGCATGATGTGCACCTGCGGCTGCGGCCAGATCTTGCTCGAATGCAATCACGTCGGCTGCCAGTCCTCCGATAAGATGCGCGATCAACTGCAGGCCGCGCTCGATAAGGGCAATAACGACGACCTCATCCTGCAAGGCTTCGTGCAGGAGTACGGACCGACGGTAATCGCCGCGCCCACCGCCACCGGCTTCAATCGCGTGGCCTGGATCATGCCCTTCTTAGTTCTAGCCCTGGGTATAGCCTTCGCAGTCCATATCGTGCGCTCCTGGAAGAACCGCCCCGAACCAGCTTTGGCCGACGGCATCACCATTCCGCCGGGCAGCGAGCTAGACGAGTTCCGCCAGAGGGCAAGAAAAGAGACCGACCTATGATCAGCACGTGTGGCGCGGACACTCCTGTCCGCGAAAAGCCGCGATCGGCTATCGGTTTCAATAATGGAAGCTTTGAAAGGGCCCGGCTTCAGCCGGGGCGTGATGGTACGCCGAAATCCGGGGCTTTAGCCCCTGAGGGAGTCCGCGCCCAATGACCCTTTTCGTCTGCGCCGTCTTCACCCTGGCCGCACTCTACTACGTCTTCTTCTTCCCCGGTGAAGTCTACGCCGGAGAAGAAAAAACCCGCCTCGGCTATCTCCGCGAGCGCAAGGAAGCCGTCTACGAAAACCTGCGCGATCTGAATTTCGAGTACAAAGCCGGGAAGGTGCCGGACGCGGACTATCAATCCATGCGCGCTTCGCTCGAAGAGGAAGCGGCTGCCATCATGGCCGAGATCGCCCGGCTGGAACAGGCTGGAGGGTTGGTGGTGTAAGCCGCAAGACTATGCAAAACCACGATGTGTGGCAAGTGACAATGTACACTTTACAGTGTATACTCAATGATCAGGAGCTTTAAGCATCGTGGCCTCAAACGGCTTTATGAGCATGACGACCGCGGCGGAATCCGGCCCGACCTGCTGGACAAGGCGGAGCGAATCCTCACGGCGCTTGATTCTGCGGTTACGCCGCAAGCTCTCGATATTCCCGGGTATCGCCTTCACCCGCTCAAGGGCGAATGGAAAGGGTTTTGGTCGGTCACGGTGCGGGCGAATTGGCGTATCGTTTTTCGCTTCGCAGGGACCGATGCTTTTGACGTTGAACTGATCGACTACCACTGAGGCAAAAAGGAGGAGACGCAGTGCCCATGAAGAATCCTGTACACCCTGGTCGCATTGTGCGGCATGATTGCCTTGAGCCTTTGGGCCTATCTGTCACGCAAGGAGCGGAAGTTCTCGGCGTCAGCCGACAAACGCTCAACAACGTCATTCACGGCAAGTCAGGTATCAGCCCCGAGATGGCTATCCGGCTCTCGAAGGCATTTGGCAGCACGCCCGAAACCTGGCTCCGGATGCAGCTTGCCTATGATCTCGCACAGGCCCGCAAGGACGAGAGCAAAATCAAGGTCCGCCGCCAGCGCGTGCGACGATCAAATCCTTCGGACGGTCGCCTCGACTCGCTCATTCAACGTGCCGTGAATGACGAGAACGGTCGGGTGCGACCTTTCTAGCCCAAAAACAATCGCACCGCATCGACATTAACCAAAGAATGACCTGGCCTAAAAAATATTGGCGTTTGTTCTTAGCCACAGTGATCGCCATCCTAGCGGTCTTCGCCGTTCATAGCCTCGGGGAAGCGCGGGCGCGGAAGAAGCGGGAGGCGGCATATGAAGTAACTCTCCGTTCTTACGCGCAGGTGTTAAAGCCCGGCATGACCCGCAAGGATGTCGAGGATTATTTAAGAGAGAGAAATGTAGCGTTTCGGCACATGTGCTGTGTGGATTTCAAATCGTCAAAATCGGTGTGGGATGATTTGGTGAAGATCGGCCAAGAGAAACCACCTTTTGTCTGCAGCGAGAAAAACGTTTATGTCGCCTTCCAATTTGCTGGAGAAGGGACCCACAAAAGCGGATGGGACAGCCAGCCTTCAGATAAACTAACCGCCGTCACACTTTATCCTTGGCTTGAGGGCTGTCTCTGAGATAAGGAGTCGTTTTGACCAAACTGACCCAGTCCGCCTTAATAATCTCCGTCTTCGCGCTAGCCCTCACGGCCGCCGCCCAGACGCTAACCGGCACCGTAACCAACGGCACCACCAACAAGCCCGCCGCAGGCGATGAAGTCATCCTCATCAACCTGGCCAACGGCATGGACGTGGCCGGCAGCACCAAGGTCGACAGCAACGGGAAATTCAGCTTCAAAGTCACCGTACCCGGACCGCACCTCATCCGCGCCGTTCATCAGGGAGTTACTTATCACCAGATGGCGCCTCCCGGCGTCAACACGGCCGATGTCCAGGTCTATGACGTCGCGACCAAAGTCGCCGGCCTCAGCCTGACCGCCGACGTCATGCGCTTCCAGGCCGACAGCACTTCCATGCAGGGCGTGCGCCTGTTCGTCGTCAACAACGCCTCATCTCCAGCGGTGACGCAGATGAACGACCATAACTTCGAGTTCTATGTGCCCGCGGGTGCAAAGATTGAACAGGTGCAAGCCCGCTCCCCGAACGGCCAGCCGATCAGCGCCGATGCCGTACCAGATCCCGAAAAAACGTCCGAGAAGAACCGCTACGCCATCGCCTTCCCACTCCGTCCCGGCGAAACCCAGTTCCAGGTAGAGTTCACTCTGCCCTACTCCGGCGAGATCAAGATCGATCCCAAACCGCTCTATCCCGCCCAGCACCTCGTCATCGTTCTTCCAAAGACGATGCAGTTCAAGGCCGCGAATCCGTCCAGCTTCCAATCCATGCAGGATCCCAATCAGGGCGACAGCAACGTAGAAGTCGCGCAGCAGACCAAGCCCGGCCAGCCGCTCGCCTTCACGCTGCAGGGCACTGGCACCATCAACGAGTCGCCAGGAGAGACCGCCTCCGGCGCGGCCTCGCAGGAGCAGCAACCGCAGGCCCGCGATAACCGTCCCGGCGGCGGACTCGGCGCTCCCATCGATGCGCCCGACCCGTTGAAGAAGTATCAGCTGTGGATTCTCGGCGGATTTGCCGTGCTCCTCGCCATCGGCGGATGGGTAGTCACGAAGCGTCAGCCCGCAACGCCGCTGGCCGCGACATCCGCCGCGAAAATTGGCGCGGCATCGAGCGACTCCGGCGCTGCGCTTCGTCCAGCCGCTGCGCCCGCGGCCAGCGCTCCGGCCGCAAAATCATCGATGATACTTGAAGCCCTGAAAGAAGAACTGTTCCAGCTCGAAGTGGAAAAGAAACAAGGCAAGATAACGCCCGCGGACTACGAAAAAGCCAAAGCCGCCCTCGACCAGACGCTAGAGCGGGCACTGAAGCGGCAGGGCTAGCTGGGAGTGCGTGAGAGAGCAAAGAGCGACGTTTTGCAAGTGCCTTTCGTATTGGCATCTAAAGTATTTATTTCTCAATGACTTAGCGGAAAATCAACGCAAAAGCAAACCGGAGATTCACGCTAACTCACTGATTTATAAATACCTTACAGCTAACTCCTTATTATTAAAAGACATAGCGTCTCTGGCGCGCCAAGTCTCTGATTCTTAAAGACCACCACCAGAGGGGTCTTTGCCCTATTCCACCCACTTGAGCCCGAGTCGCAAACCACAGCATCGAATACTATGTCTCCAGGCAAACTTAAATGAGCAACATATTCAAGACCACACTTCTGCTCACCGTCATGACGCTGCTGCTCATGCTGGCCGGTCGTGCGTTCGGCGGCCAGAACGGAATGCTGATAGCGCTCGCATTCGCCGCGGTCATGAATTTCGTTTCGTATTTCTTTTCCGACAAGATCGCGCTCGCCACCTATCGCGCCCAGGCCGTCAGCCGCGAAGACTTGCCGCGCGTCTACAACATCGTCGAGCGCCTGGCGCAAAAAGTCAGCCTGCCGATGCCCAAGGTCTACCTCATCCCATCCGACTCGCCCAACGCCTTCGCCACCGGACGCAATCCGAATCACGCCTCAGTCGCCGTAACCCAGGGCATCCTCGGACTGCTCAACGACGAAGAACTCGAAGGTGTGCTCGCCCACGAACTCGGCCACGTGCGCAATCGCGACATCCTCATCAGTTCGATCGCCGCCACTTTAGCTGGCGCGATTACCTGGCTTGCGTCGATAGCCAAATGGGGAATGATTTTCGGCGGCATGCGAGGCGAACGTGACGATCGCGGCGGAGGCAGCGGCATCGCGGCCATTGCCATGATCATCCTCGCTCCATTCGCGGCCATGCTGATCCAGTTAGCCGTCTCGCGCTCCCGCGAATACGGCGCCGACGACACCGGAGCTCACTGGACTGGTAATCCCTACGCGCTCGCCAGCGCCCTGGCGAAAATCGAAGCCTATTCCCGCCAGCGCCCGCTGCTAGCGAGCCCATCCACCGCGCATCTTTTCATCATTCAGCCGTTCTTAGGTGGGATGAGTTTCGGCAACCTGTTCTCGACCCATCCGCCAACCGCGAAAAGAATCGAGCGGTTGACCGGAAGACCAGCGGAATTCATGCAGTAACACGCAGCGACGACCGCCCTCGGCTGTCCAGTCGAGCAAAGCTCGACAGCTGCTGACTGAGCACGTGTCTATGACCGCCGTAACTGCCAGCTCCGCCGCCCCCATAGTAGAATCGGCAGCAATGGCTCCCGAAACTCTGGTAGCAACGTCCCGCCGCGCGGCGGAACTTGAGAAGAGTCTGCGCCGCGTCATCCGCGGCAAAGACGACGTCCTCCGCCTCGCCCTGGTTTCCATCTTCGCCAAAGGCCACCTGCTGATCGAAGGCGTCCCCGGAGTCGGCAAGACCACGCTCGGCCAGGCGTTAGCCCGGGCCATCGACTGCTCGTTTCAGCGCATCCAGTTCACCAGCGACATGTTGCCCTCCGATGTGCTGGGCATCTCGATCTACTCCGCCATCGAGCAGAAATTCGAATTCAAGCGCGGACCCGTCTTCGCCAACGTCCTCTTAGCCGACGAAATCAACCGCACTACTCCGAAGACGCAGTCTGCCCTGCTCGAAGCCATGAACGAAGGCCAGGTCACCATCGACGCACACTCTTATCCGCTGCCACAACCGTTTCTGGTTCTCGCTACTCAGAATCCCATCGAGCACCACGGCACTTATCCCTTGCCCGAGTCGCAACTCGATCGTTTCCTGATGAGAGTGCGGATGGGATATCCCGAAGGCAACGCCGAGCGCGAAATCCTGCGCGCCGAAGCCGGCGCTGCCCAACTGGAAAACCTGCGCCCCGTGCTCAACGCCGCCGACGTGGTAGAAATCCAGCAAGCCGTAGCCCAGGTTCACGTGGACGAATCGCTAATCACGTACCTGCTGAGCATAGTCAGCAAGACGCGCGAGTCCGAGTATCTATCCTTGGGAGTCTCTCCCCGAGGCTCGCAGATGCTCTACCGCGCCGCCCAAGCCATGGCCTTCCTCGAAGGCCGCGATTACTGCACTCCTGAAGATTTCAAGCCGCTGGTCGTCTCCGTCTTCGCCCATCGCGTCGTCGTAAGTTCGCTCTACACTTCCACGCTGAAGAAATCCGAGCAGGCCGAGCAGGTGCTCCGCGAGATCGTGGAGAGCGTGTCGGTACCGGTATAGGTTTTGAACGTGTAGGGACGGACGCATTCGTCCGTCCAAGCCGAACGCAGCTCGGCCCGCGGCCGAGAGCCTACTCGCCCGAAGCCGCGGGCGGCGTAGGCTGCAAACTGGAGAGCCGCGAAATCGTCGCCACCATCATTCCGGAGAGAAACTGCATAGTAGCAACATCGTTGTTGTCAAACGCGTGGGGCGTCGACGACAGCACCTCGAAAACTCCCAGCGTCCGCCGGAAGTGACGCAGCGGAGCAACCAGAATTGAGCGCACCCCCATTCGACGGCAACTCGCCCAATCGACGCGCGGGTTCGACTCGGCGTCGTCACAGAGCAGCACTTCGCCGGTGCGCACGCATTCGGCCGAAAGCCCACTATCGGTTTGCAGGCGCACCCCGATATCGGGAGCGGTGCGCCCGGTCCGCGCCCGGCAGACAATTTCGTTGCCGCGGCGCAGCGCTATAGCAGCCCCAGTCGCGCCGGTTAGACTTTGCGCTTTTTCCGCGATGATGCTGATGCCCGGCTCAAGATCAATCTCTCCCGCGTTGATCAAGGGATGATGTGCGGGGACGGGTCCATGATGCCGAGGCCGCATGCGATGGCGGGTGGAGAAAGTTGCCGCCGCGGGCAGTTCGATTGCATATTCGTCGTTCTGGTCTTCGACGACCTCGGCAACCTGCGGCACCGTGTAGAGCAGAGACCGCACCAGCCGGTCCAGTTCCGCATCCGCGATGAGATGCGCGGTTTGCTGTCCGCGGAGCGATCCGCCCAGCACGCGCGATAGACTGAGCACCGCCCCGCTGCCGCAGGCCAGACACCGCGGCGTGTTGTTTGGGCTGAGCAGTTCGCACTGCACGCAAAACACTGCCGACTGCAAGGATAAGAAATTCACGTCGGTGGCGGTCAGCGAACGGTGCATTTGGATGATTCCCTCTGGACCGATGGGGAAGGATGAGGGTAAACAGTTGCGCGCACAGCTGTAAGTGACAGCGCTGGTTCGGCCTGTGGATAACTCTTTTCACCGCATCGAAACTATAATTCCACACATGTCATTTCTCCGGTTTCTCATGTTGTTGTCGCTCGTGGTCTGGCTCGGCGGCCTGATCTTTCTCGCATTCGTCGAAGCTCCTACCGCCTTCACGCCCGGACTTCTCCCCACCCGCCACATGGCTGGATCGATCGTGGGCCGCTCACTCGATTTACTGCACTACATGGCCATCGTTTCCGGAATCGTTTTCCTGATCGCGTCCATGCTCTACAGCCGGATGGCCACGGGAAATGCGCGCCCATTAGCGGCGCGACACCTGCTAATCGTGCTGATGCTGCTGCTGACCGTGATCTCGCAGTTCGCAATTTCCCCGAAAATGCATGCCCTTCGCGCTGAAGTTGTCGTGATCGATAACGTGCCCCTGGACAATCCGCTGCGCCGGGAATTCGACCGTCTGCACGTGTGGTCGGAAAAATTCGAGGAGTCGGTGCTTCTGCTAGGGTTGGTCGCGTTGTACACGACGGCGCAAGCGCTCCGGTGAATTTGCTGGTGGAGAGGCGGGCGTCCCCGCCCGGCCAGACGGGCGAGACGCCCGTGGTTCCACCGTGAGTCATTGGTGCGGTGTGGGCGTCGGTTTCAGCGCGCCATCGAGATACGCCAGATATTGGGCGATCAGCTTATAGCTGTCGTAGTAATTGTTCATCTTGATGGCTGCCATGTTGTCGCGCGGCGAATGCAGAATCGGCCAGGTCGATTGCGTAACCGAGTGTAGAGTGATGCGTGGGATCTGATAGCGAGCGAACGATTCAGAATCGGCCGTGGCGCCATTGGGCACGTTCATTAGGGTCATAGGGAGCGTGCTGGCCGCCGCGACCGAGGCCAGCGCATCAAGCAGCACTTTATCGGCGTGCGAAGCCCAGACCTCGGTCGGACCGAGACCCAAACTGTCGAAGTTCACCATGCCTTCGATGCGTGCGCGCTGCTCTCTGGTGAGGTGGTCCGCGTAATAACGGGATCCGACCAAGCCCCTTTCCTCGCCCGAGAATCCGACGAAGATCAATGTGTGATGACGCGGTTGCGCGCTCAGGCTGTACAGCAGGCTCGGCAACAAGGCCGCTCCCGTCCAATTATCGACGACGCCGTCGCCAAAGCTGCCGACCTTATCGGTATGCGCGCCGACCACGATGACTTCCTGCGTTTCGCCCGGCAGCACGCAAATGACGTTCGGGGGAAGCTTGCGGTCGAGCGCTTGCTCGGAGAGATTCGCGTCCTTGCAGCCGGACTCGGCGAACCACTTCCGGATCAGCGCTTCGCGTTCGCTGTTCCTGGTTGAAAACGACTTCAGTCGGCCTTCGACCACGTCGCGCGCCTGCAAGCGGAAGTGGACCTGGGGCGAGGTTTGAGCACGGACAAAGACGCCGCAAACCACGCAAGCGGCCAGCGCTCCGGCAAGCTGGCGAAGCAGGTGTCTAAGGAGAGTTGTGCCGTTGCGCCGCATTCTCTGGAGCCTAGCACGATGGGCCAGCGCGATGCATTCCAGGCGCATATGCGTATTAGCTGCAATGATTTATTCTTTTGAGTTAACTGAGAGCTGAGAGCTGTCCTCATGAAAACTGGCATCATCGGTCTGCCGCAGGTCGGCAAGACATCTCTATTTCGCATTCTGACGAAGGCGAATCTTTCCGAGCACGCATTCTCGAACCCGCGCGAGGCGCACATCGGCGTAGCCAAAGTCCCCGACGAGCGCCTCGACAAGCTGGCCGCGCTCTACAAGCCAAAGAAGCTGACACACGCCTCGGTCGAGTACGTCGACGTCGGCGCCATCGGCCAGGACGCACTGAAAGAGACCGCCTACATCGGCCATCTGCGCCAGGTGGACGCGCTCATTCACGTTCTCCGCGCGTTTGAAAACGATGCCATTCCGCACGTCGGCCCCATCGATCCGCTGCGCGACATCAAGAACGTCGAGTTCGACCTCATGGTCAGCGATCTCGGCCAGATCGAAAAACGGCTGGAGCGCCTCGAAAAAGACTTGAAGAAGATGAAAACGCCGGAACTGGAAAAAGAAAACGAGCTGCTGATTAAGGCCAAAGCCCATCTCGAGACCGAAAAACCGCTGCGCGAAATGGAAATGACGCCCGAGGACAAGAAGCGCATCCGCGGCTTCATGTTTCTGAGCGAGAAGCCAATACTCTACGTGCTCAATATCAGCGAAAGCACGGAACTCGGTAAGGATCTCGAAGCCGCGGTAGCGAAGTACAACCTGACCGAAGTAGCCGCGCGTCCGAATGCCGGAGCCAGCGCCATCTGCGGCAAAGTAGAAGCGGAACTGGCGGAAATGACCGACGAAGACGCCGCCGAATTTCTAGGTAGCTACGGCCTGACCGAAAGTGGACTGTCGCGGCTGATCCGCAAGAGCTATCACCTGCTCGGGCTGATTTCGTTCTTCACCGCAGGAGAAGACGAGTGCCGCGCCTGGACGATTCCGCTGAATACGCGAGCGCAGAACGGCGCTGGGGCGATTCACTCCGACTTGGAGAAACACTTCATCCGCGCCGAGACGATTCGCTGGGATCAGCTGCTGGAAGCGGGCTCCGAGGCGAACGCGCGCGCCAAAGGCACCCTGCGACTGGAAGGGAAAGACTACATCGTGCAGGATGGGGATGTGATGCATATTCGGCACAGCGGATAGAAGAGTTCTCAGTGCCCAGTTCTCAGAACAGATCCTGTTCTACTGAGAACTGGGAACCGCTCATATGCCTCAATAGCGGCCCTGCTTGGTCCAAAGCTTCACGATTTCCTCAACGGAGAACGGTTTGTGCGGATGTTCGGCGAAGGCTGACTCGAGGCTGAAAGTATGCTTTTCGAGAGGCACGCTGACGTGCGAACCCGTTCGCAAGAAGCCCCGTACGAAAAGCTCGGTGTAGCGATCGAGCCCTAAGAACGTGAACTGCACCGCATGTACCAGCGCGTGAAACAAGCGCCGGTCCGTGATTTCACCATGGAAGATCACGACATCCTCGAAGGTTAAAGAGGCCATGTGTGCAAGTTCAGGCAGGTTCGTGAGGCCCAGCGCCTTCGCCTCCGCATAAAATGGCGGATTGGGAATGCGGTGATTCCGTAGTTCGACAATCCGGATCCCGGCCAGGATAGTCGGCGAAAAGAAGGCCTTCATCGTACTGCGCTGGTCCGTGCCGAGTGGCAACCCCTGCGGGCGGTATGTCTTTCGCTGCTCATTGAGGTATTGACGCACACGGTCAATCGCGGCAACCACTTTCTTTTCCTGAAATGAGGAGGCTGGCGTCTCGGCGATAGACTTCGGGTCGGAGATTTGCCGGGCAATGTGACTGTAGTAGTCTTTTAGCGCGGTGGCCGACGCTGCTGCCTTGCGCAATACTTCCTGTTCGCCAAAGCAGGCAATATCTTCTGGCGAAAAACGCAGCCGAAGCCGGTCGGTCGCGCACTCGGCACTCAGCAATTCGAGCTGGGCCTGCCGCAGCTCTTTATTCATCTGAACAATGGCGACGCGGTCGCCGCCTTTACTCCATGACAACATCGGTTGCAACTCCTGCAATCTGAACTCCGCGGGGAGGGCGGGACAAGAAATTCCTAATACTTTAACATTGTTACTTTTACGTTGTCAAATAATGTTAGAAGTCTCGTAATAATTAGATATATACGCTTTATAATCAATACTATAGACGGATGAATTCCGGAGGACGTGGACTTTTTAGTGCTCGGCATCTTGTTGCACATCGTATAAGATAGAGCGACAATGGAGGCGAAATCGCATGCCCCCGATTCCTGACCAGCAGTTGGAGGAACGCATCTTGACAGCGGCCCGCCGCTTGTGGCGGGAGCGCGGTGAGAGGGGTCTTACTTTGCGAGAGGTAGCTCACGCAGCCGGCACGACGACGCCTACGGTGTACAAGCGATTTCGCAACAAGGAAGCAATCCGGCTGGCACTGGCATTGCGCTTTCGAGAAGAAATGTACGCCGAGGCGTTCGTGTCGACATCGGTTGAAGATATATCGCGTCGGTATCTGGCCTATGCGGAAGCCAATCCGCACGAGTACGATCTGCTCCGCTTGTCGTTCCCACAGCTGTTTGCGCCTGGTCGCCCGCGGCCCGGACGGGCCTTGGCAGTGGCGCAGATGGCCGCACGCTTTGGCGGCGCGCCCGAAGATTACGAGCAAATTGCCGACGCGATGTTCCTGATTTGCCATGGCGCCGCTACCATGATTACTCTTAGCGGCGATCCCGCGGCCCAGAAAATAATGCGTGAGGTCTGCATCAAGACATGCGACAGGCTCCTTGAGCACGTTGAAATCTTCCGTTCACGCGAATAGCAGGGTGCGACAGGTGAGGTCAGTTCTCAGTACGAACACGTTCCTAGGCAGCCTTGGGCTGGCTGAGAACGATCTCAGTGCACATGAAAGAACCGATCCAGCAAAAACATGCACGCCGCTCCTACGAAGACCAGTAGAGCCATCTTCGCGCCGGGTTCCTTATTTACTTCGGGGATCAGATCCGATGCGGCCACATAGATCGTAACGCCCGCCGACAAAGGCAGACCGAAGCCCACCTCGTAGCGAAATACTGCCATCGTCATCACCCCGGCCACGGTTGCCACTCCCAACAGCATGGACGCTCCCCAGGCGAAGGCGCGGCTTCGCCCGCTGGCCAGCATCACCGACGAGACGGTGAATCCTTCCGGAATCTTGTGCAGAAAAACCGCCACAAAGATGATCCAGCCGAGCGCCGGAGAAACGAGGAATCCGGAAGCGATCGCGATGCCGTCAAAAAATGTGTGGATCAGCAGCCCGATCAGAACCGAGTAGCCCTTGTGAGAATGCACGAACTGGTCGGCGTGGGTTTCCTCTCCAAAGTGGAAATGCGGAGTGACGGTGTGCTCGAAGAAATGAACGAGCAGGTATCCGAGCAGGATGAGAAATCCGGCATACCCGCCACGCAACTGAATGCTGGCCGGCACCATTTCGACCAGCGCCGTCGCCAGCATGAACCCTGCTCCGAGCGCGACGAAGTAGCGGAGGTAGGAGCGGTCCCAATGCTTTTGAACGATGATGGCGCCGCCGAACACGTTCGCGCCCGCCGCCGTCAACCCCAGCAGCACACTGGTCAGGATGGGGGACATGAGCAAAGAGGATAGCAGGAAGTTGCCAGTACCCAGTACCCAGTTGCCAGTGACCTGCGCTGAAAATGTCCAGCTTCCTAACAGCTTGCGAAAAAACTCTAACTTCTCAACGAACGGGAAGGGAACGAGTTCACTCGTGCCGCTCAGTCGTTGGGAATATGTCCGCGCTTTGGCGCCTGAGGTGAGCTTTTTGCGCCCTCAACTGGCCTGCTAAAGGAAGAAAGGTTCGGCATCGCTGAAGCGATACCCTGATACGAACCCTAGTGCGCGCTGCTAAGATTCTGGCGAACGATTCGGATTCCACGTGCTGCACTGGCTGCAACTCATCGGATGGCTGGCCTGCGTTGTGTATTCGACCATCCCCGCCTTCTGGTTCATGATTCATCCGTTCGCCGAACGCTGGCGCGCGCGGCATCGCTCGCCATTCATAGTGCTGTTGCCCGCGTGGATGGCGATGTGGGTCGTACTCGCGCTGATCACGCGGCCTTGGCGGGACATCTTGCTGTACCAAGCGTACTGGGCGTGGGGCGCGGCCGCTTTGTTGTTCGTCTGCGGGCTGTACATCTATACGAAATCCGGGAAGAATTTCAGCGCAAAGCAACTCGGCGGGCTGCCCGAAGTTCATGGCGGAAATCGCGAGCAGCGGTTAGTGACGGATGGCATCCGGTCGCGGGTGCGGCATCCGGTGTATCTGGCGCATCTGTGCGAGATGCTGGCATGGAGTGTAGGATCTGGCCTCGCAGTCTGCTGGGGGCTGACGGTATTCGCCGTGCTCACTGGAGCGCTGATGATCCGGATGGAGGACGCGGAGCTGGAGAACAGGTTTGGCAACTCCTACCGCGCCTATCGCAGATCTGTGCCGGCAGTTGTGCCCAGAGTGTTCTCCGAACGCCAGCTATAATCCGCTGTAACTGAAGGCTGACAGCTGAGAGCTGACAGCTGCTCCTATGCGCTTCGAACTCTTCGTCGCAACCCGATATCTTCGCGCCAAACGCCGCCAGGCGTTCATCGGCGTCATCACCGGTATCTCCATCTTGGGAGTGGCGGCGGGAGTGGCTTCGCTGATCGTCGCACTCGCCATCAATAACGGCTTTCGCCAGGACTTGCAGGCCCGGCTGCTGGGATCGACCGCGCACATCAGTCTGCTACGGGTGGAAAGCGACGGCATCCGCGATTGGCGTCCGCTGCTCGATGGGTTGTCGAAGCAGCCGCACGTGGTGGCGGCCGCTCCGGCGATCTACGAACAAGTGCTGATTTCGCGCGGGCCGCGGGCGCGCGGCGCAGTGCTCAAGGGGATGCTGCCGCAATATGAGCGGAAGGTCAGCGATCTGCTGAAAACAGTTACGCTGGGATCGGCGGCGGCGCTGGAGGAGGCCGCGGGCACAACGGGAATTGAAGAACCAACTTCACAACCAAAGTCAACGGCCGCGGGCGAGGGCGCCCGCGCCACACAAGCAGATGCGCCCGACGATTTGACTGGCGTGCAGCAGCGCGTCGCCGCGATGCCTCCGATCATCCTTGGCAAGGACATGGCCGAAGAGCTCGGCGCGACCGTAGGATCGGTGGTGCTAGTGACTTCTCCGCAGGGTGAGCTCACCCCGTTTGGAATGGTGCCGAAGTATATTCGCTTTCGCGTCGCGGGAATCTTCAACTCCGGCTTCTTCGACTACGACTCTTCCTGGGCGTTCATCCGCCTTTCTGACGCCCAGCAGTTGTTTGGCTTGGGAGACGTGATCTCGGTCATCCAATTCAAGATTGACGATATCTACCTGGCGGGCGAAGTCGCGCGTCAGCTCGAACAGGCGGCCGATCTTTCCTCAGGAAGCCACGGCTTCATGGCCACCAACTGGATGGAACAGAACAAGCCTCTGTTCCGCGCGCTGCGACTGGAGCGCGTGGTGACGTTCATCACCATCGGGCTGATCGTGTTCGTGGCCGCGCTCAACATTTTGATCTCGCTGATCATGATGGTCATGGAGAAAACGAAAGACATTGCCGTACTCATGTCGCTGGGGACGAAGAAGGCGCAGATCCGCCGCGTGTTCATCGCGCAGGGCGTGCTGATTGGCGTGATCGGAACGGCGATCGGGTTGATGCTCGGCTATGCGATCTCATGGGCGGGCGGACACTACCACTTTATTTCCCTCTCGCCCGAGGTCTATTCGATCGATTATGTACCCTTCGCGCCGCGGCTAATCGATGGAGTGATCGTGGCGCTGGTTTCCATCGGGATTTCGTTTGTGGCGACGATTTATCCGTCGTGGTCAGCCGCTCGGATTCTGCCAGCGGAGGCGCTAAGGTACGAGTAGGGCCACTCAGGCCTTCCGGCTGTGCAGCTGTGACCCAGGTCACATTGCAATTGTTTTCCGGAGGTATACAGTCTTTTGCATAGCTCGTTCCCGCAACCGGAATCGCAGGGAACGGCTGGTTCCTCCTCATGGTCTAATGGATCATGCTCTAATGATCAAGGACCGTCTTCTCAGGTTGCAGCCGGAGGCGGCCTTGGTACTTAGGAGGGCGAGTTTGCATCTAATGGCTCAAGATCCTCTGTTGAGGGTCGAAGGGTTAAGTAAGGTCTTTCGCTCAGGCGAAGACGAACTCGTGCTCTTTGAGAATCTGTCTTTCCAGGTCCAAAAGGGAACGATGCTGGCGATCGTCGGGCAATCGGGTGCCGGAAAGAGCACCTTGTTGCACATCCTGGCGGCGCTTGATCGTCCTTCCGCGGGTGCCATATACTGCGCGAACTTCCACGTGAACTCGCTTTCCGAGGATGACGCTGCCGAATTTCGTAACCGCGAGATCGGCTATGTGTGGCAATTCCATTACCTGCTGCCGGAGTTCACAGCTTTAGAGAATGTCGCCATGCCTTTGCTGACGCGAGGGCAAGCGCTGCCCTCAGCCGAAAAGGAAGCTTTCCGGTGGCTGCGCGAGGTGGGACTGGCCGAGCGCGGACATCATCGGTCGGGCGAACTTTCCGGCGGCGAGCAGCAACGGTTGGCGCTCGCACGCGCGCTCATCACCCAGCCGCAAGTGTTGCTGGCTGATGAGCCTACCGGCGATCTCGACGGTCGCACCGGGGAGTTGGTTTTTGAACTGGTCGCGCGATTGCATCGCGAGCACCAGTTGACCTCTTTAATCGCCACCCACAACTTGGCGTTTGCACGTCGGTGCCATAGGGTTTTACGCTTGGATCAGGGCAAAATAGAGGAAGTCGCGCCCGAGTCTCTCCCGGCGTGATGAAAGGCAGAATCGAAAGAACTAAAGTTTACAAATTGCAGGTACCCGAAAGTAGGCACTCTGCAGGTTACTAAAAGGCGAATATCGCTTGGGAGATTAGGCGATATGAATGCATAATTAAGGTGGTATGGTCAGGGGTTCGGCGGAGAGCACGGCTTTCCGCATGAACTCGGGGGGAATCGGTATATGTTCGAACGTTATACGGAGAAAGCGAGGCGCGTCATTTTCTTTGCGCGCTACGAGGCCAGCCAGTTTGGATCTCCTTACATTGAGACCGAACACCTGCTGCTCGGACTGCTGCGCGAGGACAAGGCCCTGACCAATCGCTTTCTGCGCTCGCATGCGTCGGTGGAGTCGATCCGGAAACAGATCGAAGGCCACACTACGATCCGCGAAAAGGTTTCCACTTCGGTCGATCTTCCCCTGAGCAACGAATGCAAGCGAGTCCTGGCCTATGCCGCGGAAGAGGCCGAGCGCCTTTCCCACAAACACATTGGAACTGAGCACCTGCTACTCGGATTGCTGCGCGAAGAGAAGTGTTTTGCGGCTGAAATTTTGCACGAACGGGGATTGCGGCTTTCGACCATCCGCGAAGAACTGGCCCGCACCAGCCAGGAAAAAGCCCAGCCGCAACGCGGGCAGCGCGAGTCTTCTTTACTGAGTGAGTTTTCCCGCGACCTGACGCAGTCCGCCATGGACAACCAACTTGATCCGCTTGTGGGTCGCGACGGCGAAGTAGAACGAGTGGTACAGATTCTGTGCCGCCGCACCAAAAATAATCCGGTGCTCATCGGCGAGCCGGGCGTAGGCAAGACCGCCATCGTGGAAGGCCTGGCGCAACGCATTGCGGACGGCGAAGTTCCTTCCTTTCTCGCCGACAAACGCATTCTTGCGCTTGATCTTTCTCTGATCGTCGCCGGCACCAAGTATCGCGGGCAATTTGAAGAGCGCCTAAAGACCATCATGAAAGAGCTGATGGAGTCGCAGAATTCCATCATCTTCATCGACGAACTGCACACCCTCGTAGGCGCGGGATCGGCCGAGGGCTCGCTCGACGCCGCCAACATCCTGAAGCCGGCCCTGTCGCGCGGAGAAATTCAGTGCATCGGCGCAACCACGCCGGCGGAATACCGCAAGTCGATCGAAAAAGACCGCTCGCTCGAACGCCGCTTCCAGGCGGTGAAAGTCCCGCCACCGAACGAAGTTGATGCGGTCAAGATTCTTTTCGGGATCAAAGAACGCTACGAAAAATTCCACGCCGTCACCTACACCGACGACGCCATCAATTTTTCAGTGTCGCATTCCAATCGCTATATTCCAGACCGTTTTCTGCCGGATAAGGCCATCGACCTGATCGACGAAGCCGGGGCGCGCGTGAAACTGCGCCAGACCACGCTGCCGGAAGAATTGACGGAAGTGCAGAAGCGGATCAAGTTCATCGTCCATCGTATGGAGAACGCCATCGCGAACCACGAGTTCGAGAAGGCGCGCTTCTACTCGGACGAGGAACGCAAGGAGCGCGAGAACCTGCGCGCCCTTCGCGAAAAATACCACCTCGATGAATCCTCCACCGGCATCGTCGGTCGGGAGGACATCGAGGACGTGGTATCGCGCTGGACCGGCGTTCCGATTACCTCGATCAAGGAAGAAGAAACGCAGAAGCTGTTGCGCATTGAAGAAGAGTTGCACCGGCGCATCATCTCGCAGGACAAAGCCATCAGCGCGTTGGCTCGCGCCATCCGCCGCTCGCGTGCCGGGTTGAAGAGCCCGAACCGCCCCATCGGCTCGTTCCTGTTCCTGGGACCGACCGGCGTCGGCAAGACGGAGGTCGCTCGCACCCTGGCGCAGTTCATGTTTGGCAGCGAAAAGGCGCTCGTCCGTTTCGATATGTCGGAGTTCATGGAGAAGCACTCCGTTTCGAAGCTGATTGGCTCGCCTCCGGGATACGTGGGCTATGAAGAGGGTGGCCAATTGACAGAACGCGTCAAGCGGGCGCCATATTCTGTCGTACTGCTCGACGAAATCGAAAAAGCGCACCCCGATGTCTTCAACATTCTGCTGCAGGTTTTTGAAGACGGACAACTAACCGACGGCTTGGGCAACACGGTCGACTTCAAGAACACCATCATCATCATGACGTCGAACATCGGCGCAAGGCACCTCATGAAGCGCGAGGGCCTGGGCTTCCAGTCGTCGAAAGACGAGATGGTTTCCGAAAAAGTTGAAGACCTGGTGAAGAGCGAGGTCAAGCGCACCTTCAATCCCGAATTCCTGAACCGCGTGGATGAAATCATCCTCTTCATGGCGCTCAGCGAAGCCGACCTGATCCAGATTCTCGAACTGATGGTCAGCCAACTGAACCAAAATCTCGCGCAGCGTTCGATCACCGTAACCGTGGCCGACGAAGCCAAGAAGTGGATCCTGAACCAGACGCTAACCGACCGCAGCTACGGAGCACGTCCGCTGCGCCGCGCCTTGCAGAAGTACATCGAGGATCCGCTATCGGAAGCCCTGATCCAGGGCACGATCACCACCCGGCCCGCGTTCATCGAGGTCTTCCTCGAGTCCAACAAGCTGTACTACCGTCCGGTGGATGCGGAGAAAGCCGAAGGCGTGCTTCTGTACGAAAGCTAATCGCACGTGTAGGGCGGGCGCGCCCGCCTGCCGAACGAAGTTCGGCAAGCTCTTCAAGCCGTCAGCGAAAGCTGGCGGCTTTTGATTTTGTTCGTGTGGTGTCGGGGGCTTCGCCTCGCAAGCCGAGCGAAGCTCGGCAGGGTTGTTCTGGTCGTCGATACAAAGTTGGTCCTTGCATTGCTAGGTCAGAATACCGACGGCTGGGTCTAACCCATTCAAAACCGTAGTAGCATTTCGAATGATACGACTGCACACCCATGGATGGACTAATTCGCGATGGCGCTCTGGCCCTCCGGCTCATGCGGGATCAACTCTCGGACTACGAAGTGATGTCTCGCTGGCTATCCCATCCTCGCGTGCTGGAGTTTTACGATGGCCGGGACCATCCGCTCTCTCTGCCTGGTGCAATCGAAAAGTATTCTCCCCGAATACTCGCGGCCGATGGCGTGACTCCTTGCCTGCTGATCCTTCAGGACGGGCCCGTCGGGTACATGCAGTACTACCCAGTGGGCAACGAGAGCAAAGAAGAATATGGGCTCGGTGCGAACGCAAACGCCAGCGGTCTTTACGCTTTCGACCAGTTTATCGGAGAACCAGAGCGTTGGAACCAGGGGCTGGGAACTCGGTGTGTAGCGCTCTTGGTGGAATATTTGTTCCGTAATAAAATGGCGCGCAAAATCGTGATCGATCCGCAAGCCAGGAACCCGCGCGCGATCCGCTGCTACGAGAAGTGTGGCTTCCGTAAAGTGAAGTTGCTCCCCGGGAATGAGCTTCACGAGGGGAAGATGGAAGATTGTTGGCTGATGGAGGTGGAGCAAACTCAATGGCGGATGCGCGAATACACCGGCAAGAATTGATCGACCTGAGCCACACCGTCGAGCACGGCCTCGTCACTTACAAAGGCCTGCCCGCCCCGATCATCTGCGACTACCTAAGCCGGGAGGCTTCGCGGAAGCACTACGCACCGGGAACCGAATTCCAGATCGGCAAGATCGAGATGGTGGCGAATACCGGGACATATCTGGACTCTCCATTTCACCGCTATGCGGAGGGCAAGGACTTGTCGGAACTCGAACTGCAAAAGCTGGCGAACCTGCCCGCGATCAAGGTAACGGCCTTGCACAAGCAAGCGATCGATATCTCATGTTTTCCGCCGAGCCACAAAGCGGATCTGGCGGGCAAGGCCGTGCTAGTGGAGACGGGATGGTCGCGGCACTGGAGCACGGTTCAGTATTTCGAGGGGCATCCGTTCCTGACCGAGGATGCAGCGCGGTTTCTGGCAGACTGTGGAGCGGTGCTGGTGGGCATTGATTCGCACAATATCGATGACATCCAGGATTTGCGCCGCCCAGTTCACACCATCCTCCTGAAAAATGAAATTCCAATCGTGGAGCACATGACGAATCTGGTGGCCCTCCCACCCGCGGATTTCACGTTTTTCGCCGTGCCCGTGAAGGTGAAAGGGTTCGGGACCTTCCCGGTGCGGGCTTTTGCGATTGTCTAACCGGTCCGTTTGTTGCAAAAAAGACACACTTTGATCCCTATCAGTCGATTGACCACATCCGCCAATTTGTGTATAAGTTTGTAAATTGGGGCTGGCTCAACGCAGTAGTTTGGGAACACGTACTAAAAATTCCAGGGGCGTGAGACCGAGGTGCGTTATGAAGTCCAGCTTGTATGTAGTCCTAGCAGTGTCCCTTCTGGCGTTAACCGTTCTAAGCCTGACCCTGAGTGCCAGTGCGCGGGAGACCGTCCTGCCCGCCGGTACCCTTCTGAAGTGCACCATGAATGAACCGAACTTTTCTTCGGCGACCGTTGCGGTCGGAGATCCCGTGCTCTGCCATCTGCACTCGGTGACGGAATTCGGCCAGCAAACATTTCCGCGCGGAAGCTATCTCGTTGGCCACCTCGAGTCGGCCCAGGATCCCGGTCATTTCTGGGGCAAGGGCAACATGAAGCTGGTGTTCGATCGTATCGGACTGCCGAACGGCGACATGCCGCTCGACGCCAAGGTGATCGCCACCCGCGGCTACAAAGTGGATAAGGACGGAGACATCCGTGGCAAAGGCCACGCCCGGCGCGACATCGTCGAATGGATGATTCCGCCGCTGTGGCCGTGGAAGATCATTATGCTGCCGGCGCGCGGTCCGCGTCCCACGCTCAAGGGCGAGAGCATGCTTGAGCTGCGCCTGATGGACGACGTGCAGATCCCGCAGGTCTCGGCGACCAACGGCCCGGATTGGCATTTCTTCGGGCGTCCGCCGGTGCAGAACGACTCCTATTATCAAGGCTCGTACCAAGGTGCGTCGTACCAGGGCGCCAGCGCCGGGCCGCAGGACAACTACGGTGGCATTCCCCAACTGGCGGTGCGCAAAGTGGCAGTCACGTCCAGCGAGCAGCCAGTGGCTGAGGAAGCTCCGCATGTCATCTACGCGAGCTACGTCACTAAAGGCGCGGCGGGCAGCGCGGCGCCGGGAGTGCCGGTGTTTGTGCTGAAGTCGGGTATGGTTCTGGAGGTGGGCAATTACACCTATCAGGACGGCCGCATCAGCTACGAACTGGCCAGTGGCGGCAACGGCGTAATCAGCACCGATGAAGTCGACTGGACCACGACCACTCGTCTGAATAGCCAACGAGGCGTGCGGGTCATGCTGCGCGGCGGACACCCAGGCTCCGGGGCCGCGGGATTCTAAACCGCAGTCGGCAATCAGCATTCAGCCGTCAGCGAAGCTGGCGGCTGTTGTTTTTGCCCGTGTGGGGACGGGCGCCCTCGCCCGTCCTAGCCGAGCGAAGCTCGGCATCCATTCGGCCGTCGCGAATTTTCCTGCGACCCGCAAGCGGAATGCGCCATCCACTGATACATAGCAGAGATTCAAACGGTCGAGGATTCCATGTCCAAAGTCAACATCGCCCAAAAGTTCGCCAAGATCACCGAATACTGGAAGCCCTACATCGCCGCCGAACTCAATGGCCAATATGTAAAGCTTGACAAGCTTAAAGGCGAGTTCGTGTTTCACCATCACCAGGACGAAGACGAAATGTTCCTGGTCGTGAAGGGAAGATTCCGCATGGAGTTTCGCGACCATCATGAATGGATCGAAGAGGGCGAATTTATCGTGGTGCCGCGCGGGGTGGAACATCGTCCGGTGGCCGACGAAGAATGCTGGCTCCTGCTCTTTGAACCTGCCTCGACGCTGAACACCGGCAATGTCGATAACGAACGGACCGTGCACCAACTGGAGCGGGTTTAGCACTAAAGCGTTTGACACCAAGCTCTGAAATATCGGAACTCGAGAAACCCGACCTCATGGAAATCACTGTTTACTCCGTCCCCTGGTGTCCGGATTGCCGCGAGGCCAAACTTTTTCTCGACCAGCACAAGTTGCCGAACACCGATATCGACATCGAGACCACTCCTGGAGCTGCCGAAGAGGTCATGAAACGGACCGGCAAGCGCGCCGTCCCCCAGTTTGTGATTGATGGAGAATGGGTCCGGCCCTACCGCCCAGACGAAGGCTTCCTCTACGAAGAGATGGCCAGGCGTCTGGGCGTCGAGCAATAGCTTCTGTAGAGACGAGCGTGTTACCTTCGCCCCGCTTCCACGCGACTTCTGTACCCTACACGCCGCGTCCCGAATGCGTCAGGATAGTGGCTGCTACCCGGAAACCTCCCTCCTAGCCGGGCCTGACGGCGCATGCTCAATTCCGATCATAGGGAAAGCGAAGTGGTTGAGACCTGGGAGCGGTTTGCCCAGGGCCTGCTGGGAGTGCTCGCGCTGGTGGGCGCCTTACTGATGGCGCAGTACTACGCTCCTCCCGAGACTTCTGGCCTGGAGCAGCAGGTGCACCAACTCTCGCGCCAGGTGGCGGACATGGAACGGCAGCAATCGTTTTCGTCCGCTGCAGTTGATGACGCGCGGGATTCGGTGGCTTACATCTATGGGATTTATCATGTATCCGGCCGAGCGCAAAGTTTTCGTGCTCGCGTGGCCGGGACAGGGTTCGTAGTGGCTCCGGGCCTCCTGGCCACCAATCGGCATGTGGCTGAGCCCTGGTACGGCGACCGCGAAGTCGCTGTGGCATTGCGGCAGGGCGGATCGCCTGTGCTGGAAAAGCTGGTGGCATACTTTCCAGGCTCGCCGCTTCCGGTAAAGCTGGAGACGGCGGTCGTCTCCACGCACGGCGATCTGGCCGTGCTGCGCTTCGAAGCCACCGCCTTCACGAAGGAACTTCGCCCCTTGACTCTGTCGCCGGCCCTGCCTCATGTCGGCGAGTCGGTAAGCGTGCTGGCTTATCCGATGGGAGTGACAGGCATGGTGGCAAAATCGCCGGCGGTTGTGTACGAACGGCTTTCCTCGCATCCGGATGATGCCGACACGGCGGCCGAACTGGCGGCGCTATCGCTGATCCGGCCTTCGGCGACCTTTGGGCACATCGGCGATGTCACCGGCGACAAGCTGATTTATGACGCGCCCACGGCACGGGGAGGCAGTGGCGGACCAGTACTGAATCTGCGCGGCGAAGTCGTAGGCATCAACTCGGCTTACATTGACGGCTTCTCCGGGGGCACGCTGGGGATCACCGCCGCCGAGCTGCGTCCGCTGATCGAAGCCGCAAAGCGAGCGGCTTTGGAAACCGCCGCTGAAGAATCAGGTGTCAGGTCCCAGGTTTCAGATGTCAGGTAGAGCGTTCGGCTCTCCTCTGAGAACCGAGGACCGGGAACTGAGAACTTCCTGCCGCACAGACAAAGTGCCTCGAATTCAGGTACATTGTAAGTTACTGATTTGAATAACAAACTCGCCTTATGGCTGCTCTCAAACGTGGGATAAGTCCCGGGTAAAAAGGTGCGTTTCCCGGACCATGTTTCCGGGCAACGGATTCCCGGTGGGCAGGTTCAAAAAGAACGGGTTCAGAATTAATTCTAATTCCTAAAGAGATCTGATCATGACGAAAAGTCTTCTGTTGGCGATGGCTTTGCTGAGTCTGGCGCTGGCTAGCGGTTGCGCAAAAGGTGGCAACGGCGAGGGCAGCGGAATCACCGTAACTGTCAGCGACGGCGACGTTTCCGCGGTTTACCCGAACCAGTCTGTAACCTTCACGGCGGCGGTGACGCCGTCCTCGACAAGCCAAGCCGTTACCTGGAGCCTCAGCGGCTCGGGATGCACGGGTTCGGGGAATCCGTGCGGGACGATCGACAAAAATAGCGGCGTCTACGTGGCGCCGGCAGCACCCCCAAGCCCCGCGACCGTGACGATCACGGCGACATCCGCGGCCGACAGTACGGCGAAGGGCGACGACTCGGTGACCGTGGTCCCGATTACGGTGGTCGTGACACCAACAACAGTGAGCGTTGGGGAGAATCTGGTGCAGCAGTTCACCGCCATCGCCGTCCCGGACGATGCGCCGCAAACGTTTACCTGGACGTGCACGCCAGCCTGCATTTGCGGAAGCTTCGCGCCCAACCCAAACAGCGTGGCGGTCTATACCGCGCCGCCCTCGAACGGAAGCGTGACGGTATCAGCGACTTCAACAGTGCCGCAGACTAACCCAGGCGTTGGTACATCGAAGGTTGCAGTTGTGACGTCGCGCCTGCCTTCGGGCACATACGCATTCAGGTTTTCGGGCGATGACAAGAATGGCAATCATGTTGCCGCGGCGGGAAGCTTCATTCTGGCCGCCAATGGCACGATCACGGCGGGAGTCGAGGACGTGGCGGGCGCGTCAACGCCGTATACCATCTCCTCGGTCTCGTACAGTCCGATTTCTAATAACAACAACCTGGGAACCCTTACGGTGAGCTTAAGTGGAGGCCCCACCAACGTATACACCGCGGTTCTCACCTCGTCGGGCATCATTCGGATGATCGAGTCTGACGGCTTCGGGACCGGCTCCGGCGTCATGCAAAAATCGTCGGCACAACAATTCGACGTCGGCACGCAGACATTCGCATTCGGATTCACTGGTGTGGATTCGACCGGCAAGCGGGTTGGGTACGTTGGTATGCTGCCGCTTAACGGGGGCGGGGGGATCGGGAGTCAACAAGTCCCAGGTCTGCTTGACTCCAACGATAACGGCTCTGCAATCGGCGTGTGCGGCACGCCGCCTTGCAGCATTGCTACGACCAGCAGCTACTCCCAACCCAACGCAAGCCTCCCCACGTGGTGGAACATGACGCTAATTACAGGCGCTACCACGCAACATTTCGACTTCTTTGTTTCCGCTGGGACAGCACAGACTAAGACTGCGGTTAACCCGCTGACGCTCTATGCCATTTCTACCGACCCGGTCGATGCCACGCATCCCGCACTTTCAGGAAATATGGTCTACCAGGTCCCGATGACCTACAACAACGCGGCCTTCAGTGGCACATCGGTTTCAAATCTGACAGGGGCGAACGCGAATGTCGCGTTGATAGTCGGCACCACAGATGGCGGATCGGGCGGAACCGGTGGGGCAGGCGGCTTTACAGGCACGTTCGATCAGAACGATGACGGAACCATCACTTCGGTGGGGCCGGCTGCGTCCTTCTCGTACACGTACGTGGCGACCAGCGGCACTAACGGACGATACACCTTCCAAATGCTGGGCAATACGAACCCGGTGGTAGCGCCGCTTCCGTTCGTGCTGTATGCCAGCGGGACAAATCGTGGTTTTCTGCTCGATCAGTCCAGTCCAGCGGTGATGACCGGAACCATGGATCCGCAGTTGACGCCGACCGGCTTCAGCTACACGGCAACGGAACTGCCGGGCACCTATGCGGCGGCAACGATCGGGAATAGCGATTCCGGCATCGCACCTGTGGTTGAGAACCTGCTCCTCACGTCGACCGGAATGGCGACCTACGTTGTCGCCGGAACGCAAAACACACAAAGCGGCAGCCAGCCGCTAATGGGGAGCTACACACTGAACGACAACAGCTCAGGCGGAGGCACGGGTACAATCACGCTAACCACCCCGGCGGGTTCGACCTATGTGATTTACGCCATCGACGCCACCGCCATCCCCATGTCCACGAATGCCGTGATTGACGATTTCATGATGATGGAGACGGATAAAGCGAGCGCAATCGTTTTCGCGCAGCAGTAAATTTGCTGGTGGAGAGCCGGGCGTCCCCCGCCCGGCCAAGCCGAGCCTGACTTCGCCTGCCCGCGGCCCCCGAAGGGGCCTTGATGGTCTTCCAGGAGCTTCGGCATCGCTAAAGCGATGCCCTGATACAAAACCCCTAAGATTTTGAAACACTCCGCGAGCCGACCTCACCTCAACAACTTTATTTCCCACGAATCACGGTTTTTGCGGTGGCGAGATTGTCGAACCGGTCATACGCGCGAACCACCACCACGTGGTCATTTGCGGTGCTTTCGGCCATCGGAGGCGGAGCAGCTTCAGCTGGTGGCAGCGCCACGCGAAAGTCATAGTCTTCCGTTTTGGAATCCGACAACTGGCCAACCGGCTCGACGAACTGCCAGTCGCCTCCATCCAGGGAATACTCAGCCCGCTTGATCGCCGAAAACGAATCGCTGGCGCGAAAGTGCAGATGGATTTGCGTGCCGATCTGCTTTCCCTCGACCGTAGCGGTCAACTTGTCGATGACCGGAGCACTGCCATCGACCTCGAAGCGGGCGCTGACGCGCTCCGCGTAGAGCGCTTCTCCCGGCGAATGCGAGGGCGCGTCGGAGGCGATGATCTTCACCGTGTAGCCGCCGTCGGGCAGAAGACTGGCGTCGAAAGAATAGTAGCGATCATAGAGATTGTTCTTCAGCAGCAGCCAGCGCGATTCGCCATCGCCGCGATAGTAGACAGTGAAGACGAGTTGGTCGTCGTTGTCGTCATGCACCTGCCAGCGAACGCCAACCGAGTCGCGGTCGCGCACCGCCGGCGGCGGAGGATCGAAGCGCGGCTGGCCGGGAGCCGGCGGCTCGCTGCCCGTCACATGCGGAATCGGCTGATAGTGGTACCCGGGCTGCACTACGATCTCATCGATTTCGGGGGCCACGTTTTTCGGCAGGTAGTTCACCAGGACGTCGTCAACTCGCGGAGCGGGATTGCCTGCATGGAGCACGGACTTCCATTGCATGAAGCGCGCTGGCGGAATCTTGAGTTCGGAATCGGCAGCAAGATCGACACGCGTCCAATGACTCCAGTTGCGGTCGGGATTGTCGACGTTGCCGCTGCGCGCGTAGAGTTCGAAGCCGGAATTGCCGGCGCCGCGAACGCTGATGCGTCCCCACAGGGAAAAGACCCGCGCGTCGAACACATCGCTTTCGTAGGTGCCTTCCGACTCGGGGCCAGGACCGAGGACGAAGATTTTCCCCAGGTTGCTGCTGGAGGCGTAGAGCCCTCCACCGGGCGCGGGGGCGAAGGCCGTGATTTGCGTGGCGCTGGCTTTGATCAGATCGGTGAAATCGTCGACGCCGTTGATGGCAAATATGTGACCGCGATTGCCCGTGCCCGCGAGCAGACGGCCGTGCTGATCGAAGCCGAGAGCGTAGACAAGATCTTCGCGGGAAGTCCACAAGCGTGACGGCGCGCCATCGGGCGCGATGCGATAAATCTCGGACCCGCCGGTGGCGCCGACTCCGGGCGCGGGAAAGGTCGCCATAGGTGCGGCGGGAGCTGCGGTGATGGTGATATTGCCGCCGGGTGCGGGCGGGTTCTGTGCTGGTGCGACCGTGATGCCCATTCCCGGGGCGGTGGGTCCGGCGTGTTTTTCTCCCGCAGCGGCGGCGTAGATATTGCCGGCGCCGTCGATGGCAAGCGCGGTAATTTCTTTCTTGGGCGCGCTGTAGAGAACGAACGCCTCGCCATTCGGCGCGATGCGATAAACCAGTCCGCTGCCGTCGGAACCAGCAATCAGATTTCCCTTGGGATCGAGCGCCAGAACGCGAATGTGGACTTCATCACTCTGAAAGAACAGCATGTGCTGGCCATTGGAGCTGACTTTGTAGACTTCGCCGTGATCTCCGGTGGCGACATACAGCGCACCGGCATTGTCGAGAACCATGTCCCAGATGTACTTGGAGCCAGGATCGAAGTAGGGTGACGCGTTCCAGGATGTCTTCGCATCGGACTTCGCGCCCTTCGCTGCTTGAAGACGCGAAGGTTCGAGACGATACACCTTGCCGTCGGGCGCAGTCGCCGCGTAGACGATGCCATTTTTGTCGTTCTTATCAACGACCAGAGCCTGTACCTGCAATTCTTGCGGCTCAAAGATAGTCGTGCTTTGACCATCCGGCGTGATGCGATAGACGCGAGCCGGAGATCCAGCGGCAGCATAGATGTTGCCCGCGGAATCCGATGCGATCGACCAGATATAGGTCGAGGGCGTGGTGGCGAGCGCTTTGAAAGCTGGGGCAAGTTCGAGTCCGCCTTCACTCCGCAGCGCAATGCCCTTGGCCGTGCCTTTGGTCAGTTCCTCGAATTTCGATTGTTCCCAGGTGCGGGTGCCCTCGGCGAGAGCGAGTGCGGAAAAGGCGAATATCGAAAAAATAAAAGCTGAGAGTAAAGCTAGGTTCTTACGAGCCAAAGTCATACCTCATTTTAAGGGAGTGGAGAGCCGAGCGTCCTCGCCCGGCTGGACGGGCGAGACGCCCGTCCCTCCACAAACAACCGCGGAGTCATTACTTAATGTTAATCGTCAGCATCTGCGCGCCCGAGACCACGTAGTCGAGAGGCTCGGTGGAAGCTTCGCTGACCGACGATTCCCCGAGCACGACCATGTCCTGCGTGCCGCGCATATTTTCCATGACGTTCATGACGGAAAGCGGGAGCGTCGGCATCACCTTGTCGGCGACCATGGCTTCGGGATCAGACCCGATCAGCGAAACATACACGCGATCGTTGGCACGCTCCTTGTTCAGCAATGCGATGGTCGGCGCCAGACCGAGGCCACGGTTCATCATGGGCGTCCCGCGGTGCATGCGGTCGAGCGTGTCTCCGTCGCTGACCAGAATGCGCAGCGTTCCCTTCGAAGTGGAGGTCGGAATCCGTATGGGAATCTGGCGCACCAGCCGCTCGCCGCGATACGGACGAATCACCGTCTCCACCATAATCTGATCGCCGGGCCGAGCTTCCGTCATGTCGGTGCGCGCGGCTTCCAGGCGAGCGGAGCGACGCTCGCGGACAAGATCGAAATCGAGCTTCACGCCCTGAACGTCGGGCGCGTCAAAGGGATTGCTGTAGATGCGTCCAAAGCGGTCGCCGATGGTGGCAGCAGCCAAAGCCGCCGCGGGCTGCCCGTTGTCTT
This sequence comes from uncultured Acidobacteriaceae bacterium, assembly GCA_963731525.1. GTDB lineage: Bacteria > Acidobacteriota > Terriglobia > Terriglobales > Acidobacteriaceae > Acidiflorens. The sequence goes on from CAVSWK010000025.1 coordinate 639,849, forward strand.
GCGGGGCAAACATGTTCCGCAACGTGACGTCGGGATACCCCTTCACGCTCAGCACCCCATTCATGCGGTAAGTAATGTCTTCTCCGTATTGGTTGGTGCTGTGCAGCGCGTTGAAGACGGTGGCCATCATGGCCAGCGGGCTCAGCCGCGCGTTGTTGAGAATTTCGTAATGGAATTCCTTGGTCGCCGCTCCACTATGCATAGCCACGGTCACCGGAATCATTTTCGAGTCTCGCCCCGGGACGCCCATAATCCCGTTCTGGCGGTCCTGCACGAACGCGCCGATCGTCTCTGTCGTATTGACGATCTTGAACGCATTGAGCGGCGAAGGCAGCGTGGCCACCACGGTAGCCTTCGTCATCGGCAGATCCACTTCGCCAAACTGCAAGAGCGGATGTCCGCAGGCGAGCAAGCGCTGCGGATCGACGTAAGTCACGGTGCAGGTGGCGGCAATATCCATGTCGCCACGAACCAGCACGGCGCTGACGGCGGATCCCGCCTCGATCGGCTCCGGCTGTTTGCGATCGCTCGCCGAACCAATGCCCATCACGGGAACGATGCCTGCCGCAGCGAATTGCGCCGCGTAGCGCTGCAAGGTCTCGTCGGAAAATCCGTTGAACACGAGAGGCGTCTCGATGGCCTTCAGGTAGTTGCTGTAGTTCTGGGCCGGGAATGCCGCGTTTTCGCTGGGGCTGGCGGCTTGCGTGGTTCCGCTCTGATCCGCAACATGGCTTGAAGAATTGGCGTCGGGAAGGCTGGCACGCATCGGCATCGGCGCCGGACGACGATCGAGCGCACTGATCTCCAGCATCTCCTCGATCGGCGTCACCCCCGCAATCGGTTCCTTCGAGAACTCGCCGATGCGGAAAGCCAGCGCCCCCGCCAGCTTGCCATCGAAATAAACCGGGCTTCCGCTCATGCCAGCCACCACGCCGGTATACTCGGGCTTGCTACCGTGCAGACGGACCAGGATAATGTCGCCCTTGGGACCGTTCACGTTGCGCATCACGCCCAGAACTTCCACGTCCATCGACTCGGGTTTCACACCCTGGAAAACCGTGAGCGCGGTGCCTTTCATGCCTTCGTGGATCTGATCAAGCGGCATGATCGCTGGAGACATGATCGCCGGAGAGACGACGGCAGGTAGAATGGTGCCAGGCGCTGACCGGTTGTGCGCAGTAATTTCTTGTTGCGCATGAACTGCGACAGCGGACAGCAAACACAAAAAGGTGGCGAGTGAGCGTGTGGCGTTTCCCATGACTGGCCCCGGAGGTCAGAATTGACCTTGTTATTTGCTTAGACTCCGCGTGCTATCAGAAGGTTTTGCCAGGGGAGGCGGCGCTTCTTAAGAACCGCAAAATATCCCAACCGCGGAGTTCTTGCATCTATACTAGCACAGGAGTTTTCGAGGTGGTCCCCATGATTTATGGCGTTTTTGGCGCTCCAAAACGCGCCCCGTTGGCTTCCCGTAAGCTTGTGATCCTACTGGCATTTGTTTTTTGCTGGATAGTCGCCGCGACCGTCTTGGCGCAGGCCCCGGACACCTCGCAGCAGCCCCCAGCGAACCCCAACCAGCAGGAGGCCCCGCCCGAAGCGGGTGGGCCGCAAAACGACGTTGGTCCGTATGTGATTCCCAAGAAGAAGGACGAACCGCCTCCTCCGGCCCCCGAAAAACCGAAGAAGATCGAGAACATGCCCGACTACTCGATCTCGGTCAACGTGCCGGTTGTGACCCTGGATGTGCTGGTGACCAGCAAGGACGGCCAGACCATCCCTGGGCTGAGGAAAGAAAACTTCAAGATCATGGAAGATGGCCAGCCCCAGCAGATTGCGACCTTCAATCAGAGCCAGGCTCCGATCACAGCGGTGCTGCTGGTTGAGTTCGCATCGACCAACTACGACTTCGAGGTAGAAGCCTTGCGCGCATCATACGCATTCGCCAACACCCTGCAGAAGGATGATTGGGTGTCGGTGATCTCCTATGACATCAAACCATACATCCTCGCGGATTTTACCCAGGACAAGCGCGCGGTCATAGCGGCGTTGAACCAACTACGCATGCCGGGTTTCGCCGAAACCAACATGTTTGACGCGCTGTTCGACACCCTGGACAGAATCGATCGTATCGAGGGCAAGAAATATATCATTCTTGTAACTACGGGAGTCGACACCTTCAGCAAGCTTAACCTGGACCAGACTCTCAAGAAGATCAAGTCCACCAAAGACGTCACGATCTACCCAATCAGCGTCGGCTTCGTGGTCCGCGAATATTGTGAGGTACACCATTGCCGCACCCGCGGGATCATACCAGTCGGCAACATGGATTACCTGCAAGCGGACAACGAGGTGCGGACGTTCGCACAACTGACTGGAGGCCGCGCCTACTTCCCGCGCTTCCAAGGCGAACTGCCGGAGATTTTTCACGATGTCGCGGCCGACATCCGCAACCAGTACAGCATCAGTTATCACCCCACCAACGCCAAGCTCGACGGCACCTATCGCAAGCTGAAAGTCGAACTGCAGGCGCCGGACGGTGGTCCGCTGAAGGTTCGCGACCAGAAGGGCAAGGAAGTGAAATATATCGTGTACGCGCGAGAAGGCTACACGGCAAAGCACACGGTGGAATAACGACACGGTGGAGCGACGGGCGCCCTCGCCCGTCCAGCCGGGCGGGGCGCACCTCTCTCTAACAAGAAGGCTTCAATTTAGAATCGTGCAGCGACTCGCTTACGGACTCTTTCCCAGCCGACTTCGGCGGATTCCAGTCCGATTGGAGCGGGAGTCTGTCCATTTCCGGACACCATCGTCCAGTTCAGGATAGGACATGTCTCTTCCAATCCTCGCCATCAGCATTATCCACCATGTTTCTGAACAGTTACGTTCCTGTAGAAGATGGCATCTCAGTTGCCGCTTTGTAACCGAATGGATATCGCTCGGCCCGAGTTCAAGACTCAGAAACGTCGTCGCCAGACGATTATCGTGGCGGCGGTAATTGTAGGCGTGGCCGCGGTTTCTGTTGGAGTTTCACGGCTGAAGCCCGCGGCACCTACGGTTGAGCGCGGAACCGTATGGACTGACATTGTCAAGCGGGGTCCGATGCTGCGCCAGGTGCGTGGGCTGGGGACGCTGGTGCCCAGCCAGGAAGCGGTACGTCAGATTCCGGCGGAAACCGAGGCCACGGTCGTTCGCATTCATATGCTGCCGGGCTCGCAGGTCAAAGCTGACACGATCCTGCTCGATATGAGCAATCCGCAGACCGAGCAAGCTGCGGTCGACGCGCAACTGCAATTGAAGGCCGCCGAAGCTGAATACCAGAGCCTTCGGGTCAAGCTAGAAAGCGATCTGATGAACCAGAAAGCCGGCGCTGCGACCGTGCACGCCGACGACGCGCAGGCACAACGGCAAGCTCAAACTGACAAGGCGCTCTACGATCTCGGAGTCATCTCGGGCTTGGCCTATAAGTCTTCCAAGGACAAGGCGGACGAACTTACCACCAGGAATGACCTCGAAAATCAGAGACTCACGGCCAATCAGCGAGCGATTGAGTCGCAGATGGCACAGCAGCAAGCCAAAGTCGATCAAATGCGCACCTTGGCGCAGCTCAAACAAAAACAGCTGGACGCGTTGAAAGTTCGAGCGGGAATCGATGGCGTGCTGGTGGATCTCCCGCTGCAGGTCGGCCAGCACGTTCTGCCCGGGACCATGCTGGCGAAGGTGGTGGAACCCGATCATCTGATGGCCACACTGAAGGTCGCTGAGACGCAGGCGCGCGACGTACAGATTGGAGAGCCGGCGTCGGTCGACACGCACAACGGCGTGATTGCGGGCACGGTAATGCGAGTCGATCCGGCCGTGCAAAACGGAACAGTGACGGTCGACGTCAAACTCACCGGGGAACTTCCGAAGGGCGCGCGGCCTGACCTGAGCGTGGACGGAACCATCGACCTGGAGCGGATGGACAACGTGCTCTATGTCGGCCGTCCGGCGTTCGGGCAGGAGAACAGCACCATCAGTTTGTTCAAACTCAGCCCTGACGGGCAGGGGGCCTCGCGAGTCCCCGTGAAGGTTGGACGAGCCTCGGTGAATTCGATCCAGGTGATTGAAGGGTTGCGTGAAGGAGACACTGTCATCTTGTCCGACATGTCGCGCTGGGACAACACCGATCGTATCCGGCTCGAGTAACGTGTGGAAGCGGGGCTCTGCCCCGCTTGGACGGGGCAAGGCCCGTCTCCACACAGGAAAACTCAAACAGCGAGGGAATCAGCAATGACCGAAACAGGACAGCCACTCATCCAGATTCAGGATCTGACCAAAGTCTTCTACACCGATGAGATCGAGACGCACGCGCTTTCCGGCATTCACCTGTCGGTGGATAAAGGAGAATACGTCGCCATGTCGGGACCGTCGGGCTGCGGGAAATCGACGCTGCTGTCGATCATCGGCCTGCTGGATACACCGACGGCCGGGCGCTATTCACTGAATGGGAAGACGGTCGAGAATCTCAATTTCGCGGAGCGGTCGCGCATTCGGAACCAGGAGATTGGCTTCATCTTCCAAAGTTTCAACCTGATTGGCGATTTGACCGTCTATGAAAACGTCGAACTGCCGTTGACGTACCGTCAAAAAATGCCGGCTGCGGATCGCAAGGCGAGGGTAATGGAAGCGCTGGAGCGCGTCGGCATGGCGCATCGTGTCCGGCACTATCCGTCGCAACTGTCGGGCGGTCAGCAGCAACGTGTGGCGGTAGCGCGAGCGCTGGGCGGAAAACCGTCCATTCTGCTCGCCGACGAGCCCACCGGAAACCTCGATTCGCGGAATGGCGAAGCGGTGATGGAACTGTTGCAGGAATTGCATCGCGAGGGAGCGACGATCTGCATGGTCACGCACGATCCGCGCTTTGCCAAGCACGCCCAGCGGGAGGTGCACTTGTTCGACGGCAAAGTCGTAGCGGAAGAGGAACTGAAGAAGCTTCTGCAGGAGACGAGTGCATGACCGGGTTACTGCAGGATTTTCGCTACGCTCTGCGACAACTGCGTACCAACCTGGGATTCACCGTCATCGCCGTGCTGACCTTGGCGCTCGGAATTGGCGTGAATGTTGCCACTTTTAGTTTCGTGGACGAACTGTGGCTGCATCCGATGCCGGTGAGAGAGGCCGACCGTCTGGTGCGCATCTTCACCAGCAATCCCAGCAGCCAGGGGGAAGTCGAGCGCGGCTACAGTTCCTATCCTGATTTCCTGGACCTACGAGCCAACTCCAAGACACTTGCCGGAGTGGCAGCTCTCGACAAGCGCGGGGCGCTGGTGGATGACGGCGCTCAGAACAGGTTGGTGTCGGCGGCGGTGGTCTCGGAGAATTTCTTTGACATGCTCGAAGCCACGCCGGCACTCGGGCGGACATTCACCGAAAATGAGTTTCGGAATTCGCCAGGGCCATCGGTTGTGCTCAGTTACCCATTCTGGCGTCAGCAGTTCAACGGTGATGCAACGCTTCCGGGACGGACGATCGTCGTCGACAGCCAGCCTGTGACCGTACTGGGTGTTCTGCCGCGAGGGTTTCGGGGTTCAGACCCGGGAATGGTGCCGAACCTCTGGATTCCCATGCCGACATGGCAGCAACTCACGGGAGAGCGCGAAAGGCAGACCATTCGGGGATCGCGCGACTACGAACTGTTTGGTCGATTGCGGGAGGGCGTCAGCCTCCAGCAAGCCAGGGCGGAATTGGAAACCCTTGCCGCTGCATTGGTGAGTTCCTACCCCGGCACCAACACGGGGCGCAGAATGACGATGGCGCGCGAAAGCGAGACCAGAGGTGGACTCGCAAACGTCAGCCTGGCATTGCTGGGTGTAGCGGCGTTGGTGTTGTTGGTCGCGTGCGCCAACGTGGCCGGTCTCTTTATTGCGCGCGGGGAGTATCGGCGGAAGGAGATCGCAACGCGGCTGGCCCTGGGGGCCTCATGGGGAAAGGTCGTTCGCCAGTTGCTCGCCGAAACCGCCTTGCTAGCAGCGGCTGCCACCGCGGCCGCATTGTTTCTGGGTAACTTTGTCCTCAACCAACTCCCAAATCTTTTGCCGCAGACCAGCTTTCCCATTGGTATCGACGCCCATCTGAATTCGCGCGCTCTGCTGTTTGCGCTGGCGACGGCGGTGGCTTCCCTGTTCTTTTTCGGTTTGGTTCCGGCGCTGCAGGCCGCAAATGTAGCCCCGGCCGCCGTGCTCAAGCAATCCGGCGCACACACCGCAGGCGCACGCCGGACGTTGAGAAGCGCGCTTATCGTCACGCAGGTTGCGCTCTCGTTGGTCATGGTCGTGTGCAGCGGTCTGCTGGTACGGTCGGTGACAAAGGCACTGGCTCTCGATCCCGGCTTCAATGCGCATCAGAACATGCTCATCATGGAGTTGGTGCCGGATGACGGCACGAAGAGCGATGAAGGCAGCATGGCATTCGTGCGCGAGGCGCGCCGACGGCTGCAGGCGCTTCCCGGAGTGACGGCGACCACCACCGCGATGCGGTTTCCCTTCGGGATGAGTGGCGGCGGGGCGACGCGCAAAGTATTTCTTCCTGGAAACCTGGCCAGCGCAGGCGCTGAGGGCGCCACCATCAATTTCGACCCCGTCGGTGAAGGATATTTTTCAGTCATGGGTACCCGAATCGTGCGCGGTCGCGCCATCGAGCAACGCGACTTGGATGCAAATGCCCATGTCATGGTGGTCAATCAAGCCATGTCAAATCGTTTCTGGCCAAATGGAGATTCCGTAGGGCAACGTGTTCACCTGGGGCGGTCCGACGGAGATGAGTACGAGGTAATCGGAGTCGCGGAAGACGGGAAGTACAACGATGTGCGCGAAGATCGGATGCCCTACCTGTTTCTGCCCATGAAGGGCGATGAATACGGCGAACTGGCGATGGCCGTGAAAACCAGAGTCGATCCTGAGGTATTGGCTCCTGCGGTGCGAAGAGTTCTGCGCGAACTCAACCACGAAGTCCCCGTTCTTTCTCTCGTGACGTTGCGAGAGCACATGCGGGAGGCACTCTACGATGAGCGAGTTATGGCGGGACTGATTGGCGCTATGGGGGGATTGGGTCTCCTACTGGCAGCGGTCGGGATCTATGGACTGATGGCCTTCCTGGTGGGGCGGCGCACCCCAGAGATTGGAGTTCGGATGGCCTTGGGCGCACAGCGCCGAGCAATCTTCTGGCTGGTCATCGGTCATGCTCTGCGGCTGACAGCGATCGGCACGGTGATTGGCGTAGCGGGCGCCATTGCAGCGGCGCAAGCGTTGCGCAGCTTGCTATTCGGCATCGCGCCCACTGATGTCTTCACGATTGCGCTCGCGACTGCTGTGCTAGCGGTGGTCGCCGGCACAGCAGCGGCGGTGCCTGCACTGAGCGCTGCCAAGGTCGATCCCATAGTTGCGTTGAGGTACGAGTGAGGAGAGAGTAATGACCGGACTGTTACAAGATCTCCGCTATGCTCTGCGCCAACTGCTCAAGAGCCCGGGCTTCACCGTGGTTGCGGTGATCACGCTGGCGCTGGGGATCGGCGCCAACACGGCCGTGTTCAGTGTGGTCGATCAAGTGTTGTTGCATCCGCTCCCGTACCCTGATTCGGATCGCATTGTAAAGGTCTCACAAACATTCCAGGGCACATCGACCGACGACGCCTCGCCTGCCAACTACCTGGATTGGGTCTCTCAAAATCAGGTATTCGCTGAGATGGCAGCGTCTCGCGGATGGCAAGGAAGCCTATCAGCGGGAGATCGTCCGGAGCGGGTCAGAGGCACGATGACCACGCCCAGCTTCTTTTCTCTGTTCGGAGTGGGTCCGATCCTCGGGCGCGGTTTGCAGGCGAGCGATGCGCAGCCCGGTAACGATCGCGTTGTGGTGCTCGGCTACGGCCCGTGGCAGCGCTACTTTGCCGCGGATCGCGCGATGGTTGGCCGGAACATCCGGCTCAATGGCGAGCAATACATCGTTGTCGGCGTGATGCCACCGAACTTTTCTCCGGACGAGTACGGCGAGCTCTGGCTGCCCTCTCCCTGGGGCGTGCCCACCCATCCGCTGGCGCCTGACAAAGATCCACGCCAATTCAGGGACAGAAGTTATCTCGACGTCTGGGCGCGGTTGAAACCAGGTGTGACGTCGCAGCAGGCCCGTGCGGAACTCGATACTATCGCCCGCCGCCTGGAGAAGCAGTATCCGGATTCGAACGATAAGACCGGCGTAAGCTTTCTGCCCTTGCATGACTATGTGGTCGGCGACATTCGTCCAGTTGTGCTGGTCTTGCTGGCTGCCGTGGTCGTTGTGCTTCTGATCGGCTGCGCGAACGTCGCCAGCCTTCTTCTGGCACGAGCCGCATCGCGCGCCAAAGAAATCTCGATACGAACGACTCTGGGAGCGAGCCGCCGGCGCTTGCTCCGCCAGTTGCTTACCGAAAGTGTTCTGCTCGCCTTATTGGGAGGAGTGCTCGGGCTTCTGCTGGCGGTCGCGGCCATTCCTTCGTTGCTGGCATTGAGTCCACCGGATATCCGTCAGTTCAAGCAGATTGGAATCAACCGGGAAGTGCTGGCCTTCAGTTTCCTGGCTTCGGTTGTTTGCGGAGTTGCTTTTGGCCTCGTTCCTGCGCTGCAAGCGTCGCGATCAAACCCCAACGAATTCCTCAAGGAAGGCGAGCGTGGAAGCACGGCGAGCCGGACACGAACCCGTTCCGCGCTGGTGATCGCCGAAGTCGGACTCTCGCTAGTTCTCCTGGTTGGTGCCGGGCTGCTGGTCAAGAGTTTCGCACGACTCATGGATGTTAATCCCGGCTTCGATCCGGATCACCTCTTGACCTTCAACCTTGGACTTCCGTCCTCCACCGATCCTGCTCGCCAACTTGCGTTTTACCAACAAGTCCTGCAAAAACTTCAGGCGTTGCCCGGGGTGCAAGCTGCGGGTGCTGTCAGCAGGCTGCCGCTGGCTGGCGGCAACAGTTCACGCAGCTTCAGCGTTCCCGGAAGCGAAAAGGGCTACAGCGCGGACATTCGCGTCAGCACTCCCGACTATTTCCACGCGATGCGGATCCCGTTGCTGAAAGGCCGCAGCTTCAGTGCGAGCGACGTCGGCAGCTCGCTTAACCTAGCGGTCGTCAACGAGGCTCTGGCGCGTACCGTTTTCCCCGGACAGGACCCGATTGGCAAACAGCTAAGCAATTTCGGCCCGGACAATTTGACGCTGCAGATCGTAGGCGTCGTCGGTAATGTCCGGCACGTCGGGCTCGATACCGAGCCTCACTCTGAAATCTACCAGTTGCTCGGCCAGGCGCAATGGCCATCGATGTTCGTGGCTATACGCAGCGCAACCTCCGACGCCACGACCGTAACCTCGGCGGCGCAGAATGTGGTCTGGAGCGTGAACAAAGAAGTCCCTCTCGCCAACGTCCACACCATGCAGGACGTCATCGCCAACTCCGTTCAACCGAGAAGATTCAGCATGTTACTGCTCACCATCTTTGCCGCGGTGGCCATGCTGCTTGCGGCCATCGGACTCTACGGTGTTATGTCTTACTCGGTCGCGCAACGCACTAAGGAAATCGGTATCCGCATGGCTTTGGGAGCGCGGCGCCCCGATGTGCTCGCGCTCGTAGTAAAGCAGGGGATGGCGCTCGTTCTCGTGGGGATCGCGGCGGGCACTCTGCTTTCGCTTGGAATGACGCGGCTGATGTCGGGCATGCTGTTTGGGATTACGGCAAGCGACCCTCTGACCTTCGCTGGCGTTTCCGTACTGCTAGGGGCGGTGGCGTTCCTCGCAAACTACCTGCCGGCCCGCCGAGCGGCCTCTGCCGATCCCATGGTGGCGCTGCGCTACGAGTAGGAGAGAGTAGTGAGGAGAGAGTAATGACCGGACTATTTCAGGATCTCCGCTATGCACTACGGCAGCTTCGCAAGAGCCCTGGCTTCACCGTGGTTTCGGTGGTCACGCTGGCCTTGGGCATCGGCATGAACACAGCAGTTTTCAGCATTGTGGATGCTACCGTGCTGCGGTTGCCCTTCCAGCATCCGGAACAGTTGGTTGTCCTCGAGAACAGTTATTCCGACACCGACCATACTCCAACTTCCTTTCCTGATTTCCTGGATTGGCGCGCCCAGAGTCATTCGTTCACGCAACTGGTGGCCTCGTTTCGTTCCAGTTTCAATCTGACTGGCGTGGAGGACCCGCAGAGAATTCGCGGTCGCTATATCTCGCAAGACTATTTTCTTCTGCTCGGAGCGCAGCCGCTTCTCGGGCGATCATTTCTGCCGGCCGAGCACACCAAGGGAGGACCCAACGTTTGTCTCATCAGTCAGGATTTTTGGCGCCGCCAGTTCAGTTCCGATCCTGGCGTCGTGAGCCGCCCGGTCGTGCTTGACGGCGTGACTTACACCGTAGTCGGCATCATGCCGGCGAATACGCCAGACCTCGCAGGTCCCATGCCCACGGATCTGTGGATTCCCCTCGAGAGCAAGCCGCCCTACGATTTGCATGGCACGAACTATCTTCAGGTTATCGGACGGCTGAAACCTGGCATCACCAGCGAAAAAGCAGCCAGCGAGATACGGGTAGTCCAGGAGCAGATCAATAAGCAGTTTCCGCCCAACAAGCATGACGTAATCCTGGTGCCTTTGACCGATGTATTGCTGGGTGACGTTCGCCCGGTTCTTGAGATTCTGCTGGTGGCAGTGGGACTGGTCCTGCTCATCGCCTGCGCCAATGTCGCAAACCTGATGCTGGCCCGCGGCGCGAGCCGAGTCCAGGAGATTGCCGTGCGCGAGGCTTTGGGCGCCGCACGCTGGCGGATCGTGCGACAGTTGCTCACTGAAAGCGGGCTGCTCGCGGGAATCGCATTGCTGGCGTCGGTATTTCTTGCCTGGTGCGGGACGCGGATCTTGCTCAGCGTCTGGCCGGAGAGTCAGAAGATCCCGGACGTCGCGCTTGATTGGCGAGTCGCAATTTTCGCCACATTAACTTCCGTGCTGGCCGTAGTCGTATTTGGTTTGGTGCCGGCGTTGCTCACCTCGCGCACCCATCTGAACATCGTGATGAAGGAAGGCGGACGGAACACAACGGATGCGGCTGGAGACGGGCGGCTGCGGACTGCGTTCGTGGCGTCCGAAATCGCGCTCGCGCTGGTGCTGGTCATTGCATCGATGCTCACTCTGCGTAGCTTCTATCGCATGCTTCACACCGATCCCGGTTTTAACCGGGAAGGTCTCCTCACCGCGCACATTGCGCTGCCGGAAGCTCGATACTCAGCGGCCGCGGGCCAGCGATTCTTCACCGAGTTGCTTGCTCGGATCAGCACTTTACCGGGCGTGCAATCCGCGGCAGGGACGGCGTTTGTGCCCCTGGGGGAAGGCGGGCAAACGGGAGACTTTCAGGTCGAAGGGCGTCCGGCCACGGATAGCCAGGGACCCTTCGCGGAAGAGCATTTCGTTACCTCAGGCTATTTCCACACCATGCAGATCCCGCTGCTCCGCGGCCGCTATTTCAGCGAAACCGACAAGGAAGATACCCCCAAAGTCGTCGTCATCAACAACTACATGGCGCGACAACTCTGGCCGGGGCAGGATGCTGTGGGAAAGCGCATACAGGTGTTGAATGCCCCGAACGACTGGAGCGTGATCGTTGGCGTAGTCGCAGACACAAAGACCGATGCCCTGAATACCCCACCTTCGATGCAAATATATTTGTCGACACTGCAGCGTCCGATTACTGACATGTTTCTCGTGGTTCGGGCGTCTGCGGATGCGAGCTCTTTGATTCCGGCAGTCAAGGGTGCGGTCTTCAGCCTCGACAACCAGCAACCCGTGGCCAACATCGCCCTGATGGACCAGTTGCTTTCGCGGTCACTTTCCCCTGCGCGCTCTTCCTCGATGTTGTTAGCCATCTTCGCAGGCGTCGCCGTGCTTCTGGCGGCAATGGGAATCTACGCGGTCATGGCCTACAGCGTGGGCCAGAGAGTTCACGAGATTGGAATTCGGATGGCCTTGGGCGCGGGCAGTACGGATATCCAGAGAATGGTGATGAAAACGTGCGTGCGTATCTGCGGTTGGGGATTGGGTATCGGCCTGCTTGCAGCGCTGCTGAGCACACGTCTCCTGCAAAGCGTGTTGTTCGGCATTAGCGCGACCGATGCGGCAACGTTCGTTTTGTCCACCGTGCTACTGGGCGGGGCGGCGGCCCTGGCCAGCTATATCCCCGCGCGGCGCGCGGCCAAGGTCGATCCCATGGTGGCGCTGCGATATGAGTAAGGAGAACGCATGAACGCATTGCTCCAGGATCTCCGCTACGCTGTGCGCCAGTTGCGAAAGTCGCCCGGGTTTGCGACGGTTGCAATCCTCACTCTCGCCCTTGGCATTGGTGCAAACACGGCGATTTTCAGTTTGCTCGATCAAGCACTTCTGCGCAGCCTTCCCGTAAAGGACGTGGATCGTCTGGTGATTCTGAAGTACGAAGGCAGCAACACCGGGAACCTCCAGTCGCGGGCGGATGGAAAGTTCTACTTCTCCTACCCTATGTACCACGATCTGCGTGACCGTAACTCCGTCTTTAGTGGCCTGCTGGCAACGGATTGGACGCAGGTCGGAGTGCAGTGGCACAACCAGCCCGACCTGGTCGCGGCGGAACTCGTCTCCGGCAATTACTTTGATGTGCTCGCGATGCGACCGGCTCTGGGACGGTTGTTCGTTGCTGCGGATGACCTGGTGCCGGACGCGAATCCCGTAGTCGTGTTGAGTTTCAGCTATTGGCAGCGCCGCTTTGGCACGGACCCGGGAATCGTGAACCAGAGCATCCTGGTAAACGGGCATCCCTTCACGGTGGTCGGAGTCGCGCCGCCCGGCTTTCACAGCGTGGTGATGGGTGACACCCCAGATGTGTTCGTGCCCATGATGATGAAGTCGGAAGTTATACCAGGAAGCAAAGATCTCGATGACCGCCGCTCGAGTTGGCTGAACATGATCGGAAAGCTGAAACCCGGGACTAGCCGCGAACAAGCGGAGGCAGGCATCGGTCCTCTGTGGTCCTCGGTCCGCTCCGATGAACTGAAAGAGATCAAAGGCGTGTCGGAAAGATTCCGCGACCACTTTGTGGCCAAGTCGCACTTGTCACTTCTCGACGGCGCCAGGGGATTCTCCCCGCTCCGCAGCGACGTCCAGATGCCCCTGCTGATCGTGATGGGAATGGTTGGTCTGGTCGCGCTCATGGCATGCGCCAACGTAGGAAGTCTGCTGCTCGTCCGCGGGGCCGGGCGCATCCGTGAAATGTCGGTGCGTTACGCGCTGGGCGCAAAGCGCAAGCGGGTGGTGCAGCAATTATTCGTGGAAGGACTCCTCCTCGGCCTTGCCGGAGGATTATTGGGCATGCTGCTGGCGCCACGAGTCTCGGCTCTGCTGATCAACATGATTTGGAGCGGAGGCACGGGCGATCTTCCCTTTTCCTCCAAACCCGATCTGCGGATCATGCTCTTCAATTCTGCGCTGGCACTGTTTGCCAGTCTCCTTTTCAGTCTGGCTCCAGCGGCACAGTTCTGGCGTCCCGATCTCGCGCCCGCGCTGAAACAACAAGGGATGACCGCCAGAAGCGGTTCGCTCCGTTTCCGCCGCGTTTCGGTAGCACTGCAGATCGGGCTGAGCCTGATGTTGCTAGTTGGCGCCGGCCTGTTCGTGCGCACGTTGCACAATCTCAAGTCGCTCGATGCCGGATTTGCGACCGATCGTCTGCTGACGTTTGGGATTGACCCCAGGATGGCCGGCTATGAACCGGCTCGCACCTTTGCGCTCTATCAAAGAGTCTTCGAGACCTTGAAGGGCTTGCCGGGAGTTCGTTCCGTTGCGGCGACCGACGATCCCGAGTTGGCGAACGACAACGAAACTGGGAACATCACCGTCGCCGGATATTCTGAAAAGCCGGACGAGGACATGAACGTCGAGCAGCCGCACGTTAGCGCGAACTACTTCTCGACCCTTCAGATGCCCATGCTGGCGGGCCGCGCATTCACCGACCAAGACTCGGCGAGGTCGCAAAGCGTGGCCATAGTCAACGAAAGTTTCGCCCGACACTTCTTCGGAGATCCCCAGCAGGCGGTTGGGCACAACATCGGCAAAGGTGGCGGCACGGGAGTAAAAACCGGCATTGCCATCGTCGGTGTGGTGAAAGACGCGAAGCACACCAGCCTTCGAGAACCGGTCACGCGCACGCTGTTCGTGCCCTATCTCCAGTCGCCGGAGGCTCGCTCGATGAGATTCTACGTCCGCACCTGGCAGCGGCCCGAAAGCGCGGAAAGCACGATCCGCCGCGCCATGCAAACGCTGGACTCCAACCTGGTGCTCGACGCTTTCCGGACCATGGACGAGCAGATCGACAACAACCTGACCGCCGAACGCGTAATCGCATTGCTCGCCTCCGGTTTTGGGGTGCTCGCTGCGCTCATGGCTGCCGTGGGTTTGTATGGAGTGTTGGCGTATTCGACCACGCAGAGAACAAGTGAGATCGGGATTCGTATGGCTCTCGGAGCGACGCGCGCGTCGGTAGTCAGGATGGTGCTGTTCGAGGTGCTGTGGCTGGCGGGAATCAGCATCGCAGTCACGTTGCCTTTGTCGTTGCTGCTGATGGGAGCCGTACGCAGCCAGTTGTACGGTATTTCGAGCAGTGACCCGCTAACCCTGTGCTTGATGACTCTGCTGGTGATCTCAGTTGCGCTTGCATCCGCCATGTTGCCGGCTCGACGGGCTGCGCGGGTAGAACCAATGAAGGCATTGCGCTACGAGTAGGAAATTCACACCATGAATGGACTTCTACAGGATCTGCGTTACGCGGCGCGACAGTTTGTGAAAACGCCCGGGCTCACCGTGGTCGTGGTCATTACCATCGCGCTCGGAGTGGGCGCGAACACGGCTCTGTTCTCGGTGGTCAATGGTGTGCTGCTCAATCCTTTGCCCTATCCCCAGCCCGAGCAACTGGTTACGCTCCACGAGAGTAAGTCAAATTTTGAGACCGGTTCGATCTCGTTTCCAAATTTCCGCGACTGGCGGCAAGACAACCACACCTTCTCTGGGATGGCGATTTCTCGCGGTTCCATTTTCGGTCTCACTCGAACTGGAGAAGCGCTTCAGCTAAACGGCGAGTACGTGACGTCGGATTTCTTTTCGATCCTGGGCGTAAAACCGCTGATCGGCCGTAATTTCGCGCCTGGAGAAGACGAGATCGGCGCCGTCCCGGTCGCCTTGATCAGTGAAGGCCTGTGGCAACGCAAGTTCGCGTCCGCGCCTGACATTGTGGGCAAGGGCATGACTTTGGACGGCAGAGGTTACACGATCGTCGGCGTGATCCCCGCCAACTTTCACTTCGCAATGTTCAGCTCCAGCACTGAAACCGAGGTATTCATCCCAGTCGGTCAGTGGAAGAATAATCTGCTCAACTCGCGCAGCGCAGGCCTGGGATTCCATGGCATCGGCCGGCTTAAGTCAGGGGTGACGATCGAGCAGGCCTCAGCCGACATGAGCGCCGTCACAAGCAATCTGGCCGCGGCTTTTCCCGATGCCAACAAAGAAATCAGCGCGAAACTTATTCCGCTCAAGCAATGGGTGGTCGGCGGCGTGAGGCCGTTGTTGCTGGTGCTTCTCGCCAGTGTCGGCTTCGTGCTCCTGATCGCCTGCGTCAACGTCGCAAATCTGCTCCTAGCGCGCTCGACCGGCCGGACGCGCGAGTTCGCCATCCGTGCCGCGCTGGGGGCGAGCCAGCGCCGTGTGCTCCGGCAAATGCTCACTGAGAGCATTGTGCTGGCACTTACCGGTGGTGCTCTCGGTCTGCTGCTGGCCGCGTGGGGAACACGAGCGGCGCTAGGCGTTCTCCCCACCGCGTTGCCACGCGCGGAGGAGATCGGCCTCGATACCCGCGTGTTGCTCTTCACGCTGGCCATTTCGCTGCTCGCGGGAATTTTGTTTGGCCTTGCGCCCGCGCTCAAGGTGTCACCAACCAACCTGCAGGAGAACCTCAAAGAAAACAGCCGCGGCCAGAGCGGAACCCGGCACCGAGCACAGGACGTCTTTATCGTTTCGGAAATGGCCATGGCACTCGTGCTGCTGGCGGGCGCGGGTCTGATGATCCGCAGCTTGACCCTGCTGTGGGATGTCGACCCCGGCTTCAATCCTCGCGATGCATTGACCGTCGGTTTATCCCTTCCGCCGTCAATGATGACCGCATCTCCGGACGCAGTTCGCGCCGCCTTTCGTGAGTACGACAGTAAAGTGGCGTCGATTCCGGGCGTGAAAGGGGTTTCGCAAGTCTGGGGCTCTCTGCCGATCGGGTACGATGACGAACTGACGTTCTGGTTCGAAGGCCAGCCCAAACCTGCCAGCGAGAACGACATGAACTGGGGCATCGACTACATCGTGGAGCCCGGCTATCTGAAGGCCATGGGGATTCCGTTGCAGCGCGGCCGCTTTTTTACCGAGCAGGACAATGAGCACTCCCCACGAGTCGTCGTAGTCGATGATGTCTTCGCGCACAAGTACTTTCCCAATCAGGACCCGATCGGCAAACGGATTCAGTCGGAATTTCTTGAGCCGGCGCAGATTGTGGGAGTGGTGGCCCACGTGAAACAGTGGGGACTCGATGCGGACGATACGCAAAAGCTCCGGGCGCAGTTTTACATTCCCTGCATGCAGATGCCCGACGCATTTATCTCCATGCAGCCCTCCGGATCGGCAATGGTCGTGCGCGCCGACAACGCCGCGACCGGTTTGCTCGATTCCATTCGGCACGCCAGCCAGCAAATCAGCAACGAGATAGTCATCTTCGGCCCGCAATCGATGGATGAGGTCATCGCCAGTTCACTCGCCAGACGCCGCTTCTCGATGATTCTGCTCGTCGGGTTTGCCACCCTGGCGCTGCTGCTGGCGAGCGTTGGGATCTATGGCGTTATTTCCTACGTGGTTGGCCAGCGAACCCACGAGATTGGCATCCGGATGGCGCTCGGCGCGCGGCAACTGGACATTTTGCGTCTTGTCCTCAGCGGCGCTGGAAGGCTTGCCTTAATCGGCATCGGGGTCGGTCTGGTATCTGCGCTCGGGCTGACAAGGCTCATGGCCAACCTGCTTTATGGCGTCGGACCAAACGATCCGCTCACCTTCATTGCGGTTCCTGCGATCTTGATTTCGGTAGCCCTGATGGCGAGCTATCTGCCTGCGCGCCGCGCTGCCAAGGTCGATCCGATGGTTGCGCTGCGCTACGAATAGAAAAACTGGTTTCAAGAGGGACGCCATGATCCAACTGAAAAATATCGAACGCAGTTACAAGACCGGCGCCGGCCAGACGTGGGTTCTGCGGCGCATTAATCTCGAGATTCAACAAGGCGAGTTCATCACCGTGATGGGGCCGTCGGGTGCGGGGAAATCCTCCTTATTAAATGTCCTCGCTTTCCTGGATGACCAGTGGCTGGGCGAGTACTGGTTCCGCGAGCAGGCCGCGCACACTATGAAAAGGAAGGAACGCGCAGAACTGGCGAAAAAGAATGTCGGCGTGGTGTTTCAGAGTTATCACCTGCTCGACGATCTCACGGTGCTGGAGAACATCGATCTGCCGCTCTCTTACAAGGACATTCCGCGCAGCCAGCGGCAGAGTCTGGTTGCCGACGCTCTCGATCGCTTCCAGATTGTCGCCAAGAAGGATCTGTACCCAAGTCAGCTTTCTGGCGGACAACAGCAGTTGGTCGGGGTCGCACGCGCGGTCATTCATAAGCCCGCGTTGCTGCTCGCCGATGAGCCGACCGGCAATCTGCATTCCTCGCAAGCCAAGGAGATCATGGAACTCTTCCGGGAATTGAATCAACAGGGAACAACGATCGTGCAAGTCACGCACTCCGAAACGAACGCTGCTTATGGAACTCGCACCCTCCAGTTGCGCGACGGTTGGCTAGTTGGCGATACGGCAAATCCAAATCTACAGCCAACGACGGTGCCCAGCGACGTGGCGGTGAATCGATGAAGGTCTGTGTCCGTAGAAGGTGCTTTGACATTCCGCTGATAGCGGCGTTGTTCGTGCTCACGGCGGCCATAGCGCAGGCCCAGGTGCGCACTCCGGCTTCGTTGGAAATGCCGCAATCGCACAATCCGCTCAGCCCGTACATGGCTGAGCGTGTGGCGGAGCCAGTACTTACCAATTCTCCACGTCTCGACCGGCTGATTCGTGATGGAAAGTTGTACCTGTCCTTGAAAGATGCGATTGACCTCGCGCTGGAGAACAACCTGGATTTGGCCATCGCCCGCTACAACCTGCCGATTGCCGATACGGATCTACTCCGCACCAAGGCGGGCGGAAGCTTTCGTGGCGTAAACACCGGCGTAGTGCAAGGAACTCCCGGAGGAGGGGTCGGGGGCTTCGGGAC
Organism: uncultured Acidobacteriaceae bacterium; assembly: GCA_963731525.1. Classification (GTDB taxonomy): domain Bacteria; phylum Acidobacteriota; class Terriglobia; order Terriglobales; family Acidobacteriaceae; genus Acidiflorens. Next base: position 658,252 of record CAVSWK010000025.1, read on the forward strand.
GGGAGCGCCGGGAGCGGGCGCAGGCGGCACGACGAGCGGTGCCGGTGGCGCCGGCGCGGGCGCCTCAGGATTGGTGCAATCCACGTTGGGCGTTGGAACTCCCGTCGCATCGTATGATCCGTCCCTCAATGTGAACATGGGGATTGAGCATCTCACGTTGCCACAGTCGAGCGCCGTGCTCTACAACGTCCCGTCTTTGCAACTGAATACGGCGCAGGTGAATGCCCTCTACACACAGGCCTTTTCCACCGGGACCACGGTTTCTTTTGAGTTCAATAACAGTCGCCAGACTACGAACAGCCCCGAAATCTTCCTGTCGCCGGCACTGAATACTTACTACCGCTTCACCTTTCAGCAGCAGCTTCTCGCGGGATTTGGTTTTGGCCCGAACCTGCGCTACCTGCGTATCGCCAAGAACAACAAGAAGATCTCCGACATCGCCTTCAAAGACCAGGTGATTGCCACGGTCACGCAAATCGAGAACATTTATTGGGACTTGGTCAGCGCTTACGAGCAGGCACGCGTGAATGAGCAGTCTCTCGCCTTTGCGAATCAGACTCTGGAGAATGCCAAAAAGCAATTACAGTTGGAAAGCATCCCGGAGATGGACGTGATGAAGGCCGAAGCCGAAGTTTCCAGGCGCGACCAGGATTTGACCGTGGCGCGGACGAACCTCCAGTTGCAGGAATCGCTGATGAAAAACGCGCTGACGAAGAGCCTCGACGATCCTACCCTGGGAGAGATGCCCGTCGTGCCGACGGATCGCATGCAGGATACCAACACCGAAGCGGACGCGAGTGAGCCGATCCTCGATCTGATTGCGCAAGGACTGCGGAATCGTCCGGAACTGCTGGAGACCGACGTCGATCTGGCGAACCGGCAAATCAGTCGGCAAGCCGCGCAGAATGCACTCCTGCCCAGCCTCTCTCTGGTGGGCTACTACGGCGGCAGTGGTCTTGCGGGATTGGTGCCCTCCGACGTCACCGTCAAATCGACCGTCCCGACCGACCTGCCGGGTGCCTTGCAAAATGCTTTCAATAATTCATCGCCAGACTACTACGTCGGACTCAACCTGAGTATTCCATTTCGCAACCGCGTCGCCAAGGCCGACCAGTATCGTTCCGAGTTGGAGTACCGGCAAGCCAGCCTGCGTAAGGAGCAGTTAAGAAAACAGATTCGGATCGAGGTGCGGAACGCGCAGTATGCGCTGGAACAATCGCGTGCCCGGGTTGAATCAGCCCGCAAGGCCAGGGATCTGGCCGAACGCACATTCGAAATCACCAAGAAGGAACAAGAACTGGGGTCGGGATCGAGCTACCAGACCATGACTGCGCAGCGCGATCTTTCGATGTCCGAGCTCGACTTGGTTACCGCCAAAACGACCTACCAGAAAGCCAAAGTCGAACTTGATCGCACCACAGGTGCGACTTTGGAACATAATGGAGTGCTAATTCAGGATGCGGTCACCGGCACGGTTACCGCCTCGTCTCCATAACTCATGCCGACTTCGGCCAAGCCGCAAGATCCCCGCTCCGTGGCGCTTGCCCGTCCACACGAGAACCGAACACCCCGCATTCTAGCGGCCGACGATCAACCGCACATACTCGAAGCCCTCCAACTTCTGCTTCATCCCCACGGCTACCGCGTGGAGAGCGCCAATTCTCCCGCCGAGGTCAGGCAGGCGTTGGCAACGGATTCTTATGATGCGCTGCTCATCGATCTCAACTACACGCGGGACACGACTTCTGGGCAGGAAGGGTTGGACCTTCTTTCGGAAATTGTGGCGCTCGACAGCAGTCTTCCGGTCATCGTCATGACAGCCTGGGGTAATGTCGAACTGGCGGTGGAAGCCATGCGCCGCGGGGCTCGAGACTTCGTCCAAAAACCTTGGGAGAATGAGCGCCTGCTTGCCATTCTGCGGACGCAAATCGAATTGCATCGCGCCCTCCAGCACGCCGAACGACTGGCGGCGGAGAACCGCCTTCTTCAGGCTCAGGGCCGCCCAGAGTTCATCGCCTCGGCGCCGTCCATGCAGCCCGTCCTGGAGGCGATTGCACGAGTCGGTCCTTCCGACGCGAATGTCCTGATTACTGGCGAACATGGCAGTGGCAAAGAAGTGGTCGCGCAAACCCTGCACGCTCTGTCTTCACGCGCCTCACGCCCGCTGGTGGCGGTGAATACAGGCGCGTTGGCGGAGGGATTATTCGAGAGCGAGCTTTTCGGCCACGTGAAGGGTGCTTTCACCGACGCGCGGACCGATCGCATCGGGCGCTTCGAACTGGCCGACGGGGGCACGATCTTTCTGGACGAAATCGGAAATGTGCCCATCCGGCAACAGGCGAAATTACTGCGCGTGCTCGAATCCGGCGAGATCGAGCGAGTGGGGGCATCGCGGTCGAGGAAGGTCGACGTGCGCTTGATCTCAGCCACGAATACCGACCTGCAGGCTGCGTGCTCCTCGGGCCAGTTTCGGGAGGATCTCCTGTTCCGGCTCAATACCGTCGAAATCCATGTGCCGCCGCTCCGGGAGCGGCGCGAGGATATTCCGACGCTCGCAATCCATTTTCTCCGCCGCTATGCCTCGCGCTATCGCCGGGAAATCGGCGGATTCGATGCTTCTGCGCTGCAAGCCATGGCGCAATATTCCTGGCCGGGCAATGTTCGAGAACTCGAACACACGTTGGAGCGTGCCGTGCTGATGTGCCGTGGACAGGAGATTCAACCCGCCGATCTCGGCCTGAATCTGCAGCGGCCGCAGGCCCAGAATCTCGAAGAACTCAGCCTGGAGGCGGTAGAGACGCTCCTGATCCGAAAGGCCCTGCAACGTTTCCAGGGGAACATAAGCCAAGCCGCCGAAGCCTTGGGGCTGAGCCGTGGTGCGCTCTATCGACGCATGGAGAAGTATGGCCTTTAGCCCGCAAACCAGCGGCAAGGCAGAAACGCGAAAGATTCCTCGCAAACGGGTTCGCCTCCTCTACGAGCATCGCATCAGCCTCTACTCACTCCTCGTCGCCCTACCCGGGATTGTGGTCAGCGGCATTCTTATCTGGTTGCAGCCCTGGTCCGCAGAATCGAAGGCGGCACTGTCTTTCGTGGAGCTATTTCTCTGGTGGCTGCTGGCCCTGGCACTACACGATCAGACGGTTCGGCCGTTGCAGACAATGGCAAACATAGTGGCGGCGCTTCGTGAAGAGGACTATTCCTTTCGGGCGCGTGGAGCCGCCACCGACGACGCTTTGGGGGAGCTTTCGCTCGAAGTTAATGCCCTCGCCGATTTGCTCGCGGATCAGCGAATCCATGCCATCGAGGCGACTGCGCTCCTGCGGCGAGTCGTAGAAGAAATCGATGCTCCGTTGTTTGCATTCGACCCGGACCGAGTCCTTAGACTGGTCAATCCCGCGGGCGAAAAGCTTCTCCAGCAAGCTGCGATTCGGCTCCTGGGACGTACCGCTGACGACATCGGGCTGGCCAATTGCCTAACCGTGGGGAGTGAGGCGCTGGTGGCGTTGCCGGCCAACAGTTCCAGTGCCCGCTGGTTGGTGCGGCAAAGCAAGTTCCGGGAAAAAGGTGTGCCGCATACTCTCGTTGTCTTGTCGGACGTCAGCCGAGCCCTCCGGGAGGAGGAACGCAGTGCGTGGCAACGGTTGATCCGAGTACTCGGGCACGAACTCAACAACTCGTTGGCCCCAATCAAGTCGATCGCAGGAAGCCTGGCCAGCCGTCTCGCGGAGACCGAACTCAACGCCGACCAGCGTCGAGACTTTGAACGAGGTCTGGCAATCATCGAAGATCGCACCGCATCGCTGAACAGGTTTCTTCAGGCTTATCGGCAATTGGCCCAGATGCCCCCGCCTGTCATCAGGAAAGTTGCGCTGCTCCCGATCGTAGAGCGGGTTGTTTTTCTCGAGACCCGGCTGGCGGTAGCAATTTCGCGAGGCCCGGATGTGATGCTGAAAGTGGATGCCGACCAGATCGAACAGATGCTGATCAATCTCGTGCGCAATGCGGTCGAAGCAGCGCTTGAGCTAGGACCTGTTAACGGCCCTCCGAGTAACTCCTCCAGCGATGCGGAGATTCGACAGCCGCAGGTAACATTGAATTGGGTGGTCGAAGATCGGAGCGTTCTCTTAACGGTCAGCGATAACGGACCCGGCCTCCTGAATCCGAGCAACGCATTCGTGCCGTTCTATACAACCAAACCGGCGGGCAGCGGTATAGGGTTGGCGCTCTCGCGCCAGATCGCCGAAGCGCACGGCGGCTCGATTGAGCTGTCTAATCGGAATGGGAAAGGGGGATGTCAGGTGCGGGTGATACTGCCGTCAGTTGAAGAATAGGGTTCAAAACCGGGAAATCCTCACCCAGCCTTTGCCGTCGCACCCCTACTTAACCAGATGATCTTGAATGGGTTGCGCGGTGCCCGGAGACGGGATCGAACCGTCACGTGCTTTTAAGGCGCACGGGATTTACAATCCCCAGTTCCCCCTCAGGAGAGATCCCCGTGATCCCACGTTACACCCGGCCCGAGATGGCTCGCATCTGGAGCGACGAGAACCGCTTCCGCACCTGGCTGGCGGTCGAAGTCGCCGCGACCGAAACGCTCGCCGCCGCTGGCATCGTGCCTAAGGAAGCCGCCAAAGCGATCCACGCGCGCGCCGACTTCAATGTTGACCGCATCTTCCAGATTGAAGCGGAGGTCAAGCACGACGTCATCGCTTTCACCACGGCCGTCGCCGAGATCGTCGGCCCGCACGCCCGCTGGTTCCACTACGGCCTGACTTCGAACGATGTGGTCGATACAGCGCAGGCGTTGCTCATCCAGCAAGCTTCGTCGCTGATCGCCGGCGACCTGGAGCGTCTCGCCGAGGTGCTCGAGCGCCGGGCTTGGGAATTCAAAGACACGCCGATGATCGGGCGGACCCACGGCATCCACGCCGAACCCATTACCTTTGGATTCAAGATTGCCAATTGGTATTCGGAAACGCAGCGCAACGTCGCTCGCTTCAAGGCCGCTGCCGAAGATCTCCGCGTGGGCAAGTTCTCGGGCGCGGTAGGAACGTTTGCCCATCTCACGCCCGAACTCGAAGAGAAGATGTGCACCCGCCTGGGATTAAAGGCCGCCGCGGTGTCGTCGCAGGTGATTCAACGCGACCGCCATGCTCACTACCTGGCGACGCTGGCCACGATTGCATCGACGCTCGACAAGATTGCGACCGAGATCCGCCACCTGCAGCGCACCGAAGTCCGCGAGGCCGAGGAATATTTCAGCGAAAAGCAGAAAGGCTCGTCCGCTATGCCGCACAAGCGCAATCCAATCACCTGCGAACAGATCTCTGGATTAGCGCGCGTAGTGCGAGCGAACGCGCAGGCCGGATTCGAGAACGTCGCGCTCTGGCACGAGCGCGATATCTCGCACTCCTCGGCCGAACGCATCATCATCCCCGACTCGACCACGCTCACCGACTACCTGCTCAACAAGACGTCGGACCTGATTGAGACCCTGCTCGTCTATCCCGAGCGCATGTTGGCGAATCTCAAAAGCACGCACGGCCTCGTCTTCAGCGGCCAGCTGTTGCTCGACCTGGTCGAAAGCGGCGTTTCCCGCGAAGACGCCTATCGCCTGGTGCAGAGTCACGCCATGCGCGCATGGAAAGAGAATCTCGACTTCCACGAACTGATTTTGAACGATCCCGAGATCCGCGGACGGGTGCCACGCGAAAAGGTCGAGCGCGCCTTCGACCTGACGCGGCAGCTCAAGAACATCGACAAGATTTTCGCGCGGGTGTTTCCAAGCAAGGCTGCCGCAAAGAAGGGTGCTCCATCGCCAAAGAAGAAAGTTGCAAAGCGGACGGGATAGCGCTGAACTTTTACTTGGCGCCCTCGGCGTCTCGGCGGTGAGAAGCCTTCCCGCCCCTCACCAACTCCAGCAAGTCAATCAACTCCTTCAATTTTTCTTGTCCGACGTGGCGAAGCATCTCGCGGCCATGCTTTTCGATCGGCGCATCCATATCGCGCAGAAGCTTCAGCCCGGCAGCGGAGATCTTTCCGTAGATGACGCGGCGATCGTGCCGGGCGCGCGTGCGCTCGACGAACCCGCGATCTTCCAGGCGATTGAGCAGACGCGTAATGTCGGGATCGTGCGTGATCATGCGCTCGCCGATCTCGCGGCATGGTAAGCCCTCCGGCCCAGCGCCACGCAAGATACGTAGCGCGTTGTACTGCGTGCCGGTAAGTCCGAAGTCTCTTAGACGAGCTTCCACCAGTGCCTGGAGCGCATCGGCGGTACGCAGCAAAGAAAGATAGGCTTCCTGTTCGCGGCTGGTGAATGGGAGTTTCTGTTTGAGTTCCGCCTGCAAACCACGCGGCATGATGTGAGATTAGTCGTTATGACAAGCAACTGTCAAACGGCAGGCGAGCCTACCGCCTTTTCCGTTCTAGGGAAGCAAACTCCGGGTAGTCCGTATGTCATGGTTTGTAAAAGTAATAGTTTGTAAAGCCGCCCTGCGGGCGCATCCCTCCCCGCCCCTCGCGCATCTATTTAACTAACCGGTTAATACTGTGTGGAACCGGAATTGTAAGGATGGCAACCATGAAGAAACAGGGATTTGCATTGATTGTGGCGTTGCTCGTCTTGCTGAGTATGACTGCAATGGCCGCCACCGGCCGCTATGATCAGCAGATTCAGCAGGCGGTCAGCCAGAAGATTCATGACGCGAAGCAGCTGCAGAGCGTAAGGTCCAGCGTCGAAGATGGCATCGTGACCCTGACCGGCACCGTCAGCCTTTATCAGGACAAGCTCGACGCCGCGAAGAAAGTAAAGAAGCTGGCGAACGTCACTGGCGTTCGCAATGACATTGCTGTTGCGGGAGAAACCGTGCCCGACGGCCAGCTCCAGCAGAAACTGGCAAAGAAGCTGGCCTATGACCGCGTCGGATACTACGACAACGCATTCAACTATATTGCGCTCAACGTGAAAGACGGCGTGGTCACGCTCAGCGGCGACACCCTGTGGGATGTACCGAAAGACTCAGCGCTTGCCATCGTAGCGCGCACGCCCGGCGTCAAGGATGTTGTGAACGACGTGACAGTGCTGCCAGTTTCGATGTTTGACGATTCGATCCGAGTGCGCACAGCCCGCGCGATTTATCGCGACTCGGTGCTCGGCCGCTACGCGAGCGACCCGGTCGACCCGATCCGCATCGTGGTGGACAACGGACACGTGACGCTTTACGGAACGGTCCAGAGCGCGATGGACAAGACCATTGCCGGAATGCGAGCAAGTGCTGTACCCGGCGCGTTCAGCGTTGAGAACAAGCTGGTAGTGGACTAACTTGTGGTTGGTTTGCTGGTGAACAACTGGGCAGTTGCTTTCTCTCCTGGGGCGCGGCGCGAGCCGCGCCTTTTTTTGTCGGGCAGCTGGGCGATCTAGCAGGCTGCGTAAAGGCGTCGGTTTCGTATCAGGGTACCGCTTTAGCGATAGCACTTTTTCGAAATCACATGGCCCTTTAGGGGCTGGGCGTCGGATATCGACTCTTCTTGCAAGCCTTCAGCCTCTCACCGGCTCGGCGCTCCGGGTTTCCACTTGTTCAGGAAGGCCAGAAAATCTTCCGGGGCAAGCGCTCGCGCATTCTCGAATTCGCCGTTCTTCTGGCTGAAAGCCAGCTTCCCATCGGCATCGAGGACGGCCAGTCCGGGAATGCCACGCTTCATCGGGACCTCGTACTTCGTCATCAGGTCCTGGTTCTTCTCTCCCTTTCCGATGTCCACATGCACAACTTCATAGTTGGCGGCGAGTATCGGCGCCAGGTCCGAACGATGAAAAGCTGCATCGAGCACATGGCAGTCGTAGCACCAGTTCGCTCCAAACACGACAATGACGCGCTTGTGTTCCGCTGTGGCCTTCTCCAGAGCCTCTTTGATTTCGGCGTGCGCATCGGCGCTTTCGTTGTAAATTTCTTTCTCTTTTTTGGCCGACTCGCTAAAGCAGACGCCGCTCGTAACGGCTACCGCAATCGCGAGACTCAGAGTCGAAATCCACCGGTAAAGGCTCATCGTGTGGTCTCCTGCACCCTAGAGGTGACATTTGAGTATAACAATGGAAACAATCCTCCCCGAGCCGGGAGACAAACTCCCGCTTTACGCGGCGTTCCTAGTTCGCTTTGCGGGAGTGCACCAGCTTCAGGCTGTCGCCCTGCAGAATGCGCTGGATCTGATGTTTGGCGTGGACGGTCCAAGGCCCGGTGGTGTCGAGTTTCACATAAGCGCGCCAGTGTTGGAGCGCTTTGCGCGGCTCGCGTATCTTCTCGTAGGCCAGCGCGATGTTATAGTGCGCGTCGGCATAGGTGGGCGCGAGTTGAATCGCGGTCTTATAAGTGCTGATGGCTTCCTCGACGCGTCCAGTCTCGTCGAGCACGTTGCCCAGATCGAAATAGGCGAGCGCGTACCGCGGATCGATCTGAATCGCCGAACGGTAATGCCGTTCGGCGAGCGCATATTCCTGACGGTTGTAATATAGCGTACCCAGATTGATGTGCGCGGCGGCGTGAATGGGATCCATTTCGAGAACCTTCAAATAAGTTGTGATCGCCTCGTTCTGCGTGGAGGGATCTTCTTCCAGCGTGATCCCGCGCGCAAACAAGTCGGCAACATCGGTAACCACCAGTTCCGGTCCGTTGCGCGACGGGCTGGTCAAGACTCTACTCTCTTCGGACGAGAAATCGAACAAGAACTGTCCCGCGATCGGCTCCAGCAGCCGTCCCTGGTGCCGGAAAGCGATGCGGTGTCCGCTCTGATACGCCCCCGCCTCAAGCAGTGGATTCTCCATGCCGGCAACCTGTTTCTGCATGGCTTCGAGCGATTGCCGGATAACGGCCGGACGAACGCGCTGAGCGCACAGGTCGCGTACCTTCTTGATTTGCACCAGATCGAAAAAGGAATAATCTTGGCTCGCCGTCACCAGTCCCGCCTTCTCCCAGGTCTGAAGCTGGCGAGGGGCGAGCCGGAGAATACGCAGCAAGTCGGCGCGGCTGTAGCGATACACGGCGGTTAGGACTTTCGTCAATGATTATCGGAACTTGTGTGCTGGAATGCAAGTGGCAACAAAGTGGAAGACTGTGGAGAACCAAGGATGAAATGGCACCGAAGTGGTGGCCGTTCTTGCCTCGTCATTCGACGTAAGGCCGAAACTTACCTCCCGCTTGGGAATCACATTAAGCCGAAGAAGGCAAACCCAGGCCTCTCTGGAGACACGTATTGATTGCGCAATTTCTCGGGCATAATAGTGTGCCCATGTTGACCTCAGTCGTGCGGTGAGGAGCGATGCCGGAAAGAATAATTTCTCTGGAACAGCCAGCCGATCGTCCAGAAGAAATAGTCAATGAAGCGACCCTGATCCGGCGTGTCCGCGACGGCGAGCACGAGCTCTTTTATGACTTGATCCGGCCTTACGAAAGTCGCGTGTACGCCGCCGCCTTCGCCATTCTGCGCAACGAAGCCGACGCCGAGGACGTGGCCCAGGACGCGGTATTAAAGGCTTTCAAACACATCCGTCAATTTCGCGCAGAAGCACGCTTCAGCACCTGGCTCATCCAGATCACCGTCAACGAGGCGCGTATGCGAAGAAGGAAAGCGCACGCCCACATTATGGAACCGATCGCTGACCGGCAGGACGAGGAAGGCAACTACATCCCCCGCGACTTCGCCGACTGGCGCGAGATTCCTTCGGAAACCCTGGAACGCAACGAGATTCGACAAAAGCTCGCCGAGGCGCTGGCCGAGTTGGGGCAAATCTATCGCGAGGTTTTTGTCCTGCGCGACATGCAGCACCTCAGCATCGAGGAAACCGCCAAAGCCCTCGGAATCTCCACCGCGTCGGTCAAGACTCGGTTACTGCGAGCACGACTGATGCTGCGCGATTTGCTCGCGCCCGGCCTGGGCGGCGCATGGAACATGACCGGCAAGTTGTCTTTCGTAAAGGGGACCAAGCCATGGTAGTCAACTGCGAAGAAGTGTGGCGCGAAGTTTCAAACTATCTCGATGGCGAGGTCGATCCCACTTTGCGCGTTGCCATCGAGGAACACGTCCGCGGGTGCAAGCGCTGCAGGGCTGTGTTGGATGGCACACGCAACGTGATTCAGTTGTATGGCGACGAACGCATGCTAGAAGTTCCCCTCGGATTCAGCCAGCGTCTGCACCAAAGACTGGACGAGAACATGCCGAGTAACCGGAGGAGCTTTTTGGGATGGATGGTTGCTGCCGCGGCGGCAGTCCTGGTCGGCGGGACATTGGAACTGGCCCGCTCCTCCGCGCGTGGCCTTGAACTGCGTTCTGAACACGCGCGACTCGGCACTGGCGTTCCTCCGGACATGATGGTAGTGGTCGCGGAGGAGGGGAAATTGTTTCACCTCGCAGCCTGCACATTTATCCACGAAAAAAACAAGACCCAGCTGCGCAACATCACCGCCGCCGAAGCATCGCGGGAGGGTTACACCCCCTGCGTGCGCTGCCTGAAGAAATACCTGGTGACCGGGTGATGAGTCACACGGTGAAACAGATGGAACAATGGAGCGACGGGCGTTTCGCCCGTCCCAGCCCGGCCACAGCATTGTCCCAGCCAGGCGGGGACGCCCGGCGCTCCACAAGCAATATCCGTAACTTTTGCCTCACTGCCGACTCTATATAGGTGGGAGCTCGAAATCGGCTACCGAGCCTTTGAAGGAGATCGTTATGAGTATGTCCAGCTTCCCGTCGCGCGTATCCGCTCTGCTCCTGCTAGTGACCATCGCAGGCGTCGTCGCCTGCAACGCCGGAGACCGGCCGGCTGCCAACATCCCCAGCCCTGCCGTAGACGCCGCGCTGGCGACAACCAAGGCTGAGCAAACCACCGTTGTCGCCGGTGGCTGCTTCTGGGGAATTCAGGCTGTGTTCCAACACGTGAAGGGCGTGATCAGCGCCACGTCAGGCTACTCCGGAGGCGCAGCCAACACTGCGGAATACGAATTGGTAAGCAACGGTGACACCGGCCACGCGGAATCCGTGAAAATTACCTACGATCCCTCACAGATCAGCTACGGCCAGCTTCTTCGGGTCTTCTTCTCTGTCGCGCACGATCCGACGCAGTTAAACCGGCAGGGACCCGACACCGGCACTCAGTATCGTTCGTCCATTTTCTACGCCAGCGACGAGCAAAAACGAATCGCCGAAGCGTACATCGCGCAACTCGACAAGGCCAAAGTCTACCCGCGTCCGATCGTGACTCAAGTAGTCCCATTGAAAACCTTTTATCCCGCCGAGGCCTACCACCAGGACTATGCCGCCCGCCATCCCGACAATCCCTACATCGTCTACAACGACGCGCCAAAAGTGGCTCACCTTCGGCAAGAATTCCCGGACCTCTACACGGGCAAGTAACAATCCCGTGGTTTTGAAGGGGTAAGCTTCAGCCGCGCCGTAAGCGCTGCAAAATCAACCGCGGCAGCGCGCACGGCCAGAATTCGAAGGCAAGTGAGTTCGCCTCTCAGCCGCTGTTCTATGCACTTTGCTTAGGAAAGCGCGAGCCAAGCCTTTTTCCCCTTCACGCCGGTTTGCACGAAATTCCCCCGAAGACTCTCGCGCGGAACAATTTTCTCCCCACCGGTCATCCTTGCACTGCGCGAATTCTCTCAGTTCATCCATCCGAGCGTTATATCAACAACTTAAGGCATGTTCCCTCCGTTGGCAGCGCACTTGCATCCCCAGTCCCAGATACAAATCCCTCCCCAAGGAGACTGCGATGAAAAAAACACAATTCGCTTTGTCCATGATGTTGCCGGTGATGGCGTTGACTGTCGCTTTGTGTTTCGCAAGCCAGCCGATGTTCGCGCAGGGTACGCCCGACCCCTCGCGCGCCCCGTCAACTCAGCAGCAGCCGATTCAGCCTGACGATCAGAACGCGGCTTCAGCGAAGACGTTCAGCGGAAAAATCATGAAATCCGGGGACAAATTTGTCCTTACGGATGTCAACAACAAGACCACCTATCAGCTCGACGACCAGCAAAAGGCACAAGCCTTCCTGAACAAGAGTGTAAAGGTAACCGGAGTTCTGGATGTCTCTACCGGCACGATTCGCGTCAACGCGATCGAGCCAGCAGCGTGATATCCTTAGGCAGACCGCCTGTGACCAGGGGTGCCTGTGGAGAAAAGGGGCGGTGCATACCCGCCTCTTTTCCCGTCTCCAGTCTTGAGTATCTATTTCGAACTGACAAACAGCCTATCTGAGCGGTCGCTTCAAAATCCCTGGTCAAAGGACTACGCATGCGCTTGTTCAGTGCTCGCCTGATTATATCTCTCATTCTCGGCATCACCCTGGTTTCGTCTGGCTTTTCCTACTACGAGGTGTTGGACCAGAAGCGCGCTCTGCGCAGCGATCTGGAGCATCGGGCCGAGCTGTTTGGTGAGAGTCTCGCCAGCAACGTCGAACGGGCTTGGAATGCAGACTCGAACAATGCAGACTTGGACCGAATCCCGAACAGAATTCCTAGTAATGCCCCGAGCAACCAACTGCAACAGCTTGTGCAGCGCTTCGGAAACCGGGAGCACATGCTGGGCGTCGCCATCTACGACCGGCAGGGCGCAGTGGTAGCCATGACGCCGGAGCTATCAAGAACACTGACTGTAAGTCCACCGGCCGTGACGCAGGCCATCGCCCAGGGTCACGAACAGAGTTCGTTCGTGCGGTTGGGAAATATGCAGGTTCACATTCTCGCGCTACCGATCCGCCGCCAGAATGAAGATGAAGTGTTGGGCGGTCTCGCAGTGGTGAACGACGCGAGCTACATCCGGGAACAGATTCTTCTCGCCTGGCGTCAAACATTTCTTCGTGTGCTGGTTCAGGTCTTCTTCATCGTCCTGATCACGTTGTTGATTGTCCGCTGGAGCATCGCCGGCCCGATAGCACGCGCGGCGTTGTGGATGCGCGCGCTCCGCACGGGAAAGATTTCATTCCGCCAGGAAGTGCCGGACCTCGAAATGTTCCGGCCGTTGGCGCGCGAGGTTGCCACCATGGCTGAGAGCCTCAGCCACGCCCGCAACGCAGCCGAAAATGAGGCCCGCCTGCGCGAGGCGGGGGAATCGATGTGGACAGCGGACCGTCTCTCGGTACAGCTTCGCACCCGTCTGGAGGACGGCCACCTGTTCGTCGTCTCGAATCGCGAGCCCTACATGCATCAGCGAAACGGAAAGACGCTTGACGTGGTCGTTCCGCCGAGCGGCCTGGTCACCGCGCTCGAACCCGTGCTCAACGCATGCGATGGCACCTGGATCGCCCACGGCAGCGGCAATGCCGACGCCGAGGTCGTGGACGCTGCCGACCGGCTGCGCGTTCCTCCCGACGATCCCCGCTACAGTTTGCGCCGCGTGTGGCTGACTAAACAGGAAGAGGAAGGTTATTACTACGGCTTTGCCAATGAAGGACTCTGGCCGCTCTGCCACATTGCGCACACTCGCCCGCTCTTTCGGGCTGATGACTGGCAGTACTACCAGGACGTCAACCGAAAGTTCATGACCGCCGTACTCGAGGAAATCGAAAAGGTCGCGAAACCCGTGGTACTGGTCCAGGACTATCACTTCGCTCTATTGCCCCGGCTGATCAAAGAAAAACGGCCGGATGCCCGCGTGGCAATCTTCTGGCATATTCCGTGGCCGAATCCGGAAGCCTTTGGCATTTGCCCCTGGCAGCGCCAGTTGGTAGATGGTTTACTGGGCGCCGACTTGATCGGATTTCACATTCAGTCGCACTGCAACAACTTTCTAGCGACCGTTGACCGCGTCGTCGAGTCGCGCGTGGACTGGGAGCACTTTTCCGTGCTGCGCCAGGACCACCGCACCATCGTCCGGCCTTTCCCCATCAGTGTTGCCTTCACCGGCGACGATGCTTCCGAAAATAACGATCAAGGCTTCACCTACCTCGAACGTTCCGCGCTGCTGCGGAGTCTGGGCGTGGAGGCAACCTTCATGGGGATTGGCGTGGATCGCGTCGACTACACCAAGGGAATTCTGGAGCGCTTCCTGGCGATCGAGCGCTTCCTCGAGAAATTCCCGAGCTACCAGGGAAAATTCACGTTCGTGCAGATCGGAGCGCCCAGCCGCACCCACATCAAGCGCTATCACGATTTATTCGCGGAAGTGGAAGCTGAGGCGGAACGCATCAATTGGCGCTTCCAGAGCGGCAAGTGGAAGCCCATCGTGCTTCTCAAGCGCCAGCACAGCCATCAGGAGATCGAGCCCTATTACCGCGCCGCCGATCTCTGCCTGGTGACTTCGCTGCACGATGGAATGAACCTCGTGGCCAAGGAATTTCTCGCAGCGCGCCGGGATGAGCGGGGCGTGCTGATCCTCAGCCAGTTCACCGGAGCGGCCCGCGAATTGCGCGACGCCCTGCTGGTCAATCCTTACGATATCGATCAGACCGCCGACGCCATCCGCGCCGCTTTAGAGATGGAGCCGGAGGACAAGCAGTTGCGCATGCAGCGCATGCGCAAAGTGATCAAGGAGCACAACATATACCGCTGGGCCGGGAACCTTATCACCGAACTATGCGAGGTCCGCCTGGATGCCCCCGAGGACACGCAGGAGAAACTCCGCGCCCGGGTGACCGTAGCGTGATTCCTGTTCGCGAGCTGTCAAGAATGAAGAGAAGAGAAGGAGCAACGCGTTGAGGCCAGAAGTACAATCGCAGCTCACGCCGTTTCTACAAACTGTTGCCCAGGCGCCCCAGGCGGCGCTGCTCCTTGACTATGACGGAACGCTCGCGCCCTTTCACACCCGGCGCGATCAGGCGTACCCGTATCCCGGAGTTGCCCTCGTCCTGCAAGAAATCGTACGCAACGGCCGGACGAGAGTGGTTGTCATCTCCGGGCGAGATGCGACCGACGTGCTCCCGCTTCTCAATATTCACCCGCGTCCCGAGGTTTGGGGAGGCCATGGGTTGCAGCGCCTGAAGACGGACGGGACCATGGAGATGCCGCACCTCGGTGAGCGTGCGCTCGATGGCTTGTCGGATGCCGACCGCTGGCTCGGCTACCATCAACTGCGCCACACCGCGGAATTCAAGGCCGGAAGCGTCGCCGTCCATTGGCGCGGACTGAGCGAAATCGACGCGGAGGAGCTTCGGGCCCGCGTCACGCTCGGCTGGCGGCGCATTGCGGAATACAGCGGACTTGACCTGTTGGAATTCGACGGTGGGCTGGAGATTCGTGCGTCCGAGACCGACAAAGGGGATGCGGTTCGTATTCTTCTCAATGAAATCAGCCCGCATGCACCAGCGGCTTACCTGGGCGACGACGCCACCGATGAATCCGCTTTCCGGGCCATGCAGGGTCGCGGCATCAGCGTGCTGGTTCGTCCCACGTGGCGGCAGACCGCGGCGCAATTGTGGCTGAAGCCCCCCGACGAGCTCCTCGACTTTCTCGGGCAATGGCTGAAGACCTGTGCCGATGCCTTTAACACCGGCGCGGCCGCGGCGGTGAACGGATAACAACTACAGGAATCCGCTTTCGCGAGAATCGGTGATCAGGGGACTCAACTAACTACTGCAAAGGATGCACCATAGTGTTGAAGAGGTACGGATCCTGAAAGTCGGTCTGATCGCCCGGTTTCTTGTCGTGAATAGGCTGCAGTCTTGCTGAGAGAGGCTTGTTCCATTTCGTTGCGAGCGACGCCACATCGCCGAAAATGCGTTCCATTTGCTCGAGGCTAATGTCACCTGGGAGCGGGATCGTATCCAGACCGGTGCCGCACACCGCCGAGTACGCAAGCAATGAGTCGATATTGTAAGTGGACTCAGCCCAGCGTTGCGCCAAAAGCTTGTCCTCCATCACCGGCACCATCAGCCCGGAGTAGCCGACCTGAGCCACTGGCACCGCCTTCACGGCGGTCGTAATAACGCGGGCTGCAGTGAGCGTCCCGCTGGCGCCGAATCTCGCGCCCGTGAAGGCCTCGATGGCGGCTCCTATGGACACCTCCCCCAAAGGTGCTGGAGTAGGGTCGACTCCCATGTAGGTCCAGCCGGTTTCCGCAGCGATCTTTTTACCCACTGCGGCAGCCACGGATGCATGTTTTGTGAGAGCCGCAGTCAAGTCGGCGACAGCGGTTTCGGCATTTCCCTTATCCTTGGTGAAAACCTCGCGAACAACATTGGCGCCTTCGAAACCAACGGCGAATTGCCTGCCGGCGCCGGTGTGATAAGAACCGGGAAAGAATGGTGAAAACGGCTTCAGCATGGCCGTGGCGGTAAAGTTGAAAGTTCCCTGGCTGCGCGGACTGTGCTCGCTGACATACTTCACGAGTTCCGCGGTGCGACGAATTGTTTTCCAATGAATTCCGGTTTCATCGGCGATGATGGCGCTGGCCTCGATGTCTGGCAGAGTCGAGAGCACGCGCTCCAGGAGATGCATGGTCGCGGGATCATCGCTATCGTGCAGCGTTGCCGGCCCAACGTTCGGCAGGAAGTTCTCCTTTACGGAGAGTTGGTCGAGCCGGGCAAGAAACGCGAGCGCCTGATCCTCAGGAATCCCGGCTACAAGTTCTGCCAGCGGTTGAGTCGTCAGTCGCACAGTCTCCACTTCGTACCCGGAGGATTCAAATTCGGCCTTTACCCTCCGCAGGACAAAGAGAGCATCGACAATTTGCTTTTGGTACGTTTCTCTGTCCAGCCGCACGAATCCGGTGATTGCCCTGACCTTCGGATTGGACGAAGCGGCCGGAGTGGAGCTGGTCTGAGCAGCCAGTTGCACGGAAACCAGCAGACAAACGGCGAAGGCAATTCGTTTCATTAAGCTCTCCGGATAGAAAATGGGGAAGCAGTATACCCTATTCGAACTGCCGATCGAAGTGCTTTGCTTTCGAGCTGTCGTCGGCATCCAGATAGGCGCCGACGGCAAGGCTGGGAGGGAGAACTCCGGTCGCAAGGGAGAAGTGTGCGACAGCTCGCCAAGGAGTTCTCGGCTTCCCAGTGGATGATCGCCAGACTGGGACCCATCTCATAACAAACTGTCCATTGGTTGTTGGATCACGACAAGGTCAATGAGGGTTGTGGCGACTTCGTAACATTAGTCGGCGGGAGCACTATCGCCCCTAGACTCGACGAAGCACCGAGACATTACCGCGGTTAGTTCCAAGTTGTCAAAAAATCCAGTCAAATTTCAGAATAGTCTGTACATTTGGGGGCGGGTGCATGAAATCAACGGATCTGGCGAGAAAATTGTGGCGAAGCGAGGGGGGTCAGGACATCGCCGAGTATGCGGTGATGCTGGCGGTGATCCTGGTGCTCGTCATTGGAACTGTCCGTCTGATCGGGGGGAATGCGAATAATGTGTTCTCCTCGGTTGCCAGTAGCATGTCGCAATAAGCGGCGGTCCGTTTAGCATGTCAAAGCAGTACAGTGAACCTGTCGCCTCAATTAAATGAGGCCGTTGTAACACCAACCAGAGGCCATTTCGCCGGGCAACTGTCGAAAACAGCGATTACACTAATGACTTGACGGTCTAGTGGGATAGAGGCGGCATTGACTTTGATCCGATAATCCCATTTCAGATGAGACCCTTGCGGACTCTCAGAAGGAAATCCTCGGCATCAGCACGCGCCTTCTCCATCCTCCTCGTATCGTTGCCTTGTTCGAATTCCATTTCATGAAGTACAAGCTCCACCGCAACCTTCGGTTTGTATCCTCGCTTTATGAGCATCCGAGCACGTTCTGCGAAAGGGGCATCAGCATCCCGTTTTGTTTCCGGTTTCGCAGCAGAAAGACTGGTTTCGGCCTCGCACTTGTGCTCGCGAAACTTCACACCGGCTAGGCGGTCGTAAGCAGCCCTAGCCTCTTCTCCGCTAAGCAGCGTAGGAACAGGGAACCTCCATCGACAATTCGAGCATGCCCAGCCGTTTGCATCGCCCTCGATCCAGATCAAGAAGCGCACCATATCGGCAACGCCAACATATTACCGCAATGAACATCGACGAGATAGTTGATGCAACCAGCCCGTCCGCACTCATTGATTCCGCGTGAAAGAAACTAGCTAGTGGAAACCGACGGCCATCATGGCGGCCACGGCTTCGGGATTCTTCATAAATGTATTCCAGCCGAAGCCAGTACGCTGGTTCTCCGCCATCAACATCATGATGCCCAAATCAATCCCGATGACATCCGTGTCATACCAACCGGAGAGTGGATTGAACGCGTCCACGAAGCTGTATCTCTGCCACGAGTTCGGGAACTCAGCTTGGATGTCGCGGAGCACTGCAATGCACTCGGAGGACAGAAACGGAATGGACCCGCCGGCGGCGCAGGGAACGATGGAACCGTCAATTGGCCCCATCGACGGCGGCCCGCCCCATACCACGTAGCCGTTCACCGAGTCCGACGCCGTGATTCCCCACAGGTTGTTCGAGTAATCGGAAAATTGACTGGCGAGCGACAAACAGAACAGCTTGTCGGCCTGCGTAGCAGTGACGGAGTTGTTGAAGTAGTTGGCGTAGGCATCCTGTTTGTTGCGAAAGTCGAACCACGCATGGGAGTACTGGTGGATGAACAGGGGCGCACTGAGATTTGTAATGTAGGTCAAGCCTTGGTAAGTCAGCGTCGGCCGCGCAAACGCCTGCCATGAGCTCGCCGGGATCGGGTTCACCGTCGCGCCAATCGCCAGCAGATACAGCATCATCAACTCGGCGTAAGTGTCCCAGCGGCCAGTCAGGAATCCGTCCTCCGGCGTCCAGCCCATGGAGAACGTAGTCCCCCCGTTAAGCATCCACGGCCAGTTGACTTGCTGGTAGAGCTGTGTCGCCAAGTCCGCGATCTGCTGGTCCTGGAAATACTGCCGGCAGGTAAGTATGCCGCACAGCAGGATTGCAGTATCAATCGAAGAAACCTCTGAGTTGTTCACCCTCCGCCCGGTATTCATGTCCACGAAGTGGAAGAAAAATCCGTTTTGGTTCGGCATCTGGTTGAGAAGGAAAGTCAATGTGGCCTGGACGCGCGGGGCGATGTCGGCGCTGGCCATGTAGCCGCGTTGGTCCGCGATGCACAGCGCGGTGAGACCAAAACCTGTTGCCGAAATACTTGCGACCGTGCGACTGTCGTTCCCGGCGGCGAAGGCGCGGTCCTTGACCAGGCCCGTACTCGAACTGGCCTGCTCCCAGAAGTAGAGGAAGATCGCACGCTCGATTTCATCAAGAAACTGGTCATCCGTCAGCGGAGGCGGCCCGGAATGATTGCTGGTCTTGGACCCGCCACAGGACGTGCTGATGATGGCCATGCTCATCCAAGCCATGTTCAGCAAGGGAGACGCCAGCATCGTCCTGCCCAGCCGTACCAGCATTTCCCGGCGGCTCAGAGGTGCGGTTGGGGTCGGACAACTCATGAACATGATTCCTGCAACACCTGGGATATTGCCTCGCGATTATATCTTCACAGCGTGGCTAAGGCGTGTTACTTGCGCTCGTGCTATTTCACTTCGATGACTGCCAAACCACCCGGAGCGAGATCGAGAGTCAATTCGCCATGGGTCAGCTCACGGATTTCAGCAGGAGGCAATTGCGCGGCTCGTTGCAACGCTTTGAGCTGTTCCTGGGTCGGGTAGCGCGGCTTTCCCATCTTTTCGTAGGCCGGATGCACGTCGCCATGGTCGCGATCTGCGCGCGAAATATACGCTCGGCGCCCTTCGGCAAGATGTTCGAAGCGAAGGTGAATTGTTTTTGTGCGGTCAGCCTGGGCCGGGCCGGTCTGGTCCGAAGGCATCTGCCCTGGAGGAACGAGGTTCCACACCGCGACGACCAGCGAGCCGCCCTTCCGGCGCGTCACCAGCACGGAGCGAGAGTCCACCGGAATTCGTTCGTCCCCTAATAGGTGTAGCAACTTGAAGGCGCCGTAAGCTGGCTTGGGAATGCCGCCGGCCGCGATCAGGCCAAACCCGCCGTAGAACGGTTGTTTCACCACGCCCTGTTCCTCGAACACGTCGGAGAACGTCCAGTAGGACATCATATCCACCAAGCCGTCGCACTGCCGTATGGTGTCGGCCATCCACGGTCCCATGTAGATCGAGTCGGTAACGGCCGGCTCATTAAAGTAACTGGCGTTGTACTCGGTCCAGATCAGGGGCAGGTTGGGCATGGTGGACGACCGGATCTGATCGTGCACCTTCTTCACTGCCCGGCAGACCATCTCATCGCGCGGGATTTTCTCATCCGTGCCAAAGACATCTTTGGCGGTGTCATTGCCATAAACGTGGGTGGAGACGAAATCGACGGGAACTTTGTCGTCGGCGCAATGCCGAATGAAGGCATCCGCCCATGCAGCCTGTGCCGTGGCGGGTCCACCCACGCGCAGACGCGGACTCACTTGTTTCAGTGCGCGCGCGGTGTGATCGTAAAGCTGCCAGTAGGTAGCCTGTTTCGGTTCACCCACCCAAAAATCGAGATTCGGCTCGTTCCAGACTTCAAAGTACCACTGCGAAACCTCATCGATGCCGTACCGGTCCACCAGGTGCCTGGCGAACTGGGTGATGAGATCGTCCCACTTACCCCAGTCTTTGGGCGGGGAGACGTTCTGCTTATACCAAAATGCATGCAGGGCTTCCCGAGCAGCCAGCTTTTTAGGCATGAAGCTCAGCTCGACGAACGGACGCACACCGCTGGCCAGCAAGCCGTCATAGATCTGATCCACGTAAGAAAAGTTGTACTGGGGATGCCCCTGGGCGTCTTCGTCGTAGATTCCGACCTCATCATGGAAGATGGCATGGAAGCGCACGTATTCAAAGCCGGTAATCCGCTTAACATCGCGGAGATCATTGCGATAGCTCTCCCGCAACGTCAGGACGGCCCGCCCGGAACCAAACATCTGCTCCCAGAAGTGGGGGAAAGGACGAGCCGGGGCAGAGGCGTCGATCTGGACTACTTCCGACTTCCGCGCTTCCGCAGGAGTCGGTGCCAACAGGGTCGGCATCCCCATCGTGAGGACCATGATGGAGATGAAAAGGCGGTCGATTCTGCGCGGGGTCCACATTCGGTCTCGGCTGGGGGAGCGCCGGGCGGCGAACTTGCGCTCACCGCCTCCGGCAAAATGAAGGGTTAGAAACTCAGCCTCGCCTGAAACTCGATGACCCTGCCTGCGAGACCGTCTTGTGAATGCCCGAATTGGCCAGTGTTGATGATGTCCGTCGGTGCTGTCGCGGGTATCAATGGCGCGAGATTCAAGATGTTAAAGATGTTGAAGGCATTGGCGCGAATTTCGAGCTGCGATCCCTCTCCCAGGAACGCCACCTTGGGCAGCTTGAAAATCTTACCAAGCGTCATATCCACAGAAGTGTAGCCGGGACCGCTGAAAATATTGCGACAGCGGCATCCGGGGCCAAGCGTCGTGGTGTCGAACTCCGCGGCAGGGTTCGGGAAAATCCCGTTGATCCACTGCTGCTTGCTCGGGCTCAAGATGGCGCCCCCGTGGTAGGCGAACGGCAAATCGGGGCAGTAGCCGTCTCCGTTTCTGTCCGCGTTAGTGTTGCAACTTCCGATCAGGGCCGAGAAGGGGAATCCCGTGTGCTTGCTCATGATTCCGCTGACAGTCCAACCACCCAGCGCAGTACCCAAGAAGTCGTTACGTCCACGAAATATCGGGAGCTCCCATATAGCGTCCATAACAAAGTTGTTCCGCACGTCGAAGTCGGAACTGCTTCGATTGATGGACGGGGTGTAGGGATCGGTCTGCTGATAGCCAACCTCGAACGATGCCGTGTCGATCGCGTGGCTGTAAGTGTAGGTAGCGTCAATCTGCAAGCCCTGCCTGAATTTGCGAGTGGCACTGAAAACGCCCGCATTGTAGCTCGCGTTTACATCCGGCAACGGGAAATAGAGATTTTGGAAGCGAGGGTTCCCGGTAAGATGCACTGCCGAACAGGTTGGGTTAGTTGGGCCACACATTTGCCCGTTCGAACCAACGTGCTGGATTTTGTCCTGGGCGCCATCAAAAGTGTCCCCCGGCATAATGCGGTTCAGATCGATCGTTCGCACCAGTTTCCGGCTTATGCTTCCCTGATATCCCAACTTAAACACCCAGTCCCTGAATGGTTGGAGCTCCGCCTGGTACGAGAAGATGTAAACGTACGGGTTCGGCTCGTTCGGCAACGCGCCAAACAAGGACACCGGAACCGGGTTCCCCGTGCAACTGGAATTGGCGCAAAGCGCGCCGTCGGGAGCGACGCCGTTGGCAAATGCAGGATTCACCGGGTAGCTGTTGGCCTGGGTGCTGGCGCCGAGGCTGTAGAGAATGTTGGATCCGGGTGGAGGCCCAACGATTGGACCAGGATCGAAGAAGCAGCAGGCGGTGGCTAATGCCGAATAGGGAGTGTCCTGCCGCACATTACTAAACACGACGTCGGCGTTCCGGTTAAACAAGAGGCCGAAGCCCCCTCTGAACACCACCTTGCCATTGTAGCGATCGGGACTCCAGGCAAAACCGAGGCGCGGGCCAACGTTATTGCGATCCGGTTGATAGAGTTGGCCACCGTTCCGGCAAGCAGTCAATGGGGCAATGGGTCCACACACCGACCCGTTGATGTAACCCTGGGAGCCGAAAACATAATTGCTTATGGTGTTGTGAGCTTCGGTAAGTGGTGTGAAATACTCCCAGCGTAGACCAAGGTTGAGCGTCAGATTAGAGCGGACCTTCCAGTCATCCTGCACGAAAACGCCATAGTCGCTGTCGCGGAAGTAACGCTGCCCGTTGAGCGCACCTCCAGTGGGATTCACTTCCACTTGTTCGTAGAAGCAGCATGCGTCGTTGGCCAGATTCAGCAATCCGCGGAATTGATATTGCGGGCGCTGTGCGCCGGGTTCATTGTTGTTGTCCTGCTCGCGACGGTCTTCAAATCCGAACTTGAATGCATGCTTACCTCGAACCCAACTGAAAGTATCGGCCAAGGCGTAGGTATTTTGCGCGAGCGCCGCGGGATTTGTGCCAGCCTGCGGGATACCGATAAGGCTGTCATTGGAGCCGAATCCGCCGATATCGAAGTCGAATAACCGGATCTGCGGAATTCCGTAGTTGGTCTGCCCGACGGGCTGGGTCTGGTCATAGGCGTAGCGTGTGAAGTTGACTCGGAATTCATTCAGCATAGTTGGACTGATGACCCGATCCCAACCGATCGTAGCCGCATAGTTGCGCGGTTGGAAGGTCGAGTCGTCGATCGGCCGCTGTCCACCACTAAAGTTATTAAGGCGGACGATGTAAGTACTTACAAAAAACTGGTTGTTCCCCTCGGTATAGTCCACTCGTCCGTTGTACTGATTGCCACTGCTCGTATTCGGCAGGGTGAGATCAAAAACTCCCCAATCAGGAATACCGTCGGGACCATTGCCAATCGCCTGGCCCGGTTGATTGCCGGCAACGTACCACTTGCCGAGCCCGTAGTTTGGGATCAAAGAACAACAATCCGTCTCCGTGCCCACGATTGTGGAAATGCGGGGCTTTATGCCGGGTGTGCTAAACAACTTCGCCGCCATGCTGCCCGGATTCTGCGCGATCACGTACTGCTCGAATTGTGGCGTTTCCAGAGTCTGCGAACGTAACGGAGCTGTGCTGTTCTGCCGGTTCCCTTCGTAGGAAAAGAAAAAGAAGAGTCGATTCTTGATAATCGGGCCGCCTACGCTGCCGGCGTAATCCCGATACTTCTGGTCATCCCGGTCCGGACAGTGGCTGGCGACGATCATGAACTGGCTGGACGTGCCCGTTTCGCAAGTAATTGAAGAGAGAGGTATGTTGGTCGGACCGTAATACTTGTTAAAGGCATTGAGCCCTTTGTCGTCGGCCTTAAAGAAGGCGCTGCCGTGTAAGGTGTTGGTGCCGTTCCTGGAAATGACCTTGATCTGCGCACCGGAGTTGCGGCCATCCTGCGCCGAGTAACTATTGGACAGGATCGTTTCCTCCTGGACAGATTCCTGGTTGGGAGTAATGACCGTAGCGCCGCCCCACTCCAGACTATTGATACTGACCCCATCCAGCGTGTAATCATTCGCTGAAACTCGCTGCCCGTTGGCAATGGCTTGCACCTCATTTTCAGTCTGGAAAATCTGGGAATTTGAACCACCGGGGCCGACCTGCTGGGGAATACCCTGGGAGTTGCCATTGCCCTGACGAGAGGAATCCGCAAACACGCCGGGAGTCAGTCGAACCAACTCGTAGGGATCGCGACCGAATTCTGGCAAATCCACAACCTGTCGCGACGTAAGGGTGACACCTACGTTGGCGCTTTCGGTCTCCAAGTTTCCGACGCCGGCGGTCACGGTCACTGATTCACTGGCGGAGCCAGTTTCCATTGTCATATTCGCCCCGTTGACGGTTTCGGAGAGCACCGTCACATTGGATCTGGAGCTCTTCTTGAAGCTGGCGGCTTCCACCTCCATATGGTAGTTACCAGGAGCAAGTCCCGTGATCCGGTAAAAGCCAGAGTCTCCGGTGACGCTACTGCGGCTTACACCTGTCGCCTGGTTCCTTATGGTCACGGTGGCGCCGGCAACGACGGCGCCGCTCTTATCGGTCACCGTGCCCTCTAAGCTCGCCCCATACTGGGCCAAGGCGCTTGAGGTCAGAAAGCAGAGAATCGCAGAGAGCAGAAGAGCGCGGACGGGGGTCGAGTGGAACATGACTTGCCTCCAAGGCACGGACGTGGCGCGGCTTTTCAAGCGATCTCAAGCTATCCAAGTCAAGCCGCGAACCAGTCTTGATAGCCGTTTCGACACCAAACCCGAGGTGCAAACTAAATCGAAACTAAATCGCTTTAGTTATCCTGAGGGGTATAACATGGTGTCCGGTTCAAGTCAAGCGTCAAACGAATGCGGCGGATCGGAACCTTCGATGATCGCCTCGCGCCCGCGCTTGGGAGACTGCACACGGCCATGAGCAAGCAGCGCAAAATGAGCAAACAGAAAAAAACGGGAACAGCCGCTGCTCGGCCCCCAGGACAGAAAGTCAGCCTGAAGTTTCTCGCCGACCACCTGGGCCTTTCCCCAGCGACCCTGTCGCTGGTGATGAACCGCTCGGCGGTCGCCGATTCCATTCCCAAGGCGACGCAGGACCAGATTTTCGCCGCGGCCGACAAGTTCAACTATCGTCCCAATTTTATGGCCCGCTCCTTGCGCACCCAGCGCAGCTTTACTATCGGTGTGCTTGTGCCGGAAGTGAGCGAGGGCTATGCGACCCTGGTGATGAGCGGCATCGAAGAACATCTCTTGCGGGAAGGCTATTTTTATTTCGTGGCCAGCCATCACCACCGTCCCGATCTGATCGACGAGTACCCGAAGCTGCTGCTGGCGAGATCGGTCGAGGGGTTGATCGCCGTCGATACCCCGTGGCACCACAATCTATCCATTCCTGTGGTCACCGTTTCCGGACATAACGAAGTGAACAGGGTGACCAACATTGTGCTCGATCACCGCCGTGCCGCGGAGCTGGCGTTGGAACACCTGTTCAAGCTCGGACACCGGCGCATCGCTTTTATCAAAGGTCAAGAGTTCAGCTCGGATACGGAAGCGCGCTGGGATGCGATCGTTCAGGCAGCCGCCCGGCTTGGCCTCACGATTCACGCCAAGCTGACCACCCAGTTGCAAGGAGAAGTACCCTCTCCTGATCTGGGTTACAAGGTGACTCGGCGCCTGCTGGCGAAACAAGAGCCCTTCTCAGCCATATTTGCGTTCAATGACATTTCCGCGATTGGCGCGATTCGCGCCCTGCGGGAAATGGGATTGCGGGTGCCGGAAGACGTCTCCGTGGTTGGCTTCGACGACATCCAGAGCGCTGCCTTCCAAAACCCCGGGCTCACCACCGTGCGGCAACCTCTGCGCAAGATGGGAAAGATCGCTGCTGAGACCGTTCTGCGGCGCATCACTCGTGACGGCATGGACCATCCAAAGGAGATCACCGTAGAGCCCGAGCTGGTGGTTCGCGAATCCACATGTAAGGTTGGGTCAGCGAACGTAGGATGCTTGCCCAACGGTAGTCCTACCGGGTAACACTGTCGCTGCCGAAGTAGAGAAGAACGGAGGCCAATGACTCCAAACATTAGTACAGGAACGCAAGCACAAACGTTCACGAAGGCGCCACCCGAAGCTTATCGGGGGCCGCTGGTCATTGTGACCACTTTGTTCTTCATGTGGGGCTCACTCACCTCCCTGAACGACGTGCTGATCCCATATGCTCAACATGTCTTCAATCTCAGACTTGCCGCAAGCATGCTGATTCAGACAGCCTTTTTTTCTGCTTATTTTGTCTTTTCGATTCCATCGGCCAAAATCATCGACTGGCTCGGATATAAGAAGGCAATCGTCGTGGGATTGCTGACCATGGTTCTGGCCTGTCTTGGATTTTATCCCGCCGCAAAAATCCCTTCGTTCCCGTTCTTCCTGGCGGCTCTCATCGTGCTGGCGACCGGAATCACGATTCTCCAGGTGGCAGCGAATCCCTACGTGGCAGTGCTGGGAAAACCGCAAACCGCCTCGAGTCGCCTGAATCTCACTCAGGCTTTCAATTCGCTGGGCACTGCGGTGTTTCCCTGGGTCGGGGCGCGCGTCATTCTTGGAACGACATCCGCTGCGCTTGCCCAGAGTACCTCGCAGGAAGCAAACGCCATTGTCAGGTTGTACGTGTACTTCTTCGCGGTGGCATTGTGCATTCTGGCGATTGGCATTGGCATGTCGAGACTCCCCAGAATCGAGTCAGCCGAACACCGCATCGGCGAAAAGGTAAATGACTCTCTCTGGAAACACCCGAATCTCGTCTTCGGAGCGATTGGGATCTTCGTGTACGTCGGCGGCGAAGTTGCGATTGGAAGCTCCATCGCCAACTACCTCGCCCTGCCCAGCATTGGCGGTTTCGCGTCAAGCATCGCCGACCCGGCTGCCCGCTACCACGCAGCATTGGGACAGGCGGCCAGGTACATATCTCTGTATTGGCTTGGCGCCATGATTGGGAGGTTTGCAGGGTCGGCAATCCTGCAGAAGGTCAAACCCGGAAAACTGCTGGCGCTGTTCGCGGTCATGGCCGCTTTGCTGGTTAGCATTTCGGTTCTGACCAGCGGGCATGTGGCCATGTGGTCCATCCTCGCGGTGGGCCTGTTCAACTCAGTCATGTTCCCTTGTATTTTCACCATGGGGATCGCAGAACTCGGCCCGCTCACCGGAGATGGCTCCGGCATCTTGAACATGGCGATCGTGGGCGGCGCCATCATTCCATGGCTGGTCGGCAAATCTGCAGATCTCATCAATCGTGCATACTACCCGGCGATGGTGCAAGGCCAGACGAGTTGGGGTCAAGGTATTCACCACGCGCTTTTAGTGGCCACGATTTGCTATCTCTACATTTTGTTCTTCGCCGTGAGCGGATCGAAAACAAACAGCGAGCGATACGCCAAGGGGTAAAGGGGTAGCCATGTCGGAGTAGTCGCGGCGGGGTATTGATTGACTTCAGTGATTCCCTTCATTGGTTACTTCGACGATCAGCAGTCCAAAGGGTTCAAGAGTAACTTCGCGGCCTTTTGCCGATGCCTCGGGCGACGCGATCAGGGTTTTCAGAGTAGCCCGGCCGAATCCCTGCCCGGAAAGGTCGAAGGTAGCGTTTTGCGGAGTGGCCGACATGTTCAGGGCTACCAGCACGGCTTTTCCCTTGTAGCTGCGCAGGTAGGACATCACGTTAGGATCGTCTTCATTGAGTGCGGTATAGCTGCCTTCGAGCAAAGCGTCGTTCGTGTGGCGTAGCGCGAGAACTTTCTTGTAAAGGTTAAGAACGGACTTGGGATCTTTCGACTCGCTCGCCACGTTGTGCGTCTTGTAGCTCAGCGGCACGGGAAGCCACGGATCTTTCTTGCTGAAACCGGCGTTCGGCCCAGCGTTCCACTGCATGGGCGTGCGTTCGCCGTCGCGGCCTTTTTCTTGCGGCCAGCCGGTGCGGCCGATCGGATCTTTCACGTCCTCTTTACGGGTAGGATCGTTGTTCTCCATGCCGATTTCTTCGCCGTAATACATGATGGGCGTACCGCGCAGCGTCAGATAAAAAGCGCCCATCAGTTTGGCGATGGCGTCGTTATGCTTGCCGTCTCCGTAGCGGTTGTAGGAGCGCACTCTATCGTGATTGCTGATCACGAACACGGGCCAGCCGTGGGCGCTCTCGACGGCCGCAATCTGGCGCCGGAATTCGGGTGGAGAAAGTTTGTTGACCATGGTGAACATGAAGTCCATGGGCATTTGGAGTTCATTGCCGGTCTGGCCATAATACCGGTCGAGTTCGGCGACATTGGAGGTCCAGGTTTCGCCAATAAGCACCGCCCCAGACTCGTCGGCTACTTTGCGCAGCTTCTGCAACTCCTCGTGAACCTCGGGAAAGTTTGTGTTGTATTTGTTCTCCATGTTGGGATCGCGCTGGGCATTGGCTCCGGTCAGAACGGGATTGTCGTGCAGCTCAGGATCTTCAAACAGGGTGTCAACGGCGTCGAGGCGGAATCCGGAGACGCCGCGCTTGTACCACCAGCGCGTGGTATCGAGCATCACTTTTTCGACCGCCGGATTGCGCCAGTTCAGGTCCGGCTGTTGCGAATAGAAAAAGTGATAATAGAACTGGTTGGTCGTGGCGTCGAACGCCCATGCCGCACCGCCGAAAATTGAGATCCAGTTGTTGGGAGGCTGGCCGGGCCCTTTGCCGTCGCGCCAGATGTACCAGTCGCGATGCGACGCGGTGCGGGAAGACTTCGAATCCAGAAACCACGGGTGCTGGTCGGAGGTGTGATTCGGCACAAAATCGAGGATGATGCGGACATGATGTTTTCTGCCCTCGACAACCAGATGATCGAAGTCGTCGAGATTTCCGTACATGGGGTCGATGTTGCGGTAGTCGGAAACGTCGTAACCGAAATCGACCTGGGGCGAAGGATAGCAGGGAGTGATCCAGATGGCGTCGACACCAAGTTCATGCAGGTAACCCATTTTGGAGCTGATTCCGTTAAGGTCGCCGATGCCGTCGTTGTTACTGTCCGCAAAACTGCGGGGATAGATTTCATAAAACACCGCGTGCTGCCACCATTGATGACCTTGGGCATCGACCGGTTTGACTTGAGCGGCGGCGAAAAGGGAACAAAACAACGTCAGCAGCAGCCGCAGGATCAACGGCGGCGAGACCAGCGATGGCAGCCACAACCGCCTGGACATGAGTTTCTTACCCTGAGAAAACATAAAGTGGTCGCGGAAAGTTAGCAAGTCGCCCCACAACTGGTTCGATTCTCTGCAACGCTCTGGTGATAGCATTTTCGCGGCGTGAGGAATCCCCGTCGGCAAGAGGAAGATTAATCAGTATCAATGCCGCCTGAGTTCCACCGTTGTTGGGATGGATCTAGTCCGATTTCTGAAACCACCGGTCAGATCGTTGGAGACACTTTCAGGATACTAAAACCGGTTCTCGGTACACTGCCTGGAACCAGGTAACACAGGAAGTTAAGCGACTGATCTCCCTCGCACGGCAGTGATTCCCGTCACGGCCCACGCCGCCGCTACGCGCCTACAATTTTCGGTGGGAGGAAAAGCCAATGGAGAAAACAACTGTGGATATCTGGAACGAGTACGAAGAGACTGTTAAATGGCTGCAATCGGAGGCATCGCAAACGCTAGAAACGCCAGAAATGCAGGCGCACGTGCTCCGAGAGTTCATCAACACGGCGGCGCTACAGGCGAAAAAGACCGGCGTACCACTGGCCGAGTTCCAGGAAATGTGTGGCAAGGCTTTTGATGCCATCAATCCCTTGGATACAGATTTTAGCCGGGGCTTTCCGACAAAGACTAGAAAGCAGTAGCGGGCAGCGTGGCCGTCACCTTTGGAACGTATTATTAGGGAATGATTTTTTTCCCGAAAGGAGAATCCCCAAATGGCAAGACTTTCAGTTCTCTCCATCAACAACGCAACCAAAGGTCCGGAGCGCATGCCCTTTCAAACCAAGGCGGAAGCAGAAGCGCACCGGAGCAGGAACAAACTGGAAAAGCGATTGCTAAACTTGGGCCAAAGGTGGGCCGCAAAAAGTAGCGGGTCCGCGTAAATTCGCGCAGACCCGCATGGATACAAACGATTTCTGGAGCCGACGATCAGACTTGAACTGATGACCTGCCGATTACGAATCGGCTGCTCTACCAACTGAGCTACGTCGGCCTGCTTTCGATTCCTGCTTTTGATTCCCGCTTTTGATTCTAAGACCCGTCCGCGATTCCTGCAATCAGGCTGGCGCCCGAATGTAACGCTCCTCGCGCGCAGGCGCCTCGCTTCGAGCGTCTTATTTCCGAGGCGTTCTATCTCGTTGGCTTGTGACTGACAGCAGTTCAGGCCCCCGCGCTACGCGGCCCGCGCCAGCGCCTTGTACTCGTCGTCGGACTGCGTGGGCAACAGCACCCAGAGCGTGTAGATGCCGAGCGCTGTACCTATGGGGACGTTTAACAGCGCGATGAAGCCCACCACCAGGGCGACAACCCGTGCCCACTCCTCCCGCTGCAGCAAGCCCCATCCAGCGAAGAACCCGGCCGCAGCTTTCGCCAGGATCAGCCATCCGATAACGCTGATCAGAGGCCGCAGCCAGACCGTGACCTCGGGCGGCGGGCCGTTGGGAATATGGATCACGCCGTTCACCCGGCCGAAGATCACTTGCGCCACAATCAGCAGGGCCACTCCGGCCACCACGTGCAAAGCCGAGTACGCCATCCAGAGAATGCCCACTAGCCGGACATGGTCGCGCACCCGGCTGCGCCGCAGTTCGACGAGTCCCAACACAGTTTTGCCGCAACGTCCGCAGCGTGCGTCTCCCGCTTGCAACTGCGCTCCACATTGATCGCAAAACATCGCGTCCCCTCCCGAGTTCACACTCGCCTGCTCACTGTATTGTACGGACGAACGCACTTGCCAGTTCCGAAAACAAGTTCCCCGTTCTCAGTTCTCAGTGAACAGCAGACCCGTCGTTCGCCGACTAAGAACTGCTCTCTAAAACGAAAAGGCCACCCGGCAACTGGGCAGCCTTTTCTTTCAAGGGAGAATAGTCCCAACGGAGGTTTCATCCATCAGAACTTTCTGCGGGAATCTTATGAGCCTCAAAAGCACAGTGTCAAGCAAAATTTTAGACTTAAATAGTCTTATTTTCAATAACTTACACGATGTGTCCACAAGTCGCCAAACCCGCTCAAAATGGCACGAAATCCCTTCTTTTCGACGCTAACGATATTCGATTGAGTTACTTACCGCTCCCGAGGCACCCGCCGGGGGTCGTCTTCCAGGTGCAGGGAGATGAATTCCATCGTCTCCCGGCGATCAAACACGGAGTCGGGAAAAAGCCGCTTCACCAGCAGTCGCAAGCCCCCAAACGCGATCCCCGCCACCAGCGCCAGTCCAACCACAATTCCGCAAAGGACAATCGCGTTGAACAGAAAGTTTGCCAGATTATCTTTCTTGCTGACGTAGGTGTTCTCGTTCCACGTGACATCGGCTTCGTAGCTGATCGACGACATCAGCGATCGCGCCTCGCTTTTTGAAAGCGGACCGGCCGCGATCACGATGATCGGCCCGGTGCGCGTGTCGAAGAACGGGCCCACATCAAGAATCGGCGCAACTCCCGGCTGCTGCTGCGTAATCTGGTGCGAGGCGTCGATCTGGCGCAGCCGTTCCGCGGCAATCTGCGGCGTCGGATATTCGATGAGCATCAGCGTGGCATCGCCCGCAGTCGCCGCATACCTGGCCAGGACGACTTCCGCGCCCGACTTGAAATCCACCATCGCAGACGGCAGCGGCGCTCCCACTCGATCCAGCGCGACTGGACCCAGAATGTACTTCGTCGTGTTCTTCTCCAGGCTTTTGTCGGATCCCTTCGGGAGACGCGTAGGCAGTGAAGGTAGTTTGTCCTTATTATCCTCAGGCTGGGGCAGCAGCCCGGCAAGCTGCCGCATTTGCGACGCCGACATCACGCTCATTCTGTCGAACACCGCGTCCACCAGCACATTGCCCTGATAGAACAGCACACGATTAGTCAGAAAAGCCGCCTGCCTGCCAATGGTTTCCTGCCCCATCTCTTCAGAGTAGTAGTAGGTGAAGGCGCCGTAAGCGCCGCTGGCATCGGCAAACACGGCGGCTTTAAGAACCAGATTGCGGCCGTCGTCGCGCGTGTAGGCCGCCTTCTCCAAACGCTGGAAGCCGTATTCGGTGAGCACGGGCGCATTCGTTGCGTCGGCAGCAGCGGGATCGTCGCTCCTGGAAACCGCGCCCTTCACCTGCCAGCCCGCAAACTCTGTGGGAAGTACCGCCGCCCCCGAGACCGTTGCCGGCGCGCGCGATTCAGCCGCGAGAACCACGGCGCACGAAACCAAGAAGACAACCAATACCTGTCGCAAGAATTTCATTCGAAAAAACGCACACCAATGCTACTCGATTAGACTACCGACAGTCCCAGAAAGTTTCCACCACGCGTGATTTGACGGAGCGTAAACGGACAAGATTCAAAGACAAAAAAGAGCCGGACATTCGCCCGGCCCTGAAACAAATTTCTGCCATCAGTTTATGGTTCGCCGAACAGGTCGGACATGGTGTTGGTGGTGTCATCGCAGGCATGGTTCAAGCAAGGTAGGGCGAATCCACCTTCGATGGTCCTGAGTAGCGAGAAGTGAGTGTAGAAGACTTTGCTCTGTAGGTTATGGAAGCCATAGTTGGTGTCAACGATGGCTGCGACTCGGTTGACGGTCGGAGAGATGCTGTAGTCATCCTCGTCCCAGATGGTAATGATGGCATTACGGCCCTTGCTCCAAGCCGGGGAGGCATGGATCGCAGTCACGATCCTTTGTAGAGCCTGGTCGCCAAGAGCCATCAATGCCGGATTCAGGCCAACTTGGGTGCCGTTGTCATTAGGATCGAATTGGCAGAATTGAGTGCCGTTGCCGCGACCGTGCTGGTCATTGCACTGGTTGGGAACGACGAAAGAGTAGTTCGGCACTTTACCCGAGGCCAGGTCGCTATAGAGGCCGGAGGCTCCATCAAAAGGAACCATATTGGCCAGGCTGTTTTGTGGGTTGGTTCCTCTTTGAGTGGACCGGAAATAGGCGAACGGATTGTGCTTCACCGCGTAAAGGGCAACGATCTGCCCGGAGTTGAAGGTGGGTGGGTTTGCCGGCCACAGATTATTGAACAGCGTGAAGTCGGTGAGGTTAGAGAAGTTGCCGTCGCTGTTATCGACACGGTTAGCCCCAGACAGCGGGAGGCTTTCCTGATAAGTCTTCCAGGTCTTTCCGGCTGCGACCAGCTGATCGGCGATGCTGATACCCAGGATATTGGGATCAGCCGGATACGATTTAACGCCGTCGATGTTGTTGACGCCGGGAGGTCCGCTGGTTTCGTTGCTGTAGTCAATGGCCGGCGTCGCCGCGTCGATTCCGGTGCCGGAGATCGGGCAAATGGGCGTAGTAGTCACTTCGAAATTCGTAACGCCCGTGGCCAGGTTCGGCAAGCAGGACCCGTTGTGCCAGTCTGGCGAGTTGTCATCCAGCACGCCGAAGTTCGATCCGGCGTTCGTTTCCAGATAGTTGGTCAGGCTGGGATGGGCGACAGCGAAATAGTTAGTGGCGAGGTTTGCGGAGTTAGCGTACTTGGTGGTGAACGGCGCGGCCGGGTTATGGAGGACTTGGGAATAACCATGATTCTCCATCATGATGACCCAGACGTGGTTGAGGGCTGGGACGCCCGTGGGCACGGCGCCTTCCTGCGCAAATGCCGCGCTCGTCGCGAGCGCCAGCAGGCACACAATAACCAAAGCTCTTGTCTTCATAAGCTGAGTCTCCTGGGACTTTTCATTGGGGTGATGAATGCCACCGCTTCTGCGGCGGCAAGGTCGCTAAGCTTAGCAGGCCATTGTGAAGGGGAAGTTAATATCTGATGGACGAAACCAGCTACCAGAGCTGGGACTCATAAGTCTAAAGCGGAATATCGGTTTTGGCAGAAAGCCCGGGTGAGGGATAATCCTTGGGCCAGCCCTGGGTTTAGGTACCAGCCTTGCAGCGCGACAAGAAGCTCTCGCGGTCTCCGCTAGAAGGTATTTCCCTGCAAAGCGCATCGTAGAAATCCTTCACCGTACGCGCCTCACTGGCCGTGGAATCGACAATGAACTTGGCCATGGGACCGATGTAAACCGCGAGTTCTCTCTTCGTTTTTTCCAACATTGCCGGGTCCCACGCCACGCCCGAAGTCGGCTCAGCCGGAGGTGGCGCCTGGGCCGCGATGCCCGATGCCTGTGGAACCGCCAGCCCAAACTGGTGCCGACATTGCTCCAAAAACCTCGCGCGCTCTCTGTTGTCCGCAAACTGGGTCGCCAGTTCAGCGCACAGGTCTGCCAGCTCAGCATGTTTCTTGCTGCTGTCCTTGATCACGTGGCGGGCGATAGGACCCAGGGCAGGCACGAGCAGGGTCTCAAGACGCTCCAGTACAGCCGCATCGAATTGGGCCGGAGGTATTGCAGGCGCGGACGGCTCAGCAATGGCCGACGCATTCGGTGAGGGTGCTCCATCGCTGGCGGGCACCAGTTTATATACCTGGTGGGCTCTGTCATGTTTGTCTTTC
Source organism: uncultured Acidobacteriaceae bacterium (assembly GCA_963731525.1). Lineage (GTDB taxonomy): Bacteria > Acidobacteriota > Terriglobia > Terriglobales > Acidobacteriaceae > Acidiflorens. The sequence goes on from CAVSWK010000025.1 coordinate 692,873, forward strand.
CTGGCGCCGACAAAGCAAAACATCCGTCCGTAGCCGTCGGTAAGGCAGCTCACGGCCTCGTAAAACGAGCGCGATACCAGGATCTGGTTGTCGGCCGCGAAGCTCATCACGCGCTGCCCTACGTTGATGCCGTCACCCAGCGCGTTCAGGTGCCCGTTGATGTCTTGCACCAGCTTCACCGGCCCCAGGTTGATGCCCATGCGGACCACCATTGCGGATGGCTGCGCGTGCTCGTCTTGGATAATAAAGCGCTGCAGTTGCAAGGCCGGAGCCATGGCAGTGTCCGGGCCGCCAAGAAAGCAGACCGCCGCGCCATCGCCGGTGTCGAGGATGACGCGCTCCGGTTCCGGCACATCGCTCAGGGCTTGTTCCAGGTAATGGTTGAATCGCCTTTTCCATTCCATCTGCAATTGCACAGACTGGGAGGAATAGTTGACGATGTCCAGGAAAAGGATGCTGCACATCCAAGTGCGGTCGGGATTGGAGAAATTTTCCATTGCATCTAATTTCGATCAAGCATTTTCATCGCTTTGGCCAGGCTGCGGTGCATCCGGTTGAAGGCTCCTTCCAGGGTTGAGATCTCGTCGTTGCCGCTGGCTGGCAGATCCGGTAAGTCCATGTTGCCCTTGCTGATCTCGTCGGCCATCGCCGAAAACCTGCGCACCGGCCGGATCACAGCAAAATGCAGCGCGAGATTCAAGAAAAGCAGGGTCACGATTGCGATCACCACCAGAGACGTCATCAGTTGCCGGTAAGCGGCATTGGCCATGCGGATGGGTAATGCCATGGGAACGCTGACGATTTGGGCGCCAATGATCTCATTCTCTTTCCAGCCAAAGCCGTTCGTGCTTCCATAGACCTTCACCAGGTTAGCGGGAGCCACATCCGGAGTGCTATGACACACAAGGCAGGAGGCAACAGCCTTGATCGGCCGTGCCAAATACAGCGAGCGTCCTATGGGAGAGTCGCGCTCTCCGGAAAAATCCTTTCTATCCGGATTGTTGCGGAAGAAGTTTACGATGTCCGCTTCCCAGTCCACGGCGCGGTCGCGCGGGTTGGTGGGATTCAGCGTCGCCTCCTTGTAGCTGTATTCCGGGTACGCGTTGCGGAAGTAGTTGAAGTGCTCGGTGGCGGCATATCCGGGGACGATCTGGGGATGAAATACCGTATCATTCCGATTTACCAGAGGCTTGATCTGCTGATCCGTGTAGGTGCGCGCCGCCAGGCTCGATTCCATCATCAGTCGTGCCTGGCGAATTACCTGATCCCGGGCGTTTCTCTGCAGGAATCCATCACAGACATAGCCCGCGACCCCGAGTTGCACTCCAAAGACGAGCAGAAAAATCAGGCTGAACTTGGCCTGGAGTTTCATGAAGCCTCACCCCGTACTGTTTCGAGACGCCGCGCGTGGCGGTAAGCGGCCCTTGACTCGCGCATCGATCGCGCGTGCGGCCCTCTAAATCAACACCCGGAGGGCGTGCCTTCCGGCACGCTGTGGAGGGAATCCTAACACTGCGGACCTTAACTCGACCACCACATTTTGAAAGTCGAATTCTAGTCCAAACCGTCTGGAGTTGGCGCGCATGGGGACTTAGCCACCGGGAACTGGCGCTATTGCCCCTCGTGTTTGTCGATCTTGCTCGCCACCTTCACGCCGCTTAAGCCGTTCACGTACTTGGAGACACCCCGATAGAGCGATTCGGCAATGCGCTGCCGGTGCTCTGAGGTTTCCATTTTGCGCTCGTCGGTGGGATTCGACACGAACGAAATCTCGGCCAGAATCGAAGGCATGTTCGCGCCGATCAGCACGATGAATGGCGCCTTTTTGACTCCGCGATTGCGGATACTGGCATTGTTCAGTGCCAGCCCTCCGTAAAGCGATTCCTGCACGTCGCCGGCAAACTCGCGCGATTCGTCGATCTTGTCTTTCAGCGCGATTTTCTTCACCAGGTCCTGCAGCTCGTGAATCGATTTCTCCGACACCGCGTTTTCGCGCGCGGCCACTTCCAGCGCTTCCGGCGATGAGGTGAAATTCAGGTAGTAGGTCTCGACCCCGCGCGCATCGGAATCGCGGCTGGAGTTCGCGTGGATCGAGATGAACAAATCCGCCCGCTCCCGGTTCGCAATCGCAGTCCGGGTTTCGAGCGGGATGAAGGTGTCGTCCCGGCGCGTATAAATCACGTCAGCGCCGAGCCGCGATTCGAGCAAACGGCCAAGGCGCTTGGCCACGTCCAGCACCACGTCCTTCTCCAGCAGTCCGTTCGGGCCAATCGTGCCCGTATCATGGCCCCCGTGACCGGCGTCAATCACAATCTTGCCAATCTTCAACCCCAGTGCGCGAGTCAAAGACCGGTCGCCAGCAGCGGTAGGACGTGCTTCGCGGGACTCAGGGGTGCCAAGATGAAGATTGTCAAGATGAAGATCCGCAGTGTCAGGAGCGCCTGCCGGCGCGGCAGATCGAGACTTCTTCCGGCGCAAAGAAGAAGGCGACGACGGCGAAGCGGATGAATCCGATTTCGCCCCCTTGGCCTCGTCCGTTTGGTCGCGAGGTTTTTCCCGATCGAGAGCGGCGACCGTCCCCGGTGCATTGCTCTCCGCTTCATTGTTGTCCGCTTCATTGTTCCGCGCGTCAACGTTCTGCGCGTCAACGATCGTCTTCGGGATCCTGCGGTTCGAGCCCTTGACCGCTACCGTGGTCTTAATCACTCCACCGCCCGTCGCCGGCTTCGCGGAGTCGACCGGCGTGGCATCCGTGCCAACGCCCTCCGCCGGTAAGTCGGTTTCGACGAGACCCTGTTTCGACGAGCTGGTCTTATCGTTGGCCTTGGCGGATCGCTGCGGAGCTCTCCGCCCGGATTTCGATTCTCCGCCCGGCGCCGGCTCGCTCGAGTCGTCATCGGATTCAGTTGCGGATGGATTCGAAGCGGAAGAAGACTTGCCGCCGCCTGTCTCCGCGTTAGCGGTAAACGTTGCCCGCTTCTGCTTGCCGTGAATATCAATGATGAGCCGGTACGGGTCCGGCAGCAGGAACGCGTCGTAGCTCGCCAGATCGTCCACTTCCAGCACAATCCGCGTGCGTCCAGGCTGAAATTCGGCAACGCGAATTGTCTTCAGGAAGCCGTCATCGACGTCGAACGTCTTGCCCACCAGAGTCGAAGCCAGTCGGGTATCGCGCAGGTCGAAGAAAATACGGTCAGGATTCGAGATGCGCTGCGAACCGAACTTCACTTCCTGCTCAACGTCAATGGCGACGCGAGTGTAGTCGGGCGTGGACCAGTGGCGAACTCCTGTAACACGCGGCAACCCGCTGCGGCGGGCGCTCGCGGCATCCGCGGATTCGGCCACGTCGTCAGCGCTGCCGCTGGCATTGACATTACCGGCACTGCCACCAGAAGACCGCTGCTTGCGCGACGCCTTCTGCGCCGAGCGCTCCATCGCGTCGGCCTCGGCATCAATTTCTTTCACCGCAGCGCGAGCATCGTCGGCCAGGCGGTTGTGCGGGTAGCGCTGCAAAAAGATCTCGAACGTCGTGCGCGCCTCTTCCGGATCGTTCAGATCGTCCTTGTAGATCTCGCCGATCGTGAACAGGGCGTCGAAGCGGTATTTGCTGCCGGGATATTCCTTGCGCAGGAAGCGATACTGTTCGACGGCGCCCCGCAGAATCTTGTTATCGTCAAAGCGTCGCCCCATCTCGACCATAAGTTCCGCGGTCGCCACCACGCTCGGGTCCGCTTTCGACGATGCCGGAGAGCCAAAGTAAACGCGGCGGTACGAATCGATCACGCGCTGATATTCATGGCGAGTGCGCTCTCCCACGGGACGGCCGTTGAGAGCCTCCCGCATACGCTCCGCCTTGGCGAATTGCTGACGAGCCCAGGAGTCGCTGTAGTGGACGCGCGCCGATGCGGAAACCAGTGGCAGCAGGACGAGCAACAACGCTGCGCCAAGGCGAAAGGTGTGCCCGCCTCGAGTTAGGGTCGTAGAAGCCTGGGTCTTCACTTGCCGTTTCCGCCCTTACTTGATCGCGTATTAACGTCGCTTCGCGCAAATTCGTGGCTGAATTCAGCCTGTCATCCCGAGCGAAGCGAAGGACTTATGTACTTGAACTCACCATGCACAGGTCCTTGGCATTCGCTCAGAATGCCAACCCAACTTACGTGGCGAAGTTGCGGGACACCACCCAAACTGGATCAATAACCGCTGCTTCGAAGCCCCGCTCCCGCCACACGAGACGCGGCTACTCTGTATTGCTGATGTACAGCACGCCCCGAGCATCGCGCTGCACGTGAACCGGCTCATGCGACGGGCCTCCAGCACTAAAAGGCCCCGGTTCGCTGCCGCCGTTGTACAAGTTCGTAATCCGGCGAACGTAGTCCTGCGTTTCTCTGAAATGCGGAACGCCCGCGCTTCGCGCTACCGCTCCCGATCCAGCGTTATAGGCTGCCAGACTGAGGCGAACGTTGCCGCCATAGCTATCCAATAGTTTCCTTAGATGCCGCACCCCGGCGTCCACGTTCTGCGCCGGATCAAACGGATTAGAAACATTGAGCGAACGCGCGGTCGAAGGCATCAACTGCATCAGCCCCATGGCGCCTTTGCGCGACACCGCATTGGGATTGAAATTCGATTCCACCTTGACCACCGACCGCACCAGACTCGGATCCACATTGTGCCGCGCCGCCGCCGCATCAATGGCGGCGTCGATATCCTGCTGAGTAAAAGCACGGTTAAGAGTCTGGTGAGTTTGCGCTCTGCCGTCGAGATAGGTGTTGACTTCCGAAGCCGCCGAGCGCGCCGCCCGCATCACCGCTCCGCTCGTAGGAACCGGCTTGAAACGATGGTCGGTCACACTCCAATACATCAGCGGAGATCGCGCCGGCGCTCCAGCTCCCGCTCTCGAAGCCGCCGAAGGCGTGTCCCCGTTGACATAGACCTTGCGGCCGGATTCGTCGGTAGTCGAAGTAATAGCGCCCGCCCGTTCGCTCGATTGGGCCCGCGCCGGCATCGCCGAAAATATCGTGGAAAGAAAGGAGATCGCGGTTAAGCTGGCCATCAGCGCGATTTGCAGGAGCCTACGCATACGGGTTAAGGTCGGCCAAAAAGCACGGCCAAAAGACACACTTACTCTTCCAGGGTCTTCCTACCCGAGCACCTGCCAGAGAATCCAGAACCAGAGTACCGTCAGTATAGGATGCGCTGGGGACTGGAGCAATCTCTCCGAAGGGCATAGAACCACTGGAGTAATCTCCGTAAGTCACTGAAAACAATGGTTTTTGTTCCGCACCAGCGTCCCGTAGCCCTGCTTTCCCCTGTGTTCCCCGCTGCTCCCTGTGGTTAAAGCTCGCGCTGCACCCGCCAAACGACCGCCACGATCTACAATGACAATGCCTCCTGCAATCCATGAACGCCGAGACGCTGAGAAAACTGTTCGGTCTGGTTCGCCAGGGTAAACTCTCTCCCGACGAAGCCGTAGAGCGCCTCCGCCACCTGCCTTTCGAGGATCTAGGTTTCGCCAAGCTCGACCATCATCGTGCCCTCCGCCAAGGCATGCCCGAGGTGATCTTCGCTCAAGGCAAAACGCCGAGCCAAATAGCCGAAATCTTCCAACGCTTAGCTGCCCACGGCGGCAACATACTCGCCACCCGTGCCACCGAAGAACAGTACGCCGCCGTGGCCGCCGCCATGCCCCGCGCAGAATTTCGTCCACTGGCGGGCGCCATCGTACTCAAGCGCGATCGCAAGCAGCATGGCAAAGGCGTGATCGTCGTCGTCTCCGCGGGAACCAGCGACATCCCCGTAGCCGAAGAAGCAGTAGTCACCGCCGAATTAATGGGCAACAAAGTTCAGCACATTTACGACGTAGGCGTCGCCGGCATCCACCGCCTGCTAGCCCATCGCGGAACCCTGACTAAAGCCCGTGTGATCGTAGTCTGCGCCGGCATGGAAGGCGCGCTGCCCAGCGTAGTAGGCGGCCTGGTAGGAGTCCCGGTAATCGCCGTTCCCACCAGCGTAGGATACGGCGCAGCCTTCGAGGGCCTGGCCGCATTGCTCGGAATGATGAACTCCTGCGCCTCAAACATCAGCGTAGTAAACATCGATAACGGATTCGGCGCCGGCTACGTAGCCTCGCTCATCAACCGCCGCTGATGAGTGTGGTGACAGCTCTCCGCCCGTGTGGCGACGGGGCTCCGCCCCGTTACGGGCCAGAGGCCCGTCACCACACGAATACCGCCAACGATGTTGGGCTGATGTTTCTGTGGCAAAGTGATTAAAGAATGCTCACTTCTAAAGACCCGCGCCTAGCCGGCCGTGTCGCCTTCACCTATCCCAACTTCGTCTCCTACACGCTCGCCCGCTTCCTGATCGTCGTAGCGCTGGAGATGCAGTCCGTAGCCGTAGGATGGCAAGTCTACGAGATCACCAAGCGCCCGCTAGATCTCGGATACGTAGGCCTGGCCCAATTTGCCCCCGGCTTCGTCCTCTTCCTCTTCGCCGGACACGCCGCCGATCTCCTCGACCGTCGCAAATTGCTGACGTGTTGCTATGCCGGATACGGTCTCTGCTCAGCGCTTCTGCTAGCGATCAGTTGGCGCGCTCCGCAATCGGTTCACTTGATCTACGTAGTTCTGGTATTGGTCGGAGTCTCCCGAAGCTTCAGCTTTCCCGTAAGCCGCGCCATACTGCCGCAGCTAGTTCCCGAAGAGCATCTCTCAAACGCAATCGCTTGGAATTCCAGCACCTTTCAGATCGCAACCATAGCCGGCCCCGCCATCGGGGGAATAGCCTACGCCCTATTCCGCGGCCCCGACGCCGTCTATGCCATTGCCGTCGGAGTGTCCATCCTATCTGCCCTTCTCACCCTGCGCATCCACCCGCTGCCCAACTCGCCAGAAAGAGAACTGGCCGGGAGAATGGCCAAGAGAGAGCCCATAAGCCTGCGCACCGTGTTAGCAGGTTTTCATTTCATCTGGAACAAGAAGCTGATCCTGGGTTCAATCTCACTAGACATGTTCGCCGTCCTGCTAGGCGGAGCAGTAGCCTTGCTGCCCATTTACGCCAGAGAAATCCTGCACACCGGCCCCTGGGGACTAGGCCTGCTGCGCAGCGCTCCCGGAGTAGGCGCCGCCCTGATGGCGATCGCAGTAGCCCATCGCCCCATCCGCCGCCACGCCGGCCTGACCATGCTGTTCGCGGTAGCCGTGTTCGGCGTGATGACCATCCTCTTCGGAATCTCCCACAGCCTGATCCTCTCGCTCATCGCGCTCTTCCTGACCGGCGCCGCTGACATGGTAAGCGTGATCATCCGAGCCACCCTGGTTCAGGTAGCCACTCCCGACGAAATGCGAGGCCGCGTCAGCGCCGTAGATATGCTCTTCATCGGAGTGTCGAACGAGTTAGGAGAATTCGAGTCCGGACTAACCGCACAATGGTTCGGCACCGTCCCCGCCGTAGTCCTCGGAGGAGTAGGTACCCTGTTAGTGATCGCCACCTGGGCATGGCTATTCCCCGAGCTAAGAAAAGCCGATCAACTAACCGTGGCTGAGCTGATGCCAAAGTAAAAATCCGCGGGTGGGAGGCTCGTGTGGTGGCGGGCGTCCCGCCCGCCCAGCGGAGCGAAGCTCCGCAGTGCTCTTTCTCTCCGCCGCCTTATTATTGGCACCGTCCCCCTTGGGATTTGTGTTGCGCCTGATTTTGGGTGGCGCAGCGGTTCACCGCTGCGATGACTGCTCCGTCTTGGATGGGGCGTTGCGCTACCCACAAATTGCGATCCTGAGCAACGCGCGGCAGCAAGGAACAAATGACCACCGAACCAACCGAGCGGTCGCTGGTCACCCGCAGACTGCTGCTACAATTTCCGGTACGCCATCCTGCTGGAACGAAGACGCGGCAAGCCGCGTCTCCATAACGAGGTGCCTCATGCCGGAAACTCTACAGCTCGCGAATCCCACGCCCCTCACCACTCTCACCGAAGACGAGATTCTCTTCCGCGACAACGTTCGCCAGTTCGCCGACGACAAGATTCGTCCGCTGGCCAAAGAAATGGACGAAAAAGCAGTGTTCGACCACAGCCTGCTCGATCAGTTCTTTCAGCTGGGACTGATGGGCATCGAAATTCCCGAGCAGTACGGCGGCGCAGGCGGCAAGTTTTTCGAAGCGATCCTGGCTGTGGAAGAATTGTCGCGCGCCGACGCTTCCGCCGGCGTGATCGTTGACGTGCAGAACACGCTGGTAGCGAATGCGCTTCTGCGCTGGGCCAGTGAAGACCAGAAGAAGCGTTACCTGCCGAAGCTGACCGCAGACACCCTCGGCGCATACGCGTTGAGCGAAGCGGGATCGGGATCGGACGCCTTTGCCCTGCAAACCAAGGCCGATCTCAAAGGGAGCGACTTCGTTCTCAACGGACGCAAGCTCTGGATCACGAATGGCAAAGAAGCCGGATTGTTCATCCTGTTTGCCACCGTCGATGCGTCGAAGGGATACAAGGGAATCACGGCGTTTCTGATCGAGAAAGACTTCCCCGGATTCACCGTCGGCAAGAAAGAAGACAAGCTGGGAATCCGCGCGTCGTCAACCTGCGAACTGATTCTGGAAGATTGCCGCGTGCCCAAAGAGAACGTGCTAGGCGAGGTTGGCAAGGGATACAAAATTGCGATTGAGACGTTGAACGAAGGCCGCATCGGAATCGGCGCGCAAATGCTGGGCGTAGCCCGCGGCGCCTGGGAATATGCCACCAAGTATGCGCAGGAGCGCACGCAGTTCGGCAAACCGATTGCGGAATTTCAGGCGATCCAGTTCCAGATCGCACAGATGGCCACCGAGATCGAAGCCGCGCGCCTGATGGTTTATAACGCAGCCCGTATGAAAGACGCCGGCGTAAATTTTGTAAAAGAAGCCGCCATGACCAAGCTGTTCACGTCGCAAGTAGCAGAGCGTGTAACGTCGCTGGCCATCGAAGTCTACGGCGGATACGGCTTTACCAAAGATTATCCCGTGGAAAAATATTGGCGCGATGCCAAGATCGGAAAAATCTACGAAGGCACGTCGAACATGCAACTGGCAACGATCGCAAAACTGGTGATGGGGAACTAAGGTCAGAGGTCAGATCGTAAAGGTGAATCCTGATCTTTCATCAGCGCGCGGACGCGTCTATTTTGTCTGCGGGCCAAGCCATAGCAGTCAATGTACAGTTACCGGCTTATTCTCGTCCTGAAAATTCCAAGCTGCTTCTTTGCCCTTGATCAGCCGGTAGACCGCGGTATGCAGCGGCGCTGGTACACCGACGCGCTCCGCTTCGCGAGCGATCGCGCCGGAGAGAAAATCGATTTCGGTCGTCAACCTGTGGCGGACATCGTGGAGCATGGAAGGCGGGTGATTGGTCATGGCGCCGACTCGGTTCATCTCCCAGGGATCTTCGTGCAGGCGAACACCGGCGGCCTCTGCCACTCTCTTGCCTTCGTCGATTAAGGCGTGCAGCAGATGGCCGAGGTCGGAGAATTTCGCTTCATCGGAAAAGTGCGGCGAGTGCGGCAGGCCCGTCAGAGCGGACACGCTATTCACCGACGAATTGAAAATCAGCTTGGACCACTGCGCAGGCCGGGCGTCTTCCAGTGCCTCGGCTTTGAGCCCGCCGGCAACGATGAGATCGGCGACTTCTTTGACTACAGAAAATGGCGTGCCGGTAGGCTCGAATGGACCCATCCAGGTTGGAGTGTCGAGTTCATACTGCACGTGCGTGTCGCTGTGGCGCGTGCCGCTCATGAACGTGGTGGCGCGGATGATGTAGCCGCGCGTAAGGGTGGCAATGATTTCTTCGCTGCCGACTCCGTTTTGGGCGGAGAGGACGGCTCCTTTATCGAAGTGGCGGCCCACCAGGCGAAACGATTCTTGGACCTGCGTCGCTTTCGTGGCGACGATTCCGAGATCGCAATCCGGCAAGTCTTTGGGGTTGGTAGTGGCCCTTAATGGGACAGCGAAGTTGTGGGTTCCGGTGACGCGCAAGCCGCCGCGGTTGAGCGCGGCGGCGTGATCGTCGCGCCGAACGAACGCCCAGACCTCGGCGACACGTGCCAGGTGCGCGGCGTAGAGGCTGCCGATTGCTCCACAACCGATAATGCAAACTTTCTTCGTCTCGTTCTTCATCGTTTCCTAAATCCGCTTACTCCAACTTTACTAAGTCAGCGAGCTGTCCGCCTTCGTGATGCATGACCGATTGGATGCTGTCGGCGTTGTCGAAGGAGTCGCGTGATCAAGGCATTGGCCCAATCGCCGCTTGGATCGGCTTCCGCGAGTGATCCGCCGATGGTGCCCCGGTTTCGCACTTGCACGCCGGCAATGCCGGCGGACCAGTCGTGCAAAACGGGATTCTTCCTCGCAAGCGGGGAGTGCTCGATTTCGGCGTGGCGGGTCATCGCTCCGAAATGCAGAGCTCCGAAAACGGAGCGCACCCGAGTCCTCCTTAACAAAGGAGGTGCCCCGGATGAAGTTCAAGTCCACCAGGTGCTCGGGGTTGGCGAAGCGAAGTTTGAGCAACGGAATCAGACTCTGTCCGCCGGCGAGAAACTTCGCGCCTTCGCCGAGTTGCCCGAGCATGGAGACCGCTTCTTGCAGTGACCCCGCCCGGTGATAGTGAAATGATCGCGGATACATTGCAGTTCGTCGTTCCTCGTCTAAGGCATCAATGTTGCAGTGCTCCTATGTCGCGGTACTCACTGCGAAAATACAATAGTGGCTCCCCATCCCGGACCACAACCTCTTCCACTTCCGCGATAAAAATGGTGTGGTCGCCTGCGGCCTGCGTCGAGTGTAACCTGCACTCGAGGTACGCCAGAGCTCCCTGCAACACGGGTGTGCCTTGCGCGGTGCGATCGAAGCGGGCGCCCGCGGCTTCCGGATGCTGATGGGTCTCCGCCGAGCGCGCGTAATACTCTGAGATGGTCTGTTGATCGTTGCGCAGCACGTTCACTCCGAATCGCTTCCGGGCGTGTAGATGAGCGTGCGTCCGCGCCCGGTGATCCACGCAAACCAGAACCAGCACCGGGTCGAGTGAAACCGCGGTAAAAGCATTCGCTGTCATGCCATGGACCTCGCCGTCCTGGTCGACGGTAATAACCGTGACCCCGGTTGCGAAACACCCCATGGCCTTGCGGAAATCGCTCGCGTTAAGGTTCATACGCAAACCAGCGGGCCCTGTTGAATGGCCGTGTTCCGAGTTCTGAATCACGTCGCTCTGAATGTGTCGTCCTGAATCAATCTGCGCTGAATCGCCGGACGAGCAAACCAACGCAGCCCGTCGGGCAAATGAACACGCTACCACAGTTGTGGGGTCGGAAGCGGCTCATGACAGTCTGTTTTTCGGCAGGGAAGAGTCTCCTGAACTCGCCACGGGACAGAGACTCGCAAGTCCGCTATTATCTTTGGCAATAAGATCGTTGCCGGTAAGATCGTTGCCAGCGCCGGATAGAATTTCGGTTCGGATGAAACGAGTTTCGCCCTAAAGACGTATGGCCACCTTTTCCCCAGATGCTCTGTCCGCGACGGCTGCTGAGTTGGCCGACGGCGGCGCGGAGCCGATCTCTCGTGAAGCGGCTTGCCGACTGCTGCGACCGGACGACGACATGCTGCCTTCCCTGCTCTCGGCGGCGCAACTTGCCCGCGCGAAATTCAAACCGGGAGCCATCACCTATTCCCGCAAAGTGTTCCTTCCCCTGACGAATCTTTGTCGCGACTACTGCGGCTACTGTACATTCCGGCGCGATCCTGGCGACCCTGGTGCGCACACTATGACGCCAGATGAGGTGATGGAAGTGGTGCACGCTGGCGAGCGCATGGGATGTACCGAGGCATTGTTCAGCTTGGGAGACAAGCCGGAGCTGCTTTTTCCCAAAATGCGCGACACGCTGCGGCGCCTGGGGTACAAATCCACGCTCCATTATCTGGAGGCGATGTGTGAGAAGGTGCTTCGTGAATCGAGTCTGCTTCCGCATCCCAATCCCGGCCTGATGAGCGCGGAATGGCTGGAACGGCTGTCCCGCGTGGCTCCGAGCATGGGGCTCATGCTTGAAACGACCAGTTCGCGGCTGCTCACGAAAAACGCCGCTCACGACAATGCTCCCGACAAAGAACCGGCGAAGCGACTCCGAGTAATTGAAGATGCGGGGCGGCAGAAGATTCCTTTCACAACCGGAATTCTGATTGGGATTGGCGAGACGCTGGAAGAGCGCGTGGATTCGCTGATCGCGATCCAAGACTTACATGTGAGGTATGGGCACATTCAGGAAGTGATTGTGCAAAACTTCCGCGCCAAGAGTGGAACGCCGATGGCACACTGTCCCGAACCGGACCGCGGGGAAATGCTGCGCACACTGGCCGTGGCGCGCCTCCTGATGCCTAAGATGAATATTCAAGCGCCGCCGAATCTTTCCGACCCGCATTACGCCGATCTGATCGATGGCGGCATCAATGATTGGGGCGGAGTCTCGCCCCTGACGCCGGATTTCATCAATCCGGAAAAGCCCTGGCCGCATCTGGAAGAATTGCGCCAGCGGACTGCGGCGAAAGGATTCGAGTTGCGACAGAGGTTGCCGGTTTATCCTGAATTCGCAGTACAAGCAGCGGCCCGCGGCAATTTGCTTGCGCACCGCCTGAGTTCCGCTGCAGACGCCGCAGGCTACGCTCGGAGGGCAGCATGATCACGGTTCTAACCGGCGGCACGGGCGGCGCCAAGTTCGTGGATGGACTCCGGCAAATCGTTCGTCCGGAAGAATTGACGATCATCGTGAATACCGGCGACGACTTGCTGTGGTGGGGATTGTACGTTTCACCCGATCTCGATTCCATCACCTACATGCTGGCAGGGAAACTGAGCCAGGAGCGCGGCTGGGGCGTAAAGGGCGACACATTTTTTTGCCAGCAAGCCATGGGGCAAATGGGACAACCGGCGTGGTTACATGTAGGCGATCGCGATCTGGCCACGCACATTTTTCGCACGAAGTTGCTTGCCGACGGCAAGATGCTCAGTGAAGCCACGTCCGAGATTGCGGCCAGGCTTGGAGTCAGAGTGCGCGTCCTGCCGATGAGCAATTCGCGCGTGGAGACGCGGGTTCTGACTCCGGCGGGAGACTTGAGCTTTGAAGAATATTTCGTCCAGCGCTGGTACCAGGATCCGGTGGAATCGGTTCGCTTCGCTGGCGCCTCGGATGCGGAGCCGGCGCCGGGCGTGATCGAGGCAATCCGCTCGTCGGATCTTGTGCTGCTGGCGCCGAGTAACCCGGTAACTAGCATCGGGCCGATTCTCGCCGTGCCCGGAATTCGCGAAGCGCTGGGCGAGAGCCGTGCCCGCACGGTGGCCGTCAGCCCGATCGTGGGAGGAGCCGCAGTCACCGGGCCTGCAGCAATACTCATGGCGGCACAAGGCTTCGCCGTTTCGATTGGCGGAGTTGCCGATTCCTATCGCGACTTCCTCGGTTTGCTGGTTGTCGATTCGCAGGACGCACCGGCCGCCGAACAGTTGCGCAAGACCGGTCTGCGTGTACATTGCACTCCGACGATTATGCGCAAATATGAAGATAGAATCGCGCTGGCAAAGGCCGTGCTGGAGGCAGCGATGCAAAGCCCGTCCGCTAAAGCAGCGCCGGAGCAGGCATGATTCTGGTTCCCGTAAAAAACCTCGTCGACGCCAAGCAGCGGCTATCCCCTGTTTTGAGTCCGGATGAACGTTTCGCGCTGGCGCAGGCGATGTGCGAGGACGTGCTGCAAGCGCTGGCGCGCTGGCAGAGCCGGCCTGCGGTTGCGGTCGTGACCAGTGATCCGTTCGCGCGCGATTTAGCGGCGCGTTTCAATTTCGAGGTTGTTGCCGACGACAACTCCGGAGAGACCAGCGCTATCGAGATGGCAACGGCGCTGTGCAAAGCGCGCGGAGCGGGAAGCACCCTGGTAGTCCCGGCGGATATTCCTTTGATCGGCAGTGTGGAACTGCAGAAGATCGTCGACAGTGCGCCTCATCTTCAAGGTGGTGCGGTGCTGGTACCGGACGCGGCCGGACGCGGCACGAATGCAGCCTGGCGATCTCCGTGTGATTTGTTTCCGCTGCGCTTTGGAAACGACAGCTTCCGGCCGCACCTGGCCGCGGCGAAGGCAACGGGCTTGCCTTGTGTTGTGCTCGAGCTGCCCGGGATTGCGCGGGATGTCGATCGTCCTGAAGATCTCCGCGAACTTGCAGCAGCTAATGGAGAACGGCGATCGCAGAAACTGGTGCGAAGCTGGAACCTCGGCAGCTGGAATCAGGCCGGACATCGTCAGGTCGAAGGCCGGCAGGACGAACATTGTCAGGTCGCACACGGTCAGGACGAACACGGTCAGGACGAACATGGCGTCCAGCGCTAGCCACGCGGGTAAGTGTGCGCCTGGGGAAGTTCGCATCCTTCCGATCGCCGTCACTGGAGAAATCCGCGCCGGAGAGTCGCTGAGCGCGAGGTTGTTGGCGGCGGTGCAAAGCCTGGGGCTGAGCTTTCAGGATGGCGACATCCTGGTAGTGAAACACAAAGTTGTTTCGAAGGCGGAAGGTGCATTGGTCGCGCTGGATGAGATCCGACCCTCGAGGGCTTCGCGGATTTGGGCTCGGCGCTTCGGACTCGACGCGCGCGTCAGCGAATTGGCGCTGCGTGAGAGTCGTCGAATCGTGCGACGAAAACGCGGTGTGCTGATTACCGAGACCAGACACGGATTCGTTTGCGCAAACAGCGGCGTGGATGTGTCGAACGTGGATGGTGGGCAGCACGCGGTGTTGCTGCCGGAGAATCCGGATCGTTCCGCGGCGCGGTTGCAGCGGGAGTTGAAGAAGCAGCTTGGGATTGAGATCGCGGTCATCGTCAGCGATAGTTTCGGACGTCCGTGGCGGGAAGGTTTGACGGAGGTGGCAATCGGCGTTGCCGGGATACGGCCTCTCGTCGACTATCGCGGACAAAGCGATCCGCACGGCTACTCGCTGCACGCAACGGTGGACGCGATAGCGGACGAACTGGCTTGTGCTGCGGGACTGGTCTGCGGCAAGCTGGCAGGCACACCCGCGTGCATCATTCGAGGCTATTGTTATTCCCGAAACAACCGCCGCCAAAGCCGCCGAGGAAGCGGTGGGGCGCGGGCGCTGATCCGGCCCGCACAGAACGATCTTTTTCGATAAGAGTTTCGATACGAGTTCGACAGAAGTTCGATAGGAGAATGTTATGGCCTGGCAGGCTTCCGAACTTGAACAATTCCCCGCGATGATCTGGGACGAAATCGCGCCACAAGCTTCCCCGGCAATTCGCCATGCCTTGGAACGCGCGCTGGAAACGCAAGACGGAGCATGTCTGACGGATGGGGAGCGCTATGCCCTGGCAAACTGCGATGGGCCGAACTGCAATGGTACAGACCTGCTCGCGCTGCTCGTAGCCGCGGATACGCTCCGGCGCGACCTGGTCGGCAATATCGTCAGCTACGTGGTCAATCGCAACATCAATTTCACGAACATCTGTTTCGTGGGATGCAAGTTTTGCGCCTTCAGCCGCGGTCCGCGGGAGGCCGATTCCTATTTTCATTCGCTCGAAGAGATGGGTCGCAAAAGTAAAGAAGCGTGGGAACTGGGCGCTACCGAAGTCTGCATTCAAGGCGGTCTGCCGCACGGTCTGCCTCCTTTTTATTACCGTGACATTCTGCGCGCTGTGAAAAATGCAGTGCCGGATATGCACATCCACGCGTTCTCTCCGATGGAAATTGTGTATGGCGTGGAACTGACCGGCATGACGCTGCGCGACTATCTCATGATGCTGCGCGATAACGGGCTGGACACGCTGCCGGGCACGGCGGCCGAGATTCTGGATGACGAAGTGCGTCATGTACTGTCGCGCAACAAACTTTCGTCAGGGCAATGGCAAGAGGTGATCCGCACGGCGCACGCGTGCGGAATCCCGAGCACGTCGACGCTGATGTACGGACACATGGAAACACCGGACCACTGGGTGCGGCAGTTGTTGTTGTTCCGGCAGATTCAGGATGAGACCGGCGGCTTTACCGAGTTCGTGCCGCTCGGCTTTGTGCATCAGAACACGTTGTTATTCCAGCAAGGACTGGCGCGCTCCGGACCGACGCTCGCCGAGCACCTCAAGATTCATGCGCTCGCGAGAATACTGCTCGCCGGCTCGATTCATAACATCCAGGTCTCGTGGGTGAAACTGAACCGTAAGCTTTCGCAGCTTTGTCTGCACGCCGGCGCTAACGACTACGGCGGAACGCTGATGGAAGAGAATATTTCGCGCGAGGCCGGAGCGACCGCAGGCCAGTACACCAGTCCGGAAGATTTTCAGACGTTGATTCTTGAAATCGGGCGCATTCCGGCAGAACGCAACACAAAATATTCGCACATGAGGATCAAGCTGCCCGTCGAATCGGTTTCCTCGGAATCGGCGCTGCTTGCGGAGTTCGCATGAGTCGCGCCATCGCTATCATCGGGGGCACCGGCCCAGCGGGTATGGGCCTTGCCTTGCGCTGGGTGCGCGCGGGAGAGACCGTCATCATCGGCTCGCGCGATGCCGCCCGCGCACAGCAGACAGCGGAGACAATCCGCAAGCGGGCCGGCGCCAATGCTCAAGTCTCCGGAATGGAAAATTCGGCAGCCTGCACCGCCAGCGATCTGCTGGTGCTCACCGTGCCGTTCGAAGGGCAGGCAGCGTTGCTGAAGCAGTTGAAACCTGCGATTCGTCTGGGCAGCGTTCTGATTGATGCCACCGTTCCGCTGGCTGCGAGCGTGGGCGGACGCGCCAGTCGCACCATTGGCGTGTGGCAAGGCTCGGCGGCACAACAGACGGCGGAGCTTGTCCCGAAGGGAGTTTCGGTCGTGGCGGCATTCCAGAATGTTTCGGCGGACGTGCTCAACGGCGATAGTAATGATGACGTGGATTGCGATGTGATCGTATGCAGCGATGATCCCGATGCCACGCAGGTAGCAATGGAACTCGCAGCCAAGATCGCGCGCGTGCGAGCGATTGATGGCGGCAGGCTTGAGAACGCACGCATTGTCGAGCAGATCACCGCGCTGCTGATCGGGCTCAACATCCGGCATAAGGGGCACGGCGGAATACGGATCACGGGCTTGCCAGACGGCGCGTACAAGACGGGCCTGGTTACACGCTAGAACCTACTTGTGACATGACTGATGCCTCCACTCCCGCACCGGCCATCGAATTTGATCATACTTCCTTTCACCTGAACGGTCGTCCGCTGCTTCAGGGTCTGGTGCTCTCCGTGAAACAGGGTGAAACCCTGGTGCTGCTGGGCCGTAGCGGCTCAGGAAAGACGACCACCCTGAAGCTGATCAACCGTTTGCTGTTGCCAACTGCGGGCGACGTGCGCGTGAACGGGCGCCGGACCGCTGAGTGGGATCCGATCCGGTTGCGGCGCAGCATCGGGTATGTCATTCAGGATGGCGGTCTGTTCCCGCACTTCACCGTGGAGCGCAACATTGCGCTGGTGCCGCGGATCGAGAACTGGCCGTTGGCACGCGTAGAAGCGCGGGTGCAGGAGTTGCTGGCCACGGTCGGGCTGAATGCGGACCTGGCATCGCGGTATCCCAGCCAGCTCTCCGGAGGTCAGCGGCAGCGAGTGGGGGTGGCACGGGCTCTCGCGGCGGATCCGCCGATTCTGATTCTTGACGAGGCTTTCGGCGCGCTCGATCCGATCACCAGATCGGAGATGCAGAAAGAGTTTCGCGCCCTGCAGCAGCGGATGCGGAAGGCAGTGATCTTTGTGACACACGACCTGCGGGAGGCTTTGCTGCTGGCAGATCGTATCGCGCTGATGGAAGATGGCCGCCTGATTGTGGACCTTCCAGTCGCGGAGTTTTCGCGCTCCGAGGATCCACTCGTGCGAGCGTATGTAGAAGCGTTCTCCGCATTGCCGGATCCATATTTAAGTACCAAGTGACCGCGAGGTGATCGGCATGAATTTCTTGCAGTTCATGATGGCGAATCGCCAGCAGGTGCTCGACCTCACACTGGAGCACATGACGCTGGCAGGCGTGGCCACATTTTTCGCGGCGCTGGTCGGGATTCCGCTGGGCATTTTGATCACGCGCGTCCCGCAACTCAGCAAGCCGGTGCTGGGTGGCGCAAATATCATCCAGACCATCCCGAGTTTGGCCTTGTTTGGCTTTCTTCTTCCCGCGCCGTGGATTGGAGAGCGCGCGGGCCGGCTTGCCATTCTGGCGCTGGCGCTCTACGCGTTGTTGCCGCTGATTCGCAATACCTACGCGGGCATTCGCAGCGTCGACCCGTCGGTGGTCGAAGCGGGACGCGCCATGGGATTGACGGACCGGCAATTGCTCTTGCAGGTGGAGTTGCCTCTGGCCTCGGGAGTTATTGTGGCCGGGGTGCGAATCGCGACGGTGCTGTCCATCGGGCTGGCGACGATCGCCGCGGCGATTGGCGCGGGCGGGCTGGGAGAATTTATTTTCCGCGGACTGGCCATGGTGAATAACCAGGTGATTTTGGCCGGCGCCGTTCCGGCGGCGCTGCTGGCGCTCTTGGCCGACTTTCTGCTCGGAAGGCTGGAGCGGCGGCTGGGATCCCTGCGTCTGAAATCGTAGAGAGGATCATAGACGGGGCATCATTGAAGATTGATTCCATCCGCGCTCGACGAGAACAAATCATCGGCACGCTGCTATTGCTCGTCTTCCTGCTCCTTCTTCCGGTCGTTGGTTGTAAACAGAATGCGAACCGGATTGTGGTCGGATCCAAGAACTTCACCGAACAACTCATCCTGGGAGAGATGTTCGCGCAAGTCATCGAATCCCGGACTCACCTGCCCGTGGAGCGCCGTTTCTACCTGGCGGGCACATTCATCTGTCAGCAGGCAATCCTCGCCGGACGAATTGACATCTACCCGGAATATACGGGCACGGCGCTCACAGCTGTTCTCAAACAGCAACCCAGCGGCGGCAAGCAGGAAATTTATCAACGCGTGAAGCAGGGCTACAAAAGCAAGTTCGGCCTAAGCGTGGGACCACCCCTCGGATTTGACGATACTTTCGCCATGGTAGTCCGCGGCGACGATGCGCGTCGTCTGCATCTGGAAACGCTGTCGCAGGCCGCTCAATTCACTCCACAGTGGCGCGCCGGATTCGGGTACGAATTCATGGAGCGTCCCGACGGATACAAGGGTTTGGTCGCAAGCTACGGCCTGCGCTTCGCCGAGCCGCCGCGCATCATGGATCTGGGGCTGCTCACGCGCGCGCTTAAAGATCACCAAGTCGATCTGATTGCCGGCAACAATACCGACGGATTGATTCCGGCGCTGGATTTTTTTGTGCTGGAGGATGACCATCATTACTTTCCGCCCTACGAAGCGGTAGCGATCATGCGCGGAGAAATGCTGAAGAACCATCCCGAAGTTGAAGCGGCTCTGGGCGCGTTGGCGGGAGCGATCTCCGACGAAGATATGCGGCGACTGAACTATGCGGTGGATGGGGAGCATCGCGATGTGGCTGAAGTTGTTCGAGAATTTCTGCAACAGCGCAAGTTGGTCCCTTAGCTCGCTCATGTGGAAGCGGGTCTTTGCCTGCTTGGACGGGCAAAGGACGTCCCCACACAACCAGCAGCTCTAGCTCCCGCCGGCCTCTTCCACCGGCTGGGCGTTCAGTTCTTGAGCAGGTTCACCGCCGGCCAAGCCCTGGGCGATGATGAGGCGCCGGGCTTCGATACGCAGGTCGGGTAGCACCCGTCCGAACCAGATCGCACCGAGAACGCACGCCACTCCGCCGATGGCAACCGTGATGGGCGCGCCGATGCGGTGGGCCAGCGCTCCGCCACAGAAAGCTCCGAAGGGAGCCATTCCCATGAACATCATCGAATAGAGCGCCATGACGCGGCCACGCAACTGGTCGGGAACCATGGTCTGGACCAGCGTGTTCGAACAGGCCATCTGCAACATCATCGAATAACCGGCAGGCAACAAGAGCGCGACCGACAACCAGAATGAAGTCGAGAATGAGAAAAGAAACAGGCTGATCCCAAAACTTCCACAGGCGAATGCCACCCACCGCCCGAGTCCTTTCACTCCGGTCTTAGCGGCTAGCGTCAAGGCTCCAAACAGTGCGCCAACACCGGTGGCGCCCATCAGGATACCGAGACCACGCGCGCCGCCGTGCAGAATCTTGTCGGCGAACACCGGCATCAGTACGGTGTAGGGCATACCCACCAGGCTTACCAGGCCAAGCAGCAACAGCAGCGCGCGAATGATCCGCGTCTGGTTGGCCCAGCGAAAACCTTCGATGATGTCTTCAATCGGCGAATGTCTGGCGGCGCGCGAAGCGCAGTGCACGTGCATCAGCAACAGGCCGACGATCACGGCGATATAGCTCAATGAATTGGCGGCAAAGCACCAGCCTTCGCCGATTCTCGCTACCAGAATTCCGGCTACGGCCGGGCCGATGATGCGCGCGCCATTGAACATCGAGGAATTCAGCGCGATGGCGTTCATCAGGTCTTCCTTGCCAACCATGTCGACGAGGAAGGACTGCCGGCCGGGAATATCAAACGCGTTCACCACTCCGAGCATGGCCGCCAGCACGAAGATGTGCCATACATGGACGTGTCCGCTCAACGTGAGCCAAGCCAGAATTCCCGCGAGGATCATGGACGCGGTCTGCGTGGCGATTATGAGTCGCTGGCGATTGACGCGGTCGGCGGTAATTCCCCCGAAAGGAGCGACGAGGAAAACGGGAAACTGACTGGCAAAGCCGACGCTTCCCAGCAAGAGGGCAGAATTCGTCATCTGATAGACGAGCCACGCCTGGGCTACGGTCTGCATCCAGGTGCCGATGAGGGAGATAAGTTGTCCGCCGAAGAAGAGCTGAAAATTGCGGTGGCGCAAAGCGCGCAGGGTTGTGACCCACTTCGACCGCGGCGTGGTTTTTGCCTCCGTTTCTTCAGCCGTGGCGGAATTTCGCTCCTCAGTCACTCTTCTAGAACTTTTTCACATCTTGGCGACGACGGCAACCGGCAGGAAGATGCGGAGAGCAATCCGAGAGATTATTTTGTCGCTGCCGGGGCTGGGTGATCACCTTCAGATAGATTTCCACAGGCCGCGCCGGGGTGACCGACTTGCAACTTCCCCGCCGGTTCGATCCGCGATAGAGTTAAGGTCCACCGAACCCGAAATCCGGAAAGGATAACCATGAGCACAGGTCCCAATCGTCTTGAACGCCGATCGGCGCAGCGCTTCGAAGTGCACCAGTCATTGTCATTGGCCATTCATTTCGAGGGACGCACCGTGTCTGGATTTATTCAGAACTTGAGCAGCCGTGGAATATTTTTTTACGCCGAGACGACCCTTCCGGAAGGAGCGGTCGTGGAATTAACTTTTACCATGCCCTCCGAAATCACCTTGGGTGAAAACATGCCGGTTCGCTGCCGTGGGCGGGTGTTGCGCGCATCGGCCTCCGCGGCCGGTCAACGAAACGGAATCGCCGTGCAACTCGATTCCTACCAATACTTGCCTTCCGACGAGCCCATCTCTCAATTCGTACGAGTATCGGCCGCAAGTGCCGCCGCAGCGGCTTCGGGCTCGGCGCCTCGCTGACACCTCAGTTTTTCCGCTACCTCGCAGTGCGTCCGTTTCCGAGTACGTCGTCTACCGGTTCGCCCCTTGGACTATAATCCCATCCACCAATGGCCTTAATCTCTGGCACGAAACTTGGCCCCTACGAAATCCAGT